>CAVZGP010000001.1:0-20372 GCA_963774765.1 Ilumatobacteraceae bacterium
GATCGAGAGCTGTCGGCCAGGTGGCGACGGTCGGTGTCGCGATCAGGCGAGCGGGGATGGACCTCCGGATGCGCAGCGACACCGACGGCGAAGCAGCCCGCCGCTACCACGTCCTCGAGCAGCTCGATGGCGTAGTGGTAGTCGCCGCCTCGTCGCGGCCGTCGGCCGGTGGATCGCCGCCGAGTGCCAGGATGTTCTCGATGCCGATCTGCTGATAGTTGTCGAGGAGTCAGCGACGTCGGCCGGCAGTGACCGCGGCAGGTGAGGTGCGGCATCGGAACCCACGGCGTCTTGACCGCATCCACTCGACGACGTCACCGGTTCGGTGCCGGTCGGAGCCCCGCGCCGTAGGTGATCGACACGAAATCAGGGTGGAGCGGCTCGAGCGCCGCCACGGTTCGACCGAGGGTCATGTGTGCGCCCGACGTCTTCGGCGGGAAGAACTCGAACGACAACGTGCGTCCGTTCTCCAGCAGGGTCGGGATTCGGGCCATCGGACAAACTACCGACCGCAACGTCGCCTGACCTGCCACCGTGTGGGTCGACCAACCGACCCATCGCAGGTGCTACGTTCCGCGACGACCCGACCGGGTCAAGGAACAAGGGGACGAATCACACATGGACATGATCAACATCTGGAAGACCGTCGTACTCCAGCGGTACGCAAAGTTCGACGGTCGGGCCGGGCGAGCCGAGTTCTGGTGGTTCGTGCTGGCGAACTTGCGCGATCTACATCGCGCTGGCGATCCTGGCGCAGCATCGCCGGCGATCTTCCTGGTGCTCTACTTCGTGTACGCGCTCGGCGCGATCGTGCCGATCGATCGCCGTCGGCATCCGTCGGCTGCACGACACCGACAAGTCCGGGTGGCTGCTCGCTGCTCGCGCCTGATCCCGCTTCGCCGGAGCGATCGTCCTGCTCGTGTTCTGCGCGATGCCGAGGGCACCAACGGTCCGAACCAGTTCGGCGCCGCCCCGGAACCCGCCGCCGGCTGACAAAGGACACTCCAGCGCCCTGCACGCCCGCCGCCGGGAGCGCCAGCGACCAAGGCTGGCGTCCAGCCGACCTCGATCGCCAGGTTCCAGCGTGCCGTGAGGCCGGACCAATCGATCCGGACCAATCGATTCAGGTCGGCGGAAGTGGCGTTCGCCGGTGAACACCATCGCGATGCCGTGCTCGTCGGCGGCGGCGATCACCTCGCTGTCACGCACGCTGCCACCCGGCTGGATGACGCACGGATGCCGGCGGCTGCGGCCGCGTCGAGGCCGTCGCGGAACGGGAAGAAGGCGTCGCTGGCGCACACGCCACCGTCGGCACGACCGGCCGAACGCTCGGCCGCGATGCGGCGCTGTCCGAGCCGGTTCTGCTGGCCGGCCCCGATGCCGAACGCCTGGAGGTCCTTGGCGTACACGATCGCGTTGCTGCTGACCGCGGCGCACACGGTCCAGGCGAAGGCGAGGTCGTCCATCTGCGCGGCGGCGGTCGGGGCGGTCGGTGACCACTTGCCAGTGCGACCGGTCGAGGTCGATCGTGTCGGCCTGCTGCACGAGCAGACCACCGTCGATCGCGCGCAGGTCGAGCGTCGACGCCGTACGGCTGCGGCCGAGAGCACGCGCAGGTTGCCCTTGCGAGCGAACACCTCGAGCGCCTCCGGGTGGACGACGGGCGCGACGACCACCTCGGTGAACACCGGCGCGAGCGCCTCGGCGAGGTCGGCGGTCACCTCACGGTTGAGCGCGACGATGCCACCGAACGCGCTCACCGGATCGCAGGCGTTGGCCTGCACGTAGGCCGTCGTCAGGTCGGCGGCGATCGCCACGCCACACGGGTTGGCGTGCTTCACGATCACGCACGCCGGGCCCGTCGAGCGGTGCACGAGCTTCCACGCGGCCTCGGTGTCGTAGAGGTTGAGGTAGCTGAGGTCCTTGCCGCCGTGCTGCACCATGTCGTCCCACCAACTGCGGGCACCGGCCGGGCGGTAGCGGGCGCCCTGCTGGTGCGGGTTCTCGCCGTAGCGCAGCACCTGCTGCCGGGTGAGCGACAGCTGCATCGCCGGCGGACGTCGCCGGCGCCGTCACCGGCTCGTCACCGCTCGTCGAACCAGTTCGCGATCGCCGCGTCGTACGCGGCGATCGTGACGAACGCATCGCGGGCCAACCGGCGACGGGTGGCGCGCCGAGACCGCCCTCGGCCCGCACCTCGGCGAGCACGCCGCCGTAGTCGGACCGGGTCACGACCACCGCGACGTGCGCATGGTTCTTCGCCGCGGCACGCACCATCGCCGGACCACCGATGTCGATCAGCTCGATGCTCGGGCTGCCGGCGAACGGGTAGAGGTTCACGACCACGAGATCGATCGGCTGGATGCCGTACTCGGCCATGTCGGCCTGGTGCTCGGGCTTGGTCGGATCGGCGAGCAGAGCCGCCGTGCACCTTCGGGTGCAAGGTCACCACCCGGTGGTCGAGGATCGCCGGCACCCCGGTGAGGTCGGCCACGTCGATGGCGGGCACGCCGGCGGCGAGCACCGCCTTGGCGGTGCCGCCGCTGCTCACGATCGTCCAGCCGAGCTGGTGGAGACCGGAGGCGAGCTCGACGATCCCGGTCTTGTCGTACACGGACAGCAGCGCGATGGGCATGCGGTCGACGTTACGCGCGTGTCGAGGGTCATCGTTCAGCTGCTTGACAAGGTGTACGTTCGAACGGGACACGGACACCATCGACATCGACTCGGGGGGGAAACAGATGGATATCAGCAAGTTCAAGACCACCGACTGGTTGAAGATCGGCGGCGGCACCGTCATGTTCTCTTCGGATTCTTCCTCGAGTGGAGGAAGGTCGACACCGGGTTCGGCTCGGCGAGGGCGACGGCCCGTTCGACTTCTTCTTCACCGGCGGATCTCCCGTGGCTTCTGATCGTCGCCGTCGGGGCGCTCGACGTTGCGCCGGATCGACAAGCTCCCGGAGTCCAAGCCCTGGCCGATCGTCGTGCTCGGCTGGCGGGACTCGGCACCCTGCTGATGCTGCTCTGCTTGCTGCTCGGTGCTCGTTTCGACTTCGCCGACCGCGGAACGGGCATGTACGGCGCCTGATCTGGGCGATCATCGCAACGGTCGGCGCGTCCTCGGGTTCACATCGGAGGGCGGAACCTGAACGACCTCACCGACGTGAACAAGCTCAAGGCGAGCTTCGCCAACGCCGACGCCGACGCCGCTCCGCCGCCACCGCCGCCGGCCGCCCCGATGGATCCCCCGGCGCTCACGACCTGATCGTTGTCGGGAACTCGTTGCGGAACAGGTCCGCGACGAGTTCACGGGTCTCAGAGTGAGGCGACGATCTCGGCCATCAGGTCGCCGGCCTCGGTGGGGTTGAGGCCGACCTTCACGCCGGCGGCGGCGAGCGCGTCCATCTTGCCCTGGGCCGTGCCCTTGCCACCGCTGGTGATCGCGCCGGCGTGGCCCATCTTCTTGCCCTCGGGTGCGGTGACGCCGGCGATGTAGGCGCTCATCGGCTTGGTGACGTTGGCCGTGATGAACTCCGCCGCCTCTTCCTCGGCCGAGCCGCCGATCTCACCGATCATGATGATCGCGTGGGTCTCGGGGTCGGCCTGGAACTCCTTCAGGCAGTCGATGAAGTTCGTGCCCGGCACGGGGTCGCCACCGATGCCGACGCAGGTGCTCACGCCGATCCCCTTCTGCTTCAGCTCGTACAGCGCCTGATAGGTGAGCGTGCCCGAACGGCTGACGATGCCGACGTTGGGACCGTCGGCCGACGGCACCTCGGCGATCTCGCCGGCGGTGATGCCGATGTTGCACTTGCCGGGGCTGATGATGCCCGGGCAGTTCGGGCCGAGCAGGCGGGTGTTCGGGTAGTCGCGCACGAGCGTGTTGTAGACCTTCGCCTCGTCCTGGGCGGGGATGCCCTCGGTGATGCACACGATGAAGCCGATGCCGGCAGCGGCCGCTTCGAGGATCGCGCCCGACGCGAACTTCGGCGGCACGGCGATGAACGACGCCGTGGCGCCGGTGGCGGCCACGGCGTCGGCGACCGTGTCGAAGATCGGGATGCCGTCGACGTCGGTGCCCGCCTTGCCGGGCGTGACGCCGCCGACGACCTGGGTGCCGTAGTCGCGGTTGCGCAGGCCGTGGTACTTGCCCTGGCCGCCGGTGAGGCCCTGGACGATGACCTTGGTGTCCTCGTTGACGAAGATGGCCATGATTAGTTCCCCGTTCGCGATGCAACGGCCGCACGGGCGGCGTCGAACATGGTCGGCTTGGAGGTGAGCTTGTCGCGGGGATGCCGGCGTCGAGCAGGATCTCGCGACCCTCGTCGGCGTTGGTGCCATCGAGGCGGATGACGATCGGCGCCCGCAGGTCGACACGACCCATCGCCTCGACGATGCCCTTGGCGACTTCCTCGCCGCGGGTGATGCCGCCGAAGATGTTGATGAGGATCGACTGGACGTTCTCGTCGAAGTTGATGACCTCGAGTGCTCCGGCCATGACGTCGGCGTTCGCGCCGCCGCCGATGTCGAGGAAGTTGGCGGCCGAGCCGCCGACCTGGTTGACGACGTCGAGCGTGCTCATCGCGAGGCCGGCGCCGTTGGCGATGATGCCGACGGTGCCGTCGAGACCGATGTACTGCAGGTCGTGGTTCGGCAGCCATCTTCTCGCGCTCGTCGATCTCGGTGAGGCCCCGGAATTCGTCCCACTCGGGGTGACGGAACTCGGCGTTCTTGTCGAGTGTGACCTTGGCGTCGAGTGCGTGAACCTCACCGGTCGGCTTCAGGATCAGCGGGTTGATCTCGGCGAGGTCGCAGTCCCCCTCGGTGAAGCAGCGGTACAGCTTCACGAGGATGTCGGCGACACCGTCGAGTGCTCGCTCGGGCAATTTCGCGTCGACACATGCTTGACGCGGTCGTTGCCACGTCGAGGCCGTCGACCGGGTCGATGTGGAGCTTGACGATGGCGTCGGGATTGCTCACCGCGACCGTTTCGATCTCGACGCCACCCTCGGCGGACAGCATCAGCAGATGCTTCTTGGCAGCACGGTCGAGCGTGAAGCTGGCGTAGTACTCCTCGTCGATGTCCGACGCCTGCTCGATCCAGAGGCGCTTGACCACGTGACCCTTGATGTCCATGCCGAGGATGTTGCCGGCGTGCTGGCGCACTTCGGCCTCGTTGGCGGCGAGCTTGATGCCGCCGGCCTTGCCGCGACCACCGACCTGCACCTGTGCCTTGACGACGACGGGGTAGCCGGCCAGGTCGGCCTCGTTCACCGCCTCGTCGACGGTGTCAGCGGGGCCACCCCGGCTGACCGGGATGTCATAACGGGCGAAGTACTGCTTGCCCTGGTACTCGAAGAGATCCACGTGGGTGCTCGCTTTCTTGGTTGAGTTCAGTCGGTTTCGCGGTCGTCGAGCGCCTGCTCGAGCCAGAGGCCGATCGCCTTGAGCGACGACCCGGGTCCGAAGATCTCGGCCACTCCCTGCTCGCGGAGCGCTCGGGCATCGGCGTCGGGGATGACCCCACCACCGAACACCAGCACGTCCCCGAGGTCGCGTATTCGCAGTTCCTCCATCACACGGGGGAACAGGGTCAGGTGCGCTCCGGAGAGCAGCGACAATCCGACGCCGTCGACGTCTTCCTGCAACACGGTCTCTGCGATCTGCTCGGGCGTCTGGTGCAGGCCGGTGTAGATGACCTCGAAACCGTGGTCACGCAGGGCCCGGGTGATGGTCTTGGCGCCACGATCATGGCCATCGAGACCCGGCTTCGCCACGACGATGCGATACGTGCGCTTCACGAAGCAAGAACCATAGGTGAAGAGTGAGCGATCCGCCGAAACGACCTCGTGTTACATCCGGGGTCAGACCCCGGATGTAACACGCTGCGTCACGGCAGACTGTGGGCGTGTCGAACGACGCCGCTGCGCGGCCGGTCAGGTTGAAGTCCACGTGGTCGCGGGCGCTCGTACCCGTGTTGGCGGGCATCGCGTTTCTCGTGTTCATCGGGTTGATCACCTGGGGTGTCGCCGCGTGGATCTCGCGGGGAGGCGCCGATGTCACCGACACGCTCGCCCCGACCCGGTTCACCGTCGGATCGGTGGAGTCCGCCTCGCGCATCGTCGAGGAGGACGGCCCGATCCTGTTCCCCGGGCTCAACACGACGACCGGCGAACGGACCATCGTCCTCGACCATGAAGGCGACGACCCCACACGCGGTTGGCAGATCTTCTACGCATACCCCGCCGGGCGCGACTCGAGTTGCACCGTCGAACAAGTGGTCGGCACGCGTGACTTCATCGATTGCGACGGCAACACCATCGACGTGTCGGAACTGTCGCCGCCCGACGCCGGCGTGAACCCGGTGGTCGAGAACCAGCGCGTGCTGATCATCGACCTGAGCGGGATCACCACCGGCTGAGGATCGCCGGTCAGCGAGCGAGGATCGCCTCGCTGCGACGGCGCATGTAGGCGAGGCCGAGACGCTCGGACGTCTCGAGCGAGGTCGTCGCCAATCGCACCGCACGATCGACATCACCGGGTGTGCCTCGCTGCACGAGCATCTCGGCCCAGTGAACGTGTGTCGCGACGAGATAGGTCGTGGCGCCGGCTCGCTCGCAGAGCGCTTGCGAGTGTCCGAAGTGCTGCTCTGCAAGGTCGTACCAGCCGAGTGCCGTCGCCGCTGCACCGACACCGACGCCGATCGGATACTCCCAGAGGGTCCCGGCAAACGGGAACAGGTCGTCGAACGGAGCGGCGTATCGGTACGCCGCCTCCGCAGCCTGGAGCGCACCGACCTGCGAAGCGATTCGAGCCGTGCTCGAACACGTCAGCAGGAAGACCGAATTGCGTGGGACCATGGCGAAGTCGTCAGCGACGACGGCCTCGACGTGAGGCGTACAGAGCTGTGGCCGGTCGGTCTGCAGGTAGACCCCGCACAGCGCCATGCGCCAGACGGGAATCGCCGGCTGAGCCTCGATGATCATCTCGAGCAGCTGTTCGAGATCGGCCAGATCGCCCCGCTCGTATTGGAGTCGGTATCGCAGCGACGCCGCAGCGGTCGGTCCGTTCTCGACACCCTCACGACTGCAATAGGCCTCGTACTCGGAGATGAGTACCTCACACAGATCCAAGTCGCCGTCGACGAGCGCACGCGTGGCGCGAAGATTCTTGGCCCGGGCGATCAGCTGGGGCGTGCGCAGCCGACCTGCGAGACGTTCTCCCTCGGCCAGGTCGAGGTCTCCGGAACTCACATCGCCGCGAATGACGTAGTTGACCGTCCGATCGAGGAATGCGGCACACAACAGCCGATCATCGATCCCGGCGGCGACGTCGATGGTCTCGGTCATCTCCTCGAGTGCGCGATCGAGCGACAAAGGATCGGTGGCGTCGTGGACGTAGTTCCGGTTCCGAAGGACGTCGGCGAGCACGTGCGGATCGCCGACTTCACGCGCGATCGCGAGCGCCCGATCGGACAGCTGGCGCATCCGGTCCGAATCGTCGCTCCAGAACAACTCGACCGACAACGCAGCAAGCGCTCGAGCCAGTGTCGACGCATCGAGCGCAGCCTCGCGTGCGATGACGTGGTCTCCGAGGGCGACCTCACGAAGTTCGGTCTGATTGGCGCGGAAGAAGACGCTGCTGCTGAGCGAGATCAGGACCTCTGCCAGCAGTGGCACATCGTCGATCGATCGGCCGAGGTCTTCGGCTCGAAGCAGCAGTTCGCGTCCGCGCGGGTCGTTGATGGCGTACAGCGCATCGCCCGCAGCGAGCAACAGCCGGGCTTGCAGTGCAGGATCAGGACGGTCCCTCAGCTCGAGGACGTCGAGTGCTCGTTCGTACAGTCCCGCAGCTTCCTCGAAGGCGAGGTCGGCCCTCGCCTGGTCACCGGCACGACGGCCGTAGTCCACCGCCTTGTCGACCTCGCCGAGTGCGGCGGCCTCGGTGAAGTGCCAGGCGAGCTCGGTCAGCCGGGACTGGACGTCGCCCGTTGCCTCGAGCGCGAGCCCGACCGAGCGGTGCAGGCGGAGCCGCCGGCTCGTCGGCAACTCGTCGTAGAGCGTCGAGCGAACGAGGGCGTGCGCGAAACGGTACGTGCCGGGTCGTCCGGCCACTGCCTCGACCAGGCCGCCGGTCTCCGCCTCGCCGATGGCATCGAGGGCCTGCTCGGTCCCACCGTCCATGACGCTGCCGAGCACCCGGAGATCGAAGTCACGGCCGATCACGGCTGCCGTCGCCAGCACCTCGTTGGATGACGGGTCGAGGTGAGAGAGCCGACGCCCGATGACTTCGCGGACACCCTCGGGGATCCCGAAGTCGGCGAGTTCCAGATCGGTGGTCCATCGGCCGTCGCGGAAGACCAGCGCTCCCGACTCGGTCAGATGGCGAAGCACCTCGCCGATGAAGAACGGATTGCCCTCGGTCTCGCGTGCGACCGCTGCGGCGAGCGTGAGGCCGGGCTCGTCGAGCTCGTGACCGGCGGTTCGTTCGAGGAAGTCGATCACACCGCGCTCGTCGAGTCCGTGGAGCATCAACCGCTCTACGCCCGCCTGCCGGCGCATGTCGGCCAGCATCTCCGAGAGCGGATGCGTGCGGTCGAGATCGGTGTCGCGGTAGGTCGCGACGATCAACACCTGGAGGTGAGCGGTCGTCTTGAGCAGGTGACGCAGCAACAGCAGCGTCGGCTTGCGCGCCCAGTGGACGTCGTCGAGCACGATCACGACAGGCTCGCGAGCCGACAGATTCGTGAGCAGCTCGGTCGCGGCCTCGAACAATCGGTTCCGTTCGGTGTCGGGATCGTCCGAGAGCCGCGGACCGATGCCCGGGAGCAGCCGCTCCAACTCGGGGATCAGCGGGGCGAGCTCGCTCCCGAGCGGCCCGATCAGTTCCGCCAGTCGATCGGGCGGGAGCACACCGGCGAGCCAACGGAACGCCTCGACGAACGGTTGATAGGGAACACCGAGTTCCTCGTCGCACGAACCCCAGAGCACGACGCCCTGATCGAAGTGGGCCGTCCGACAGAGCTCCTTCACCAGTCGCGTCTTGCCGATGCCGGGCTCACCACCGACGAAGACGGCCAAGCGACCATCGGCGAGCACGGTCTTCCACGCGCCGAGCAGCGCCTGATGCTGATCGTCGCGGCCGACGAACCCGAACGTGTCGATCTGTTCCACCTGCGGAGGCAGTGGAAGCTCGAGACGGCCGACGCTCGCTGCCGCGAGCGGAGCCCATCTGACCTCGCATGCCGAGATCGGTATCGGGAGTCCCTTGCCCTCGATCGGTCCAACCGGCACGACGTCGTGCGCTGAGCGCGTTCCGGCGAGGACCCGCACGATGTCGCTGACCAAGATCTGCCCGCCGTTCGCCGCCGAACAGAGCCGGGCCGCCTCGACGACGGGCGTTCCGAACCAGTCGTCGTCCTCGTAGGTGGCGTCACCGGCGCTGACGCCCACGCGGATCTCGACGCGAGTGCCATCGGTGTCGTGCGCGTCGACCAGCTGCTGCATCGCCACCGCACCCGCGATCGCATCGGCGGCCGAGGTGTACGACACCATCATCGCGTCGCCGATGGTCTTGACCTCGGTGCCATCGGTCGTCGCGACCGCTCGTCGGAGCTGCTCGAAATGGCTACGCCGCAGGTCGTCCGCCGCGTTGTCGCCCAGCTCCTGCGCCATCGCGGTCGAGCCCACGAGGTCGGTGAACAAGATCGTGATCAGCCCCGAACCGGCCATCGTGTTGCCCCATCTCCCCGACGGCCCCGAATCGGACACCCCGTCGGACAGGAGGTTACACAGCCGCTCAGCTGAGGGCGACGGCGTCGAGCAGGCGCTCGGCGAAGATCTCGCTGTGCTGGCCGAGCTTGCTGCGGCTGAGGGCCATGCCGCCGATGACGTAGGCGCCGGTGTCGCCGAGGGCCCGGTCGAGTTTGTCGAGCGCCTTGCCCGGATCGAGCGCGAACGTGCAGAACCCCACAGCGCGCTTGCCGCGCATCGCGGGAAGATTGGCGATGTTCGACATCGCCCACGGCGCCTGGCCGAAAACGAACGCCCCGTGGACCCATGTGCCGACCAGGATGAGGTCGGCCTCCTGGATCGAGGCGTAATCGGGCTGCTTCACCTTCGACAGGCCGGTGATGCTCCAGCGTTCCTGCGCAAGGAGGTCGGCGACCTTCTCCGCGGCATGCCACGTGTTGCCCGTCAGACTCTCCACCAAGATCGCTGCCTTCACGGGCTCGATTCTTGCAGGTCCGAGGCGGTGGCTCCCACCTTCGTCGGACCCCGGCCCGTCACCAGGTGACCTGGTCGCACCCCTCGTGATCGTCCGGCTCGACCTGGAACGTTCCGTGGGTCACGCCGTAGGTCTCCGCGAGGCATTGCCGCGCGCGGTCGAGCACCGCATGGGAGTCGACGCCGACGCTCGTCACGAGGTGGGCCGAGGCGGCGTCCATGTCCGACGTGAGGGTCCACACATGCAGGTCGTGGACGTCGACCACCCCCTCGATCGATCCGAGATCGAGGGCGAGTTGGTCGAGATCGAAGCCGTCGGGCGCGGCCTGCAGAAGGATGCGTACCGCCCGTCGTCCGAGGCGCCATGTTCGCGGCAGGATCCATACGCCGATCGCCGCACCGACGACCGAGTCGACCCAGGTCCAGCCGAACACCTGGAGCAGGATCGCCGCCACGATGACACCAACGGACCCGACGGTGTCGGCGAGCACCTCGAGGTAAGCGCCCTCGACGTTCACCGACTCGCTCGCCCCCTCGCGCAGCAGCATGAACGCGATCAGGTTGGCGATCAGGCCGAGCACGGCGACGGTGAGCATCGGCACCCCGAGCACCTCGGGCTCGTTGCCCAGACGTCGGATCGCCTCGACGACCACCCAGATCGCCACACCGAAGAGCAACAGCGAGTTGACGAAGGCGGCGAGGATCTCGAGTCGGTACAGACCGAAGGTGTGCGTCGAGCGCGTCGCCTGTGGACGTTCGGCGAAGCGCGTGGAGAGCTGGATGGCGGCCAACGCCATCCCGAGGCCGAGCACGTCGGTGAGCATGTGGGCGGCGTCGGACAGCAGCGCGAGCGAGTTCGTCCAGAACGCGGCGACCACCTGCACCACGAACAACGTCAGGATCACGGCGAATGCCATGGTCAGGCGAACCCGGTGACGCTCCCCGGCACGCGCCAGCGCCGGGCCGTGGGAAGGCTCGTGACTCGACGCCATCACGCCATTCTCACACAATGAGAATGCAACGACAACCCGAACTCTGCAGCACGGCCGGATCCCTCTGCTGCGTGATCAGTCGGACACGGGAAGCTGGACGGTGAAGACGACTTGGTCGAACTCGCCGAACCGCGCCGTGACGTCGAACGTCCAGAGCCCGGCGACGGGCAGGTTCACGTCGGTGGCAACCACGTGGTTGGGGCCCGCCGGAATCATGTCGATGTCGAGCGGACCGAGGTCGGCCGAAGGGAGACTTGCGGTGACGGTGATCTCGTCGGCGCGATCGAGCCCGCCACTCGGTGAGCTGAGATAGATGTGCATCTCGGCACCCTCGGTCACCGCCGGTTCGAGTTCGACCTGCACGATCCGATCACCGACGACCGCCGACGCCGATTCGGTCGTCGCCGCCGACGGCGGTGGCGGCGAGTTCACGAGACCCGCCGTCGCCATCAGGATGAGCGCCATGCCGGCGACCTCGAGCAGCACCGTACGCCGGAGCGCCGGTGGCGCCTCCTGCGGCGAGCCGGCCACGGCGCCTCCCACGGATCCGTCCTCGACCCCGGCCACTCGATCGCCGGTTGCCGGCTCGTCGGCCTGCAGCTCCTCCTCGTCGTCCGACTGCGCCATGCGGCGACTGAAGTACGCGACGACGACCACCACCGCCACGAGCAGGAGCTTGATCACGAGCCAGCGGCCGTAGGAGGAATCGGTGAGGCCGGAGAGCGACCCGAGCTGCCGCCAGGCGTTGACGCTGCCGGTGACGGCCAACACCACGACAGCACCGAGCGCCCAGGGCGAGAAGCGCGACGCTGTCCACCAGAACCAGCTCCGCGGCACACCGAAAGCGATCAGCGTGAGCCCACCGAGCCAGATCGACATCGCCGCAAGATGGACCACCGTCGCGGCGAACCCGGCCATCACGATGTCCCCGGCGACCGCATGCCCGCCGGCGGCGACGACCCCGCACACGACCAGTGCGGCGAGCGCCACCTCGACTCGCCCGGGCGTCGAGGCAAGGAACGAACGCGCGGGGATGAACAGGGCGAACAGGCCGATCGCCGCGAGTCGGGCGAGCCACCACTGCCCGGACTGGATCTGCACGACGTCGCCCCACGCGAGGTACGAACCGCCGACGAGGTGGGCCTGGCCGGCGAACATCAACCCCGTGCCGACGACTGCGGTGAGTGCAGCCGCCACGAGCAGTGTTCCTATCCGGCGTTCAGCGATCAGTTCGGGAACGAGCACGGCGGCGAGGAAGAGCGCCCCCAACAGCACTCCGATGCCGGCATAGCTCATGAACCGGCCACACCCCAGCAGCAACGAGTCCGACTGGGGTGTGGCGCCGGCGTCGAAGATCTCGTCGATCACCCCGGGCGCCGTCGGCGTCGCCGCGCCGACGGAGAACGTGAAGGCGCCACGGATCTTGTGCGAGTCGGCCGAGATCGCCTGCCAACCGACGATGTACGTCCCGTCGGCGATCGTCGCGGGCACCGGGGCGCGCAGCGTGTCGTCGCCCTGTGACTGGTCGATCGGTCCGAGCGGCACAGGGTTGCCATCGGCGTCGACCAGGCGGATCGAGTCGCCCACGGGATCGACGCCCTCGGAGAAGGTCAACAGGATCTCGGGAGGCGTGGATGCCAGGATCGCCTGGTTCGCTGGTGTCGACGACGTCAGCTCGGCATGCGCGAGTGCGGTCCCCGCAAGGCCGAGCGACCCGACGGCACCCACCACTGCAGCGACGGCGACGATCCAACGACGAACGACGGGTCGGCCCACTGTCACTGGCTCACTCGGCGTCGCTCGAGCTGCGGGCGCTGCGAGCCCGGAAGGCCACGAACACGCCGAGTCCGAGCACCACCGCAATCGACGCGACGAAGAACCAGGTACCGGTGTCCTGCGAGCCGTTCTTGTCGGTGACGTCCGTGGCGAGCTCGGTCGACGTCGGAGCCTCGGTCGACGCAACAGTCGACGCGGCCGTCGTCGGTGCGGAGGTCGTGGAAGGTGCCTCGGTGGTGACAGGCGCGGTGGTGGCAGGCGCGGTGGTGCCAGGCGCGGTGGTGGCAGGCGCGGTGGTCGTTGCGACCGGCCCGCTCAGCAGCAGGGCGGGTGCCGGCTCCTCGGGTTCGGCGCCGGAATCATCGGTCGGTATCGCGATCCATCGGATCTCGCCGACCTCGCAACGCTGCACGAACGGGAAGTAGACCGTGGTGTCCGGCGTCGGCGGGAGTGTCATCGTCACCGCGAACGTCCCTTCCTCGTCGTCGGGCAGCGGCCCGCCGACGAAGGTGACGACGTCGCCTTCGATCGATCCCTCCCACCCGTCGACCTGATCGGGGCTCGCATCGGTGACACCTTCGGGCAGGCGCATGTCGAGCTGGATCGTGGGAGAACCCTCACATCCGTGCTCGACCGTGAACGCCACCGACAACGTCGAGCCCGCCTGGGCCTCCGTCGGATCGGGGTCGACATGGGCGAGCGCCGGCGACGCGACCGCCAGCGCGGCAAGCGCCGACGCAGTGGACAGCAGGATGGTGCGACGAATCATGGCGGTCGAATCGTAGGGCACAGCGTGCGGAGATCACTGCCGGCACCATCCGTAGACTCGTCCAATGCGTTCACTCACAGGACTCGACGAGCCGGTGTCACCGAGCACCGACGACGCTGAGCAGACGATCTCCGACGAGGCGACGCAGAAGCTGTTGAAGGGCGTGGTCATCGCTCTTACAGCGATCATCGTGGTCGGACTCTTCGCCGGAGCTGCCATCTGGGCACTCCAGGGCGACGACGAGTCACAGGCACCGATGAATGCCGTCGACGTGGGCTTCCTCCAGGACATGCTCGACCACCACGAGCAGGCGTTGCTGATCTCCAATCTCTACATCGACAACAACCCCGGGGGCGCCGCCGTGCCATACGCCGAGGAGGTCGTCATGTTCCAGACCCGCGACATGGGTTGGATGCGCGACTGGCTGGCCGAGGAGGGGTATGCCCCGGGCGAGCCCGACCGGGTCGCGATGCAGTGGATGAACGAGCCCGTCCCGGTCGCCGAGATGACCGGCATGCAGACGCCCGAGCGGCTCGCGGAACTCGCCGCTGCGAGTGGCGACGACGCCGACCGGCTGTTTTTCGAGATCATGACCGACCATCACCTCGGCGGGGTCCACATGGCCGATCACGCCGCGGCCAATGGCGCCCGCCAGGAGATCATCGACTTCGCCGAAGCCGTCGCGCGCAACCAGCGCATCGAGGTCGTCGAGTACGCGGGCGCCATGCGCCGCCTCGGTCTCGCCTGATCCGCCGCCAACACCACCGAGCGATGAGCGAACGGCCCCGATACCGGCTGCTCGCTCATCACATCGTTCGTTCAACCCCGAGCGATGAGCGTACGGCCCCGATACCGGCTGCTCGCTCATCGCTCGGGGGAGGTCAGCGTTTCTTGAGGGGGGCCCAGGCGAGGGCGAGATGCTTGGTGCCCGCGCCGGGGAAGTTGATGGTGGCTTCGGCCTTCTCGCCGGTGCCGGAGATGTCGATGATCACGCCGTCACCGAACGCGGGGTGCTCCACGTCGTCCCCGATGCGCAGCCCGAGGTCCTGGCTGTTCGACGGCGTCGGTGCGGGCTTCGAGCCGGACCGGATCGCCGCCTCGACCACGCGGTCGCGATGCGCGTCCTGATCGGCCTTCGCATCGAGGATGTCGGCGTTGATGTCACGTCCGCCACCACCACTCCCCCGCCGGAATGCGGGCGGGTCGCCGTGGTCGGAGTCGCTGCGGCGCCGGTAGCTCTGACGGCCGTAGCTCGACCGGCCCGTGATGTTGCCCGTCGACTCGATGAGGTGTGCGGGGATCTCGTCGAAGAACCGTGATGGCGGGTTGTACTGCGTGGAACCGAAGAGCTGGCGGCTCCAGGCGTGCGACATGTACAGCCGCTGCATCGCTCGGGTGATGCCGACGTAGGCGAGGCGCCGCTCCTCCTCCATCTCGACGGGCTCGGTGAGCGCGCGGATGTGCGGGAAGATCCCTTCCTCCACGCCGACGAGGAAGACCACCGGGAACTCCAGACCCTTCGCCGAGTGCAGGGTCAGCAACACCACTTGATCCTCAACTTCGCCCTCGGGCAGGTCGTCGGTGTCGGCGACGAGCGCGACCTGTTCGAGGAACTCGTCCATCACGGTGAACTCCCGCGCGGAGCCGACGAGTTCACCCAGGTTCTCGATGCGGCTGTGCGCCTCGACCGTGTCCTCCGCTTCCAGTTCGGACAGATAGCCGGACCCGTCGATGGCCGCCTGGAGCACGTCGCCAGGGCCCTGATCAGGGTCGGCGGCGACGAGGGCGACATGATCGAGCAGATCGACGAACGATGCGATCCCGCGGATGGCCGGCCCTGTCACGCCCGCCTCGTCGGCGCGGCGGAGGGCGTCGACGAACGCGATCCCCTCTGTCGCCGCGAACGCATCGAGCTTCGTGACGCTCGCATCACCGACGCCGCGCTTGGGCACGTTGAGCACCCGCTTCACGCTCACCTCGTCGACCGGGTTCACGACCGCCTTCAGATAGGCCATTGCATCCTTGATCTCGCGTCGGTCGTAGAACCGCGTACCGCCGACCACCTTGTACGGCACGCCGAGACGCATGAACGCCTCCTCGATCACCCGCGACTGCGCGTTGGTGCGGTAGAGCACCGCCATCTCGCGGAAGTTGATGGCGTCGTCGGCCTGGAGCTGCCGAGCCGTGCCGGCCACCCACGTGGCCTCGTCACCCTCGTCCTCGGCGTGGTACCGAACGATGCGCTCGCCCTCGCCACTGTCGGTCCACAGCGACTTCGGCTTGCGCTCGACGTTGTTGTCGATGACGGCGTTGGCTGCGTCGAGGATGGTCTGGGTGCTGCGGTAGTTCTGGTCGAGGATCACCGTGGTGACGTCGGGGAATGCCTCCTCGAAGTCGATGATGTTGCGGAAGTCCGCGCCGCGAAACCGGTACACGCTTTGGTCGGTGTCACCCACCACACACACGTTGCGGTGGCCGTCGGCGAGGAGGAGCACCATCTCGTTCTGGGCCTGGTTGGTGTCCTGGTACTCGTCGACGAGGATGTGCTGGAAGCGTTGGCGGTAGTGCTCGAGCACGTCGGGGTGTTCGCGGAACAGCTTCACGGTGTTGGTGAGTAGGTCGTCGAAGTCCATCGCCCCGGCCTTGAGCAGGCGGGCCTGGTATTCCGCGTACACGTCGGCGTGCTTGCGGTCGAAGATGTTCTGCGCCCGCCGCTGCGCCTCCTCGGGGTCGACGAGTTCGTTCTTCCAGAGGCTGATGATGCCGTGCACGCCGCGTGGCGTGAAGCGCTTGGCGTCGAGGCCGAGGTCGCGTATGACGTAGCCGGTGAGGCGATTCGAGTCGGCCGAGTCGTAGATCGAGAACTGGCGGGGATAGCCGAGCAGGTCGCCATTCGCGGCGAAGGATGCGCACGCATGCGGAGTGGAAGGTCGACACCCACATCGTCTTGACGACCGGGCCGACGAGCGCCCCCACCCGCTCACGCATCTCGGCGGCGGCCTTGTTCGTGAACGTGATGGCCAGAATCTTCGACGGGTGCACGCCCATGTGGATGAGGTGGGCGATGCGGTGTGTGAGCACGCGGGTCTTGCCCGATCCGGCGCCGGCGATGACGAGCAGCGGGCCGGATTCGTGGACGACGGCGTCGAGTTGGTCGGGATTGAGACCCTCGGCAAATGGCGAGGGTCCGCGATCGGTGCCGCCGTCGAAGGGTCCGCCCACGGCACCGGACGACTCGTCGGCGGACGCACTGTCGGCGGGATGGGGGATGTCCTCGGCGAACAGTTCGTCGTCAGTCATGTCGGGTCCACTCTAGAGATCGGGTGTGACAGCGGCTCGAAGCACGGGCGGGCCGCTGACGTGGTTCACTTTGACGATGGACTACACCGACGTCACCCCGGAGGGGTTCGGCGAACTCGACGGCCTCGACGACTGGCGAGTCGTGCTCGACTCGATCCACGCCACGTTCATCGCACCGGACTATCTCGCCGCCGCCGACCTGGTGAGGACGATCGCCGAGATCGCCGAGACGCACGTGCACCACCCCGACGTCGAGCTCCGCTACCCCGGGCGCGTCCACATCGCGCTGACCACGCACGCGACCGGCGGACTGACCACATTGGACATCGACGTCGCCAGGGCGATCTCGGCCGCAGCCGCGAGCGCCGCCACATCGTCGGATCCCTCGAGCACGCGGGCGATGGAGTTCGGCATCGACACGATGGACGCCGACCGCATCCGACCGTTCTGGGCGGCCGTACTCGGCTACGACGACCGCGGCGGTTACCTGGTCGACCCGATGGGGATCGGACCGTCGGTGTGGTTCCAGCTGATGACCGACCCGCGGACCGAGCGCAACCGGATCCACATCGACGTCATCGTGCCGCACGACGTCGCCGAACAGCGGGTGGCCGACGCACTCGGTGCCGGTGGCGTGCTGGTGAGCGACAAGTACGCCCGATCGTGGTGGGTGCTCGCCGACGCCGACGGCAACGAGGCCTGTGTCAGCACCTGGCAGGACCGCTGACCCTCCGCCTGGGCGTGGCGGCTGCAGTTCTCTGCGGAATAGGTCTCGAGGGCCGGAACTCATTCCGCAGAGATCTACGGGCGACCACCACGATGTCGACTGTTCCGTGACCTCCCTTCGTGCTCCCCTGCGTACGGATGGAACAATCGCCCGATGTTGCTGACCGAGCTGACCATGTCCGCCGTCGATTTCGAGGCGGCGACCGGCTGGGCGGCCAAACCCGAGGGGATGTGCAAGGGCGGCGTGTGCATGCCGGCGCCGGGCGCGGTGACCGACGGGACGATCGACGTCGAGGCCGTGGCCGTCTGCCTCGGCATGGCACTCGTCGAGGACGCCGACCACGGTGTCTGGGCGCTCGGGCCGGAGAGCGGCGGGCGAGCACTCACCACTGCGGTGGCGCCCGAGCTGGAACTGCCGGACGCCGACGGCAACCCGTTCAAACTCTCGGCGATGCACGGCCGCAAGGTGCTGCTCGTCGCGTGGGCGTCGTCGGTGAGGCTGCCGTGACGACCTGCCCGTGTGGCAGGCACTCCACGAAGAACTCGAACCGCTCGGACTGAGCGTCGTCACCGTCGCGCTCGACTTCGACCCCGCCAAGGCGCAGTCCGTGGATCGACGCGGCCGGGGCCACCCATCCGTCGCTGATCGACAGCGAGCACCGTGTCGACGAGCTGTTCGGCATCTCCAACGTGCCGATGGCCGTCTGGATCGACGAGACCGGCACATTGGTCCGGCCGGCCGAAGGAGCGTCGATCCAGGTGAGCACGCTGCGCTCGATGGAGATTCCCGCCGATCTTCCCGAACGGACGCGGCAGGTCCTCACCGAGATGAAGAACTTCCCCGACACCGCCGAGGCGTACCGGGCAGCGATCGTCGACTGGGCGAACCGTGGCGCGGTCAGCCCGTACGCACTGTCGCCCGAGGATGTCGTCGAGCGTTCGCAACCCCGCTCGGCCGATCACAGCCGGGCTGCCGCATGCTTCGAGCTCGGCCACCACCTCCACGTGCAGGGCGATCACGACGCCGCGATCCGTGGTGGAAGGAGGCGCACGCCCTCCTCCCCGAGAACTGGACATACAAGCGCCAGGCCTGGACGCTGGAGTCGACCCCCGAGGGCGGGGACTCCGACAAGGCCCAGGAGGTGCAGGCCATTTACGGCACGTCCTGGAGCGACGAATTCCTCCGTCTGGGCGGCGGCGCCGCCTACGTCATCGCCCCCGACCTCTGAAGCCCACCCCGCCCTGCCATCTCGTGAACAAGTTCTCGGTCAGGACGAGGAGTTGTTCACGAGAGACGCTCGGCGGGGCGGCGGGGTCAGCCGTGCTGGAGTTCGGCGAGTTCGAGCCAGCGTGACTCGAGCCCGTCGAGTTCGGCCTGCGCCGCGGCGAGATCTGAGCCGAGGGAGTGCAACTCAGCGTGGTCGGTGAGCCCGGCGAGCTGCTCGGCCAGCTGATCGACGCGCTTCTGGGCCTTCACCATTGCCTGCTCGGTCTCACGGAGTTGCCGACCGACCGTGTACTGACTCGGCGCCCCCTTCGGCTTCGGCGTCACCGCAAACCTGGGCACCGTCGGCGCCACCTTCGGCTTCGGAGCAGCACCCGATCGTTCGGCCAACCAACCCGCCACGCCACCAGGGACGCGACGCACCGACCCACCCGGGTCGATGGCGAGCACGTGGTGGAGGCAACGCGGTCGAGAAACGCCCGATCGTGACCTGGCGACGACGAGAGCGCCGGGCCAGTCGTCGAGGAACGCTTCGAGCGAACGCAGCGTGTCGAGGTCGAGGTCGTTGGTCGGTTCGTCGAGAATCAGCAGGTTCGGCTCGGTCGCCAACACCATCACCAGGTGCAGGCGACGCCGCTCGCCGCCCGACAGCATCCTGGACCAGGGCGCCGTACTGCGCCGTGCTGTCGAACGAGAACCGCTCCAGCAGCGCTCGGTCGCGGATGATCGGGCTCGCGGTGAGGACCGGCGACCAGCTCGCGCACGACGGCGTTCGGGTCGAGCTCGGACGCATGCTGGTCGGCGAATCCGACCACGACGGTCTTGCCCCGTTTCACCGTTCCGGCCACCGGGTCGGCCCGCCCGGCGATGATGTCGAGCAACGTCGACTTGCCGGAACCGTTCGGCCCGACGACCGCCAACCTCGCGCCGGGCTCGATCAACAGGTCGACATCTTCGAACACCGTCAGTTCGTCGGGTGTACCGACGTTGAATCGCTGCGCCACGCCTTCCATCTCGACGACCTGATTGCCCAACCGGGCGGTACCGCCGCCGAGTTGCAGGTCACTCCCGCGCACGCCGACGGGCGCCGGGCCGCCCGACACGATCTCATTGGCCGAGCGCAGCCGGGCCTTGGGCTTGGTGGACCGCGCCGGTGCTCCGCGGCGCAGCCAGGCGAGTTCCTTGCGGGCCAGGATCTTACGGGTCGACTCCTCGTGTACCTCGCGGTCGATGCGCTCGGCCCGAGCATCGAGGTATGTGGCGTAGGCGCTCGATCCAGCTGCGGCCTGATGGACGAAACAACGGCCCCCGTCGAGTTCGACGACCTTGCTCGGGCCGACCGCCGTGGTCAGGCGGTC
>CAVZGP010000002.1:0-30399 GCA_963774765.1 Ilumatobacteraceae bacterium
GACGACGAGGTGGTAGAACCCGGGGGTCTCGATCGGCACCCGGAAGCTGTAGTAGGGCCCCGACTCGAGGTCGCGGCGATCGGCCGCGATCGACAGCCCGAGCGGGTTGCCGTCGCCGTCATTGACCTCTGCGGTCAACGACGTGGGGCCGTCGGCGATGAGGCGACCGTCGGCGGTGGCCAGGCTGATCGGGAGGCGCTGCAAGCCCGGTTCCTGTACGTCTTGCGGGAAGCGCTGGGCGATGACATAGGAACCGAACGCCGTCGTGGCGGGTGCGCTCGCCGACGTGTCGGAGGCGCCGGTGCCGTCCGGCGTGATCTCATCGGCGCCGGATGATCCGTCGTCGCTCGAACCGCAGGCGACGAGCACCGCGCTGCGCGGCGCCCACGATGAGCATGCGTCGCGAGACCAGAGTCGGCGCGGTGGCGGAGGAAGTGGTACTCGAGGGACGTGCCATGAGGCTTCGACGATAACGCCTCGATCGTCGACGGCGCCGTCGGCTCCTGGCACGCTGGGCCGGTCTCGCAGTAGGTTCAGCGTCATGAGCAAGCCACTCGGTCCCTACACACCCGTCGTGCCGCGCCGGCGACTTCGTCATCGTCTCTGGACAGGGAGGGATGCGTGACGGCGTCAAGGTCGACGGCGGGGTTCGCGCCGAGACCGTCCAGACGATGCAGAACGTGGCCACGCAGTTGGCCACGGTCGGCGCCTCGTTGAGCGACGTCGTGAAGACGACCTGTTTCCTCACCGACATGGAGAACTTCGGCGCGTTCAACGAGGCCTACGCCGAGGCGCTCGGCACTCATCGACCGGCACGCTCGACGGTCGGCGTGGCCTCGCTTCCTGGCAACTTCCTCGTCGAGGTGGAGGCCTGGGCCTACGTCCCGCAAGGGTGACCCCGCCGGTGCGTCGCTGCGACTGGGCCATGACAGGTGGCCCCCACATCGGCGACGCGTACCTGCTCTATCACGACACGGTGTGGGGTGTTCCCGAGTGGGATCCGCAGGTGCTGTTCGAGTTCCTGATCCTCGAAGGGGCGCAGGCCGGTCTCTCCTGGTCGATGATTCTGCGCAAGCTCGATGGCTACCGACGGGCATACGACGGCTTCGACGCCGAGACGATCGCACGGTACGGCGACGACGACGTCGGCCGTCTGCTCGCCGACGAGGGGATCGTGCGCAACCGGGCGAAAGTCGCCGCGTCGATCCGCAATGCCCGGGCCTGGCTCGAACTCGACGATCCCACGCAGTACCTGTGGGGCTTCACCGGGGGTGAAGTCATCCAGAATGCCTGGCCGGACATGGCTGCAGTGCCCGCCTCGACCGAGCAGTCCCAGGCGATGAGCCAGGACCTGAAGCGCCGTGGCTTCACGTTCGTCGGCCCGACCATCTGTTACGCGTTCATGCAGGCCACGGGCATGGTCAACGACCACGTCGGCACGTGCTTTCGCCACGCCGAGTGCGGAGCACTAACCTGAGGACATGCCCGGTGCCATCGCCATCGTGATCGTCCTGGTCCTGTTCCCCGTCGTGGTGATCATGAGCGGGGCCGTCGCGTCCGCGATCATCGGCGAGGTGTTCTACCGAGACGGCCGATTCCGTTTCAAGGACAGCGAACTCCTCGATCTTCCCGACTGAGGTCGATGTGCCTGGGGCCGCGCTGATTGGGAATCGTGTGTCGCGACTCGAACGGCGTGCGGACCCCCGCGTCGCGAGCTGCGTTCCCACCGATGAGCGAACTGACCGGATACGGCGGTTTCGCTCATCGCAACCCATGATCGCCGGCACATCGTGTACATGCGGCACACTTGCCCCATGCATTCTCTTGATCGGGCGACCGAGGAGCTGACCGAGGCCGTCGTTCGCTACTCGATCGATCGGATGCACCTCGACCCTCCGCCGCTGGATCGTCCGTGGACTCCTCAGGAGCTGCGTTCGGCTGCGGGCGCCACGATCACCTCAGACGGCATCGGTGGCCCCGAAGCGTTGCGGATCTTCGAAGAGGTGTTGGCGCCGGCGTGCATCTCGGTCGATCATCCGCGGTTTCTCTCGTTCGTCCCAGCGGCACCGACCGAGGCGTCGATCCTGTTCGACCTGGTCGTCGGCGCATCGAGTGTGTACGCAGGGTCGTGGCTCGAGGGTGCCGGGGCGATCTTCGCCGAGAACGAGGCGCTGCGCTGGATCGCCGACCTCGCCGGATTCCCCGCGGCGGCGGGCGGGGTGTTCGTCAGCGGAGGCACGGCCGGAAACCTGAGTGCGTTGATCGCCGCTCGCTGGCGGTGGCGTCACCGGGCCGACGGCGTGCACGACCGGACCCGGGGATTGATCGTCGCGTCCGCGGGAGCCCACTCGTCGATCGCCCAAGCAGCGCGCGCGATGGATGCCGATGTCGTCGTCGTTCCGGCCGACGACCGTGGTCGAATGGCGGGCCGCGCGCTGCGCTCGACGGTCGAAGACCTCGACGACGACGATCGTCAGCGCCTCTTCGCCGTGGTGGCCACCTCTGGCACCACCAACGTCGGTGTGATCGACGACCTGACTGGTGCCGCCGATCTGGCCGCCTCGGTCGACACCTGGTTCCATGTCGACGGCGCCTACGGCGGAGCGGCACTCGCCGCACCGAGTGTCCGCCACCGCTTCGACGGCATCGAACGCGCCGACAGCTTCATCGTCGATCCGCACAAATGGCTCTTCGCCCCGTTCGACTCGTGCGCACTGCTGTACCGCGACCCGACCGTGGCCCGCGCCGCGCACACCCAGCACGCCGAATATCTCGACGTTCTGCACTCCGACGATGCTGCCGACGAGCCATGGAACGCCAGTGACTACGCCCACCACCTCTCGCGTCGGGCACGCGGCTTGCCGCTGTGGTTCAGCCTTGCGACGTACGGCACCGACGCCTACGCCGAGGCGGTCGAGACCACGCTCGCGACCACCCGTGCCGCCGCCCGCCTGGTCGACGACTGCGGCGTCACCGAACTGCTGATGGAGCCCGAGCTGTCGATCGTGCTCTTGCGTCGTATCGGCTGGACACCCGAGCAGTATCAGGCGTGGAGTGACGCCGAGCTCGCCGCCGGTCGCTCGTTCATCGTGCCCACGACCTGGCAGCACGAGGTGGTGCTCCGGTTCTGCATCGTCAATCCACGCACCACCGACGACGACATCCGTGCCATCCTCGACACCCTGGCGGAGGACCCCGCATGACCACGGGCCCGCCGATCGCCGACCTCGTCGTCGCCAACGCGCGCTGCGTCGCCACCGTCGACGCCGAGCGCCGCGAACTCGACGGTGGCTGGGTCACGATCACCGACGGACTCGTCAGCGGCGTCGGGACCGGCGCACCGCCCGCGGCCACGACGGTGCTCGATGCCACGGACTGCCTGGTCACCCCTGGCCTCGTCAACGCCCACCACCACCTGTTCCAGAACCTGACCCGCGCGTTCCCGCCGATGACCGACAAGCCGTTGTTCGGCTGGCTGCAATCGCTGTATCCGCTGTGGCGAGGTCTCGACACCGAATCGGTCCACGTGTCGACCTGGGTCGGCCTCGCGGAGCTGGCGCTCGCGGGATGTACGACCTCGACCGACCATCTGTACCTCCATCCGCGCGGTGCCGGCGATCTGCTGACCGCCGAGATCGAGGCCGCTCGCGACCTCGGCGTGCGGTTCCACCCGACCCGCGGATCGATGTCGTTGTCGGAGAAGGACGGTGGGTTGCCGCCGGACGATGTCGTGGCCGACGACGACGAGATCCTCGCCGCCTGCGAGGAAGCGGTGCAGCGTCACCACGACCGGGCCTTCGGCGCCATGACGCGGGTCGCGCTGGCACCGTGCTCGCCGTTCAGCGTCACCGAAGACCTGATGGTGCGCACCGCCGAGCTGGCCGAACGGCTCGATGTGCGACTGCACACCCACTTCGCCGAGAACGCCGAAGACGACGCGTTCAGCCTGGCGACGTTCGGGTGTCGACCGATGGAGTACCTCGAACGGACGGGGTGGTGCACCGACCGTACGTGGGTGGCGCACTGCGTGATGCCCGACCACGACGAGATCCAGCGGCTCGGTGCAGCGGGTGTCGGAGCGGCCCACTGCCCGTCGAGCAACATGATCCTGTCGTCGGGCATCGCTCCGGTCGTCGAGTTGCGCGCGGCGGGCGTGCACGTGGGATTGGGCGTCGACGGCTCGTCGTCGGCCGACGCCGCGTCGCTGTGGCTGGAAGCCCGCCAGGCGATGCTCCTGGCGAAGCTCCGCAACGGTGCCGGTGCCGGGACCGCGCGGATGGTGTTGGAGATGGCGACGATCGGTGGGGCCGGATGCCTCGGCCGACTCGGCGAGATCGGATCGCTCTCGGTTGGCGCCGTCGGCGATGTTGCGGTGTGGCCGCTGACGGGGCCATCGTTCGCCGGTGCGGTGGCCGACCCGATCGAGGCGTGGTTGCGCTGCGGTCCCATCTCGGCGCGCCACACAGTTGTCGCCGGTCGCCCGGTTGTGCGTGACGGCTTGCTCGTCTCGTCGCGGGTGGAGGAGATGCTGGTCGCCCACGATCGGCTCGCCCGTCGCCTCCAAGGCGGGTGACGCCAACCGTTGGTTCGAAGTGACCAGACTGTGCGTCGTGAGATCCCCCCGGTCACGCAGATCCTCGGTCGGCGTCGCGCTCGTGATCGCGCTCGTCGCGCTGACGGGCTGCTTCGGCGACCAGGCGGGTTCCACCGCGACCGGTGCCGACATGCCGCCGCCGGAGCTCGACGTGTCAGGCGATCCGGCCGCGATCAGCGGGGCGGCCGACGGGGTCGCAGAGCATGCGGGAGACATCGACTCGGTGGTGATGATCGGCGACTCGATCACCAAGGGCTCGACGGCGCATCTCGAGGAGCGCTTCGAACTGCTGGGCCTCGATCACACGATCGAGGCCGAGAACGGCAAGCGGATGGCCGTGTCGAATCGGGACAATCCGAGCGGAGCGTCGATCGCGCAGTTCGTCGCCGGCACCGATGACGACCACGCCAACGAGGTCTGGGTCGTGGCCCTCGGCACGAACGACGTCGGGCAGTACTCGAGCCCTGACGAGATCGCTGCGGCGGTCAACGAGGTGCTGGCCTCGGTCCCCGACGACGCAGCACTCGTCTGGGTCGACACGTTCTACGGTGGTCGCGAGGAGCAGACCGAGGTGGTCAACTCGATCATCCGTCAACGAGTGGAGCGGCGCGGCAACAGCATCATCGCCCCCTGGACCGCGTTCGTCGACAGCGAAGGCGTCTTGAGTTTCGACGGTGTCCATCCCACCACCGCCGGCACCGACGTGTTCGCCTTCGTCGTCGCCGACACCGTCAGCGCCTTCCTCGGCCGCTGACCCACCGCCGAACAACGTGAGTTCGACGGTCAGCTGTCCCAGCGGGACTGACCAAATCGGTAGCCGACCGAGCGCACCGTCTGGATCAGGTTGGCGTGCTCCTCACCGAGCTTCGCGCGCAGGCGGCGGACGTGCACGTCGACGGTGCGGGCGCCGCCGTAGTACTCGTAGCCCCACACCCTGCTGAGCAGCATCTCGCGCGTGAACACCTTGCCCGGGTTCTGCGCCAGGAACTTCAGCAGCTCGTACTCCATGTACGTCATGTCGAGCGGTCGACCCGCGATGGCGGCCTGATAGGTCTCGAGGTTGAGTGTCAGCTCGCCGTACTCGACCAGTTCGGCCCGATACACGTCGATGTCGCTCGCCAGCAAGTGGCGCAGGCGGGCTTCGAGTTCGGCGGGATGGAACGGGGTCAGGCAGAAGTCGTCGAAGAGCTCGTCGCGATGTTCGAGGTCGCCGAGCTGTGCGCCGCCGACGAGCAGCATCACCGGAAAGGCACGATCGCCGCCCTTGCGGAGGGTGCGCAGGAAGGCCCAACCGCCGTCGGGATCGGTGCCGATGTCGACGATTGCGCCGGCCCAACCGCCGGGCGGTGCGTGTTCGTCGCTGTCGCTCCCCGATACGGCCTTCCACGCGTAGCCGGCCAGGTCGAGCGTGCGCGCCAGCTCCGGCGTCGTCGGGTCGGGCACGACGGCCACCATCGACTCGCGTGCGGTCACGGTCACAACGTCCCGAGATAACGGTCCCGCTCGAACGGGGTGACCTGCGTCTTGTAGGCGCGCCACTCGCTGCGTTTGTTGCGCAGGAACCACTCGAAGATGTGTTCGCCGAGCGCCTCTTGGACGAGCGTCGAGTTCTCCATCACCATCAACGCATCGTTGAGCGATTGCGGGAGCTGGCGGATGCCGAGCTTGGCGAGCACGTCGTCGCCGATCTCGAACAGATTGGCATCGGCCTCGTCGGGAAGCTCGTACCCCTCGCGGACACCGCGCATGCCCGCCGCCAGCATCAGGCTGAACGCGAGGTAGGGATTGCAGGCCGGATCGGCCGAGCGGTACTCGATGCGTGTCGCCATCGGGTTGTCGCGTTTGGGGATCGGCACCCGGATCAGGCCGCTGCGGTTGTTGCGTGCCCAACTGATGTGCACCGGTGCCTCGAAGCCGGGGACGAGCCGCTTGTAGCTGTTGACCGTCTGGTTGGTGACGGCGGTGATCTCGGCGGCGTGATGGAGCATGCCCGCCATGAACGCCTTGGCCGTTGGCGACAGATGGTAGGCGTCGTCGGTGTCGTAGAACGCGTTGTCGTCGCCGCGGAAGAGCGAGAGGTGGACATGCATGCCGGAGCCCTGGACGCCTTCGAGTGGCTTGGGCATGAACGTTGCGTGCACCCCGTGATGCGAGGCCACCTCGCGGACGGCGAGCCGGAACGTCATCATGCTGTCGGCCATCGTGAGCGCATCGGTGTGGCGCAGGTCGATCTCGTGCTGGCCCGGAGCGTCCTCGTGGAAGCTGTACTCGACCGGTATGCCGAGCGCTTCGAGCGTGCGGATCGTCTTCTTGCGCAGCTCGCCGGTGACGTCGCTGGTCGTGAGATCGAAGTAGCCGCCCTGATCGATCGGTACCGGCGGCTGGCCGGGTACGAGCGGTTCGAAGTAGAAGTACTCGACGTCGGGCGCGACGTAGAACGTCAACCCGTCGTCGTGGGCAGCTTGCACGTGACGGCGCAGCACCTGACGTGGATCGCCTTCGAACGGCGTGCCGTCGAGGTGGTGGATGTCGCAGAAGATGCGTGCTTCGGCGACCTTCGGGTCACCCCACGGAAGCAGCTCGAACGTGTCGGGGTCGGGCATGGCCAGCACGTCGGCTTCCTGCACACGCGAGAATCCGTCGATCGACGAGCCGTCGAAGGTCATGCCGTCCTCGAGCGCGTTCTCGAGTTCGGCGGGGGAGATGGCGAGGCTCTTGAGCGTGCCGAGCACGTCGGTGAACCACAGTCGTACGAGACGGACCCCGCGTTCTTCGACGCTGCGCAAGACGTAGTCGCGCTGTTGTTCGCGCATGTCGCTCATCTCCTGATTCTCTCGTGTCGGGGCTCGAAATGCGACAGGACGGGAGCCGCAGCCCCCGTCCTGTCGTCGTTCGGTGGATCGTGTCACGTCGTCGGGACAGTGCCCCGAGACGTCACTTCATCGCGCCGCAGACGGTCTCCACCATCAGGCGAGCAACGACGTAGGGGTCGATGTTCGCGTTCGGGCGACGATCCTCGAGGTAGCCCTTGCGGTCGACGGCGACCTGCCACGGGATGCGGATCGATGCGCCGCGGTCGGACACGCCGTAGCTGAACTGGTCGAAGCGCTGGGTTTCGTGAGCGCCGGTCAGGCGTTCTTCGACGCCCTTGCCGTAGTTCGCGATGTGCAGCGCCGTCTTCTCGCCGAGCGCCTTGCAGCCGGCTTCGATGTACTTGTAGCCACCCTCCTCGCGCATCTCCTTGGTGGAGAAGTTCGTGTGGGCGCCGGCACCGTTCCAGTCGCCCTTGGCAGGCTTGGCGTCGAGCGTGGCGGCGATGCCGTAGTCCTCACCGATCCGGTAGAGGAGCCAACGGGCGATCCACAATTGGTCGGCGACCTCGAGCAGACCCACAGGGCCCACCTGGAACTCCCACTGTCCGGGCATGACCTCGGCGTTGATTCCCGAGATCGCGAGGCCCGCCTCGAGGCACGCCTCGAGATGATCCTCGATCATCGGGCGACCGTGGATCTCGTCCTCGCCGACACCGCAGTAGTAGCCGCCCTGCGGTTCGGGGAAGCCGGCCGGGGGGAACCCGTAGGGACGTCCGTTCTTCATCAAGGTGAATTCCTGCTCGATCCCGAACATCGGCTCGTGCTTCTTGTACTTCTTGGCGGTCCTCGCCGCGGCTGCACGCATGTTGGTCGGATGCGGCTTGCCGTCGACGAGCATGACCTCGCACATCACGAGGACGTCGTCGCCGCCACGAATCGGGTCCGGGAACACGGCGACGGGCTTGAGTACACAGTCACTCTTGTCGCCGGTTGCCTGGTTCGTGCTGGAGCCGTCGAAGCTCCAGAGCGGCAGCTCGGCGCCATCTGGCAGGATCTTCGTCTTCGATCGGAGATGGTTGGTCGGCTCCTTGCCGTCGACCCAGATGTATTCAGCCTTGTAAACCACAGTTGTCCTCAATTCCGTCCATGTGTGCGGGGATGCTTTCGGGGGTACAGGCAATTCAACCTAGATGGTCTGGGCTGATGTCACCTGATGGCAGCCGGCATCGTCGCAGCGTCGGGTTGCAGAGTCGTTGCCCCCTTGTGAACGGTGTGTGAACAGCTGGTCGATCCCTCAACGTCCGATGACGGTGTAGGTGTCGAGTGCCGGATCGGCGTCGATCTGGTCGTCGGTGAATGCGACCTGGCGCCACTGCTTCTCGCTGAACTCGACGGTCTGCGAATCGAACAGAGGCGAGCTTCGATCGCCGGTCTGGCCGTAGACGAGCAACGCCCATGCAGCGACGTCGACGCCCGTGTAGTCGACGGTCATCACGAAGCTGGTGCCGTAGTTGATGCGGTACCCCTCGCCGCGCAGGGAGCTTCCGACCGCAACCGCCTCGCCGCGCTCGGGGACCGGCTCGCTCGACGATGAGGTGCCCCGCCACGTCACGATGTTGGTGACGCCGTCGGCGCTGGTGCCGCCGTGGATCGGGATGCGGGTCTCGGAACGCTCGGTGAACTGCGACGCTCCCAGCGTGGTGTCGAGGGCGAAGCCGGCCGCGGTGATCGTCTGCACCGCACGCGCCATCGCCTGGAGCATCGGCTCGGTGTCGGCGGCGGGAACCGACGGGGTCTGGGTCGGACGCGTCGCGTCGAAAGGGTCCTCGAACAGCGGACCGGCGTTCTCGAACGCGGCGCCGTCGAATCGGCTCATCGTCTCGCGCCAGATCATCGGTCCGGAGCGATCGAGGTCATACACGCCGTCCCACCCTGCGAGCACCTCACAGGCTGCAGTGAGATCGACCGACGCAGCGGGCAGGCTGACGGTTCCATCGGTGGCCAGGAGCTCGGGGACCTCGACGATGGGCGTTGTTCGACAGGCCGCCACCGCGGCGTCGCGCAACAACACGGCAGTCTTCCCGGAGTTCTCGAATGCGGCCGTCTTGATTTCGTCGGCGTCGAACAGTCCGTCGGCGCCGGCAAGGCCGGCTTCGTTGGCGGCGCCCAGTACCGCAGCGTTCTGTCGTGTGCGCATCGACACCGCCGTGTTCTGCTCGCCATGGAGGATCGAGTACGCGCCGGTCAGTGTGAACTCGGCGCTCGGCACCCAGAAGCTGTCGTTGGCGTTGAACACGTAGTCGTTGCGTTGCACCAGCGGCATCTCGGAGAACGGCACGAGGCCCGGATCACGAGCACCTTCGACGACCTCCCAGCGGAATCGGCTGTCGGAGCCGTCGAGCAGGACGAACCCCTGGTCGTAGGCGGCCTGCGTGAGTGGGTCGGTGAACAACTTGGCGAGGTAGGCCTGCTCGGCGTCGGTGCTGAGGTTCGGGGTGGCCGACGTATCGGCGTACCAGGTGGTGCCGTCGTCGCCGACCGCCACCATGTTGAACAGCGGAACGCCCTGGTACTCGGCCGTGAGCGCTTGGAGGTCGGCGATGCTCTGGATCAGCGGCATCCGCGCGTACTGCTCGATGAACTCGTTGTCGTCGATGTTGGCGTCTCGGTAGGTGAACACGTTGGTGTCGGTCCACCCGACGCCGGGGAAGTCGATGATCGGGCCGTACTCGCTGCGCCACAGCGTGCGGGCCTCCGTGTCGACCGTGCCGTCGGGTCGGAGAACCTCGATCGCCACATCGGTCGAGGTCATCGGAACCGGCTGCCCGTCGACGAGATACGTCGTGGGCGACGTGGGGTCCAGCGTGAGGTTGTAGCCGGTCATCCGCTTGCCGGCCGACACCGTGTGGGTCCACGCCACGCCGTCGGTGAAGCCGATCCCGACGCCGGGCAGCCCGAGCAGTTGGGCACCGTAGACGTCGGCCTCACCTGGCACGGTGAGCTGGACCTCGGCGAAACGAAGCTCGCCCTCCCACGGGAAATGCGGATTGGCGAGCAGCAGGCCTCCCTCGTTGCCGGTCACGCGTTCCTTGCCGATCGCCCATCCGTTGCTGGCGAGGCCGGCGGCATCGACGAGTCCGAGGTCCGCAGTCGAGAACTCGTCGAGGTCGATCGCTCCGGCGGTGCTGCTGGTGGGGCCACGGACTCCGACCGGCTCGACCGTCGGTGGTTGCGCGGTGCCGATGTAGTCGATGATCGCTCCGCTGCTCGCCTGGAGCGCGACCGATCGGGCGTAGGTGTACACCTCGACGGGAGTGATCGGGCGAACCCAGTCCGCCCCGGCGCACCAACCGGTCAGGCGTTCGCCGCCGACGTCGGCGAGCTGGTCGTTCCATCCTTCGGTGAACGCCTTGAACTGCTCGGTCACCTCCGCCGACGCAGTCTCGAAGTCGGCTGCCGCGATGTCGGCGATGCCGACCGCCTTCCACGCGAAGTCGCTGTCCGCATTTTCGCCCTCGGCGCCGGGTCCTTGGGTCGCCGCCCGGGTGCTGGTCACCTTGAGGATCTGGTCGATCAGCGTGCACCCGTGGTCTTCGCCACTCACCCATCCCTGGCCGTACGCGACGTCGGCGAACGTGGCGCCGGAGATGTGCGGCACGCCGTCGGTGGTCCGGCGGACCGTCGCTTCGAAACGCGGGGGAAGCAGCGTCGTGGTCGTCGTGGTGGTCGTCGTGGTCGAGGTCGTGGTGGTGTCAGGCGACGTGGGCAACGGGATCGATTCGGGACCCTCGCCGGGTGAGCACGCGGCGATCAACAGCAATCCCACGATCCCCACCCGAGCCATACGCACGTGGCCATAGTGCCAGATGGCGTCGACGGTTGCGCAGCGAGGCCGCTGTTGGCCGGTGCAGGTAGCCTCAGCGATCGTGACGGTGCTGCGAGTGGGGCTCGCTCAACTCAACCCGACCGTGGGTGACCTCGACGGGAACCTGGCCAAGATGGCCGACGCCTACGACCGCGCCGAGGCTGCGGGTTGCGACCTCGTGGCATTTCCCGAGCTCTCGACGACCGGGTATCCACCGGAGGACCTCGTGCTCAAGCCGGGCTTCGTCACCGACAACCTCGCGGCATTGTCGAAGCTGGCCGCGCGCACGGGGCGGTGTGCAGCGGTGATCGGCTTCGTCGACCAGGATCGCGATCTGTACAACGCCGCGGCGGTCTGCGCCAACGGCCAGATCCTCGCGACATACCGCAAGCGTCTGCTCCCGAACACGACGGTGTTCGACGAGGCTCGTTACTTCACGCCCGGCGCCGAGTCGGATCCGCTCGAGCTGTTCGTCGTCGGCGGCGTCAAGGTCGGCGTCTCGATCTGCGAGGACATCTGGAGCCCGTTCGGCCCGGTCGCCGAGCAGGCCGCCGCGGGCGCCGAGGTGAGCGTCAACATCAACGCGTCGCCGTTCCACGCCGGCAAGGGCGCCGAGCGCGAGCGGATGTTGGCCACGCGGGCAACCGACTCGCACACCGCGATCGTCTACGTCAATCAGGTCGGCGGTCAGGACGAGTTGGTGTTCGACGGCGGGTCGGTGGTGTTCGACCACGAGGGCACGCTGCTGGCACGGGCCCCACAGTTCGTCGAGGACCTGATGATCGTCGACGTGCCCGTGCCGCCCGTCTACCGCAAGCGGTTGCTCGACCCGCGCGGCCGCATCACCGAGGCACTGTTGCCGACGGTGACCGTCACATCCGACCCGGTCGTGCACGATGAGGTTCTGGCCGGCCCCGTTGCGACGCCTCTCGACGCCGACCGTGAGCTCTACGACGCGTTGGTGCTCGGCACGCGCGACTACTGCACCAAGAACGGCTTCGACGATGTCGTCATCGCGTTGTCCGGTGGCATCGACTCGACCATCGTGGCGTGTCTCGCCGTCGATGCGCTCGGCGCCGAGCACGTCCACGGCGTGTCGATGCCGTCGCGCTATTCGAGCGAACACTCCAAGAGCGACGCGCAGTTGCTCGCCGAGAACCTCGGCATCGACTTCCGCACCGTCTCGATCGAGCCGGCGTTCCAGGCGTATCTCGACATGCTCGAGCCGTCGTTCGAGGGCCGCGAGCCGGGGCTGACCTACGAGAACATCCAGAGTCGGTGCCGCGGGTTGCTGCTGATGGCTCTGTCGAACGAGTTCGGATGGATGGCGCTGACCACCGGCAACAAGAGCGAGGTGGCGGTCGGCTATTTCACGATCTACGGCGACTCGGTCGGGGGCTACGGCATCATCAAGGACGTGCTGAAGACCCGGGTGTACGACCTGTGTCGGTACGTCAACCGCGCGGCGGGACGCGAGATCGTGCCGGTCGACGTGATCACCAAGGCGCCGTCGGCCGAGTTGCGCCCCGACCAGCGCGACGACCAGAGCCTGCCGCCCTACGAGGTGCTCGATCCGATCCTCCAGCTCTACGTCGAGGACGATCGCACCGCGGGCGAGATCATCGAGTTGGGCCACGACGAGGAGATGGTGCGACGCATCACGCGTCTTGTCGACGTCGCCGAGTACAAGCGACGTCAGACGCCACCCGGTGTGCGCGTCAGCCGCAAGGCGTTCGGCAAGGACCGGCGTCTGCCGATCACCAGCGGCTACCGCGGCTGAGGCAGCATCGTGTCACCCGCCCGCGCCGAGATCCACCGCACCGTCCGGGACCGCCTCGACGCCAACGACCAGCGCTACACCTCGGGTCGCCGGGCCGTCGTCGATGCATTGGCCTCGGCGGACGGGCCGTTGACCCTGCCCGAACTGATCGAATCCACCCCGGAGCTCGCACAGAGTTCCGCGTACCGCAACCTCGCCGTGATGGAACAGGTCGGTGTCGTGCGGCGATTGGTGCACTCTGCCGACCATGCTCGATACGAACTCGCCGAGGATCTCACCGAGCATCATCACCACCTGATCTGCGAGACGTGTGGCACCGTTCGCGACGTCACGTTGACGCCGGCGCTCGAACGGCGACTCGACGATGCGTTCGATGCGCTGTCCGACGCCGAGGGCTTCCAGGCCACCCACCACACGATCGACCTCTACGGCCGCTGCGCCGACTGCCAATCCTGACCCCCGCTCCCCACCCGGACGTCCCACCCCAGGTTGCGATGAGCGAAACCGCCGTATCTGGTCGCTTCGCTCATCGGTGGGGCGTTCGAACCGGTTGCGATGAGCGAAACCGCCGTATCTGGTCGCTTCGCTCATCGGTGGGGCGTTCGAACCGGTTGCGATGAGCGAAACCGCCGTATCTGGTCGCTTCGCTCATCGGTGGGGCGTTCGAACCGGTTGCGATGAGCGAAACCGCCGTATCTGGTCGCTTCGCTCATCGGTGGGGCGTTCGAACCGGTTGCGATGAGCGAAACCGCCGTATCTGGTCGCTTCGCTCATCGGTGGGGCGTTCGAACCGGTTGCGATGAGCGAAACCGCCGTATCTGGTCGCTTCGCTCATCGGTGGGTGAGGGAGCGTTGGGCAACCGAGCCGGCGAGCACCAGGAAGAAGATGATCACCGACGTGAGTGCCATGGTGGCACCGGCGGCGGTCGCCTGGTGGTAGCTGACCAGGATGCCGATGAGGGTGGCGAGTGAACCCAGCACGATCGACATGACCATGATCATGGGGACGCGCCGCACGAGCAGGGACGCTGCCGCCGGCGGTGCGATCAAGAACGCGAACACCAGGAGGTTGCCGACCGACCGGAACGACGACACGATCGAGATCGCCAACAGCGCGAGGAGCGCAGCTTGCGCGAGACCTGGCCGTAGCCCGAGCATCGAGGCGAGCGACCTGTCGAACGTCATCACGAGAAACGCCCGGTACAGCACGACCACTCCGACGAGCGCGATCACGGCGGCGATGCCCTGACGGATCACGTCGGAATTGTCGAGGCCGGTGATCGATCCGAACAGGAACCGGTTCAGGTCGCCGGTGTACGAGGCGCGTTGCGTCGACATGATCACCACGGCGAGTGCGAGGAACCCGACGAACAACACGCCGATCGACGTGTCGTCCGGCAGCGGTGAATGACGGCGGATCACAGCGATCCCTCCGACCATCGCGCCTGCCGCGACCAGCGCGCCGAGCGAGGTGTCGACGCCGATGATGAACGCGATCGCAATGCCCGGCAGGACGCCATGGGCGAGGGCATCGCCCAGGAAACTCATCCCGCGCAGCACCACCCAGGTGCCGACCAGTGATGTGGTGACGACCGTGAACAGTCCGGCGAGCAGGGCGTCGCGCATCAACTCGGAGTCGACGAACGGAGCCACCCACCATCCCCACGGATCGCTCAGGAACTCCACGCGTTCAGCTTGCCCCGGAAAGCGCGGCGACGATGGTGCTGGCGTTCTGGCGCAGCCAGCCGATGTAGGTGCCCTGCTCGGTGCCCGGCTCGTCCAGGGTGTCGGTGAGCATGCTGATCACCGCGACGTCACCGATCCGATTGGCGAGCGCGTCGGCGTCGGTCGACGAGTTCTGCGTGTCGGCGAAGATCGCCGGGACGCCGGTGGCCTCGATGTCGGCAGCGAGAGCATCGAGCTCGGCGGGGCTGGTCGCGGCGAGGGAACTCGACGACGGGATCACGCTGCCGATCACCTCGAAGCCATACCTGTCGGCAAAGTAGCCGAGCGAGTCGTGGTTGGTGACGAGGAGTCGTTGAGCTGCTGGCAGGGGCTCGACGATCGCCATCACCTCGTCGTCGAGAGCGGTCAGCTCGTCGAGGTACGCATCGACACATGCCTCGAGCGCTGTTCGGTCGATTCCGGCACCGGCGAGCGCGTCGGCGACCACGGGTACGGCAGCCGCGACACGGGTGGGGTCCCACCACACATGCGGATCGTCGCCGTCGTGATGGTCGTCGTCGTGATCATCGCCGTCCGCCTCGTCCTCGTGGCCCTCGTCGTCATGTCCGGCGGCGGGGATCGTGTCGAGTCCGTCCCCCACTCGCAGGACCGCGACACCGTTGGCCCCGACGGCGTCGATCGTGTCCTCCAGTGACACTTCGAGGAGGAGTCCGTTGGCGACGACGAGCGTCGCGTTCTCCAACGTCTCCCGATCGCGCAGCGACGGCTCGAATGAGTGGGGATCGCCCCCAGGCGGGATGATCACCTCGACATGTGCCAGGCCGTCGCAGGCGACGTTGGAGGTGATGTCGGCCCAGATGCTCGTGGTCGCGACCACGGTGGGGATGTCACCCCCGGGAGCGGACGCTCCGTCGCCGTCGGATCCGCACGACGACGCGACGAGGAGCACGGCGGCCGCGGTTGCCGCAGTCGTCGAACGCAACAATCTCATGGCGGCCATGCTACTGAGAATGACTCTCATTCCAAATCCGGGGATCGGGCGCTACCGTGACGGCGTGAGGTCGACATCCGTGACCGCCGAGTTCGCCGACGCCTCGGTTCGATACGCCGACGTCGTCGCGCTCGACAGGACCACGACGGTGTTCGCGTCGGGTTCGTCGACGGCGCTCGTCGGGGCCAACGGCAGCGGCAAGAGCACCGTCTTGCGCCTTCTGGCTGGTCTGCTCGCCCCATCGACGGGCACCGTCGTGCGAGCGCCCGGCGTCGAAGCCGCCTTCATCGCCCAACAGCACGAACATCACGACTGGATGCCGCTCCCCGTCGACGAGGTGATCCGGATGGGCTGCTACCGCAGCCGTGGACTCCTCGGTCGCATCACCCGCGCCGATCGCGCCGAGATCCACGCCGTTGCCGAACGCCTCCACGTCACCGACCTGCTCAGGCGGTCGTTCAGTGAATTGTCCGGCGGTCAGCGCCAGCGCGTGCTCGTTTCCCAAGCCCTGATCGGGTCGCCGAAGCTGTTGCTGCTCGACGAACCGATCACCGGTCTCGATCTGCCGAGCCAGGAGACGATCCTGTCGATCATCGACGCCGAGGTGGCGAGCGGTGCCACCGTCGTCTTCTCGACCCACCATCTCGAGGAGGCGAAGCGAGCCGAGCGGGTCATGTTGCTCGCCGGATGTGTGATCGCCGACGGGGTGCCCGAAGCCGTGCTGCGTCCGGAGCACCTCGCCACCGCCTTCGGTGGCCGGCTGCTGCGCATCGGTGGCGAATCGCTTCTCGTCGACGACCACGGACACGGACACAGCCACGACCTCGGCGACGACCACAATCACGACGACGTCGGACACCGACATCTCCACCAGCCCGAACACGCCGCCGAACACCGCCACGACTGACCGTCGCCCCCGTTTGGAGTCGCCGTCGATCAGACTGCTCAGATGGGTGCTGGACATTCGCATGGGTTCGACGACGGCCACGACCTCGACCGGTTCGTGCGTCCCGAGGTTCGGCGGGCGATGTGGATCGCGGTCGGAGTGTGTGCGCTGGTGGTGCTCGCCGGGCTGGTGGTGCTCTGGCCCGGCGGCGGTGGCGGCGGGAACGACCCGTTGGGTCTCGACGGCGATCCGGTCAAGGCGAGCGTCGAGTCGGTCGAGGAGGTGCCGTGCTCGTTCGATCCGCTGCTGGCGTGTAAACGCGTCGAGGCCGTCGTGAGCGAGGGCGTGAGCGAGGGCGATCGGGTCGTTCTCGAGCAACCCCTGGACTCGACGATCGACGAAGGCGACGGAATCCTCGTCGACCTGATCGATCTCGGAAACGGCACAGAGCAGGCCGTCTTCTACGACTTCCAACGCGGCACGCCAATGCTCCTGCTCACGATCCTCTTCGTCACCGCGATCGTCGTCCTGGGTCGCTGGCGGGGGGTCGGTGCGCTGGCCGGCCTGGCGATGAGCCTGGTGATCATCGTCGTGTTCGCCCTGCCCGCCCTGCTCGAGGGGTCCAACTCGGTGGCGGTCGCCATCGTCACCGCCGGCGCGATCGCATTCGTGGCGCTCTTCCTGGCGCACGGTCGCGGGCTGGCCACCGCCGCGGCGCTGCTGTCGACGTTCGCCAGTCTCGCGTTGACCGCGTTGCTCGCCTGGGTGTTTCTAGCAGCGTCGAAGTTCACCGGATTCGGCGACGAGAGCGTCGGGTTCCTCAATGCGCTCGGCGCGCAGATCGACCCCCGCGGACTGTTGCTGGCCGGTGTGGTCATCGGCTCGCTCGGTGTCCTCGACGACGTCACCGTGACGCAGGTCTCGGCGGTGTGGGAACTCAAGCGAACGTCTCCCGACGTCGGGTTCGCCGAGTTGTACGGGCGGGCGTTGCGGATCGGTCGCGATCACATCTCGTCGACGGTGAACACGCTCTTCCTCGCCTATGCCGGCGCGTCGTTGCCTCTTCTGCTGTTGTTCAGCGAAGCGCAGCAGGGCCTGGGGTCGGTGGCGACGCGAGAGATCGTCGCCGTCGAGATCGTTCGGGCGCTCGTGGGTTCCATCGGTCTGGTCGCCTCGGTGCCGATCAGCACGGCGTTGGCTGCGAAGGTGTTGGCCTCGATGAGCCAGAACCACAACGAACCCGACGTCCAACGCGACGAGGCGACGGCGTCGTGATCGCCTTCGACGCCCGCCTGCGCAAGTCGATCGCCGCCAACCTCGGCCGCCACGAGCGCCTCGAACTCCCGCTCGACGGACGCCGTCACGCAGCCGTCGCCATCCTGCTCGTCGACTCCGTCGCAGGCTCCGACGACGTCGATCCGTTCGGTGCGTCGGCCGACGACATGGCGGTGATTCCGTCCGACGTGTCGGCGCTCGACGGACGCATGGCGGATGTGGCGGGAGGCGCGTCGTTCGTCTTGTGTCGTCGCAGCGCCGGCCTGAACCGACACGCGTCGCAGTGGGCCCTGCCCGGGGGTCGACTCGATGCGGGCGAATCCGTCGTCGAGGCGGCTCTGCGTGAGACCGACGAGGAGATCGGTGTGCGACTGGCTGCCGACTCGGTGCTCGGCCTGCTCGACGACTACGCCACACGGTCCGGATACGTGATCACACCCGTGGTGGTGTGGGGCGGCCAGCGCGTCGACATCGTGCCCCATCCCGGCGAAGTGCTCGCGGCGTATCGGATCGGGCTCCATCAACTCACCCGAGCAGATTCACCCCGCTTCGTCACGATCCCCGAGAGCGACCGGCCAGTGGTGCAGGTTCCGCTCGGTGGCGACCTGATCCACGCGCCAACCGGTGCCCTGCTGGTGCAGTTCCGCTGGGTGGCGCTCGACGGCCGCGTCAACGAACGCGTCCACGAGTTCGAACAGCCCGTTTTCGCCTGGGGCTGACCGCGCGTCGAAACGCAGGTCGAGGGTCAGCGGCCGGAGTGGCCGAAGCCGCCGCCCCGGTCGACGCCGTCGAGTGAGTCGACGACCTGCCAGGCCACCGACTCGACGCGCTGGATCACGAGCTGAGCGATGCGGTCGCCGCGATGGACCTCGTAGTCGGTGTCGGGGTCGGTGTTGATCAGCACGACCTTGATCTCGCCTCGGTAGGCGGCGTCGATCAGACCGGGCCCGTTGACGACGCTGATGCCGTGCTTGACCGCCATCCCGCTTCGTGGCAGCACGAACCCGCCGTGGCCCATCGGGATGGCGATGGCGATGCCGGTGGGCACCAGTGCTCGCCCGCCACCTGAAGCGAGCGTCGCGTCCTCACGGGCGTAGAGGTCGAGGCCGGCGTCGCCCTCGTGGGCATACTCCGGCAACGGGAGTTCGGGGTCGAGTTGGACGATCGGGACAGGCAGGCTCACCCCGCCGATCGTAGGTGTTGCTTCTGGTGTCTGACCCCAGATGTAACCACCTACGGGTCGAGGTCGATGATCGTCCAATCGGTCAATGTGCTGGTGTCGCACGACGCCGCCGTCGTGATCAGGATCCGTTCGTCGGCTGCCTCGGCCTCGGGGAAGCTGTCGATGTCCTCGAGCGAGCACGGCCCGAACGCCTGCCAACTTCTGAGCGTGAGCTGAGCCTGCCAGCTGTGCACGAGCGTGGCGCCACCGTTGCCGACCTGGTCGCGTACCGTGGCGAGCGCGAACTCGCTGTGATTGCCGTCGTCGATCCGGTCGAGTTCGCGGCGCACTTCGGGCTCCTTCGCCTCCATGAAGAACGAGGTGTCGACCACCACGAAGACCTGCTCGGTCCCGCGCAGCAGTGATGCGACGAGCGCGTAGCCGCCGAACAGCACGGCGACCGCCGCGATCCAGATCGCGAGGGGCTTCACCGGGCGGACACCTTGGAGTGCTTCACGAACTCGTCAGCCGCCGGCGTTGAACAGTGCTGCGATCTTGAACTCGACGTCCTCTTCACTGGCGTCGATGCTTGCAGCTTCCACGAGCGACGACACCCGGGCCAGTTCGTCGAGGTCGGCCTCGAATCCGACGGTGTAGATCGGGATCCGCAGACCCTCGATCACGTCGTCGACGTCGTCGAATTGCAGTCCGTCGGTCGTCTCGCCGTCGGTGAGCACCACCAGGATCGGCTTGATGTCGGGGTTCGCCGCTCGTTGTTCCTCGAGCATCTGCAGGCCGAGCACGATGCCGTCGTACATCGCCGTTCCCCCGCCTGGTGCGAGGTCCTCGGCGATGGCGGCGTAGCGCGCCTGCTGGTTGAGATCGAACTCGGCAATCGGAAGACGCTTCACCGCGGTGTCGTAGAACTCGACGACACCGACCTCCGTCGTCGGCTTGATGAACTCGCGTGCCGATTGCATCGCGGTCTGCACGGACTGGATGCGGGTGCCCTCCATCGACCCACTGACGTCGACGACGAACACGGTGGCCACTTGGCGGCCGCCGTCCTTCTTGTCCTTCCAGACGTTCTGCACGTCGATCAAGGTCGAGCCCGACGGCACCTCGACGGTCGAGGTGTAGGACGGCGGGTCGAAGCCGTACTGGATCGCGAGTTCCTGGTACTCGGGCTGGGCGGCGAAGTCGGCGAACAACTGCAACGCTTCCTGGTGCGAGGAGGACAGGTCGCCGACGCCGGCGAGCGGGTTGTCGTGCGGCGCGCCGAACGGGATGAACTCGAAGCCGGACTGGAGCGACTCGGTGTTGGTGAAGGTCTGCCACTCCATCACGAAGGTGTCGAGGGTGCCGGTGTCGTTCTCGACCGAGTCGCGCATCTGCAGCGTCGTGAGCGCCACGAAGGGAACCTGGCGCTGGAACTGTTCGAACACGCTTGCCACGTCGGGCGACGTGAGGCGATCGGGGTCACCCTCGGCGATCGTGTCGAGCACGGTGAGCAGGAAGTTGAGGCCGGTACTCGACGCAAACGGGTCGGTGTAGCCCATCACGAGGTCGCCGGCGATCACGGCGTCGACGAGGTTTGCCGCGCTCGAGGTCTCCGTAGGCGGCGCGCAGTTCGTCGGCGGTCTCATCCTTCATCACGATGCCCGCGACGTTGTTGACCGTGTTCGGCGTGATCTCGGTCATCGTCTCGAACTCACCGGCCATCTCGATCCACAGCTGGCTCGACGGCGTGAATCCGTCCGGCAACTCCTGGCCGCTGGCAATGAATTGGTAGCCGGTGCCCGATGCGATGCTGCGCAGGTCGACACCGGCAACGCTGCCGTCAGCGAGCGTGACGCCGGCGTCGTTGAACTTGTCGGCGACCTCGGTCATCCATGCATCGGTGGTGCCGGGTGCACCGGACTTCTCGGTCGACGCCCAGACCTCGACGACCGTGTCGGCGCTCGTCGGCGCCTCGACCCGGATCGGGAACTCGGTGATTGGCGGAAGTGTGTCGGCGAGGTTGGCGCCGGTCGGCGGCGGGATCGAGGCCGTCCGTCCGATCGGGTTGTCGATCCAGCCGATCTCGTCGGCGAGTTCGGCGAGCTGGTCAGCGGCGGTCGCCTGATCGAGCGGCTCGGAACTCTCCTCGCCGACACTGCATGCCGCGGCGACGAGAGCGAGTGCGCCGACGGCGAGTGCCAGGCGGATCGTGACGGGTCGGGCCACCGTCACTCGCTCTCCTTCGCCGTGATCTCACCGATGTCGATCGGGCGATCGGACTCCTGGATCCGCGTCGACGCCGTGCGGCCGCGCTCCATGTTCTCGATCGCCTGCTCGCTCTCGGCGGTGAGCTGATCGAGTTCGAGGATCGTGCCCGCCATCGTCGGCAACGCTTCGCGCCGGTAACGCGAGATCTCGTCGAGCGCGATCTCGATGTCGGCGAACGCCGACCGCAGCGCCTCCATGTCGAGCATCGTGCTCGACGCCTGCTGGTGGATCGCCGTGCCCTGCGTCTTCAACCGTTCCGCCGTGCCGGCGATCATCGCCGAGGTGGTGGCGTTGATCGCCTCGATCTTGTCGAGGACGATCTTCTGGTGGGCGAGTGCGAGCGCCACGGTCACGGCCACCTGGAGTGCGCTGACGGTCACGTCGATCGCACGGTCGACGCCGCGGATCAGCTCACGGTTGTTGCGGATGATGATCTCGATGGCGAGGACGCCCTGTTGGTTGACGGCGAGTTGCTGCTGCAGGTCGAGTGTGCGCTGGCGCAGCGCGAACAAGATGTCCTCCTCGACGAACTGGCGGCGTGGGTCGTCGGGGCCGATCTCGGTGGCGAGCTTGTCGACGACGACCGCATCGAGCGATTGAGCCAGCGCGATCTGATCGGCCAACAAGTGGGTGAGTTCGCGCATCTGCTTCTGGTCGTCGCCGAGCGTGACGTTGTCGCGCTTGAGCTGGTCGCGGCCCTTCTCGAGCGACTTCACGATCGAGTCGATCTGGGTCTGCGAGCTCTCGTAGCGCATGAAGTAGCGCTTCAACGGCGTGCCGACGCCGGGGATCTTGCCGACGACGCGAGTCAGCCATCCGGCGTCGGTGTCGAGGCCGGATGGGTCGAGCTTCTCGACTTCGATGCGCAGGTCCGACAGCGACTTGGCGACCTCGCCACCATCCTCGGTGCCGTGCGAGATCTCCTTCAGCGGCGCCTGCAACATCCGGCTGCGTGTCGCCGAGCGGGTCTGGAGATCTCGGCCCATCGAGTCGACCGCATCACGCGCCGCTGTGCGGGCGTCGTCGTTGGCGGGGTCGATCGCCAACAACTGGGCGACCTGTGCTTCGGCTTGTGCGCGCAGCTCGTCGGTCGGTTCCGGCTCGACCACTTCGAGTTCCGCCTTGGTCTCGGGAACGTCGAGGACGAGGTTCAGAACAGGTGTCGTGGCGGTTGCGGTGCGTGCAGCTTCGGTCATGTCGGTGAACCTTTCGGGTCGTTCATGCGTACTTGGTGGCGCGGTCGGCGAGTTCTTCGAGCGCCGCCATCGCCGCGTCGGCGTCTTCGGGTTGCTTGCCGATCGGCACGTCGGCGAGTGCCGTGGTTGTGCGGTCGAGCGCGGTCAGCGCGGACTCGTTCTGGGCGAGGAGCTGGGCGATCCGGCGGCGTTGGGTGGCGCGCAGATCGCGGCGCCGCTCGAGCGTGTCGCGTTCGCGGGTGGCGGAGTCGACGTCACTGTCGTCGACGGCCAGTTCCGCGAGGCGCCGGTCGATGTAGGTCTCGTCGATCGTGCTGATGCTCTCGTAGGCGACGGCGACCTCGTGGAGGTTGTCGAGCGCGGACGCGAACACCTGCTGGGATGTCGACAGGTACCGGGCGTAGGTGAGTTCACCCGCATCGAGGCGCCGCTGCAGCACGTTGATCAGGCTCTGGCGCTTCGACAGAAGGGCATCGAGCTGCTCGATCGGTTGCGTGTCGGTCAACACCTCGAGTTCGGCACGCAGTGCGGCGATCTCGATGGGGTCGACGTCCTCCACGCGGGGGATCTCGAACTGCAGTTTGGCAAGGGTTCCGGTCGCCGACATCGTGAACGGCCATGCGATCGCGGCGACGATGGCGAGCACGATCAGCACGACCACGAACACGGCAGGCGGATCGAGTACGGCCAACACCAGCCAGACGGTCGCGCCGAGCAGTACCGCCGCGATCCACGTCGGCGGGTAGCTGACGACTGCCTTGCTCCAACTGGTCACGACGATGCCACGATATCCGCCTGCCGACGTCGATGCCGCGAGTCGCCGTGACGGACGACGAGATGAAGATCTCTGGTGATGCGTCCGCTCTGATTCGAGCACCTCGACTGCTCGTGTTCCGCGCGCTGTCCGGCCGGCTCCGACGACCGCCGCGTGGACTCGTCCGTACGCGCCCGAACCCTCGGAATCGAAGGGCAGCGGGGCCTCTCTCGATGGTCGCAACAACGTTCGCGCATGGCCGCCCGACCGGCGGAACCCGGTTGGCACAGGTTGGATGGTGCCCGCCGACCCGGCCGGCAACCACGGCTGCATCGTGCGCAGCGACGAGGAATGCAATCAGCAGTCACAGCTCATGTTGCGTGTGCGAGCAGTCCGCACGCCGGCAACGTACTCGGCGCCGTGGAAGTGCGACATCCCGAGGTCGCTGCGGATTGGTTCGGCGAGCTGGTCGAAGTTGGTGGCCATCAGGTGGGTCCATTCGTCTCGATGTTGCGAGATGTTCGTCGTCGAGGTCATCGGCGGTGGAAACGACGGGCTCGTACCATTGGTTCCATCGGCATGATCTGGAGCCACCGTGGCCGCGAACATTTGCGACCGCGCGCGGTACGGTCGATGAACATCCAACAACCGAGAGAGGTCTCACACATGGGATTCATGGATTCGATCAAGTCCAAGCTGGGCGGCAACAAGGACCAGGTCAAGCAGGGTGTCGACAAGGCCGCCGACGTTCTCGACGACAAGGCCGGTGCGCACGCCGACAAGGTCCAACAGGGCGCCGAGGCGATCAAGGACGGCATCGACAAGCTCCCCGACGCCTGACGCGGCACAGCTCGTAGGCTCCGCACGATGAACGCATCGGGCGAGCGTCGACGCCCGCCTTCGGTCGACGCGCTCGCCCGGTCACTCGCGACCAGTGGCCTGCCGCACCCGATCCTGGTCAACATCGCCCGGGAGTCGATCGACGCCGATGACGTCGAATCGGCCGCAGCCCGCGCCGAGTCGTTCCGCCGCACGCTCCTCACACCGGTGGTCAATGCCACGGGCGTTCTGCTGCACACCAACCTGGGACGGGCGCCGCTGTCGCATCACCAGAACGCCAGGGCGCAGACCGTCGAGTTCGATCTGTCGACGGGCGCCCGCGGATCGCGCCAGCGAGCGGTCGGTCAGTTGTTCGCCCGACTGTGTGGTGCCGAATCTGCCATCGTCGTCAACAACAACGCGGCTGCCGTGCTCCTCGTCCTCGCCGCATTGGCCGAGGGCCGCGACGTACCGGTCAGCCGCGGCGAGAGCGTCGAGATCGGCGGCTCGTTCCGGGTGCCCGAGGTGATGGAGCAGTCGGGCGCGCGGCTCGTCGATGTGGGCACCACCAATCGCACCCGACTCGACGACTACCGCCGGGCGATCACCAAACCGGGTGTCGACGCGGCGCTCGTGCTCAAGGTGCATCCGAGCAACTACCGCGTCGAAGGCTTCGTCGAGGAGACGGCGGTGCGCGAGTTGGCGACGCTCGGCATCCCGGTGGTTGCCGACATCGGCAGCGGATTGATCGACGCGACATGCCCGTGGCTGCCGGGGCCGCCGCCGGCATGGCTTGCCGGCGAGCCCGCCGCCCTGCAGACCCTCGCCGACGGCGCGGCGTTGGTGACCTTCAGCGGTGACAAGCTGCTGGGCGGACCGCAGGCGGGGATCATCGCCGGTCGCGCCGACTTCATCGAACGCTGCGAACGCCATCCGTTGGCCCGGGCGCTGCGACCCGGGGGCCTTGTGCTCGCCGCGCTGCAGGACACGGCGTTGGCATATCTCGACAAACGCGCCGCCACCGACATCGCGTTCTGGCGGATGGTGGCTGTCTCGATCCCGTCGCTGCGTGCGCGCGCCGAGGCGATCGCGGCTGCGGTGGTACACGCGTATCCGTCGATCGTCGCAGCCCCGATGGACTCACTTCCGGGAGCCGGCTCGGCGCCAGGGGTGACGATGCCGTCATACGGCGTCGAAGTCGACGGCGATCTCCTCGCCGCGTTGCGTGCCCACGACACCCCCGTGATCGCACGATCGCGCGACGATCGCACGATGCTCGACCTCCGATCGGTCGACCCGTCGCTCGACGCCACGATCATCGCCGCACTCACCGCGCAGCGCCCGACATCGTGACCGTCGTCGCAACCGCCGGCCACGTCGACCACGGCAAGTCGTCGTTGGTGCTCGCATTGACCGGCACCGACCCGGACCGCTTCGAGGAGGAGAAACGGCGAGGCCTCACCATCGACCTCGGCTTCGCCCACATGATGTTGCCGTCCGGCGAGGACCTGAGCTTCATCGACGTGCCCGGCCACGTGAAGTTCCTTCGCAACATGCTCGCCGGCGTCGGTGGGGTGACGGCGTGCGTCTTCGTGGTCGCGGCCACGGAAGGCTGGAAGCCGCAGTCGGAGGAGCACCTGCGAATCCTCGAGCTGCTCGGCATCGACTCGGGTGTGATCGCTCTCACCAAGGTCGATCTCGTCGACGACGAACTGTTGGAGTTGGCGCGAATGGACGTCGCCGATCACGTCGCCGCCACCTTCCTCGGCGATGCTCCGATGATCGCCGTCTCGGCGACGACGGGGGTCGGGCTCGACGAGTTGCGACGCGAACTCGACGCACTCGTGGCGCGCACGGCGCGAGCGAGCGATCGTGGACGTCCCCGACTGTGGATCGACCGGGTGTTCGCGGCGAAGGGCAGTGGAACCGTCGTCACCGGCACGCTGACCGGCGGCGGCCTGGCCGTCGAGCAGAACCTCATGGTCGACGATCGGCGGGTTCGCGTCCGGGCGTTGCAGACCGCGGGGCGCTCAGTCGGCGACATCGGGCCGGGCACTCGCGTCGCTGTCAACCTCAGTGGGGCCGACCATCACGAACTCGGCCGCGGCGACGCGCTCGTCGCGCCGGATCAGTGGCGCCTGACGAACCGCTTCGATGCCTCGGTGCACGTGTTGGAAGCGCTCGACCACGATCTCTCCAGGCGCGGTGCGTTCGTTGCCTACATCGGATCCGGCGAGCACTCCGTTCGGCTGCGCGTGCTCGGCACGGAGCGCCTGGCTCCTGGAACCGACGGAGCGATTCGGCTGTTCCTCCCGCGGTCACTGCCGCTGTTGCCCGGCGACCGCTTCGTGCTGCGCGAGTCCGGGCGCGACGAGACCGTCGGTGGGGGAGAGATTCTCGACATCGAGCCGGTGCTGCGAGCGTCGCGGGCAGCGCCCGACAGGACGATCGAGCGCGTCGTTCGTGAACGAGGCTGGGTGACCGTCGGCGACATCGAACGTCTGACGGGTCAACGCGTCGAGCCGACGGTCGGCGACTGGTTGACGACCGATGACGAACTCGACGCCATGCGGACGTCTCTCGTGTCCCGTGTTGCCGCCGGTGGCGCGCTGGGGGTCGATCTGGCGTCGTTCGACGATCGCGAGCGGGCGGTTCTCGCCACGATCGACGACGTGGTCATCGATGCCGCCACCGTGCGGACCGCCGACGCCGTCGATCCGTTCGCCGATCACCCGTACCTCGACGCAGCGCGGACTGGCGGGTTCACGCCTCCTCAGCCCGACGCCGTCGACCGGGCCGAACTGCGAGAACTCGTGCGCCGCGGTCGACTGGTGACACGCAACGGGGTGTACTTCCACGCCGACACGATCGCCGCCGCGGGCGCGCTCGCGGCGCAGCTGTTGGCGGCATCCCCGGATGGCTTCACCGTGGCCGAGTTCCGCGACGCGACCGGCGCGAGTCGCAAGTTCGTTCTGCCGCTGGTGGCCGAACTCGACGCCCGCGGCGTCACCCGCCGCCGCGACGACCTGCGCATCGCGGGCCCCCGTCTCCCCGACAACTGACCACCAGCTGCGAAAAATGCCTGGATACGCGCGCTGAGCGCGACAAACCAGGCATTTTTCGGGCTTGGTCGGGTCGCGTCAGGGTGCTTCGGCGGGTTCGGCGGGCTTGTTGCGCATCTCGCGGTAGTCGCGGGCAGCACCTTCGAGCGGCTCGACGTCGAGCGTCACGCCGTCGATGCCGGCGACGCGGATCGGATCACCGGCGGCGATCGGCGTCGCCCGGTTGGTGCGAGCGCGCCACGTGGCCGACCCGATGGTCACGAAGCCCTCGGGGTCGACGGCCTCAGTGGCGTTGCCCTCCTGGCCGATCATCCACTCGCGACCGATCGTCGGCGTGGCGAATCGGGCGCGCACCATCGAGGGCATGCCGACGATGAACGTCAGGGCGATCCCGCCGATACCGGCGATCAAGGCGAGCCATGACGGCCGCATCGACGAACCGGGGATCGATTCGAACAGGAACCAGCTGCCGATCACGGTCAGCGCGACGCCCGCGCCAGTCCAGAAGCGTGGAATTCCCACCTGGACGTCGATCGCGAACGCGATCATCGCCAGCATGATCAAGCCGAGCGCCCATGGGCGCGTGGGGAGCACGGCCAAGCCGGTGAAGGCGAGCACGGTGCACACGGCGCCGACCGCACCAGCGATGCCCACGCCGGCGGTGAAGAACTCGAAGATCAACAGCGCCAGCCCGGTGAGCAGCAGCAGGTAGGCGACCGGCGGGCTGGCGACGGTGTGGAAGAGCTGGTCGAGGAGGTTCAGCTTCGAGAAGCGCACGACCGACACCGTGTCGAATCGGGTCGACTCGTCGTCGAGCACGGTGAGTTCGGTCGTGACCAGCACGACACCGTTCTCTTCGTAGCCGTCCATCGCGGCCACCATGTTGGTGATCGTCGGGATGCCCTCGTCGTCGATGCGCTGCTTGAACACGCCGAACGTGCGGGCATCGGACAACCCGACCGAGTCGTTGCGGAGGTGTTCCTCGGCAACACCGAAGTCGATCGACACACCCTCCGGCAGCCCGGACGGATCGAGTGGCACACCGATGTACCCGACCCGGGCCCCCGGTGCCATGCCGGTGACGTCGGCCACCGCCAACAACTGTGCGGCCGTGCCGTAGAACCGGGCGCCGCTCGGCCCGACCCAGATGCCGATCGGGATGGGGGCGTTGGCGACACGTACGAGCAGGTCCTCGATCACGTCGTCGTCGACGACGGTGCCGTCGCTGTTGACCTGCAGGATCAATGCCTGGGAACCATCGCGTCGGGCGCGGTCGATGGCGTCGTCGATGGCCTCGACGAGGATCGGGTCGACGTAGCCGCTGACCTGCAACACGTCGACGCGGCCCACGGCGGTTGCGGCGTCGTCGCCGGAATCGGGTTCGTCCTGCGCCTGGATGTTCGACCCGAACAGCGTGAGGCCGGCCACCAGCGTGAGCATGCCGATCGCTAGTCTTCGCAAAGGTGCCTCCAGAGAGCGAGTTCCCGCTGCAGTCGTTGACTGCTGCCCGCGTCGTCGTGGTGGCGGGCAAGGGCGGTGTGGGGAAGACCACGGTAACGGCTGTGATCGCCCGCGCGGCATCCGATGCCGGGCGGCGCGTGCTGGTGGTCGAACTCGACGGCAAGCCGGCGTTGGCCGAGCTGTTGCCCGATGTCGAGGTGCTGGCGATCTCGGCGCCCGACGCGCTCGACGAGTACCTGCGCGATCACGGCTTCGCCCGCATCGCCAAGCGCCTGAACCGCACGGGCGTGATCGATGTCGTCGGCACGGCGGCGCCAGGAATCGACGACATCGTGGTGCTCGGCAAGATCAAGCAACTCGAACGCTCCGGTGAGTACGACCTGATCGTGGTCGACGGGCCCGCCGCCGGTCACGCGATCACGTTCCTCACGGCGGCTGCAGGGTTGGCCGACGCCGTGAGTTCCGGCCCGGTGCGGGCCCAGGCCGACGACGTGCTCGAACTGCTGCACGACGCCGAGCGTTGCCAGGTCGTGTTGGTCACGCTGCCTGAGACGACGCCGGTCAACGAGGTGGTCGAGACTGCGTTCGCCCTGGAGGACGACGTCGGTGTGCAGCTCGGCCCGGTGGTGGTCAACGGCGTCGACGTCGGCGATCCGCTGCCTGACGACGTCGCTGTTCGCCTCGCGGTCGCCGACCTCGACGACATGACGGCGGCGGTGCTGGTCGACGCTGCGGCGTTCCGGCGCTCCCGCCGCGAGATGGAAGCCGGCGAAATCGCACGGCTCGCCGACGAACTCCCGATTCCGAAGGTGACCATCCCCGCCCGACTCGTCGCGGGACTGACCGCGTCCGATGTCCGCGAACTGGCCGGGATACTCGGACGCGGGACCGAGGTGGCGACGTGACCGCGGTCGACGGAGATGTGATCGACGCGTCGGCAGTGATCGTCTGCTGCGGATCTGGCGGGGTGGGCAAGACGACCACGGCCGCAGTCCTGGGCCTCGAGGCTGCTCGCCGGGGACGCCGCGCGGTCGTGGTCACGATCGATCCCGCCCGTCGCCTCGCGGATGCGCTCGGGCTCGCCGGCGGCTTGGCCTCCGAACCGCAGGCCATCGAGCTTGCCCGTGACGGCGAATGGAAGCCGGGCGGCGAAATGTGGGCGATGATGCTCGACACCGCGGCGACGTTCGACGGTCTCGTGCGCCGCCACGCCGACTCCGACGAACAGATCGAACGGATCCTGACCAACCCGTTCTACCGCAACATCGCCGGGGCGCTGAGCGGCACCCAGGAATACATGGCGGCCGAGACGCTCCATGAACTCCACGGCGACGATCGATTCGATCTGGTGATCGTCGACACGCCGCCCAGCCGCAACGCGCTGGACTTCCTCGAAGCGCCCGGCGTGCTGGCCCGCTTCCTCGACCATCGGCTGTTCCGGCTGCTGATGCTGCCGACCCGCGGCGGCCTGAAGGTGATCGGCACGGCGACGCCAGCCGATCCTGAAGGCGATCGGCAAGGTTGTCGGCTCGCGACGTGCTGGCCGACTCGGTCGCGTTCTTCCAGGCGTTCGCCGGGCATGGAGACCGGCTTTCGTGAACGCGCCGACGACGTGATGCGCGCTGCTCCGCGCCGCCGGACGACGTCGTTCGTACTCGTGACTGCACCGCCGCACGACACGTCGCCGAGGCGGCGTGGTTCGCCGACGAACTGCACGACCCAGGGCGTCCGGGTCGCAGCGACGATCGCCAACCGTGTCCACCCGTGCTTCGGCGACGGCGCCGCAG
>CAVZGP010000003.1:0-26595 GCA_963774765.1 Ilumatobacteraceae bacterium
CCGACCCCTGCTGAGATTCAGGGGGGTGTAGGTGTAGGTCCCGAGGTCGTAGTCGGTGACGGTGCGTGTGCCGGGGGACTCGGAGATGTCGAGGACCACGCCAGCGCCGAAGCTGAGCTGCACCGACGCCGCGTTGTTGTTGGGTTGCACGAGCATGTCGAGGGTGCCGTCGGCCGCGAAGTCCTTGGCCTGCACGAGCACTCCGAACCCACCGATGCCGTTCCCGTCGGCGTCGTACTCGCCGGCTCCCACCGAGATCGCATCGGCAGCGGTGATCGGATCACCGTTCTCTTTGAGGAGCCTGCCGGTCAGTCGCAGACCCTGGGTGTCGATGTACACCTGGTAGTCGATGTCGTTGCCGGTCAAGTCGTCGAAGCCGCTGCAGCCGCCTTGCCTGTCGGTCTCGCCTGCCAACCGATAGTTGACGCACGCAACGACGCGTACGGCGAGCCGAGGGACCGGTTGGAGGGTGATCGAGAAGTTGCCGTCGGCACCTTCGTCGACGGCGACCTCGTCGCTCAACAATGCGAGTAGATCGCCATCGGCGTCGAGGGCGTACACCTCGGTGCGCACCAGGTCGGCGGGCACCCCGAGCCGACGGATGAACCCATCCGCGGTGTATACGACCGGGTGGTAGATCGCGTCGACGACCGCGTCGGTCCGCCCGATGTCGACGAGATCGATCGTCTGGGTGAACCAGTCGTAGACGGGGCCGACCTCGAAGCGTCACGACGGCCTGCGTGGCCTCCTCGGGCGGCTGCGCGTCCGTGTGGTAGGTACCGTCTTCGGCGTTGAGGTCCCAGAGCGTCTCGGACTGAACCGAGACCGTCCCTCCATCAGCGTCGAGGAACTCGATGTCGAGCGTCACGTAGTCCTCGGGCGGGAGTGACACGATGCCGTCGTCGATCAACACCTGGCCGGTGATGTCGAGCTGGCGCGGCGTCCAGGTGATCGAGTGCTCGCGTGGGTTGTCCGTCCCATCGATGAACCCGGACAGCTCAGTGCCGAACCCGGTGTCGAACGACGGGTCGGTGCCCGACGGCAACACGTACGTCACGGTCGCCGCAGTGGTGTCATCTGGCATCAGCGTTGTGAAATCGTAGTAGCCGGCGTCGTCGGGGTCGATCGTGTACGCCCGGTACTGCGAGTGCGGCGTGGCGGTGTACGTGATCCGCATCTCGAACGGATCGGTGAACGCCTGGTCGCCGCGCATGAGCTGCCCGCCCAGCGTGAGCGTGGTCGCGACGTCGACGATGTCGAACGTGAGGTTGTTCGCGCCGACACCGATGCCGTTGTAGATGTTGAAGATGTCGTCGTAGTCGAACGGCGACACGTCGGCCTGGGTGCGCACGGTGACGGTGCCTGTGGGCACCACGATCGGTGGGAGCGTGTAGCGGTTGTCGACATCGGAGGTCACGTAGTGCGTCGATACCGCCAACAGGCTGTTCGCGGCGTTGTACGAACGGACGTACACGGTGACCGGCTCCGTGATCGGGTTGCCATTGCGGTTGAGCTCACCCGACACGTTCAACGTCGTCACGTTCACGGCAGCATCCGCGGTGAGCGTGTTCGCGCCGCGATTGACCGGGAAGGTGTGCGTCACCCAGTCGGCGCTCGACGTGCCGACGCGCAACGTGACCGTCAACGAGGTCGCCGCGTTCGGGAGCGTGAGCGCCACCCCGGCGTACTCGCCGTTGCTGTTCGGGGAGAGGGTCGGATACTCGGTGAGCAACGTGGTGCCGTCGCTGTCCTTGGACACCGCGACCATCGTGACCGGCGAGGTGATCGGTGCGCCCGCCGACGTGAGCCGCCCACCGATGACAGCGATCGGCGGGTCGTACACGGCACTCAGCGTCAACGTGTTGGCGCCCGGGGTGATGGCGACCTCCCGGGCGATCTTGTCGACGTCCCACGTGCCGACGAAAGCGACCACGACCGCACGCGTCGTGTGCGTCGGCATCGTGAACGTCGTCGCATAGGCGCCGGTGAACGCGGCGGGGTCGACGATCTTGGTGTCGTTGCCGATCGAGGTGGTGCCGTCGTAGAACGTCGCCTGGATGTACTTCTGCGGGCCGAGCGCGTTGCCGGCACCGTCGACGAAGGTGCCGGACACGGCCAGCGTCGGCGGGTCGTAGGTCGCGTCGAGACGCAGCGCGTTGGAACCAGCGGCGACGGACGCGAGCGTGGCCGACACGTAGTCGCTGCCGTTGATCCCGATACGGGCGTAGGCCACGACCCGGTCGGCGCCGAGCGGGAGCAGGATCCGCCCCGTCGTGTAGGCGCCGCTCGCGTCGGGTGTGACCTGGACATGGGCGGTGTCGGCCAGGATCGCTCCGGTCAGCGAGCGCACCTCGATCAGCGTCGGCCCGAGCGGTTGTGACGCCCCGTCGAGCAGGGTTCCCGACACGGTGACCGACGGCGGCGCATAGCCGACGTCGAGCACCATCGGGTTCAGCCCGGCGGTCAGTCCGGCGACCTCGGCAAACGGATGGTCCGCGACCACCACGCCGACTCGAGCCAGGTCGCCCGCGCGCACCGCACCGGTAGCGACGGTCTCGTTGATCGAGTACGCGCCGTCCGCGTCGGGCGTGACGGTGCGCAACACGTCGGAGAGCGGGGTACCGCTCGCGTCGAACGATCGGATCTGGAGCGTCACGGGCGTGATGATCGGGTTGCCGTCGGCGAACATCGTCCCGGTGACCGCCAGGATCGGTGGCCGGTAGTCGACGTCGAGGCCGATGGTGTTGGCACCGGGCGTGACCGTCGGCCACGTCGAGCGGACCCAGTCGGCCGATCGCGACACCGACGCGGGCCTCGGCAACCACGCGGGTCGTCGTGGTGGGAACCGTGACGGGCACGGAGCTGTACGCGCCATCGGGACCCGGCGTCACCGTCACGACCTCCTGGCTGATCAGGCGATCGGTGTCGTAGGCGACCACGGCGATGAACTGCGGGCCCAACGGCGCGCCAGCGGCCCCGGTCATCGTGCCGGCCACGGTGATCACCGGCGGGTCGTAGACGACGTCGAGGGGCACATCGTTGAGCCCGTTGCGCAGCCCCCCGACGCTCGTTCGGGCGTGGTCCTGCACGAACCTGCCGTGGCGGGCGACGACGTCCACGCTCGTGGACCCGTACGGCAGCACCTTGGTGACGTCGTAGCCACCGTCGACACCAGGGGTGACGGTCGTCAATGTGTCGGCGAGCAGCCGGCCGGCCGCGTTGCGGGCAACGACCGACAGCGTCACCGGCACCCCGACCGGCTGGCCTGCCTGGGTCATCGTGCCGTGGATTCGGGCATTGGGCAGTAGCGCCGGGTCGATGCTCAGATCGGCGAACGCGCCGCCGGCGGAGCCGCCGACGAGCGCCAGACGATCGATGGTGGTCGCGCCGAGCCAACGACCGTGCCATCGCCATCGGGGAATCGGGCGACGACCGACACGGCGAACGGCAACGCCGCCGGGTCGGCCGACGCCGCGTCGACGTCGGGCGCGCAGGATGCACTGGTAGCGCCCACCTCCGTCGGTGGTGGTGGTGCACCCCTGCAGTCCGGGCACGTCGACGGACACGTTCAGCCCGGGGATGCCGTCGGCGCCGCTCGTGGCAGTCCCCCGCACCGAATAGGTGCAGCTGTAGTTCACGAGGTCCTGGATCGTGCGACCGATCGCGAGTTCGAGTGCCAGCCCGTCGAGAAGGCTGGCGTCGGCGGCGCCGGTCACGTCGCAGACGCTCGACAACCCGGCGAGCAGTTGCGCGGCGACGACTCGTTCGGCTCGGCCAGACCCGCGGCGTTGCGCGGGCGGTTGCCGTCGGCGAAACCGTCGTAGCCGACGGTGAACGACGACTCGGCCGGGATCGGTGATCCGCCACGAGTCGGTGAGCGTCCACAACGCTGCGTCGGTGCTGGCCACGAGGCCCGCATCGAGTGTCTGCGAACCGTCCGAGGTGACGAGGTCGTCGGCGGCGGTTGCTGTTGGGAGTCCCGAGCAGGCCCTGGTAGGGAGCGCCAGGCAGCACCGACACCGAGAGGTCGAGGATCGAGCTGTAGGTGCGAATCGTCACCTGCGCATCCGGTACCCCGACGCTCACGGTTGCGCCGTCGCGTACGAGCGTGAGGCCAGGTGCGACCGTGATCGGCACCGATTCGTAGGTCGGCGTCAGCAGGCCGTCGATGTACACCGCGGGCTCGTGAAACCCAACCCGTCGGCCGCACGTGCATACACCTCGACCCGATGGTCGCCGACACGGACCGAGGCCGCGGTGACGCTGGTGACCGGGTACACGCGCGCGGTGGCCAGGCTCGGCTCGGTCCGGCCACGGATCTCGACGTCGTTGCCCGCCGCCGCCGCAGCGGCCGTGGTGCGGGCGAAGATGTACTCGCCGCGGACCTGAGCGTCGAAGTACACGCCGTCGAACGTCGTGAGGTGCGGGTCGCCCGTCGCCCCGCCGGTGCGCGGCTCACAGTCGTCGCAGCGCGGGATCTTCGGTTGGGTCACCGTGAGGCGGGCCTCGCCAGCAGGGTCAACGTCTTCACGATGATCACAGCTGTGCGCGGGAGTTGGATCGTGCAATCAGGTGTCCGATCGTCGGCGTGGAGACGGAACGGGATGACCTCCTCCGTCGAGCGACAGCAACTCATGCTCCATGGAGCCGTTCGATGTGGATCCAGTCGGGGACCGACTCGGCCTGCACGCGGTAGACGTCCGATTCCAACCCGGCGGTCGGGGATCGCGGAGAGCAGGTCGCCGCTGCCGGTGAGGGTCGGCGGCTGGAAGCGGACGTAGCAGAGATCCCGGTCGGTGACCGCGAGATGAGTGCTCCAGCCGCCGGTCGTCGACGCTGCGGGCGACGAGGTCGAATGTGCGTGGTTCGACGCACTCCGTCGGGGTTGGCCCCGATCCGAGGGTCAGCGTGGTCTGTTCGCTGCTGTCGGGACTGTCAGGTTCCACTGACCGGTGACGGCCGGTTGTACGTTGAAGCACGCGGAGCTTCCCAGGCTGGTGAGCACTTCCCACGTGGCGTCGCCGTGGCCGGTACTGGACAACGTGACGTTCGTCGGGTCGTCGACGACGATGCTGGCGGGAGTGAACGTCATCGTGCCCTTCGTGCACTTCGTGGTGAACGCACCTCCCCACACGGGCGCCGGGATCGAGTTCGCCGATCAGCGGCACGCTGATCATGCTCGTGCCGGCGATGCGCCACTCCTCCGCCGTGTAGCTGTCGCCACTCTTCGTTGCGTCGCACGCCCCCTCGGTGATCGACCGGCTCACCTGGAACACGCTGGCCGACGGGTTGGCATCGATGGTGAACTCGTCGGTCTTGTGCCACACGGCCGTAGCGAACTTCTGCACGTTGTCGATCTTCGGGTTGCCGTCTGCGTTGGAGAGCTGTGACCGCACGACGAGTTCGTCGCCGGGTTGCACGAAGATCGGTTCGCCCGCCGTCGTCGCCCGGAACGCGCCGCCGTTCACCGAGTAGGTGATGGCGGTGGAACTCGCCGGCGCGGGAAGGCATCGAGTGGCGGGCTCGTGTTCGACCACAACGACACGCCGACCTCACCAGACGAGTCGCCGAACGCCTTGAGCATCCACTTGATGCCGGCGGCGTTCAGTTTGGCCGAGCCCTTGATCTCGGCGCCGATCCTCGAACCGGCGGCCTTGTTGTCGAGCATGTTCGCCTGTGTCTCGAACGCCGCCACCACCTGCGGCCCGAAACTGACGGTGAGGAACTTGCTCACACCGAGTTCGGGGTCGTTGAAGATCCGACCCAGGGCTCGCGCCACCGACCCGCCGATGCGCCCGGCCAGTTCGATGTTGAACGCCGGCCCAGCGGTCGCACTGAGCGCCACGGCGATCGAGTCGTCGCTGATGCCTCCGGCCAGTTCGGCCTTCGATCTGCTGCAGTCGGAGATCGGGTCGTTCCACTTGCTGAGGTTGTTGAAGTTGCCGGCGAGCACTTCCAGGCCGAGGTTGAACGACAGCCCGACCGTGCAGCGCAACGCGAACGTCGCCCGGGGCCCCGCCGTGAGGCCGAGCGTTGCCGAGGCGGTGACCTTGGTCTGCACGATCGATGACACGATCCCGCTGAGGGGGCCGAGTGGAGCGGGCAACTCCTCACCGACCGGGCCGTAGAGATCGGCCTTGCAGCTCGCCGACACGTTGCTGCGCATCTCGACGCCGAACCCGAAATCGACAGTTGCGGTCATCGTGATGACGAACTTGTAGTACTCGTTCGCCACGTCGGCCAGCAGGTCGAACGACGGCTTGAATCCCGGCGTGAGCGGGTCGAGCGTCAAGCTTGCGGTGCCCTGGGCCGACCGAGCAGGGGCCATCTGGCGGGTCCGCCGGCGGGTCGGCTGGAGGATCCGCGGGCGGGTCGGCCTCGAGCATCGCCGCGCCGGCGAGTTCGAGCGAGGCCGGTGCTCGCAGCGAGTGTGGACCCGAACCACCCGACGCCAGCGCGCCAGTCGCCGGAACACCGAGTTCGGCGAGGTCATCGGAGCTGAACGAGTAGACGAGGTCGGCGTAGAGGTCGCCGAGCGCGACCGTCGCGACGGTGACGAGGCTGTATCCAGCGCGTTGGAGCGTCGGGGTGCCGTCGGGTTCGACCACCCGTCCCGTCACGCCCGATCCACCGCCGGTGACGAGCAACTGCCCGGTCGCCGGTGGAGCGCCACGCACGATCAGCGGGAATCGAGCGTTCGGGGCGAGCACACTGTCGGGGTCGTCGGGCGACTGATCGGTGGCGACGTAGGTGCGTGCCTGGAGTTCGGCCCACGAGAACCCGGCGACACCATCAGAGCCCTTGGCGTCGCCGAGAGCGGCGACCGGGTCGTCGTCGGGCCCGACGTAGAGGGCGGGGAACACCACTGTGTCATCGACGAGCGCGATGACATCCGGCTGCAACGTCACCACCGAGCCGCTGCCGAGGGCCGGCGAAGCTCGCGCCAACGGGCGTGGCCGAGTAGTTCACCGATCCGGCGACCGGTCCGCCGGTGAGACGGATGCGGTTGTCGCCGAGGTAGGCAACGGTGACTCCCGAGCCGGACGTCTCGATGTCGACCGTGGCGGCCGGCGCCGCGTCGAAGGTCGTACCGTCGGTGTGGCGGCCGAGCAGGCTGACGACCTGGCTCTCGCCGGGATCGAGCAGCACGCTGCTGGGCGCGATCTTCCAGGAGGTGGCGACCGGAGGGCCTGGCGGAGTTGGCGGCGTCGTGTCGGTCGGGAACCAGCCCTGCACATCGGCGACCAGATCAACCGACCCACCATGGTTGTACAACGACACCTTGCCGTCCGCACCCACCTTCGCGACCACCAGATTCGGCACCACCGAACCCGCCACCGAAGTTCAGATTCGACGCCAACGGACGCACCTCACCCGCCGGCCACACCGTCACGAACGACCCCGCCGACGCCGACGTCACCGTCACGTTCAACACCACCGCACCAACACCCGACGCCGGCACCCCACCCACGACCCACCACCGACCAACATCGACCGACCCACCAGCACCCACCGGCGACCGACCAGCGCACCGTCGACTCCCATCACGCGTATCCAACACCCGAACCGGCGCCAACGCCGCGAACTGCGACACCCGCCGGAAGCCAGCCCTGCACATCGGCGATCAGATCGCGCCGACCCACCAGTTGTACAACGACACCTTGCCGCCCGCACCCACCTTCGCGATCACCAGATTCGGCACCGTCTGCACCCGCCACGAAGTTCAGATTCGACGCCATACGGCACGCACCTCACCCGCACGGCCACACCGTCACGAACGCCGCCCGCCGACGCCGCCGTCACCGTCACGTTCAACACCACCGCACCAACACCCGACACCGGCACCCCACCAACACCCACCACCGACCACATCCGACCGACCCACCAGCACCCACCGGCGAACGACCAGCGCACCGTCGATCCCCGTCACGCGTATCCAACACCCGAACCGGCGTCAACGCCGCGAACTGCGAACCCGTCGGGAACCAGCCCTGCACATCGACGACCAGATCCGTCGACCCACCATGGTTGTACAACGACACCTTGCCGCCCGCACCCACCTTCGCGACCACCAGATTCGGCACCGACCGCACCCGCCACGAAATTCAGATTCGACGCCAACGGACGCACCTCACCCGCACGGCCACACCGTCACGAACCGACCCCGCCGACGCCGACCGTCACCGTCACGTTCAACACCACCGCACCACACACCCGACGCCGGCACCCCACCAACACCCACCACACCCACATCGATCGACCCACCAGCACCCACAGGCGCCCGCAGCGCACCCGTCCCATCACGCGTATCCAACACACGAAACGGCGTCAAGGGCACATAACCCGCACTGCTCGGCGTCGCGACCTCGGCCACCGACGCATCCGCCAGTGAAGCCGTTGCCAGGGGGGCCGCCGCCGCCGGCGTCGCACCCACGACGAGCGCGCCGAGGAGTGCGCCGACGACGATGACCCATCCACCGAGCTTGTTGTTCACATCGAGTCCTCGCTCACGCCGCTACCAATGGCGCGAGCATCGTCCGGTGGCGTCCGTCGAGCGTCCGTTCGCCGACAGAGCCGCGCGGCGTATCATCGTCGCGTGGGCGCGAAGAGGGTTGGCGGGCGGCAAGCCCCTCGCGACGACGCGGGCGGCGTCTGCGAGGCTCGAACCGTCACCGTGATCGAAGGGACCACCGTCTGCGCGTCGACACCGACGGGAACGTGTTGGCGCAACGGGCACGGTCGTGGCTCGCCGATGACTCCGAGGTGACAATCCTCGTGCGCCGGCCCGACCATGGCATCGTCGTCACCGGCACACCCACAGAACCGGTCGTGTCACAACTCCACGCGTCCGGCCAGCATGAGTCGGTTGCCGCACTGCTCGCCTCGACGCACTGGAGCCGGCTCCACACCATCGGCTTGAGCGATCTCCGCGTCATCCTCGCCGCGCTGCCTGCGGACGTCGTACGACGTCACCCCGAGGTGTTGGTCGCGCGGCGCAGTTCGCCGAGTCCGAACAGCGCGCGGTCGACGCTCGCGCCGGGTCGCTGGCGCGTGCCGACGAACTCGCCACCGACGACGACCCTGTCCGTCCCCTGCTCGACGTCGAGATCGCCCGCGACCTCATCCGCGACATCGACATCGAAGGCGGCAGAGTGCGGGCCGAACGCGCCCTGGGCGCCGACGGATGCACCGGACCCGATCGCGCGTCCACGTGCGCAACAGACGCTGGCCAAGATCGACATGTGGGAAGGGACCACCGAAGCCTTCTTGCGAGCGGAACGTCTGCTGCTCGACGCGATCAGTTCGTACCGGATGTGCGGCGAAGACCAGTGGGAAGCGTCGGCGTGGCTCGAACTCGGATGGACGCACAACCTCGCCGGCGCGTTCGACCGCTCGCTCGATGCGATCGGACGGTCCGTCCACCTGCTCGGCGCGGCGTCGAGTCAACGGGCCTCGACGCTCACCTTCCATGCCGATGTACTGATCGAGGTCGGCCGATACGAGGAGGCCTCGACGGCGCTGCGTGAGGCGGAAACGATCGCACGCGAACTCAACGATCACGCCGGGCTCGCGTACGCGGCGTGGGGCCTGGCGCGGCTGCGTAGCCGCCAACGTGATCATGCGGGCACGCTCAGCTACCTGCGCCAGGTCGAGCTTCACCGAACCGATTGGTATCGACGTCCGGCCGGCGCCGCGTTCCACGGTGAGGCTGCAGAGATGCTCGTACACCTCGGCGACGAAGTGGGAGCGATCGACCACTTCGATCACGCGGAGCGACTGGACAGCACCCATCACACGATCACCGATGTGCCCAAGGCGATGCTCGAAGCTCGCTTCGGCGACCCCGAGCACGCGCGGGAACTGCTTGCTGCGCTGATCGCCGACCCGACGACGTGGGAACGCAACAGGTGGCGCTACTTGATCTACGCGGCGTGGGCGGCGCATCGCGCGGGAGACGAGGACGACGCCGCGGCGCTGTGCGCGCTCGCCGTCGGCTCGGTCGAGGCGCTCGGCCATCCCGAGTTGTTGGCGATCGGGGAACCCGAGTTGCATGCCCATTTCCTCGGCGCCCCATCAGAAGCGGAAGATCGCTGGGAGATCGTGGTGCTCGGGCGTTTCGAGGTGCGCCGCAACGGTGTGGTCGTGCGGGTTCCGCCGGGCAGCGCCGTGTGGATCACACAGCATCTCGCTGTCTCCGGCGCGTACAGGGTCGACGAGGTGACCGATCGATTGTGGCCCGACGTCGACACGCCGACGGCGCGACGGCGGTTGCGCAACCTGCTCGATCGTCTGCGCGCCGAGTGCGGGGCCATCGTCGAACGCGTCGGTGACCGGCTGTGTCTCTCGCCGAATGTCACGGTCGACCTCGCCGAGTTCCAACGCACCGTCGCTGCCGTCGGCAAGGCGCCCGCGGCCGAGCGCGCCGGCCTTGCTCGCGTCCGCGATCGCCCGAGCGAGCGGGCCATTGCTCGCCGATCTCGACGATGATGACGTGGCACTGGTGCGCGAGCGGGTCCACCGTCAGGTCGTCGACTTGCTCGACCTGGTGGCCGCCGACGCTGTCGAGCGCGCCGACCACGCCGAGGCGTCGCGCCTGCTCGAACAGGCCGTGATGCTCGAGCCCTACGCCGAGGAACGGTATGTCGCGCTCGCGAGGTTGCTGCTCGTTCTCGGGCGACCGAACTCGGCGCAGGACGTCGTCAACCGCGGCCTCGCGATCGCCACCGACCTCGACGTCGAACCATCTGCCGAACTCACGGGCCTCGCCACCATGTTCCGCCAGGGGCCAGACCCGTGGTGAGTACACCTGCCGCAACCAGCACCATCCGCACCGGCGAAGCCGTTTGAGCACACCAGGGGTCCGATCCCCGGTGTCGCCGCTCGACGAACCTAGGTTTGCGTGCATGTCCGATTTCCATGTCGCGCAGCTCAATATCGGTCGACTCCATCATGCGCTCGATTCGCAGGAGTCGGCGGAGTTCAACGCGGCGCTCGGGCCAATCAACGCCTTGGCCGAGGCGACACCGGGGTTCGTGTGGCGCCTCGTCGACGACGCCGGCCAGTCGTCGAGCTACGTGCGCCTGCCGGGCGAGGACGACCCGTTGACGATCGTGAACATGTCGGTGTGGGAGGACCTCGCGTCGCTCAGCACTTCATGTATCGCAGCGGCCACGCCAGCTATCTGCGCCGGCGGCGCGAGTGGTTCGAGCACAGCGACGTGGCGACGTCGGTGTGCTGGTGGCTTCCGGCGGGAGACGTGCCCGACCTCGCCGACGCCCACCGCCGCCTGTTGTATCTGCGCGACCACGGCCCGACCGCCGAAGGTTGGCCGGTCAAGCAGCCGGTGCCGGCGTCCGCCTGACGCCCGCCGGGGTCAGCGGGCGGTCTCGATGTTGCCGAGGACTTCGGCGAGGTCGGCGTCCACGCCGAGTCGAGGCGCCCAGTGCCACAGGTACTCACGGTCGAGGTCGTTGACCGCTGCGATCTCGACGCAGTCACGCCATTGGACCTCCGACCGCTACTCGAGTCGCCACCGGAGCTTGGACAGCAGCACGTCCTCGGCGGTGGCCACCCACGACGCACGGCCCAGGACGTCCACGCGTACCCGCCGATCGAGGCGGGTGCGCTCGAACTCGTCGTCGGGCGCCACGACGAAGAGGTCGACCTTGCTTCCGCTCGCAGCGTGCAGCACGTTGAACGAGCCACCGTCCGACAGCGCCGAGCGCGCCTCGGCCGTGGGGACGTAGACATCGACTCGATCCAGTGCTGCGAGGACCAGGTCGGTGACGTCGGCGTCCACGACCAGGACGAGATCGATGTCCCGAGTGGTGCGAGCGACTCCCCACCGAGCTGCCGCCATCGACCCCACGACCACGTACCGAACGCCGACCTGGTCGAGCGCTGCGGTCACCGCAATGAAACCCGCCGCCAGGTCGATCACGGCTCGTAGAGCGGCTCGTCGGGCCAGGCTGCTCGTACCAGTTCGTCGCCGTAACGGAGTCGGGCGGCGGCCAGCAACACCTGGTGGTCGTCGTAGTCGGGGTGGCGGGCGCGGATGCCGTCGGCCTCCATGTGTGCAACGGCCCGGTTGAGCTCGACCCACTCCTCCATCCGCTCGGAGCCCGACCGTCGGGCGATGGCCGCCATCTGCAGGCGCCAGACCTCCTCGGAGGTGTCGGCCGGGATCGCTGGCGGATTCCGGCGGGACATGCATCGGATCGTACTCACCGAGGTTCGGGCCCGATGCCGAGGCAGACGATCGGTACCATCGGCACATGACGACGAGCGTGGACGTGCAACGGTTGGCCGGGTCGTGCGGCGCAATCGTGCGGGGGCTCGATGTGAGTCGACCGCAGTCGCCCGAGCAGATCGAGGCGATCCTGCAGCTGCTCGACGAGCATCTCGTGATCACGCTCCCCCACCAGGCACTCGACCTCGATCGTCTGGAGACGTTCACCGACGAACTCGGCGGCCGCGACATCACCCCGTTCATCACCCCGGTCGAGGGCCGGCCCCACGTGCTCCGCGTGATCAAGGAGCCGAGCGACGAACTGAACTTCGCCAACGCCTGGCACACCGACCTGACGTACCTGACCACGCCGCCCGCCTACACGGTGCTGCACGCCCACGATGTACCCGTCGCCGGCGGCGACACGATGTGGGCGAACCAGTACCTCGCCTACGAGACGCTGCCCGACAGCGTGAAGCACCAGATCGCCGATCTGCGCGCCACCCACTCGGCCGGGATGGCCTACGGCACCGGCGGCTACCTCGAAGCGGTGGCGGGCAAGAGTTCGATGACCGTGGCGCCGTCGGAGGATGCGTACGCGGTGGAGACCCATCCGCTGGTGATCCGCCATCCCCGCACGGGGCGGGTGGCGTTGTTCGTCAACTCGGTGTACACCACCGGCGTCGAAGGGATGGAACCCGACGAGGCCCGGGCGCTGCTCGCCCGGCTGACCGCTGCACGCGACGCATCCGAACTTCACATGTCGCCTGCGCTGGGAGCCCGAGATGTTGACGATCTGGGACAACAACGCCACACAGCACTTCGCGATCAACGACTACCCGGGCCAGCGCCGCGAGATGTTCCGCACCAGCGTGATGGGCACCGAGCCTCAGCCCGCCTGATCCCATCCCACGACGGTCGTCAGGCTGCGTCTTCGCGCAGGCGGGCCGCGTCGAGGACGACCCAGAGTTCGGTTCGGATGCGATCGGCGGCCGGAGGTCGCAGCCCGTTGGCGATGACGACACCCTCGATCATGTCAGCGATCACCGCTCCACGAGGGCGGCCCTGCAGCCGGATCGACACCACCGCACCATCGGGTCGACGCCGGATCGACCGATCGACGCCGACGAGCCGGGGCGGACACCGGTAGCTCGGCCCCACGAGCCCGCGGCTTCGTGCCTCGCGGGTGAGGGCGCGGGCGGCTGCGGCGAAATCGACGGTGGTTGCGGACTCCATACGCCAACCATCATGACGAAGGGGTACCCCACAGTTCCCTGGAGGCTCGGCATGCTCCCGGAGCCCGGGCCTCGGGGAACCAGGCTGGGTCAGGCGCCGCCGAGGTAGAACAGCAGCTGCGCGTTGTCGAGGCCGGCGACGGGTGGGGCATCGACCATCGGGGCGATCGAGGCCACGGGGAGCCCCGCATCGGCGGCGAGCAGTTCGGCGGCCGCCTGGAGACCGTCGACGTAGAACACGGTCGTGTCGAACAGCGGCAGCGACCCGTTGAGCGCACGGATGTCGGTCCATCCCACCGACGACAGCAGGTACGCGCCGGGCCCGATTCGTTGGCCTCCGCTCGGCCCGCTCGACACCACGACCGGCACCAGGGCCCGATCGGTTGGCGGCAGCGTCGTGGGCGCCAGCGTCGTCTCGAGCACGGTGACCGCCGACGTGGTGGTGGCGGCGACGACGGTCGACGTCGTCGCGGGCTGGGCGGTCGACATCGTCGGCGTCACGGTCGATGTGGGAGGGATCGTCGTCGGTGTCGACGCGGTGGTGCGATTCGAATCCTCGAGGTACACCACGGCCGCCACGACGCCGAGCAGCGGCCAGCGCGACGAGGGCAGCAAGCAACCAACTACGCATCAGCGGGGACGAGACGCCCGCGGCGACGTGGGGTCAGGCTCGGTCGCGGCCGATGTACACCAGCAACTCGACGTCGGCCGGGAGGTCGGGCACCGACGGCGAGTCGGCGAGGGGGCCGACGAACTCGGCCAGCAGGTCGAGATCGTCAGCGAGGCGAAGGGCAGCCTCCTCGAAGCCGTCGGCGTAGTACACGATGGTGAACTCGGCGAAGTCGGTGCCGTTCAGGGGCTCGACGTTGCTGTACCCGACGTCTTCGAGTTGCGACGCAACACGAAGCGCCGCGCCGGCGACGTTGGCACCGTTCGCCGCGGCGACGTTCAGGTCACTGCGCTCGGGCACTTCGCCGGGCACCGAGTCGGTCGAGTCGGGCTCGGTCGTCTCCGGATCGGTCGTGTCTGGCTCGGTCGTGTCGGGCTCGGTGGTCGTGGTCGTGGTCGTCGTGGCGGCGGTCGTGGTGGTGGTGGTCGGCTCGGGCGCCTCGGTGGTGGTCGGCGGGATGATCGTGGCGTCGACGGGCACGTTGTTGGGCAGCCCGGCGATGGCGACGCCCGCGCCGATCGACAACAATCCGACGATGACGTAGGCCAACCACTGGTGCTTCATGACGCCCAGAGGCTACCGACCCGGAAGCACCGGAGCGGCGATCTCCGAAACTCGGTGACAACTACTGGCGGTACCAATGTCACCAACTGCTCTCGAGCAGAGCCCGCTGCGTGGCGATAGCACTGCGATGAACGCGCTGACGATCACCTGGGGCCTGGCGGCGACCGCCGGACTCATCGTGATGCTGATCGTCGCGAGCGCGTTCCGGTCCCGACGGCGCGGCGAACGAAACGGCCAACGTGACGGCGTCACGTGGAAGCGCTCCCACCATCTGGCCTCCGAACTCGCAGCAGGTCGGAACATCGAGCGCCATGCACCGGCGCTCGTCGAGCTGCTGGACAGCACCGATCAGCCGATGCTCGTCGCGTCGGCGCTGGCCGTGGCGGTGCGCCAGGAACACAACGACGTCGATCCGGCTCTGTTCGCCGCGATCGGACGCAGCCGATTGTCGACGCTGCTGCGTGCCCGGCTCGACGACGATGACGTGAACACCAGAGTCGAAGCGCTCGAGATCACCGAGGTGCTGCGCGTCCACGTGCTGCTCGGCGACGCCGCAGTCCTCACCCGCAGTGACGATCCCGTGCTCGTGCGAGCAGCGTGTGATGCCGTCGTCGAACTCGAACCGAGCATCGGCATCGGCATTCTGATCGGGATGGCCAACAGCGGTGACAGCTGGGTGCTCGACTCGCTGGGCCGGGCGGTGGACGCTGCGGCACGCCGCGAGAGCCGCCCGGTGCCGATCTCGCGCTCGCAGTGGCGAAGCGCCCCGATGCTGGCACAACGGGCGCTCACCGAGAGCGCCACGTTCAGCCGTGCCACGGTGACGGACGCACTGATGGCGCTCGTCGAGGCGCTCGAACACTCGACGACCTCGAAGCGCCTCGCCGCCGTGACGGCGTTGTCCGCGAGCATCGACCACCCCGCGGCGCAGATCGCACTGGCTGGCGCGCTCGGCTCGGATGACCGCATGGTCCGGTTCGCCACGGCCGCCAACCTCGCCGACTCACCGGTCGGGCGCGACATCCTGCGACGGATGGCGGTGTCGGGTGACGGGTCCAATGCCGCCGGATGGCCGCCGAGGTTCTGTGGACCACCGACAACCCGGCCCTGGCCGGCGTGCGTCCAGACGATCTGCACATCGTCGCCTCCTGAGGCGGTGGCCCGGATCGTGACCATCGAGGACACGCAATGATCCGCCCGCTGGTGGTCTGCTTCGGAATACTGGCCTTCTCGTTCACCGTCCTGCAGTATTCGGTGCTGTTCGTGTACGCGCTGCTGTCGGGTCGACTCCTGCGTGACAATCGTGCCGGCCGTCGCCCTGTGGCGCTCGCCAAGATCGCCACCGACCACACGATGCCGGGCGTGTCGGTGATCATGCCGGCGTACAACGAGGAGAACGTGATCACCCACACCACGGTGAGCGCGCTGGCGCAGGAGTATCCGCACATCGAGGTGATCGTGGTCAACGACGGCTCGAAGGACTCGACGCTGCACGTGATGATCGACCACTTCGCGATGGAGCCCTACGACACCGATCCACGCCAGGGTCCGATCCCGACGGAACGGGTCCACACGATCTACCGGTCGCGGACCGAACCTCGGATCGTCGTCGTCGACAAGGCGCCGTCGGGCGCGAAGGCCGACAACTCGAACGTCGGGATCAACATCGCCAGCTACCCGTGGGTGGTGGTGATGGACGCCGACGAATTCATGGAGCAGCGACACGATCGCGCGCTGCATGGTCGAGGTGGTGGCATCGCCTGACACGATCGCTGCGGTCGGTGGAACCTTGATGCCGGCCAACGACATCGTGATCGACGGGCCCGACATCGTCGACCGACGCACCCCGCGCAACTACTGGGTCGGGTGTCAGTTGATCGAGTACCTGACGGCGTTCCTCGTGGCGCGGGCCTGGGTTGGCGCGCATCCGGGCGATGCCGATCGTGTCCGGCGGCTTCGGGTTGTTCCGCCGCGAGGCGGTCATCGGGGCCGGCGGCGCTACCACGCCGGTCATCTCGGCGAGGACATGGACATGTGCCTGCGGGTGCAGCGCTACCTCGCTGATCGGGGCGAGGAGTATCGGGTGGTGCAGGTGCCCGAGTCGCTGTGCTGGACCGAGTTCCCGCCGAGCACGAGGTGCTGCGTCGCCAGCGCATTCCGGTGGCACCGGGCCTGAAGATGATCATGGACGACCACGGCTCGATGTTCGGCCGCAAGCGCTACGGACCGGTCGGCACCGTCGGCGTCGGGTCGCTGTACCTGTTCGAATGGATCGGACCGATCCTCGAAGCGATCGGCTGGTTCATGATCGTCGGGCTGCTGTACTTCGGATGGATCGATCCGACCGCCGCGGTGCTCGCCGTGTTCCTGACGACGCAGATGATCGGCATGGCGATGACGATGTTGAGTGTCGCGATGATGTCGAGAGTCCTCGGAACGTTCTCGCGCGCGTTCCGATCTCGTGCGGATGTTCGGTTGGGCGATCGCGTTGAAGTGGGGCTATCGCCAGCTGACGTTGGTGTGGCGGATTCGCTCGCTGTTCCCCGGTGCCTCCGGCTGGGGTGAGATGCCTCGCGCGGGGCTTCAAGACCACAGCGGCCGCGGTCGCAGCTCCTGCCGCCGGGGGCTGAGCGCTCGACACCGACGCTTCTCGTGAACAATTCCGCCACTCACGCGTGAAGTTGTTCACGAGATCGGCGGGAGGCCCGAAGATACAGTCGGCCAGGTGACCGACGCCGCGGACGTACCGATCCTCACGCCGGTCCAGATCAAGACGCTCGAGGCGCTGCGGCGCTCGGGTGATCCGGTGGTGTTCGATCCCGACCTCGTCGCCGACATCCGCACCGAGATGCGCGTCTCGCTCGACGATTTCGCCGAGCGGCTCCAGCCGAATCAGGAGATGTTCATCTCCAAGCACAAGATCGCCACGGCGCTCGACTGCGAGGAGTTCCACGTCCTCCCCGACGACTTCGAGTGGCGCCCGGCCATCGCCAAGGGTCAGGTGGCGCACCGAGGGATCCAGCTGTTGCTGTCGTGGCGGGGCGAGGCCAACCCGTCGGATCTCGTCGACGAGGCGATGGCCCGCCTGGCCGACGAGGAACGTGGCATCGGCGCCTGGATCGCCGCCCTCTCCCCCGCCGACGAGGCCGATCTGCGCGGCCAGTCGGTCGAGCGGCTGACGAAGTTCATGGAGAGCTTCCCGCCGCTCGATCGTCGAGCGAATCCGGTGACCGAGGCGGCGGCGCGCGCTGGCCGAACGAGGGGCCGATCCTCCTCCAGGCACGGGTCGACCTGATGATCGGACGGCCGTCGGGCAGCGAGAGCCGCAAGGTGATCATCGACCTCAAGACGGGCCGCCCGAACGTCCGGCATCGCCAGGACCTCGGGTTCTACGCATTGATCGAGACGCTGGCCCGAGGCGTACCGCCGCGCAAGCTGGCGACGTTCTACCTCGACGCCGCGGAAGCGCAAGCCGAGGACGTGAGCGAGCGTCTGCTGCGTACGGCCGTGCGGCGCACGCTCGATGGGATCAACGCAATCGTCGAGCTCGAATCGGAGGGTCGCCCGCCCGTGCGGCGAGCCGGCGTGACGTGTCGCTGGTGCCCGCTCGCCGAGTCGTGCGACGACGGCCAGCTGTATCTCCACCGCTCCGACGACGACTGATCGCCAGCAGCGATCGGTTCATTCCGGAATGAGTCCCGGAATCCGGGAGCCATTCCGGAATGAACCGCGTTGTGGCCCTGACGGTTCCGGGATCGGTCGCGCCACGCCCACTGTCGGGACATGCGACTCGCGGAGTTCGACGACTGGGCGCGGGCCAATCACGGGATCATCACCTTCGAGCGTTCGGGGCTGTCACGATCGGCCTGGTACCGGGCGATTGCCGGGCACGATCGATCAGATCCACCCTCTCGTCGCACGCATCCCCGGCACGCCTGATCTCGCGAGCAACGCATCGCCGGCGGCGTGTTCGCGATCGGAGCGCCTGCGCTTGCGTCGCACCGCTCAGCCGCTCACCTGTGGGGCGTGCCCCGCCCGACGCCGACCCCGTCGACGTGATGCTGCTGGATGCCCGACGCGACCTCGACCTCGGCGGAGTCGTGATCCACTGGCCGACGGATCGAACCCGACTCGTTCCTCAGCGACGGTCGAACATCCGCTGCACCAACGTTCTGCGAACGATCATCGACCTCGGTGCGGTCGATCCCGGTGGGCTCCACAGCGCCGTCGGGCATGCCATCGCCACGGATCTCGCGTCGCTCGAAGCAATCGACACCATGGTCGCCGAACGCCATCGCCAGGGTCGTCGGGGAGTGGTTGCGTTGCGTGAGGCCATCGCCGACTGGTCGATCGACGACAAGCCGGCCGATTCAGTCCTCGAACTGGTGATGACACGCCTGATCGCCCGGTACGGGCTACCGCCCGTCGTGTTCCACCCCACGATCGAGGGTTGCGAAGTCGACTTCCAGGTGTGCGACACACCGGTGATCCTCGAATGCGATGGATGGAGACATCACGGGCTCGACCGGACGGGCTTCGAGCGGGATCGAGACCACGACGCCGACCTGATCGCAGCCGGCTGGATCGTCGTTCGGTTCTCCTACCGGGCGGTCGTCGTCGCGCCCGCGGCCACCGCCCGACGGATACGCGCCGCGGTGCAGCGATCGGCCCCAACCCTCCTCTGATCGCCCCCACTCGCTTCATTCCGGAATAGCTCCCGGATTCCGGAACCCAGACCGGAATGAACCGTCGCAACCACTCCCAACAACGACGCGGTCAACGACCAGGACGCACCGACGCCGCCGCTCGTGGCGGAGGTGTTGCGGGAGCGAACGGTTGCGGACGCGCGGGCTTGCGCACGCGACGGATCGCCGGCCCGGCGCGGACCGGACCCGGTCGGTCGGCGTGAGCGCCGCCAGCATCGTGAGTCCCTCCGGGGCCCACCCCTCGTCGGAATGCCGCCCGGTAGCCGGCGAACGCCCGCTCTTGCACCGTGTCGGGCACGAACGCTGCCGCCCACTGCAGCAACGGATGCTGGTGATCGAGGCCGAGTTCCGTCCATGCCGCATGTACGGCGCCGGCGATCACCAGACCGATGCCGTCACGCTGGGCCCGCTCGACCACCACCTGCCAGTCGGCACCGCTGATCAGCACCAACTGCGCGACGTCGCGCACCGCACGCAACCCCGAGCCGCCTCCGAGCACGGTGTGGCAGCAGGCCTGCAGCAACCACCCCTCGCGGTCGAGGCCACACGCTTGCACACCGTCGAGGTCGAACGGTTCACTCGCCGTGCTCCACAACTCGTCGTGGTCGATGCGGGCACCGAAGTAGCCGCCCGTGATGGCCAGGTGCAGGTCGAGTTCGCCACCGCTCGGGGCCAGGAGCTCGACCGCCTTGCCGAACCGGCGCTCCCACCACCCCCGCACCGCCGGCTGGACAGCGCCGGAAACCTGCCGCGTCGAGCGCTCGAAGTGCCACCGTGTGGTCGCCGCGGCGGATCAGCAGGTCGGCGTCGGCGAACACGCGCTCGTCGGGGTCGGCGTAGTCGAGACGGGCCAGGGCGACCCCTTTGAGCACGCGTGCTTCCACACCGGCGGAGCCCAGAACCTCGAAGGGTGCGCACGGCCGTGGCCCGCGACGTCGCACAGCCGGCCAAGGCCGCCGACAGTGCGTCGCGGACGCCCGTGACCTGCGTTTCGTCACCGATCACCACATGGTCGTCGACCGCGTTACCGAGCAGGCCCTGCACCCGATGTCGAACGGCGAACACGATCACCTCGTCGGTGACCGTCAGCTCCGTCCCGTCGGCGGCATCGCCGAGTTGGGCGCCAGGCAGCCCGTGGCTGACGGCGACCCGCAACACGTCGAGGGCGGCGAGTTCGTCGTTCACGGCGGTCCCGACGGTACCCGGAGGCTGCAGACCAGGCGGGCATCGACTCGCCACCGAGCACCGTCCGCTCTCCCTCGACAGCGCCGCCCATGATCAGAACAGCGACGACACGGCCGCAAGCGGGCCATTGACACCGTCGTGTCGCAGGGAGTGTTTCGTGCATCGTTCGGCCAGCCGCACGAGATCGTCGAGGCGGTCGCCGTGCTCGGCCAGATTGAACGCACCGGAGACCAACCCGACAACAGCATCGATCGTGTCGACGGGAACCAGGGTGTTGTCGCCGCCGGGCACGTGGGTCGGGAACACGAGGTGCGTCAGGGTCGCACGTTCGACAACCGAATCCACGCCGGATGTCGGAGGGCGCGATCCGCCACCTCTCGGAGCTCCCCGCGAGCCCACCGGGGTCGAGGTGTGCGAGCAGCAGTTGGCTGCCTGGGTCGAGCGTGATCGGCTTGGGGTAGGCGACGACCTCGCCGGTGTCGAGATCGATCGCGGTGGCCTCGTCGGTCAGGTAGTCGAAACCGGCCTCGACGAGGATCGTCGCCAGCGTCGACTTGCCCGAATCGGCCTCGGCCGGGAAGACGACGGCAACACCGTCACGGGCCACCGCCGAGGCGTGGACGACGAGGTAGCGCGGGGAACGGTCGATGGCCAGGTGCGTGATCTGCCACAGCACGTAGTCGGACACTGCCGACTCGTCCTGGGCGTTGAGCCGGCTGCCGTCGGTGTCGAGATTCCATCCGCCGTTGCCATCGGTCCATACTGTCAACGTCACCTCGTCAGTGGCCGAAGTGTCCGGTGCGACGGTGGCGAGCGAGCCGAGTGCGCGCTCGATCTCGTCGGCGACGGCGTGCGAGTCGTGGCAGTCGATCGACACCCGTAGATCGAGCGCCGCATACGGCCCGAGCCGGCGCAACGGGGCGGCGGTCGGTAGCGACCCGTCCGACGCGATGGGTCCTGGTGGATCCGACGGGCGACGGGGAACGCCGGCGACGCCCTCAAGCAATCCGGCCGCCGCGAAACGATCGACGACCTCGCGCACCGAGTCGGTGACGGCACCGAGGGATTCACCGAATGCATCGGCGAGTTCGGCGGAGATGTCGGCGACCGAGGCCGTCCCGTCGCAGCATCCCCACACGACGATGGCGGTGGCATTCACCCGGTGGGCACGCACGGCCACCGGGTCGTAGAGCATCCCCTCGTCACCCGCTCGAACGATCCGGACATCGGCGCGGCCTTTCGGCCCACCCCCGTCCGCCACCTTCATCTGCTCCGAGCGTGACCCGTCACTGCCGAGCCGATCAGGTGGTGCAGCACAGCACCATGCGGAACTTCCAGTAGGTACCGGAAACTGGTCCCAGCGCCGGGAAGGTGACCGACTTCTTGTCGGTGCTGATCGTCCCGGTCTCGCACGGCCACTCGTTGGCGCATCCCGAACCTACGCCGACGTTGTCCACACGCGCTCGGGCATCGACGATTGTGCAACCGGCCGGAGCGGTGTACGTGTTGCCCGACCACGTCCCGCCGGTGGGCGTCATGGCTCCCACTGCGAAGGAGCACGCACCACACAGGCTGCCGACACCGGATGGTGCGCACGGGCTCAACGTGCCCCCGTCAGTACAGACCCCATCGCTCGCCGGGTCCGAGGTGGTCTCGGGAGCGTACGTGTCGTCGAATTGGGCACTGACGCACGAGCTTGCGGCGTGGGCGGTGACCGACTCGACGAACGGCGAGGCCCACACGATTCCGGCCGCGGTGGCGGCTTTCAGCATGGTCCTTCGTTCGAGTTGGGGCATGGTTCTCAGCTGATCGGTGTGGTCGGGTCGCCGAGCAGTGTCCAGCCAAGGGTGACGTCGGGGGCCGACGTGACCGATTGGAGGGCGTGCTTGGCGGATGTCAAGGCGTCGCCGAGCGTAGCCGACGACGTCATGGCCTCCACAACGAGGGGTCCGAACATCGCATCGTGGATGCTGCTCGTCAGGGTGGTGGCACCCACCACTGCCGCAGCACCGGCATCTGCCGTGAGCAGCGCCGAGCCGAGGCTCTGATTGTACGGGTCGGAGAAGTAGGTGTTCCAACAGCCGAACTGCACCACGAGCGTGGGGTCGTCGTTGTTGCTGAACCCGGCCACGTCGGACGTGCTCAGCAGACCCTTCGACGTCCACTGATCGGTCGAGGAGTGGCCGAAGAAGACCGTCAGCCCGGCCCCGCCGTTGATGCCGGCGAGCAGTGCCGATCGAGCCTCGGCGACCGGAAGGTCGTCGAGCGCCGCCTTGGTGATCGCATACCCGCTGGGCAACGACGCCGCGATCTCGGCGGTGGTCGCACCGTAACCGGTGTCAGAGGCGAACACCGCTGAGGTGTCCGGCGTGTAGCTGATCGACTTGGAGATGGCGTTCGCCAACTCGTCGAGGTTGCGCACCGGGAACCGCCCGAGCGCCAGGTCGGGAACCTGATCGTGGTCGATGTCGGCGAACACCGGATCGATCGGTGACCAGAGCACCTGGCCGATGCCGACGCTGCCGTAGAAGGTCGGGATGAACGCGATCGAGTTGGTGCCGCCGAAGTTGCGATAGTCGTAGCTGTCGGCGCCGACCAGTAGAACGGCCGGATCGTCGAACACGATGGCGGCATCGGCGATGTAGGCCGAGATGGCGGCGGGGTCGAACACCTCGCCGGTGTATGCGGCGTACACGTCTTCGACCTCGACGACCTTCACCGCAAGCCCCTGCGCCGTCGCGGGCCGCCACGAGATCTCCGAGATGATCGCTGAAGGTGCTGGCCGAGATGATCAACAGGTCCGCAGCACCAGTCAACAGTCCGGCCGGGGTGCGGCCGGCAGCGATCTCCGGCTGGCCGAGGCTGTCGATCTGCGTCACGGCATAGCGAGCAGCAGTCGGGGTCCCGGCGAACGAGATCGTGTACGTGCCGTCGGCTTGCCGGTCGGCCCGGGTCCGTGCGACGCGGGTGACGTCGCCGCCCTGGAATCGCAGCACGTCGACCTGCGGGCTGGTGAACCCGGCCACGGAGACCCGCGCCGACGACGCGGTGAACTCCGCCGCTCCGTCGACCGCGACGATCCGACGCGGGTAGGTCACCGAGATCCGGTCGAGGTTCACCAGGCCGTACGGCGCGCCGTCGACAGCGGTCACCGTGACCGTCACGCTGTTGGCGCCCTCGACGAGCACGCCGCTGGGCACCGTGCCGGTGATCACCTTCTGGGTGATACCGCCGAATCGCACCTCGCTGGCGACCACACCGTTCACCGACACCGTGACATGGTGATCGTCGGCGACGGCGAAGTCGACAGCGCCAGCCACTGTGACGGCGACCGACGCCCGGCCTGGGGCCAGGTGGTCGACGGTGACGACCGTGGTGGAAGGCGCCCTGTAGGAGTACACGCGCCGGGCGAACCATGGATCGTCACCGGGCATGCTCGGCGAGTAGATCTTCTGCTCCTCGACCACTGTCGTGTGCATCGCAGACGTCGCTGCGGTGATCTTGGCCTTCGGGACCGCGGTACGGTCGACAGGCATGATGAGGCGCTGCGACGGGTCGACCACGAGTCGGTAGACGTTCGTGCCCGTGTAGAGCGTGTCGATCGAGTCGGCCCAGAACTCCACGAACTTGCCGGTCGCGAACTTCGCGCCACCGCTCATCCGCACCGGAACCGGGTCGCCCGATGCGTCGATGACGGCCAGCGTCTTCATCTTGACACCGGTCCAGTCCATGCCCGCGGCCATCAGATCGTCGAAGCTGACCCGGTAGATGCCGTCGGACTCGACGCTGAGTGCGGCGGAGTTGCCGATGCCGACCACGCGGCTCACCTTGACCCGTCGCGGCCCGCCGACCCTGGCCGCCGCATCAGCGGTCGCCTGGTTCTGCGCCGTGACGCGTTCGGCCTCGGCCGTCTGGTTGCTCGCAACGATCTGTGCCCGAGCGGGCTCCCAGTCGAGCGCGACCGGTGCAGGCACCGTGCCGACTGCTTCGCCGACCTGATACGGCCCGTGCAGGGTTTCGGTTCCCACCAGGTCGATGTCGGCCAACCACAGCGTCGTGTACTTGCCCGACACCGACTGGTGGTACTCGAGCGGGACGAACGAGTCGCCGGCGCCGACGATGATGTCGGTCAGTGCGATCTGCTTGCCCTTGGAGTTCTCTCCGTAGATCTTGTAGCCGGCGTTGGCCGACTCGGTGCCAGACCACCACGTGACGTCGATGGTGTTGCCCGTCTTCGTCGACGAGAAGTAGGCCACGGTCACGGGAGTGTGGAGAGGTTGATCGGGTAGTCCTCGACCTCGCCGATGCCTGAGGTTCCCGTGTCGGCCTGCGCCAGTTCGAGAGTCGTGGCGACACGGAACCGGGAGAACGACGAGCCGTTCAGGCCGCCGACGCCGGACCACGTGAGGTTGGCGGTGTATTCGCCGTCCTCCACCTCGTCATCCACCTCGACCTCGACGCACTGGCGTTCGGCGCTCGTGAACGTGCCGCTCTTGTCGGTGTCGATCCATCCGCACACCCACACCGGCTCACCCGTTGTGTTGGTGACCGCGACGGGGAGCGTGTACCCCGTGGCCGTGACGGTTGCGTTCTGGAAGTTGACGCCATCGTCGGCGTCGGCGTTGTCGTAGCGACCACCCTGGTCGGGGGTCACGGCTGCGCCGAGCGACAACAGGGGCGAGATCTTCGCCGAAGCGGTGCCGTACGTGAGCGGTGCGTCGCCGTAGTCGAGTCTGACTTCGAGGAAGTCGTTGCCGTTGCTGTCGACGCCGTAGCCATCGAGCACGACCTTGATCTTGTTGTCGTTGGGCCCGTCGATGTCGGACACGCTGGCGTGGCTCGTCGGGTCGGTTTCGATCACGAGGTAGGTGCCGTTCGGCAGGTTCTCGAACACGTAGGTGCCGTCGCCGAGCGTCCGCGTGGTCGCGATCGGGGTGACGGCGTCGGGAATGCCGTCGTCGTTGGCATCGAGGAAGAGTTGGACGACGACGCCGGCGATCGTGCCGTCGCCAGCCGAGATCGCGCCGTCACCGTCGAGATCATCGAACACGGTGCCGCGGATGTCGGCGGGTGTGATGCCCACCACGATCGGGACGCTGGCGCTGTTGTTGTTCGGATTGCTGTCCGGCTGGTCGACCCAGGCGATGCCCGGGAGGCGGTTCGGGATGGCCGCGGTGTTCACGATCGGAGTGCCGCGCGGCACGCTTGCGCCGACCGTGGCGACGATGGAGAGTGTCGCCGACGCATTGGGCAGGAGCCCGCCGACGTTCCACTGGCCGTTGCCGGGCGTGTACACGCCGAGCGATGCGGTGTGCGACACGTAGGTAAGCCCGGCGGGCAGGACGTCGTCGACCCGGATCCCGGTGGCGATCGTCGGACCGTTGTCGGTGACGGTGATCGTGTAGGTGATGTTGGAGCCGGCCGCCGGCGATGCGTTGCTGACACCCTTGGTGACAGCCACGTCGGTCGCCGGCACACCGCAGGTGACCGCTTCGTAGTCGTTGCCGATCGTCATTGCCGTGTACTTCAGGGCGTTGATGTGGTTGTTGCTGTCAGGCGTCTTGTTCATCTTGTAGAAGCCCGAGGCCTCGGCGCCGTTGGCGCCAGTGGTCACATACAGCTGGCCCTGGAGGTCGAAGCTCATGCCCTCGACATCGGTCATCTTGCTCGCCTGGTTCGGCGCTGGCCGGTAGAGGACACCTCGGATGTCGGTGGTACCGGTCAGCTTGTTGATCCGCACGAGCACCTGGTCGCCGGCACCGTCGGAGTTGGCGATGCCGTAGAGCGTTCCGTCGAGATCGACTCCCAAGGCGTCGATGTCGTTGCGTGCGGCACCTCCCGACGTCACCGACCTGATGAGGACGAAGTCCTCGCGAGTCGACGTGCTTCCGTCGGTGTCGAATGCGTTCTGGACGTACTTGCCGGCGTCGGGGCCGGTCGGGTGGATCCTGATGAGCAGATCCAAGTCGGTGGAAGCGTTGTCGCCGTCGGACGGATGCGTAGGAA
>CAVZGP010000004.1:0-18013 GCA_963774765.1 Ilumatobacteraceae bacterium
TCTCGACGCTCAACAACATCGTCGGTTCATCAAGACCCACTCGCCCGCGGACTGTGTGCCGATCTTCGAGGAGTGCACGTACATCACGGTGTACCGAGACGGACGTGACGCGCTGATGTCGTGGGCGAATCACCGAGCGGCGATGCGACCGGAGATCATCGAGTTCCTGAATGCGAGCGGAGCCGACGAGGGCCTGCTTCCACTGGCACCGTGGGACGGCGACATGGACGAGCTGTTCGACCAGTGGGCGAACGACTGCTCATCGATCACCCATCTGGCGTCGTGGTGGCCGCTGCGCCACGAGGGCTTCGCCTGCTTCGTCCACTACAACGATCTCAAGGCCGACCTCGAGGGCGAGATGCGACGGATCGCGGCCTTCCTCGGCATCGACGTCCCCGTCGACCTGTGGCCCGCGACCGTCGAGCGATGCGGACTGGCCGAGATGCGCGAGGAGGCCCGCAGCAGCGGACGACTCGACATGGTGTTCGAGAACGGTGCGGACGCGTTCTTCCACAAGGGAACCAACGGCCGGTGGCGTGACGTTCTGACACCGGCGCAACTCGACCGCTACGACACCATGGTCGCCGGCGGTCTGCCTGCCGACGCTGCGCAGTGGCTCGAATCCGGCTCCCTCGCCACCGGCATGAGACCCGACGCATCCAGGTAGATCAGGCAGGGGCTCGGAACGACCCCCTACCGCGATTCCCGGGCATTCGGCTCGGGCCTCGCGATGCGGCGGCGGGAAAGGGTCGAACAGCGGGATTCTGGGCGGTGCAACGCGGTGCGAAGTCGAGCGCGAATGGCGCCATGACTACGCTTTCACGGGTGGGCGATGCTGTCGACGATCTCGCCGGCCTGTGGCGCTGGTATGCGGATCAGTTCCGTAGCGACTCGCGAATCTACGGACGTATCGCGGACGCAGTCGCCGCGGACCGTGAGGTACTCGAGATCTTGAGCGAGGCACCTCCGGCCGCGCACCTTCCCCCCGCTCCGATGGCTGCGGTCAACTACCTGCTGCTCGATGGTTTCGATCACCCGCTCGCCGACGTCTACGCGGGACGATCCGGAACCGATCCCGGACCACTGTTCTGCGAACTCTGCCGCACTGAACGCACCAATCTCCTCGCCCTGCTCGAAACGAGGCGCGTGCAAACCAACGATTGTGGTCGAAGTGCGATCATCGGGCCTGCGCTCACGTGGGCGACGACACACGTTGCTGGCCCGTACTACCTGATCGACGTCGGCGCCAGTGCCGGAATCAACCTCCACTGCGACCGTTACCGCTTGGACTACGGAGACCACGGTGTCACCGGACCGGACGATTCGACGGTTCGAGTCGCGTGCGAGGTGACAGGAGGCAGTCCGCTGATCGCGGAACGGTTACCGACATTCGCCGGGCGAGTGGGAATCGATCGGTCGCCGATCGACCTGTCCGACCCGGCCGACGCACAATGGCTGCTTGCGTGCGTCTGGCCCGACTCCGGCAGAGTCGAACGCGTTCAGGCATCGATTCGACTCGCCCAGCAGGATCCGGTGCCGATGGCCGCCGGTCGAGCCAACGACGTACTGCCACATGTCCTCATGGACCTGCCTCCCGCAGCGACCGCACTGGTGATGACCACGTGGGCGTTCTCGTACTTCTCGCTCGACGAACGAGCACGGTTTCTCGATGTCCTGCGCGACGAGTCGCAGCGTCGGCGCGTCGTCTGGCTCTGCGCCGACACACGTCTGGCCTTCGACGACTTCGCCGACTTCGCCACCGGCGATCGAGGCGGCGCCGAGGTCCTCGTTGCCGTCGTGTTCGAAGGCGGCAACGAGGCCAGGCATGTGCTCGGCTTCGTGCATCCGCACGGCAACTGGATCGATTGGCGCGCAACATTCTGAGCATCAGCGGTCCGGGAACGAAGTTCGTACAGTTTCGTCGGTGAATCCTGCGCCCGTCCGATACCGGTCGCCCGATGAGGACAGTGCCCGATGGCTCGATTTCGAGTTCCGTCCGAACGACATCGTGATCAGCACCCGATCCAAGAGTGGAACCACATGGATGCAGATGATCTGCGCGTTGCTGGTGTTCCGGACACGTGGGCTTCCTCGCCCACTTGCCGACCTGTCTCCGTGGCTCGACTGGATCGGGACCCCGCGAGACGACGTCTACGACCAGCTCCGACGCCAGACCCATCGGCGGTTCATCAAGACGCATACTCCGCTCGACGGGCTTCCACTCGACGACCGAGCGACGTTCATCGTGGTCGCTCGCCATCCACTCGACATGGCTGTCTCGCTCTACCATCAGGGCGACAATCTGGACAGAACGCGCATCAGCGAACTCACCGGCGCTCCCGTTCGTGAACCCGTGCGGGATGATCTGCCCACATGGTTGCGTCAGTGGATCGCCTGGGACGGCGACCCCCGCCAGCAGCTCGACTCGCTCCCCGGTGTGTTCTCACATCTCACCGACGCCTGGACTCGCAGGCACCAACCCAACATCGAGCTCGTGCACTACGACGACCTCATTGCAGATCTTCCCGGCGAGATGAAACGACTCGCTGTCGTACTCGACATCGACATCGAACCGGATCTGATCGACCATCTCGCGTCGGCCGCCACCTTCAGCGAGATGAAGGCCCGCAGCGACCTGCTCGCCCCCGACCCAGCCGGTGTGCTCGAGGACCGCAGTCTCTTCTTCCGTCGAGGACACTCCGGATCAGCCAGCGAGGTACTCACCGCCGACGACATGGCCGCCTACCGGAGCCGGGCCGCCGCTCTCGCTCCCGACGACATGATCGAGTGGCTCCATCGTCACTGACACCTACCGCGAGACTCCGACCACGGCCACGGCATCGACTCGAGTGCCGATCAGCCGTAGTGGAATCGGGCCTGGAGGACCACGATGTCGTCGCCCTCGATGAGGTACACGAGCCGGTGTTCCTCGTCGACGCGGCGCGACCAGGCGCCGGCGAGTGCGTGACGAAGTTGTTCGGGCGTTCCTCCACTCATGGACGGCCCAGACGTATTCTCCAACGGTGCCGACGCCGGACGAGATCACCCGCCACTACGAGTGGGAGCCCCCACGAGGTGAGGAGATCTGGGTGGACGGCGGCCCGACCTGGGAGCCGGTCAGCGTCGTCGCCCACGACCCCACCTGGCCGCAGATCTACACCATCGTCGCCGACCGCATCCGCGCGGCGCTCGCTGAGCGCGTGATCGACCTCGACCACATCGGCTCGACGTCAGTGCCGGGGCTGCCCGCCAAGCCGGTGATCGACATCGACCTCACCGTCGCCGACGCCTCCGACGAGGCGGCCTACGTGCCGGCGCTGCACGCGGCAGGTTTCCGGTTGGTGGTACGTGAGCGGGGCTGGCACGAGCACCGACTCCTCACCTGTGACGGTCCGCGCACCAACCTGCACGTCTTCTCGCCCGATTGCCCCGAAGTGTTACGGCACCGCATGTTCCGCGACTGGCTGATCGAGCACCCTGACGACCTGGCCCTCTATCGCGATGCCAAGCTCGAATCGGCAGCGGCCACGACCACGGCGGGCGAGCAGGTGATGGAGTACAACGTGCGCAAGCAACCAGCCATCCGTGACATCTACGACCGGATGTTCCGCGCCCGCGGCCTCATCTGACACCCGAACCGAGATCATCGCGGCCAGCGCTCAACCCCCCAGGGTGGTCGATTCGGTGCCGCAGAGTTGCTGAGCAAACGTCCGCAACGTCGGGTCGATCCCGGCGCGCCGACACGGTGGGGTAGCTTTGGCGGCTTGTCTGATGCGGTTGCGCTTGCGGATGGCTATTGGACGTACCACCGCGAGTCTGCACAGATGTGGAACATCGATCGGGGCGACGTCGATCAGATCGCGCTGTGGGAAGACTTCAGCCCGTCGGGTGTGGGTGATCGGATCGAGCGATTGTCTGCGTTCGAACAGAGAGCGACGTCGATCGGATCGAACATCGGTGCCGGGGACCGATCGTTGGTGGCCGCCGTTGGTTTCAGTGCTCGGGCCACTGCGACGTTGCTCCCGTTCGAACGAGATCTCTCGCTGGTGGCGGGACCGTTCAACTTCGTCGCCTTTCTGGCGACCCTGGTTCCGGGATACGGCCTGACGACGCGAGAGCACGGCGCCGGGTACGTCACCAAGCTGCAGTCCTTGCCGTCGTTTCTCGATGGGTGGACCGCTGGACTCCGCGAAGCAATGGCAACTGGCCGGGTCGCTACACGGCGAGGAGTGAGCCACACGGTCGAGGGCCTCGACCGGTTGCTCGGTCTCGATGTCGGTGATGATCCATTGTTGACCCAGCATCCGCCGACCGAACTGTCGCCGGGAGACGTCGACGACTGGAGATCATCGGTGTCGCGGGCGATCCGAGACGATGTTCGACCGGCATTGGCAAGGCTGCGCGAGATGATGGTCGACGAGTTGCTCCCCGCGGGCCGCTCCGACGAGCAGGCGGGCCTGTGCCACATGGTTGACGGAGACGGCTGCTATCAGTCGCTGCTCGCAGCCGCCACGTCGACGGAACTCACGCCCGACGAGGTGCACGATCTCGGGTTGGAACGCCTGGCGTTGCTCGATGACGAGTACGCGATCCTGGGCCGTTCGGTGTTCGGGATCGACGCACCCGATGGGGTTCGGGAGCGCCTCCGCGACGATGGCTCGCTGCGCTACGACTCCACGCAGGAAATCATTGCCGATGCCATGTCGGCGCTCCGGCGTGCCGAGGCGGCAGCGCCGGACTGGTTCAACCGTCTGCCGGTCGCGTCGTGCCGTGCGGTGCCGATCGAAGCCGGGGCGATGGCGTTCTACACGGCGCCATCACCCGACGGCGCCCGGCAAGGAACGTTCTTCTTCAAGTCCGGCGACCCTCGATCATGGATGCGCTACCTCCTGGAGGCCACCACGTTCCACGAATCCGTTCCCGGTCATCACCTGCAGCTGGCTCTCGCGCAAGAACTCGACCTCCATCCCGTGCTCGGCGAACTCGAAGTCCCCAGCTACGGCGAAGGATGGGGCCTGTACGCCGAACGGCTCGCAGACGAGATGAACCTGTACACGAGCGATCTCCACCGGCTCGGCATGCTCACCCTCGACTCGCTTCGCGCAGTGCGGCTGGTGGTGGACACCGGCCTCCACGCCCACGGTTGGTCACGACAGACAGCGATCGACTGCGTGCTCGACAACACGGCGCTCGAACGGTCCAACGCCGAAGCCGAGATCGACCGCTACATCGCAACCCCGGGCCAAGCGACCAGCTACATGATCGGCAGGCTCGAGATCGAACGTCTCCGGACGATCGCCCAACGCGAACAAGGACACAACTTCAACCTCGCCGCCTTCCACGACGTCGTCCTCAACGCCGGCATGACCCCACTCAACGACCTCGCCCGACGGGTCTACGAATGGATCGAAACGAGTCCTCCGTGAGATGAGAACCGTGCCCAAAGACGGTCGCGCTCTGCATCCTGCTGGTTCCTGAGAGCGATGCAACCGACAGGCCTGTGTCGTCACGGCGCGCCGCTGGACGGTACGTGGTCGGGTCGCTTCGGTGGGTGTCGCCGACCGCTCGGTTGAGCATGGACTGAATGCGTCGGACTTCGGGTGCTGATGTGGAGACCGCCCGTGAAGTCGTGGCGGCCCGACCTCCTCGAGCTCGTCGGGGTTGGCCCCATACACGTTGTCGGACTTGGTGACGTTGCTCTCATGTTCACGATTCGAGGTCGAAGCGTTGGACGACGCCCAACCTTCCGTCGGTCAGCCACAGCGAGCCGTCGAGCAGGGCGACGTGGTTCACGTCGATCGGCTCGATGACGTCGGTGACCTCGTAGGTGTTCGCGTCGACGACGAGGACATCGCTGATGTCCCCGTCCCCGGTGGGCACGAAGATCAACTCGCCGTCGGACACGATGCCTCCCTTTCCGGTGGCCCGGCCGAGGTCGGGCGTCGAGCTGATGGTCCATGTCGCGCGGTCGATGACGACGGCGGTCGGGGTATCGAGTCCAGCGAAGAACACCCGGTCTTGGAACACCGCTGGGAACACAACATCGTTCGGCAACGGGATCGTCGCCAGCACCTGGTTGGTCGCCGGGTCGATCATCACGGTCGCCGGGTCGACGCGCAGGCTCGGGTCGTCGTTGTACGTCCAGGCCACGACCAGGTCGTCGGTCGCGTAGACGTACTCGCAGGGGATGTCGATGTCGATGACGGCGACGGGTTCGATGGTGGTCGGGTCGTAGCGGTGGAGCTGTTGCCCGTCGCAGATCCACATCGTGCCGTCGAGCGCCCAATTGCGATTGGCGGCAGGCCCGATCTCGGCCTTCGACAACGTCGCGTCGACCTCGTTTGTCTCAGGGTCGATGCGCACGAATGCGTCTTGGGTGCGGACCCAGATCTTGCCGTCGGCAGGTTGCAGCTTCAGCGGTCCCTCGCCGACGGCGATACGGGCGAGGATCTCGCCGCTTTCCGGATCGATCCGCACGACCGTTCCATCGGCACTGTCGCTCACCCACACAGACCCAAATCCGGCACCGATTTGGCCGGGGTCGCCGTCCACGGGGGTGTTGAGGTCGGCGTTCGCCGCGTGGTCCGCATCGGCCGGCCAGCAGGTGGCCCCCATCAGGGCGTACCGGACGGCAATAGCGGCGAGCGTGCTGATGTGCTTGCCGATGTTCTCCTCGGCGGTGGCGACGTCACCGGCAGCGGCCGCTTCCTCGGCCGCCGACAACGTCGCGTCGGCCGAGCGGCCGAACTCCTCGGCCTCAGCGAGCCGGTCCGACAGTTCGGTCGGTGCCTCGAGCGGTGCCAGCGAAGCGTTCTGAGCGCTCAACTGCCGGAGGAGGGAGATCTGGGCGTTGGCCGACTCGATGGTGCCGCCGAACTGCTGCATCGCCGCGAGCGTCTCGAGGTCGGCATCGCACCGCGCAGCGACGCCGGCCTGGAAATCGGCCATGGTGACATCGTCGACCGTGGTCGGCGCTTCGGTGACCGAGGTCTCCGGCGTCGTGGCGGAGCTCGTGCCCCGGACGTTCCCCTCAGTCGCACTCGCCACCGGGGCCGACCTTTCGGCGCTCGCGCTTGTGGCGTCACTGTCGCTGCCACATGCCGCGAGGGTCAAGGCGATCAGTGTTGCAATCGCCGTCGATGTGTTGGTTCTGGAGTTGGTGTTCACGGTGTGCCCCTCGCAACTTGCTCCCGCTGCCGATCAGCCGGATTGCACGATCAAGCCATGGCGAGGTTGCAGGCGTGCAACAGCGTCGGCACTGTTGCAGATCTGCAACCTTGCGGGTGCCAACATGGTGGGGGAGACAGTTCCGGGGAGTACACGATCGCCTGGGAGGAAGTCGGCGACATGCGCATCAGGACCTTGGGTCCGGTCGAGGTCGAGCGCGATGACACTGTCGTCAATGTCGGCGGCAAGCAGCAGCGCCGCCTGCTCGGTGTGCTGGTCGTCAACCGGGGCCGGCCGGTGTCGACCGAGCGGCTCGTCGACGCGATGTGGCCCGACGGTGATGCCCCCGAGGGGTCGGCCCGCTCGATGCGTACGTACCTGTCGAGGCTGCGATTGGTGCTTGGGGAAGGCAGCATCGTCACCCGCCACGGTGCGTACATGTTGCACACCGACGGGCTGACGATCGACCTCGACGACTTCGACCGGTTGGTCGCCACAGCCGAGGGTTCGGTTCCCGACCGGGCACTCGGCTGCTACGACGAGGCGCTCGCCCTCTGGCGCGGCGTTCCCTTCGGCGAGTTCACCGACGAATGGTGGGCGCTGGCCGAATCGCAGCGGCTGGTCGAACGGCTGGCCCTTGCCGACGAGGGCCGCCTCGCCGTGATGATGGTGTTGGGGCATCACAACCGTGCGATTCCCGAACTCGAGCGTCTCGTCGTCGCGCATCCGCTCCGGGAGCAGCCGGTCCGCTTGCTCATGCAGGCCTTGCAGGTCACCGGGCGGCGATCCGAGGCATTACGGGCGGCGCGTGCGTTCCGTTCCGGGCTCGCTGAGCAGACCGGACTCGAGCCGTCTTCGGAGTTCACCCAACTGGAGTCGGCCATCGCGATCGATGCCGAACCATCGACCGCCGCTCACGACCGGCCGTTGCGCGGGTACACGATGCATCGCGCGATCGGCCAGGGCGCCTACGGCCGCGTGTACGCGGCGACCCAACCCGGCACCGAGCGGCCCGTGGCGATCAAGGTGATCCGGCCCGAACTGGCCGACTCGTCCGAGTTCATCCGCCGCTTCGAGGTCGAAGCACGACTCGTCGCCCGACTCGAGCACCCTCACATCGTCCCCCTCTACGACTACTGGCGCGAACCCGGCGGGGCATACCTCGTCTTCCGGTTGCTCGCCGGTGGCACCGCACGCGACTCGGTGATCACAGGTGGGCCATGGTCATTCGCGCGCGTCTCGCGGTTCGTCGAGGAGATCGGCGGAGCGCTGATGTCGGCCCACGCCGCAGGCGTGGTGCACAACGACGTCAAGGCGTCGAACGTCCTGCTCGACGACGACGATGGCGCTTACCTGACCGACTTCGGCATCGCCGCGGTCGATGTGGCCGGTCGCGATCCGGATGCTGACGCCGTCCGAACCGATGTCCGCGACCTTGCCTGGACCACCTGGGAGCTGCTGGCCGGCTCGTGTCCGCCGCCCCAGGCTTCACGATCGTCCACGGCACGACGATCGCGCATGGGCCCGGTACCGCCGCTGCTCGGCAGGCTGTCATCGGTTCCCGACGGGGTCGACGCCGTGCTCGCTCGGGCGACGTCGGCCGATGACGGCTATGCGACGGTCGCCGAGTTCCTGCTCGGCTGGCGGGCAGCAACCGGACGCTCTGACGGTCAACCGAGTCCGATCAGCTCCAGCGAGCGCCATGCCGCCGATTCCGCTCGCCGTCATGCGGTGCACGCGATGCACCTTGCGGTGACCGCAGGGATCAACCCGTATCGGGGACTGCGTTCCTTCGACGAGGAGGATGCGGCGCGTTTCCACGGGCGATCGATGGCCACCGACGAGCTGGTGGATCTCGTGTCGACGTCAAGCTTCGTCACCGTGATCGGCTCGTCAGGGTCTGGAAAGAGTTCGCTCGTGCGCGCCGGGCTCGTCCCCCGGCTCCGTTCGCTCGGCCACGCGGTGGTCACCCTTGTTCCCGGCGACGATCCGCTGAGCGCGCTCAACGAGGCACTCAGTGACGTCACCACCCTGGCCGACGTCGAGACGTCCGGCGAACCGCACGACGCCATGGCCTCGGTCGCACGCCGCGCCGGGAAGCTGACGATCGTGGTCGATCAGTTCGAGGAGTGTTGGACCCGCGCCGATGAGGTCGCCCGTGAAGCGTTCTTGGACGTGGTCGAACGGGCGATCGCCGACGAGTCGGTCGGCGTCGGGTTCGTGTCGACCGTTCGTGCCGACCTGAGCGACCGGCCGCTCGAGCACCCGTCGCTCGGCCATCGCATCAGTGCGGGCGCCTACGTGCTGGCTGCGCTGTCGCCGTCCGAACTCGACGAGGTGATCGTGTCGCCGGCCGTCGACGTCGGTGTGGGTTTCGAAGATGGTGTTGTCGCCGATCTGATCGCCGAGGCGGTCACCCAACCCGGGTCACTCCCGCTGCTGCAGTTCACGCTCACCGAGCTGTACGACCGACGGGTCGACGGGATGATCAGCCACGAAGCACTCGACGCGATCGGCGGGATCGCCGGCGCGATCGGGCGGCGCGCCGACGAGGTGTTCTTGGAACTGGACGACGCAGCGCGGGCGGATGTTCGCGAGTTGTTCGGCCGTCTCGTCGCACCCGGCGATGGCCTGCCCGACTCTCGCCGGCGGGCACGACGTAGCGAATTGTCTCCGGGGATGCACGCAGCTGCGGATCGGTTCGTCGACGCCCGACTCCTGACGACCGACCGTGATCCCGTGACACGGGAACCGACGATCGAGCTGGCCCACGAGGCACTGCTGACGCGTTGGGGTCTGCTCGCCGGTTGGGTCGGCGAAGATCGACGCTGGCTTGCGCAACTCCAGCACCTGTCCGATACCTCACGAGCATGGGAGGCCGACGGACGCAACGACAACGAGCTCTATCGAGGTTCCCGGCTCGAAGCGGCCATCGAGGCGATCGACGTCGACGGCAGGGCGGTGTCCGAGGTCGAGCGCGACTTCGTCGAGGCGGGCCGGAGCGCTCGCGATGCCGAGATTCGCTCTGTCCGCCGAACTGGGCGCCGGCTGCGCCGACTCCTTGTGGCCGCCGCCGCTGCGCTCGTCGTCGCACTTGTCGCCACGGCGGTAGCTGTGGTGCAACGCAGCGAGGCCGACGACAATGCCGCCGAGGCCGAGTTGCAGGCCGCCCTGGCCTCTACGGCGGCCGACGAAGCCCAGATCGAGGCGCTCGTCGGGGGAGCTGAGTCGCTCCGCTTGACGCAGCGCGACGCTGCCCGCGTTGCTCGCCGTCGAGGCGTATCGCCTCGCGGACACCCCGCGCACCCGTTCGGCGTTGCTCGCCACGTTCACCTCCCAGCCGACGTTCTATGACGCGCGCCGAATCCCGGGCACGGGAGGCGGGGCCGGCATGGTGATGCCCGACGGCGAGTCGGCCTACCTCGTCGACGGCGACGGGCGGGTGCGTCCGTACGTGCTCGACACCGGATCGCTCGGCGATCCGTTTCCAGCGATCGGTGACGTGGCCGCGGGTACGTCGGTGCTGACCGGATCCACCGACGGACGACTGCTCGCACAGGCGTGGCGGGAGAACATCAACGATGGACCCACGACCGTGGCAGTGTTCGATACGTCAACGGGAGGGTTGCAGTTCCCGCCGCTCGTCGTCGACGGAGCCGTGTGGTCAGCGACGTTCACGCCCGACGCCGCCTATCTGGCCTTGGCGATCGACGTGGAAGCCCAGCTCCTCGTGGTCGATTCCGCCACCGGGGCCGAGCGGGCCTCGGCGCCCGGCATCACCGTGCCGCCACTCGGCGGCGAAACCGGGGCGGAGCCACAGGTCGGCGGCGTCCTCCCCAGCCAGCGTCCGCCCTCGGTCGCTCTCGCCGGTGACGAACTGCTGCTCGGGGCTGCGGATGGTTCGCTGCGGGTCTTCGACGCCGTGACGTTCGAACAGCGCCGATCGATCGCGCTCGCTGCCGACACGCTGGTGTCGATCCGTCCGCTCGACGACGGGACCGTCCTGACCGCTGGCCGGCGCGGTCGGGCGCTCGTCGATCCCACGACCGAGGAAGTGCTCTGGCAACGCGACCAAGGGCTGTCCGACATCGGCGATGGTGCATCGGGGGCGACCTGCCGCCATCTTGCGGTGTTCGAGAAGCGGGGACGTTTCTACTGCGCCAACGTGTACGGCCGGCTCGCCGAATACGACCTCAGCAGTGGGTATTCGACCGGAGTACTCGACGCTCAGAACGGCAACACGGGCCCCCTGTGGCCAGCCGGGGACGGTACCGAACTGGTCAGCTTCGGCGACAACGAGGCCGTCGTCACCCGCTGGCGCCTCGACGGCTCGGGACCGATCACCCACCTCGTCGCCCCCGGATTCAGAGGATGGAGGTTCAACCCCAGCGGCAACCGAATCCTCGTCGAACAGGGCGAGGTCTTCGAGGGCCGCCCCCCTCGAGTCATCGACGTGGCGACTGGAGACGTCGTGCGCGTGCTCGACGGGCTCATCAACGCCGATTGGATCGACGACGACACCGTGGGTGGGGCACTCCTCGGCAGCCGCGGTGAAGTCGAAGGCGCGTCCATCGACCTGCCGGACGGCGACCTCGTCGGCAATGGGTTCATCATCGACCCCATCCCCAACTATGCGGGCCTGGAACCCGGCAAGGAGCGTTATCTGTTCCACTACGGCCGTGGCACGGATGCGACATTGCGCCAGCTGGACGGGTCGGCCCAGCGCTTCGGACCGGAGATCTTCGTCGACGACCTGTTCTCGTATGCGATCAGCCGCTCCGGCCACCGAGTCGCCGCCGGCACGAAGGGCGGCGTCGAGATCTACGACGGTGTCACCGGCGAGCAGGTCGGCGCCATTCCTGGAGACGATCTGCGTGGCGTTTTCATCACGGTGACCGACCAACTCTTCGTCAGCTCACTCGGCGGCGAACTCACCATGTACGACCTCGACAGCCTCCAACCGATCCGTACGTTCGGGGGCAGCCGAGGCTTCATCACCCAGGTGCTCGGCACCGCCAACGGCACGATCATCGCCACCAACGGCGGTGATCACAACGTCATCCTCTACGACGTCGCCACCGGTGTGCGCATCGGCACACCCATCACCATTCCCGACGAGGAGTCCAATCTCATCGCACTGTCGCTCGACGGTCGATGGCTGTCCGCTGGGGGCGAGGCCAGCGACGGCTCACACCCCACCAAGATCTGGGACCTCGACCCGGCCTCGTGGACCGTAGCCGCGTGCCGTGTCGCCGGGCGCAACCTGACGCGTGCGACGAGTGGGCATCCAACATCGGCGACCTCACCCCGTACCGGACGACATGTCCGGAGTACCCGACCGATCGCTGATCACTGGTCGGACTTCGGTCTGCCGAGCCCGGTGGGGTGGCGTCCGCGAAGCGTGTTCGAGTGGAGCGCGCTGGAGGCCGATGGGGTCGACCTCTCCCGGAAGCTGAGCAAATTCGTAGGTCGACCGCGGCGTTTCGCCGACACCGGTCGCAGGCCTCAGGCCTGTTCGCGCCGTGACCGCCTCTTCGTCCGCGCCCGGCGCTCGACGACCTCGCTCACGACGAGCGTGGCGGCCGCTGCGACCAGCCCCGCGATGATGCCGAACGCGAGCCAGCCGAGCGCGCCCACGACCAGAACGACCGCCAGCCAGGTCAGGTTTCGCTTCGACACGTGGGCACTCCTCTCATCGAGCCGACACCCTACGCGACGACGGACCTTGTGCCCTGGTGAGCGGTGCGAGATCCCGATCACAGTGAATGGCGCCACGTCCGCAGGACGCACGACCATGATCACCCACGCCATCGAGATCACCGACCTGACCGAGCGGTACGGACCCGCGACGGTGCTCGACGGTCTGTCGTCGGCTCGTCGCTGTGCAACGACGCGACGTCGTCTGAGTCGGTGAGATGGGCGACCACGCTGCACCCTGTGCGCTGGACCTGTACTGGATTCCCCTGGGAGCGGGCAACCCGGTGGTCCAGTTCAGCGGACGCACCTTCGAAGCGCTCGCCGCCAGGCGCGGCCACCGACCACCGTCGGGGCTGTACCACACCGCACTGGTGGCGTCGATCGGCGCAGACGAGTACTTCATCGAGATGACGCCCGTGCCGGCCGCGTCGCACGCTCCACGCGACCCGCGGGGTGGTGGCCGAGGGTGCCGTCGGAACAGCTTGGGCTCGACGGTTGCGCATCTTCCGCTACGAGGTCCGCCGATGGCGCAACGGCACGATCCCCGATCTCCCCGACGCGGTCGCCAGTCCGGTGCGGATCACCGAGATCGAGGACGACATCGCTGCGGTGCTCGCTGCCGTGCCCGACGTGCCGACACCGGTGTGGGGACGCGACGAGCTGCGCGCCGGAGAGATGTGGAACTCCAACTCGGTCGTCGCGTGGATCCTCACCGTTGGCGGGCTCGAGCAGCGCGCCGGCCAACCGCCCGACAGCGGCCGAGCTCCGGGGTGGGGAGCCGGCGTCACCGTGGCCACGCGGTCGCGGGTCTAGCGTTCAGGTCGTCATCCGGCCGGTCTCGTGGGCCCAGATCGCCACTTCGACGCGGTTCCTCGCGCCGAGCTTCGCCATCAGGCTCGCCACGTGGGTCTTCACCGTGCTCAAGCTGATGTGGAGGTCCCCCGCGATCTCTGCGTTCGTCCGACCCCGAGCCAATGTCACGAGCACCTCCTCCTCTCGATCGGTCAATCGGTCGACGGGCTCGGAGGGTCGCGATCCGGACTGCGACGCCGCGAACGTCTCCAGCAACCGGATGGTCACGCTCGGTGCGATCAGTGCATCGCCGTTCGCTGCCGCATGGATCGCCTGCACGAGGAGCTCGGGGCCGGCGTCCTTCAGGAGAAACCCGCGCGCGCCCGCCGTGAGCGCACCATGGACGTACTCGTCGAGATCGAAGGTGGTGATGACGACAACGGCGAGCGGATCGGCGACATCGGGTCCGGCGAGGAGCCGGGTGGCCTCGATGCCGTCGAGGTCGGGCATGCGGATGTCGAACAGGCACACGTCGGGCCGGAGCTGTCGGGCGCGTTCGACGGCCTCACGACCGTTCGACGCCTGTCCGACGACCTCGATGCCGGGCTGCGCATCGAGGATCATCGTCAAGCCGGTCAGCACGAGGTCCTGGTCGTCGGCGACGAGCACGCGGATCGTCATACGTCGGCTCTCGGCAACGTGGCGACGATCTTCCAGCCACCGGCAGGGCACCGCCCGGACGTGAACGTGCCACCGAGCAGCTTCGCTCGCTCCGACATTCCGAGCATGCCGTAGCCGGTCACACCGGCGGCGTCGAGCGCGGTGGTGTGACCGTCATCGGTGACGGTGAGTTCGACGTGATCGCCGTCGCCCACCACCCTGACGATGACCTGCGATGCGTTGCGGGCATGACGCACGGCGTTGGTGATCGACTCCTGCGCGATGCGATAGACCGCCGCATCGATGAGCGGGCCGACATCATCGAGGTCGCCGGACAGTTCGACATCGATCGTCAGCGGGCCGGCCGCCCGTGACGCGAGCCGTGGCAGGTCGCCGATGCCCTCCGCCGGCACCAGCGCCGGGTCGTCGCTGTTGCGCAGTGCTCCGACCATCGCCCGCATGTCGGCGAGGGTGCGCTTCGCCGTCTCCTCGATCACCGCGAGCGTCTCGACCGCCAGCTCGGGCCGCTGCGCGGCCACCGCCTGACCAGCCTGCGCCTGAACTGCGATCGCCGACACATGGTGCGCGACGGTGTCGTGCAGCTCGCGTGCCAGTTGTTCCCGCTCGCGGAACGCGACCTCCGCCAGTTCGCGCTGTCGCAGCGAGGAGCTCGTGCGGATGACGATGCCGAGGGCGGCGGTGAACGCGAGCACCATCAGCCCGCCGAGCGCGTCGCCGAGCGTGCCCGGGGCGGTGGTGATCGCGAGGAGCCAGGCGATCAGCAGCACACCCACACCGAGGGAGGCGTCGCGCCCCGATCCCCACCGGAACAGGCTGTAGGGCACGACGAGCAGGAATACCATCGAGTCGTACCCGGAGACCTGGTCCTGGGCGATCCACACGGCGACACCCAAGCCGTTGACGATGGCGAGGGCGACGATCGTCATCGCCAACGGGTGCTGACGCCTCGGGAACACGGTGGCGGCCACCGCCACGGAGGCGACGAGCGTGGGGATGGGCCACGGGACGTCGTTGCGGGTCAGCATCTCGATCGTCGATCCGACGACGAGAGCTGCGGCCACCGCGTAGTCGTGCCAGACACGCGTGGGAGCGTTGGGCACGCTCGGCTCGGCGAGCACGCTGCGAAGGGCGGAGGTGACCACGACCGACAGCGTAGGGAACGCGACCTGCGGTCCGGATCGGCCGAAAGAACGAGCCTGTCTCCGCTGATCGGTTGCTCAGAACCGGCCGAAGCGCCGATGTCGCGGTACTGGTCGCTGCCGTCACCATGGCTCCGTCCACCGCCTCGAAGGAGCCATGCCATGTCCACCGTCCTGTATCGCCTCGGCCGCTTCGCCGCCCGCCGCCCATGGCGTGTGATCGGCGTGTGGTTCGTCGTGGCGCTCGCCGTGATCGCTGCCTCGTCGACGGTCGGACGCGACCTCGAGGATTCGTTCGCAGTCCCGGGCCTCGATTCCCAGGACGCCGTCGAACTGCTCTCCGCTGCCGGCTCCGATCGGGCAGGCCTGACCGCCCGCGTGGTCGCAACGCCCGCGGATCCGGCCGACACGTTCTTCGACTCCGGTGACGCACGTGAGGCGCTGGCGGGTCTGCGCATGTCGCTCGCAGCCCTCCCGAACGTCGTCGCGACGTCGGACCCGGCGGCGGCGCTCGCCTCCGACGCTGCCGGCGCGGTCACGAGTGGCGAGGTGTCGGCCGACGGCCGGGTCGCGCTCGTCGTCGTGCAGTATCCCGTCATGGAAGCGCTCGGCGTCGGCGACCTCGACAACCTGAAGGAGACGGTCGCCGATGTGCGCTCCGACGGGCCGCTGCGCATCGAGATGGGTGGCGACCTCTTTCTGAACTTCGAGGAGCCCGAGAACAACACCGCCGAGCTGCTGGGCCTGATCGTGGCGATGGTCATCCTCCTCGTGGCGTTCGGCTCGCTGATCGCGATGGGTCTACCGATCGGTCTGGCCGTGTTCGGCCTCGCTCTGGGTGTCGCCTCGATGTCGTTGATCACCTACCTGATCGACATTCCCAGTTGGGCGCCGCAGATGGCCAGCATGATCGGGCTCGGCGTCGGCATCGACTACGCCCTCTTCATCGTCACGCGTCACCGTGAGTTCCTCGCCCGGGGCATGACCGTCGAGGAATCGGCGGGGCGGGCGGTCGCGACGGCGGGCCAGGCGGTCATCTTCGCCGGGGGGACGGTCGTCATCGCCATTCTCGGCCTCGCGGTCGCCGGCGTGCCGTTCATGACCGCAGCCGGTGTGGCCACCTCGGTGATCGTGCTGATCATGGTCGTGGCGTCGGTGACGTTGTTGCCGGCGCTGCTCGGTCTGAGTGGGCATGCGATCAACCGTTTCGGTATCCACCGGCGCCACGGCGCTGTCGCGTGCGGGGGCCGGTCGCGGCTGGGAGCGTTGGGGTCGGCACGTCTCGGCCCACGCGCCGTTGTACGCGATCGGCACCACGGTGCTCCTGCTCGGGCTCACGGCACCGGTGCTCGACCTGCAACTCGGGTTCCCCGACGAGGGAACGCTGCCGACGACCCGCACAGAACGACAGGCGTACGACCTGACCGTCGACGGATTCGGCCCAGGGGTGAACGGCCCGCTCGTCGTCGCGGTCGACATCTCCGACGATGCCACCGTCGTCGAACCGCTCGTCGCCGCGATCGCCGCCGACGACGGCGTCGCCGCGGTGGCCCCTGCCGAGGTCGACGCGAGGGCGGGTGTGGCCACGATCGTCGTCGTTCCCGACTCGTCGCCCCAGGACCCGGCGACGTTCGCCACGGTGCAGCGTCTCCGCAGCGACGTCTTCGCCGAGGTGCTCGCCGGCAGTTCGGCCACCGCCCACGTCGGCGGCCAGACGGCGAGCTTCGGCGATGTCGCCAATCGTGTGACCGAGCGCCTGCCGTGGTTCATCGCTGCGGTGGTCCTGCTGTCGTTCCTGCTGTTGATGGTCGTGTTCCGCTCGATCCTGGTGCCACTCAAGGCGGCGGTCCTCAACCTGCTGTCGATCGGCGCCGCCTACGGCGTGCTCGTGATGGTGTTCCAGTGGGGCTGGGGCAAGGACCTGATCGGCCTGGAGGGGCCGGTACCCATCGTGTCGTTCATCCCGATGTTCATGTTCGCCGTGCTCTTCGGACTGTCGATGGACTACGAGGTGTTCCTGCTGTCACGGGTTCGTGAGGAGTACGTGGCCACCGGCGACAACGATGCCGCGGTCATCGACGGCATCGCCAGCACGGCGAGGGTTATTACGTCGGCGGCGTTGATCATGATCTCGGTGTTCGCCGGTTTCGTGCTCGGCGACGACCCGGTCATCAAGATGATGGGCCTCGGGCTCGCGACGGCGATCTTCGTCGACGCCGACCATCGTGCGGATCGTGCTGGTGCCGGCCACCATGAAGCTGATGGGCGACGCCAACTGGTGGCTGCCCGGCTGGCTCGATCGTCGGATGCCGACCGTGGACATCGACGGCGAGACGAACCTGCCCACCCCTGAGATGGAGTGCCCGGCGCCACGAGCCTGGCGACGGCCTGGCGGCGCGCCGCCGGCGTCGGATCGAACCGCACCTTCAGCTTCCTGAGTAGACCAGGTTCCGCCGTCGGCCATCATGGTCGAATGGACGCAGAGCGCAGAACCCGGGTTGCCGCCGCGGGACGCTGGGCGAACCACGACGCGACGG
>CAVZGP010000005.1:0-21178 GCA_963774765.1 Ilumatobacteraceae bacterium
CGGATCACCTTCGTTCAGCGTGCGAAGCCAGTCTCGAAGCGCTGGGCAGCGATTGCATCGACCTCTACTACCTGCACTGGCCAGCCAGATCGCCGTCGTTCGCCAAACAGGTCGAGAACATGCTGGCGCTGCAATCGGCGGGCCTCGTCCGATCCGTCGGATTGTCGAACATCAACGCCTCGCAGCTCGACGTGGCGATCGAGGTCGGCGGACCGCCATCCGATGGTGGCATCATTGCGGTGCAGAACGAGTACTCGCCGCGCGACCGCAACGATGCCGACGTGATCGGCCAGACAGCTTCTGCAGGGATCGCGTACATACCGTGGAGCCCATTCGGTGGCGCCGACCGCGCCCACGACGTCAGTACCCAGTACTCGGCGTTCGCCGACGTCGCCCACACCCACGGAGTCACGGTCCATCAGGTCGCGCTGCTTGGCATCTGCAGCAGTCGCCCAACGTGATCGCAATCCCCGGGTGCACGTGTCCCGAAACGATCCTGACTGTGAGCGCACTCAACCTGGAACTGACCCGGCGAACGAGTGCGCCTTGCTCGATGCCTCGGTTCCCGAAGGCACCTCGCAATATCCCAGCGACGAACCTGATCCACCGCTGCGATGACCGCCAACCGAACTCCACGACAGGCCATCCGACGATGCCGTCAGAATCGGGCTGCCTGCTCTTCGGAAATTCCCGCTCGGGCCGTTCGTCCTCGACGATCGTAGTCGGCCTGCCGAGGCCAGTCGTCGGTGAGGCCGTCCGGCAATCTCACCCTCGATCGAACGTGAGAACTGTCCAGTGGAGGAACCTCTACAGAGACGACACTTGGCTCGTTGCATTGCACGCTTCGAAAGGTCGGGACCGTCCAGTCGGCGTCCCCCTACTGAGACATCCGGCGACCAACTCTGATCGGTTCCGAATGCGGCACGCCACGTCCGGCGGACGTCCGTCTAGGTCCAAAGCGGAGGTGGCCGAAAAGTCGATGCAATGGGCTTCTCAAGCTCTATCTTCAGCGTCTTCTTTCCCGTGCTTTCGAAGATCTTGTGGGTGTAGTCACGTTGCTCGAACCCACTCGCTTTGGTGATCATGGTTGCGGCACCTTGGTAAATGTCTTCGCCTACATCGTGGAGGAACGACATATCGATGGTCCACCGGTATTCGTATTTTGGGGCTTGACCGACACCTGAGAACAGAACCGCAACTCGATCATCTTCGAACGTGGCGAATGTGTCGACCAGCGACCACGGCAGGTGAAATCCCGTCACGATCCTGCTGGTCTTCGCCCAGCCCTCAACCTGTCCGATAACGGCGGCAACTTCGTGGGCTTTGCAGTGCCGGAGCCCCCTCGAACAGGGTCTCAGGGTCGGCCAGGAGCGTGAGGGCCGTCAATGTCTTGACGAACCGGGGTCGGCGCTCGGGATCGAAGAACGCATCGGCCGCGGCTTGGGTCGCTGCCGTCGGGTCAGTAGGGGTGGCCGCCAGCACCGAAACGCCTGTTCCGTCGACCAGTAGGTTTGCAGCGCCACCACCGAAGTACTGGTTGAGCGGATGGTTGTCGATCGTCAACCGAATGTCCTTGATGTAAGTGGTCGCAGGCCAGTCGAGAAACCGCTCGAGGCCTCGACCCGGGAAAACGGTTGCCGGTCGAGGGAAGTCGCAAGCCAATCGGGGACCGACAGAGGACTGCACGGGTGGTACACGGAGTGCAGCGAATAGTCCAGGTGGATTGAATGGGATCGCCTCTTTGCCGCTTTGCTCAGCGCCTTTCGAGCAGCGCGTTGGCATGACGCCGCATGACCCGCCGCCGATCATCTCGATCACGCTGTTGGTTGTATGGCCGTCAGCGACCACACGTAGCAAGTGAGGTGCGAACCGGTCCGGAGCGAGGTCGACCTGCATCCACCCAAACTAGCGCTGCCGCCAAGTGGCGACTGAGATGTCACGCCGAGGCCGGGCAAGCCTGACCTTTTCCGACACGGCAACCGTTAACTGGCCCTACAAGCGAGTGTGGCTAATGGATGCGTGACAACGGCTGGCCGGTTAACGACCTCGGCCTCGCCCGTCCTCCTAGGAGACTGCTGAGCAAGTCGGCTTTGGTGGCGGGCGTAGGTGGGCGCCGGTCTGGGGATGGTCAGTCGAAGAGCTGGCGGTTCAGAGTGTGAGGCGGCGCCTGGACTCGCTGGAGCACTTGCCGTCCGGACGTCTGGTAGTTCAGGTAGTGAGTGGCCAGCCGTTGTGGTCGAGGCCGAGGTTGATCAGTCGTCGGAGGTTGATGGCGGCGGCTCGGGTGGAGAGCGCGATGCTGGTTGCGGTCGACACCTCGGTGGCGGCAGCGGCGGTGTCCGTTGGCGACGAGCCAGGCGATGGATGCGTTCGACCATCGGCCGGTGTTGTCGGTAGTCGTCGACGAAGTCGGTGTCGCTGGTCCATCGGCTGCCGGTTGGCGGCGAGGAGCTGATCGTGTTCGGAGACGAGGAGCGTCTTGCCGGCCGCGGCTGAGGTGCATCGTGATCGGAGCGGGCAGCCGTCGACACTTCGCCTTGAACGTCGCCGATCCGCTGCGGGTGATGCGGGTGGTGACACCGTTGGGGCAGGTGACGGTTCGGGTGATGTAGTCGATAGTGAAGTCGTCGCGGTGGAACTGATCGTCGCCGAGGTTCGGCGTTGCGGGCGAGCGGCCATGGCTTGATCAAGATCCGATGACCGGCGGCATCGAGCTCGGCGAGCGAGTCGCCGGACCCGTACGCGGAATCGGCGAGCACGTCGACACCGTTCGGCTCGCCGGCGAGAAGTTCGATGCCGGTCGGGCCGTCACCGGCGTTGGCCGGGGTCAGGTCGCACGCGGTGATCAGCCCGGTCGTCCGGTTCGACCGCGATGTGGGCCTTGTAGCCGTCGCGATATGACGAGCGCGACTTGTGCATGTGACGGGTCTCGGGGTCGACCGTGGAGATCACCCGATGCTGGGCGACGCTGCGCTCGATCCGCCACCTGCCTTCTGTGCTCGCCGGGTTCGACGTCTTGGCCGGCGACCAACGCGAGCAGACCGACCAGCTGTGGCTGGTTGTCGTCGAGTTCGACACCGTCGACAGCGCGAGGATCGCGAGTGCGTCGTTGACGAGGCGGGTGACCAACTCGTCGCGGGCGATCGGGTCGTTCCACGCGCACGCCGGTTTGCCCGAGCTCGCTCGATAGTCATCGCCGACCACGCTCAGCGGCGGCTGCTTCCGGGATCGCGACGGCGGACCCGGCGGATCATCGACACCAACTGCGTCACGGTGTCCTGGGTGGCGACAGCGTCATCGAGCAACGTCGAGTCCAACGCTCGACGGTGCTTGTTGGCCAACACGTTCGTCGCCGCGATCACGTCGCGCACCGCGTCGAAGATCCGTTCCGGGCGATCCGACCGGCGCAGCCGATTGCGCCACAGCGTCAACATCGTCGGATGGAACCCGGCGTCAGTGATCGACAACCCGCAGGCCACCTTCCAGCGCAGATCCGTCGCCAACGCCTGGATCGCGTCACGATCCGACAACCCCTCGAGCGACTGCAACACCAGCACCGTCGCGATCACATCAGCCGGCTGCGACGGCCGGCCCCGACCCGACGGGAACAGATCAGCGAACATGTCGTCCGGGAACAACCGGTGCCGATGCTCAGCCAAGAACGCGTACACCGACTCGGCCGGCACCAGATGCGACACGAACGCTGCCGCGTCGAACAACTCGACGTTCGGATCCGAGACTTCCCTGCATCCCACAATTTTCGTTCACCCCGCCGAAAATCGCGAGCCTTTCCAGCCGGGATTGCTCAGCAGTCTCCTAGTCCTGGTTGCCGAGGTCATGGCTCTGTCGTTGGCGATACCAGGGACCCATCCCCTTAACGGCTCTCAGATATCGGAGATGATCGCTTGACATTGCTTCTCGTACTCGGATTCGCAGAGCGTGCCCGAATTCGCGGAGATCACTCAACTCCGCAATCCGATCCGTTGTCCGGCTGTTCGTACAGAACGCTTGGTCGGAGGGCGGTCAGCTCATTTGGAGCTCGGTTCTGGGGTGCCGGTTGCCTCGCTGCGGCAGGCGGCCAGGGCGCACGCAATAGCGAGTGCTGGCATCGGCAACAAATGTGAACCGACTCTCGAAGGTGAAACCGACCCGGGCTGCCGCGCTGAAACTGTACGAGCTCGAATTACACCGCAGGTCCTATTCACCCCTAGAACACAACGGATGGCCAACCTCGATGCGAGAGTTAGCAATCATCGCTGAGGATTGCGTCCGGTTGATCGTTCACGAAATACGCCTTGCAGATCCCAAGGTCGATCTCGATAATGTAGTTGTCTCCGACCGCTTCGAGCTGGGACTTCAGATCATCCATCGCTGCCTCATCGCCATCTGCCAGCTTCGTCAGATTGAGGGACTCGCTGAAGAAGCCGGTGGTGCATCTGTACCCGTAGGCAGCGAGAGCGTTCACTGAGGCGGGCACAAAGTCGATAGTGCCCAGACTGCAACCGTCGCCAGACGGATACCGGTCGATACCGGCGATATAGCCCGCTGTCGGAAAGATTGCCGCGCCCATTACAGTGCCGCGCTCGGGTGGGGTACGACCGGGCGTTGCGGGGTCAAGACGAAGGCCGCCCAAGGGTGCACTAGTTATCGTGATAGCTAGCTCAGCCTTGCCGGGTGGCGAGTTTTGAACCGACTTGTTCGCCGCTACGTCCGCGAACAAGGAGTCTGGTGGTGTGAAGGTGTACTGCCATCCGTCGGAGTCCGTAAGCGAAATTGGATTGAACCTTGGTGCCTGTGCAATGGTCGTCTGCGGGACTGCCGTTTGTGGCGTTGCGGTCTGTTCCGACTCGTCAATGATCTCCGCCAATGCGGAGTCCTGTGGTTCGGATTCAGCAAAATCCGAGCTCCCCGATTCCGCGGAATCGGAACTTCCGCCGCACGAGACCGCGACTAGTCCAACGGACAGCAAAACGCCGAACTTCGCGTGCCTCCTCAACCCCATGCCTTTACTCCTTGTCTTGTGCACCAAAGGTGCGCGAGTCACTGGATCGACATTAGCCGGTTACTCCGAAGACGTCGGCGATCTTCACCATCGATTTACCGGCTCTTCGCGTTTCAGGGTTGGAGGGTGGGTAGCAGGGTCCAGTCGGGACGGCCGGCGTAGAGCAGGCAGCGGACTCGGTGTTGCCGGAAGTTCATGATCCCGAACGCGACCCGTTTGATGCGCTTGGTCAGGTTGTTGACCGCTTCGGTCGGTCCGTTGGAGACATGTGAGCGATGCCACGCACAGATCTGATCGGCCCACTTGGCGATGGTGCGTCCGAGGCGGCGGACCTCGACGGGCATGGTCGTCTTGAAGTCGCGTCCGATCGCGCAACCAACGCGTCGGCGAGTACCGGGTCGGTGTGGTGTAGATCTGACGGACCACTTCTTGTCTGTTATCCGGCCCTCGGGTGGGGTTGGCGCCGGTATCCGCCTGCGGGTGGATTCGGGGGTGAAGACTCAGTTTTGAGGAGGCCGCCGATGGCCGAGGTCCGTGTCGTTCGAAGCGTCGATGGTCATCGTCTTGTCGGCGATGGCGCAGTGGTGGTGGCGGGGAACAGCTTTCTCGAGCACTTGGTGGTTCGGCGGTTCTCGCCGGCGACAGTTCGGGCGTACGCGTTCGATGTGGCGAACTTCGCTGGCTTCCTCGCCGATCGCTCTCTTGAGTTGGCAGACGTCGAGCCGAGTGATCTGTTCGACTATCTCGACTGGCAGCAGGCTCGGCGGCCGACGACTGGGTCGGTCACGGCTCTTCGACGACAGGGTCCGTCGCCAGCGACGATGAACCGGCGGATCGCCGCGGTCCGGGGCTTGTTCGAGCACTCGATGATGCGAGGGGATCGGGACGACAATCCGGTCCCGGTTGCGCGTCGTTCCTCGGGTCTGCGTGGCAAGCGCGGCATGCTCGGCCACGTCGCTGTTCGCCAACGTGGCGGAGGGCGGCTGGTGCGGGAGCCGTCTCGACTGCCTGAGAGCATCGATCCCGCCGGTGTCGCTGCGTTCCTTGCCGATCTGAACACCAACCGCGATCGGGCGATCGTGTTGGTCATGGTGCTCGGTGGCCTGCGCGCTGCGGAGGTTCGTTCCTTGCGCCTCGCTGACGTGGACATGGGGCTGCGCCGCGTCCGGGTCGTCGGCAAGGGAAACAAGGAACGGGTCGTTCCGGTCGATGACGTGTTCTTCACCGAGTGCGCCGCCTATCTCCGTGCGGAGCGCCCAGCGTCGTGCGCGACGCCGGAGTGCTTCGTGGTGTTGCGGGGACCGACGCGAGGCCAGGCAATGACCGAGGCCGGCATGCGCAAGATCTTCCGGATCCACCGCGAATCATCAGGTGCTGTCCGGGTCCGGCCCCATCGGCTGCGTCACACCTATGGGACCGAACTCGCCTCGGCCGGCGTTGACTTGCTGGTTCTGCGGGAGTTGATGGGCCACTCGTCACCGGAGACGACCGCCCGTTACGTGCACCTGTCATCGGACACGTTGGCCGCCGAGTTCGCTGCCGCCCGGGCGGTGGCAGGCCGATGACCACTGCACTTGCTGCCACCTCAGAACGAGGCGAACTGCTCGCCGAGTTCGTCGATCATGACCTTCGAATCGGCGGCCAGCGGGCCTATCGGCTCGAGCGGCGCGCGGCGGCCCACGCGTTCCTTGCTCGGCATCCAGATCTTGACGAGTGGATGACCCACCCGGTCGAGGCTCGTCTGGTCGAACTGCATCGTCACCACCTGGTCTGGCCGTTCGTTGCCTATGCGATCGTGACCGGCGCAGTCCGCGCTGACGTCGAGTTGTTGTTCGCGAAGAACTTCGGACACAGCGTGTTCCGTTGGATCAACGTGCTGTTCCCCGACGACATCGCCCGTCTCGAAGACGCCGCCACCCGCCTCGAAGCCGCGTCACCGCGTGCGGCGGTGCGGGGCGCGGTGCAGTTGGCTGTTGCGTTCGTTGGTCGGGCGCCGTCGACGTTGACGATCGAGGATCTCGACCATCTCGCCGCCGCTATCGACACGTCTCCCCGGTTGAGCGAACCGATGCGTCGAGGCCGACGGGGCGACCTGTTCCGGCTTCGACGATTCTTGTTCGAAGCCGGCATGGTCACCCTGCCCGCCGAGCACCGCCGCCAAGGAGGCCCTGCGACCCGCGAAACACGAGTCTCTGCCGTGCGTGCACCTGAGTTCCGACGAACAATCACCGCGTATCTCGACGCCCGAGCCACGGTCCTGCGGCCCACGTCCATCGAGAAGCTGACCAGTGCATTGGCCATCTTCGGGGAGTTCGTCTGCGACCACGACCCTGAACTCCACTCGGTCGCCGGGCTCGAACGCCGCCACATCGAAGCATTCCTGGGCTGGACCGCAACCCGGGCCAGTCGGGGCAGCCACGACCACACCAAGACGGTGGGCCCGTTCGTGCATGCTCACGCCGCCATCGCTGTCCGCGGGTTCCTCGACGACATCTGGGCATGGGGATGGACCGACGCCCCAGGCCGGCGCCTGATCTTCGACGCCGACATTCCCCGCCAGCCCGACACGTTGCCCCGGGCGCTTCCGCCCGACATCGACGCGGCGCTCATGGACGCCGTTGCCGATCTCGACGACATCTTCGCCCGAGTCGCGATCACCATGCTGCGTCACACCGGCATCCGCCGCGGCGAACTCCTCGACCTCGAGATCAACCATCTCGCCGACTACGGCCCCAACGGCACCTGGCTCCGCGTGCCGCTCGGCAAGCTCCACAACGAACGCTCGGTTCCTGTCGATGACCAGGCCCTCGAAGCCCTCGACGAATGGCTCGACCAACGACAGGCGCACCGGGCGAGGCCCCACCCGCGCGACGGGCACCTCGCCGACTTCGTCTTCGTCGCCAAAGGTCGACGGCTCGGAACTACCCGGATCCAGCGAGGGTTCCGTGACGCGGTCACCGCCGCCGGCCTTCTCGGCGCCGACGGCCAACCACTCAAGGTCACCGCGCACCAGATGAGACACACCTGGGCGACGGAGCTGGCTAACGCCGGCATGTCGATCCAGGCGCTGATGACTCTGCTCGGCCATCGCAGCCCCGAGATGACCATCCGCTACGCCCGCCTCGCGTCGCCCGCCCTCAAGTCCGCATACGACCAGGCGGCCGGACGAGTCGCCCGCCGGATCCCGGTCGCCCCAGCCGGCAAGCCCGCCGTCCCTGACCGCGTCGCATGGCTCGCGGCCGAGATGCTCAAGACCCGTGTCGCCAACGGCTACTGCTCGCGCGAACTCGTCGCCGAAGCCTGCGCCTACGCCAACATCTGCGAGACCTGCCCGAACTTCGTGACAGCGCCCGAGTTCGAGCCCGCAATCCAAGCCCAACTCGCCGACATCCACGCCCTCCGCAACGACGCCGACGACCGAGGCTGGACCAGCGAGACCGCCCGCCACAACCGAGTGATCACCAGCCTCGAACGCCACCTCCAGCGCATCAACAACGACCGGCCCACCGGCACTTCTGCTTGACCCGACCCCGAGGGCCGGATAATTTGCGTTCCATGCGAACCACACCTCCGATCTGGGGTCGCCGGCACGCAGCAGACCGAGCACCCGATCGTGTTGATCGTCGGAGAGTCGTTCCTTCGCGATGCTGAGTCGGCGCCGGGCCCGGTAGAGCGGATCGTCGCGTGCGGCCACGATGCCCGCACGTTTCGTTCTGCACTCGTCGTCGGCACTCGTCGAGGGCCCGGTTGGCGAGCTGGTGAACGTGGAACGGATCGGCGACCTGGACGGCGTGCGGGAGCATCGTGTCGAACACGCTGCGATACGACGCCGACAGATCGAGGGTGGCCCACTCGATGCGGTCCAGCCATGCCTGGTCGCGCTCTGCGAGCCACCGGCACGGCTCCGAGGCGGTTCTGCCTGGCACGACGTCGAGGAGTTGGCCTCGGCGCACGTCGACGATCTGCGTCGACCACGACTGGGTCCGGAACCGGCCCACCCGTGCGAACAAGCGTCTCGTCCAAGCCGAGCGCGGTGACATCACCGAAGCGGTCGGGATGATCGATGAGTTGCTCGCCGATGACCACGACGGCGTCCATCACGGTGTGCCAGCCGCAACCGAGTTCGCGTGCCACGTCTGACACGGCGCGTCCGTTGCGGCCGACCTGCAACGTCGACCAGCGTGCGGCTCGTGTCGTCAGCGCGCACCTGGCGGCGCCGATCTCAGGGTCCTCGTCGCACCAACAGCGGCGACAGATCGTGCAGCGCCAGCGTTGCTTGCGCCACACCAGCCGGGTCGGGCGACCGAACACCGGCAGATCGACCATCTCGACGTCGCGGACGCCGTGACGATGCACGATGCCGCCGCAGTCGCACCCGGGTCGTGGACTCGGGACTTCGATGACGACTCGCAACCATCTCGGCCAGTCGCCCACACCAACGATGTTCACGTCGGGCAGGCCAACGAGCAGTGCGCACATGCGCGTAGCATCCGTTTCCAAGCAGGGGCTCCTCGAGACTCGATGACTTCGACATCACCGAGAATTGCAGGGCCCCTGCGCCGCGCCCGGGATCTACTTGATCAACCGGTTCCAACCCTCAGACGCGAAGCGCCAACAAACGCTGGGACGAAGTCGTCGACACCCTCGACGAACGGTTCCCGAAAGCAGCAGCGTCGATGCGCGACGCCCGCACCGACGTGCTGATGTTCACCGCGTTCCCGCCGGCGCACTGGCGCAAGATCTGGTCGAACAACCCGCTCGAACGGCTCAACAAAGAGATCAAACGCCGCACCAACGTGGTCGGCATCTTCCCCAACGACCCCGCCGTCATCCGGCTCATCGGAGCCGTGCTCGCCGATCAACACGACGACTGGATCATCGCCCGCCACTACCTCTCAGAAGCCTCGATGGCGCTGCTCGACAAGACCTGCCACACTGACACCGCTCACGTCGTCGGCGAACTCATCGAGGGCTGAGCCACACCAGGGAACGCGTCACGCAATCCCCACCACCTCGCGGGACTCATACTCAGCCCGACCGCACCGTCGCACAACTTGGCCGGTGATCGCCCGCCGCCGAACCCCGCCCCGTCGCCCCCACTCTCTGATCCCTCGTTCTCCGACTCGCCCACCGAAATGAAGCTACGACCTTCAGAACAGCAGGATCGTCTCCGGGTGCCGCTCGGCCGGAGCAGCCAACCGGCGGTATGTGACACACCGGTTGCGCTGCGATGCAAGGCTGGACGCATGAACGGTGGGCCGATCGTGTACCCAGATCTTCAACCGACAGACGAACGGACGGCGTTGGTCCAGCGACTCGATCAGTACAGGACGACTGCGGCGACTGTATTGGTGGACACTCCATGGGATCAAGCGTCCGCTCGTGTGCTGCCGGCGACTGATCTCTCGATCGCCGGGATCGTGAGACATCTCGCGTGGGCAGAGGATCGTTGGTTCCAGGGTCGGCTGCTCGGATCGCCGATGCCTTCTCCGTGGGACCGACCGGGTGCCGATGATCCTGATGACGCGATGCGACTCACTCCGCATGACACCGCCGATTCGATCGTCGGGTTGTACATGGCGGCCTGCGAGCGCAGCGCGACTGCGACCGCGCTGTGCGCTTCGCTCGACCATGTCGCAGCGGTTCCGTCGTTCGGGCGAGGGCCGGTCAATCTTCGCTGGATTCTCGTGCACATGATCGAGGAGACCGCCCGCCACATGGGGCATCTTGATCTGCTTCGAGATGCTCTTTCAGACGAGACGTCTGGCTGCTGAGACGCAGAGCCGGCGATAAGAGCGGGACGCGATTGGTGATAGCTCGTCCAACTACGGTCTCATTGGTGTCGTTGACCCCTGGCAGCCCAGCGTTCCCACACGACCCGAACGGACCCGCCGCGACCTTTGCGGCCGCACTGGTGCGACTCGCAGCCGCGGGTGAGCTTGAACTGGCCGAGATCCTGCTCAATGCGCATCACGTTGCGATGAAGTCGGAGGCGAGCGACTCCGCCAAGTTCTACGAGCTTCATCTCACGTTGCACGACGATGCACTCCGGTTGGCGGTCGAGAAGCGGGATTCGATCGAGGAAGCCCTGGCGGTCGTCAGCGCCTTCAGTTGGAAGCTGGTCGCATCGCCGGTTCCAACAGAGCTCGTCGAGCTCCGCAGTCGCCTGAATGCTGAGCTTGCCGACAAAGGACTTCCGAATGTGGCCGATATCCGGTTCCGCGTTCGGCCCGGAGGAGGAACGCACAACGTTGCCGTGCACCCGTCGACTGCCAGTTGGGAGCAGATTCGCGAGATCGACGGCGTCTTGTTTGACATCGGCAGGCGCCAGACAGCTTGGATTCAGCTGACGAGCTTGGAAGGATCGGGCTTCGCCGCTCATCCGCCGGAAGCAGTGGCCGCGTCTGATCGGCCCGTCGTCTTCATTTCGTACAGCGTGGCCGACGAGAAGTACGTAGATGAGCTCCGGAACCACTTGGCTCCGATTCGACGGCAGTTGGCCCAAGTCTGGACGTTCCGAGAGATCGTGGCGGGCGAGGACCATCACCAGGTAATCGACGACCAACTGGAGCAAGCCGCCTTCGGCATCCTCATGATCTCCGCCAAGTTCCTCGCATCCGACTACGTCGCCGACGTGGAGCTGCCAATGCTGACGAAGGGGACCAGCCGCCTCCTCGCCGTGATCGTCGGTCACTGCGACCACAGCGAGATCACTCGACACCTGTACGCACCTTGGGGTCTGGATCCGTTGAGCGAGATGACTGAGCCAGAACGCGACCGCATCTACACGCAAGTGGCGGTGGCGCTGCGTCAGGCGTTGGGCGCGGAGTCGTAGGGAAGCATCAGAACAACCCCACGCCTGTGAGCGCGGTTTCAGAACAACCCGGACCGACCGAGGCTGGCGCTCGGGCTCCGTCAACCTCTCGGAACGACACACGACCAAGGATGGGCAGCATCGGACCTGTCCCCGAAGTGCCGGTCGGTGACACTCTGAACGTTGTCTGAAGATCCTCGATCGCACTGAAACCCGCCGACACCGCTCACGCCGCGATGATGCAGCTGCACGTACTCGGTCAGCTCCGAGTGTCGCGACCGGCTCGGGTCAGGAGAAGCCGGCTCGGAACGACGCGAAGCCCGACAGCATGTTGCTCGGGAACGGTGTGGGGTCGGCGACCTCGATCGTGGTGACCTTGCGAACCATGGCGTCGAGCAGGCATTCCATCTCGAGCTGCGCGAGGTGCGCTCCCGCGCAGCGGTGGACACCGAAACCGAAGGCGACGTGGTCCTTGGCGTTGCGTTCGACGTCGAAAACCTCCGGGTTCGGGTAGTGGCGTTCGTCGTGGTTGGCGGCCGCGTACAGGATCACGACGCGGTCACCCTCTGGGACGAACACGTCACCCTCTCGGTAGTCGGTGTCGGCCAGCCGGGTGAAGGCGCGCACGGGGGTGCCGATGCGCAGCGCCTCGTGTGCCGCCGCAGGGATGAGGGAGAGGTTGTTCTTGATCTTGGCGAACTGTTCGGGGTTGCGGCCGAGCTGGTAGAGCATGTGGCCGGTCCCGAGGATGGTGGTGTCGAGGCTCGGCGCGACGAAGTCGAACACCAGCGTGGTGGCCTCATCGGGCTCGATGAGGCCCTCGTCGGCCGTCTGGTAGAGGCCCGCAGCCCAACCCTGTGGGCGCAGGTCGCCCCGGTCGAGCGAGCCGATGTACTGCACACCTTCCATCAGGCTCGGCACCGATGCCTGTGCCCGCTCGTTCATCGGGCCCAACACGTTGAACGAGGCGGCGGCCCAGTCGAGCATGCGATCGCGTCCCTCGTCGGGCAACCCGACCATCTCGGCGACGACGGCGATGGGGAGGTAGCGCGCGAAGTCGGCCACGCCGTCGAAGCCGTCGCTCGCGAGCAGACGCTCGATCAGGTCGTCGGACAGCTCCTGGACCTGCTGTCGGATGTCGCGCAACGCGCTCGGCATCATCGGTTTCATCACCGCTGAACGCAATCGCTTGTGCTGGTCGCCGTCACTCACGAGCGAGTTGTTGACACCGGTCCCGTTGAGCAGGTCGTTCATCGCGACGCCCTGGCCCGACAGCAGGGTCGAGTCGGCACGCAGCGCGGCTCGCACGTCGTCGAAGCGTGAGATCGCCCACATGTCGTAGCGGTCGAGCCAGACGACCGGGCCGGCGTTGCGGATCTGTTCGTACAACGGATACGGATTCGCGATGGCCTCGTCGGAGAACAACTCGATGTCGATGCTGGGTGACTTGTCGGTCATGGTGCGGTGGCTCCGTACTCGGCTTCGACCCAACCGAGCACGACCCGTCGGAACAGCAGGCCGGCCTTGTCGCCGCCGATCACGAGTTCCTGGTAGTCGTGCTTGTCCTCGTCCAACAGCGTCTGCATGTGAGCGACCGCCCACGCATCCTCGCTGAACACCGTGTCGAACGCCGCGGTCATCAGCTCGTTGATCTCGGGGATGTTCGGCGAGTAGTCGTCGGTGACCGACCACCAGTAGTGATGCGTCGTGCTCGTCTCGGGTGTGAGGTAATGCATGATGTATCGGTTGAAGATCTCGACGTCGTCGGAGTCGGGATCGCCGACCTTGATCGGTGCATCTCCCTTGAACACACCCGGCGAGATCGCCACGCCGCCGTCCCACTGCTCCACGGGGCGGTCGCCGATCCGGGCTTGGACGTCTGGCGGCAGGAACTTGGACGCTTCCTCCGGGTCGCGCTGGACGCGGTAGCAACTGACACCTTCGGGTGTCTCCTCGATGGTGGTGGGGAGCTCGAGGAAGCCATCGTCGAAACCTGTGCTGTCGTGGTGCAGGTAGGCGAAGTGGGTGAGGTCGTTCAGGTTCTCCTGCATGAGCAGGTAGCTGCCCTCCAGATGATGCTGGCCATGCAGCGTCAGCAGATCGGAGTCGGCGAGGAACGGGAGGTCGGGAAGCCGAGACATGTCGGGAGCGTCCTCGTCGCCCATCCAGATGAACACGAACGGGCCCAGCTCGACGACGGGGTACATCCGCAGCTTGCGGTCGGGACACTTCTTCTGGCTCGGGATGCGGACGATCAGTCCCTCGGGGTTGTACCGGATGCCGTGATAGGCGCACACCAACTCGTCACCGTCGAGCTTGCTCTCGCTCAGCGGGAAGGCGCGATGCAGACATCGGTTCTGCGATGCGACGAGCTGCCCCTCGATCGTGCGGTAGAACACGATCGAGCGCTCCAGCAGCGTCCTCGCCTTCGGTGTGCGGTCGAACTCGTCACAGAGCCCGGCGACGTACCAGTGGTCGTACAACAGGGGGAGTCGCACGTAGTCGGCGACGTGTTTGATGCTGTCGGCGTAGTCAGTCATGGTGATCCATCCTTCGGGTGGGTCTCAGGGCCGTGGCCAGACGACCGGGTAGGTCGTGCTGTCGAGGGGGTCTCCGTCGCGGAGACCCGGGTCGGTCGGGAATTCCGCGGGTGCGCTCGGACGGTGCAGTGAGGTGGCGTCGTCGCCGGCGAAACGGAGCGAGACCGCTCGTCGTGTGCGATCGAGCGAGGTGTTGCCGCGTGCGCCGTGAACGAGGCGGTAGTTGTGCACGATCACGTCGCCGGGCTCGACGTCGAAGTACACGATGTCGTAGTCGTCCTCGTTCCCCTCGATGTCGGGCAACACGGGCAGTCCGTTGTCGCTCATGGGCGCCTGGCCGACGAACACGTTGGGGGAGTGCATGTCCCAGCGGTGTGACCCGCGGACGTAGCCCATGCCGCCGTTCTCCTTCGCGACGGGTTCGGCCGCCGTCCAGAACGATGCCACCTGCTCGCCGTCGACGTGGAAGTAGCCCCAGTCCTGGTGGAACGCGGTGCGGGTGTTGGCGCCCGGCTGCTTGATGAAGATCTGGTCGAACAGGAAGTTCACCTTGACCGCACCGAACAGCTGGGCAGCCAGTTCGCCGAGGGGGCTCTCGACCGCGAGACGCTGGACCGCCGGGTAGTCGAGGACGGCGTTGTTGACGAGGATGAACTGCCCATCGGAGGCACCGGCGTCACCATCGCGGAGCACCTCCGCCCCCATTCCTTCGAGCATCTCGCCGAGACGACTCATCGCGTGCAGGTTCGAGGCGTCAGGCGTGGGCTCGAAGAGTTCCTCGCCAGACGACTGGTCGTAGCGGCGTTCGGCTTCGTCGACCGCCTCCTTCACCACGGCCACCCACGCGTCGTTCAACACTCCTCGCAGACAGACCACGCCATCGCGGCGGTAGGTCTCGATCTCGTCCGGTGTCAGCGCTCGCGCCGATTCGTCCATGTCGTCCCCCATCATTCGGTCCCCCTTCGATCGGCCAGCGCTGGTCCCGCGCCACTGATTTGACGTCGGTCACATTGTCATACAATATGGCGCCCAGGGCAAGCCCCGAGTTGGGGCGCTGACGCAGGGGGAGAACATGACGACTGACGACCTGATCCGTCCGAGCGGCGAGCGATGGGCAGCCGAGTACGAGGCGTCACGCCTGCGCACCACGGCCCTGCTCGACGGCATCTCCGCCGACGACGAGCTACGCATCGTCCCGACCTGCCCCGAATGGCGAGTCCGCGACCTGTTGAGCCACGTCAACGGCCTCGCCGAGGAACTGGCAGCAGGGCGAGGCCCGACGGGCGACCCGCAGGAGTGGGCAGACAAGTTGATCACCGATCGCGCCGACATCAGCGTCGCCGATCAGCTCGAACAGTTCGCCACGAACGGCCCAGCGTTCGAAGCGGTGCTGCGCGACGTGCCGCAGCTCGGCCAGCTCGTGATCGACCTCGTGACCCACGAGCACGACTTCGCCGGAGCGCTGGGCACGCAGTCGGACCGATCCTCGTCGGGCATCGAGCTGGTGATGTCGGCCAAGACGAGCTTCGTCGAGAAGGACCTCGCCGCGAACGGACTCGCGGCGATCCGCGTGATCGGCGGCGACCACGTCTTCGAATACGGATCTGGTGACGTCGAGCTCGAGGTTCGCGGCGAACTGTGGGAGATGTTCCGCCTCACGGGCGGGCGACGCTCGATGGCTCAACTCCTCGCCAGCGATCACAACGGCGACATCGAACGATACGCGCCCGGCTTGGTGCACAACCCGCTCGCCGAGACCGACATCATCGAGTGACAGGACCAACAGCGATGACCCACGACGACTGCATCCAGGCCGCCCGCGAGCTCGCTCCGCTGCTTCGCGAGAAGGCCCGAGAGGCCGAGATCGCCCGCCGGCCACTCGACGACGTGATCGAGGCGGTACGCGACAGCGGGCTGTTCTCGATGATGGTGCCCAAGCGCTACGGCGGCTACGAACTCGACGTCGACACGTTCTTCGAGGTGGTGTTGATCCTGTCGGAGGCCGACGCCGCGATGGGCTGGATCATCGGCTTCTACATCGAGCACGCCTTCTGGCTCGCCGAGTTCCCCGAAGCGGTGCAGGACGTGGTCTACGGCGACGCGAACCACGTGCTCGCGCCTGCTGCGCTCAACATCGGTGGCGGTACCGCCGTGCCGACCGATGGTGGCTATCGGGTCAACGGTCGCTGGGCGTGGGGGACCGGCATCGTGCACGCGACGTGGGTGATCGCCGGTTGCCTGGCCACCGATTCCGACGGCGGCATCACGCCGATGATGTTCCTGCTCCCACGCGACGACGTCGAGACCATCGACACGTGGCACATCTCCGGAATGTGCGGCACCGGCTCACTCGACTTCACGATCGATGACGTGTTCGTTCCCGCCGATCGTGCCGTTCCGTTCCTCGGCCTCCTCGACGGAAGCTGGGGGATCGCCGAGCGCTACGACGCCCCCTTGTACTCGACGCCGCTCCTGCCGATCCTCGCACTGGCCGCCGGCCTGCCGTGCCTCGGCGCAGCGCGCAACGCTCGGGCAGCGTTCGCCGAGCAGGTGAAGGCCAAGATCGAGGCCACCGGGGTCGTCAAGGGCGAAGGAAACTTCGGGCTGATCGCGGAGGCGTCGCTGTCGATCGACGCCGCGGAGTTGTTGATCCGCGACATGCTCGCGAGCCTCATGGCCGGCCGTGTCGATGCGACCGTCGAGGAGCGCAGCGCCTGGATCACCAAGGTGTCGGCACGCGACGTTCATGTGCCGCGATGCCACGAACGCGATCGCGTCGCTCATCGGTGCCAGCGGGGCGATGCTCGACAACCCGATCCAACGGTGCGCTCGCGACATCAACACCGCAGCGAACCACGTCATCTTCGAGCGAGAGTCGCGCTACGGAGATCACGCCCGCCAACTTTTCGGTCAACCGATCACGAACCGGCTCGTCTGATGACGTCGATCCTGTGGGTCGAGGGCAGCCCGAAGGGCGAGCGATCGCTGTCGTCGTCGTGTGCCCGAGCGTTCCTCGATGCACTCGGCGACGACGTCGACGTCACCCACGTCGACGTCTGGTCCGATGAAGCACTCTCGTTCGGCCGGGAGGCTGCGTTGGCGAAGTTCGCACCGATCTTCGGCGAGGCGCGCACCGCGGAGCAGGAGGCGATCTGGGAACAGGTGAGTGCCCAGATCGATCAGGTCGCCCGCCACGATGCGCTGCTCATCAGCTCGCCGATGTGGAACTGGAGCATCCCCCACGCGTTGAAGGCCTGGATCGACGTCGTCGTCCAACCCTTCCAGTCGTTCACCCTCGACGCCGAAGGACGCCACGTCGGCACACTCGGCGTCGGCAAGCGGGCGCAGCTGATCCTCACCCGATCGTCGGCGTACGACGGGCGCAGCCCAGAGATGCAGGATCACCAGGAGCCGTACCTGCGCTACCTGGTCGAACTCCTCGGCTTCGACCTCGCCGAGTCGGTCGTCGTCGAGCCGACGACTGCATGGACGCCAGAGGATCGAGCGGCCATCGCAGCCGACGCCCTCGAGCGATCACGCGCCGCGGGACTCGCGTTCCGGTAGCCGGTTGCGAGCCTCAGGACAGGACCGGGAGCGGTCCTGTGAGGGAGGCCCGTTGCGAGATCTCGAGCCATGTTCCGTCGGGCGCTCTGACGAACGAGATGCAGGCGGTGTCGCCGAGGCGGACGGGCTGACGCGCCGACTCGTAGCCGAGGTCGACCAACCGTGCGTGCTCACGAACCACGTCGCGGACCTGCACGGTGAGGTAGCGGAGACCCAGGCCGTCGAGTTCAGCGGCTGCGTCCGCAGCGGCGGGATCAGCGTCGAGCACGAACCAGGAGGTGCCGACACGCCAACGTTCTTCCTCCCGCACGCCGCCCAGCCCGGCCTGCAGAAACTCGGCGACCTCGTCCGGCCGGTGCGTACGCCACCGCACTTCGACGTCGACGATGGCGTCGGTTCCGACGGGCACGACCTCGATCGGCACGCCATCGGCGGTGACCCGAGCCGTTGGTCGCTCGACGGCACCGGCCATACGCAGCCCGACGAGCGTCGACGGGGTCGTTGCCAGCGCATCGCGATGGCTGTTCACCTTCAGCACGGAGTCGCCGATTGCGTAGCGATGTTGATGGATGCCGCTGCCGACCTTCAGCAGATGGTCGTACTTGCGCGCCGACCTCGGCGAGGAGTTGCCGGTGCGAAGGCCAATCGTTGGTCATCAGTCCCACGTCGACGGCGAGCTTGGCGAGATCCATCGGGTTCGTCACGGCGGTCACGCCTCGGTTCTGCCGAACGCGGCGGCCACCTGGGCCGAGTCCATGTACTCGTCGATCCGGGTGACCTGTCCGTCGCGAACCGACACGAAGATCGCGATCGGCAGGTCGGCGGTGCGGCCGTCGGCGAACGTGAGATGGAGGACGTGGCGCTGCACGAAGCCGGCAGCGGTGAGGTCACGGACGATGTCGCGGTATTCGATCGACGCGGTGTTGGCGATCATCCAGCCGAGCACGGCGAGGTTCTGTGCCTTGTCCTGCATGACGCCGTCGTTGCTGTGCCACACCTCGATGTCATTGGCCCACAGGGAGGTGAGCAACTCGATGTCGCCGTCCTCGATCGCGCCGAAGACGGCGTCGGCGACCTCGTCTGCTGTCCGTCGAGTGGTCATGGGTGAACGAGTCCGTCGAAGAAGATGTTGGACGTTTCGGGTCGGTGATGGTCGCTGGTCCTTCAGGTTGCTCGCGGAGATGCAGAGCGAGTCGGCGAGGTCGACGATCGGTTCCACATGGTCGCCCAGCAGCCGCAGTCGCTCGTCGCTGCTGTCGCCGACGACGTATCGGTGGTGCAGCTGTGCGAGGACGACCGCGTGCTCCACCCGCGCGAACGCCTCGTACCACTGGATGTGCTCGACGTCGTGTCCGGCCGCGGCGTACCGCTGGATGATCTCGTTCGCGGCGCGGGAAGTCGGCCATGTCCAGCGGCGATCGTCGGCGCCCGGTCGATGGCGTCATCGGCCTGCTTCCAGTAGCCCACGAGCGTGCCGAGGTCGACGAGCGGGTCACCGAGCGTGGCCATGTCCCAGTCGAAGATCGACGACACGCGGTCGGGTTCGCCCGGCGTGAACATGGCGTTGTCGAGTTTGTAGTCGTTGTGGAGGATCGAGACACGCTTCGTCGTCGGACGAGTCGACACCAGGAGCTGGTGGACCTCGTCGAACCCGAATCGGCGCCATCGTCGACGCGGTGCCAGCGGTCGTGCCACCCGGCGAGCTGTCGTTCCACGAAGCCGTCGGGGCGTCCGAGCCGTCCGAGCCCGACCTCCTCGGGATCGATCGCGTGGAGTTCGGCAAGGCGTCGACCAGTGCCATCGAGATCCGGTGAGGGGCATCGTGGGCCTCCGCGTGCAGCGCAGGCATCGCATCGCGCACGACGAGTCCGCGGCGTCGTTCGACGACGAGGAACGGTGCGCCGATGACCGACGGGTCGTCGCAGAACGCCAGGGCCCGGGGCGCCCGGTCGAACACCGGCCCCAGCCCGTGCAGCACCCGGTGCTCGCGCGCCATGTCGTGCGCGCCAGGAGCGATGTCTCCGAACGGTGGGCGGCGCACGACCAGCTCGGTCGTGCCCATCGTGACGCAGTACGTGAGGTTGGCGTGCCCGCCGGTGAACTGCTCGACGCACAACGTCCCGTCGAGCTCCGGCACCTCTCGTCGGAGCCAGGCCTCGAGGGCGGCCCAGTCCTGCTGATCGGACACCGGCGAGGTGTCGCGGCCAGCCGCCGCGTCCGGATCCGTCATCACGTCGGCTCCATCACATGAACGTGATCCCGCCGTCGACGAGCAGCATCTGGCCGGTGATGTAGCTCGCCATCGACGAGGCGAGGAAGAGCGAGGCGTCGCCCATCTCCTCGGGTTCGCCCCATCGACGCATCGGGATGCGGCTGATCGTCGAGTCGTAGACGTCGGGGTCGTCGTGGCTCCGGCTGGTGAGCTTGGTGTTGACGAAACCGGGAGCGACGCCGTTGACGCGGATGTCGTGCTGGCCACGCCCGCGGCGAGCGACTTGGTGAGTGTGACCAGCGCGCCCTTGCTGGCGGAGTAGGCGGGTTACCGCCGGCGTGGCGATGAAGCTCGACGTGGAACCGATCATCACGATGCTGGCCCCATCAGCATCGGTGAGTTGAGGTCGGAACGCCGTACACAGCGCCATGACGCCGTTGAGGTTGACGTCGATGACGTGCCGGAACGTCTCGATGTCGTACTCGGCGCCCCCGTAGGCGACGGTACCGACGCTGGGTACGAGCACATCGAGCGCGTCGAACTCGGCGGCGAGTTCCTTCCGCGGCGCCGGGGTCGGCGACATCGAGCCGATGAACGCGAGTCCATCCAGGTCGCCGCCGGGATACTCGGCGGCGCTCGCCCGTGTTCCCGTGACGTGAACCTCGGCACCTGCGAGTTCGAATCGCCGCGCGGTGTCCAGCCCGATACCGCTGCTGCCACCGCGACGAGGACCGACACGCGTCCGGCGAAGTCGATCATGATCGGCGCGTCAGTCGCCGACGGGGACCGGCGGGGTGTTCTCGCTCATGGTGGCGGTGACGACCTCGTCCGGCATGCCGATCAGACCCTCGTACATCTCCTGCGGGATGCCGCGCGGCAGGGGCGGTCGGCATCGAACGCCGGCTGCGGAACCGGGGTGTCCGAGGCTTCCAGCAGCTTCGGGGTTCCGGTAGCGCTCGAGTTCATCGGCGTTTATGCCTGCCAGCCCGACGACCTCGGGGTCGATCCAGGCATCTCCGTCGATCGGGGCGGCCGAGGTGGCGACT
>CAVZGP010000006.1:0-15433 GCA_963774765.1 Ilumatobacteraceae bacterium
GAGCACCAAACCGACGATCGCGACCGCGAACGTGCCAGGGTGGTCGGCTGAGCCGTTCGTCGAGCAGGAGGTCCCGATAAGGATCGACACGAACGGGTTGACCGTCGACACGGTCGCGACCGACTCGGGCAAGGCAGCCGGCGCCGAGCGAGATGGCTGGCAGGACGAAAGCGAGGATGCCGACGAATGCGAGCACGTACGGTTCCCAGTGCGAGAGCATCTCTCCGACGCCATCTTTCAGGTAGTCGAGCGTCGGCTTGGTGAGCGATGCCGACAAGCCGAAGAGTACGCCGGGCGCGGCGCCGTACATGGCCGCTCTCACCGACGGCCCGCCTCGCCCGGCAAGGTCAGCAGAACACGCCGGACACGATGGCGATAAGAATGATCACGAACAGCGAGTCCTGCAACCCGGCGTGTTCCGTCGCCCTCGGCGGACGGCCGAAGATCGTGAACAGCGCGAGCCCGACAATGATCACGACGCCCCGCCGATCTCGCGCCGGCTGACGTATCGCCGAGTGAGGTAGTAGCCGAGCGGCAGGGCGAAGACAACGGTGGTGACGAGGAGCGGCTGGACGATCGAGACCTGCCCGCGATCCAGCGCGGCGGCCTGCACGACGTAGCCGATGAGCATGGCGCCCGTGCCCACCAACCACATCGTCTGGCCGAGGAGTTTCAGCAGCGACGACGGCTCGCCGAGCGAGACCTTCGGAAGGTTGAGCGCCCCCTTCTGCTGGAGTGTGGCGGCCAGAGCGAAGAGGAATGCCGCCACGAGGGCGAGGGTTGCTGCCACGAGCGTCCAGGCTACGCACACGGGCACCGACGTTCGGTGATCCTGCCAAGAGCGCACCCAGAAGAAGACTCGTCATCAGCTTCACCCGCCGAGAGGCGCGATATCTTCGAGCCCATGCGCCGAGCGATTCAGCGGCTGGCCCGTGCCACCGACTCCCCTCGGCGTCGATCCGAGTGATCTCCGCCACCGGGTACATCCTCTTCTACGCGTTGATCGCCGCCGCCAGCCCGCTGGTGCTGACAGCGACGCTCGTCGTGATCCGAAGTGAGCGCCCGCGGACGAACAGCATCGCCTTTCTCGCTGGGTTCCTGCTCGGCACCACGATCGCAGCTCTCCTGGCCCTGATGCTGGGCCAGGCCGCCCTCGAACGGCTCGACTCCCTCGACACCGTGAACGGTCTGTTGGCACTGCTGGTCGGTCTCGCGCTCGGTGGTGACCGGCCTCCGAGAACGTCACATCCCTGCGCGAGCCGAGGTCGAGACAGGTCGCGGAGGTGCCCTCATGGCGCGACTGAGCCATCTCCGGCCTGCTGCGGCCTTTTCGGTGGCCGCACTCCTCGGCTTCGGCGGGCCCAAGCGGCTCATCCTCACCTTCTTGGCGATGGCCGCGTCAGCGAAGCCGACCTCCGCGGTGTCGAGGACCTCACGCTGGTCGTTCTCTATGTCGCGGTCGCCACAGTGCTCGTCTCGGTGCCGGTCGGCCTCGTGATCGTCGGCGGGAGCCGTGCGGCCACGATCGTCGCTGAGGGTGAGACGTGGCTGAAGGCGAACACAGCGTTGGTGCGCATCTGGCTCACGCTGGGTCTCGGCGTGGTACTTGCCATCGACGGACTTGTCCGCCTGATCTGATCTCCGCCAGGGCCGTCACGACATCGGTCGCCCCGGACCGATCAATCATGCAACCGGTCGACGAGACGCAGCAGTCATCGATCACGTCGACGACCTCGACGGAGCCAACGACGATCTGGACGTTGGCGGGTGGGCTGCTCTCGGCGACGACGAACTTGCCGGTCAGGCGGTGGCTGCCACGCCTGGTGCTGTGCTGTGGTGTGGGTCGTGGGCCGTTCGTCGGGCGATGAGCTTTCCGACTTCCCAGAGGAAGAAGAGCGTGACGGCTGGTGCGAGTGCGAGTGACCATTGTGTGAGTGTCAGCTGCACGGTTCCGAGGAGGATTCGCAGCGCGTCGGTCTGGGTGATGAGCACGGCGAGGAGGAGCTCGATGAGCGTGGCGATGTTGAGGCTGCGGTTGTCGAGGGACGCGGTGGTGAGTGCCGTGCCGGTCACGCTTCGAGCCTGGAAGACCGCTGCGATGAGCATGAGCGAGAAGGTGGTGACGCCCATGGATGTGCCGATGAGTACGTTGCCGTAGTGTTCGGTGCCGTAGCTGATGAGTGCCAGCGTGCATGCGGCCATGAACAGCCCGACGACGCCGGCGGTGGTCATCAGTCCCTTGGTCATGATCGACTCGTCGCGGGAGCGGGGTTTGAGGTTCATGAGGCCTGGGGCCTCTTGTCCATGCCGAGCCACACGCCGAGCGGTGCGTTGACGAAGAAGTTGATGTAGAGGATCTGAGCGGGCGAGAACGGTTGCCCGGCGGCGATGTTGAGAACGCTGGCGCCGAGGAACGTGAGGATGTACGCGACGAGTTCCACGATCACGAACCGGATGAACTTGTTGAGGTTGTCGTAGACCTTGCGGCCGCCCCTGACGGCCACCACGATGGTGGCGTAGTTGTCGTCGGACAGGATCATCTTGCTGGCGTTCTTCGCGACCTGGGTGCCGGTTCCCATGGCGATGCCGATGTCGGCGGCCTTGATCGCTGGAGCGTCGTTCACGCCGTCACCGGCCATGGCGACGACGTCGCCCTTCTTGCGGAGCGTCTCGACGAGCAGCACCTTGTGTTCGGGGGCGACTCGTCCGACCACGCCGATGTCGTCGATGCGCGCCAGGCGCTCGTCGTCGCTCAGCGCAGCGAAATCGGCTCCGAGCATCGCGGTGCCGGGAATGCCGAGCTGCTCGGCGATGGCGGCACCGGTGATCACGTCGTCACCGGTGACCATGCGCACGCGGATGCCTGCGTTCTGGGCATCATGGACCGCTTGCATCGAGGCGTCGCGTGGCGGATCGACCATGGCGACGATCGATGCCATCTCGAGATCGGTCACATAGCTCAGCAGGTCGCCGTTGGCATCGAACGTGGCGGGGTCGAGATCGCGGACGGCTGCCGCCATCACTCGCTGGCCCGCACCCTCCATCCGGGTGACGGCACCGTCGGCCTTCTGCCGAAAGGTGTCGTCCCACGCGACGCTGGCTCCATCGACGCGAGTCGTTGCCACCCGATCGAGTACCGCCGGAGCGGCGCCCTTGACGAAGCAACGCACGACGGCCTTGCCCGATGCGTCGGTTGCGTTGTTGAACGTCGCCATCAGTTTGTAACCGGGATCGAACGGCAGCGTGGCCAGACGTGGGAGCCCTTGCCGTGTGGCGTCGATGTCGAGGGCTGCTTTGTACGCAAGCACCAACAGGGCGCCTTCGGTCGGGTCCCCGACCACCTTGCCGTTCACCAGGTTGGCGTCACTGGCCATGACGTACGGCAGGATCGCATCGTCGATCGACAGCGTCTTGCCCGCAGCGTGGTGAACCTTGCCCTCGAGGCTGTACCCCGTTCCGGAGATCGTGTATCGGTCGGCCGCGTCCACCAGCTCGACAGCGGTCATCTGGTTCATCGTCAGCGTGCCGGTCTTGTCGGAGTTGATCGCCGAGGTCGAACCGAGCGTTTCCACCGAGTTGAGGTCCTTGACGACCGCGTTCTCGCCGGCCAACTCCTTGGCACCGCCCGACAAGATGACCTGCAGAACCGTGGGAAGTGCGGTGGGAATCGCGGCGATCGCCAACGCGATCGCGGTGATGAACAACGAGTCCGCTGAGATGTCTCTCGACAGGCCCAGTACGAACATGATGATCATGGTCAGCAACGCCGCGGCACCGATCCACAGGGTCAAGGTGTTGAGCTGTTTCGTCAGCGGCGAGGGCGCCTTCTTGGAACTCGCCAACATGCCGGCGATCTTGCCGACCTGGGCATCAGCACCTCGCGCCGTGACGATCATCGTGCCGCTGCCGTGCGTGACCGGCGTGTTCATGAACGCCATGTTCTTCTGATCGCCCGGCCCGAGCTCGCCGTCGGCAAGGGTGTCGGCATCCTTCGAGGCCGGCGTGCTCTCACCGGTGAGCGCCGACTCGTCGATGCTCAGCGAGCTCGCCTGAATGATCCGGCCATCAGCAGCCACATTGTCACCGGCGGTGATCAGCACGATGTCGCCAGCGACGACCTCCTCGAGTGCGACTGCTGACTCGGCCCCACCGCGGCGCACGCGTGCTGTCTGCTTCGTCATCGACTTCAACGCGTTCATGGCGCTCTCTGCCTTGCCCTCCTGGCGCAGGGCAATCACCGCGTTCAGCACCGTCAACAGCACCAGGACCGCCCCGGTGCTCCACTCGCCGATGGCGAACGACAGCACCGCAGCGACGAGCAGGATGATCTGCATGTACGCGGCGTACTGGTCCAAGAATCGCCGCCAACCAGGTGTCGACTTCTCCGCTGGCAGCGCGTTGGGCCCGTCCTTCTGGAGGAGCTCGGCGGCTTTCGCGACACTGAGGCCACTGCCGGGATCGACGCCGAGTCGTTTCGCGACGTCGTCACCGCCGAGCGAATACCACCTGGGCACAGTGTCGTTGGGTGTCGCTGCGGTCATCGTCTTCTCCGTTCTCAGAACTTCTCGGGCACCCGGTGCAACGGCAGATCAGGTTCGACGTAGCCGCCGGCGTCCGGCTTCTTGGGGAGCTCGACCTTCGGACGTGGGACCGGCTCGTACGGGATCCGCTCGAGGAGGTGCGTGATGATGTTCAGCCGACCGCGCTTCTTGTCGTCGTTGTGAGCAACGAACCACGGCGCCCACGACGTGTCCGTCGCGGCCAGCATCCTGTCACGCGCCCGGCAGTAGTCGTAGCGGTGGCTGTAGGACTTCAAGTCTGTCGGCGACAGCTTCCAGATCTTGCGCGGATCGTCGATGCGGTCCTCGAGCCGTCGAGCCTGTTCGTCCACGCTGACGTTGAGCCAATACTTGATCAGGATGATCCCCGAGTCGACCATTGCTTTCTCGACCCCAGGGACCATCTCGAGGAATTGTTCGGTCTGCTCAGGAGTGCAGAACCCGAGCACGTGCTCGACGCCCGCGCGGTTGTACCAACTGCGATCGAAGATCGCGACTTCACCCGCCGCTGGGAAATGGCTCATGTAGCGCTGCACGTACATCTGTGATTTCTGGCGCTCGGTCGGTGCCGGCAACGCAATGTGCTTGAACACACGTGGGTTCGTGCGCTCGGTGATACGCCTGATCGTGCCCCCCTTGCCGGCGGAATCCAAGCCCTCGAACACGATGCACACCTTGGCGCCGGTCGCCGTGACCCACTCCTGCAGCGCCACCAACTCGCCTTGCAAGATCCGCATTTCAGCCTCATAGACCTTGCGCTTCATCTTGCCCGTCGGGGCCGCTGTCTCGCTGACCGATGAATCCGACGTCGACTCGGACGACTCGACCTGCTTGGACTTCTTGGACTTCTTGGACTTCTTGGACTTCTTGCCCATCGTTCAGATTTCCTTTCGAGAGGGCACGCGACGTTCGGGGCGGCGAGCCCGACAAGACTACGGGGCGGTGGCCGGAGCAAACGATTCCGGCGGTCGCGCGGGGAGTTGGGCCGACCGCCGGACCGATGGACGCGATGAGCGGAGCCACACGCACCTCCTCGGCGGTCGTTGTGACATCGGCGTGAAGCGCCGTTTCAAGGAGACGGTGGAACTCGAGGTCCGCCAAACACTCGATGGGCGCATCGAGTTCGGCGACGTCTCCTGGTGGACGTTCGCGTTCGCCCAATCGGAGGAGAGGAACCGCGCTCAGCGACCGAGATGACACCATCGGCGACAGCTCGGGAGTTCCACCGTCACGAAGGCCTGACCCCGTGGCACCTCGCGCTCCCCCGTCATCGGCGGAACACGTTGCTCCAGTCGTCGAGCATGCTGACGACGGTCCATCCGCGCTCGGCAGCCTTGGCCAGGGATGCCTCGGCACCGGTGGTATAGGCGAATTCGCGGGCGTTGTCGTCGTGGTTGACGAGGAGCGCGAACTTGGCGGCTTCGAGCATCTCGATGTCCACGTCGGCATTTCCGGCGGCGAACAGGGGGAGTCGGCCGGTCTGGGCGAAGATGTGTTCGGGCTTGCCGGGTCCGAGGTCGAGTGCGCCCAGGACGTGATCGCCGCGCACGATGCGACCTTCGCGGTAGGTGTAGTCGGCAGCGGTGCCGATGACGTTCTCCTTGTAGATGCCCCAGGTGTCCTCGGCGAAGACCCGCATGAAGTCGCGACCGCCGCCGGAGCAGACGAACACCCTGAAGGCGTTGGCCTCGAGGTACTCGAAGAGCTCGAGCATCGGTTGGTAGACCAATTGGACGTACGGAACCCCGAGGTTGGGGTGCTTCACCGTGAGCCACTCGCGCACTTCAGCGTCGAACTCGTCGGGGGTGGTCCCGAGCCAGGTTCGCGCAAACGCGGACAGCAATGTGCCGACGACTTCGGGGTCCTGGGTGGCTACTCCCGCGAAGAACGACATGTCGTTGTCGGCGAGCGCCTTGTAGGGCTGCTGGTCGGCGAGCGACGGGTCCTTGACGGCCTCTTCGGTCCAGCGGCGCAAGACGAAGTCGAACTGTGGTGGCAGCGGCTGCTCGACCCACAGGGTGCCGTCGTTGTCGAACGCGGCGATCCTGTCGGCGGCATCGACGAAATCGGGCCCAGGGGTCACGGTCGCCGTTACGAAATCGACGATTGCTCGTCTGGCTGGTCCGTCGTTCCAGCTCGCGAGCAGGAAGTCGGTCATCGGGTCGCCCTTTCAGGTCGATTCTGGAGGCGGAAAGCCGTCACCACATCATCCCACCTGACCACTGCATCCCTGGGCCCCGGAGCTACCGTTCTGCGGTGTCGGCAATTCCGGGATGGGCAAGTACCACCGAACGTGGGGATTCGAAGGCCTCCTCGATACGACCACGACTCGAAACCCGGTGACGTGATGTCCGAACAACGACACAGGGTCGTCGTGGTCGGCGGCGGGTTCGGTGGCCTCTTCGCTGCTCGTCGACTCTCCCACGTGGACGTCGACGTGACGCTGGTCGACCGGCGCAACCATCTTCTGTTCCAGCCGTTGCTGTACCAGGTGGCCACCGGGATGCTGTCGCCCGGACAGATCGCGATGCCGCTGCGCCACATCCTGCGCCGCGCTGACAACACCAGGGTCCTGCTCGCCGAGGTGACGGGCTTCGATCTCGACGATCGCGTCGTGCACGCAAGGGCGCCGGGCGGCATCGACCTCCTCGAACTGCCCTACGACTCGCTCATCGTCGCCGCTGGGGCCGGGCAGTCGTACTTCGGCCACGACGAACTGGCGCGGCATGCGCCGGGCATGAAGACGATCGACGACGCACTCGAACTGCGCCGCCGCTTCTTCGGAGCCTTCGAGATGGCCGAGCTGACGACCGATCCCGACGAGCGGCGACGTTGGCTGACCGTGGTGATCGTCGGCGCCGGCCCCACCGGTGTCGAGTTGGCGGGTCAGGTGCGCGAGCTCGCGACCCGCTCGCTGCGCAACGAGTTCAGGAGCATCGACCCGTCCTCGGTCCGCGTGATCGTCGTCGACGGCGGGGGCGAACCGCTCGCCACGTTCGGAGGTCGTCTTTCACACGCCGCTCGGAAGGAGCTCGACGCCCTCGGTGTCGAGCTGCAGATGCACTCCCGGGTCGTCGGAGTCGACCAGGATGGCGTGGACGTGCTGGGCGCCGATGGCGTCGAGTCCCGGATCGAGGCGCACACGACCGTGTGGGCGGCCGGCGTGCAGGCGTCGCCCTTGGCGCAGTTGCTCGCAGACCGGAGCGGGGCGACCCTCGATCGTGCCGGACGGATCGGGGTGGCCGACGATCTCAGCCTTGCCGACCACCCCGAGGTCTTCGCGATCGGTGACATGGCGACGTACCAACACCTGCCCGGCGTGGCAGAGGTCGCGATGCAGGGCGGCCTGCACGCGGCGAACACGATCGCTCGACGGCTCGACGGCAAACCTCCTGTGGCGTTCAGGTATCGGGACTTCGGCACCGTCGCGACGGTCGGTCGATTCCGGGCGATCGCGAGTATTCGCGGGCTGCGCCTGAGCGGTCTTGCGGGATGGTTCGTCTGGTTCTTCGTCCATCTCGCGTTCCTGAGCGGCTACGGCAACCGGTTGGCCACCATGCTGCGCTGGATGCGTTCGATGATCGGCCGAGGCCGCGCCGAGCGCGTGTTCAGCACCGCGCACGTCGGCGGTGACCTGAGCCTTCCGCCGAGGGTGCGCGCGATCGTCCAGCCGACGCCATTTCCCAACTCACCCCCGACATCCGGTCGCCAGAACGAGACCTGAGCACCGCTCCGCACCGATCCTCCTCAGGCCCCATTGTCACCTGGTGCGGACGCGGGTACGCGGAAGAGGTCGACCTCGGCGTCGTTCGAATGCTCGACGTTGATGAACCTCGGAGACAGGGCTTCATGGGTTCGATGAGAGTCGACCCCCAGTAGAACTGTCGACGGGAACCGGCTCGAGCGGACGGGCGCAGTCACGAACCTGGGGACGCGGCGGGCGGTCGCACCCAGGCGACAACACGTCCACGACATCACGGCGGAGCGAACGTCGCGCTGCAGAATCCGGCCGTCACGCGTGTCTCCGTCCCCCCTTGAAGCCCAGCCAGATGCTCTGCCATGATTTTGGAACTGCAAGCGCACCCGGGGAACAGGGGGATCACCATGGAAACACTCGTTCATCCGCCACTCGACACGGCGGCATCGACGTCGATCGCGTGCGCTGTGGAGCCGGTACTCGATGCACTGTTCTTCGACCCACCGCCGGTCGCGTTCGAGTTCTGGGACGGTTCGGTGATCGGTGACGGCACCGTCGGTCGACTGCGGTTCCGAAGTCCGGCGGCCTTGCGCCACATCGCGTGGTCACCCGACGAGCTCGGTGTCGGGCGGGCCTATGTTGCGGGAGACGTCGAGGTGTCCGGCAACGTCGCGGACCTGCTCGCAACGCTGAAGAGTCGCCTCCGTGGAAGGAGTGCCTCGGCGTTGAGTGCCACGCCGGATGCGTTACGGGCGATCCGAGCGTTGGGCGGTTTCGGCAGGCGTCCACCGGTTCCCTCCGAGGAACTCGTGCCCAGGGGTATCCGCCACTCGCGCCAACGCGACCGCCAGTCGATCAGGCACCACTACGACGTGGGCAACCGGTTCTACGAACTCGTGCTCGGCTCCGCCATGACCTACTCGTGCGCGAGGTACGTCGACGCCGACACCCCGTTGGCCGAGGCGCAGGATGCAAAACACGAACTGATCTGTCACAAACTGGGACTCGCCGACCCACCGGGATCAACTCCAACGCACCCGGGTTCGCGACGGCGGCTCCTCGACATCGGGTGCGGTTGGGGGTCGATGGCGATCCACGCTGCGAGTCGTGACGATGTCGACGTCGTCGGCGTGACGATCAGTCGCGAACAGGCGGCATACGCGGCCAGGCGCGTCGCCGAGGCCGGCCTCGGCGGGCGCGTCGAGATCCGAGTGCAGGACTATCGCGATGTCAGCGACGGCCCCTACGACGCGATCTCGTCGATCGGGATGGCCGAGCATGTCGGCAAACGTTCGATGTCGGTGTACTTCGAGCGGCTTCATGACCTGCTTCGCCCGGGAGGACGGCTCCTCAACCATGCGATTTCCTCCGTCGGCGGAACGCGTCTTGCCCGCCGGGGCTTCGTGAACCGATACGTGTTCCCCGACGGCGAACTCCTCGACGTGGGCGACACGGTCCGATTCATGGAGCACGCCGGGTTCGAGGTCCGCGACGTCGAGAACCTGCGCGAGCACTACGCGTGCACTCTGCGGCACTGGGTCGACAATCTCGAACACCACTGGGACGAAGCGGTCGACCTCGTCGGCGAAGCCCGCGCCCGGGTGTGGCTGCTGTACATGTCCGGCTCGATCAACGGATTCGATGACGGCAGCATTCAGTTGCACCAGACGCTCGGCGTCCGCCTCCACGACGACGGTCGCAGTGAGATGCCGGCCACCCGACGCAGCTGGTCCTGACGGCGCACGACCTGTGCCCGTCGAACTCAGGCGTCGTCCGGCCTGACAGTTTCGTTGTCGATCGCCCCGTCGGCCGCACCCGATCCGGCCTCGGCACCGCCTGGCTGCCCGCGGAGCACGAACGCACACCGCGAGTTGCCTCACTGTCGCCGGAGCCGCTTCGTGGGTACTCGACAACGCGGCCCGATCGTCCGTTCGCCTCCGGAGGACCTGCGCGCTTCAGCCCATTGGCAACACGAGACGATCTTGCGGTCAGTGGTGACCGGCCGCGCGGAACTCGGAGTCAGGCCGAGGCCTGTGACCGGATTCCGACACCACGCGCAATGCGCCCCTGTGTGTGTCAATAACCGGGAACCCGGCGGTCCTGCACCACGTAGGCCATGATCAGCGCCAGCGGGAAGAAGAAGAGGCTGAGGATGAAGTAGCCGAGCCAGCTGTGCCCTTTTCGGCGCGCAACCCTGGCAGGCCAGAACGCGATCAGGATCCAGATGATCAGCCCGATGATCCCACCGATCCACCACATACACGTCTCCTACTCGTCGAGTCCGCATCATACGTCGATTCCTCGCACGTACGGAACTGGCCGAGAAGACCGCGATTCGAGGCGGCTTCGTTCCGTCACTCGGCAATCCGTCGTCGAGCACTGCACCGCTTCGCGACCTGAAGGCGATCGAGGGTCGCCGCCCCGAGACCGCCGACGCGATCGAACTGCGCGTCGCAGCGCATCACGCCTCACACGATCACCGCAGGTCAGACGCCACGATCGTGCGCCTCGCCGACCGTTCGGAGACCTGCAGTGACCACGGGAATCCTGTGGCAGTCTGTTTGATCGCAGGGGGTTGGCGAGGCAGCCCGGGCATCTCTGTGACAGCCCTTCGTCATGATGGGATCCATGAAGTCAGCGACCCGCACCTCACTTCCGTCGGCCGAACAACTCACGCTGCTCCCCTCGGCCGTCGCGCCCGCCACCCCTGCCCGTTTCCGCCTCAGCAAGGACACACGCGAGCGTGGTCTGCGCCACGTCGCCGAGATCCGCCAGATGCTCGCCGCCCGCACCGACGCCCACTCCGCTGCGGCATCACACCACCACGACCGGGCCGCATGACCTCGGCCGGCTCCCGGCGATGGTTTCGAGGTCAGCCCGCCGACGGTGACAGGTCGGTGACGGCCTGCCAGTAGTCGAGGTCGGGGTCGAGCGGCAGGATCGCCAGCGAACTGGTCGTCACGCCATTGTCGAAATAGGCCTGAATCTTCGCTCTGCAGTCGGCCGGAGAACCATGCACCACGAGGTCGTCGACGACCCGGTCGGGGATCGCCGCGAGCGCTGCTTTGCGGTCGCCGGCCTTCCACGCGTCCCACATGCCCTGGAGCTGATCGCCCCGGCCGAGCCACTCGTGGAACGCGGCGTAGACGGGAACGTTCAGGTAGGCGGCGATCGCGAACTTCGCGGCGGCGCGCACGACCTCGGCGTTCTCGCTGGGGCAGCAGAAGATCCGGGCAACGATCTCGCGTTCCTCACCGCCCGCGGCGTCACGCACCACGGGTGCCACCGTCGACACGTCGTCGGGCGACAGCCAGTTGATGATCGCACCGTCGGCCTCGCGACCTGCCAGGCGCAGCATTCCCTCGCGCAGTGCCGCGACGAGGATCGGCGGCGTCTGTTCCGGACGCACGCCGAGCTTGAAGCCGTTGACCTCGAACGTGTCGTAGGCGTGCTTGATCTTCTCGCCGCCGAGCGCGTCGTGCAGGAATCGCACGACGTCGCGCACCTTCTTGTACGGCTCGACGAACGGGACGCCGTTCCAGCGTTCGACGATCACGTTGCTCGACGACCCGATGCCGATCGCGAAACGCCCGGGTGCTGCGTCGGCCATCGCGGCGACGCTCTGGGCGAAGCAGGCGGGCGCACGGGTGTAGGCCGGAACGATCGCCGTACCGAGCCGGAGTCGCGGCTCCCACGCGGCGGCCAAGGCGAGTGGGGTGAATGCGTCGGCGCCGTCGGATTCGGCCGACCAGATGTCGGTGTAGCCCATGTCGGCGAGTTCGCCGAGCTTGTCGCGATGGCTGTGCAACGGGCCGGGCAGCGGCACGGTCATGCCAGGTCGAATCGGGAGTGCCATGGCGGCGACACTACGCAGAACCGCCACCGGGATCAGGATTTCAGCAGGGGTCAGACCCCTGCTGAAATCCGCGGCCCGCGACGTCAGCCTTTCCAGTAACGCACGATGCAGCTCTGGCTCGCAGTGGCCAGCAGCGTGCCGTCCTCGGCGAACATGTGCACGAGGCCGTGACCGAAGCCCCGCTCGACCGCGTGGACCCGGATGTCGAGCAGCACCCACTCCGTCGGCACCATCCGGCAGACGCGCAGGGTGTTGTCCAGGCTGTTGCCGCCGCCACGAACTCCGAGCGCCTGGCCGACGCCCATCGGCACGAAGTCGCCGAGGATTGCCAGTGTCGTCGCATCGACGCCGTCGATCACGTCGGGCAATCGGGCCCACATCAGCGTCTGACCGTCGCCCGGCTCGCTGCCGTCGAGCACGTCGAACGGGCGGCCCTTCACGATGCGTTCATCGAGACGATCGTTGATCGAGCCCGACATGAACGCGTGGCGAGGACGTTCCGGGCACTCCTCCGGTGATGGAACGTCGGGCATCGTCTCCCACTGACCGGACGCCTCGAGATCACGCTCGCCGAGCGCCGCGTTGACGGTGAGGATCTCGCGGTTGCCGACGTGGCACACCGCTCGCGCCTGGGTGATCTGGTGGCCGTTCACGGCGATCGTCACGTCGATGTCCATCACCTCGCCGGGCTTGGCGTAGGAGAGGTACTGCGCCGTCGCCCACACGCACTGACGACCCGTGGTGCCCTCCATCGCCGAGATCGCCGCGCCGAGGCCCGACCCACCGAACAGGAAGTTGCCGATGGTCGAAATGCCCGCGGTCACGGCCAGCGTCCAGCGGAAGGGGTTGTGGCTCGGTTCGAGCCCGAGAAATGTTCGTGAGTCCATGACGACGCCGATCGTAGGCGCCACCTACAGTCCTGACCCATGAGTTCTGACACATGGACTCGTGGCACGCGGTCGGTCTCGTCGAGGCGTTCCGGGCGGGGGAACGCTCGCCCGTCGAGGAGCTGGAGGCGTCGTTCGCCGCGATCGACGCCAGCGAGCTGAACGCCTTCTGCTTCCAGGACCGTGACGAGGCCGAGAGCCGCAGCGGCAGGCGCCGACGTGTCGCTGCCGTTCGGCGGGGTGCCGATCGGCGTGAAGGAGCTCGACCAGGTGGAGGGGTGGCCCGACACCGAGGCCTCGTGGTGCTCGCGCGACCGCATCGCCGCGCACACCGCGACCATGGTCGACGCCTCGTCGACGGTGGCGGTGCCGTCTCGCCGGGCAGACCACGGCCAGCGAGTTCGGCGGCGTCAACGTCACCCGGACCGTGCTGCACGGCGCCACGCACAACCCGTGGCAGCACGGCACGCACACCGGGCGGGTCGTCGGGTGGCAGCGCGTCGGCGGTGGCCGGTGGCCTCGTGACGATCGCCACCGGCGGCGACGGCGGTGGATCGATCCGCATCCCGGCCGGCTTCACCGGCCTCGTCGGTCTCAAGGCGCACCTACGGCCGCATCCCCCGCGGCCCGCATGCCGAGAACGGCAACTACACCGTGTCGACCGGGCTGCATGGCGCGATCGTGCGCGACACGGCCCGCTGGTTCGACGTCTGCAACGGTCACGACCCCCGCGACCCGTTCAGCCTGCCGCGCGTCGACGGTTGGGAAGCCGGCCTCGGCAGCCATCTCGACGGACTGCGCGGCGCACGTGTCGCCGTGTCGCCCCGACTGGGGTGGCGCCGTGGTGTCGCCGGTGATGTGGGAACTGCTCGAGGAGGCCGGCGAGCACCTGTCGCCGACTGCGGCATGCGCCGGATCGACGGCTCGACACCGCACTGCCGTCGATGGGCGCGGCGTGGACGATCAGCGGGATGATCTGCGATCGTCGCCGCAGCTCGGCGACCAGTGGCCCGAGTGCGCCGACGATCTGACGCCCGAGATCCGCTTCGGCCTCGAAGTCGACCGCAGGGAGTACGACACCGACGCCGCGGCCAAGATCGAGCATCGCCGGATCGAGCTCAACGAGGCGATGGCCGCGATCTTCGACCCGGCCGACGGCGTCGACTTCGTGATCACCGCGAGCAACCCCGATGTCGCGTTCGACGCCGAAGGTCCGCTGCCGAAGTGTTCGGCGGCGTCGAGGCCGGTGCCGGCAACAACGGCCGGCTCACCTTCCCGGCCAACCTGCACGGCAACGCGGCGATCTCGATCCCGGCCGGCACCCTCGACGGACTGCCGATCGGGCTGCAGGTCGTCGGCCGTCACTTCACCGAGCAGCTGCTGCTCGACATGGCGCTGACGATCGAGCGCACGCGCCCGTGGCCGCTCTCGTCTCACACCGCCACCACCGCGGGGCGATGAGTTTCCCACGCGACCCGTCCACACGAAGACTCATCGCGCGGTGGCCACGCCCTCGAGCGATGAGCTTTTCCACCGCGACCCGTCCACGCGAAGACTCATCGCTTCGGGTTGGACGACGGTCCGGGTACCTGCGACATGGAGCACACGCATAGGTTGCCAGCCATGAAGGTGGCACTGACCGTCAACGACTTCCTCCGCCGAGCCGAACTCGTCTACCCCGACCGGGTGGCGATCGTCGACGAACCCGACCAGCCCGCCGAGTCGTGGAGCGCGATCACTTACGCCGAGATGGCCGAACGGGCCCTGGCGATGGCCGCCGGGCTCGACGCTCTGGGCATCGGTGTCGGCGAGCGGGTGGCGATGGTCAGCCACAACTCCGCTCGGCTACTGACCGCATTGTTCGGCGTGTCGGGCTCCGGCCGGGTACTTGTACCGATCAACTTCCGCCTGGTCGCCGAGGAGGTCAAGTACATCGTCGCCCACTCCGGTGCCCGGGTGCTGCTGATCGATCCTGAACTCACCGACGCGATGGCCCACGTCGAGTGCGAACACAAGATGACCATCGGCGCCGACGCCGACGCCGCGATGTTGAAGTTCGGCGTCGAACCTCAACCGTGGGAGGCCGACGAGGACGCCACCGCCACGATCAACTACACCTCCGGCACGACCGCCCGACCCAAGGGTGTGCAGCTCACCCATCGCAACCTGTGGCTGAACGCCTTCGGTCTTCGGGTGGCAGCATGGGCGTCAGCGACCGCGACGTCTACCTGCACACGCTCCCCCAGTTCCACTGCAACGGCTGGGGCATGCTTCTACGCCGTCACCGGGATGGGAGCGAAGCCACGTCGATCATCCGCAAGGATCGACGGCGCTGAGATCCTCCGCCGCGTCGAGGAGCACGGTGTCACCCCTGATGTGCGGTGCGCCCGCCGTGCTCAACATGGTGCTCGACGCCGCCGCCACGTGGGAAGCC
>CAVZGP010000007.1:0-6564 GCA_963774765.1 Ilumatobacteraceae bacterium
CCACTGCGGTCGGTCTGCCGACGCTGGGCATCTGGGACGAGACACTCGAACCGATCGGCTTCCCGGTCAACGGCACCTTCTTGGTGTCTGGCCCGCCCCAGAGCGGCAGGACCACCACGGTTGCGACCATGGTGAATGCCCTCCGTCAGGCTCGCCCCGAAGTCGAGCTGGTCTACTTCGGGCAGAAGCGTTCGCCGCTCACTTCGGCGGTCGAATGGAGCCGGTCTGCGACGGGGCCAGTCGACATTGCCAATCTCGCCGCGGAGCTCGCGGGCGAGATCGCGGATCGCGAGCCAGGTTCGTTCTGCTTGGTCATCGAGGGTGTGGGGGAGCTTCTGAACACCGACGCAGACCTCCCGACTCAGGATCTTCTGAAGGCGTGTCGAGCCTCCGATCAGTTCGTGATCGCGGAGGGTGAGACCAGCACCTTGACCGGTTCGTGGCCGTTGCTCCAGGCGGTCAAGGTGTCTCGCACCGGAATCGCGCTCCAGCCCGACCAGATGGACGGCGACTCGTTGTTCAAGACTCCGTTCCCGCGTGTCGGTCGGGCGGACTTCCCGCAAGGCCGAGGGCTCGTGGCCAGCGGCGGCAGCGCCCGTCGCGTCCAGGTGGCCGTACCGGAGTAACAGTCGCTTCGCCGCCGACCGAATTGAAGCGATCTGCAGTCTTCAGGTGCCAACGACGACGTTGCGGATCGTCGCCCAGATCTGCGCGGCAGAAGTCGGAATCATGGTTACGTCGGTATCGCCGGGCTCAGCCTGGCCGACAAGGTTTCCCGCTTCTCCGAATGCGGCGATGAAGCGCGACGTGGTCTGGTCGGTGCTTCTCCAAGCACTTGCTAAGCAGTGAAAGCTGGGCGGCATCGGGGTTTCGCGGCGCAGAACGGATGTGTCGAGTAGCAGGTCGTTGTCTGAGGCGGACGGCATCACCGGGGAGAACAGTCTGGTGAGAACTGACGCGAGATGGATCTCAGCCAACTCAGCCGGAACGTAGGTTCCAGCGCTCTGCTCACCGTCAGCAGCCCTCGTGTGCATGCACAATCCATCGTTGGAGAGCCAGCAATCGATGACTCGGGATCCTGAGTTCTGCACACGTAGGAGAACTGAGTGCCGGTTGTGGCCCGTGGCCACCGTGATGGCTTCGGAGAGCACCCGTGGGCTTCTGTTCATCAGATCGGAACGACTCGCAACGAATGCAACGTTGCTCGGGGCGTCTGCGATGGTCATGTCGATTCCCTCGTCAGTTCGTGTACCAGGAACTCGATCAGGTCAGCGGTGGGTTGGAGGTCGCTCCCAACTGCGCTGGAGGTCACGGCCACCGACTCGGAATCGCGCACGAGTTCGAGTGATTCCTGTGTAATCGTGACACCGCGTTCAACGCTGACGCGAACGACGCGTTCGCGAACGATACCGGCGGTCTGGCGGTGGCTCGCAAACAGAACTCCGTCCTCGATCTCTCGAGTGGCGCCCTCGATGTTCTTGATGACCACGATGTTTGCGGCGAAGGAACTGCCTGGCTCGGCCCGACGTATCAGCACGGCGGGTTCCACCCGGTCGAGCCAGGACCATGAACCATCGGCATTAGCGGTCAATGCTGCGACGATCTGTTCTTCGAGTGGCATCAGAAGATCCAGTCCGTGATGTCGTCGACGAGGTCGGCGCCGGCCTCGATGAGGTCCGCACCGGCGTCGATGACATTCTCGATGATCTCGATTTGAAGATCGTCTCGCCAGTTCAGCATGTCGACGCCCTTGTCGGCGATCGAGTCCTTGAAGTCAAGGTGTTCATCAGCCTTCTCGATTCCGTATTTGACGCCCTCTCCAACGACAAAACCGACCACCTTGCCGACCACCATTCCTAGCGCTGTCCCAGCGCCGGGCAGCGGGATAAGCGTGCCAAGGGCCGCCATCGCCCATGTGATGCCGGCATCCACCCCCTTCGCGATTCCAACACCGATGGAGCCATCGATCACGGCATGTCTGATCCGATCCTCCAACTCGAGGTGAGGATGGTCGGCGAAGTCCTTGCCGAGGTCGACGATGAAGTCGACGATGCCGAGGGCCATGTCCAGGCCCTTGAGCACGGTGACGAGCCCCGGCGTCAAGAGATTGTCTAGAAGTTCTTTGACCTGGTCCGGCCCGAGGAACTCTTCGAAGCCCTCGATGATCGCAGCGATCAAATCGGGCCCGAGCCCCATCTTCTCAAGAACGTCTTTGAGATGACCCCAATCGACGTCGGGGTCGTCCCCGTTCGGGCGAACAGTGATGGTGCCGATGGTGCCGATGGTGCCGGTACTCCGTTCACTTCCACGCCGTTGTTCGGCCGCATTGCGAGTGAGGTCGTCGGCCGCCTCACGTAGAAACCGGGTCGATAGCCCGATCTTGGGGAGTTGCACGCCGCTCCAACTCCCCACGAAACTGCCGGCGACGTCGCCGACCCAGCTGACATTGTTGAGCAGCCGGGTCATCGTGCCGCCCTCGTTATCGAGCTCATCGGCCGCCTGGCGGAATGCGGTGGCGATTCGGTCGAGCTCGTCGGCGTCCGCGCCGTGGACCGTCATGGCGCCCCCTTGCGACCAGCAGGTCCGACGGGACCGCTAGCTTCTATCGAACGACAGCGAATCACTTACTTGCTTGTTCCTGCTGCTGGGCGTGACTGGAAACGCGTGCTGCCGCCTCGCCGAGTTCGTGAACGATGCCAAACAGCGAGGGTGCGTAGCGGCCGTTCCACTCCCGAAGGAAGCGCTCGCGGTCGGGGCCGACCCAGTTCGCTCGTTCGACAAGGACGCCGAGCTGACGCGTCGTCGACTCGATATTCGACCGTCGACGCCGGAGCTCGTTCGCAAATCCGAACAGCGCTGGAGCATCTCCACCGACTAGTGCCATCTGTCTTCCTTCCCGATACTCCGTCGTGATCCCAAGTACCCTGTCGGGGTGATGGCCGAATTGATCGCCCATCACCCCCGACCGAATCAACCCGCCGACGCCTGTTCCTGCTGGTTGGCGTTGGTCGTTGCGCGTTGCGAGGCGTTTCGAAGGCCCTCCGCGACCTGATTGAGGGCGGTGCAGTACTGCCCCGTCCAGTCACCGTAGAACTGCTCGCGGTCTGGGCCGATCCAGGGGGTGTTTTCGAGCTGTCCGGTCAACTGCTGGCGGAGCGAATCGATTTCTCCAGCCTTTGCTGTCAATTGTGCCGCAAGAGTGCGGACCGCCTGGATGTCCATTCCGGTGAAATTGCTCATTGCCGCTTTCCTTCTTTCTCTGGTTCGGATTGAGTCGTCACCATAAGTGACTACATGATTTTGGGCAATGGGTAGAAATTCCCTGTGATCTCGGTTCGACTCGGATTCGTCACGCGATCAGTCGGTTCTTCCAGAGCTTTGAGTCGCACCCGAACCTCGATCCGATCGCTCGCCCAGCTCACGTGGAGTCGGTGTTCGGTGTGCGTGAGCGGACTGGCGGCTGATTCGGGTGTGACTGGGAACTGCACGTCGAGTGACCCGAGGGCGACGCCGTTGTCGTCATGGGTGACAGGCTGACAGCCAACGAGGCGCAATCCGACTTTGCCGTCCCGCCCTGCCGCCCGCACCACGAACTCGAGATCGTCGACGCGCTCGACGTCGACCCACGCAGTCTCCGGTGGCAGCATCACGGCGAATGCCGTCGTCGTACCGTCGGTTTCGGCGAGGTGCGCCGTGAAGGGCACGTACTGGCCGAGCGACGCCTCGTGTCGGCGGCCCTGATCCCACCCGATCGCGAGATCGGGACGCAGCAGGCTTTCGGCCACCGAGTCGCGGAACCGCTGCACATGCCGTCGTTCGGAGGTCACGTCCGACAGCGAGAGGTGCGGCGTGAGCACCGGCGCGAGATGCTCCAGCAATGGCAGGAAATAGAGGTCGTGTACGTGCACGGTGTCGGCGGTGATCGGTGCCGGCAGCACGAGGTCGTCGGGCTCGCCACACACGGAGTACAGCAGCCCGGACAGCGACACGTACGCCGTCGGTACCAGCCCGTACGCGCGGATGTACGGACCGCACGACGTGCCGAAGCGGCGGTGGTAGAGCGTCGAGATCCGCTTGCCGATCGCCGGCAGCATGGTCGACGCGGCATCGGCGAAACCTTCCGTCGGCGGGTACATCGCCCAGAGTCCGATCGCCAGCAGGTCGATGCCGTCGTAGGTCGGCGAGTTGTACTCGTCGACATCGCCGTAGCGCAGCAGACGCTCCATCGGCACGGCGAGTCGGGTGTGCGCGGCGGCTCGGAGTTTCCGGTCGCCGGTGATCGACGCCACGTGGCCCTGGAGCCATGCGTGCATGACGTTCGGGTTGGTGTACCAACTCGGGATCCGGTCGTCGGGTTCGCCGGCCACGCATCGACGCAGCGCGTCGGTGATCCCGGCCGTGACGTCCGTCGGGAGTGACGGGCCGTGCACGATCGCGGACAGCGCCAGCGTGACCCCGAGGAACTGGCGCCAGTTCGGGTCGTAGTGAAGCCACTCGACGGCTTCGTCGCCGGGTGGTTCCGGCTGTTCGGCCGATGTGGGGAATGTCGCGCTCCACGGCCGGTCCGACAGTGGATACTGCAGCGCGAGCACGCTGCGCAGCGCGATGACCGCTCGATCGACGTTGCCGTCCTGTAGATCGAGGAACGCGCCGTTCGCGGTCTCGCGCACGGCGTGCAGGTTCAGCGACGAGACGTCGACGCCCGGCACGACGCCGGGGGCGTACCGGTCCATCCCGCGTGCGGGATCCCACAGCTCCTCGTGCAGTGCGCGCAGCCGCGTCGATCGGGGCTGCTCTCATCGTCGACGCAGTCAGCTCAGACCGACGATGTTGCCGTCGGAATCGATGTCGATGCGCTGCAATGCGGGTGATGCGCCGAGACCGGGCATGGTGCTCATCGCACCACAGATCGGATACACGAAGCCAGCGCCGACCGAGGCGCGCGCCTCACGGACAGGCAGCGTCCATCCCGTCGGTGCGCCGCGCAGTGTCGGGTCGGACGAGATCGACAGGTGGGTCTTGGCGATGCACACCGGAAGTTCACCGAAACCGTTGCGTTCGAAGGTCTCGATCTGGCGAGCCGCCTGCGGGGTGTAGTCGACCCCGTCGGCTCCGTAGACCTTGGTCGCCACCGTGTGGATCTTGTCGCGCAGCGACATCTCGTCGGGATACAACACCGCGAACTCGCTCGGTTCCTCGGCCGCCTCGGCGACGACCTGCGCGAGTTCCTTCGAACCGGCACCACCGTCGACGAAGTGCGTCGACACCGCCGAGCGGGCACCGTACGCGGCCGCGATCTCCTCGATGGCGGCGATGTCGGCCGGGTGATCATCGGGGAACACATTGATTGCCACCACCGGCGTGCAGCCGTGGATGCGCATGTTCTCCAACTGCTTGCACAGATTGGCGCCACCCTCGTGGACCTCGTCAGGATTCTCCACCAGGATCGCCTCGGGCAGCGGCCGGCCGGCAACGATCGTGTGCTTGCCGCTGTGCGCCTTCAATCCGCGCACGGTCGCGACGAGCACAGCGGCATCGGGGGCGAGGCCGGACATCCGGCACTTGATGTTGAAGAAGCGCTCGGCACCCATGTCGGCTCCGAAGCCCGCCTCGGTGATGAGGTAGTCGCCCATGTGGATGCCGATCAGGTCGGCGACGATCGACGAGTTGCCGGTGGCGATGTTTCCGAACGGCCCCACGTGCACCAGCACCGGCGTGTTCTCGAGCGTCTGCATCAGGTTCGGCTTGATCGCCTCGCGCAGGATCACCGCCATCGCACCGGCCACCTCGAGGTCTTCCGCGGTCACCGGATGGCCCGACTTCGTGTAGCCAACGACGATGCGACCGAGGCGTCGCCGCAGGTCCTGCAGATCGCGCGCCAGCGCCAGCGTGGCCATCACCTCGGAGGCAGCCGTGATGTCGAATCCGGTCTCACGCGGGAGGCCATCGAGGCGCGACCCGAGCCCGGTCACCACGTTGCGCAGCGACCGGTCGTTGATGTCGATCGAACGTCGCCAGGTGATCTGGTGGGGATCGAGTTCGGACGTGTTCCCGTGGAACACGTGCGCGGTCGACCGCAGCGGCACACGTTGGTGGCCGCCGTGACGGCGTGGACGTCGCCGGTGAGGTGGAGGTTGAGCAACTCCATCGGCACCACTTGGCTGTACCCGCCGCCAGCCGCGCCGCCCTTGATCCCGAAGGTCGGCCCCATCGACGGTTGGCGGATCGCGAGCGTGGCGTTCTTGCCGATGTGCGCGAACCCCTGGCCGAGACCGACGGCCACGGTCGTCTTGCCTTCGCCGAGCGGTGTCGGGGTGATCGCCGACACGACCACGTACTTGGCGCGCGGCCGGTCGGCCATCGCTTCGATCGCCCGCAGGTCGATCTTCGCGGCGCCCGTGCCGTAGGGCTCGAGCAGGTCGAGCGGGACTCCCGCCGACGACGCGATGTCGGTCAGCGGCTGCAGCCTTGCTTGCCGTGCGATCTCAAGATCCGTTGGGAAGGTCACGAGCGCAACTTTCGCACACCACCACTCACGACGAGCGTCCATGCAACCTCATGGCG
>CAVZGP010000008.1:0-61026 GCA_963774765.1 Ilumatobacteraceae bacterium
CGCTGCATTCTTAGTCCGAGTGAATGCGCTGGAGGCTTCTCTGCCGACCTCTTCGACGTGGATTGACTCGCACGTGTCGTCGAGCACATGTACTCCGGAGTCTGACTTCGTTTGTCGTGTCGCGATCGAATCCGCTCATGTCGGGGGCCCGGGATGAGCGCAGCCAGCGCCGCGATCGTCGCTGGATTCAATAAGGTCACCACCAGTGACGGACACGACCGGCATCGGCCGACTTGGCAGCGTTTCCATGAAGTGGGGCGCGGTCACCCATGTCGGCGGCCATCGCACGACCAATGAGGACTCGTATTTCGTCAGCGATCGCGTCTGTCTGGTTGCCGATGGAATGGGCGGCCACGCTGCGGGCGAGGTGGCGAGCGGGCTCGTCGTCGAGTCGTTCGAATCGCTCGACGACCGGCGAGCCGCTCGAGTTGCTCGGGTTCGAGCCGTTGTTGAACACGATCAACACCAGGATCCGCGTGGTCGGAAGCGAGAACGGAACGACGGGAATGGGTACCACCGTGGTCGGTGTCGCGCTGATCCCGAACGGAAGCGGGTCGTCTGCCGTCGTGTTCAACGTCGGAGATTCGCGCTGCTATCGGCTCGCGAAGGATTTGTTCCAGCAGGTGACGGTCGATCACTCGCACGTCCAGGAATTGATCGAGTCGGGCGAGATCACCCCAGACCAAGCATCGGTCCATCCGATGCGGAACGTCGTGACGCGAGCCCTCGGTGTGGAGTCGACTGTCCGAGCCGACTACACAGTGCTCGACGAGACGAGTTGTCGACTGCTCCTCTGTTCGGACGGTCTGTCCGGTGAAATGGACCAGCAGGCGATCGTCGAAGTGTTGCAGCACGAGGTTGACCCGAACCTCGCTGCGCTTCGGCTCGTCGAGTTCGTGCTGGAAGGCCAGGCTCCGGACAACATCACAGCGGTCGTCGTCGACGTGGAGTTCGGACCGGGCGGCGGTGGGGATGCGGACGACACCAGGCCGAAACCTGACAACGCTGCGGCGGACATCACGGCGCCTCGCGCTGCCGTCGCAGCGCGGTCGGCGCCGCCCATCAACCATTGCCAAAGCGACGACGAGGAGGACACACTGTGACTGACGGGGTCGAGATCGTATCGCCCGATGTCGATCGTTGGGGTGAGACCGTATTCGTACCCGGCGGTCATGTAGGTCTCGTCGCGGAGTCGACCGTCGCGCTGATCGAGGCTGGCCACGGTTCGACCCGCGAGCGGCTGTGGAAACTGGTCGCAGCGGACGCTGCGATCGACGACGTGCTCGACGAGTTGTCCGCGACCGGCCTGAAGGCGCTGCCGTCATTCGCACTGGCACAGGTCGACGGCGTTGTGCTCCGGCTCGTCGCTCGTGGAGCGATGCGGGTGACCGTCACGTTCACCGACGGCTCGGTGCAGGTGGTTGATCCATCAGACGTCCGGACGTGGCGAGAAGACGTGTTCGTCGATGTCGCGCGAGGAGTCCTGGGCTTCGACGCCGCGGAGTCTTCGTCCGCGGAATCGGACCGCTTCTTCGTACTCGCGGGATCGGTGCCGGCGTCGTCGCTCGAACGTCGATTCGACGCGGCGGATCAACTTGCGGCGACAGCGGCTGCGGCATGGAAGCCGGCTCGTCCTCCGGTGCAATCCACCGCAGGTTCGATGATTCATCAGGACTTGGGTCCGCCGTCGTCTGCGGTCGATGACGAGGAGAGTTCACTTTCCGACCCTCCGGAGATGGAGCGCGTCGACGAATTGGAGTCATTCATCGACGAGCAGGGTGATGGCGACCAGCAATTCCAGGATTCAGATGTTGAGGATCAGCCGGCGGCCCCCGAGAATCTCCAGCCGGTCGGCGGGGAGGCGCCGCCCGAGGACAGCAACGAGACGATCAGTTCGATCGACTTCTCCGAGCCGATCGGCCCACCCGCTGACGCGACGACACCGCCCCGCGGCGAGCCCGAAGTAGCGGCCGACGCCGAAGACGGCGACAACTACGACTTCATCTACGGTCACACTGTCGCTCGCAGCGTCGAGGGGGCGGCCGTGAGGGCAGACGAGGTGTCCGGAGGTGACGGCCTGATCAGTTCCGTGCCCGGCGACGGTGACGCCTCGAGCGGGGTGGGGCACGAGTCAGGGGCCGGACTCGCCGGCGATCACGACGGTTTGACCATCAGCCGGGCGGATCTTGCAGCGATGAAAGCATCATCGGACCTGCCGGTCCAGGGCTCTGGGAATGAAGCGGGCCATGACGAGGTACTCGCCGTGATGTGCGGCGACGGTCACCCGAACGCTCCTCATGCCGCGAACTGCCGTGTGTGTGGCGTAGTCATCGCCACGTCGAGTCCCGTCTCGATTCGTCGACCACCGCTGGGCATTTTGGTGTTCTCGAACGGTGAACGGGTGGTTGCCGATCGAACCGTGCTGATCGGACGTAATCCGCGTGTGTCGGGGACATTGACCGGTGAATTCCCCGGATCGTGAAGCTCGAGTCGGCCGGCCAGGGGTCTGTCTCGCACCCACGCCGAGATCCGTATCGAGGGATGGCAGATGCTGCTCGAGGATTTGCAGTCGACGAACGGGACGGAGGTCACACTGCCAGGTCAGGCTCCGCGTCGTTTGCACGCGGGAGATCCCGGTCGCGCTCGTGCCGGGAGCCACCGTCGACTTCGGCGACGAATTGCACTGCACCGTCGAAGTCGTGTCGTGAGGCTCGCGTCGATCTCCAGCTCGCCCCCCGCACTCGAGGGATTCGAGCCGGTCGAGTTGATCGGTTCGGGCGGGTATGCCGATGTATTCCTGTTCCAGCAGCACATGCCGAATCGCAAGGTGGCGGTCAAGGTGCTGGTCGGCGATGTCGTCGGCGGCGCAGCGTTCACGGCCGAAGCGAACCTCATGGCGCGGGTCTCGCGCACCCCTACATCGTGGGTGTCTACGACGCAGGTGTCGCCACCGACGGGCGCCCGTATCTCGTCATGGAGTACTACCCGGGTCGAATTTCCTCGAGCGAGCCCGATCGGAACGCTTCTCGATCGCCGACGCACTTCGCGTCGCCGTCCAGGTGGCGAGCGCCGTCGAGACAGCGCACCGCGTCGGGATTCTCCATCGCGACATCAAGCCAGCCAACATCCTGACGTCGGAGTACGGTCGTCCTGGACTGACCGACTTCGGTATCGCCTCGACCGGGGGCCCCGCAGACGAGGCCGAGGGTGTGTCGATCCCGTGGTCGCCACCAGAGGCATTCGGGCAGGCGACACTGGAGGTTCGGGCCGATGTCTACTCACTCGCGGCGACGGCGTACCACCTGTTGAGTGGTCGGTCGCCGTTCGAGATCCCCGGCGGTCGCAATGGCCCGCTGGATCTGATGTCGCGGATTGAGCGCGAGCGGGTGCCACCGATCGGTCGGTCCGACGTCCCGCCCAGCCTCGAGCGCTGCTCGCTCAGGCGATGTCGAAGGATCCGGCGCACCGTCCGGCCACGGCAGTGGAATTCGCCCGTTCGCTGCAAGCGGTCGAGAACGAGCTGCGCTTGGCAACGACGCCACTGGAGTTGCCCGACGTCGGTCCGTGACGGTCCCCGTGGCGATGAGGTCGACGATGACGATGCCACGAGGGTTCGTGGTGTCACCGAGATCCAGGCGCAACCCGACGGCGTCTTGATCGCTGGGGTGCCGACGTCGGATGGTTCCGCCGACGAGACGACTCACGAAGCGACCTCAACGAGCTCGCGAAGGCATGCTCGACGTCCCCGACGTCGCCGACACGGTGCATCGTCCGGCGGGCTCGCCGTCTGGTTGCCTGGTGCCGCCGGCGACGAGCCATCCGGCCGGACCGGTCTGGCAGTCGGGGCGGCGGCTGTGTTCGTCGTGGCGATCGCTGTTGTCGGTTTCCTGGTGTTCGGCGGTGGGGGCGGCGGCGATTCGGCGGCGACGACGACAGTGTTCTCGATCGGCGGGTTCGACGATGCGGTGTTCGTGTCGAGTGTCGAGAACCTTGGCGGAGCGAGTGTCGGTGGTGTGGTCACCTTCACGTGGGCGGCCCCCGACGGTCAACCTGGCGATGTGTACGTTTTTGAGCGAACGCTCGACGGCAACGACGTGGTGACCGGCAGAACCGAGACAACGACCGTTGGTGGTGGATGATGTCGTAGCGGGCCAGGAAGTGTGTCTCGATGTCGTGGTGACGCGAACTGGCTCTGCCGACTCTGCCTCCCGAGAGGCCTGCGTCACGGCATGACTCTGGCTGTCGAGTTCTGCGGGGACACACCAGGTGCCGGGACGCGGGTCCGTTCGTGATCGGCCGCGAGGCCGACTTCGTCGTCGACGACAATCCGTTCCTTCACCGCAACTTCCTGTCGTTGGAGAGCCAGTCGGGCATGTGGTTGATCGCCAACGTCGGCGATCAACTCGCGGCGACGGTGTCAGACAGCGATGGCCGCTTGGAGGCATTCCTCGGCCCTTCAGCGGTCCTGCCGATCGTGTTCGAACGCACAGTGGTTCGCTTCACTGCCGGACCCACGTCGTACGAGCTTGTGCTCTTGCAGGGCGAACCGGTCTTTCAATCGTCGCTCGTCGAGGTCGAGTCATCGGACGGGGCCACGACCATCGGCAGGGTGTTGCTCACACCCGACCAGCGTCTTCTGGTCCTGTCGCTGGCCGAGTCCGCACTGCGTTCGGCCGGCGGGTCGTCTGCGGTGCTGCCCACGTCGGCGCAGGCCGCCGACCGCCTCGGGTGGTCGGTGACGAAGTTCAATCGCAAGCTCGACAACGTCTGCGACAAGCTCACCAAGCTCGGCGTGCGCGGACTTCATGGCGACGCCGCGAGCACTGGCGTCGAACCGTCGGGCTCGCCTGGTCGAGTACGTGTTGGCGGTTCGACTCGTCACGCGTGAGGATCTTGCGGTGCTCGACGGATGCGACGAGGCCAACCGTGAGGTCCGGGTTGGGCGCTCGGTCGCCGACGATGGCAGCGCTGATGGCGGCGATGGCGCTTGCGGCGAACTGTGGGTTGTCAGGGCAACGCTGAGTGATGTAGACCGATGACCCTCCTGAGTCGTCCGGTGCAACCACGTCGACTCCATCGTCGGACACGCTGACAGCACCTACGGCCGCACCCGACGAGTCAGGTGCCTTCGGGACGCCCCGCGCTGCGTGGCACCCCGGAGCGGTCGCAGCAGGAGATCGTGGTCTGGTACGCATCGGGAACGATTCCGAGAAGAAGCTGATCGAGTTGACCGATCGGTTCAACACGTTGGCTACCGGTGTGACCGTTCGTCTCGAGAAGTCGGGCAACTACTCAGAAACGCTCCGGCTTGTTGGCGCGACTCGTCGCCGGATGATCGTCCCGACGTGCTCCTGACCGACGTCAAGGGCTTACGCGACATCTTCGACAGTGGACTGGTGATCACACCAGACGACTGCCGCGGCTGCCGGCATCAGCTCGATGGATGACCTGCTCCCGGTCGTGGCGTCCTCGTACACGATCGATGGAGTGCTCCAGGCATTTCCATACAACGTGTCCATCCCTGTACTGATGTTCGATGCCTCACTCGTGCGTGCGGCGGGTCTCGATCCGAGTGAGCCCCCGAGAACTCTCGAGGAATTGCAGCTCGGTTGCCGAGCAGATCGTCAAGTCCGGTGTCGCCCCTCATGGGTTCGTGGCGTGGGATGGTTACGGGCCGTGGTTCGTCACGCAGTACAACAGCCGGCCAGGTGAGCTCTCGGGCGCTCCCGACAATGGTCGCTCAGGTGAGCCGGTCGCACGGGTCGACTTTGCTTCACCGGAAATCGTCGACTCGTTCGATTGGTTGCGTGCCGAAGTCGAGGCGGCCGCGCGCTGTGGATCGGGGGGAATCCTTCGGGTACGGACGATCTACTCCGGCTGGTGGACCGGGTCGATGGTGCGGCCATGACCGTCACGACGAGTGGAGCGATCGGTGACATCTCGAGATTGCTCGCCTCCGGTGCCGTCGACGACGCCGTAACTGGACGACCACCCGAACTGGGCGTTCGGCCGATGCCTGGGCCTGGCAGTGGCGATCGCTCGGTGGGAGGAGGAGCGTTCGTCCTCCTCGATTCTGGTGATTCCAGCACCGCAGGGGCCGCGGCGTCCTTCGTCGGTTGGTTGTCCGATCCACCACAGCATGCAGAGTTCGCCGGCTACACCGGTTTCTCACCGATTCGATCGACCGAACTCGATCAGCCGACACTCCGCGCAGCGTGGGAGGCAATCCCGCAGCTCCGAGTAGGTTTCGACGAGTTGGTCGACCTTCCGGGTGACGCCATTCGCTCGGGGCCGGCGTGGGGGGCTGGGTTCGACATCGATCGACTGCTCTACGAGACGTTGACGGCCGTGGTCGAGAACGGCGATGCGCTCGGCGCGCCTCCAGGAAGCAACTGCTCAGGCCAACAGTGTTCTCGAGGTCTACAACGCCGGCATCGGAGGATGACGCCTCAGCCTTCGACGCACTCCCACGCATAGGGGTTCGATTCGTCCCAATTGCGTGACCGGGCGGCATCACCGAACCGTCGCTTACATGCCTCGTCGAAGTCGATCTCGACGAGCTGGAAGAATCCGTTGCGACGGTCGGAGCAGCGCCAGCTGTAGGCGTTGGTGCCGACGAGCATTGCGTTGGAGTCGTCACCGTAGAGCTCGCGACAGTGGGCGAAGGTGTCGACTTCGCCGACGACCTCGGGTTCGTTGTCGACCGCTGGCTCGACACCAGCGGCACGGAAGATCGCGGTTGCGGCGATGAAGCCGACGCCGAGCGCGAGCAGGGATCGACCGGCGTGTGTCACGTGCGCGATCGTTGAATGGCAAGGTCGATGTACGGCTGCAGGAATGCTCGACAGCGCAAGGCAAAGGCGCGCATCTGGACGAGGCTCGCGTCGGTCAGGCCGTGAAGGGCGAGCTCGCCGAGCAACTGGGCCCGATAGTTCTTGATGGTGTTCAGCTTGAGGCCTGCCGATGCGGCAATCGATCGGTAGGTGGGGTCGTTGTCGGACTGGATCAGGGCAGTCCAGAGCTTGGCGTGGCCGGCATGTTGCACGAGCGTGGCAAAGGTGTCCGGAGTTCGCCACGGGTTTCGGTTCGACGGGATGAGCGGCTGGATCGCCGGATCGATCGGTGCGGTACCGTCTCGGAGCACTCGACGAATGGCGCCGAGCTGGTAGTCGAGTGGTGCCGACTTCGAAATGACGGTGGTGATCGGAAGGAGTTCCCATGCGTCGCGCAGGATTTCGGCGACCCACTCGTCGCCCTGGGTGATGATGGCGAGCTTCGTGCTCGGGCACTCTCGATGGATCTCGACGAGCCCGTCGATGCCCGAGCCACCCTGCCCTGGGAATGACAGGTCGACGAGGGCCAGGTCGAACGGTGGGGTTCGTCGAGATGATCCTCGAAGTCGGCGAGGTCAGCGACGACGATCACGTCGTGGCCGAGCGCTTCGTGGATCGCACGACCGAAGAGGTTCGTCAATGCCTCGGCGTCATCGACGAGCAGCAATCGTGCCATGGCTCGACCTCGCTTCCCGTTCGGTGTCGTTGGACCGACGACGCAGGACGATCGTGACAGTCGAGCCGTCACCGCAACGATCGACGGAGATGTCGGCCGTGCCCAGGTCTTGACCGAGTTGCCAGAGCCCGCGTCCAGCAGGGACGCTCGAGAGCTCGAAACCGCCGGCGTCGTCGGTGACCGACAACGTCACGGTCGCATCGCTGGAGTTCGACGAAGAAGCCGATCGCGCTCGCACCGGCCAGCATGGCATTGCTCGACGTGACGGCGACGGCGCGTCCGAAGAAGCGACCCAATCGCTCGTCGACCATGGCAGATGCATCGTCGAAGGTCGGCACCGCCGTGATCGTGATCCCATGACGCTGCGCATTACGCACGTACGGTTGCAACATCTCGGCGAGGCGGACCGACCCCGAGCGATACAGCTCGTCGAGTTGCCGCAGACGCAACTGATGGTCGAGATCGGACAACGCGTCGGCGACCTCGCTTGGTCCGAAGATCGCCATTGCGGAGCTTCAGCTCCACCAGTTTGAGCTCAGCCGAGACGTCGTCATGCAGCCAATGGGCGCTCTGGCGATGTTCGGCAGCCGCGGCGGCGGCCACCTCGGTTTCCAGTCGACCGTCGATTGCCTGGCGGAATCGGTCGAGCACTCGGGCGACCACCGCCGAGCCGAGTACGCAGAGGTGCACGACGAGATAGATCGGGATCACCGTCACCACTGCGCCGCGCACGCCGAGGTACACGACGCTGCCGGCCACTGCTCCGACGATGCCCATGTGCAGCGGCGACCGCAGGAACCCCATCCACCATCGGATGGGCTCCACGTCGAATCCCAGCGTCCAGGCGCAGAGCGCTGCTTCGACGCCGAGCGCGACGGCCAGCGGCCACAAGCTCAGGAGACCGGCCATCGAGCTCGACAGCATCATGCACGCCACGGTGATCGTGATCAAGATGATGCGAGCCAGGAACGACGTCCACAGGTTTGCTTGATGTCTGAATGCGAGAACGAGCCGGAGTGGCCGCACCATGATGGCCAGGAGCGACGCTGTCGCAATCCACGGGGCGAGCCCCGCGAATCTGCTCGTGGTGTCCTCCCGAACGACGGCGGCGGTCCAGGTGATCGTGATCGACGCGGCCAGGGCAAAGATCTCGATGATCGCTGCCAGCTGCGCGATCGGAGCGACATCGTCGTCCGGGTCCGCCCACACGGGCTCGCCCGCAGCGATTGCGATCCAGAAGTCGAGCTCCTCGGGTGAGCCCTCGGCGTGCGCTGCGTCCGCCGTGGTGGACGAGGCGGACGGCATCGGTGAAGTGTGGCCCCTGACGACGACACGTGGAAGACCATTACCGACATGTCGCGGGGTACATGTACGCACTGATCTGTCAACATAGTCGTCAGTAGCCGTAGCGTCATCACCGATGCCAGAGGGCGGAGTTGGACGGCAGATCGATGAGGAGCTCGCGGCAGCGGGCATCGCTTCGTCGCGGGCCGCCGAGATCGTGATCGCCGGAGCGACCAGCGCAGGCTTCTCGGTATCGGCGGTGGGGCCGACGCAGTATCGGATGTCCCGTACGTATCGCGCATCTTGGGTCGTTCCCGCGGCGGTCGTGGGCGTCGTGTTCTTCGGCCTCGGCCTGCTGCTCCTGCTACTCGTGCCCAAGCGGAACGAAACGTGCCTGGCAACCGTGCACGAAGGACCACGAGGGGTGACGGTCCGGCTCTCAGGGGTACTGCCCGAGACGGCAATCGAACGTATACGCGCGGACCTGACGCGCGGTGCTTCGCTGCAGCCCCAGGGACTCGTTTCGTTCGCCCCGGCACCGTCACCTCCAACACCCTCATCCCCGACGCCGCCCGTACCTGCGATCAAAGGCGACGCGGGGTTGCCGACGGTGCACGCTGCATGGACCCCGATCCCCTGGATCGAAGCCGAACCGTTGCCGATCGAACATGTCAACGCAACCGTTGCACGCGCTCGCCGGCGCCGTCGGTTCGCATCGGTGGCGACTCGGTGTCGATCGGCACCGGCGTGGTGATCGGTCGGAACCCGGCCGCGCTCGACGAACTTCCCGGGGCCCGTCTGGTGGCAGTCGGAGATCCGGCCCTCTCGAAGTCGCATCTCGCGATACGGGCACAGGGATCGGCAGTCGAGGTGTGCGACCTCTCGTCGACCAATGGAACGCTCGTGGATGCGGCCGGGTTGCAGAGCCCGTGTGTTGCCGGCGTCTGGCGGTCGGTGCCGGGTGGGGCGACAATCGTCGCGGGCGACCAGCGGTTCGAGACCATCTCGTGAATGCTCTGCGTGTTGACGTCCTGACGTTCCGCGACGTGTCCTCGAGTACATGTGTCGCTCGGCCTGACGCTCGCGCGTGGGCGTCCACGTACTGTCCGGCATCGTGCGTGGCGAGGTTTCGACGTGAGGGGGCGGTCGTGGCGCCCCGGTGTGATCGCTCGGCCAGGGGGGCGAAGTCGGCGGCATCGTTCACGGCCGTGTCGGTGGTCGCTGCGAGCTTGGTGTTTGCTGCTGCTACCAGTGAGGGGTACCGCACGACGAGTACCGATCTGCATGACGGCACCGTGTGGACGTTGAGTACGGATCGAAATGCTGCCGCACGCATCAACGCTCGGATCGACGAGTTCGACACGATGGTTCGCACCGACGTGTCCGACGCTCAGCTCTATCAGGACGGCACGAGCGTGTACCTGCAGACCGCTGAGGGGTTCGCCCAGCTCAACTCGATCGGGACGAACATCGCATCGAATGTGCAGTTCGCCAAGTTGGACGCTGGCTCGCAGATCGGCGTGGCCGGTCGCACAGCTTCCGTGCTGGGGCCGGACGGACGACTCTGGGTGGTGCCGTCACAGGCGTTGAGTTCGGTCGACCCGCTGCAGACCGAACCGCTGGTCGAGGTCGGTGCTGGCTCACGCCTGGCTGTGTCGCCGGACGGCGTCGCGGTGGTGTTGGACCCGGATACCGACACGGTGACGACAGTGACCAACCGTTCCGACTCGTTCGAGACCGCGGACGGTCAGTTCGAGATCTCCGAGCCCGAACCGTTCGGCCACGACCTCCCCGAGCCGGGACTCGTCGGCTGCGGATTTCCGATTCTCGGCTGTCGGTTCCACTGCCATGGCGCTGCTCGATGGCGAGGTGTTGCTGGAAGGCGGCGGTTTCTCCACCCCTGACGGGGACGGGCTGGTGCTCCAGCAGCCAGGCATTGCCGCAGACGCAGTGGTGGTGGCGGGCGACGATGCGTTGTACCGGGTGCCGCTCGACGGCGGCGACGCTGACGTGATCGCCGAGGCCGGCGCCGGAACTGCGGCGCAGCCGGTGGTGGTGGGCAACTGCGTGTATGCCGGCTGGGAGTCGACTGGCACGGTGTGGACCAGGTGCGGTTCGAACGATCCCATCGTGCACGAGATCGATGCCGAGCGTGGTAGCAACTGGGTGTTCCGTGTGAACCGCGATCAGGTTGTGCTCGAAGCCCGTGGTGCCAACCCGAGGCGCATCACCGACGACGGTCTCGTCGCCATCGACAACTGGGAGGACTTCGACAGCGACCAGGAGCAGGAGGACGATCAGCAGACCGAAGTCGAACCCGACCAGAAGGAACAGGCGGTCTGCAAGGATGAGCCGACGCCGCCCGAGGCGACCGATGACGTCTTCGGAGCGACCCCCGGTGTTTCGCTGGTGTTGAGGGTGCTCGACAACGATCGTGATCCGAACTGTGATCCGATTGCGCTGAAGCCTCTGGCCGACGGTGTCTGGAACCCCGAGTGGGGCACGATCGCCCTGATCGAGCAGAACCAGGCATTCCAGTACGTTCCGCCGCCGACCGCGGTGTCGTTCGACTTCCCCTACACGTTGGACGATGGCAGAGGCGGCGAAGCCAGCGCCAAGGTCAGCGTGAAGGTGTCAACTGGCGACAACGAACCGCCACAGCTCAAGGCGGGTCGTGCCAGCGAGACGATCGTCGAGATGTTCAAGACGGTCAGTTACAACGTCTTGCTGGATTGGGAGGACCCGAACGGCGACACCTTGCTGCTCGACAGTGCTCTGGTGAACCCCGGTGACGGATCGATCATCTGGAGCAAGGACGGCACGATCACCTACACCGCCAGCGACACCGTCGCGGGCCCGAAGGAGATTGCGATCACGGTCAGCGACGGGCGTGGTGGCGTGGTGCCGGGGACGCTCAACGTCTCGGTGCAGGGTGAAGGCGTTCCGATTCCGCCGACAGCACGCGACGACTACGTGCAGGCCCCTGCAGGCCGCGAGGTGACCGTCGAACCCTGGCGAACGACACCGACCCGAACAACGACCCGCTCGTGCTCGGTGAGTACGACACCGCCGGAGGCGGTGCGGGTCAGCCAGGGCGAGAAGGGCGTCGCTTCGGCTCGTCGCTGACACCCCGGGCACCTACCTGATTCCGTACCAGGTAACCGACGGGTCGCTGAAGCGACGGCGCAACGATCCGGTTCGAGGTGACCGATCCGAACCGCGAGCAGAGCCCACCGGTACCGGTCCGCGACTCGGTCGTGATGAAGGTCGGCCGGTCACTGAACGTCGACGTGCTGGCCAACGACTTCGACGCCGACGGCGACGTGTTGGCGGTCACTGACGCGCGCCTCCAGCAGGTCGGCCTCGCCGGCATCGACGTCAAGGTGATCGACCGGCGATTCGTGCGCGTGCAGGTCGATCAGGATCCAGGCCAGCCGTTGGTGATCGAATACCTGGTGACCGATGGCCGCAGCCCCGACTCAAGTCGGCCAGTTGGTCGTGAACGTGGCTCCGGCCATCCGGCAATCAGCGACCGGTGCCGGCTAACGACGCGGTCAGGGTTCGGGTCAACGACGTCGTGACGATCCCGGTGCTTGAACAACGACAGCGACCCCGACGGCGACCAGATCAACATTCTGTCGGCCTCACTCGACCCGGACACGCAGCCCGGCGTGCTGTGGCTCGACGGTCAGAACGTGCGCTACCGGGCTGGGACCGAGGCCGGCACGATCAAGGCGACGTACACGATCGACGACACGCCTGATCGGTCGGGGCTCGAACGCGTCGAGTGGCTTCATCGAGATCACCGTCGTCGACGCACCACCCGAGAAGAACTTGCCGCCGGTGCCGCCGACCCTCGAAGCGCGTGTGTTCGCCGGGTCGTCGGTGACGATCCCCGATCCCGACGCTAGGTATCGACCCCGACGGTGACTCGGTTCGATCTGGTCGGAGATCGGCAAATCCCCGCCGCCACTGAGCCTGCCTGCGCAGTTCGGAGTGCCACGGTCTGCGGACGTCGTCGATCGTCTACGACGCCAATGTCGGTGCGAGCGGCCAGGACGTCTTCACCTACGAGGTCGAGGACGCGTTCGGTGCTCGTCCGGTGGGCGTCGTGCGAGTCGCAGTCGTGAACGCACCGAACCACCCGCCGGCGCTGGTGCCCGATCTGATCGTTGCTCGCCCCGGGCGTTTGTTGCAGGTACCGGTGCTGTCGAACGACAGCGATCCCGACGGCGACGCGTTGAGTCTCGAGGCGATCACTCCGCCTGACGACCTCGATGCGGTCGTCAACGACGGACGCGTGCAGGTGTCGTTGCCGGACGAGGCTGGCACTGGCAGATCTACTACTCGGCCACCGACGGCAAGAGCCCGGTGGCGACCCAGGTCTTGACGGTCGTCGCGGATCCGGCGGCACCGCTACTGCCCGCCGTGACCCGCGACGATCCCGCCGACGACGGCGCGAACGCTCGAACCGATCGAGCAGACCTGACGGTTCGTACACCGACGACGCTCGACGTGCTTGCCAACGATGACGACCCCGACGGTGCACGGTCCGAACTGGTCGTCGACGTTCCGCTTCGGCAGGACGTCGACGCCGACGGTTGAAGCAGGCAGCGGGCAACGTGACCGTGGTACTCGGGCGACCAGCCCGCAGTCGTTCGTGTACTCGGTAACCGACTTCGACGGCAACGTGTCCTACGCCGTCGTGCGTGTTCCCGGGTCGCCGGCCGCACCGGACGGTAACCGGTCTCCCGAATTGCTCGGACGCTCCCGTCGTCGTGACGATCACCGAAGGTGAGGCAGGCGAGGTTCGACTCGACGACTACGTGTTCGATCCTGACGGCGACGCCGTGACGCTCGCAGGCGAGACTCCGTCGAGCGCTCAGGGCGAGGCTGCTGTCTCCAGTGGCAACTTCGAGAGTTTCTCGTTCACGCCCGGCGCTCGGCCTCGGTCAACCGACGGCATCGATCACGGTGGCGGTCACCGACGAGCCCGACAACCCGGAGCGCACGGTCGAGCTGGTCTTCGAGATCAAAGTCGATCCAACCGAACCAGCCGCCGACCGTGCAGCCCTCGACGGTCCGCGTCGAGCAGCGAGGCGGACTGCGATCCGCTCGACCTGGTCGCCTCGGGCGCCGTCGTCGACCCCGAAGAGGATGCACTTGCGTTCACGTTGATCGAAGGCGGCGCTGACGGACTCGACGGTCGACTCGCGTCCGACGGCAAGATCACGGCGAAGGCGGACGACGCCGCCGAAGGTCTCAGCGCCACGTACCGGTACTCGGTCACCGACGGTCCGAGCCTGACCGTGTGCCGGTCGAGGGCACGTTCACCGTGCAGGTGGTCGCCAGCACCAAGCCACTGGTCGTGCTCAAGAGCATCTCGTCGCACCGACATCCGCCAGGGTCAGGCCGAGAAGGTCGATGTGTTGCGACGGCGTCGCCAACCCGTTCCCTGACACTCCGCTGAAGGTGATCGAGGCCGAACTCGTCGATGGTGCCGGTGCGGTCACGTTCGACGATCGCAGCGTCACGTTCACGCCACCCGACGACTACTTCGGCGTGGCAGAGGTCCGGTACACCGTCGAGGATGCAACGCAGAACGCCTCGCGCCATGTCGACCGGATCGGTTCGTTACACCGTCATCGGTCGTCCGCTTCCTCCGGGTCAACCGCGCGTTGTCGAGGTGTACAGCCACACCGCCGTCGTGCAGTGGGTACCAGCCGACCCGCAGGGCAGCCCGATCACCGACTACACGGTGCGTTGGGCCGGCGGCACGATCAAGTCCGGTGGGGCCACCACGGTCACGATCGCCACGTTGACGAACAACACGCCGTACACATTCACGGTGTCGGCGACGAACGCTGTCGGCGAGAGCGATCCGAGTGCACCGTCGGGCGAGATCATCCCCGACGAGGTGCCCCCGGCGCCGAACCAGCCGCGGATCGTCGACTTCGGGGACGGAACGTTGTCGGTCGAGTGGGACAAGGTCGTCCCCGATGGCTCGCCGGTGATCCTGTATCACCTGACGGTGAGCGGCGGAGCAACCCAGACCTTCCCGGGCAGCCAACTGTCGACGGTGTGGACCGGCCTGACGAACGGTATCGAGTACACGTTCAGTCTCGTTGCCGAGAACAACGAAGGCCGCGGCGACCCCAGCGGCCTGTCCGGGCCTCTCAGCCCGGCCCGCGAGCCCGAGGCTCCCGCTCAGCCAACAGGTGAGCAGACTGTCGGAAACCCGCTCGTCGCCCAAGGACTGGTGCAGTTGGACGGTCCTGCGAACAACGGCCGCAACATCGACTTCTACGAGGTGACCGCGGTCGCCACGGGCAGACCTATACGCAGCAACATCTCGCGAACAAATCGCGGTCAGCGTGCCACGGCCGGGACTACAACACGCCTTCACGGTTCGGGCCCACAACGTGGTCGGCCCTCAGCGCCGAGTCCGCCGTCACCCCTCTTCGAGTCGGTCATCTCACCGAGCGCTCCGGGTGCACCTGGTGACACCGCAGGATGGTCGGGCATCCGTCATCGACGTTACGACCCCAGTCTTTGCACGGCGGCGAACCCGATCGTTCGATTTGAGTATGCCCTCAATGGTGCAAACAACTGGGTCCGCTGGTGAGCAACTCTGGAACTTGGTGGTTTGTCGAATAGGTTCGACCTACTCAGCTGCCGTACGTGCCTGCAACAACGAACTACTGCAGCGATCCGAGTCCAACAGTCGCTGGTGTGATCCCGTTCGGGCCGCCCATCGCGGCGCAACCTCTTTGTCACGTACTCCTACGGGGCTGGAACGGCTCCAGCCGTTCCCGTGATCTGGACGTGGGGAGAGCGGGCTCCGGCTGCGACAACGGTCGGCCACTCACGATCTCGGTTTCGCGGGATCGTGTCGGGGTCTCTTCGGCCTCGGCCTCAGGTTCGGCGACAGTGAACATGCGCACCGGTTCGCAAGTCAATCTCACGTACGACGGCGTCTGACAGCGAACCCAGCACGTCCGAATTCGTCTGCGAGGTCACCGCTTCACCGTCGAAGCAGCGCCGCCACCTCCCGGGCTACACCCAGTACACCGGCTGTCGCAACGCAACACCTGGACCAACTACACGAATGCAGGTGGCACGCAAGTGCCCGACGATAGCGGACTCGAATCGTCGCCGTGCAGGTGTCCTGTCGTCGGACAGGATTCGCCGTCGCAAACGGAAACACGCAACTGGTATCGGATTGCATCTGCACCGTGGAACGACGGCTACTACACGTCCGCGGATGCCTTCTACAACAACGGACGCAACGTCGGGTCGCTGGCCGGTACCCCGTACGTCGACACCAGCGTTCCCGCTCGTGCTATGCCGATCATCGGACAACCAAAGGAGACACATGACACCTGAACAAGCACAGTGGTTTGCGGACACGTTCGACAAGCTGGTCGTGAACATCGAGCAGGCGGTGATGGGCAAGCCCCACACGATCCGGCTCGCGTTGACGCGCATGCTGTCCGACGGGCACCTGCTGCTCGAGGACGTGCCGGGCACCGGCAAGACGTCGCTGGCGAAGGCGATCGCGAACACGGTGCAGGGCAGCGCAGTCGCGCATCCAGTTCACGCCCGACCTGCTGCCGAGCGACGTCACCGGCGTCACGATCTACGACCAGCGGACCTCGCAATTCGAGTTCCACCAGGGCCCGATCTTCGCCACGATCGTGCTCGCCGACGAGATCAACCGGGCATCGCCGAAGACGCAGTCGGCGCTGCTCGAGGTGATGGAGGAGGGGCGGGTCACCGTCGACGGCACGAGCCACGAGGTCGGCGCACCCGTTCATGGTGATCGCGACGCAGAACCCGATCGAGCAGGCCGGCACCTACCGGCTGCCCGAGGCGCAGCTCGACCGGTTCCTGATGAAGACGTCGCTCGGCTACCCCGACCACGACTCCACGGTGGCGCTGCTCGCCGACGCCGCCACCAAGAACCGATCCGGCGCTGGTGCAGCCGCTGATCACGTCGAGCGGCAGTGGTCGACATGGCCAAGCTCGCCAGCGAAGTGCACGTCGATCCGGCGGTGCTGTCGTACGTCAGCCGGCTCGCCGACGAGACGCGCCGTGCTCCGGAGGCCAAGCTCGGGCTCAGCGTTCGGGGCTGCCTCAACTACGTCCGCGGCCGCGAAGACGTGGGCGGCGTCGAACGGGCGCAACTACGTCGTGCCCGACGACATCAAGGAGCTCGCCGAGCCCATCTTGTCGCATCGCCTGGCGCTCACGCCCGAGGCCGAGTTCTCCGGGACGACGGTGCCCGACGTGCTCTCGCGGATTCTGGCCGACGTGCAGCCGCCCGAGACCCGCGCCGCCTGAACGATGCAGCAGGTGGCGGGCGACGCTGCGAGCCGTCTGGCGGTCGATCACAGGGCTCGGCCGCGTGGTCGGTGCCATCGGACTGCTCTGTTGGATCGGCGCGTGGCTGTCACCGGGTGGGAGGAATTGGCGATCATCGCTGCGATCTGTCTGGTTGCGCTCGCGATCGCCGTGCTGTTCACCCTCGGCAAGAGCGACTTCGAGATCGACCTCGAACTGCAGCCCCAGCGCGTGGTCGTCGGCGAACGAGCCGGCGGCCAGATGATCGTGCGCAACGTCGGTGGTCGCCGATCGCTGCCGGTCCGCGTCGAACTGACCATCGGCAAGGGTGCCGCATCGTTCCGAATCCCGTCGCTCGCCGACGGCGACGGAACACGACGAACTGTTCAGCGTGCCCACCAATCGACGCGGCGATCATCCCGGTCGGGCCCGGCTTCGACCGTGCGTGGCGACCCGGTCGGTCTGCTACGTCGCGAACACGAGTGGACCACCGCCGACCGACCTCTACGTGCACCCGCGGATCTCCAGCCTCGAACGGCTCGGGTCCGGGTTCCTCCGCGACCTCGAAGGTCAGACCACACAGGACCTCTCGCCGAGCGACGTCGCGTTCCACACCTTGCGCGAGTACGTGCCGGGCGACGATCGACGTCACGTCCACTGGAAGACCACGGCCCGCATCGGCAAGCTGATGGTCCGCCAGTTCGTCGACACCCGACGGTCGTTCCTGTCGATCGTGATCAGCACCGACCCCGCCGACTACGCCAGCCGCCGATGAGTTCGAGCTGGCCGTGTCGATGGCGTCGTCGATCGGCGTCAAGGCACTTCGAGACGATCAGACGGTGACGTTCATCGCCGGCAATCGGACGGTGCCGTCGCCTCGGCCGGTCAGCCTGCTCGACTCGATGTCGGGTATCGAACTGACCGACCACCACGGCTCGCTGATGGAGGGCGTCGCCGTCGCCAACCGGGTGGCCGTCGGACGCCAGCATCGTCGCAATCGCCGTCGGGAGCACGTCGACCGTCGCCGACGTGCGAGTCGGCCGCGACGCACCTCAAGGCCGACGCTCGGGTCCTCGTCTTCCGCGCCGACCCCGAGGGCGTCAGCAGTTTCCGAACGATCGGCGAGACCTCGATCGTCAATGCACCGAGCCTCGACGAGTACAGCCGGATGCTGTTCCAGGTGAGCCAGACATGAGCACGCTCGTCGCCAGGCTGCGGCCATCGCGTCGATGAACTCGTCGATGCCGGCTTTGTCGTTCGCCCTCATCACGCTCGCGTTGTGGACATTCCAGAGCGCGTTCGGTGGCACCGAGTTCTTCGTGGTCGGCGTGATCGCCGCGGTCGTCGGCATCGTCACGACGCACGTGTGTCGCAAGTTCGACCTCTCGGTCGATCGTGACGCGTCGCCGTTCTGGCTCGCTGTCGTTCGTCGTGGTCGGCGGCGTGCTCGCCGCGCGTTCGAGGCGATCGCCGGATTTCTGCCCTCGCCGGCGACCGATGTTCGCTGCGGTTCGGACGACCGTGCGCGGTTGGAAGGAACTACTCACGACGGTTCCGCCGGTCGGACGGACCGGCGATCTCCTGGTGCTGCCCGGTGTTCTGTGGGATGTTCGCCGCTGGCGCCGGCTATCTGCTCGCACGGGCGCGATCGTGGACGATCGTTCCCGCACTTCCCGCGGTGGCCGTGATGGCGCTCGGGATCCTCTGCGGTACTCGCGAGCCGGTCTCGATCCTGCTGCACGGCGGCCTGATGGCGCTCGGACTCATCACCTGGGCGGCCGTCCGGAACCATCGCGAGCGTCCCGAGCCTCGACTCCGGGGGGGCCAGGGCTCGCCGACTGGCTGCGGCGAGCGTGCTGCTGGCGGTTGCTGTGTTCGCCGGGCCTTGCCGTCGGTGGATCGCTTCCGTTCGCGCAGGCGCGCGACCGTGTGATCTGGCGCGACACGTTCGAGCCGCCGTTCGACCCGAGCATCTACCCGAGCCCGCTCGGCTATTACCGCGAGTACGTCAAGCAACTCGACGACGCACCGCTGTTCACGGTCACCGGACTGCCCGACGGCGTGCCCCGATTCGGATGGCGACGCTCGACGTCCACGACGGGATCGTCTGGAAGGTCACCGGCGGCACGAGCGCCCGACGGGATCGGCCGGCTACTTCGAACGCGTCGGGACCGATGTCGACCCGACTACGGCGACGCGACGACCACCACCGTCGACATCGAGTTTCCCGACGACTCGGCGTACGACGAGGTGTGGCTCCCGACGGTCGGCGAGGCCCAGCTCGATCAGACTTCACTGCTTCCGGGCGCGTCGAGCGCGACACTTGCCGACGGGTACCGCTACAACCGCACCACCGACACCGCCGCAGTGCTCGGTGAGCCGCAACCTGGCGATTCCTACGAGCTGACCGTCGCGGTGCCCGCGCATTCGACGACCTGGAACCTGATGCGGCCTTCGGCGAGGTCACGCTGGAGGAGATCGCTGGGATCCCTGGCCCCATCAGCGGCCTCGGTAGCGGCACCGTCGAGGACATCGACGGACTCGAACGCGTCCAAACGCTCGTCGATTACCTCCGAGATGACGGGCTACTACAGCGACTCGAATGAAGAAGACGGCCAGGCACCGGTTCCTGCCGGCCACGGCTTCGGACGCCTGCAGCAGTTCGCCGACGCATCCGAACTCGTCGGCAACGCCGAGCAGTATGCGGCCACGCTCGGGCTGATCCTGCGCAACAGCGGGATTCCGGCGCGGGTCGTGATGGGCTTCATACCAAAGGAGTACGACCCGACCGGAACGGTCACGATCACCGGAACCGACGCCGAGGCATGGGTCGAAGTGCTCGTCGATGACGTCGGATGGGTGCCCGTGTATCCGACCCCGGAGCGCACCAAGACGACCATCGTCCAGGACGACACGCCCAAGCCGATTCCCGATCGCGAGACGCAGGTTCCGCCGCCGCCCCCGGTGATCGAGCCCGACGCCGAGGTCGACCCGGCCAGCGAGTCGACTCAGACCGAACGCGAGCGCAAGGAAGAGCCGGACACACCCGAGGAGAACTCTGGCGGACTCCCGGTTCTGCTGATCGCCGCGGTGGGTGTCGTCTTGCTGCCGGTGCTGCTGATCAGTGCGGTCGTCGGGACGATCCTGCTGATGAAGCGCCGGCGCCGTAGACGTCGTCGTGGCGCCGGTCGTGGCGACGAGCGGGTCGCGAACGGCTGGAAGGAACTCGTCGACTATGCCGTCGACACCGGTCGACCGGTCCCGACGGCAACGACCCGGCGAGAGGCCGCCGCCGTCGTCGGCGTCGAGACAGCCCCGTACCTTGCCGCGGCGGGCGGATGCGGCGGTGTTCGGGCCGGGCGACCTCTCCGATGACGAGATCGCCGGTTTCTGGGCTGACGTCGACAGCGCACAGCAGTCGCTGCGCGGCGAACTGGGCTTCGTCGACCGTGTGAAGGCCGCCGCCAGCCTCGAATCGTTCCGTCGCGCCAAGGCCGAGCGCCGCGCTGCTGATCGGGTCGCCCGCCGAGCCGAGCGATTCGAGCGTCGTCGGCGCCGCCATCAGGTCGGTGCCGAGTGAGACTCAAGCTGACCCTGGTCGCTGGTGGGCAGCGCGACGACGTCGTGTTGACGACCGACGCCACCGCCACGGTCGGGGCCATCACCGAACGGATCCGGGTCAGCCATCCGACGGCCAAGATCCCGCCGTCCGCGGACCCGTTGTCGTTGGCGGTCAACCCGGGCACGCCACACGAACGTGTCGTGCCCGCGGATGTCCCGATCGGTGAGTCGGGAATCCGCTCGGGAGATGTCGTCGCGCTGTCGGCCGACCAGCGATCGACCGGACGCGCCGATGCTCCGGTGGCGACCCTCAATCTGGTCGCTGGGCCGGGGGCGCCGGCCACGTTCCCGCTCCGCAGGGGCACGAACCTCGTCGGTCGTGATCGTTCGGCGGACGTGCGGCTGAGCGATCCACTGGTCAGCAAGCGTCATGCCAAGGTCAACGTGTCCGACATGGTCCAGGTGATCGATGATGGATCGGCCAACGGGATTCTCATCAGCGGCCAGGTCGTCGACCGCGCGGTGTTGAAGCCCGGTGGCGTGGCCACGATCGGCGACTCGACGTTCTCCGTGACGCTGCACACGAGCCAGGCCGCGTCGAGTTCCGCGGTCGGGACCACGATCGAGTTCAACCGTTCACCGCGACTCGACCCGCAGTACGTCGGCGTCGAACTCAAGGCGCCCGCGCCTCCGCAGCCTCCGCAGCCGCAGCGGTTCCCGATCGCCACGCTGATCGCCCCGCTGTTGATGGCCGGCGTCCTGTTCGCCATCACCAAGAACGCAATGTCGATCCTGTTCGTGGCGCATGAGCCCCGTGCTGATGGTCGGTGCCTACTTCGAGAACCGCATCTCGGCCAGGAAGATGTTCGAGGCGGCAAAGGCACAGTTCCGCTCGTCGCTCGTCGACCTGTCCGTGCAACTGCAGTACGCGGCCGACCAAGAACGCGGCCGGTCGGCGCAGTGAGCATCCCTCGGCGAGCGAGATCGAAACCGGCGATGCAGCAGCTCTCACCGCTGACGTGGACACGACGCCCCGAACACGATGCGTTTCTCGAGTTCCGACTCGGCCTCGGACCGCAGCCGAGTCGCAACACCGTGGAGCTTCCAACTGGGAACAACACGACACCAGACCTGTGGAAGGAGCTCAACGACGTCGTCGCCCAGCATTCGATCGTCGACGCGGGTGCCGGTCGTGGCCGACTTCCGCACGTCCGGTAACGTCGGGATTGCGGGCCCAGCGGCGATCGCGGATCCGTACTTCAACAACGTGGTCGGCCAGATGGTCGGGCTCCACTCGCCGGCCGAGTTGGTCGTGGCTGCAGTCGCTTCACAAGGCGCACGCTGGGAGTGGTTGAAGTGGCTCCCGCACGTGGGCTCGGAGTTCTCGCCACTCGAGTGTGACCACCTGGCGAGTTCGGCGCCGGAAGCCAACGTCCTGGTCTCTTCGCTGGAGGACCTGATCGCCGAGAGGTCCAATGCGGAATCGTCGGGCACCGAGGCTCAGCTCCCATTGCCGGTGTTCCTGGTGCTCGTCGATGACGACTCGCCGATCGAGCGGGCGCGCCTCGTTCAAGTGGCCGAACGCGGGCCCGAACGTCGGCGTGTTCGTGGCGTGGTACTCCTCGTCGCTCGAGCGGCTCCCGGCCTCGTGTCGCACCTTCGTCGAAGCCGATCCGTCGAGCGGCGCGGCGCGGGCAGGCTTCGTCGAAGGAGGACGTTCGGTGGGCGATCTCGAGCCCGAAGCGATCAGCCAGTTTTCGATCGAGTCACTCGCCCGCCTGTTGTCGCCGGTGATCGACAGCGGTGTCCGCGCCGACGACGAGGCGGACCTGCCGTCCACCGTGTCGTTCTTGTCACTTGCCGGATCTGATGTCGCCGACGAACCGACGGCCGTCATCGAAGCCTGGCGTCAGAACAACGCGCTGCCCCTCGATGCGTCCGCGCCGAAGTCCAAGCGCGACAACACCCTCCGCGCGCTCGTCGGCCAGACCAGCACTGGTCCACTCCATCTCGATCTGCGCACGCAAGGTCCGCACGCGCTGGTCGGCGGAACGACCGGATCGGGCAAGAGCGAGTTCCTGCAGACGTGGGTGCTCGGCATGGCGGCGATGCACAGCCCGTCGCGGGTGACGTTCCTGTTCGTCGACTACAAGGGTGGCTCGGCGTTCGCCGAGTGCATCGAGCTGCCGCACTGCGTCGGCATCGTCACCGACCTCAGCCCGCACCTCGTCCAACGTGCGCTGACGTCGCTGAACGCCGAACTCCGCCACCGCGAGCACATTCTGAACGCCAAGAAGGCCAAGGACCTGCTCGCGCTCGAGCGATCGAACGACCCTGACACGCCGCCGAGCCTGGTGATCGTGGTCGACGAGTTCGCGGCGCTGGCCAAGGAGGTGCCCGAGTTCGTCGACGGCGTGATCGACGTCGCCCAACGCGGGCGATCGCTCGGGCTCCACCTCGTACTCGCCACCCAGCGACCTGCTGGTGTGATCACGGACAGCCTCCGGGCGAACACCAACCTGCGCGTCGCGCTGCGGATGAACGATGCGGACGACTCCACCGACGTGATCGGCACGGCCCAAGCCGCCGGCTTCGATCCGTCGCTGCCCGGCCGAGCCGTTGTGCGAACCGGACCGGGCCGTCTCGCGGCGTTCCAGGCTGCCTATGTCGGCGGTTGGACGACGAACGAGGTCAAGCCACCGAACGTCGACGTGGGTGAGTTGCGCTTCGGGTTCGGCGCCGACTGGGAGTTCGAGGAGCCACCGACGCCTCGTCGACAACAGGACGAGGGCCCGAACGACCTCGTCAGAGCGGTCGCCAACATCGGTGTGGCCGCCGATCGTGCGGCGGTCCCGGCGCCCCGACGGCCATGGCTGCCCGAAATGGCACGCACGTACAAACTGGAAGACCTTCCATCGCGACGGACCGACGACGAACTCGTCTTCGGCGTGTCGGACCGACCCGAATCGCAGTCGCAGCCGATCGTCGCCTACAAGCCGAACGAACACGGCAACATGGCCGTCTATGGCACCGGTGGCACCGGCAAGAGCGCATTCCTCCGATCGATCGCAGTCGCGGCGGCATTCGCTCCGGCCCGTGGAGGGCGCGTGTCACGTGTACGGCCTCGACTTCGGGTCGCGTGGTCTGGCGGCGCTCGAGCCGCTCCCGAATGTCGGGTCGATCATCCGCGGCGACGACACCGAACGTGTGACTCGACTGATCCGTTGGCTGCGAGAGACCATCGACGAGCGCGCCGAGCGCTACGGGAATGCCGACACCATCGACGCCTATCGCGCGTACGTCCGGTGTCGCGGACCCGCGGATCATCTTGCTCGTCGACGGTATCGGCCCGTTCCAGAGCACGTACGACTTCTCGGCGATGGGCCACATCTGGGACGTCTTCGTCGGGATTGCGTCCGACGGCCGCCCGGTCGGCGTGCACGTCGTCTTGTCAGCTGATCGACCTGGGTCGGTCTCGAGCGCCCTCAACTCGGCCATCCAGCAGCGGCTGGTCCTTCGCCAGGCCAACGAGAACGATGCCGCCGCTCTTGACCTCCCGATTGGTGTGCTCGAAGGGGCCGCACCTCCGGGTCGAGGATTTCTCGATGGACACGAAGTCCAAGTCGCCGTGATCGGCGGGGAAGCGATCGCATCTTCGCAGGCCGGGGCGATCGACAGGCTCGCGGCCGCGATGAATCGTGCGGGGATCGAGCCAGCGCCTCCAATACAACGCCTCGACGAACTGATCGAGCAGTCGAGTCTTCCGTCGTCGGTCGATGGCTCGCCCTGCCTCGGCGTGTGGGACCAGACGCTTGGCCCGATCGGCTTCGAGTTCGGCGGCACGTTCGTGATCAGCGGTCCGGCACGGAGCGGTCGCTCTACAGCGCTCGCGTCAATCGCGTCCGCGCTGCGGCGCGACAACCCTGCACGGAGGTTCTATGCGTTCACCGGTAGGAAGTCGTCGCTCGGGAGTCTGGATTGGGACGGTTCCGCCCGGGGCGACGCCGAGGAGGCCGTGGCGTTGGTCGACACGATTCGCTCGTCGGCAGCGAATCAGCTCGAGGGTGATCCAGGGATCGTCGTCTGCATCGAAGGACTGGAGGACCTGCCACCGGCAATGGCGGATCAACTCGGTGCGCTTGCCAAGGAACTCCGCAAAGCAGGCCACATGGTCGTCGTCGAGGGCGACGTCGACTCCTTCAAGTCGTACAACGAGCTCGCCCAGGAGATGAAGGCCGGAGGCACCGGCATCGTGCTCCAGCCGGATGAGTACGACGGCGAATCGCTCTTCAAGACACCGTTCCCACGGCTCTCGCGCACGGACTTCCCGCCAGGTCGAGGGATGTTCGCCCATCGAGGGCGTGTGTACCGGGTGCAGTTGCCGGTGCCGGTGTGAGCCGGGCCCGACGGGGAGTTCGACCCATCGACGGGGGCCCAGCGGTCCATCAAGATCTACATCAACAACAAGGCGATACCGCCGCAAGCAACCAAGGAGAAATCAAGTGGCCTACACCAAGGGAATGAACACCGATGAGGTCCGTCGGCTCGCCGGCGATCTCGACACTCAGCGCGACAACATCGCCAACAACGTGGTTCCGCAGATCAACCGGATCCTCGGCGAACTCGAAGGGAACTGGTCGGGACCGGACATGGTGCAGTTCAAGCAGTGGTGGGAATCGGAGCACCGTCCCGCACTGATCCGCCTCGCCGAGAACATCGGCGGCCTCGCACAGTCCGCGAAGAACAACGCTCAGGCCCAGGACGAGGCCTCCCGAGCCTGAGCCAGCAGGGGTGGTACGCGGCTCGTCCCGTGCCACCCCGATCGCTCCTCTTCACCGATCGGTAGGGATGAACAAATGGCTGGTTACTCGCACGGAATGAACACGGACACCGTCCGTGAACTCGCCTCGCAGATCGACTCGACGGCAGGCGAACTCCGTTCGGTCGACAACGCGATCGAGCGAGCGATTGGAGAGCTTGCCCGTCAGTGGGAGGGGCCGGACTATCAACGTTTCAAAGGCTGGTGGCGCGACCAGCACCGCCCCAGCCTCCATCGCCTCGTCGATTCGATCGAAGGCCTAGCCCGATCGGCCCGCTACAACGCCGACGATCAGGACACGACCAGCGCCTCCGCTTCGCCGAGCAGCAACTCGCCTGCCTTGGTCATGCACAGCGACGTCACCGCAGGAGCGGGACCTTGGTTCAGCCCTGACATCTCTGAACTGATCAGTTCTGCAGGATGGGACCTGGCCATGGTGACTGGCGCGGCAGGGGATATCGCAGAACTTGGATCGACGCTTCCGAAGGCCGAGCAGTTCGGCTCCTGGATGCAGGTGGGCGCGACCACATCCACGGCGCTCACCGCACTGGGTGGGGGCAAGGCGCTCTGGGACCTGAATACGGCTTCGAGGTCCGGCGATGTGGACGGTTCCGCTCGTGCCGCTTTGGACCTGGCATGGATCGCAGCGAGCAAGGCCAGCGTTCACGTGGCAGCGGGCAAAGCCGCATGGGACGTCGGCTGGTTCGTCGGCGATCGCATCTACGACGTCGGCGAGGCAGTCGGTGTAACGGACTGGTACCTCGACACGACGATCAGCGATGTGGTAGCGAACGAGTATGGAGGCGTGGTCACCGATGATCTGTCGACGCGATACGACGGTTTCACTGGATTCGGAAACTACGTGAAGGACACCAACTTGGCCATGGCGAGGAAGCTGAAGTTCTGGTGATGGATGATCCGAACGTCGATCGACTGGTTCTGACGATTCCAGAACTTGCAGCATTGATGGCTGGCGGTGATCGACGGGCCACGACTGCCGGAGCCCTACTCGGTATTGACATGCCCGGTGCCGAGGTTGCACTTGCTGGGTTGTCGTCCCTCTTTGCACGCGGACTGCTCGATGCGACCGACGCGGTGCCTCGAGTTGCCGCAACTGTGCGTTCCGTCGTCGGGGTGATTGCCGAGTCGTTGGTCGTCATCAGAATCGGGCTGGCGGATGATCAGCGCAATAGCGTCACGAATTTCTATTCTGCTGAATCACTCGGCGTGTTGGCCACGCCGATTGGCTTCGGATGTTTCGAGTTCCGATTCGTTGATCTTGCGGACGGGTTGGGGACCATCCTGAAGACCACGGCGCAGAAGATTCTTACGGGACCGACAACCACACTCCTGCTCGAAGCCGTGCATCGGGACTCCGACTCGACGTCCGTAGCAGTCACTCAGGGTACGGACGGTTGGCGTCTCGTGGGCAGTGATGTGGGCGTACCGCCAGAACCGGAGACCGACACGTTCTGGAGAAGCGTCGTCGACCAGCTGAACCTCGAGCGAGATCCTGGGGCCGCCGCAGATGAGTAGCCGCGCCACCCAAGTGAATCGCGATGTCCTGCGGCCACAGGCGGTCCGATGCCGGAGCTTCTCAGCGTGAAGGGGATGAACACCGACGTTGTGCGTCGGTTGGCGGCGGAGATCGAGTCGAGCGCCGGGGAGCTACGCGCCGTGGATGCGGCTGTCCAGCGCGTCATGTCGGACCTCGCCCGCCAGTGGCAGGGCGGCGACTTCGAGAGATTCAAGGGTTGGTGGGAGTCCGAGCATCGTCCTGCGCTTCATCGTCTTGTCGACTCCGTCGACGGCCTGGCCCGGTCCGCCCGTTTCAACGCCGACGATCAGGATCGGGTCAGCGCCGCTGGGGGAGCTACTCGGATCGGCGTCTCCCCGGGCCAGACTCCCTCCGACGCCGGGTTCGCGTCGATCAACGCGTCCACTCCCCAGGAGGTATCTGCTTGGTGGGGCTCGCTCACGGCAGATGAGCGCGCGTCACTGATCCGGGAGGAGTCGAGTCGCATCGGAAACCTCGACGGCATCCCACCCGACGATCGCTTCGCAGCGAACCGGATCAACATCCAACGTCACATCGATCAGTTGGAGGCCTCGGGTGCGTCTCGCGGCGAGATCGATCACTACCGCGGGTTCCTCGCCGATGACCGGCAGATCATGCTCTTCGATCCGACTGGCGACGGGCGAATTGCCGAAGTGTTCGGTGACCTCCGAACAGCAGATGACATCGCCGTCGTGGTTCCGGGCATCGGAAACGATCTTCGAAGCTACGACCCCAGGGACGCCTACGAGTTGCATCGTGCGGCCGGGCAGGACACGGCGACCATCATGTGGCTGGGCTATGACACGCCGACCGGATTGACTTCGGATCTGGTAACCGACCCTTCGCTGATCTCGGCGGCTCGAGCGCGGGAGTGGGCCGGACATCTCGGGCAATTCACGGACGGGCTTCGGACCACGGGTTACGGCGAGATCTCGGTGGTGGCGCACAGCTACGGAACCGTATTGGCGACAGAAGCGGCGAAGGGCGGCATGAGTGTCGATCGGGTCGTCTTGATGGGGAGCCCAGGAATTCCGGCAAGCGACGTGTCGGTGTTCCGCGGCGCGGACGTCTTTGCCGTTCGCAACGTCGGTGACTTCGTATCCGCGGGTTCCGCCCATGGAACCGATCCGACGGAACCGACGTTCGGGGCGACCGTGCTCGGGAGCAACGAGCTGAACCCGCTCAACGGATCGCCTCACTCGACGTACCTGCGACCGGGATCGAATGCGCTCGGTGAGATCGTGAAGGCGATTCAGTCGCCGCGGGTCTCACCTGACGGGCTCGTTCGCCACAGGTATGTGAGCACCGACGGATCTGCCGAAGACGTCAGCCTGCCAGGATTCTGAAAGGGACAGAGAGTTGAACAGCTTGGCAACTCGTCTCGATCACCGAGCTGGTCAGGAGGAATGCGCGTGCACGTCAAGGGGATGAACGTCGACGTTGTTCGTCGGCTGGCCTCGGAGATCGACTCGCATGCGAGTGACCTGCGAGCCGTGGACATCGTTGTCCAGCGAACCATGTCCGACCTCGCTCGGCAGTGGCAAGGCGGTGACTTCGAGAGGTTCAAAGGCTGGTGGGAGACGGAGCACCGTCCGGCCTTGCATCGTCTCGTCGACTCGATCGAGGGTCTGGCCCGATCGGCGCGTTTCAACGCCGACGACCAGGATCGTGTCAGCGCGGCGTCGGGATCGAACGGAACCTCATCGGTGGCGACTCGGCTCTCGACCGCCGACTACGGACAAGTCGCTGCGGCGCACGTCGCAGTGCAGGCGGCGCTGGAAACTGGCGGTCGTGGTGTCCGACGCGACGATCTCCTTTCGATCGATGAGGCCTTTCGCTGTCTGAGCAACGAGGAGCGTGCACTCCTCTTCGAGCAGCTGACACCATCCGAACTCGCCGTGCTCAAGGATCAGATGCAGGAGAGCAGGGCGAAGGGTGGGTTCACCTCGGCCCAGCAGGCTGGCTTCCTCGGGATGTTGCTCCCGTCGTTGTCGATCGGGGAGGCTCAAAGGCTCATGGGGCCCTACTGGGCGTGGACATGGGATGGACCGCGCGATCCCGTTGCGCCAGCCCGATCACCGGTTGACCTCACCGCCGGTCTGATCGAGGTGCTGGGCGAGGAGTCACGGATCTCGCCGGACGAGATCGAGATCCGCAAGCTCGACAACGGGAGCTACATCGTCCTGCTGCCGGGCGTGCAGGATCTCAGTGACGGACTGAAACAGGCGGGCGTCAATGCACGCATCGCCGGGGGAGCTGGGGGTGTCGTTGGCGGAGCCGCTGGCGCTGGCGTTGGCGCAGCTGCTGGTGCGGCCGCTGGTGTGTACGCATCCTGGGAAGGTCGGAACGCCATGGACTCGGCTCGCGACATGCACTATGCCCGCCAGTCCGAGATGCAGTCTGACAACGGATCAGCGAACGGTACGAACGCCTATGCGTTCGCTGTCAAGGAGGCCATGCGCGTGAGTGGGGTGCCCGACGGGGCTGACGTCATGCTCGTCGGCCACAGCTTCGGTGCATACACGGCCATGGAGATGGCGACCGACACGCGATTCAACGAGGCCTATGCCGACGACCACAGTGCGTACAGCGTGAATGTCACACACGTCATGGCTGCGGGTGCATCGGCGGCTTTCCGGATGGATGATCTCGCTGACGGCACTGCTGGCATCCTCCTCAACAACTCGAACGACAAGGCGTACCTGGGCGAGCGAGTGATCCCGACCAACAACGCCACCAACGCCAGCGAGATCGTGTTCAACGGAGGGACTGATGGACACGGCCACCAACCATCGAACTACGGCGCGTTCGTGCGGTCGACGCACCTCGACGAACTCGACGAGTTCAATCAGTCGGCGCAAGCGGGCTACGGCGGTTCCGGCGAGGCGTTCCGAGTGACAGTGAAGGATCCATACCGATGACCACGACCGATGGTGCTGCCTTCGCGAACGGAGCGAACCCGACGCAGAACGCTGCGCTCGGTTTCGTCATCGCATTTCTCGTCTCACTCTTCCTCATCCTTGCGTTGCCGGTGTACAGCGGCGCCGAGTCGGCGCTCTCCCAGGCCGGTGGCGAGGAGATCGGACCATTCGTGGTGCTCGTGGCGGTGATCCTCGGTTTCGCACTGGCCGGCCGTCGCAGTCCGCTGGCATCCGGGGTCGCATCAGGGATCATCGCGCTCATCTCGCTCGCGCTCGGGTTGACCACGACGATCGTGCTACTCATCGCGTCGCTCTTCAACGACTTCGGTGGCTACGACTTCGGTGGCGGGATGTGGGCGATCGTTGCCGCGTCGGTGTTGGGATTCGTTGCCGTGATCCTGTCGGCGCAGAACTGGCGCGGACTCTCACCTCCGACGTGGACTCCGGTAGCCATCATCGGATCGATCGCCAGTGTGGCCATGATCGTCGGCCTGGCGATTCCAGAGGAGGGCTACACGCTCAGCCAGACGCTCGGATTCGAGGCCCACGCCGTCGTCGGCATCGCCTTCACCACGTTCCTCGTGCTGTTGGCGCTGGTCGGAGTGGCCGGGTTCGCATTCGGTCGGTGGGGGGTGGGGCTCCTCGGCGGGTTCATTGGCTACATCCTCGTTGGGTGGTTCACCTCAGGCGGCGGCGGTCAGAGTTCAGCGTCCGGCTGGTCCGGCGTCACCTCAGGGTTTGTCTTCCAACCTCTGACCGTGATCGGTTTCTGGACGGCCGCCGGGATGTTCGTCATTCACGCGGTCCAACAGCTGTCCGGTCGGGTCCCGGCGACCGAGGGCGCGTCCGCCAAGCCATCCTCGCTGCGGCCGTCGTCGGTTCCGGCGACCTGGGCTCCCGACCCGTACGGCCGCGGCGTCCACCGGTACTGGAATGGTCGAACCTGGACCAAGAACGTCTCAGACGCTTCGGGCAACGTCCTCGAAGCGCCAACAGAACTCGTTCTTCCTGTCGGCGCGGCACCGGACTGGTATCCCGATCCGCTGCAACGGTACGAGCACCGCTATTTCGACGGAACCGGCTGGACCGCACGCGTTGCCACTGGTGGAGTCGCCTCCACCGACCGCCCACGAGCTCGACCACCCGTCGTGGAGGCAGCTCCTCCCTCCGCTCCTGCTCCGCCTTCTCCTGCTCCGCCTGCCGCAGCGCAGCCGATCCCTGGTGCATCGATCGCACCGCCGGTCATGGACGACGCGATCCCGTCGGGGCCCCCATTGATCGTCGAGGTCGCGTCGTGTGTGATCGTCTTCGGTGACGGTCATCGGCGCGACGTGACGGACACCATGATCATCGGCCGGTCGCCTTCGCCGATTGCCGAGTTCGTGGGCGCAGAGCTTCAGTCGGTGAACGACATCACCGTCTCGAAGACGCATGCCGCCGTCGGGTGCACTGCGTCGACGGTCTGGGTGCGAGACCTCGACTCGAGCAACGGTGTCACGATCGACGACGGCACCGGCGAGCGTCGGATCGAGCCGGGACAGAGTGTGTCGCTGGACCCCGGAGTACGAGTCGTGATCGGTGACGACACGAGTTTTGTCGTGGAGAAGGTGAACCCTGATTCCACCATTCGGCGACCCGGTCTGGGAGGACACTCATGAAGTCGCCTGGGCGTTGGGTCCTGATTGGGCTGCTGGTGGCAGGAGCGGGCCTTGCCTATGGATTGATCCCTCAGTCCGAGGAGTATTCCGACTGGGGGATCGGCGACGAAGGATTGGTCGACGTCCAGTGCGGGTCGGCGTTCAGTGAAGATGTCGACCCACAGTTCCGTGACTGGCAGGAGGGCGAGCAATACCGCGCCGATCGGCGATCGGGATACGACCCGCCGATCTTCCAAGGCCAGACCGCCGACGAAGTCTGCGAAGACCTCATCAACGGCATCCGTGTCGTAGCCATCGCCGGCGTGGCCGTCGGGGCACTATTGGCGCTCGTCGGCATCGTTGGCGCGGCGGGGGCGCACTCAGCGACAACTACCCTGGCGCTCCACGACGCAACTCCTCCTCCTCCTCCTCCTCCTCCTCCGCCATCTTCCGCACCGCCACCATCCCCATCAACTCCTAGCGCTGGGCCCTTGCCGTCGACTCCTGCCGAGGCGTCGCCACCGCCAACCCCAGAAGCATCCGCGGGGTCCCATCCGTCCGAGCCGGCCTGGCTCCCTTGGGGGGAGTCGTCGACCGAGGTCATCTCATCTCCGGTGCTCATCTTCAGTGACGGGCGCCGAGTCCCGCTCGTGGGTCAAGCGGTGATCGGACGCGATCCGACGGTCCCGTCCGATTCGCCCGCCGCCGACACGATCGCGGTATCGGATGTCACCGTGTCCAAGACCCACGTGCGGGTCGGCGCGACCAGCGGCGAGGTCTGGATCGAGGACCTCCATTCCCGCAACGGCGTGTCGATCGTGGCTCCGAATGGCAGTTCGGTCAGTGCAACTCCGGGTCAGCGCATGATCGTGGATGTCGGCGATCGGGTCGTGGTTGGCGACGCGACGGCGTTCACGGTCGGATCAGGATCTGACGGACCGTCGGGTGCCGTGCGATGAAGGCACTTCGACCAGCGGGTCAGTCGTCCCGTAGGCGCCGATGGAGGAGTCCTTGGCGTATGGTCAACAGCAGCCAGGCAGTTGGTATCGAGACCATGACCCATCCGACAATTGTCACCACGCTGTCCACCTCCTCCGGTGCCTCGACACTCAACGTACGGAAATGCCGCCAGCGGCGACATGGGGAGAAGTTCCCTCTTTCGGGTTGGTCGACGGTGGTGTGACGGATGGTTGAGGTTCCCGGATTCTCCGACATCACGCCGCTCGCCCGCGGTGGGTTCGGCTCAGTGTTCAAGGCAACACGCGTGTCCACCGGCGGGACCGTTGCCCTCAAGTTGCTCGATGCGGGACCAGACCTCGATGAACTTGTCCTCCAGCGGCGCGTGCAACGCGAAATCGGTGCCCTCGTGGCACTCAAGGGCCACCCCAACGTCGTACAGGTCGAAGAGATGCTGATCACCGACGTCGGGCCGGTGATCGTCATGGAGTACATGGACGGGGGCTCGGTCGCCCAACTCGTCGAGGTGACAGCCCCAGCGATCGCCCGAATCGGATACATCGGCACCTGCATCGCTTCGGCGCTCGCGGCCGCGGACGCGGCCGGGATCGTCCACCGTGACGTCAAGCCGCACAACGCGCTGATGAACAGCTACGGCCAGGTCAAGCTGTGCGACTTCGGTATCGCGGCGATCGTTCGCTCGGCCGAGATGCGGACCCGAACGACGTCGCTGTCGGTGCGTTATGCCAGTCCGGAAGAACTCGACGACGACCCCGGCGTCGGGCCACCCACCGACGTCTACTCGCTCGGGGCCACGTTGCATCACTTGGCTCGCGGGGCGCCACCTTCTTTCCGCGTGCGTGGACTACCCGACTCCGACGCGACGGTCGTTCGCCGTTCTACCGACCCAGCTCGTCAGCACCTCGATCGGATCATCGACGCGTGCCTCGAGTACGACCCCGCTCGGCGGCCAACTGCTGCGGAGGCCTACGACCTATTGACAGCCTTCGGCGACACCGCCAATCAACCGGCTCGGACACCAGCGCGTGTTCATGTCGCTGTCCCCGACGCGAGGCGTGCGATGTCCCCCGTGCCGGCTGCGGCCACGGTGTCCCCGGCCGGTGCGCCATACGTGACCCAACCGCCAGCGGTGACCCAACCTCCGGCGCCGGGTGGCTCGCGATCATCATTGGGATGGTGGTTGGCTACCGCCGCGCTGCTGGTCGTCTTGATCGTCGGAGCGGTGTGGTTCCTGACCTCGGGAGATTCGAAAGGTGAGCCAGCAGTCGGGGAGGAAGCGGGGAACGAACAACCAACCGAAACCGACCCGACGACGTCAACAATTGCCCCGACCGCCCCGGTCGAGGTCGTGCCGGTCGAGGCGACGCAGGCGGTCGAGACACCGGCACCGGCGGCCGTGACACCGATCGAAGCGCCGACGACCCTCCCCCCGCTCGCCGCCCCCGCCATCGCCGCTGCAGCACCCACGGCCGAATCTGCCGCTCAACTCATGGACGACTATCTCGCCGACGCCGCGAATCGTCGATACGCCGCCGCCTGGGCCCGCCTGACCCCGCGGTATCAGGAGAAGTATCTGGGCTACGACAACTTCGTCAGGTTCTGGGAGACCGTCGAAGGGGCCGGGGTGCGTGAAGCGTCCGACATCGGGAGCACGGCGACCACTCAAACGCTGTCGATTCGAGTGTGGTTCGGGCGCCGTGACGACGGGACCCTCTCGAACGAAGTCGTCGATGCCGACTTCATCGCCGGCCCCACTGGAGCGGTGCTGATCGACGATTACCGATACGTCCGCAATGACGACTGACAGTCCGGCGGGTCGCCGTCGACGTGTAGTCGCCTTGGTCGGCCTCGTTCTGGCCATCGTCGCCTGCGGATCGTCGCCGAACGCCGCGTCGCCGACAGGGTCGTCGGCCGAGCCGATGGTTGCCAGTGATCTCTTAGCTCCAGGTGCCCTGGACACGTCGGGTCCAGCCCCGCTCCCAACCGAGCCAGCGCCGGTCGTCGAAACTCAGCCCTCCATCGTTTCACCGACAACGACGAGCCCGCTGCTGTGCTCGGCGTCGGCTGCCACGTGGGACATTGGTGGCCACAGCGCGCTCGTACGAGTCCCCACGACGACGTCACCTGTACCACTGATCTTGGCCCTCCACGGCTACAAGGGAACCCCAGAGGGTGTCGAGTATTACTCCGAGTTGAATGCTGCAGCAGAATCGGGTGAGGCAGTCGTTGCCTACCTCTCGGGCGGTACGGCGCTGGATCTCGGGTTCGGGTGGAACTCCGGGTCGACGCGCCTCGCGACGACTGGCGTCGATGACGTTGCCTACATCGCGGAGGCACTGGACCAATTGGAAGCCCTTCCCTGCGTCGATCCGTCGAATGTGTCTCTGCTCGGCGAGTCGAACGGGGGAGGAATGGCTGTTCGTGCTGTGTGCGACCCACGGTTGAGCGGCCGCGTGCAGCGGCTCGTGCTGGTGAACGCGGCAATCGACGACGGGGTGCTCGGAAACTGCTTCACCGTCGAACCGCCGGTGGAGGTGCTGGCCACCGCTGGTCTGGTCGATTCCGTCGTGCCCGCCGATGGTAGTCGAGATCCGTTCCTCGCTGTCGACGACTGGTTCTCGAGGGTTGCCGTCGCCGTCGGAGGCTGCGATCCGTCCCGGTCGGCCGGCGACCCGGTGTCGGACAACGTGACGGTGTTCTCGGGCGCCGGCTGCGGCCGCTGCGTCACAATGTTCGAAGTGGCTGACGGCGGCCACACATGGCCGGGCAGCTTCGAAGGATCCAACGGCCACCCGGTGGGAACGCTCGAGTTCACGACGATGCTGCGAGAACGTGTTCGATCGGGTCCGGGCGATTCGTCCGCGACATGTCGTTGAGTACATGCACCGATGGGCTGGCATCGCAGCTGACAGGTTCGTACGCTGACGCGAGATGGGGCGGGCGAAGCGTCGAGTTCTGGGTGTGTCGTGAGACTGTCGCACGCACGTGGGCGCATCCTCGTCTCAGGCGTGCTGGCAGCTGGCATGGCCATGATCGCAGCGTGTGGTGGGTCCTCGGATGTCGGCGGCGAGGCAGAGGCTTCTTCGACAACAAGTCCAGAGACCCTCGAGAGCCCCTCGCCGACCGCCGACTTGCCGTCAGGCTCGGTGAGCGCGCCGACAACCGCCGCGCCGACCACGCTGCAACCCACGGCGACCACGCTGCCACCGTCGACGACGTCGACGACGTCGACGACGTTGACTACGTTGACTACGTCGACGACGCCGTACGTCGTGCCGGTCGCCGAACCTGCCTCTGCGGGCTGGGGCACGACCCATTCGGGGTATCCGGCGACGGACATCTTCGTGTCGTGTGGCGCGGGAATCGTCTCGCCGGTCAACGGCGTACTCCTGGAAGTGCGCATCGTCAACAGTTGGGACCCGGCCGTCGACAATCCGGCAACGCGCGGTGGTCGGTCCATCGCCGTTCTCGGCGACGACGGCGTCCGCTACTACATGGCCCACTTCGACCTGATCGAACCACAGCTCGAGCCAGGAACCCGCGTGGCCATCGGGCAAGCACTCGGCACGATGGGCGAGACGGGCCGGGCGTCGGCGTGCCATCTCCACTTCGCAATCTCGCCGCCCTGCCCCGGGCCGGAATGGTCGGTCCGTCGCGGCGTGATCTGGCCCTACCCGTACCTCGACGCATGGAATCGTGGCGAGCAGTCGAGCCCGGTCGACGAGATCCAGTCGTGGCTGACCCAGAACCCGGATGCGTGTGCCCTTGCGATGGCCGACCCGAATGCGCGGGACTCCTGACGTGTGCGGTGGCTGTCTGCCATCTCTGTCGCGTAGACGCGCGCTCGGTCTGCTCGCCGGAGTTGCCGTAACGGCCCGATTGCCCCGGTCGGTCGTGTCGGCGTCGACCTTGGCGCCGGTCCCGGTGGCCGCTGGTCTCGAGATTCTGCCCCGCGAAGCCTGGGCCGACGGACGTGAACCGACAGGACCCCTCGCTCCGGAACTGGACGTCCGGTTCCTGCTCGTGCATCACACGGCATCGGCCAACGGAGACGACCCCGTCAAGGTGATGCGCAGTGCATACGACTTCCACACGGGACCAGAGAAGGGCTGGCCCGACGTCTGCTACAACTTCTTCATCGACCAGTTCGGTGTGATCTGGGAAGCGCGTCAGGGGAGCCTGGCTGGACCGATCGAAGCCAGCGCGACCGGTGGCAGTCAAGGATTCGCACAGCTCGTCTGCCTTCTCGGTGACTTCACCTCGGAACTCCCAACCGATGCAGCTTTGGCATCGCTGAACCGAACCCTGGCATGGCTCGCCGTTCGCTCCAAAATCGTGACAACACCTGGCACCACGACGCAGTTCGTGTCCCGGGGATCGAACCGATGGCCCGAGGGGAGCACGGTCACGGCAGCGACGATCTCGGGGCATCGTGACATGAGCGAAACGGCATGCCCCGGTGACATCTTTTACCCGTACCTCGTTGCCAACGTCCCAGCGCAGGTCACCGAGCTCATCGGCGCCTCGACGCCCTCGACAACCGCGGTGCCGCCGTCCACGCTTCCGCCACCGACCAGTGCGCCGACCACGACGTCGACCACCGTCGTGACGACCGAACCCGCGCCGCTGCCGACAACCGCCCCAGCCGATGAGGCTCCCACGTCCATCGCCACGGCGCAGGTCGCTGAAACGTCATCGCCCCCGTCGACCGACGGCGGTGACGGCTCCCGCACCGACATTGGCACGGCGGCTCTGGTGGTCCTCGGTGGCGGTGCGCTGGCTGGTGCGGCACTCCTCGCCCATCGCCACCAACGATCCAATACTTCCGATCCGGAACCCGATGAGAAGCCTGGAGCAGGGTCATGACCAATGAAGACCGAACGGTTTCGCGCGACGAACTCGAACGCATCAAGCAGCAGGGAGCGCCATCGGTGAACGCCCTGTTGCACATCGACGGTCGAGCGCCGCACGCGCTCCGACGCCGAGTCGTCATCGGACGCGAGCCCGAAGGGTCGAGCGACATCGACACCGTCGCGATTGTGGGCGACCCGCTCGTGTCGAAGACGCACCTCGCGTTCGACGTGATGCCCGACGGCGTGGTCGCGATCGATCTGGGATCGTCGAACGGGACGACGCTCACGATCGGTGGTCTGACGTCGACGCTCCCAACCGAGGCCTGGACGCCGATCGGGGCGGGTTCCATCGTCACGGTCGGCGACACGGCGATTCGTGTCGACGTTGACGGCGACACGACGGACGGTGTCGTCGACCCTCCTCGAACCGCGATCCAACCGCCACCCACCGCGATCGTGACGTCGGTGCCGGCGGCCGGCAAGCCCCTGCTCGAAACGGGTTGTCCAGTGTGCGGGCGAGCCATCGTCGAGCACTCGCGCTTCTGCGACGGGTGTGGTTCCGCCGTTGGTGGCATCGTGGCGCCGGGTCCGCTCGCGACGGTGCCGCCCGTCGCGGGGCCACCGACGACGGCGCCCTGGGTCAACGCCGCCGTCAGTCCACAGAGCGAGCCGCCGCCGTTGAGCGGCGCAGCGTCGGCGCCGAGTGGTCCCCGCTCCAAACGGCCGTTGATGATTGCCGGCGGTGTCGCCGCCGTGGTTGTCATTGTTGTGGTCGGGTGGGTGGTGTTCGGCGGCAGTGGTGGTGACGACGGCCCGAGCGCAACGCCGCTGCCTCAGGTGGCCGGTGGCGTCGACGAGGTCTGGGCCGTCGATGTCGACGGTGCCGACGGCGTGACGGGATCTGCGTCGGCCCTCTTCGTTCTGGCTCTCGACAATGACGATGCGGAGGTCGTTTCTCTGGCCGGTGGTACCGGTGAGGAACGGTGGGCGACAGACGTCGGACGAGATGTCTCATACAGCTTTCTTCGCGGCGTACTCGACGGCGTTGTCCTCGGCCGAGAATTGCGATTTCGATGATCAGTGCGAGGCCTTCGGGTTGGAGGCGTCCACCGGAGATGTCCTCTGGACCGACGAGTTCGAAGGCAGTGCCGTGATCAGCGCCCGCGGGACGTATCTCTGGAGTGAGACAGACTCGCTCGAACTGATCGATGCTCGAACCGGCAAGTCCATCGAACGCGTGCGGGGTGACAGAATTCGAGGTGGACGGCGACTACGCCTATGTCCGCGACGGTGACGAAGTCGAGGTCTTCGACCTGAAGGACCTGTCGAGCAAGTTCGGTCCTGTCGACGTCGATGAGGACTCCTTCGGCACCGTGTACCAAGGCGGCAAGCTGATCACAGCCATCGACGACGAGCTCATCGTGATCAACGGCAACGGCGACGTCGATCGCGAGTCCGCGTGCCGGCCCGACCGCGATCTATCGGATCCTTCCAGGCCCCGACGGGATGGTGATTGTCGACACCGATGAGGGTGTGTTCGGCCTCGATCCGGTCGATGGCCGAGCCGAGGAGATCTGGTCGACGAACAGTTCGCTCAGCTTCGGCTTCGTCAGTGGCGAGGGTCCGCTGGTGATTGTCGTCGACGACGGTGACGACGGATCGGACTGCGGAGATCCTCGATGCGCGAACGGGAGAGGTCAAGATCGATCTTCGCGGCTACTACGAGACCGACCAACTCATCGGTTCGAACGGCGTTGTCAACATCTCGTATGAGCGGGACACGGACGCGACCGCATTGCGGTACGCGGACGGCGAGGAGATCTGGGACGAGCACTTCGACGGCTTCGTCCGGCTGGTCGATGACGGCCTCGTCGAGATCGACGATGGCGAAGTGCGGTTCTACCGGTGACGGCGACCGAGGGTTGATGGACCATGGCAACCTGTTCGAACTGCACCAACGCGCTTTCTGCTGACGCTGCGTTCTGTACGATCTGCGGTGAACCGGTCGCTGCACTGTCTCCACCTCCGCATCGACGGTCCGTGCCGTGGGTGGCCACCGGCCTCGGCGCCGTCGGATTGATTGCCCTCGGCCTCGTCGGATTTCGGTTGCTGTCCACTTCCAACTCGGAATTCGTCGGTGGTGCGTCATCGCCGGAGGTGGCCGTCGAGGAGTTCGTGTCGGCCCTGGCGTCCGAGGATGTGTTCGCCGCGGTGGGGTACATCGCGCCCGACGAGATCGACGGTGCATCCGACGTACTCGATGCGCTTCTCTCCAAAGTCGACGGCGACACCGGCGGTCTCGCCAACGGCAGCGACCTGGCAGTTGAGTTGGAGTTGGTCGACGTCTCGACGTCGATGGAGGGAGACAACGCTGCGATCGTCTCGTTTGAGGTCTCCGGCTCGATCGGGTCGGGGGAGACCAGCGGCCCGGTGAGCGTGGCGCTTCCTTCGTCGGCCTCGTTCAGCGCGGACGACCTGGACGGTCTCTATCCGGGCACCGGTTCGGAAGTCGAGGTCGTCACGGTGAAGCTTGGCGGCAACTGGTACGTGAGCCCGATGCTGTCGTTCGGTCACTTGATCGTCGAGAACGGCGATCTGCCGAGCGGCGACTTCGACCGTGTGGGCACCGAACGTCGCGGTGGCGCGCAGGATCCCGAGGAGGCGGTCGACAACATGTTTGCAGCGATCGAGGACCGCAACGCCGATGACCTCGCCGAGTCGCTCGGTGGCGGGGAGGGTCGTTTCGCGACGGTCTTCAGCGACGCAATCGACGAGTTGTTCGCCGAGATCGGATCTGATGTCGGCTACACGGTCGACGCCCGCACCAGTGCTGGTGATGGCGACGACGTGGTTCTCGACGATGTCGAGGTCTCGTGGTTCGACGCGTACAGCTCTGGCAGCGTCGAGGTGAAAGACGATTGCATCGCCGCTGAAGACGAGTACGGCGATCGAGATCGCGTCTGCCTGCTCGACGAGCTGGCGCTGACCGAAGACGTCGACGGAACCGTCGAACTGCTGACGGTCAAGGAAGACGATGGATGGAGAGTGCGGCTGGTCCCGACCATCACCGACGTTGCCGCCCGCTTCGTTCCGGCGCTCGATCGACAGGCGTTCTTGTACGCTGCTGGCCTCGAGTGGGCCGACACGGCGACGCCCGTCACCGTCGGCACCGACACCGACATCGATCTCGACGACGTCTGGTACAGCGTCCACGAATTCGATGCGGTGGCCGGACAGCGCTATCGAGTCTCGACCGACCGGGACGAATCTCGTCTGTGGTGGCAAGACGCCGACGGCAATTGGGACGACACGTGGAGTCGAACCGTGACGCCGGAGGTCGATACGAAGGTCCGCGTCGTCACGCGAGCTGATGTCGACTATGACAACTGCTATGGGATGTGTCTACCCGATGCGGGCGGCTCGGACACGTTGCGTGTGCGGGCGGTGCCGGTGCAGACCGGTCCGTTCCCTGCTGTCCTCAGCGGCGAACTGGATCCTGGCGACGAGATCCTCTTCGTGCTGGATGTCGCGGCCGCCGAGAACATCCAGGTCGCCTTCAGCGCCGATGACTCGATCTCGTGGGACCTCGTCGACGGCGACTACGGCTACCTGGCAGAGAACGCGTACTCGATCGAGCCCGGAACCATCTCGATCGCAGTGTGGAACAACGGGTCCTCGAGCGGATCGTTCGAGCTCTCGCCGAGCCAGGTGGTCGCTGGATTCGGTGGATCGGATCGAGTGACGGTGGACATCGGCAGCGGCTCTGGGTCGGCCGATGTCGTGTTGCCGCCCGGGTCATGGACGGTCACGGCGCAGCCGCTGGATGGGCAGGACATCGTCCTCTCCATCCCGTCGTTCGACTGCGTCGTCGACAGCGGTGTCGAAGGAGATGCAGAGCAATGCTTCGCATCTGCTGACGTGGCCACCACCGCCAGAGTGGAAGTGACGGGCTGGCAGACTTCGGACGAATACGGCCAGGTCGAACTGGTGCTGTCGTGAGAGATCGGAGTCTGCCGTGACACTCAGCTGCTCATCCTGCGGAACGGACGATCGCGACGGCGCGGCGTTCTGTCTCGGCTGTGGGGCCCGACTCGTTACGAGCGTGCCTCCGACGATCCCGGCGGCGGTCACCGATCCGATCTGGGCGCCCACTGCCCCCGATGTCACGGTCCAGTCGCGCCAGTGCGGCCAGTGCGGCGCAGCGAATCGATCCAGCGACAACTTCTGCAAGTCGTGCGGTGCGGCGATCGGTTCGGCTGGACCCGCCACGACCGTGATGCCGGTCACCGCTGCGATGGGGCCGCCGGCGCGGCGGTCGAAGGTGCCGATCATCGCATTTGGTGTTGTCGTCTGTCTGTTGTTGGCCGGTGCCGGCTTTGTGCTCCTGACCGGAGGCGGGGACGACGACACGGCACCGGCGTCGCAAGACGACAACGCCGACGTCGTCGACAACGAGGACACGACCACCGAATCGGCCGCCGCGGTGACGGAACCGGACACTCCTGCATCGGTTGCAACCACACCTGCGCAAGTGGTGCCCACCACGAGCCCGCCGCTGCCGCAGACGACCGCCCCGCCGCCAGTGGACACGGTCGCGCCGGCCTCGACGGTCGTACCCGGCGACCTCGGACTTGCGCAACCCATGACTCGACCATCGTGTGACGACACCTACATCACCGTGCTCATCTCATCGCTCGACCCTGCAACCGATGCCACAGCGGTGGGCGATGCACTGACGCGCTACCCAGGCAGCGCCTACCTCAAGACCATCGAGACCTGCCCCTCGTTGCGACCATCCGTCGACGACGCGGAGATCTACGTCGTCTACTTCGGACCGTTTCTGACCGAGGCGGAGGCCTGCGCGGCACGGGCATCGGGGCCTTCGGATGCGTACGCGCGGATCCTCAGCGTGACCGTGCCCGACACGCATCGCATCGCCTGCTGACCGATGACGAGGGTGCCCGGCAGTGTCCGCGTGGTCTCGATCGTCGACGCGGGCGCTGGCGCGGCGCTGCTCGCCGGTGCCGTCCTTCCATGGTTGCGCACCGGCCAGGGTCACACGCTCAAGGGTCTCGACCTGGCCGACCAACTGCTCGGCGGTCGACTCTCTCCCTCGTGGGGCCCGACGGTCGGGTTGGCGCTGTACATCTGTGTGGGGTTCGGTGGGCTGCTGATCGCGTCGAGTGCGATTCGCAGCCCGCCACTCGACGTGCTACGACTCTGCGCCAGCGCGGCGATGCTCGCGGCCGCAGCAGGCATCGTTGCCCTGGGTTGGTTCCCTCTCGAGCTGTGGGGGCTGGCGCCGGTTCTCGCCGTCACGTCCTTCGCAGTGTCGTGTGCCGCCAACTCGTGGAGCATGTCTCGCAGGTAGCTGGCTGTGCGTCGGATCTCCGCGCTCGTCGACGGACCGAGACAGCCATGTTCATCCGATCTGAATCGATCAGGTCGGCGCAGACATCCAGGTTCAGGCGCTCGAATCGATGTGCTCGGTGACCCCGAGGCGTTTCGCCCCCATCCGAAGCGTTCGCTCCGAGTGAACGAGGGCGGCCGCTTCGTTGACTGCGAAGGCGAACGGAACCTTCTTCGAGGAGCTGACCAAGACCGACGAACCCGTCTCTCCGGTCGCTCTCACGGCGATGCGAATGTTCATTCCAAAGCTCCCGCCCAGAATGCGCGACGTCGGGCTCGCATCGATGAGCAGCGAGTCGGATGAGCGATCGATCACCGTCATGCCAGGAGCGGTGGTCGCGCTCTGTGCGAACGCATCGAGAACGATCGATGCCGGTTCAGCGAACGGGCGGGGTGGCAAGGTGGTGTCCGCCTCGAAGGAATCGAGCTTCACGGTCGAGCGAACGAGGCCGGCCGCAACACAGGCCAAGAGATACACACCGCCGACGGCCACGAGAACAAGGGCGATCATCGGTGTCAGCTCGGCGAGACGAGCTGTGCCTGGGGATCAATGGTTCGCACCGCCGAGACGAAGTTGTTCATGCGGATGCGCAGCGTGTGGCCCTTCTTCGGAACCCCCCATTTCGTCACCCAACGCTCGGGACCGAGTTGCACGGTCGTGATCCCACCGTCGGTCGAGGTCCGAAGGCCGATCTGCTGACGGACGCCGGTCACAAGGCTGCTCTGAGCGATCATCGGATTGCCGTCATCGACGATCTTCCATCCGGTGTTCGCGACCTTCTGTGCGAAGATCTGACGCAGCTCTTGTGCGGATGCGGTGGTGGTCATCACGCGTGGCCTGACTCCTTTTGTCAGCCACTGCCCGTAGAAGATGTACGCAACAATGAACACGACAATCGCAGCAACAACGATCATGGTTCTCTCCTTGACTGGTAGTTCGTAACCTGACCTCGCAATTGCGTCCTCTGCCGGAACATTTGTAAGACCTCGAACGACATGTTCCCGGTGGCATGTCGTCAAGAGGGGCGACCGAGTTCATGCAGAGAGGTAGGCGGTGCTGATGCCGGCGCCGTCGGTCCACTGTCCGTCGTGGATTTGATGGAGTCGCGGAGAGTCGTGGGGCTTGGTGCCATTCGGAACTGAGTTGCCGCCTGTGCGACGGTGAGAGCGAGCGAATCGAATTGTTCCGTGTCCGACTGGCGGTCGGTTTGGCTCGACCAGTCCGTTGCAGCGGGCAATGCAACCGTGAAGCGCAGCACCGTGAGCGGACGATCACCTCGCATCTCGCATCCGGTCAGTCGTCGAGCCCGCCACTTCTTCTCCCAGAACGTCTGAACGCAATCGATGCCCCGAGCGGCCACGACACAGCGAGTCCCGATGGCTCGGGCTGCGTCGAGCCGATTTGTCTGAACCCGGTGCCGGCCTCTGGTGTCGGAGTTCCGACGAAGGCATCGATCGGGCCGATGACAGCGCTGTTGAAGAAGGCGGTGACCTGGGTGGTCGAGATCGCCACACGCATCGCGCCGTTGAGCACGATCACCCTCGCGTCGGACCTGGTGTTCGGATCCGCGGTACCCCCCGTGTCCATGGCCAGGAGGCCTTCGCCATTCCACCGCGACGAAATCGTTGCGTCGCCTGCGTCCACTTGCGCGTGTAGGTGCGCAGCTCTCCAAGCCCCTGGATGCTCACGACGAGCCCGACGAGCACCTCCAAGCCCTCATCGCCTTGACCCGCCGAGGAAGTCGCTTCGAACTGTTCGAGGATACGCGCCTTCTCCGACGTGATCGTCGTGCAGAACGCCTCGACCGAACGATCAGAACCGCTGTCGCAACCTCCGGTCGAAACGGCGACCGTCATGGAGAGCAAGCAGGCAGCAACGGCCCTGCCGGTGCTCCTGTCGATCCGCCATCGGACCTCCACTGCACGGCAACGCTGTTCGTCTCGTGATCGATGCGTCAAAGCAGTTGGGACATGTCGTCAACGACATGTCCCAGGGGAAGTGACAACACTTGCTGGAACTACGTAGTTTGCGCCACCGGGATGGACAAAAGCGGCGTGAACAGGCAGATCAGGTGTGCGCCGTGCCGCTGACATTGGACGGATTCAGCGACATCACGCCGATCGAGAGCGGTGGTTTCGGGTCGGTGTTCCGTGCGACTCGCATGTCCACCGGCGGGACCGTCGCACTCAAGCAACTCGACCGAACGCACGGCTTGGACGAGGAGTTGGTCGAACGCCGTCTTCGCCGCGAAATCGCGGCCATGGTCGCCCTCAAGGGCCATCCAAACATCGTGCAGGTCGAAGAGATGATCTCGGCCGCCGACGGCCCCGTGATCGTCATGGAGTTCATGGATGCCGGTTCGGTGGCATCCATGCTCGGCAACACCGCACCGTCTGCCGAACGGATCGCACACGTCGCTGCAAGCATTGCGTCGGGGCTGGCGGCAGCGCACGAGGCCGGCATCGTGCATCGCGACATCAAGCCGCAGAACGTGCTGATGAATCAGTTCGGACAGGTCAAGTTGTGTGATTTCGGCATCGCTGCCATCTTGAAGAGCTCTGAGATCCAGACCCGGACGACATCGTTGTCGGTGCGGTATGCCAGTCCCGAGGAACTCGACAACGACCCCGACGTCGGGCCACCCACCGACGTCTACTCGCTCGGTGCCGCCGTTCATCACCTGCTCTACGGAGCGCCCCCGTCGTTCAAGAACCGACCCGAACCGGATCCAGACCTCACCGTTGTGCGTCGAGGCAACGACACCGTGCGCCAATCGCTGTGTCTCATCGTCGAGGAATGCCTGCAACGCGACGCTGCGCTCCGCCCGACGGCGGGCCAACTCGCGGACGCGTTGTCTGCTCTCTCCGACACCGGGCCGCGCCGCGATCGCAACCAGACGCCCGACGACGTCGACGACCGCACGATCGTGCGGGGTTCCGTTCCGCCTGCGACACCCCCCACGCCACCCCCGCCCTCGCCGGTGTCACGGCTGGTGGCACCGCCCAGCGTGTCAACCCCAGCGTCGGGCGGTGCAGTGCCGGCCCGAGTTCTTCCGCAACCCTCTGGTGACGATTGGTGGACCCGATGAGTGACATGACCGACCGAACAGGCCAGATGACCACTCGTCGATGGCCGACCGGCACCCAGTACGCCGAGGCGGTGCAGCAGCCGCACCTGTCGTTCTCCGATCCCGAGCTCTGCGCCGGCGAGCTCACCCTGACGCCGCTCGGATTCCCGGCGATGGCGAGCGGGCAGAACGCCGTTGCCTTTCATTTCCAGGCCAAGAACCGGCCGGTGGCGGTCCGTTGTCTGCTGTCGGAGAATGAAGATGGACAGCGAGCGCTACCGGGCGTTGCAAACTCACCTCGCCACCGCCCGAATCCCCTCCGTCGTGCCCGCGCAGTGGATCGATGACGGTGTACGTGTGCACGAGAACTGGTGGCCCGTCGTCGTCATGCCGTGGGTGTCCGGGCGGCCGCTTCACGACACGATCGAGGACAGGGTCGGCGAGCCCGGACGACTGACCTCGCTCGCCGATCGATGGTTCGACCTCGTCGAGTCGCTTCAGGCCAAGGAATTCGCGCACGGTGACCTCCAGCACGGAAATGTGTTGCTGACCGACGACGACGACTTCCGACTGGTCGACCTCGACGGGATCTGGGTGCCCGGAATGTCCGTGGGGGCGCCCGGCGAGTTCGGTCACCCGAACTACCAGCATGCCCAAAGGGGGCCAGCACACTGGGGCCCCAACGTCGACACGTTCTCGGCCCTCGTCATCGGAGTATCGATGGCGGCGCTCGGAACTGACCCCTCGCTGGACCGCTTCATGACGGGTGAGAACCTGCTGTTCGCTCGATCCGACTTCGAGAACGTCGACGCCGCACCCATCTGGCCCTCGCTCGCCTCGTCCACGGACGCCGAGGTCGCCGATCTTGCTGCCCGGCTCCGAGGATTCGCCGCTGACTCCGAGCCTCCCAATATCTCGCTGCGAGACGCGCTGTCAGGCGGTGCAACGATCGTGCGACCCGCGGGCGCTTCGCCACCACCGGGTGCGTCCGCTGGTCTGCCGGCAGCGACTCAGGTCGCTTCATCCAATTGGTGGGACTCCACAGCGGACCAGGCCGCGCCTCAGAACGACAGCTACTGGTCGAAGGAACCGTCCTCGAGTTCGACGCTTGCGGAAACGGCAACATCGGCGGCGCCCGTGACCTCGACGGCAGGTGCTGGTCGCGCCACGGGCCTCGCCCGACTGACCGGCAGCCCGATCATCGCTGGATTGGTCGGCGGCATCGTCGCAGGGATCGTCGGATCGATCGTGGCGATGGCGCTTCAGGCTGCATGGGGCGGGCCTGAAGTCGACGCTGCGCTTTTCGTCGGATCGATTGCAGCATTCCTCGGCGGATTCGTCGCTGCATGGCCATCGCTCAACATGAGGGCGTATGGGGCGGCGGGCGCTCGCTTCGTCGTCGGACTCGGCGCCGGTCTGGCCGCCGGTTTGATCGCCGTCCTCATTGCCGACGCGGTGCTCGGAGAAACGGTGACTTCCACGGACTCCGATGTGTCGCGCTTGTCGCCTACCTGTGGGCGCTCATTGCCGCGCTGGTTGGCCTGGCCATCGGGGTCCTGCGGTCACCCAAGGCCGCCGCACTGGCCTTCGCCGGCGGTGCCGTCGCCGGCGCGGTCGGCGGTGTCGTCCACGGAGCGACGACGGCGACCTTCGAGAATGGTGTCCTGGTCGTCGATGCCTTCGATGGCCCGACCCTGATGGTCGCCATTGGTATCTCTGCGTTCATCGGTCTCATGGTCGCCATCGCCCTCCGAACCGCCCGGACCGGATCGTTCACCGTGATCGATGGGACCGGGCAAGGGAGTGTGGTCGACTTCCACAAGAACAAGGCCACGATCGGAAGTTCTCGCAGCGACACCCTTGTGCTCGCAAAGAGCGACGCCCCGGCGGCCGCGGTCACCATCCGGCTCACGGCGAACGGTGCGACTGCGAATGCTGCGATCCCCGTGCAGCTCGACGGTCAGCTCCAAGAGGAGACGTTCGACATCGCTCCGGATCAGGTGCTGGGCATCGAGGGCGTCTTCGTCCGGGTCTCCTACACGAAGGGTGGGTCCAGCTCATGAGACTCGACCGGTTGGTTCCGGCGCTCGTCGGCCTTGCCGCAGGATTCGGAGTGCTCCTCGTTGCTGTCGATGTCGACGATGGCGCCGACGCGTCCACCGCAACCCCTTCCTCGACGACATCCGGCGACCCCATCACGACGCTGGGTGAGTCCACAGCTTCGCTCCCGGCAGAATCTATATCGACATCTACCGCGACGACCACGACCACGATTCGTCCGACGACCACGACGACAGTCCGCCCCACGACCACGACGACGAGCACGCTGCTGGCCAATCCGAGCGGTCAGCCCATCTCATTCGACCCTCGATGCGTCGGCCTCGATCTCGGCGAGGGCGCCGTGATCGCTGCGTCGCCCGATGACGAAGGACTACTCGAACTCGTTCGACGTGTCGTGCTCGATCGCCTGCGTGACGAAACCGACCAGATCGGAGAAGCGGACATCGAGGATGTCAGCGAGCTGATCTCATCGCTCGATCTCGAACGATGCGACGAGATCGTCGCAGACCTCTACTCCGACGACGAGTCCGGGTCCGACGACGAGTGGCTCTGCGTGTTTGCCACCTCGATCGAGTCGTCGGGTGGTTTCTGGCCAGGACTGTCGAGGTCGGGGTGTGCCCGGCGCCTGAACGAGACGACGCGACAACGACGCAGTCCGAACCTTTGACCACCACTGCACCCGGGAGGGCCTCATGACCTACGGCCAACGAGTCGACCGCAGCCACGCCGACGTGCATCATCTTCCTCGTCGACCAGTCGGCGTCGATGTACGAACCGATGGCGGGAACGACCACGCCAAAGTCGGTTGCCGTCGCTGAACAGCTCAACGCCACGATCATGGAGTTGATCCAACGGTCGCACCAAGTCGCACACCGAGCCGCCGCGGCCCTACTTCGCTGTGGCGGCGATCGGGTATCGCACGGAAAGTCGGGTCCACCATCGTCCAGTCGCTGTTGTCCGTTACGAACTCCGTCGGTGACCTCGCCTGGACCACCGACCTGGCCCAGGCCCCGTTGCGTGTCGAGGAACGGACCAGGGAAACCTCGGATGGATCGCTGCAGTATCGGATGCCGATCTGGGTCGAACCGTTCAACGACGGGGGAACCCCGATGTACGCGGCCTTCGACCACGCTGGTCGTATCGCCCACTCGTGGGTTCAGTCTTACCCGCAGAGCTTTCCGCCGATCGTGATCAACCTGACCGACGGAGAGTCGACCGACGGTTCGCCCACGTGTGGGCCGATCGGATCACGTCGCTCGCGACCAGCGATGGCAACCTGCTGCTGTTCAACATCATGCTCACGGGCGGGATGAACTCGAATCCCGTCATGTTCCCGAACAACCGACAGCTCTTCCGCGACCACTCCGGCCAGACGCTGTTCGACATGTCGAGCGAGCTTCCCGAGGTCATGCGGGCCGCCGCGGTCCGCCAGGGGTATCCGGCTGAGGCCGGAGCACGTGGCATGTCGATGAATGCGGATTTCCGGGCCGTGGTGTCGTTCCTCAACGTTGGAACCTCAGTCGGACATCTCCTGCGATGAACCGCGAGACCGGGCGCCTACGCGTTGGCGGGTGGTACGGCCGCGGTCGTTGCTCTGGTTGCAATCTGGAAAGGGGTCGGACCGGTACCGGCGGTCTTGGCGGTCATCGTCACGGGCTTGATGGTCATCGGTGTCGACTACCTGATTGTTCGCGGCCAAGACCTGCCTGATCCGGTCCTGGCGCCGTCACCGACGTCGTCGTCGGTTGCTGTGCCCAGAGCTACTGCTCCTCCGACCGTCGCCGAAGACGGCCAGGCGATCCCCTCCCCGGAATCACGCGCGAGCGCGGAGCGAACGTCAGCCACCCTCGACCTAGCACTGCTCGATCCGAACTCCATCGAGGTCGTCAACGCGGCGTCGACCGACAAGCGGACCATCTGGTCGTTCCGCGTCGCAAAGCACGGCCAAGCGATCGACGAGTGCGAAGACGCCGTCCGAATCGACGGCACGCGTTGGGTCATGGCCGTGGCCGACGGTGCATCGTCGTCGTTCGGTGCCGGCCGGTGGGCCCGAGTGCTCGTCGACGAGTTCGTGACGGCACCACCGCAACCTCTGTCGCCCGGATCGTTCGACGCGTGGCTCGATCGATCGCGAGCTGTGATGTCCGGAGGCGAGGCAGCCGACAAGTCGGGCTGGTGGGCCGAGGAGGGTGCTCGACGAGGAGCGTTTGCAACGCTCGTCGGAGCCGCCGTACACGGAAAGGCCGACGAGCGCGTCGCGACCGTGATGTGCCTCGGTGACTCGTGTGCATTTCTCGTGGACGGTGCCCGGCACGTGCGCCGCACGCTGCCGTACGAGGACGCCTCGCAATTCGGGTCGCATCCGAGTCTGATCGGTTCGCTTCCTGCGCACGGAACGATCGCCCCGTCGTGGACGACCTTGCCGGTTTCTTCCGGAGATGTTCTGGTGCTGGCGAGCGATGCGGTGTCGGAGTGGTTGCTCGGAGACCCGCGTCGTTTCGACCGGATCCTCCAGCTCACGCCAGACGAGATCTCCGATCTGGTGATCGCCGAACGGTCTGCGGGCCGCATCGTCAACGACGACTTGGCCCTGGCGGTCATGGCCCTGTCGTGATCTCTGCTGGAGTTGCCTACGGACTCGCGGCGTTCACCGCCGCTTGTCTCACGATCGGAGGTGTGGCCGTGGCCTCACCGTCCGACGAGAGTGGTGCTGACAGCATCGTTTCCGCGAGGTCCGTCTCAACGGTGCCGACCACGACGGTTCCTGCTACGAGAAGCCCCCCAACGACAAGCCCCCCAACGACGGTGCCACCACCCGTACCCGTCGTCATTCCGTCGCTCGGCGGATTGGCCCCGGCGGATGCTCGGGATGCGCTTCGTGATCTCGGGCTCGAGGTCATTCTGTCCCAGACTCCGGTGTCGGTCGGCTACGCGATCGGCCTCGTCGTGGCCTCCGAGCCGCCGGAGGGCACGTCGTTGTTCCCGGGGGACACGGTCACCGTCGTGGCCGGCACGCGCCCGGAGGCGGCCTTTGTCGAACGTGGCTCGCCGAGTGCTTGGGGGCCCGTTGATTGGGTGGACTCCGTTGACAACTCGGTTGGTCGGTGCAGCGTAGAGACAATAGTCGAGGGCGGGGTCGGGTTACGCCTGGATTGGGCGGACTGCGCCGGCCCTCACGACTATCAGTTCCTGGCGGCCGTGAATCCTCCCGAGACTTTCGAAACCAGAGAGGCAGCGGCCGCTGCGGCGCGAGGCGGTTGCGACGTCGCCTTTCAGACCTTCGTAGGAGCGCCCCCGCAAGGATCCTCTCTCTTCGTGATGCTTGTGCTCGATTGGGAGGCGGGAACATCTGGGGCGGACGGCGAGTGCCTGCTACGTCACCGCGACGATCGTTATCAACTCGTCGGTGATGCCGCTGGGTCGTTGTGGTGAACGAGGTGTCCGGCGGCGCCGACACGACGGCAGGTCTCAGTGAGGGTTGAGCTCGTTCTCGCCGGGGGCTCCTCTGTGCCGCTCGAGACGTCGGTGGTGGTCGGACGTGACCCCGTGGCGCCGCGCGATCTGCCGGGGACGATCGCGACGGCGATCAGCGATGACATGTCGGTGTCGAAGACGCACGCGCTGATCGAGGAGGCGCACGGAACCGTCTGGGTGACCGATCTCGGTTCATCGAACGGAACCGAGATCATCGACATCGACGGTACCGAGCGGTCACTGCAGAAGGGGATCCCCGCGGTCGCGCCGATCGGGTCGACCATCAGAATCGGCTCCGCGTCCGAGTTCACGGTGCGAATGGCAGCAACCAATTCGGTCGTGCCTTTGCACCCCGCTGCCCTCGCCGAAGCCACCGTTGCCCGTCGCGACCTCGTCGACCCGCCACCTGCTGCTGCGCCGGTGATCCTTGGCGTCGGTCCAACGGTGGCGACCTCGCAGACTCCGCTGCCGACGTCGTACGTCGCAGCGACCATCGAGGCTCCATCTCCGGTGACCCCGGCGATCACGATCGGCGATCCTGAAGCTGCAACAGCGGCACGCCTCAAGACTCGTCGAATCGGGGGGTGGATACTTGCGGTTTGGGGCGTCGTGACCGGCGTCTGGACCGTTGTTCGTGGGGACTACTACGGCTACCCGACGCCGCCTGGAAGCCTCTTCTGGTACCCGTCCGGGATCTTCAATGTGGTCGAACGGGGTACCGTGATGGCCGCCTTTCCGCTCATGGTGGGTGTGCTCGCGGGCTGGATGTTGGTGGAGCCCGAGTCGAAAGGCGGGCAACTGGCGTGCTCGTCGGTGTAGCTGTGTCGTTGCCTCTGCTGCTCGCCGGATTGGTCGATGGAGTTCTCAACGACAGCTCCGGCTTGCTCGTGCCGATTGTTCTCGTTCTCCCGATCGCTGGTGGGATCCTCCTCATCCGGTCGATCGACCGACCTCCCCGCCCGGTTCCGGTCGGGCCTGACCCGGATGGCCGGGTGGCGCCAGTCGGCATGCCGGTCACCCATGTCGGCACGATCGAACCGCTGCCGTTCGGCACACGTCTCGGGGGGTACGTGCTCGAACGTTCTCATCGCCATCTTCACGCTCGGGATCGGCTGGCTCATCTGGTCGATGGTCGTCTGGGACCGCGGCTTGTCGCCTGGTAAGCAGCTCGTCGGCGCAGTCGTCGTCGATGTGAACAGCGGGCAGGTGGTCCGGTTCGGGACGATGGCTCTGAGGGAACTCGTCGGCAAGAGCATCCTCGGCACCCTGACCTTGGGTATCACGGGCATCATCAGCAGCTTCATGGTGTTGTTGGGCCGGGAACGTCACGCGGTCCACGATCACGTGGCCTCGACGATCGTCGTTCGCGCGCCGCAGGTCAGGCACGAGCCGTGATCGGTCGCGTGATGCCCTATGTCGGCGCGGTGATCGTCGCTGTGGCCCTCGTCGCCGGCGGGGTGGTCATCGCCAACTCCGTCGAGGCCGCGACTGTCGTGCTGCCCGGATTCCCGGATGACCCCACGCTGGCCTGGGACATCCAGGTCGATGACGCCGAGTGGGCGGTCGGCGACGAGAACAACATCTATGTCGCCGCGCCCGGGCGTTCATCGGATCTGACTGCCATCACGGTCTGGAACCGAGCCTCCGGCGAGCTCGTCCGCCATTTCTCGGCTGTGCGACCCACAGGTGACTTCATGACATATCACACCTCAGTGGATGAGGTCATGGTCACCGAATACTGCAGTGAGTCGGCCGACTCTTGGACGTGCGAACTCGTTGCGAGCGATGCAACGAGCGGTGACACATTGTGGCAGCGGGATACGTCGGACACAGGGGTGGGAATCGTCGGCCGATTCGTTGTGCTTTCGACCGGCAGCAGACTCGGCCTGTTCGATCTCCACTCCGGCGATGAGCAGGCCTCGATGTCGGGTGATCATGTCTACTACGAGGCCACCCGCCCGGAGGTCACCGTCCGCACTGGGCAAGACCTCGCGATGTTCCGGCTGCCGAATGTCGATTCCCCGATTGTCGTGGCGGAACTCCCGTCGGATGGTTCGGTGTATGACGTGGTGGCGGATGAGGTCGTCGTCGGCGACGCTCGTTCGTTACGCGTGACTCAAGGCGGCGCACTGGTCACGATCCGTTCCTTTCCGAGCAACATCGAGGGAGTGTGGGCGGCATCCGACGAACTGGCTCTGGTGATAACCGCAGACGGCTGGACGTGGGCCGTGAGTATCCACGGGCCGGGCTCCGGGAAGATGATCTGGACGAGTGATGCGGACTCGGTGTACAGCTGGGTGGGACCGTCCGGTTCGGCGATCTTCTCCTCCGACGGGTCTGAGGTTGTGAGCCTCCTCGATCAAGCGACGGGCGACACGATTGTCCAGAGTCCGGGTGGTTGGGTGATGGCAGATGGAGGCGTCGTGCTGGTCGAGCCCGAACGGGTGTGGGGGTTCGGGTACGACGAGCAGGACGAGGTGTGGTCGGTCGACGGGCTCACCGCCGACTCGACGTTCCATCTCGTCGACGACGGATTCGTGACGATCGAGACCGACGGGACTGTGAGGCTGTACCAGTGAAGTTGTTCTGTCCCCAGTGCGGCGGCGAGTTGTTGAAGGGTGACGCATTCTGTACGTCGTGCGGCTCGCCGCGCCCGCAGGACCCCATCGTCGCTGCTGCCCCCGATGTCGGAGCTCCTGCCTCGGCGGTTGTCGTTCCGGTCGATGCGTCGATCGCCGCTCCGCACCCGCCGCGGAGCGACCCCACAGGTGTATCGCCAGCCCCCCTTCGGGTGCGAGCGATGTCGTGGGCGATCGACGGCGCGATCATACTCGTGACGTTCGCTCTGGCCAGCGCCATCCACGAACTGCTGGGCGTGGTCGTTCTGGTCGTCGGGACTGTCGCGTACTACGTCTTGATGTTGAAGGGCCAGTGGGGCGGGACCGTGGGCCACCATGTCGTCGGCCTTGCCGTGGTCGACGACGAATCGCGTGAGCCGATCGATCCTCGAACCGCAGGGCTTCGGTTGGCCATCAACGCGGTGTTGGCGATCCCGTTCGGCCTCGGGCTGCTGCTGAACATCCCGATGCTCGATCGGTCGTCGGGACGAACCGTCCACGACGTCGGGTCCGGGGCGATCGTGGTGAGGACCCGATGATCGAACTCACGCTACCCGACGGCAACGTTCGCACGGTCACGTCGGCCGTGATCGGCCGAGCGCCGGACCGCACCGGGTTCGACGCCGTCGCGGTGGACGATCCGGGTCGTTCGGCCTCCAAGAACCACGCCATCGTGCAAACAATGGCCAACGGCGCGATCGAGATCATCGATCTCGGCACGACGAACGGCACGTCGGTGACCCGCGCCGGTGTCACCGTCGCACTGTCGCCAGACACGCCGACCGCGTTCCCGCCGCCGTTCCAGCTCTCGTGCGGCGACGTGGCGATCATCGTGAAGGGGTTCGCAGGGCCGGAACAGCCCGAGGAGGCGACGGTGCCTCGGCGCGAGATTGACGCGCCCGAGCCGGCTCCCCAACCGATTCTCGAACCGAATGCGATCGCATCAGCTGGCTCGTGGTGGGAACCGGCACCGTCGCCAGCAGTCGTCGAGCTCCCTGACGATTCCGTCGCTGGTCTGGAGGGCGTGGCCGTTCCGGCCGAATCCCTGGAAGCCGTCGAGTCGTTGCCTCGTCGGGCCGGAAGTATGACGCTCGCCGTGCGAGAGTTGGTCGTCGAGACCGACGGACGACGCCGACTCGATCGTGTGGATCTCGATGCCCGCGGCGGTGAAATGATCGGCATCCTGGGCACCAGTGGTGCAGGCAAGTCGACCCTGATCAAGGCGATCGCCGGAGTCGATCCGGCCTCATCGGGCACGATCCTGCTCGATGGGGTCGATGTCTACGCGCGATTCGATTCTCTGCGACACCGGATCGGCTACGTGCCACAGGACGACATCCTCCATCCGACGCTGACCATCCGTGAGACCCTGCGGTTCGCTGCTCGGCTACGCCTGCCCGAGACGGTGACAGCGGCGCGACGTGAGGCGCGCGTGGTCGAAGTCCTCGACGAGCTCGGTCTCACGCCACGCGCCGACGCACAGATCAACGAGCTCTCCGGTGGTCAGAGGAAGCGTGTCAACGTGGCCGTTGAACTCCTGACCAGTCCGACGCTGCTGATCCTCGACGAACCCACGTCCGGTCTCGACCCCGGCAACGAACGCATTGCGATGGAGTTGTTCCGGTCGCTCGCGACGCAGGACCGCGTCGTGCTCGTGGTGACTCACAGCACCGACAGTCTCGACCTGTGCGATCGAGTCGTGCTGATGGGCGCGGGCGGTATCAAGGTGTACGACGGGCACATCAGCAAGATGTCGGCGCACTTCGCCGGTCGAGCGCTCAACGAGATCTTTGCGCACCTCGAACGGACGAACGACATCGAGTCGTTGCGGGTGGCGCCATTCGCCCCGCTCGCAGCACACGACTCGCCGCCGCCACCACCACCGAGCAGTCTCGTCGACCGAGTCCGAGGTGCTGATCTCTTGCGCGTCGGCCGTCAGTTCCACATCTTGGCCGAGCGATACATTCGGGTGATCGAGAGCGACCGCCGGAACTCGATCATTCTCGCGTCGCAGGCCGGCGTCATTGCGGTATTGATGCTGGCGGTGTTCGCGGCCGACTCGTTCGAGCCGGGACCGAACCAATCGAAAAGCGGCAACGTGCTGATGGCATTGGCGTTGGCGTCGATCTACCTGGGTGCTTCCAACGCCATTCGCGAGGTGGTGAAGGAGCGCCCGATCCTGCAACGCGAGATGGCGCTGGGGATCTCGCCCGTCGCATATCTCGCTTCCAAAGTGATCCCGCTCGGAGCATTCACGATGGTGCAGGCCACGGTGTTGGTGGTCGTCGGAACGTTGCGCCAGGGTCAGCCGAGCGGGGCTGCCACCTTCCTGCCCGCAATGACCGAGATCTTCCTGATCGTGGCGACTTCCGGTGTCAGCGCCGTCTGTCTCGGCCTGTTCATCTCGGCTTCGAGCCCCTCGGCCGACCGGGCGATGACCATCCTGCCCGTGGTGTTGTTCGCTCAACTGCTGCTCGTCGGCCTGATCTTCCCGGTCTCGACCATCGGCGTGCAGCAGCTTGCCTGGTTGACGTCGGCGTACTGGAGTTTCGGAGGCGCTGCATCGACCGTCGACTTCGAATCCCTCTACTGCTCCGTCAACCCGGACGCCGACTGCGTCTGGCTGTGGAGCCGTTCTGCGTTCAACTGGGTGGTCGCCATGCTTGCGCTATGTGTGCTCGGCATGGGGACGCTGTTCCTTGCGTGGCGGTCGATCGACCGCAGCGACCCCAGCGCGTCCTGGAGCGCCGCTGACGTGACCGCCACCCCGACCCCCGGTTGGTACGAGGACCCCGAACGCAACGGATGGCTGCGTCGGTGGGATGGCTGCCGGTGGGTCGACGAGTGGGCACGTACACCGACGACGCCGCCACCACCGTACTCGCCGCCGCCCTCGCCTCGACCGGGGCATGGTCGAGGACGGGTGGCGATCATCGCCGCCTCCGTGCTCGGGGTGCTGGCACTGGGTGTTGCGGGCGTTGCTGTCTGGAATGCGACCAGTAGCGATCCTGTATCGGAAGCACGAGGTACGCCGGACGCCTCGCTGGACTCTGATGGTTCCAGCGCGGCCGACGAGCCGACATCTGAACGAAGTCCCGAATCGGAGTCGGCGCTCGACGGCTGTGGAAAGTCCGAACTGCTCGCCATCCCGGCAACCGACATCTCGATCGAACCGATGAGCCTCGAACAGGAGCGAGCAGCTGGTGCCGAACGCGGGCACTCGTTCTGCAGCTGTATCAGGTGTCAGGCGATGGTGAGACCCAGGCGCTCCTCGATGATCTGCTCGACGACATCCGTCCGGTCGACACGGACATCGACTTCACCGTCACGCTGCTCGACTCGAGTGAAATCAACGCCTTCGCAATCCCAGGCGGGGACCTGTTCTTCACGACCGCGATCTCGTCGCTGATGAGCGAGGACGAGCTGGCATTCGTGATGGGTCATGAAGTCGGCCACGTTGTCTGCAGGCACCTTGCGCAGCAGTTCGAGCGAGAGGCTCTCGTCATGGCGGGCCTCGACGCACTCTTGGGAAGCGAGATCGACACGGACCGCCTGTACGCAGAAGCCGCCGCAACCGTTCTCAACGACATCGCAAACTTGAGTTTCTCGCGAGAGGACGAACTCGAGTCTGACCTGGCAGGTATCGACCTGCTCGCTGCCGCGGCACGTCCGTTGAGCGCTGGACCGGATGCGCTGGCGGTGCTCCAGAGTTCGGAAGGAGATCTCGAACCGGACGAGATCGACGTATTCTTCTCGACCCATCCGCCCACTTCGGAACGAATCGAACGTCTCGAGGCCGAGATTGCACAGCGCTGACCGATCCGACTGGTGGGACCTGTGAACTGCTCGACGTGTGGGTCGGACAACGGCGAGCGGTCGAGGTTCTGTCTCTCCTGCGGTGCACGACTCTCGCCGGCGCAGCCCGGCACCGAGGAGCAGACAGCTCCCGAAATGCTGCCTGCACGAGCGATGTGTCCGTCGTGTGCGTGTCCGAATGCGCCAGGCGCTCGGTTCTGTCGCAGTTGCGGCGCCGCCGTCGCGAGTGCTCTGGGCCCGCCGATGAATCTCGAGCCCACCGATACTCCGCCTGGTCCGGCCGCTCGTCGATGGCCACTCGTCGTAGCTGCCACCGCGGTGATGGCGGCCCTCCTGCTGGGTATCGGTCTGATGGCTCGCCGTTCGGGCCGCGACACTGCCGAGCCACCACCCCGGCGGGACTCGCCGGCGGAGACCACCACCACCACTCGGTCGGAGGACACGAATCCATCGACCACCACGCGCGCCCCGCCGCCCGCAGTCGTCGCACCAACGACGTCCACGCCACCCCCAGCCGCGACGACGCTGCCGCCCACGACGACCATTGACGCGCCGAGCGCGGCGGCGATCCCAGCAGTTCCGGTCGAGTTGGCACCGCTCAACTCGCCGGGTAGCCCGCAGGTGATGTCCGATCCGCTTCCGTCCGGGCACTCGTTCGCCACGGTCCAGCCGTCGTTCGCCGTTGCCCAACAGTTCGCGGATGCGCTGGCGCTGGCCGACTGGCGAGCGGCCCGTGCTCTCGATCCGGGCACGGCATCGCTCAGCGACGAGGCATTTGTCGATGGGTACGGCGGCCTCGATCGTGCATCGCTGCTGCTGATGGACGCCCGCCCGAGTGGGGCGGGCGACGAGATGCTCGTGGTGTCGGTGGCGGTCGAACTCGACGGAACCCGGACGAGTCTCTACTGCTTGACCTGGATCGCCGACCCGATCTCGGTCACGGTCGATCAGGGCGGTGGATCGAAACTGACCGAGTTGACAGGCAACGTCAGCCCGGAGGCGATCCGCAACGATTCCGTTGCTCTCGGCGAGGTCGGCCGATGCGTCTGGAGGTGAACCGAATCGTGTGGCGTTCGGTCGTCCTCGTCATGTTCGTCGGCGTCGCGCTCACGTCGTGTGGCCCCTCGACCGATTCGACGTCGAGCGAAGCCACCAGCGGTGCTACCTCGCCCGTCGCCACGTCGTTGCCAACGACGGCGGTGGCCGAGCCGCCCAGCCCGGTGACGGCGGTCGCGTCGACCCCACCGGTCGAAACTGCTCCTGGCATCCCGTCAGGTTCGGAGGTTGTTCCGTCGTCGACACCGACAGCGGTGGCCGCATGCGATCAGACCGATGGTGTGATCACGACGTCCTCCGGGCGTCGGGTCACCTTGCGTGCAGCCGGCCTGTCATCTGCGTCTCCCACGATTCTCGTTCTGCACGGCTACACCGGAACACCTACGGGCATCGAACGTGTGGCAGAGCTGACAGAGGTCGCCAACTCTGCCGGTATCGCCGTTGCGTATCCGGAGGGAACAGTCGAGTCGCGAGGTGGATTCAGCTGGAACTCCGGTGCTCGAGTGTTTGCGGCAAGCGGAGCCGACGACGTGGCTGCGCTGGGCGAGATGATCGATGCGGTAAGCGCGGTCTGGATGCGTCGACACCACCCGGATCACGTTGAGTGGCGAGTCGAACGGTGCCGGTATGGCGCTCACCGCGTTGTGCGATCCGGAAACCCGCGTGTCGCTCCGATCGGTGGTCATGGTGATTCCGGCCGTCGACGATGGTGTGCTCACCCGGTGCGCGGAATCGGGCCCGCCGCTTCCCCTGAGCGTGGTGGCCGGTCGGATCGACCAGACCGCGCCCTTCGACGGTGGCAACGGACTGATCGCGCAACGAGCTTGGTTCGACACCGTCGCGACCTCGGTGCAGCGCTGCAGTTCGGTTGGTTCGTCAGTCGCCCTGTCCGACAACGTCGAGGTGTGGGCAGGCGAGGGTTGCGGCGCGTGCACGGAACTGATCGCTGTCGGCGATGGCACTCACACTTGGCCGGGAACGAGCACTGGTAGCGGCGGACTCACCCCTGGGCGCTTCGACCTCAACCGGCGACTCATTGCCGATCTACTGTCGTCCGAACCGGGTTGCCTGAGTTCACGATGACGAAACGACGGATGACGCTGTCATGAACTGCGCTACGTGCGGTGCCCCGAATCGCGAGAACTCCAGGTTCTGTCTGTCGTGCGGGTCCCGAATGGGCTCGTCTTCGGACGCGCCTACTGCCCGTCAGGACGAAGTCCCGCTCGCGCCCATGCCATCGGTAGCGCCGCGTCGGTTCTCGCTCTGGGTGGGAGTTGCACTCGGTGCAACGGTTGCCTTGGTCGCGGTCGGGTTGTTCGTACTGGTCTCGGGCGGAGACACCGAGAACACGTCACCACCGTCTGAAACCGCAGAGAGCCGAATCGACGACAGCGACCAGGGTGCTGAGGTTCCTCTGGTCACGCAAGCAACTCTCCAGCCGGCAGAGGTCACCCCGGTGACCAGCACGACGACGACATTGCCGGCGACCACGGCTGTCCCGGCCACGGCGACGGCATCGACAGAGCCGACGGGCTTTCCTTTCCCGAATGCGTTTGAGGTGCCCCAACTCGGCTATGAGCCGGTTCGTGGGACCGGGTGCGGCGCCGATGCCTCGATCGGCGACGTCATACCTGACGGATGGTGGTTCGGCGGGGTCGAGGACATCACGTCGGCGTCACTGCGACTCGACCTCGTCTGCGCGTACTTCGGCGATGAGGCGGCGGCCCGGATCGCCGACTGCGCGGCAACGGAGGACTACGGCGTCTGCACGTCGTACTGGGGTGAGCAGTTCTGGCCGGTGAACAACACCGAGCGCTATCGGGTGGTCCCGGCCGATGACGGGTTGGTACGTGTGGTGGACAGCACGATGGGTTGCTCGCTGGCCGACATCGACCGAGGCAGGAACGACGAACTCAGCTGGGTCCGCATCGTCAACGGGCGAGCCGTGCACGTGCAGCATCTCTGCCCGGCGGGCTGACTGGCAGAGGTCTGTCGGATCCTGGCCCTGTGTGGTGGATGTGACGTGGCATGGTCGCCGCTCCCCGATCATCTCCCGACCAG
>CAVZGP010000009.1:0-1040064 GCA_963774765.1 Ilumatobacteraceae bacterium
TTCGTCCATTCGTTGCACGGCGTGCCCGACGATCCGGCCGTCGTGGCGGCCACGATCGAGTACGACACGACGCTGAACGCCGCGTTCCGCCACGACAACGTGTTCGCCGTGCAGTTCCATCCCGAGAAGTCGAGCCGACCGGGTCTGCGACTGCTGCGAAACTTCGTCGACGTCTGCGGGGAGCCACCATGATTGACCTCTATCCGTCGATCGACCTGCTGGGAGGCCGCGTCGTCCGGCTGCGCCAGGGCGACTACGACGACGTCACCGACTACGGCGACGATCCGGTGTCGGTGGCTCTCGAATTCGCTCAGGCCGGTGTTCGTTGGGTCCACGTCGTCGATCTCGACGCCGCCAAGTCCGGCGACCCCGTCAATCGGCCCGTCGGTCGCGTCGATCGTGTCGGCCCTCGCCGGTTCCACACGGTGCAGACCGGCGGCGGCGTTCGCACGCTCGACGATGCGCCGCGAACTCGCCGTGGCGGGCGTCGCTCGCGTCGTGATGGGATCCGCCGCCGTGCGCGACCCGGCGCTCGTGGAGGCGGCGTCCGACATCGTTCCGGTCGCCGTGGGGCTCGACCATCGTGACGGCGAGATCGCTGTGCACGGTTGGACCGAGGGCAGCGGGATGCTCCTCGACGACGCGTATGGCTGTTTCCGACCGCAGAGATGTTCCTGATCACGAACATCGGGCTCGACGGGATGCTCACCGGCCCGGACATCGATGGGCTGACCCGCTCGGCGGCACACGCCGGCGTGCCGGTGATCGCCAGTGGGGGCGTGTCGAGCCTGGCCGACGTCGTGGCCCTCGCCCAGATCGGGAACCTCGGCGGGATCATCACCGGCAAGGCCGTCTACGAGGGACGGTTCACGGTGAGCGAGGCGCTGAGCGCACTCGAGGCGGTGAGATCGTGAAGGTTGCCCGTGTCATCCCGTGTCTCGACGTCACCGACGGTCGTGTGGTCAAGGGCACCAACTTCGTCGACCTCCGCGACGCCGGCGATCCGGTCGAACTCGCCGCCCGCTACGACCTCGAAGGTGCCGACGAGTTGGTGTTCCTCGACATCACGGCGTCGAGCGACAACCGCGACACGACGATCGACATGGTGCGACGTGTGGCCGACGAGGTCTACATCCCGTTCACGGTCGGCGGTGGAATCCGGACGCTGGAAGACGCACGGCGCATGCTTCGCGCCGGTGCCGACAAGGTGAGCGTGAACACCGCGGCGGTCGAGCGCCCCGAGTTGATCACCGAGATCGCCACGGAGTTCGGAGCACAGTGCGTCGTCTGCGCGATCGACGCGAAGCACCGTGCCGATGGTGTGGTGGACAGTTGGGAGGTGTACCTCCACGGTGGGCGCACTCCGACCGGGATCGATGCGGTCGAGTGGGCGCAAGAAGCGGTGCGTCGGGGTGCCGGCGAAATCCTGCTCACCTCGATGGATCGCGACGGCACCCGCGATGGATTCGATCTCGATCTCACCCAGGCCATCGTCGATGCCGTCACGGTGCCGGTGATCGCCAGCGGCGGCGTCGGCTCGATCGATCACCTCGTTGACGGCGTGGCCGTCGGTCGTGCCGACGCCGTGCTCGCAGCCTCGATCTTCCACTTCCGCGAACACACCGTCGCCGACGCCAAAGCGCAGATGTCGGCGGCCGGCATCCACGTCCGTCCCGTCTGAATTTCACCAGGGGTCAGACCCCTGCTGCGATCGCGTAGGTTCTGGGGCATGAGTTCTGCTGCTGTCACGACCGAACGACACGATGGGGTGCTGGTCGTGCATCTCGACGACGGCAAGGCGAACGCACTGTCGTTCGACATGATCACGGCGATCGGTGGTGCGCTCGACGAGGCCGAGGGCGATGACGAGATCCGGGCAATGGTGCTGCACGGTCGACCCGGCAAGTTCTCCGCCGGCTTCGATCTTGGCGTGATGTTCGGCGATGACATGTCGGCCATCATCAACCTCGTCGCCGACGGTGGTGCATTGGTTCATCGGCTCTACGGTTCGTCGATCCCGGTCGTTGCGGCGAGTACAGGACACGCCCTGGCAGCCGGAGCGCTCGTGCTGCTCGGCTGCGATGTCCGCGTCGGCGGTGACGTCGAGGCCAAGATCGGGCTCAACGAGGTCGCGATCAAGATGGTGCTTCCCGACTGGGCGTTGACGATCGCGACCGATCGGCTGAGCAAACGACATCTCCAGCGGGCGCTCGCGAACGCTCGCATCACGACGCCACGCGATGCGGTCGATGTTGGGTTCCTCGACGAGGTCGTACCCGACGGCGAGGAACTCGATCGGGCGGTCGCCGTCGCTGCCGAGCTGGCATCGACGCTCGATCCGTCGGCGTATCCGCGCACCGTTCGTGCGATCCGCGGTCCGGTGCTCGACCTGATGGCGCAACAGATCGCCAGCGACCGGTCGGCAGGAGTCAGTCCCGTCTGATCGCAGCCGGGGTCCGATTGCAGCAGGGGTCTGACCCCTGGTGAAATCGTGGGTAGGGTCGCCGACATGGCCACCCCCAACGTGAATCCCAAAATGGAATACCGCCGACTCGGCAACACCGGGCTGCAGGTGAGCGTGCTGTCGTTCGGCAGTTGGGTCACCTTCGACACGCAACTCGACAATCAGCTCGCCCTCGAATGCATGGCTGCAGCCGGTGACGCCGGGTGCAACTTCTTCGACAACGCCGAGGCGTACGCCGGCGGCAAGAGCGAGACGATCATGGGCGAGGTGCTGCGCGAGCTCGCGCTGGCCGCGCTGGTCGTACGTCGTGACCACGAAGGTGTTCTGGGGCCTACACCGCAATACGCCGAACATGAACAACACCCTCAACCGCAAGTACCTGATGCACGCCGTCGACGGCTCGTTGGAGCGATTCGGGCTCGACTTCGTCGACGTCCTGTACTGCCACCGTTCCGATCCGAACACACCGATCGAGGAGACGGTGTGGGCGATGAGCGACATCATTTCGGCCGGCAAGGCGCTGTACTGGGGCACCAGCGAGTGGTCGGCCGACGAGATCCGCGCCGCCATCGACATCGCCGATCGTCATCACCTGCACCGGCCGGTCACCGAGCAGAGCCAGTACAACCTGCTCGAACGCAAGAAGGTCGACAAGGAGTACGCCCGCATCAACGCCGAGTTCAACTACGGCAACACGATCTGGAGCCCACTCGCGTCCGGTCTGCTCACCGGGAAGTACAAGGACGGCATTCCCGAGGACTCGCGTGCCGCGCTCGAGGGCTATGGCTGGCTCGCCGGCCGTTTGAGCGACGAGGAGGCAATCGCCCGTGTCGAGAGACTGCGCCCGATCGCGGAACGTCTCGACTGCACGATGGCGCAGCTCGCGTTGGCCTGGTGTACCAAGAACCCGCATGTGTCGACGGTGATCACCGGCGCCTCGAAGGTCAGCCAGGTCGAACAGAACTTCGGTGCGCTCGACGTGATCCCACTCCTCACCGACGAGGTCAAAGAAGAGATGGAAGCTGCCGTCAAGGCCTGAGCCACCCCACCTCCCGCCCGAAAAATGCCTGGAAGTGCGCGCTCAGCGCGACAAACCAGGCATTTTTCGGGCTCGGGTCGGGCTCGGACCACTGGTCGGCACTCGCAGATCGGGGTACGACCGCCGACGGTAGCCTTGTCCCGATGGCCGTCGTCGACGACAAGCTCCCGATCAAGATGCTCAACGACCGGGTGCTCGTGCGCATCTCCGACAAGGCGGGCGAGCGCAAGTCGTCAGGCGGCATCGTCATCCCGGCCACCGCCCAGGTGTCGAAGCGTCTGATCTGGGCGACCGTGGTCGCTCAGGGCCAGAACGTGCGCTCGTGCGAGGTCGGCGACAAGGTGCTGTTCAGCCCTGAGGATCGCTACGAGGTCGAGGTCCAGGGCGAGGACTACGTCATGTTGCGCGAACGCGAACTGCACGCGGTTGCCGCAGAGCGCATCGAGGCATCGACGGGCTTGTACCTGTAGGCAACGCATCGGGCCGCGAAGACCTGTAGGCAACGCATCGGGCCGCGCGAAGGGGTCGGCCCGTAGGCTGGCCCGATGCCCGAAGGGACCAGGATCGAAGCGACCGACGAGCAATTGGCGGGGATCAAGTACGACGATCACGGTCTCGTGGCAGCGATCGCGCAGGACGTCGACAACGGTGACGTGCTGATGCTGGCGTGGATGAACGCCCAGTCGCTGCAGATGACGCTCGCCGAAGGCCGGATGGTCTACTGGTCGCGCAGCCGACAGGAGTTGTGGCGCAAGGGCGACACCAGCGGCGACCGACAGTTCGTGCGCGAGGCCTTCTACGACTGCGACGCCGACGCGCTGCTGTTCAAGGTCGAACAAGAGGGTGCCGGTGCCTGTCACACAGGGGAACGCACCTGCTTCTTCCGGTCGTTCGGCGCCGGAGCCTGATCCGACGATGAAGTTCCAACCGTCCCGAGAGGACTTTCATCGACACGCCGTCGAACACACGGTGGTTCCCGTGTGGACCGAACTGCTCGCCGACCTCGAGACACCGGTCGCCGCGTACGTCAAGCTCGTCGGCGACGGACCTGGCTTCCTGCTCGAATCAGTGGAGGGTGCCGAGCGCTGGGCCCGCTTCTCGTTCGTCGGACGCAATCCGTCGGCGATGCTCGTGCTGCGCAATGGGGTGATCGAGCTCGACGGCAGGCTTCCCGACGGCATCCCGACCGACCGGGGGATGCTCGCCGCGCTCGAAGCGCTGCTCGGGGAGTACACCAGCCCCCAGTTCGACGATCTGCCGCCACTCCACGGCGGTGTCATGGGTTTCCTCGGCTACGACGTGATCCGCGAGGTCGAGCACCTCCCGGACACGCCGCCTGACGACCGAGGATATCCCGATGCAGTGATGTCGGTGATCGGCTCGCTGGCCGCGTTCGACCATTGGCGCCAGCGCGTCTACCTGATCGAGAGTGTGCCGACACTGGGTCTCGACGACGCGCAACTCGATGCCGCGTACGATGCTGCGGTCCACCGGGTCGAACAGGCGGTGGCCGACCTCGCGCAGCCGCTGGCGTACACGCCGGTCGAGCCACCGTCGGCTGCTGACGAGTTGCCCGAACTCCGGTCGTCGATGCCGAACGGCATGTACCAGCGCGCCGTCGAGGTCGCCAAGGACCATGTCGTCGCCGGCGACATCTTCCAGGTGGTGCTGGCGCAGCGCTACGACCTCGAACTCGGTGCCGACCCGTTCGACGTGTATCGGGTGCTTCGTCAGGTCAACCCGTCGCCGTACATGTACTTCGTTCGCCATCCTGAGTTGACGATCGTCGGTTCGTCGCCCGAACCGATGGTGCAACTGCTCGGCCGCACCGTCGTGTCGAGGCCGATCGCCGGAACGCGCCGTCGTGGCCGCACCGACGAACACGACCGGCTGATGGCGGCCGAACTGATCGAACACCCCAAAGAACGTGCTGAACATGTGATGCTGGTCGATCTCGCACGCAATGACGTCGGCCGCGTCGCCGAGTTCGGCACGGTCGACGTCGACGAACTGATGACGCTCGAGCGCTACAGCCACGTCATGCACCTGACCTCGCAGGTGTCCGGCCAACTGCGTGACGGACTCGGCCCGATCGACGTGCTGCGCGCCACCCTCCCCGCGGGCACCGTGTCGGGGGCACCAAAGGTGCGAGCGATGGAGATCATCGATTCGCTCGAACCGGTGAAACGCGGCCCCTACGCCGGTGTGGTCGGCTATATCGACTGGTCGGGCAACCTCGATACGGCGATCGCCATCCGCACGATGTTCGTCACGGGCGACGGAGAGACCGCGAGCTTGCAGGCCGGAGCGGGCATCGTCGCCGACTCGGTACCCGACGACGAAGACCTCGAGTGTCGGAACAAGGCGGCCGCGCTGCTCGCGGCGATCCCCGCTGCGCGACGAATGACCGCTGCGCGCAGCGACGCCGGCACCCGGGCCTGACCGAACCGCGCTGGTTCCCGCAGCCCTGGGCTCGGGGAACCACGAGTTCGGGGAACGGGACGGGCGGTGTCAGAGGAGGAGACCGAGGAAGAACAGGAAGCCGAGCCCTGCGAAACCGATGGTGATCACGGTGGCGAGGAGGATCAGCAGGGGGAACGTCGTCACCGACTTCAGCGCGACGGCAAGCGCTGTGAACTGCCCCGCTGTGGTGACGGTGTCGCTCATGGTGAAGAACTGGCGCGACATCACGACGGCACTCTGGTCCTGGACGCCGTCGCTCGCTTCGACGGCCTCGATCACGACACGCTCAGATCGCGGATCGCCGGCGATCAGTCGTTCGACATCGGTGACGAGTGCGGTTCCCAGCCTCGTGATCGCCCAGAGCCGGAACATCGCCAGCCCGACGGACCCGATGGCGACGAACGCAGCGAATCCTCCGAAGATGATCCACACGGTCTCGATGCCGTCGGAGAGCGCAGCGATGCCCAGGGCGTAACCGCCGAGGCAGATCAGGACGACGATCACCATGGTGCCGAACGCGAGACGTGTGCCGCGATGAACCAGTGTGAGAAGGGTGTCGACCGTGCGGGTGGCGAGATCGTGCAGTCGGCGTTCGCTGGTGCTGTCGTCGTACGTCATGACGTTCGCAGTGTGCCACGGCAGACTGGCACTGTGACTCCCGATCCTGCTGCCATCGACGACTCCGCCCGTGACCACGTCGTGGTCGAGGGCCCCGACGCGCTCACGTACCTCCAGTCCCAGGTCGCCCAGGACCTTCGGGAACTCGCCGTCGGTGACGCCACGTGGACGCTCGTGCTCGAACCCTCGGGCAAGGTCGAGTCGTTGGCGCGCGTCACGCGGACGACCGAGGATCGCTTCGACTTCGACCTCGATGCCGGCTTCGGTGAGGCGCTGGCGGTGCGCCTGAACCGGTTCAAGATCCGGGTGGATGCCACCATCGTGGTCGAACCTGCACGATCCCCGGAGCCGTCGAATGCCCACGAGGCGGCTCGTGTTGCCGGGGGCTGGCCGCGGATGGGCTTCGAGATCGTTGTGGGCCAGACGATTCCCGCGGTGACCGGGGTCGTGCCGGTAGCGGTCAGTTTCACGAAGGGGTGCTACCCCGGTCAGGAACTGGTCGAACGTATGGACAGTCGAGGCGCCGATGCCCCGATGTCTCTCCGGGTCATCGACATCGATGCCGGCGGGAAGGTCGGCGACGCGTTGGTCGTCGCCGGGGCCGAGGTCGGAACAATCACGAGCGTGTCTCCCGTCGGGGGCGAGGCGATCGCACTGGTCAAGCGGGGCCACGACGTCGGTCGCCCGCCGACGCACCTCGCCACCACCTGACCAGCGGTGTCAGAGGGCGTGCGCGGCGGCGATGTTGCGGCGGATGGCGACCACGTCGGGATGCTGGCGGATGCCGATCAGTTCGGGCGACGAGTCGATGATCGTGGCCAGCCCGGACGGAGACGTACCGGCCTCGGCGGCGGTTCGCAGCCATCCGATCGCCGTGGCCTGATCTCCGAGGGCGCCCGCGGCACGAGCGACGGTCGCCGCGGCGAGGGTGTGGGGATGGCGGGCATACCCGTCGGCGGCGTAGTGCGCGGCATCCTCCCACCGGCCCAGTCGCATCAGTTGGTTGGCCAGGATGTACTCGTTCCACGGGTCGCCGGTCGGCCACGGCTCGGGAAGCACGTCGATCAGAGCGGCGACACGGTCCACCGGCAAGGTGACGGGGGGTGGCGGCTGATCGGGTCGGTGATGGGTGAGTGCGGACACCAGGATCCGGCGTGCTTTGGCGGTCTTGCCGGCCGCGAGTGCCTCGTCGGCGTCGTGCCACGCTGAGGTGACCGGCTTGGACGAGCCGAGCATCTGCAGCTGTGACACCAGAAGGAACCCGATGATCAGAACGAATGTGCGGTAGCGATCGTCGGTGAATGCGTACACGGTGAAAACACCGGTGGCCGCCAGCGAGAACCAGAGCATGAGTCGTTCGGCCCTGCCGGGAAGGAACCGGTCGAGCGCGCTCGTGACGATGTTGCCGCCGTCGAGCGGCAGGACGGGCACCAGATTGAACACACCGATGACCGGCCCGGCCCACCAGATGGCGAGCAGCGCGGGATCGTACGCGTACGACGGTCGTTCGAGCGGATTCGCGCCGAGCGCGAGCAGCATGGCGACGCTGACGGCGATCTGGATGCCCGGCCCGGCGAAGGAGATGCCGATGTGTTCGGCGCGCGAGATCGGCCGGGTCGGGACGTAGGAGGCATAGCCCGCCAGGAAGTTCAACGAGATCTCGGCTCGCGCGCCGGTCCGGCGCGCCGCAACGGCGTGGCCGAGTTCGTGCAACAACGTGAACGCACCGAGCGCGCCGGCGAGCCAGACTCCGAACACATCGCCGTAGAGCACGACGATCAGGACCATGAGCATGACGAAGCCGGGTCGCACGTGGACGGGGAATCCGAACAGCCGGAACATTCGACTCCGAAGGCTACGACCGATCGGCGATCGCTGTCTCGCGAGGCGCGGTGTTCCCTGATCGTTCAGGTGGATGCGGCTGAGGGTCGTACACTCCCTTCACGTGCCATACGTCTACGCCTTCGATCACAAGCACCGCCGCCCTCCGATGGAGTACAAGGACCTGCTGGGTGGAAAGGGGGCGAACCTCGCAGAGATGACGAGTGTGTTGAAGCTCCCGGTTCCGCCCGGGTTCACGATCTCCACCGATGCCTGCCGCGACTACATGCACGGCGGCTGGCCGGACGGTCTCGATGAGGAGATCGCCAAGCACGTCTTCAAGCTGGAAAAGGCGATGGGACGCAAGCTCGGCGACCCGTTCGATCCGTTGCTCGTCAGCGTCCGCTCGGGCGCCAAGTTCTCGATGCCGGGCATGATGGACACCGTCCTCAACCTGGGCCTGAACGACCAGAGCGTCGAGGGTCTCGCCCATTCGACCAACGACGAGCGCTTCGCCTACGACTCCTACCGTCGCTTCATCGCGATGTACGGCCGCATCGTGCTCGGTGTCGACGGTGAACCGTTCGAACACGCCCTCGACGCTGCAAAGGCCCAGGCCGGCACGACGATGGACAACCTGATCCCCGCCGACGCGCTCAAGCAGTTGTGCGACGACTACAAGGCGATCGTCCGCAAAGAGACCGGTGCACCGTTCCCGCAGAAGCCGCGCGAACAGCTGAACGGCGCCGTCGAGGCAGTGTTCCGGAGCTGGAACGGAGCGCGAGCGATCGCCTACCGCAACCGCGAGAAGATCGATCACGAGCTCGGCACTGCCGTCAACGTCCAGACGATGGTGTTCGGCAACCGCGACGACAACTCGGGCACCGGCGTCGGCTTCACCCGCAACGCCGCGACCGGCGAGAACAAGCCCTACGGCGACTTCCTCGTGAATGCGCAGGGCGAGGACGTGGTGGCGGGTATCCGCAACACCGAAGACCTCGACCACATGAAGAAGCACTTCCCGGTGATCCACGCCGATCTCCTCGAGATCTTCAAGCGGCTCGAGGCGCACTACACCGACATGTGCGACACCGAGTTCACCATCGAGCAGGGCAAGCTCTGGATGCTGCAGACCCGCGTCGGCAAGCGCACAGGTGCCGCAGCGTTGAAGATGGCCGTCGACATGACCAAGGGCACGGGCACCGGCTCGCGTCGCTGGAAGATCGCTCGCGAAGAGGCGATCACCCGCGTGTCGGCCGACCACCTCGACGCGGTGCTGCACCCGCAGTTCGCCACATCCGGCAAGGTGCTGGCCAAGGGCCTCGGCGCCTCGCCGGGTGCAGCGGTCGGCGCGGTGTACTTCACCGCCGACGAGGCTGCCGCAGCGAAGGAGCGGGGCGAGGATGTCGTGCTCGTGCGCAACGAAACGAGTCCCGACGACATCCACGGCATGATGGCATCGAAGGGGATTCTCACCGCTCGCGGCGGGCTCGTGAGCCACGCCGCCGTGGTTGCCCGCGGTTGGGGCACGCCGGCGATCGTCGGCGCGGAGGACGTCAAGATCAAGGGCGACCAGTTCACCGTCGGCGACACCGTCGTCAACAAGGGCGACGTGATTTCGCTCGACGGCACGACCGGGCAGGTCATGCTCGGCGCGCTCGAACTGCGCGCCGCCGAGCCACCCGCCGAGTTCGAGACGATCCTCAAGTGGGCCGACGCCGTTCGCAAGGGCAAGCTCGGCGTACGCGCCAACGCCGACACCGGCGAGGATGCCACCAACGCTCGTGAACTCGGTGCCGAGGGCATCGGCCTGTGTCGCACCGAGCACATGTTCCTCGCGCCGGACCGACTGCCGGTGGTGCGCGAGATGATCCTCGCGTCGACGCCGAAGCAGGAGGAAGCCGCACTCGAGAAGCTGCGTGCGGTCCAGGAAGCCGACTTCATGGAGATTCTCGACGCGATGGACGGCCTGCCGGTCACGATCCGGTTGCTCGATCCGCCGCTGCACGAGTTCCTTCCGTCGGTTGAAGAGCTGCGAATCAAGGAGGCCGAGTCCAAGAAGGGGCTGAGCAAGAAGGAGCAGGAGCTGCTCGCCGCCGCTGAACACTGGGCAGAGCACAACCCGATGATCGGTACTCGCGGTGTTCGTCTCGGCGTCTTGAAGCCGGGCCTCTATGCGATGCAGGCGAGGGCGTTGCTGTCGGCGGCGGCGAAGCTGCGTGAGATGGGCAAGAAGCCGATCGTCGAGATCATGATCCCGCTCACCGTCACTCGCGAAGAGATGGCGTTGGCCCGCAGCTGGGTTCAGGCCGAGGTCGACGCGGCGCTGGTCGGCATGACGAAGAAGCCGACGATCACGATCGGCACGATGATCGAGACGCCGCGTGCTGCGTTGCGCGCTCGACGAGATCGCCGAGGTGTCCGACTTCTTCAGTTTCGGCACCAACGACCTGACACAGCTGACGTTCGGCTTCAGCCGTGACGACGTCGAGAGCAGGATGATGCCGCAGTACCTCGAGCAGGGCCTGTTGAAGGCGAACCCGTTCGACACGATCGATCAGACCGGCGTCGGTGACCTGGTGCGGATCGGGGCCGAGCGGGGTCGGGCCACCAAGCCTGGTCTCAAGCTCGGGGTGTGCGGCGAGCACGGCGGCGATCCCGCATCGATCGACCTGTTCTACAACGCCGGGCTCGATTACGTCTCGTGCTCGCCGTTCCGGGTCCCGATCGCCCGCCTTTCCGCCGCTCAGGCGATCATCGCCGCCGAATCCTGATCGATCGTGTTACATCTGGGGTCAGACCCCAGATGTAACACCACTACATTGGCGGCCTCATGGGGATCGTCGACGAGGACATCGAACGGCTGCGGTCGACGGTGTCGATCGTCGACACGATCCAGCAGTACGTCGCGCTCGAAGCGCGTCGGGCGCAACTGGGTCGGTCTGTGTCCGTTCCACGCGGAGAAGAGCGGGTCGTTCAACGTCCGCGAGGAGACCGGCCGCTACAAGTGCTTCGGCTGCGACAAGGGTGGCGACGTCTTCACGTTCATCCAGGAGATCGAGCATCTCGACTTTCCCGGCGCCGTCGAACACCTGGCCGCAAAGGCTGGTATCCAGCTCAACTACACCACGACCGGCCAGTCGAAGGAACGCGCGCGACGCAAGCTGCTCGTCGAGGCAATGGACGAGGCGGTCGAGTGGTACCACCAGCGCCTCCTGAACGACCCCGACGCCCGCGCCGCTCGTGACTACCTCCGTCGGCGCGGGCTCGCGGGTGACGTCGCGCGGCAGTTCAAGTTGGGCTGGGCGCCCGATGACTGGGACGCTCTGTCGCGGGGGCTCGGAGCGTCGCCAGACGTGCTGCAGTCGGTGGGCCTGGCGTTTCGCAACAAGCGCAACAAGATGCAGGACTCGTTCCGGGCGCGGGTGATGTTCCCGATCTTCTCCGAATCCGGTGAGGCGTTGGCGTTCGGCGGTCGGATCCTGCCCGGCTCGGACGACCCGGCCAAGTACAAGAACTCGTCGGAGACACCGATCTACACCAAGTCGAAGATCCTCTACGGGTTGAACTGGGCGAAGTCCGACATCGCGAAACACGACCAGGTCGTGGTGTGCGAGGGCTACACCGATGTGATCGGTTTTCACCGCGCCGGAGTCTCGCGGGCCGTCGCCACCTGTGGCACCGCGCTGACCGAGGAACACGTCCGGTTGCTCAAGCGGTACGCGAGCAAGGTCGTGCTGGCGTTCGACGCCGATGCTGCGGGCCAGGGAGCGGCGGCGCGTTTCTACGAATGGGAGCAGGCCCACGCGGTCGAGGTGTCGGTGGCGCGCCTCCCCCAGGGCAAGGATCCCGGCGACCTCGCCCAGTCGGATCCCGAATCACTGCAGCGGGCAGTCGATTCGGCGATGCCGTTCCTCGGGTTTCGGCTGCAGCGCACCCTGAATGCTCGTTCGCTCGATTCGCCGGAACATCGCGCTCGGCTCGCGGAGGAGGCGATGGCGGTGGTCAACGAACACCCGAACGCCAACGTTCGCAAGCTCTACGCGGGCGAGGTCGCCACGAAGGTCGGCCTGCCCGTCGGAGACCTCGTCCAGATCGCTGAACGAGGCTCGCGTCGACCGACGATCCAGGTGAAACCCAAGCGGTCGCGTGGTCCGATGGAGAACGCGGAGTTCGCCGCTCTCGTACTGTTGGTCCAGGACTGGGATGAGATCGCGCCGTGGCTCATCGAGCAGCTCTTCGAAGACGATGCCAACCGGATGGCATTCGTCGCGATGGCCGAGGCCGGCGGAAATCTGGACCACGCGTTGCAGGTCGCGGCACCTGACGCGCGTGAGGTGTTGGAGCGCGCTGCGGTCGCCGATCTCAACCTGCAGCCCGACGTCGAGGCCAGAACGCTCATCGGCGCGGCGGCTCGACGTGAGTTGAACGCGCACGCCCGCCTCGTCGATCCGGCAGCGATCGAGGAGGACCGCGCGGCCCGGCTCGACATCGACGCTCTCAACGACACCGACCGATCGCGTGCCATGGCTGCTGCCGAGTCGTTGCTAGGTTGGCTGGATCGACGGTCAGGCGAGCGCAACGGTGGGAGCTGACACAGCATCCCTGGACGACTCGGTGTTACGCGGCGTCCCGTTCGCCGGTGTCGACGTCGACGAGTGGCACGATCTCGTCGGTCGGGGCCGGGAATCGGGTGCGGTCCACGCCGAGGACGTCGCCCATGTGTTGCGCCACGTCGAGTTGTCCGGCGACGTGCTCACCGAGGTGCGTACTGCGATGGCGGGCGAGGGCATCGAGATCGACGAAGAGGTCGACCACATCGCCGACGACACTCCCTCCGACGGCGGTCGCCGCGTCGTGGTGACCGAAGGTCGCATGGCAACGGCTGCCGATCACGACGAAGTGCTGCTGAGTCGGGGTCGTGGCCGACGGACGCGTAAGGCGGGCCCGAAGGGTGACAACAGCACCTCGGACACCGTCCGGCTGTACCTCCGCGAAATCGGCCAGGTCGATCTGCTCACCGTCGAGGACGAGCGGCGGCTCGCACAGCTGATCGAGGAGGGCAAGATCGCCGCGAGCCGAATCGACGAGTTGGCTGACTCGACGACCCTCGCTCCCGGCGAGGAACGGATGTTGCTGCGGGCAGTCAACCGCGGCGAGCGCGCCAAGAGCGAGTTGACACAGGCCAACCTGCGCCTCGTGGTCAGCATTGCCAAGCGCTATTCCGGGCGCGGCATGCAGCTGCTCGACCTGATCCAGGAGGGCAACCTCGGGCTCATGCGCGCCGTTGACAAGTTCGACCACTCGAAGGGTTTCAAGTTCTCGACCTACGCGACGTGGTGGATCCGTCAGGCGATCACCCGGTCGATCGCCGATCAGGCCCGCACGATCAGGATTCCGGTCCACATGGTCGAGCACATGAATCGGGTGACCCGCGTCAAACGTCAGATGCACCAGGAACTCGAGCGCGAGCCGACGGTCGACGAGATCGCCGCGAAGGTGCAGCTGTCGCCGGATCGGGTGCGGGAGCTGTTGCGGATCTCGCAGGACCCGCTGTCGCTCGACTCTCCCGTGGGTGACGAGGACGAGGCCAACCTCGGTGACTTCATCGAGGACGAATCCGTCGACAGCCCCGCGGATGCGGCAACTCGGATGATGCTGCACGACGCGGTGAGTGAAGTGCTCGGCGAGTTGTCCGATCGCGAGCAGGAGATCGTCCGGTTGCGGTTCGGACTCGACGGCGGTCGAGCCAAGACGCTCGAGGAGGTCGGCCAGGAGTTCGGCGTGACCCGCGAGCGGATCCGCCAGATCGAAGCGAAGACCCTGGCAAAGCTCCGCCACCCGCAACGCTCCGAACGCCTCCGGGAGTTCCTCGAAGTCGAGTGACGATTTCACCAGGGGTCAGACCCCTGGTGAAATCGTGATCCAAACCCGGTCGCCACCCGAACCTCGGGCATGGCTTCTCCCACTCTGTCGAAGCGTTCGATGTCGGCACTCGGCTCTGTCGCCGGCCTCGTCGCGGCCGTCGTCGCCCTCGGCGTCGCCGAGCTCATCGCGGGGGTCCGCCAGCAGTGGCGTTCCCCGGTGATCGACGTCGGCGACCGGGTGATCGACAATGTGCCGCCGTTCGTGAAGGACTTCGCGATCGAGACGTTCGGGACCAACGACAAGCCGGCGCTCCTGATCGGGATCGGGGCGACGCTGCTGGTCTACTCGGCCGTCATCGGAGCGTTGTCGTTCCGTCGCCGGATCGAGATCGGATTGATCGGGATCGGCGTGTTCGGCCTGATCGGGGCGATCGCCGCCGTCTCCACTCGCGCCGGTGGGTCGATCGACGACGCCATCCCGACCATTGTCGGCTCTGCTGCCGGTGCTGCGGCGCTGTGGTTCGCCCATCGCGTCTGCCGACCGTTGATCGCTGGAGTGCCGTTGGCGGATGCGGCGCCTCCGAGCGACCCGACGGGCGCCACGCTGTCCTCGCCCACCGATGCACCACGAGCCACACGTCGTGAGCTCCTGGTTCGCACTGGCGGCGTGATGGCAGCTCTGGCGTTCGTCGGTGCGGGCGCAGGTGCGGTCGGACGCACGATCCGCAGCCGGTTCTCCGCGACCGAGTCACGCCTGAACGTCGACCTGCCACCAGCGGCAAACGCCGTCGCTCCGATTCTCGACGGTGTGTCGGTCGGCATCGACGGAGTGGCGCCGTTCGTGACACCGAACGCCGAGTTCTACCGGATCGACACGGCGCTGACGGTTCCCCAGGTGCCGACCGAGGGCTACGAACTGCACGTCACCGGTATGGTCGAGCGGGAACTGCGCTTCAGCTTCGACGACCTGCTGCGCCGTGATGTCGTCGAGCACGACATCACCCTGACGTGCGTGTCGAACACGGTCGGCGGTGAACTGATCGGCACTGCCCGATGGACCGGCATTCGACTCGACGACCTGCTCGAGGACGCCGGCGTCGACCCCCGGGCCACGCAGGTCGTCGGGCGCTCGATCGATGGCTACACGTGCGGGTTCCCGATCGAGGCCGCCACCGACGGCCGCAACGCGCTCGTGGCGTTCGGGATGAACGGCGAGCCGCTGCCGCTCGAGCACGGCTTCCCGGTGCGGCTGATCGTGCCCGGACTGTACGGCTACAGCTCCGCCACCAAGTGGCTCACCGAGATCGAGCTGACCACGTTCGAGGAGTTCGAGCAGTACTGGGTGCCACGCGGGTACGCCGACCGAGCTCCGATCAAGCTGATGAGCCGGATCGACTCGGTCGACGGGCTCGGCACGCTGACGCGACACCCCGACGGCACCGCAGCGATCGGTGGGGTGGCGTGGGCGCAGACCCGCGGGATCAGTGCCGTCGAAGTGCAACTCGACGAGGGGCCGTGGTGGCCATGCGAACTCGGTGCCGCGCTCAACGACGACACGTGGCGCCAATGGGCGTTCCGCTGGACGCCGAGGGCGACGGGACGCACGTCGATCCGCTGCCGGGCAACCGACGCAGACGGCGTGATCCAGACCCCCGAACGATCCGAACCTCTTCCGAACGGCGCCTCCGGGCACCACCAGATCGTGGTCTTCGTCGAGTGATCCGCCTCCCGTCTCATGCTGCGATGGCGATGACCTGCACCGCATCGCAGCGTGAACACCCACGCCAACTCCCGCACGGCCGACCCGGCCTCGGTTGGCCCAGCTCTGGACGCCGGCCCACGAAGAACGCACCTCGATTCCATGTCGGGCAATTGATGGACATGGAGAGATCCAAACCGACGCACGATCCGAACCACTCCCAGGCGGTGCCTCCGGGCATCACCAGATCGTGGTTTCGTCGAGTGATCCGCCCCCCGGTTCGCTCGAGGAGTTCCACACCATCGCTGCCCGCAGCGTGAACAGCAATCCACTTCCCACCGGACATCAACAACAAGGAGAGCCCCCCATGAAGAACCGCAATCGAACACTCAAGCTGGTGTCAGCCGCCGCCTCGCTGGCACTGATCGCTGCCGCCTGCGGGAGCGACTCCGATGATTCCGTCGGGACCGATGTCCCCGCGGCGACCGAGGCTCCTGCCTCGACCGACGACATGGCCGACATGGCCGACGGTCCATTCGGCCCGGCGTGCGACGCCGTTCCGGCCGAGGGCGAGGGATCGTTCGCCGGGATGACCGATGACACCGCAACGACGGCCGCATCGAACAACCCGCTCCTGTCGACGCTCGTGACCGCTGTGACCCAAGCCGGTCTCGTCGACACGCTGAACAGCGATGGTCCGTTCACGATCTTCGCCCCGACCAACGATGCCTTCGCAGCGATTCCTGCCGACGATCTCGACGCCGTGCTCGCCGACCAGGAAGTCCTCACGTCGATTCTCACCTACCACGTCATCGCCGGTGAGAGCCTCGATGCCGAGGCGCTCGGCTCGACCGGAACCGCCGAAACGGTGAACGGGGCCGAACTCGAGTTCGGCACCGATGGCACCACGGTCAACGATGTCGACGTGATCTGCTCGAACGTGGTCACAGCGAACGCCACCGTCCACATCATCGGTGACGTCCTGATGCCGCCGGCCGACGACATGGCTGACGACGACATGACCGGGACCACTGAGATGGCCGACGACGTGGAGGACAGCGCAATGCTCGAGCCCAGCGGCCCGCTCTGTACAGCCGTTCCTGTCGACGGTGACGGCTCATTTGCCGGCATGACCGACGACCCTGCCGGTACCGCAGCGTCGAACAACCCGGCGCTGTCGATTCTCGTGAGCGCCGTCGTCGAGGCCGGCCTCGTCGACACGCTGAACAGCGACGGCCCGTTCACGATCTTCGCGCCGGCGAACCCGGCCTTCGAGGCCATCGACCCGGTCGCCCTGGACGCGGTGCTCGCCGACAAGGACCTGCTGACGTCGATCCTGACGCTGCACGTCATCGCCGGTGACGAACTGTCCAGCGTCGACCTCGCCGCCATGGACTCGGCGACCACGGTCAACGGCCAGGACATCACCTTCGAGGTCGAAGGTGACGGCACGCTCATGGTCAACGGTCAGGCGACCGTCGGTTGCGCAGACGTGCACACTGCCAACGCGACCGTCCACATCATCGATGCGGTCCTGATGCCGTCTTGAAGACCTGGACAAAGGTCGGCTGAGTCGACATCTGCATCCTGCCGGTGGCGGGGAGGCAACGGGCCTCCCCGCCACGGGCGCGTCCGCAGCGCGGTGGGACCGAGCCGGAGACGGCAATGCTCGTCGGCGAGCGATCCGAAGAGCGGCGAGGAGCGAACCACCGGCATGAGTTCGGCCGTGGCGATCAACCTCGATCGGGTGGCGTGGACCGCGACGCAACGGCTACATCCCTGGCATCATGAGCCGATCGTCATGCGCAGCCCTGATCTCGTGACCCTGATGGTCGGTGTCCAGCGTGGCGACGAGCACGCCTTTGCCGGACTGTACGACGCGCTGTCGGCCGTGGTGTTCGGCACGGTCAAGCGGGTGCTCCGTGACCCGGCGATGTCCGAGGAGGTCGCACAAGAAGTGTTCGTCGAACTGTGGCGGACGGCGGAACGATTCGACCCAGAACGCGCAAGCGTGTCGACGTGGGCCGTGACCCTGGCTCGACGCCGAGCGGTCGATCGTGTTCGACGTGAACAGTCGCAACGGGACCGTATCGAGCGGGCTGGCCAGAAGCGCCCGGAAGAGGCGCCGATGCCCGACGATGCGGTTGTCGCGTCGCTGGACGCCGAACGGGTGGGCCGGGCGGTCGCTGATCTGCCCGACGATCAGCGAACAGTGATCGAGATGGCGTTCATCGACGGCGACAGCCACGCGGTGATCGCCGAACGTCTTGATCTGCCGTTGGGGACCGTCAAGAGCCGTGTACGTGGCGGCCTGAAGAAGCTGAGTGGAACCCTGGAAGGGGAGCGATGACTCCTGACCGGATCGATGAACTGATTGCGTTGGCGACGCTCGGTGAGCTGACCGAGGCCGACGAGCGCGAGTTGGACGATGCTGCGGCGCACGATCCCGTGCTTGCGGCTGAACTCGCCGAGGCTCTCGCGATGGCTGCTGCGGTGCAGCGTGGGAGCGCCGAGGAGCCGCCGCCGGGCCTCAGGGCGTCCGTGCTCTCGGCGATCGCTCAGACCCCGCAGGACCGTGCCGACGTGCCGGGCGGAGCTGGGCTCGAGCGACCGCCGGAGCCCGAACTCCCGCCACCGGTGTCACTCGATGCCGAACGGCAACGCCGTCGCCGGTGGGGTCCACTGGTCGCCGCCGCAGCTGCGGTCGTCGTGTTCGTCGCGGGCGCCGCAGTGCTCGTCTCGAACGACGATGCCTCTGCCCCAGACCAGTACGCAGCGGTACTGGACGCGCCCGATGCAGAAACGCATGATCTCGCGGGCGACCTGTCGGGTTCGCTCACCGTGACCTACTCGAGCGAACAGGATGCGATGGTCGTGACCGGCAGCGGGTTGCCGGTGCTGTCCACCGACGAGACCTATCAACTCTGGTTCGACATCGACGGTCACATGACTCCGGCCGGTCTGTTCCGCCCCGACGCCGACGGAAACGTCGAGGAACGAATCGATGGTGTGGAGACCACGGGCGAGAGCATCAACCTCACCGAAGAGCCCGCCGGTGGAAGCGAGTCGCCGACGCTCCCGGTCCTCGCGTCGTCGGCTTGAACATCGTTTCCCGGCAACTCTGCGATACCGATTCGTCATGATCGACCGATGGGTTGCGCAGGGAAGCTCGTCGAGCGAGAGCGGGCGCGGGACTGGCGTGGTGACGCGAGGAGTTCGGTGTGGATGAGTCTCGTTTGCGGGTGCGGTTGTGCCTACACGATCGCAGGTCAGTCTCGTCGCCGCTCCAAGCATCGCTGTGGCTGCCGTGGTCGTCTCTTCATGCGTGTCCACCCATCGACGTGTGATGGCCCGGGTGGCGGCGATAGCCTGTCGATTCGACCTTCCGGGATAGCTCAGCTGGCAGAGCAATTGACTGTTAATCAATGGGTCGCAGGTTCGAGCCCTGCTCCCGGAGCACGCGAGACGGACCTTCGAGTGATTCGAGGGTCCGTTTCTCGTTTTCGGGGCGGAATGACCTTGGCCCGTGGACGAATCGTTCGGTGTCTGGGAGTGTGGATGCTGGGAAACGCCAGCGAGGAGGACCAGACCATGTCGATGTCACTGGACGGAGCTGTTGCGATCGTGACGGGTGCAGCTCGCGGAATGGGTACCCAACACGTGAGAGGTCTCGTGGGTGCGGGCGCCAAGGTGGTGGCCACCGATGTGCTCGACGACGAGGGCCGGACACTCGCCGACGAGTTCGGCGATTCTGTGATGTACCGACACCTCGATGTCGCCGACGCCGATGGTTGGGAGACGATCGTCGCGCAGGCCGAGGAGGCGTGGGGGCCGGTGAAGGTGCTCGTCAACAACGCCGGCATCGTCACGTTCGGTCCGATCGATGTGCTGTCACCGAGCGATTGGCAGCGCACCATCGACATCAACCTCACCGGTGTGTTCCTCGGCATGCACGCCGTCGTGCCGTCGATGAAGCGGGCGAACGGCGGAGCGATCGTCAACATCTCCTCGACCGCCGGCCTGCAGGGCTACGCGAATCTCGGGGCCTATGTGGCCAGCAAGTGGGGAGTGCGCGGGCTCACCAAGACCGCGGCCATCGAGCTGGGGCCGTTCGGCATTCGCGTGAACTCGATCCACCCCGGTCCGATCCGCACGCCGATGACCGATGGTCTCGATCTGGCGATGGTCTCCACGCAGCCGATCGCGCGGATCGGCGAGCCGGAAGAGGTCACGGCGATGCTGCTGTTCATCCTGCAGGAGGCGACCTACTCGACAGGCCACGAGTTCGTCGTCGACGGCGGAACCATCGTCGGCCAAACCGTCCAGATACCCGACGAGTAGCCGTCGCCTTCGAGCCCGTCGGTGCGTGTGCCACACTGCCGCATGGCAACCAATCCCCAACCGCTCACCGGGTCGACGTCGATCACGATCGATCGACCAGTGGCCGAAGTGTTCGCCGCGGTCTCCGACATCACCCGGATGGGGGAGTGGAGCCCTGAGTGCGTCGCGTGCCGATGGGTTGACGGCGTCGAGAGTCCTGGCGTCGGTTCGAAGTTCAGTGGCGACAACCTTGCGAAGGCAGGCCCGATCACGCTCAAGAAGTGGACGACGACGTCCGAGATCACCGCATGCGAACCAAACGCCGTGTTCGAGTTCGTTGCCGAGGGCTACTCCACGTGGCGGTACGAGTTCGATGATCGTGACGGTTCGACCGTCGTCACCGAGTCGTTCTCGTTCCCGCCACCCGAAGGTGTGCAGAAGTTCCTGTACGAGACGGTGATGCGCCGATCCAAGAGCATGGTCAAGGGGATGGATGCCACGTTGGGACGCCTCAAGGTGGCGCTGGAATCCTGAGGGTTCGGTGTTGATGGCGTCGTAGCGAGCGCCGCGCTGTTGGCGATCGGTAGCTTGGACCGTCACCCGTGTTCGGGGCGGTAGCTCAGTCGGTTAGAGCAGCGGACTCATAATCCGTGGGTCGTGGGTTCGAGCCCCACCCGCCCCACCACCATCTAGCTGGGATGATGCGGATTCTCGGGATGCTTCCGAGGGTCCGCATCCAAGAAATCCAAGACAAATCCAAGAAATCGGCGTACGTTTGTCCACGTGGCGAACCTGCGAACGGCGCCTGGGATGCGCGAACGAACACCTGATGTCTGGGAGATCGTGGTCCAGGCCGGGCGTGATCCGATCACCGGCAAACACCGACAGATCAGTCGCACGTTCCGTGGTTCGCTGCGCGAGGCGAAGAAGGCGCGCGCCGAGCTGATCGTCGAGGTGGGCAAGGGCCGTCACACCGGTTCACGGGCGACGCTCGACGATCTGTTCGCCGAGTGGATCATCGAGCTGCGCCGCAAGGGCCGGTCGCCGAACACGATCGACGGCTACGAGCAGGTCTACCGACGCAACATCCAGCCGACCCTCGGCGGCAAGCAGGTGACGAAGCTCACGGTCAAGATGCTCACGGACCTCTACGGCGCCCATCAGGATCGAGGGCTCGCGCCGCGCACCGTGTACCAGATCCACGCCTGCCTCTCGTCGATGTTGACCCAGGCGTGTCGGTGGGGCTGGCGCGAGTCGAACCCGGCGCAGTGGGCCGAGCCGCCGTCGATCCCGAACAAGGAACCGACCGTGCCGACGCCGGAGGAGGTGCGGGCGCTGATCGCCGAAGCCGAGCGGGGCAAGCGCCCGGAGATGGCGAGGGCGATTCTCGTCGCTGCGACCACCGGTGTCCGGCGCGCCGAGTTGTGCGGTCTGCGATGGGACCGTGATGTCGATCTCGAGCAGCGGGTGATGAGGGTGTCGGCGTCGGTCACCAAGCTGCGCGGTCGACCGATCGAGGAGATCCCGACGAAGAACCGGCGCGAGCGCACGCTCGCCATCGACGACTTCACTGCGGCGATCCTGCGGGCACAGATCGAGGAGGTCGAGCGACGCGCGGAGTTCGCCCAGGTCGAGCTCGTCGAGAACCCCTACGTGTTCACCGATGCGGCCGACGGGTCGGTGCCGTGGAAGCCCGACGCCGTGTCGCAGTACTTCGGCAGGCTGCGCGCTCGGATCGGACTCGACCATCTCGACTTCCACGACCTGCGCAAGTTCATGGCGACGTACGGCCAGGAGATGGGCTACAGCGTCACCCAGGTCGCCATGCGGGCCGGCCACGACCCCAGCATCGCCGCCAAGCACTACAGCGGTCGCGTGACCGAGACCGATCGTGCCTTGGCGGCCGCGGTCGCCTCGCTCATCGTGCCGGTGGAAATCAGCGCAACCGAACGGGGGCCCAAGCGGGCCGACGGCGAGAAGTAGCGTCTCGTCGATGAGGCGATCGGTTGCCGGCATCGATCAGGTCCTCGCCCTCGCTCAGCACGCGCTTCGTTCCGATGGACTGTCGGCGGAGCACCATCCGATGGGCTTCGGCAACGAGAACTGGAGACTGTGCGACACCGACGGGTCGTGCTTCGTCCTGAAGATCGGCGACAGCGGCAACGCTGCCAAGTGGAGTTCCTCGCACGTGGCCCTCGAGCTCGCGCAAGCAGCCGGGCTTCACGTGCCCCGGCTCGTCCACCTCGGCGAGCTGGACGGCCACTTGGTGCGGATCTTCACCTGGATCGACGGCGAGACGGCGACCGGCATCCAGCCCGGGACGGACAAGAGCGAGCGGCTACTCCGAACGACCGGCGCCGCCGTTCGCGCACTGCACACCGTCGCACGAGATTCGTTCAGCTCTCGGCTCGACGGATCCGCACCGACGTTCCCCACCTGGCGGGCATACATCGATCTTCGTCTCACCCAGATCAGATCCCGCTGCGAGGAAACCGGAGCAGTCGCACCCGCGTTGCTCGACCGGGCTTGCGGTCTCGCTACTGCTCTCGCAGCTGATGTCGACGGCAGCGCTGAGGCGGTCCTCTGCCACCGAGATCTCCACCCCGACAACCTCATCGTGGACTCCGAAGGCGCGCTGGTCGGCATCATTGACTGGGACGCTGCCGAAGCGTGGGACCGCGCCGGCGACTGGTTCAAGCTCGAGTTCGACCTTCTCGCCGCTCACCCCGACGGTTCAGAGATCCTGCGCGACGCCTACTTCGGCGCAGATCCTCTTCCCGACAAGTGGGCCGAGCGGCGACGGCTCGTCCATCTCGTCGAGTCGCTGAACATCCTTCCCAACGCGATCACTCAGGATTGGACCGATGAGTTTTCCAGCCGAGCAAGGGCTCACTTGCTCGCCACTCTGGACCAGTAGGGCGACGACTTGGCCAGATCCCATGGGTCTCGTCCGGCCGCAGCCACGGCGACGTGATTATCGGGCGCGGGACTTGGGTAGATATGTCGGTGATCCACCCGCCCGTTCTGACTGTCGGTGACGATGGTGCAGCGGGCGCGATCGGAGGATCACATGAAGCCCATCACGTTCCCGAAGCTGATGCTTCCTGACCCCGGTTCGCGCGTCGCTTCGACGCTCGGCCATCCACTCATCGACGACTATTTGGAGTCGGTTCATGCGCGGCTGCGACCGAACTCGACGCTGGCGGTCGTTTACGACTTGAAGGTGTTCTTCAGCGTCATCGACGTCGACCCGCTCGATGTCCGGAGACGTCATGTGCTCGAGTTCATCCGCGTGCAGCGGACCGGCTCGACCGATGCGACGGTGGTCCCGATCGACTCCTCGGAGGGGTTGGCGTTGTCGACGATCCGTCGTCGGTTGTCGTCGTTGGCGGGGTTCTATTCGCACCTCGTCGCGGTCGGTGAACTCGACCACAATCCGGTGCAGCGCGGCATGCCGGTGCGATCACCGGTGACGCGTGATCGGCGGGTGATCCCACTGGTCCGTCCGGTGCGGCATCTGCCGCGGATCCTCGATCACGACGACGTCATCAAGCTCGTGGCGGCGCTCCGGAAGGATCGGGATCGGGCGATGATCGACGCGATGCTGCTCGCCGGTCTGCGGCGTTGCGAGGTGCTCGGGCTGCGACTGTCGGACATCCGTTGGGGCGAACGCCGACTGTTCATCGCCGATGGAAAGGGCGGTCATCAACGCATCGTGCCGATCTCGGCACGCTTCTTCGACACGCTGCGCCGCTACCTCGATCTCGAGCGACCCGCCGACGCGGAGACACCGTTCGTGTTCGTCGTGTTGAAAGGACCCAACCGCGGACGACCACTCACCGCGAAGGGCCTCGACGAGATCATGCTCGGCGCCCGCAGGCGCGCGGGGCTCGAACATGCGACGTGTCACGAGCTGCGCCACACCTGTTTCACCCGGCTCCGCGAGGCCGGCATGGCACTCGAAGCACTCCAAGCTCAAGCCGGTCACCGCTCGATCTCATCGACGCAGATCTACCTGCATCTCGCGAATGATTGGCTCGCTGGCGAGTACATACGTGCAGCTCAAGCCATAGATGCCCAAGCCGCACTCGGCCGAAAGGTCGTGGCGTCATGACCATGCTCGCCATCGAACACGAACCCGTCGACGAGCGCTGGGCGCGCATCGCCGACCATGCCCCGATCCTCGCAGCGACCGCCCGGGGCTACATCGATCAGATCTCCGTGACCGCTCGACCCGGCACGATCACCTCGGCCGATGTCGCCTTGCGATTGTTCGCCAGCTGGATCATCGACCACGACCCCACCGTCGTCTCGCTGCGCCAGGTCAACCGTCGACACATCGAGCACTACAAGCTCTGGCTCGCCACCCGCGAGAACCAGCACGGTCAACCACTCAAGAAGTCGACGATCAATCTTCGGTTGTCGACGCTGCGCGTCATCCTCGAACGGCTCATCGAATGGGACCACCCCGACACCCCGACACGCAACCCGATCATGTGGACCGACCTACCCAAGATGGACGAACCGTTGCCGAAGTTCCTCGACGACGACCAAGCCGCCAGGTTCATGGCTGCCGCCGTCCGACTCGACCCGCAACGGCGACTCATCATTGAGCTACTCGCCCGAACCGGGCTGCGCGTCACCGAGTTCTGTGAGCTCACCGACGACGCCATCGTCACCATGAACGAGACGAACTGGCTGCGTGTCCCGGTCGGCAAACTCCACACCGACCGCTACGTCCCGTTGCTCCCATACCTCGTCGAACTGCACCGCGACTGGCTCGAGCTGGAACGGCCCGAACACCACCGGCCGGCTCATCTCCAACAAGGGTCGGCCACTCAACCGATTCAGCGTCAGCCGCACCGTCGCCGCCTGTGCGCGGATCGCCGGCATCGGCCACGTCCACCCCCACCAACTACGTCACACGCTCGCGACGCAGTCGATCAACAACGGCATGAGCCTCGAAGCCATCGCCCAAATGTTGGGCCACCGATCGATGCGCATGACCCTCGTCTACGCCCGCATCGCCGACCGCACCGTCGCCGACGAATACTTCGCCGCCGCCGACAAAGTCGACCAGCTCTACAGCCCGATCTGTTGTGCTGGGTTGATCGCAGAGACGGTGATTCTGCGTGGCGAAATGTGCGACGTATCGCAACACACCGGTTGTCCGGCCAGCCCGGTCGAGGCTGTGGAGAAGTCCGCGTCGGTACCCACTCCCGCACTTGCGTAAGAGCAAGCGCAGGCTGATGGATTCTGATCCGCTGTCGTCTGATGACGTCACGCGATCCCGGCCTGGGTTACTCGGCTCGAAGTTCTCGTGAGTAGGTGGTGCTGGCACCCCGGACCGACCGTTCGTCCTCCTGGTCCACTCCGTGGCGCCGAGATCGTGAAGTGTGGTGTCAGGTCAGAGTCCTGATGAACAGGTCGCGGGCCGCGTCGTCGAATCGTGGATGGGTCGGTTCGACCACGATCGTAGAAGTCGAAGGATGAAAGCTGCAGGTGACCCAGTAGTTGTAGTTGGCCCGGGCTCGATAGGCGACTGCGCCGATGACGACCACCACTCCGAACACGGCGAGTGCGACGGCACCGGTCGCGGCGCCGATGACAACGAACGTGACTCCCGCTGCCAGCGTCGACGCCGACGCCACGTTGCGCAAGCGCCACATCTTCCACACCCGAACACTGGCCGGCAACGCAACTGGGCAACGACCATGACCGGGCAAACAATCCACGAGCGGCGCGAAACCTGGCACACCCAGGAGCCATCGAGGGCCACCGAACTGTGTCGCGGTCAACCGAACCGCCCGCTCGGTGTCGACCCCGGACAACACGCAACGATCCGGGAAGACCCCGGCGACCTGATCAGCGAGCCGCAGAACCGACCGTGCCACGCTCACCCCAGGTTCCGGCCGCCCTCACTTCGATCACGAGCCTTCCGACGGAGTCGGCATGACCCCAACCTGTCGGAGGCCGGCGAGGTTGTCGACGATGCCCCGCTGATGAACCACCTGGCCCGAGGCGTTGAACGTGAGCAACAACATCTCGTCGAACTCGAGTCGTTTACCGGTCGGCGGGATCGGACCCCAATGGCCGAGTTGCGTGCCGGTGATGCGAAGGTGCACTGCAACAAGATCACCTTCGGCCACCATGGCGATGAGTTCCTCGTGGTAGTCCGGCGTCGTCGTCCACGCCCGCTCGACCATCTCACGTACCGCGTCTCGACCAACCCGAAGTGGCGCATACGGGCGATAGTCGGCGACATAGTCAACGGCGTACAGCTCGTCGATCACGTCGAAGCGGCGTCCGTTCCACACCTCGTCGAACAGACGCTCTACGACGGCCTTGTTCTCTTCGATACCCATCCGACCTCCGATCACGAGCCAGCCTCCTCCCATCCGGCGTCGATGGCAAGCACGACCTCCCTCGCCTCGCGGGCCCGCTGGTTCGTCGAGCAGATGGCGCTGGACGGGCCGGCGCCTCAGGTGGGATCGACCACGATCTCGGCGTCGTGGATGTCGGCGTCGTCCGGCGACGACCTCGGCGGGTCGGCTTCGAGGTAGATGCACTCGCCGGGGCAGTGCTCGGCTGCGTCGAGCGCTGCATCCTCGTGGCGGGCCGGCACCGGCCGCGCACGGCCTGGCTCGCTGAACACGCCACCATCGTCGTAGACGTAGCCGAGACCGTCTTCGAGCACGACGAAGAGATCCGGGCAGCGGTCGACGCACAACCCGGCCCCCGTACAACAGTCCTGATCGATCCACACCTGCATCAGTCACCCCGATCGTCCAGCATCAGTGTGTTCGTTCCGTCGCTGTCGTGCAACGCCCACTCGACGCCCGTCCAAACGGCACAGCACGAACTCGTTCTTCGGCGAAATCGGTCACCACCGGCGCGGGAAGTGCAGTGCGCTGCTTTGGCTCGCGCTGCGGCGTGGGCATGACCGCCGAGTGAGGGATTCCGGATGAGCGAAGTGGCAGGTTCGTCAGGTCCCGGCGAGGGCGAGGAACTCCACGAGGGCACGCGACAGCGTGATCATGGCGTCGTGGTTCGGCTGGCCCATGCGTTCGCCGAACGTGGAACGCGGAGTGGTCGTGGTCGTAGCGCCCAGCCGTGCGCCGGATCGAATCGGCCGGGCCGCGGTGGCGTTGATCGTCACCCATCGCTACCGAGGCCAGGACAGGACAGCGAGCCGGCACGGAGCGCCAGGTACTCGGCAATCGAGACGCACGCGGCGTCGAGGTCGTCGAAATTCTGTTCCAGTTCGGTTTCCTTGATCCCAGCAGAGATCAAGGCGAAGGGGTCGTCGCCCTCGGCCGACGCAACGGCCGTCCGAAAGTCGCCCATTTGGTCGACGATGTGGTTGATCGTGACCGAGAGTTGCTCATGGTCGGCCGCGAGCGGTGCCGGCGGATCGACGCTGTCGATCACCGAGGCGAGTTGGCCGAGCGCTTCTGCGACCGTCACGATGAAGCGGTCGGCTTCGGTATGGGGGTCGTCAGCGGTCTCGGCGTAAACAGATTCGCCCGCGCTGGCGAACTCGTCGAGGCCGGCCTCGAGTTGGTCGAAGTAGGCCTGTTCCTCGGGACTGCCGTCAGGAATGGTTGGCAGAACCCCACCGTTCAGTATCCGCAAGAACTCTCGTGTGACCGCATCCGCATCGGCGCCGACCGCGACATCCACCGAGACCCCTGACGGGTCGTCGAGCGTGGCTCCGTCGTCGTCCACGATGATTGTTCGCCGTTCGATCTGCAGCATCTCGGGCTGAAGGGTGGCGACCGCTGCGAGTTCGTCCCACAGGTAGATGCCATCGGTGAAGCCGCGACTTGCGACGACTTGTCGTTCGGATTTGCCGACCGCCGAGTCGAGCAGGGCGAGTTGCGCAACGAGGGCATCGGTCCACGGCACGTCGTTCGTGGCATCGAGCGGCACGAAGAGCACCTCGACACCCGAAGCCAGCACCAACCTGGCCGCTTGCGGATCGATGTACAGATTCCATTCCGCAGTCGGTGCCGCCTCGATGTTTCCCGGCACGTCGACGGCGCCGCCCATGATCACGACGCGTTCGACGTGTCCGACCAGATCCGGATGATCGCGAAAGACGACGCTCAGGTTGGTGAGTGGTCCGACCGCCACGATTGTCACCGGACGGTCGGCTGACCGGAGCGTGTCGGCGAGCAGTACCGCACCGTCGACCGGAGGTCCTGACGTCACGATTGGCAGCTCGACGCCCGCCAGCAGGTTCGAGAACTCGCGGAACTCATCGGGCCAATCGCGATCACCGACCAGTGGCGGTTCGACGCCACAGCCCACCGGGACATCGAGCCGACCGGCGATCGACAGAAGCGACAGCGTGTGCCTGACGCCCAGGTCACAATCGGATTCGCCGCGTTCGGGAAGCGTCACCGCCAGCAGATCCACGTCGGGATGCGACGCCAGATACAACAGCGCCCCGATGTCGGAGATCGTCGGGCTGTAGTCGAGCACGACCGGCATCCCTTCGGACACCGAGTCCGTCACCACCAAGACCGCGTCCGGCGCCACGGTCGGTTCCGAGACGGGGTCGACGAACGCCGGCGTTGCATCGTCGACGCAGCCCGCTGCGAGGCCGACCATGGCCAGCACCATGACGACAGCTCGCGCTTCGAACCGCCCCGGTCGCGAGTGGTGAGCCACCGATCGTTTCATGTCGATACAGACGAAGCACCGGAGACTTCGGGTGACATGCTCGGAGAACACGGCGGCCACTCCCGAGTCCTACGTCAGGCGCTGTCACCCACGAAGTGGTCTGCTGAGCGAAAGGCCCAGAAGCGACCCGGGCAGCCATGGGATGATCTCGGGGATGCACGTCAGGCGAGCGAGAATGGAGGGGGTCGCTGAGATTGTCGGGGTGTGGCTCCGGTCGCGGACGGCGTCAGTCCCAGAGATCCCTCCGCCTGTGCACTCCGCCGACGAAGTGCACTCGAGGTTCCGGGATTTCGTCCTTCCCAGTCTGGAGGTGTGGGTGGCCGACGACGGTGGTGCCGTCATCGGCCTCCTCGCGATCGAGGACGAGTGGGTCGACCAGCTTTACGTTGCGCCAGGTCACACCGGGAAAGGCATTGGTAGCCGACTGATCGTCGTTGCCAAGCGGCAGCGGCCATGCGGACTCAAGCTGTGGAGCTTCGAGGCCAACGTCGGCGCCAGACGCTTCTACGAAGGCCACGGTTTCGTCGCGACCGGCTCCACGCCCGGCGACAACGAAGAGGGCGCCCCGGACGTTCGTTTCGAATGGTCGCCATCTGCCATCGCCCCGCGAGGTCGGGTCGAGGGCATTCGGAAGTGAACGCGGACCCGACGATTCCACGGGGTTGTGTCGGCGTGAATAGACGGTTTGCTGTGTCCACTCAGTCGAGGTCAGCGCACGCGATCCGGATCCCGCCGGGTTCGTGCACCACCACCGATTGTGCGGTTGTCATGGCGCCGGACGTGCGAGCCGTCCAGCTCGCCGTTCCGTTGGCGAACGCCATGCCGTGCCGGTTGGGTTCGATGGTCGTGCCGTTCGTCGTGACCCAGAGCTCGTTTGGCGGTGAGGTCGCGCCGAGTTCCTCGTTCTGGTAGTGACCGCCGCCTCCGTCGGCGCACGACCCGTTGTGGAGGTGTGAGCCATAGTCCTTGTCGGGGTCCAATCCGGTCACGAGGACCCAAACCACGGTGCCTCGCTCGCTCGTCGTCATTCTCGCCACGCCATGGATGTCATAGCCGAGGGGGTCGGCTGCACCGGCGGCAGTCTCGTTGAATCTGCCGTGGAACGAGGCTCGTCGAGTCGCATCCACGGTGCCACTTGAAGCAAGGAGCGCAGCGATGGCGGCCCCCGCAACGCCGATTCGTCCGATGTTCCTCATTCGTTGGGTTGGATTGATCATGGTGTCCTCCTTGATGGGTGAACGCACCTGTTGCGTTCGTGGTGGCTCGTGCAGAGGTCGATGGTGACCAGTTGACAGTGAGCCACTACAGCCACAGACGACCGAGATGACCAATCGGGTGACATGTGCGATGCCGGTGCTGCGGTATCCGAGTCGCCGACGACCGGTGGAGCAGCGCCGCTTGGCGTCGTCGTCAGCTGCTGTCACCCATGAGGAGATCTCGTTCGTCTGTTCTGGTGACTCGGGTACTCCCGGAAGCACCTTGGCGTGTTTCGTGAACCGGAGTGGTACCTCGACGCGACAACTCAGGCGAAGGGAGTCCGGGCATGGGACGAGCAGCTGGTCACCTCGATGGGACGTCGGCCGGATTCGGCGCTTCGTTACGGCGACTACGAGACGGCGTGCACGGCAGCCAGGCCTGGAGTTCGATCTTCCGGCCGGGTTCGATCTTCCGCAAGGGCTATACCGACAGCCCGCGCAACCGCAGCTACGTCATCATGAACTCGGTGCTCTACCACCTGCACCCGGTCAAGGTGAAGCGCCACGCCGTCAAGGTCAGCTACACGCTGTGCCTCGGTGGGCTGTCGTTCTTCTTGTTCATCCTGCTGACCGTCACCGGCATCTTCCTGATGTTCTTCTACCGACCCGAGACAACCGCAGCCTGGAACGACATGTACCAACTCCAGACATCGGTGACCTTCGGCCAGTTGGTCCGCAACATGCACCGATGGGGTGCGCACCTGATGGTGCTGACCGTGTTCTTGCACATGGCCCGCGTCTTCTACCACGGTGCCTACAAGCCGCCTCGCGAGTTCAACTGGGTGATCGGCGTCATCCTGCTCGCACTGACGATCGGCCTGTCATTCACGGGATATCTCTTGCCGTGGGACCAGCTGTCGTTGTGGGCCGTCACCGTGGGCGGGAACATGGCCGGCTACACCCCGGTGTTCGGCCAGGAAGTGAGATTCGTCCTCCTCGATGGCAAGGAGATCGGGCCCAACACGCTGCTCCGGTGGTACGTGTTGCACGTGTTGTTCCTGCCGTTCGTGATCGTGATCTTCATGGCGATCCACTTCTGGCGAGTACGCAAAGACGGCGGCATCTCCGGCCCCCTCTGAGAACCCTCTCGACACAGCGACACGTTTGGGCGCAGGATCGACAAATCGACTCGTTCGTGTCACCCGGCGCAGCGATTCGATCGTCTGTTCTGAACAAGCAGCCAACCCAACCGACAACAGGGGGACTTCATGGACTGGTGGGTACTCGAGTTGATCACGGTGGCGGTGATGTTCGCGATCATCGCCATTCTCGGTCCGCTGATCAAGCGGTACGGCAAGTCGTACGCGGCGGACGTGTTCCGAGTGAACCCGTCGCACCGGCAAGAGCTACCTCGTCCTCATGGACTTCGCCTACTACCTGATCTTCGGCGCCTACATCCTGTTCTCCATCAAGTGGGAGCCCGACACGGGTTGGGATCAACAGGTGAACGCCGAACAACTCCAAGCGTCGGTGGTCCGGATCGGGGGGCTGCTGTTACTCATGGGTCTGCTACACGGACTGAACGTGCTCACGCTCCCCGTGATCGGTCGAATCTTCACGCTCAACCGCCAACTCGACGACGACGTCGCCGGGCCCCGAGCCGCCTGAGACAGAACGCTCCGATCTCGTCGTGTCGCCCGACGCAGCACTAGCAACCGCAGTCGGAACGCTCGATGCCGACGCCCTGGTCGAGCAGATGTTCGCCGAACAGGGTGCGTCACTCGTGCGGCTTGCGCGAGTGTTCTGCGACGACCGTGATGCTGCCGAAGACCTCGTGCAGGAGGCCTTCATCCGACTCCACCGATCAGCCGCCTCGATTCGAGACCTTCGCCGAGCTCCGGCATTCCTGCGATCGATCGTGATCAACCTGGCGCGTGACCACAACCGCCGAGGCCTCATGTCGCTGCGACATCAAGCGAGCGCCGACCCGCCGACATCACCGGCCGAGCCGGACGAGCGTGCCGTGCACGACGAGGACGCGGACCAGGTATTGGGTGCGCTGCGCACGCTGCCCGAGCGCCAGCGGGCGTGCCTCGTGCTGCACTACTACGAACAGTTGTCGATCGCCGAGGTCGCGGAGACCTTGCGCATCTCGACGAACTCGGTCAAGACCCATTGTCGCCGCGGACTCGCAACGCTCGAATCACGACTGGAGCACACGAAGTGAACGTCGAGCAACGACTCGTCAACGCCCTACGGACGACCGACGCTGTCGAGGCGAGCCCGGACTTGTGGTCACGCGTCGTGCACTCGATCGAGGAGGACCGGGCACACCGCCGTCGAGTGGTCATCTCCTTCGCGACCATCGCCGCCATCGTGGCTGCACTGGTCGTCATCGGGATGCTGAACCTCATCGACACCCCGAACGGTCGCCATGTGCAGGTACGGGTTCCGGTCATGGAACTGATCGAGACGATCGCGCTCGTGTCCCTCGTCGCGGTTCTCGGGCCGGCGATTCGACGATTCGGTCGCGGATACGCCAACGACCTCTGGCGAACGACTCCCGAACTGCCCACCGCACTGCTCCGCTTGCTCGATGTGGCCTATCTCCTGGTGTTCGGTGGCTACATCCTGCTGACCACCTACTTCGACTTCGGGCGATCGACGGCCGTTGTGGCCGAACAGGTCGAGGACATGTTGCAGCGTGTCGGCGGACTGCTGTTGATCATGGGTCTTCTGCACGCCGCCACGATCATGGCGCTGCCGCTGGTTGCACTGGTGTCCAACTCGACCCGTGCCGGCCGGAAGTTGCCGAGGTGGGTGGTCGCGATTTTGGTCCTCGCCGGACTCGCTGTCGGATTCTTCGGACTCCAGGTGCTCATCGGCGGCATCGCCAGCTCGGTCTGAGCGTCTCGTATCGACGGATTCGGCGTCGGTGTCACCTCTCACACTGCTGTCGTGCGTCTGTCGATGTATGGAGCAAGAGCTGTGACGAATGTGATCGAGATCGAGGGACTGCGCAAGTCGTATCGACGGCGAGCGGGAACGACCGTTGCGATCGACGGACTGAACCTGAGCGTCCCCGAGGGCGGCGTCTACGGATTTCTCGGACCGAACGGATCCGGCAAGACCACCACGATCCGTTGTGCCCTCGGGCTTGCCCGTCCCACGGCCGGTGCGATCCGAGTTCTGGATCGGCCGGTTCCGGAAGGTCTCCGCGACGCTGCACGTCGGATCGGCGCGATCGTCGAGACGCCAGCGCTGTTCCCGACGATGACCGCCCGGGAAAATCTCCTGCTGCTGGGGGCAGTCGACAGGATCGGGCTGCGGCGAGTCGACGAAGTGCTCGCTGATGTGGGGCTCGAAGACCGCGCCGGCGACCTCGTCAAGCGCTACTCGCTCGGCATGAAGCAACGCCTCGGTCTTGCGGCCGCGCTGTTGAAGGATCCAGAACTCCTGGTGCTCGACGAGCCTGCCAATGGGTTGGATCCGGCCGGGATGCGCGAGGTTCGCGAGCTCCTGCGTCGACTGGCCGACGGCGGACGCACCGTGTTCGTGTCGAGTCACATCCTCGCCGAGATCGAATCGACCTGTGATCGGGTGGCCATCTTGGCCCAGGGCTGTCTCGTCATCCAGGGAACGGTGGATGAGGTGATCTCAGCAGCCGGTCACCGGGCGTCGATTCTCGTGAAGGTCGACGATCTCGATCGAGGCATGCGGGCACTCCGCGACGCTCATCTCGCGACGCAACGCGTGGACGAATACCTACGAGTCGACGTGCACCCGGAGCGCGCAGGCGATGTCACTCGCGTGCTCGCGGCGGCGGGCCAGTGGGTGACTGAGCTCCGCCCCGATCGGTTCAGTCTCGAAGACGTGTTCCTCGAGCTCACATCCTCGCCCGCCGACCTCTCGGACACAGAGCTCATCGAGGTCGGCGCATGATCCTCCTGATGACGGAAATGCGACGGGCCATCCACCGGCGCGCAGTGCGAAGCCTGATCGCCATCGCTCTCATCGGTTGCGTGCTGGCTGGGGTGATCTCCTACCTCGGCTCCACCGGCAAGACTCTCGCCCACCTACGCGCGGGCGAGGGCAGCCCCGCCCTGATGACCGACTGGTGGTCGGTCGACCAACACGAAGGGTTCCTCTCAGTCGGCATGTTCTTCCTGTTCCTCGGAGGATTCTTCGGCGGGGCAACCGTCGCCGGAGCTGAATGGCGTGCCGGCACGATGACGACGGTGCTCACGTGGGAACCCCGACGACTCAGGCTGCACAGTGCCCGAGCCGGGAGTGCAGCCATTCTTGCGCTCACCATTTCGTTCGGGCTGCAGATCGCATTCCTCGTGTCATTTCTGCCGTCGGTGCTCCTCAACGGCTCAACCGATGGCGCCGACGGGTCGTTCTGGCTCGGCCTCGCTGTCGTCATGGCGAGAACGTCGGTGATCACGGCCGCTGCGGCGGTGCTCGCGCTGTCACTGGCCACCGCCGCCCGCAACACCGCGTTCGCGATCATCGCGCTCTTCGCCTGGCTCATCGTGGTCGAGGGGCTCATCCGCAGTCTCACACCCTCGCTGGCCGGATGGCTCTGGGGTGAGAGCGTGGCCACATCGATGAACTGGGTCCGACTCGAGAATGCCGAGTTCGGCCACAGTCCGCTGTTGTCGGCTGCGACCCTGGTCGTCTATCTCACCGTGATCGTCGCCGTCGCAACGATCACATTCCAGCGGCGCGACATCACCGCTGCGACATGATCACCGACACCGAGGTCAGCGTCGTCGGTTGTGTCGGGCTCTTCTCGGGGCGAGTTCCGGAACTGACGAACGGAGATGATCGATGACAGTCACCTGGGTAACCGACAGCGAGCCGAACGAGCGCTTCACCCTGTACACCCGCGGCAATGTCGGCGAGGTGTTCCCCCACGTCATCACGCCGCTCACCGGCACGTTGATCGGCGATGCCATTCGCCAGGCCCAGTCCGATGTCTTGGTCGAGATGGGGGTGCTGCATCGCGGTGAGGTCGCGGGCCCTTCAGCCACGACCGGCGTCTTCGGCGGCTACCTGTACATGAACGGATCCGCGATGCGGCTCTTCGGAGTCCGCATGCCAGGGATGACCTGGCGCGACGCTGACGAGCAGGTCATGGGCGCCGTCGAAGGAGTCCCGCCCTACGAACCGGCGAAAGGCGACCGCAACCTCACCGCGTCGCTGGCGACCGTGCGCTACTCGACGAAACTGCTGCGCCGACCCGACCTCGAGTTCCTCGCCACCGCTCGAACCGACGCCCAGCGGTGGTTGGCCACGATGCCCGATCTCACCGAGGCACCTGACCAGCATCTCCTGCGATGGCTCGACGACTTCCCGGCTCGCCAGGCAGCGAGCATGAAGCGCCTCCTGCAGGCGGCCATGTTTGCTGGTGCCCCACGCGGGATCCTCGATCAGCTGCTCGAACAGCGGCAGGCACCCCCGGGATTGGCCAACCGGATCGTGAGCGGCACCGGCGACGTCGACTCTGCGCAACTCGCCCAACGCATGTGGGTACTCGGCCGCATCGTGGCCGCCGACGAACGCCTGGGAGCCGCATTCGGTGAAGGGCTCGATCGGATCGCGGAACGCACCACCGAAACAGACCTGCAGCCGGCGATCGCCGCATTTCTCGCCGATCACGGACACCGAGGCAACGACGAGTACGAGCTGGCCACACCCGCCTGGGTCATGGATCCCGCGCCCGTGTACGCCGCCATCGACCGGCTCCGCAACGCTTCGGAGGATCGAGATCCCGTGGCCACCACGCGGCGCCTCGCTGCTGACGCCGACCGGGCGTCGGCGGACGCACTCCAGCTCGTGCGGCGCCCGATGCGATGGCTGCTCCGGCGAAGCGCGATGGTTGCCCGGCAGGGTGCGATCGCCCGGGAGCGGGCCAAGGACATCATGGTGCTCGAGAACCTCGGTGCCCGGCAGGTTCTGCACGAGCTGGTTCGCCGAGCAGCCGAGCGGGGCGGGCCAAGCGATCCTCGACTCGGCTTCTGCGTCACCATCGATGAACTCGCCGACTACCTCGCCCGGCCCGCCGCCTTCAGCGATGTGATCGCGGAACGAGCCGCTCGGGCGGAATACCTCAATCAGCGCGTCCCGCCACCGTGGTTCGACCGCCGGATTCCCGATCCATCGACATGGTCAATCCGCGAAGATGCCACGACCGAGCGACCCGCGGCCGGCACGGTCATCTCCGGCATCGCCGTGAGCGGCGGAACGGCATCTGGCCCAGCCCGCGTCATCGACGATCCGGCCGACCCGCGGGGGCTCGAACCTGGCGACGTCCTGGTGTGCTCGATCACCGACCCGTCGTGGACGCCGCTCTTCCTCGGCGCCGTCGCGGTGGTGTGCGACAGCGGCGCGGTGCTCAGCCACGCCGCCATCGTCGCACGTGAACTCGGCATCCCGGCAGTGATGAGCGCCCAGGGCATCACCGCGGTGACCGACGGCACGATCCTCCACGTCGACGGCGACTCCGGCACCGTGTCGGTCGCATGACCACCGCGGCGTGCCGAACAAACGAGGCGCTCACAGCCGTTGGCTGATCGCTCTCGTGACGGTCTCGATGCGATGACTCTTCAAACCGTGTCCTACAACCAGCTCACAGCGTCGGAGGTCAACCGGTCAACCGCGACGCCCCTGGACGAGGCCACCCGAAAGGCCGATGCATAGTCGCGTCACGGAACGCCCAGGTCCGCGTGGCAGTACCGGCGAACTGTGCGGCCTCCGAGCTTGATCGACCCACCGCATAATCCCTGATAGATCGCTGGGCGTCAGAAAGATTGCCCGCGGTCGGCCTCTCGATGCCCGTTGAAGGGCATGGAGTTCGCCCCCGAGGCTTCCGTCGTGCCCGCGCCCGACTTCTTGTCGGTGCGCGAGGCGGCGCGCGTGCTGCGCATCGGCAAGACCTGCGCGTACGAATTGGCACAGCAATTCCTCCACACGGACGGCGCTGCCGGACTGAAGGTCATCCGTGTCGGTCGCCAGCTGCGGGTGCCGCGCACGGCGCTCGAGGAGATGCTCGGCGGTCCGATCACCTGGCCACCGTCCGCAACGTCTGATCCCGTCGATCCACCCGACGATCCCGAGACCGAGGTCGCTGTACCGAGCCGCCCGCGGACGCGTCGGAACACTCCGGAACAGCCGCAGCGGCTGTTCGCGCTGTAGGCCGCCATGTCGCGTTCATCGATCACCGCCGTGGCCAACCCGGCAAGGACACACGAGTGCACAGACGCGACAGGGAGTGGTCGAGGGAGCCATCCGGTGTGGGGTGTGCGGCCGTGACCGTACGAGTGACCACGCTCAAGGGCGCTGACGCCGGTACCTACTACGTCGAGGCGCTCCCGAACTACTACCTCGACTCCGGCGAACCACGAGGCGTCTGGATGGGTGACGGCGCAAGCCTGCTCGGCCTCGCCGATGAGGTCGCCGATGAAAAGCTCCTCGCGCTCATGGCGGGCATGGATCCGCAACGCCCCGATCGTGCGCTCGGCCGCGCATACGACGACACGTCAGTGCGCGGGTTCGATGTGACGTGTTCGGCGCCGAAGTCCGTGTCCGTGATGTTCGCCCTCGGCGACCATGACGTCCGTCGGGAGGTGCTCGCCGCGCACGATGCTGCAGTCGCAGCGCTCGCCGGTTGGATCGAACGGCACGCGCACACCCGGTACCGGATCGGTGGGGAAGTGGCGGTCGTCGACGCCGAGGGGATCGTGGCGGCCGCGTTCCGCCAGCACACCAGCCGGGCGCTCGACCCGCAGATCCACACCCATCTCGTGATCGCCAACCGGGTCAAGTCGCCCGACGGTCGCTGGCTCGCACTCGACGCCCGCCTGATCAAGCACGACCAACAGACACTCTCCGCTCTTTATCACGCCAGCCTGCGCGCCGAGATGACGGCGCGCCTCGGTGTTCGATGGCTTGCGCCCGAACGAGGCATCGCCGAGATGATCGACGTCAGCGCCGACCTGCTCGCCGAGTTCTCGGCGCGCACCTCCGACGTCCGGCGCCGCACGGATGACAAGCTCGATCGCTTCATCGAGTCGATGGGCCGTGAGCCGACGCCCCGCGAGCGATGGCGGTTGGAACGGGAAGCCGTCGTCGACAGTCGTCCCCACAAGTCCCACTCGATCGACGCCGAGGTGCTGCACGCCGGCTGGGCGGAGCAGACCCAGCGGTTCGGGCTCGACCCGGATCGTGTGGTCGACGATGCCGTCGATCGCGTCGACGCTCGGCGCGGCCTCTCCGGTGAGGAGGCGTCGGACGTGCTGCACCGTGCGATGGACTCGATCGTTGAGCGGCAGTCGTCGTGGCGGCCGACGGAGCTCCATCGCGAGGTGGCGGCAGCCGTTCCGACCGATCTCGCCGTCGGAGCGGAACCGCTCGTCGAGTGGATCGAGCAGTCCGCCGGGCACCTCGGCGCATCGCACTGTGTCGACCTGTCGCGCCCGATCCCCGCCGGATCGATGCTCCGCCGCGATGGCCGTCCCAGTCACCGAGTCGGCGATCGACCGGGCACTCACCACCAATGGCGTGCTCGACCAGGAGGCCGGACTGATCGGGTGGGCAGACCGCCGCCTGGGCTCACTCGAGGAGGCTCACGAAAGCCTCGCCGTCCAGACGACGCACCTCACCGATCCACAGCGCGTGGCGGCCAGCGCAGTGGCCGGGGGAACGGGGCTGGTGCTCGTCGTCGGCCCCGCCGGAACCGGCAAGACGACCGCGCTCGCGCCCGCCGTCGAGCAGCTCCGACTTGACGGACGAGCGGTGTTCGGGGTGGCCCCATCGGCAGCGGCCGCCGAGGTGCTCGCGATCGAGACCGGAGTCGAGGCTGACACCGTCGACAAGTTGTTGATCGAGCACAACTTGGCGAGAAGGCCCGACCATCGCTTCGACCTGCCCGCGGGAGCGACGGTGATCGTCGACGAAGCCGGCATGATCCCCACCGCCAAGCTTGCGAAACTCGCCGCGCTCGCCGACCAACGCTCCTGGCGTGTCGTGCTCGTCGGTGATCCACTGCAGTTCTCGGCTGTCGGCCGAGGCGGAATGTTCGGCCTCACCGTCGACACGTTCGGCGCGATCGAGCTCGCCAGCGTCCACCGCTTCACGCATGCATGGGAGCGCGACGCCAGCCTCCGACTCCGCCGCGGCGACGTCGACGTCATCGACCTCTACGACTCGCACGAGCGCGTGCGCGGCGGCCCGTCCACGCAGATGGAGCGCAAGGCCATCCACGAGTGGTGGAGACAGCGGCAAGCCGGCGCCGAGGTGTTGCTGATGGCACCGACGAACGACACCGTCGCCGTGCTCAACGAACGAGCCCAGCTCATCCGCATCCACGCCGACGAGATCGACCCGGACGGACGACATGCCGAGTGCGCAGGTGGACGCGTCTTCGTGGGTGACGAGATCGCCACGCGGCACAACGACCGACGGCTGCGCACCGATCGCGCCGACATGGTCCGCAACCGAGCGACGTGGACGGTCGATCGCATCGGCACCGACGGCTCGCTCGTCGCCACGGGCCGCAACGGCAGCGTTCGTCTTCCCGCCAACTATGTGGCCGAGCACGTTGAGTTGGCGTACGCCACCACCGGCATGGGCGCTCAGGGCCGCACCGTCGACGTCGGGATCCTGTACCTCGACCACTCGACCGACGTCCGCAACATCTATGTACCGCTCACGCGTGGCCGGTCGAGCAATCTCGCCTTCGTCGCCACGACGGGCGAGGACACTGCCGCGGACGTATTGAGCCGGTGCCTGACCACCGACTGGATCGACCAGCCCGCGCACACCCGCCGAGCCGAACTCACCGGCAAGTTCATCCGCCCTCCGTCAGCGTTGAACGGCGAGCAGCTCCGCGACCTGTTCGCCGACCGGTACGACCTCCGAGGCGCAGGGACAGCGGCCGAAGATGCGAGGTACAAGCAGGTCGACCAAGCGATCTGGCGCGACATTCATCTGCGAGCCCACCGCCTGCGTCTCCAAGAGCCGGACTGGGCGATCGAGCAACTCGGCCCGATGGAGGACAACGCCCACATGCGCCGGCTCTGGGGGATCTTCGCCGCCCACCTCGAGCAGCACCACGTCGCCTACAGCGACGTGATCGACCACGAAGAGGCGTACGAATCGCACTGCGCCCTCGTCGAGGACATCGTCGACCAGATGCAAGAACGTGAGTCGGTCTCCGCCGACATGTCCATTGACCTCTGACCTGCAGCGCCGGTTCGTCCGATCCGGCAGATCGGTGACGGGTATCGTGGGTTCGTGGCTGAGAAGACGGTTCGAGTGTGGACGGTGGAGGAGTTCTTCGCTGATTCTCGTGCGCCGACCGACGACGACGTTCCGATCGCCGCCGATGGTCGGGTGCTCGACACCCCCGCCAAGGTCATCGCCTACATCGACGAGATCAACGCCCGACGAGCTGCGGCAGAGCCGAGTGTCTGAGGCGTCGTTCGACCCAGGGAGAATCCTCACCGTTCTTGACGAACACGAAGTCGAGTACATCCTCGTCGGCGGACTGGGTGCCCGTGCGCACGGCGCTCTCCGTCCGACGAACGACATCGACTGCGTACCTGAAGGGGGACTGGCCAACCTGGGTCGGCTTGCGAACGCGCTCAGCGAGCTCGGCGCGCGACTGCGTGTCGGCGGGATGACCGACGACGAAGCCCGTCAGCTCCCGGTCCAGCTCGATGCAGAGACGCTGCGGTCATTTGGGAGTTCCACCTGGATGACCGATGCCGGTCCGATCGACGTTCTTCGCGAACGCCGCGATCGCGACGGCCGAGATGTTCCGTTCGATGCGTTGCAGGACCGCGGCACCGATCAGGAGATCGGCGGCGTTGTCGTTCGCGTCGCCGGCCTCGACGACATCATCGCTGCCAAGGAGTTCGCCGGCCGCGACAAGGATCACGAAGCACTTCCCGAACTTCGAGCTCTGCGCGACACGACCTGAACGAAGCTCGGCATTGAGTTCGAACCTGGGTTGAAGCGTCGAGTCCATCCAAGATTTCATCCAAGAAACTCGCCGGAACATCTTGGATATCGGCGGTACCTGACGGACACGGAAGTCGCGAAAGACCTGCTCAACGGCATCATCCGGTACTCGACGGACACCCGAGCGGCTACTCATAATCCGTGGGTCGTGGGTTCGAGCCCCACCCGCCCCAACACCATCTAGCAGGAATGATGTGGGTTCCAGCCGGCATGAATCCGGCGAATGATCTAAACCTGAATCCACTGCGTGAAGTCTTTGATGGGTCTGGTGTCGTGCTCGACTCGGGATCGTGGCTGGTGTGGTGGCGGCTCCCGTTTTGGGGCGTGTTGAGCCAGGTTTCGGTGGGTTGGGGTGGGGTTCGTGACGCTGGGTCGGGTCTGCGGCGCGTCGGACCGCGATGCTGGTGTCAGCCGGCGGGGCCGGGAAGTGAGCGAGGGTTTTTCAGCATGGTGGTGAAGTCGTCGCGCCAGGGCCAGTTGGTCGGCAAGCGCAGTGTGTGACGGCGCGATAGGTTCACCGCGACCGCGGGGACGGCGATGATGTGGACGCGCAGGGTGCGGTTGTTGACGGGTGCGACGTCGCCGAGCATGAGGGCCCAACGGTTGAGGTTGTGGGCCATGACCGCGCAGGCGAACCAGGCAGCGTTCGCTGCGTAGTGCCCGGAGGGGATGTGCTCGGCGCCGCCGTCTTTGAGGTCGCGGATCGCCAACTCGACAACTGCGTATTGACGGTGGAACTGGTCGGCTTCAACAGTGTTCAGATCGGCGCGGGTCGTGATGAAGCTGTGATGTCGCCATGTGGGGAACAGTGATTGTTGGGGCTGGTTGGCGAGGCGGGTGCGGCGCACCACCAGGCGCACGATTCGACGGTCCTTCTTGCGTTGTCCGCCGCCGACGTAGGTGGTCTCGGCGACTTGGGCGAACCCGCCGAGCGTGTAGTCGATATCGACCCAGGCGTCCTCGCCAATCGTCGCCATAGCGGTTTGGACCTTGGCGTTGTTGGTGACAGTGATCGACCACGACATGCGATGCCGGTCGAGGGTGCGTAGCAGTTGCCATGACCAGAACCCTGAATCGGCGCGCACCGTCATCGTCCCGGTTGCTTTGGCACGGGTGAGGATGCCGGCGAGTTCGTCGATGAACCGGTTGATCCCACGCGATGACCAGGTCCGAGCTGCCGGGCCCGGCACCCGCAGCCCAGGCGTTGGCCAACCTGGATGCGACCGCATCGAGTTGGCGCACGTACCCGAACGTGAACGACCTGAGAAACGTTTCGATGCCTCAGTTGGACGTACGTCCTGGCTTCACCATCCGCCGACGTCATCCCCGCCGGATGATTCGTACCACCTGCCTCGCGAATCCCCGCATCGCTGCGTGGGGCCACGTATCGTGCGGATGCTGCACCAAGCAGCTCGACATCGATGTGAGCGAAGCCTGGTGCACAACGAATCAACCAATCCCAAGGAGGCGACGATGCTCGCATACGACTACCCACTACTCGGTCTGTTCTGGACCATGATGATCTTCTTCCTGTTCTTCGCCTGGCTGTGGCTGCTCTTCCGGGTCTTCGCCGACATCTTCCGGAGCCACGAGATGGGCGGCTGGGCCAAGGCGCTCTGGTCGATCTTCGTGATCCTGGTGCCCTTCCTCGGCGTCTTCATCTACGTCATCGTCTACGGCAAGGCCATGGGCGAGCGCGACGTGGCCGCAGCGCAACGGCGCGAAGCCGACTTCCAGGACTACGTCCGCCAGACGGCCAGCACCTCCGGTGGCGCCGACGAGCTCGTGAAGCTCGCCGCACTTCGTGACCAGGGTGTGCTCACCGACGAGGAGTTCGCTGCTCAGAAGGCCAAGCTGCTCGCCTGAGCAGGTCAGTCCATTGCCATCGGCGCGCTCTCGAGCCTGCCGGAGGCAATGGCGGCCTCGAACTGCTCGAAGTCGGTCAGGTTCTGGGCGGCATACGACTCGCTGAACGCGCCGATCGCCTTCTCGAACGCCTTGCCGCTGCCGATGTACGCGGCGATGGCGGCCGAATCGCCGGAGCGGGCATGGCCCCGTGCCAGGGTCCTGCCGCACAGATCGGCGTAGAACGTCAACTGATTGGGGCTCGCGCCTTCGATCTCGACCGAGCCCTTCCAGTCGCGTAGCTGGCGCACGTAGAAGTGGCGCCGTTCGATCGGTCCTTCCGTCCAACCGAGGAAGATGTCCGATTGGGCCTGCGCGAGACGTTGGCCCTCGACGACGCGGCGGCCGGCGTTGTCGTACGGGCTCGGCTCGAGGAACTCCTCGAGCACCGAACGCTGGGCCTCCTTCACCTGCAGGAAGAACATGTCGTCCGGATCTCGGCCCTCCAGCAGGTAGATGAAGCACCGCGTGCCGACGCTGCCGACGCCCACGACTTTCACGCCGACGTCGATCACCGTGTAGCGATCGAGCAAGAAGCGTGGGGCATCGTGCAGCGTGGCCTTGTACTGCTCGAGCGCCAGGTGAGATGCCTGCTCGACCGCAGCAGCGTCGAAGTCCGATGGAAGGGCCCGGAAGGGGAACAGCACCGGTGGTTGCGTCGCGATCTGGCGACGTCCGTCGACGACCTCGGTCAGCTTGCCGACGGCCTGGCGGCTGTCCTTGCTGCGGGCGCGCTTCTCGAACCGATCGAGCCGGAGGCCCCACTCCTCCTGGCTCAGCCCGGTTGCGGTCCGCAGGTCCTCGATGGTCACGGTCTGATTCCAGACGTCGAGGTAGCCGCGCCCAGCGAAATCGACCATCGCGTCGCGATACGCCCGCGTCACCCGTGCGGTGACCGCTGCCACATCGGCTCGGCGGAAGCCGAGATGCTGCGACGCGATGAACAGGCTGGCAGCGAGCCGCTTGAGGTCCCACTCCCACGGCCCGCGCAGGGTTTCGTCGAAGTCGTTGGCGTCGAACACGAGGGCTCGGCCGGGCGACGCATAGGCGCCGAAGTTCGACAGGTGTGCGTCACCGCCGAGTTGGACGGTCATCGCGCTGTTGGGTGTCGTGGCCAGATCGCCGGCCATGATGCCCGCCGCACCTCGATAGAACGTGAAGGGTGACACGCTCATGCGGGCGTGCCGGACGGGCACCAGGAACTGCAGCCGGGTCTCGTTCTGGGCTTCGAGCACGGCGATCGGGTCGCGCCGGTCGGCAGCGGGTGCCCAGTCACCGTGTGACGACCTCGGAACAGCACCTCGAGCGGTACGCCCCATCTCCGCGCTCGTCGCGGCCCGTGTCTCGTCGACGGTCTCGGGGACGGTCAACTCGATCTTGTCAGTGGCAACAGTCGTGATGCGTTCCATGGAACCTCCTCTGGTCGCTGGCAAGTATGTGCCTCCACGGTCCTCGGCGGATCATCCTGCACGGATGACGTTCGATGACCGTTCGGCACCCACGATGGACACCGATGGTGGTAGCCGACGTCGTTGCTGTTGCCGGCGAGCCGGTTCGGGCGCGTGCCGGTCGGGGCATGCGCTGGGATTCTCGACGCAACGAACTCGTCTGGGTCGACAGCGAGGCGGGCCTGGCCCACCGAGCCCGCATCGGCCGCGGCGGTCGGCTACACCTGCTGTGCACCTACCACCTGTCGGGTCGGCCAGGCTCCGTGACCCCCGTGGCCGGACACGACGACTGGCTGCTCGCACTCGACCGCAGCATCCACCTGCTTCGATCAGATGGCTCGACGCTGGAACTCGTGTCGGTCGCTCCGCCTGGCGCCCGTCTGCACGACGCGGCGTGTGACCAACGCGGTCGGCTCTGGGTGGGATCGGCCCCCGACGACAAGGTGACACCGATCGGTGGGCTCCATCGAATGGACTGCGACGGAGACGTCGAGGTCGTCCTGGACGCGCTCATCATGCCGGGCGGCATCGCGTGGAGCCCTGACGGCGCCACCATGTACCTCGTCGACAGCGGTTCGCGGCGCGTCTACTCGTTCCGCTTCGATGTCGACACGGGCACGCTTGACGCTCGACGCATCCTGCTGTCGTTCGAGGGTGACGAGGGCGCTCCCGATGGCATTGTCGTCGACGGGCGCGGAGACCTCTGGATCGCCATGTTCGGCGGCCACGCGATCCGCCACCACCGCTCCGACGGAACGCCGATCGAGACCGTCCGTGTCCCCGCGGCGCAGGTGACCTCGTGCGCCTTCGGTGGTCGCTCGCTTCGATCCCTCTACGTGACGACGGCAGCCGAGGGGTGCGACGACGTCCAGCGAGCCGCCGATCCGAACGCCGGCTCGCTCTATCGGATCGACACCGACACGGCGGGCCCGGCGGTGCCGGCGTTCCGTCCCGACCACCACTGGTGGGCCCGAGCGGCCCCAGCGGCACCGCCGCAGGCGGCAGGCGACGGGAGTGGCTACGAGATCGTGGTGCGAGGCGGCCAGGGTTCGATGCTCGAATCGGCACTGCCCGAGTTCGAGGTCACGCAGATCCGCGGCCGGCGCGTCCATCTCGTCGGCAACGTCGTGGACCAGGCCGCCCTGCATGCAGCGCTCCACCGACTCCACGATCTCCACTTGGAAGTGCTCGAATTGCATCGCCTCAGCGACCCGTGAACGGCCATCGATTGCCGGCTCCACGGCATCCGATGGACATCGAGCGGCCCTCGGTAGGCTGCCCGAAGTGGGCGGAGATCCAACAGGAACGGGAACGATCTCCCGATCGCCCATCACTTCGAGGGTGCATCGCCGACGTCTCCTGACGAGTCTCGACCAGGTGCCGCTCGGCGGTGTCGGCACCGTTGTCGCCGGCGCTGGTTCCGGCAAGACCACGCTGCTCGCGGACTGGACTCACACACGACCCGACCTGACATGTGTGTGGATCGCGGTTGACGACAGGTGCACCGACCCCACGGTGCTCGCCCGGTTGCTCGTCGCCGCGATCGTTCCGGTGGTCGATGGGTTCGCCGAGCAGTTCTCCGACCTCGACGCCAGCGGTGGTGGAGCAGCAGGTCGGGTGTTCACCGCTCGGTTCGTGGTCGCCCTCGAGGAGCTCGACACCGACCTCGTGATCATCGTCGATGATGCCCACTTGCTCACGACGGGGTCGGCGCTGGCGTTGCTCGACGACATCATTCGGCGGATCCCCGACAACGTCCGGATGCTCGTGTCGGCGAGGTACGACCCACCGCTCACCCTCCACCGGCTCCGGCTCGAGGGTCGACTCGTCGAGATCCGCGGGGGAGATCTCGCGTTCGACCTCACCGAGACCCGCGCGCTCGTGGAGTCGGTATCGGGGGTCGAGCTCGACGAATCGGTCGCCGCGAAGCTCCAGCGCCGCACCGACGGTTGGGCGGTGGGAACCCAACTGGCGGCGCTCTCGATCCGTCACGCCCCCGACGTCACTCGCTTCGTCGAGGACTTCGACGGAAGCGACGTGCTCGTCGCGCAGTACTTGACCCGCGAGGTGCTCGACACCCTCGACGACCGCACGCGTCGCTTCCTGATGGCCACGAGCGTGCTTCCGTGGCTGTCGGTCGAGCTCTGCGGTGCCGTCGTCGACGACATGGGCCCGTCCGAGATCGAAGAGATGCTGGTCCGCCTCGAACAGGAACTGATCTTTGTCGTGCCGGGCAGCGCGCACGGCCGTCGAGCCCGCTATCACCGGCTGTTCGCCGACCTCATCGGCAACATCATGCGACTCGACGAGCCAGCCCTCGAGGGCGCCCTTCGTCGTCGGGCAGCGGAGTACCTGGCCGCTCGCGGTGACGTCGCCGCAGCAGTCGACCAGTACCTCGAATTGCGGGACTCCGAGTGTGTGCAGCACCTGGTGGTCGCTCGGGGCAGGCCGATCTACGAGCGCAACGAATCTGCCACCCTGGTGCGCTGGTTGCGGGCGGCGGAGTCGATGAGTCAGCATCCGTCGCCTGGACTCGGTGTCCAGCTCCTCGCGGCAGAGATCGCGGCGCTGGACTCAGTGTCGGCAGCGGCGACGTATTGGCGCATACGAAGTCGGGGCGCGATGTCCGCCGGAGAGGAAGCGACGGCGCACGCGCTCTACGGCCTGCTCGGACTCGATGATCTGCCACCCGATGAGATCGACCGCGCTGCTTGCGCGGCCGGACGTTGCCTGGAGATCGCCGGGGACGACCTGGCTGCCCTGATCGGAGTGGAGGGTCGCTCGGCGCTCGACATGTTCGTTCACTTCATGCCGGGCGTAGCGGCCTTCCATCGTGGCGACCTGACCACAGCGATCGACCGGCTGGAAGCGGTTCTCGCCCTCGACGCCATGCAGTATCCGGTGTGGAAGTTCTACGCGTTGGGGATGCTCGGTCTGACCCGTGCCTGGATCGGCGATGTGGACGTCGCCGAATCGCTGGCATCCAAGGCACTCGACCTCGCCGAGCAGAGCTCTCTCGATCACCACATCGGTGTTGCGTACGCCCGACACGCTCTCGTTCTGGTGGCACTCGATCGTCTCGACCTGACGACAGCAGCAGAGCACTTGCGCATCGCCGACGTTGCCGTCGAACAGTCGAATCGGGCGGCGCTGCGCGCCACGCACCGGTGGCTCGACGCGGTCCGAGTCACGCTGGCCGACGGCCCAACCCGGGCGCTCGCCGTACTCGATGCGACGCCGCCGCCTGCTCTCGGGCCGCCGGTCATCGTCAACGCTGAGCGTGATCTGCGGATCCGGCTGCGCATCGCGACAGGAAATCTCCTCGCTGCCGGCGACCTGCTGGTCGGTGTTGCCCCAGTGAGTGAGAGCGCCCGCTTCGACCTCGCCCTGGCGTGTGGCGATCTCATCGGTGCGAGGGCGATCCTCGATTCGTGGTCGCCGGTCGACAACGATCGCCGGGCCCGTCTCGGTCTGCTGGTGCGACATGGGGCTCTGCTGGCCGCTGAGGGCAAACGGCGCGGGGCGCTCTCGGTACTTCACGACGCGGTGCTGCGCGCGGAGCCGGGGGCGCTGCGCTCTCCGTTCCTGGCGGTGCCGGCGGCCGTGAGCCTGCTCAAGTCCGACGCCACGCTCGCCGGTCAACCCTTCGCCCGGTCGATCGTCGCCGGGGCACACGTCGCGCAGGGGAGAGGGGCTTCGCACGAACAGTTGATCGACCCCCTCACCGACCGCGAGCGCGAGGTCCTCACGCTGCTTCCGACCCGGCTGACCAACGCCGAGATGGCCGCGCTTCTCTACGTCTCGGTCAACACGCTGAAGACCCACGTCCGACACATCTACGTCAAGCTCGACGCCGACGGTCGCGACCACGCCGTGGAGCGTGCGGCTCAGCTCGGGATCCTGTGACCGCGCGCCGAGTCGGTGACAACGGTCAGAATCACCCATCGAAGGTGATGGCGTATCCCCGTGGCGGGTCGATCATTGAGACAGAATGATGAAGCGCCCACACAGGGCGCGCTTGCCATGAGGAGGCAGACAATGTCAGAGCCCAACGTTTCCGGTTCCAACCCGACGCACAGTTCGTGGGCGGTCGGATATGCCATGTTCGCATCCGTGCTCCTGCTGATGGCGGGCATCTTCCAGTTCGTCGCCGGACTCGTAGCGGTCGTCGAGGACGACTTCTACGTCGTTTCGGCCAAGTGGGTGTTCGAGTTCGACGTGACCACGTGGGGTTGGATCCACATGTTGCTCGGTGTGGTGCTGTTCCTGTCGGGCGTCGGGATCCTCAGCGGCAATGTGCTTGCTCGCACGGTCGGTGTCATCGCCGCCGGTGTGGCCGCCGTCGCCAACTTCCTGTGGCTGCCGTACTACCCGGTCTGGTCGATCGTGATGATCTTCCTCGCCGTCGCCGTGATCTGGGCGCTCACCGTCCACGGTCGCGACATCACCGACGCCTGATCGACACGATCGAGCTGGCGTCGGTGATGAGGTGGCGTCGCTGAGACGGAGCGGCAACAGCGTGACATCCGAGTTCGTCGGTCTCGTCGTCGTCAGGCGACGTCCGAAGTGCGCAGTCGGGTGCGCACGCCGCACTCGATCGGTGGGACGGCACGTAGCAGTCGCTCGCCGAGTCGGTCAGGCGTCTGGCTGTTCGATGGCGTCGAGAAAGGCGTTGACGTCGGCCTCTTCTCCGCCGACGAGCCAGATCGTGAGTTCGCCGTCGCTTTCCTCGTCGTCTTCGTCGTCCTCCCAGGGCAGCACGCCGTCGACGAAGTAGCGATCGACCGTGATGTCGTCGGAACCGTCCTCGACAGGTGCGATCACCGCGAGTTCGACCTCGGCGTCAGCCGGCTGGTCGCTGAGGATGTCGATCAATTCGTGAACTCGCATGGCGCTCCCGTGAGGTCGTGGACAGTGTGATCCGGCGGATCGATCAGAACTCGTCGAGCCACTTCGGTGCGCCCTCGAGCAGGTACAGACTGACATGTTTGCACCGATCGAGCGCAGCTTCGATCGCATCGTCGACGTTCATGTAGACGTCGGCGAGGTCGACGGTCATCTTGGCCACGATGGACAAGCTGCGCTCGGGCGCATCGGTGACGCTGGGGAACGAGTCGATCGCCGACACCTCGACGGGGAGATCGATGCCGCCGATTCCGGCCAGGTCGGTGGCGAGCACGAGCAGGTCGGGTGGCTCGGGCAGCGGTGGCAACGTCCAGGTGAAGATGAGCGGGAATGTGAAGCCGGTCGGCGGTGGGTCGTCGATCTCGTCGAGTTTCATCACCTCGTCTTCGAAGCCGAGCATGGCCCGAGGGTCGACGTCGAGCGACAAGTGCAGATCGATCGGGCCGGCGCAGGCCTCCTCGGGGTGGAGGTCGACCTCCCAGAGCTGGCGGAGCGAGTAGGTCTCCACGAAGTGACGTTCGTCGTGTACGTGAAATCCGTGGTCGATCGCCTGACTCTTCACGTCGGCGACGAACCCAGCTACGTCGATCACTGCCATGAACTTCGGACACTACCGCCGTTGGCGATGCGGCCACCCACCGACTTCGGCCGAGGATGACATGGGCAGTCTCAGGATCGGGCGGCGAGTTCGGCCTCGATGACGGTACAAATCGGCCGAGCGGAGATCCGCGAGATGACGAGCGTCGGCGTCGTCCACGGTGGAGAGCAGCCGCGGCAACAGTTGCACGCTGACGACAGCCGCAGTGCGTGGGAGTGCGAGCTTGGAGGGGCAGTTCGTGGACGATCGAGCACTACCGTCGGCGGCGATGGTCTCTCCTGGTGAAGCCGAGCTCGCCCTCGATCTGTTCGGAACGATCTGTGATGCCACCGCCGCCGTGCTCCGTGCGACGACCGAGTGGGGTGAGTCGGGTCGCCGGCCCGGTCAGTATCTCGTCGACCTCGACGTCGACGATGTGTGCGTGGCGCCACTGCTCGACGCCGGCTACTCGGTGCTGTCGGAGGAGAGCGGACTCCAGCATCCTGGCGACGGGTCGTCGGTGCTCGGCACGGTCGTCGTCGATCCGCTCGACGGGTCGACCAACGCCAGCCTCGGCCTGCCCTGGTGCGCAACATCGCTGTGTCTGGTGGTCGACGGCACGCCGACCGTCGCGATGGTGGCGAACCTGGCGACCGGAGCGCGCTACAGCGCCGTGCTCGGCGGTGGCGCGATGCTCGACGGCCAGTCGATCAGCGTCGGTCCTGTGGTGCGGCTCGACGACGCGGTGATCGCCATCAGCGGACTGGCCGATCATCACTACGGCTGGCGGCAGTTCCGGGCGATGGGTGCGTCGGCACTGGACATCTGTGCGGTGGCGAGCGGATCGTTCGACGGCTTCGTCGACATGAGCCCCGACGCGCACGGAGTGTGGGATTACCTCGGGGCGGTGTTGGTGGTTGGCGAAGCCGGGGGAGTGGTCGTGGACGCGGTCGGACGGGACCTCGTCGCGCTCGACCACGTGGCGAGGCGCACGCCGGTCGCGGCAACGAGCCGGTCGCTGCTCGACCACCTGCTCGAGCATCGCGGGCGCAGCTGAGCGCCCGCCGCTGGCGATCGTCCGCCATTCTCTGCGGAATAGGTCCCCGAATCCGAGATGTCTGATCCGCACAGAAGTGCTCGGAGCGAGCCCGAGACGGCTGGCCGATTCGGAAGTCGAACTTCTTGTTCGGTCGGATCACGATCTCGTAACGTGCCGACATGAAACGGGCGGAGAAGGCGGACCGGATCGGCGAGATCCTCGACGAGTTGTATCCTGAGACCCCGATCCCGCTGGATCACACCGACGCGTACACGCTGCTCGTGGCGGTGGCGCTGTCGGCGCAGACCACCGACAAGAAGGTGAATCAGATCACCCCGGCGTTGTTCGAGGTGGCGGGTACTCCTGAGCAGATGGCGGTGATGGACCCCGACGAGATCCTCGGCTACATCCGTGAGGTCGGCCTGGCTCCCACGAAGGCCAAGAACCTGTGGCTCGCGGCGAACAAGATCGTCGACGCCGGTGGCGAGGTCATTGCGGACTGGGGATTCCTCGAGTCGCTGCCCGGAATCGGCCACAAGACAGCCAGTGTGGTGATGGCTCAGGCGTTCGGAGTGCCGGCGTTCGCCGTCGACACCCATGTCCACCGCCTCGCCGAACGCTGGGGCCTGTCGAACGGCACGACCGTCGAGCGGACCGAAGCCGACCTCAAAGCGGTTTTTCCGATCGAGACCTGGAACGATCGCCACCTCCAGATCATCTTCTTCGGCCGCGAGTACTGCCCCGCCCGCCGCCACGACCTGGCGACGTGCCCGATCTGCAGCTGGGCAGCCAGCAAGAAGCGGATCCGCGAGGAGTCGATGCGCTGAGCTCCTTCTCGTGAACTCGTTGCGGAACTCTTCGCGCACCAGTTCACGAGAACAGGTCAGTCCTCGGCGATGGTGTCGAGCAGTATCCACTCGTCGTCGGGCTCCTCACGGAGGAACTTCCAACGAAGTCGACACCGGATCTCGTCGAGTCGGTCGACGGGTCGGCTCGGGCGGGGCGTGCCACCGTGGTCGTGGCGGTCGCTGTCGCGGTTGTGCGGCGGGCATTCGAGCTTGCCGTTGAACTGGCTCGTTGGCCCATCGGCGGCGTAGGGCACGATGTGGTCGACGTCGCATTGATCGGCGGGCACGTCGCAGCCGCTCTTGTGCTGACAGCGCCGGTCGCGAACCTCGACGGCTCGGCGAAGGGCCCCGGTGAAGCTGCGCCGATGCGAGACGGAGATCACCGTGGACGCGCCGTCGAACAGCACGGTCTCGAGGTCGGCGTCGCCGATCCAGCGGACGAGGTGGCCGGGTGCAACGACGGTGCCGTTCGCGAGCTCGCACAGATTCGACAACGTCTCGTCGCCGAGGAGCACCGTGAACAATGGCTTCGGGCGTCGCCCGCCGGCTGGTGCGGCCGCCGACCGCGTCGCCATCACGACGAGTGCGGCGGCCCGCCGCTGCGACGCGGTGCGGGTGGCACCATCACGTTGGTCGACCAGGTACAGCTCGCGCTCGAGTCGGATGAGTTCGTCGCTGACGATCGAGCCGCCGATCGGGTCGAGCAGGCCGTTGACCACGACGGTGCCGTCGAGCGTGGACGCCACGTCGAGGTGTGCAGCGTTGCGCTGACGTTCGCCTCGGTCCTCGGAGGCATCGGCGTCGGCGCGAGTGCACCAGTAGTCGACCATCTTGCGAGCGTCGAAGAAGCGAAGAACCTTGCACTGCTCGACCAGGGTCTCCTCGTGGTCGGCGAAGCTGGCGTTGCGCCACGGACGGTTCGCCTTGGCGAGCAGGTCGGCGTGATCGGGGGAGAGGTCGCCGGATGCCAGTGCCGCAACGGTGGCCGGCATCGAGCGGAGCTGTCGGGCGCGGCGTACCTCGGTGCCCGTCGACGACGTCGACGCCGAGGTCTCATTGGCGAGTCGAGCGGCCGCCGACCTGGCACCGTTGTCGGCCCACACCATGCGCCGGTCCCAGGCAGAGATCGCAGTCGCAGCGACGGCAGCAAGCCGATGGCGTTGCCTCTGGACGGTGGTGACCAGCTCGTGGAGTTCGTCGTCGGTGAGCCCGGACAGATCGACGTCGAGAAGTGAATCGATCGCTCCGGCCAGGTCGTCGATCCCCTTCGACATGGAAGCAGGATAGCACACCAGTACGAGAAGTGCAATCGATCAACAACAAATGTTCGAGACTCAACGATCCCTGAATCCTTTGCCGTCGAGGATCTTCGGAACGCACGAGTCGGCGCGTTTCGCCCGGGTCGCGGCCTGCTTTGCACTGGAGATGTGGAGGTGGTATTCACGCTGGCGACCTGGTGTGAGCCCCTCGAACGCCGCCTCGAGTTCCGGGTCGGCGTCGAGGCGCGTTGTAGCTCCTCGACCAGGACCAACGCTGGAGGGGGCTCGACCTGGCGTCCCGAGTCCTCGATGTCGATCGCCTCGACGACGTAGGCGGCGACGGTGTCGGCGAGCCGCGCCACGTCATCGACGGACGTGATGCAGATTCGGCGGGCCGAGCGGGAGTTCGGGCCCTGGTCCTCGAGCACCTCATCGGGGTCCTCGAGCAATGCGCCTTTGAAGAACATCACGGCCAGGAAGTTCTTCATCTCCTGCAGGATCAGGATGTTGCGGCCGTCGTGCGAGTAGCACGGCTTACCCCATTTGATCGCTTCGTCGAGCCCACAGTTGGTGAGGATCGGACGCAGCGCCGACATCTCTGTCGGCCAGGTGGTGGATCGTTCGATGTATCGGTCGATGTCGGCGTTCGTGGTCATTCGGCGAATCGTATTTCACTACCGTGGGGGCGTGACCGACCGCGATGATCTGCTGAGCGTGGACGAAGCGCGATGTCGTGCTCGGGTCGGCGTGAAGTGGGACAGATTCGGGCCTGATGTCGTGCCGGCATGGGTGGCCGACATGGACTTCGACCCGCCCTCGGCGGTGCTCGATGCGCTGCGTGGTCACCTCGACCGGGGCGACCTCGGGTACGGACCATTCGCCGGTGAACTCGCCGAGCACTACGCGAACTGGCAGGAACGTCACCACGGCTGGCGTCCGGACATCGAGCGGATCCGTCCCTTCACCAGCGCGCTCCATGCACTCGAGGTGGCGTTGTGGAACACGACGGAGCCGGGCGACGGCGTCGTCGTCTTCACGCCGATCTACTACCCGTTCCTCGATGCGATCGCCGACAGTGCACGGCGCCGAGTCGACGTGCCGCTCGAACCCGACGGTTGGCGGATCGACGCGGACCGGCTCGCCGCGGCGATCGATGACACCACCCGGGTGATCCTGTTCTGCAACCCGCACAACCCGACCGGGCGGGTGTTCGACGACGAAGAGGTGGCTGCCGTCGCAGCGATTGCCGAGCGCCATGACCTGCTGGTGATCAGCGATGAGATCTGGGGTGAGTTGGTCCACCCCGGCTCGGTCCACCGCCCACTCGCGACCGTCGATGAACGCTTCCGCGGGCGCCTGCTCACGCTCGGCTCGGCCAGCAAGACGTTCAACCTGGCCGGCCTGCGCACGGCGGTTGCGCACATCGACCATGCTCCGCTCATCGACGTGCTCGCGACCATGCCCGGACACCTCCATGGGTCACCGAGCTCGCTCGGCATCGTCGCGACGATCGCGGCCTGGACCGAGTGCGACGACTGGCTCGGCGCTGTCCAACGAACGACGACCGCTCGACGAGATCAGCTGACCCGTCGTCTCGCCGCGGATGTCCCACTGGTCCGCTTCGACGCTCCCGATGCGACATACCTCGGTTGGCTCGATTTCCGTCGATCCGGTCTCGGCGACGATCCCGCCGAGGTGCTGCTCGAACGGTTCGGGGTCGCGCTGTCGAGCGGGCCGAAGTTCGGTCCGAACGGCGCCGGGTTCGCTCGGATCAACGTCGCGACGTCCGAGGGGATCCTCGACGAGATCATCGATCGGATCGCCGAAGCGGTCGATCAGTCGTCGATCGCCTGATACACGAGCGACCTCAGGTCGCGATCGGGCAGGAGCATGCCGGTCATGTACTGCGACATGAACACCCCGATGAGGTCTTCGGCCGGGTCGACCCAGAAGTAGGTCTTGGCGGCGCCCGCCCAGCCGAATTCGCCGATCGAGCCCGGTCCGGCGGTCTGCGCGACGTCGAGCATCACTCTCGACCCGAGGCCGAAGCCCATGCCGGGGGAGGGCATCCCCAGCAGTTCGTAGGGGAGAAGCTCGGCTGGAACGTGATTGCTGTGCATCAACTCCAGCGTCTTGCGGCCGATGAGGCGCTCGCCGTTGTCGGTGCGGTCGACGCGCCCACCGTTGGCGAGCATCTGCGCGAACTTCATGTAGTCGGCAGCGGTCGAGAACAGTCCGAGGCCGCCGCGCTGGAACACGTCGGGCGTGCTCGTGGGATAGGTGACCGACACGTCGATGCGTTCGTTGAATCCGCTCAACGCCGCCTCGACCAACTGGATCGCCGAGTAGTTCTCGCCGACGAGGTCGGGCAGGCCGTACATGGCCGACACGCGATCGAGCTGGTCGTCGGCGACGCCGAACCCGGTGTCCTGCATTCCCAACGGGTCGAACAGTCGGCGCTGGAGGAAGGCTCCGAGCGGCTGGCCCGAGAGCACTTCGACCAGGCGGGCGGCGACATCGATCCCGACGCTGTAGTGCCAGCGGGCACCCGGTTGAAAGGCGAGGGGGAGCGTCGCCAGTTCGTCGATCAACGCCTCGAGCGGCCGGGTCGAGTCGTTCATGATCCGGGCGTCGCGGTACAGCTGGGCGACGGGATTGTCGGCCATGAAGTCGTAGGTGAGCCCGCTCGTGTGGCTCAGGACATCGCGGATCTGCATCGGTCGCGCCTGGTCGACCAGGGTGCCGTCGTCAGCCATCACTTTCGTGGCGCCGAACACCGGGAGATACTGCGCGACCGGGTGTTCGAGCTGGAACAGCCCCTCCTCGTGCAGCAGCATCAGCGCTGTCGACACGATGGGCTTGGTCATCGAGTAGATCCGGAAGATCGTGTCGGACGCCATCGGGGTCTGGGTTTCCTTGTCCTGGAATCCGAACTGCTCGTCGTGGACGACCTCCCCGTGCCGGGCCACCATCGTGCTGATCCCGGCCACGCCGCGGTCGGTGACGTACGACTCCATCACGGGCGCGACGCGCGCCAGCCGACTGCTGCTCATGCCGACCGTTTCCGGCGATGTGACGTGGTTGCTCATGATCTCTCCCTCGGACGTGCGCGATCCTCGCGCACGATCGCCCGACGGCGGGATTCGGAGCGCGTCAACTCACGTTCGAGCGGGTTTGATCGGTGTCCGGCGGGGCGGGGTGAGCTTGGTCGGTGTCGCCTTCACCGGGGTCGCCTTCATGGGTGGACGATGGATGTTCGCGGTGGTGACAGTGGTGTGGAATGCCATGACGGCGAACCTACGGGTGGCGTGTTCCGGCCTTGTTTCGCCCTGATGAACAACGATCGGACGATGGGTCCACGATTGCGCTGGAACGGTGACGAGGTAAGGATCGAAGCATGACGACGATGGCGGTGTTCTCGGCCAAGCCGTACGACCGGCGCTCCTTCGAAGCGGCCAACGCCGGCGACCATCGGCTGGAGATCCGATACCACGAGGCGCGATTGGACCGGTGGACAGCCGCCTACGCGGTCGACGCCGACGTCGTGTGTGTGTTCGTCAACGACGACGTGTCCGCACCTGTCCTCGAGATGCTCGCTGCGTCGGGCGCCACCTGTGTCGCGTTGCGGTGCGCCGGTTTCAACAACGTGGATCTCGAAGCCGCGGCACGTCTCGGGCTGATGGTCGTGCGGGTGCCGTCGTACTCGCCGAACGCGGTCGCCGAACACACGCTGGCGCTGATGCTCACGCTGAACCGAAAGATCCACCGGGCGCACAACCGGGTGCGCGATCGCAACTTCTCGCTCGATGGGTTGGTCGGATTCGACATGGCGGGCAAGACCGCCGCCGTGGTCGGCACGGGCCAGATCGGCGCCATCGTGGCGCGTCTGTTGTGGCATCTGCGCTGTGAGGTGGTCGCGTTCGATCCGGTCGTCGATCAGGGCCTCGTCGACCTGGGAGTCACCTACGTCGGGCTCGATGACGCCCTGGCGGTCGGGGACATCGTGACGCTGAACTGCCCGCTCAACGAGCACACGCACCACCTGATCGATGCGATGTCGATCGCCAAGATGAAGCGGGGTGCCATGCTCGTCAACACCGGCAGGGGAGCGCTGATCGACACCGCAGCGGTGCTCGATGCGCTCAAGGCTGGGCACATCGGGTCGCTCGCTCTCGACGTGTACGAGGAGGAGGGCGATCTGTTCTTCGAGGATCGCAGCGACGAGATCCTCGACGACGACAACTTTGCTCGCTTGCTGACCTACCCCAACGTGCTGATCACCGCGCACCAGGCGTTCCTCACCCACGAAGCGCTCGCCGCGATCGCCGAGACCACGCTGGCGAATGTCGGCGCGGTGCTGGCAGGCGAGCCGTGCGCCAACAGCGTGACCGTGTAGCGTGACCGGCTGATGTGCGGTTGTCTGGTGTTGCTCCTCGGGGCGGTGTTTCCGCGGTTCGCGCTGATCCTCATCGAGATCTTCACGGACTGGAACGACCAAGCGTTCGACAGCTTCTGGATCGGCCTCACCGGTTGGCTGTTCCTTCCGTACACCACGGTGGCGTACTCGACGATGAACGCGTGGGGCGACCCGATCAGCGGCTTCGGCTGGATCGTCGTCGCGTTCGGCTTCGTCGCCGATCTCGGCAGTTGGTTCGGTACCAGCGCTCGCGCCCGGAGGTAACCTCTGACGCTTCGGGCGCATAGCTCAGTTGGCTAGAGCGCTTCCCTTACAAGGAAGATGTCGGGGGTTCGAGTCCCTCTGCGCCCACCGATCTACCAGGTGTGTTGCGACTGCGTCGCAGGCGGCAACGTCACTTTCAACTACGCCTCCACCATCCATCGGGACCAGGGGGCGACGGTGGACCAAGCCCATGTGATCCTCAACGACCGCACCAACAACCGACAGCTCTACGTCGCCGCCGCTCGCGGACGGCGAGCCAACCACATCCACCGCGCACCTCCAGCCCAACAGGTGACCGACTTCGCATGATATGTGGCGCATTGTCGGTGGCGTTCTGATCGGCCACCGCCGTGCTGAAGGGGCTCGGTCGTATCCCAAGTTGCTTGCTGGGATACTGCGGTGTGCTTGGTGCCACATCGCAACAGCTTCTCGATGCGATTCGGGAGCGACGCGGCAATGATCGAATCGAGTGGGCGACTCCGGCCGAGCCACTCGTCGGCGGCTTCTCCAACCAGATGTGGCTCGTCGAGGTAGCGGGCGACGACGAACTCGCCGGCGCACTCGTGGGTCGCGTGTTCCCCGACGCCCACAGCGCTCCACGGGAGATCGCCGTGCAGACCCACCTCGCCGACGCCGGATTCGCGACCCCGGCCGTCCGACTCTCGGGCCCGCCCGGGGAGTACTTGAACCGTGCCTGGATGCTGATGGATCACGTCGAAGCCAAACCGTTGCTCGCAGGTCTCTCGGGCCCGTCCGCTCTCGCCCGCCTTCCCGGCCTCGCCCGGAGCATTCCGAGCACGCTGGCCCGCTGTGCGGCAACACTCCATTCCTACGACGCGGGACCTCTCGCCGAGTCCCTCGGGACCGGCAATGATGTACTGGACTTCCTGACCCAGATGCGTGATCGAATGATCGCGAGCAACCAGACAGAACTGGTCGAGGTCGCGAACGATCTTTTCGCCAGCCTGCCGGACGCTGATCGGCTGGTGGTCTGTCACGGTGACCTCCATCCCTTCAACGTGCTGACGGGTCCCGCGGGTGACACCGTGATCGATTGGACCACCGCCCAACGGGCCGACCCCGCCTACGACTTGGCCTTCACGAACCTTCTCCTCACGCACCCCCCGCTGGAGACCCCCACGGCGCTCAAACCGATCATGACTCGGGCAGGCCGCTACCTCGGACGAAAGTTCCTCGACAGCTATTGCGACCAGACGAACTTCCGACTCGATCCCGACAGACTGGCCTGGTTCACGCGCTTTGGTTCGCTGCGCATCCTCGTGGAGATCTCAAACCTGCGCGCCGACGGTCACCACGACCCTCGCAGCCACCCATTCATCGACATGGAACCAGTCCTGCGACGACTCATCGAGGAACCTCGAGCCTGACGTCGCACACCGCGATGTCAGTACGGTTCGAGAGTGGGACGGCCCCTTCGTCGGAGGATCCAGGCAAGCAAGTCACGTGGATCGGCCCTGTCGGGAAGCTGGGCGAGAGCGCTGGAATACCACCTGGGCGCACTGTCGTTCGATGTCGCGGCCAGCATCCTGTCACGCGCCCGGCAGTAGTCGTAGCGATGGCTGTACGACCTGAGGTCGGTCGGCGACAACTTCCAGGTCTTGCGCGGGTCGTCGATGCGGTCCTCGAGCCGTCGAGCCTGTTCGTCCACGCTGACGTTGAGCCAGTACTTGATCAGGATGGTCCCCGAGTCGACCATCGCTTTCTCGACCGCAGGGACCATCTCGAGGAACTGCTCTGTCTGCTCAGGAGTGCCTGCCGCTGGGAAATGGCTGATGTAGCGCTGCACGTACATCGGTGATTTCTGGCGCTCGTTCGGCGCCGGCAACGCGATGTGCTTGAAGACGCGCGGGTTCGTGCGCTCGGTGAACCGCCTGATCGTGCCCCCTTTGCCGGCGGAATCCAAGCCCTCGAACACGATGTGCGGGACTGGCCGAGAGGACGGCGACCCGATCAGCTCCAACCCCCACACGACACAGGCACTTCACGCGGGACTCTCGGAGAACACACAAGTTGTCTGCGTACACCTCTCATCACGACCACGCGACCCCTGAAAGAGGACCGAGATGAGAAAGCTGCACAACCCCAAGATCTTCGGAGCGGCGATCGTCGCTGTCGCATTGACGCTGGCAGGTTGTGTCGACACCGACTCGACGGAATCCGCCAGCGGTGCATCCGCAGCAGTCGAGACCCCGGATGACTCGGCGATCGACGTCACGACGACCGCATCGGCGGACGCCGAGGTCGCCCCCACGGAGAACCGGGAGTCGCACTTCGACAGCGACGATCTCGAGTACGACGAATCAGAGGTCGTCGACGTGATCCTCGACGGCGAATCGGCCACGGCCGACTCCGAAGACGTGTCGGTCGACGGATCGACCGTGACGATCACCGCAGCAGGGACCTACTCGCTCAGCGGCACCCTGTCCGACGGCGGGATCATCGTCGACGCCGCTGACGAAGACGACGTCACGCTGATCCTCGACGGTGTCGCCATCACCAACTCAGACGGCGCAGCCATCGCGGTGATGAACGCCGACGACGCGGTCGTCATCCTGGCCGACGGCTCGACGAACCACCTCACCGACGGCGCCGCGTACACCTTCGCCGATTCGGAGACCGACGAGCCCAACGCCACGCTGTTCTCAACGGCCGACCTCACGATCGCAGGCAACGGCGACCTCACCGTGGAGGCCAACTACAACGACGCCATCACCAGCAAGGACGGCCTCGCGATCGAATCCGGCACCATCTCGGTCGTCGCAGTGGACGACGCGATCCGCGGCAAGGACTACGTCATCATCGATGGCGGAACGATCACGGTCGAAGCCGGTGGCGACGGCATCAAGGCCGACAACGCCGACGATGCGGATCGCGGCTACGTCCAGGTCAACGGCGGCGTCGTGAACATCACCGCAGGCGACGACGGCGTGCAGGCCGAGACCGACGTCATCGTCACCGATGGGCAACTCGCCGTCGACGCGGGCGTGCTGTCCGGCACCGGTCGGGCGCTCCAGGGCGACGTGATGGTCCTCGTCACCGGTGGAGTGCTCGGGATGACTGCCGTCGATGACGCCATCCACTCCAACAACGAGGTCACCATCGATGGCGGAACCCTGACGATCGCATCAGGCGACGACGGGATCCACGGCGACTACCTGGTCACCATCAACGGCGGATCGGTCACGATCACCGAGGCATACGAGGGCATCGAGTCGGAGGTCATCACGATCAACGACGGCACGATCGACATCACCGCCAACGATGATGGACTCAACGTGGCCAGCGCCGACGCCGGGACGGAAACAGCGGTGGACACCGCCCAACCCCAAGGGCGCGGTGGAGGTGGCGGCGGGGCTGAGGCCGTCGGCGACCACTACATCTACATCAACGGCGGTACGACCGTGATCACCATCACGGGCGACCTCGACGAGCAGGGCGACGGTATCGATGCCAACGGCCACGTGGAGATGACGGGCGGTCTGGTGGTCGTGAGCGGCCCGACGGATACTCGCAACAGCGCCGTCGACTACAGCGGTGGTTCGTTCCTCTTGACCGGTGGCACCTTCATCGGAACCAACGTCGACGGCCGGAACTCCGAGGGCATCGGCATCGGATCGACCCAGCCGTCGATGTACGTGACGACCGGCTCGGTGATGAGCGCAGGGACCGTACTTCACATCGAGGACGCCGACGGCGGCAACATCGTGACCTTCGAACCGGCGAACGAGTACAGCGTGATCGTGTTCTCCTCGCCCGATCTGGTCGACGGCGCGTCGTACGACGTCTACTTCGGCGGGACGGTCACCGGCGATTCAGCCACGAACCTCTATGACGACGCCGACTACACGCCCGGCGAGCTGGCCGGCGCCGTGACTGCGAGTCAGTCGGCGTAGGGACGACATTCGCGACCGCTGTCGATGACGCCCGCTGCGACGTCGTCATGCAGTATCGCGACTGAGCTGCCTCCGAGTCTCCGCGTGCCTCGGCGTCGAGGTCGTCGTGGCGGCTCTGAAGGTTCCGACTGAACGCGCTGCGTTGGACCGGATGCGGGGCGAAAGTTCCCCGCAAACCCACAAGAAGCTCCAACTCCGTTCTCTGACCGGGCGTCTTTGATGAGGGTGTACGACACCCCTCTTCAGGTCAGGAACACCACATGCGCACCACTGAGACATCCACCGCTACGTCACAAGCCGAAGCAGACTCGAGGTCGAGCGCGGCGCAGACGCCGAAGGCGGCGACCACACCGAAACCACTTCATCGGCGCACGATCGTCCGAGTGGCCGTCGGCACGTTGGGCGTCGTACTCGGCGCGTCCATGGTCACTGCGGCCTGGGCGTACGACGAGTACGTCGCCGACCACGTCGAGATCGCCGACGTCACGAGCTACGAACAGTCCGTTCTCCAGCAGCAGGCGGCAGCCACACCGTCATCGAGCACCGAGTCGACCGCGCGGATCGACCCGGCAACCGAGGGTGATCCGACCGACACCGCGCCGCAGGTCGCGGCGACGTTCACCGACAACAGCTACGTCGCCGACGGTGTCTCGATCACCATTTCGACCGTCGTCGAAGGCGGCGGCAGCGACACGGTCACCTACTACGTGGCCGACGTCTTCATCGACGATGCCACCGCGCTGCGGGCGGGCTTCGCCGACGATGCATTCGGAACGAACATCATCGCCGACACCTCCGACATCGCCGAACAGAACGACGCCGTGTTCGCCATCAACGGCGACTACTACGGCTTCCGCGACTCGGGCATCATGATCCGCAACGGCGTCACCTACCGCAACGACGGCGTGCGTACCGGGCTCGTTGCATACACCGACGGCACGATGGCGGTCTACGACGAGACGACGACCACTGCCGACGAGCTCCTCGCCGACGGCGCGTGGAACACGTGGTCGTTCGGGCCGGCGCTGGTCGACGGCGGTGCCGTGCTCAGCGGCATCGAAGACGTCGAGGTCGACACCAACTTCGGCAATCACTCGATCCAAGGCGAGCAGCCCCGCACCGGGCTCGGGATCATCGACGACAACCACTTCGTCTTCGTCGTCGTCGACGGTCGCAGCGCCGGCTACAGCCGCGGCGTCACCATGACCGAGTTCGCCGACATCTTCGTCGACCTCGGAGCAACGACCGCGTACAACCTCGACGGCGGCGGCTCATCGACCATGTACTTCAACGGCGAATTGGTGAACAACCCACTCGGCAAAGGCTCCGAGCGCGGTACCAGCGACATCATCTACATCTCCTGAAAGGCACGACGATGATCATCCTCATTCCCGCCTACGAGCCCGGTGACCGACTCCTCGGCCTCATCGACTCGATCAACAACGAGCTCACCAATCCATGGATCGTCATCGTCGACGATGGGAGCGGCCCCCGGTACCGGCACATCTTCGACGCAGCCCGATCGCGCGGTGCGGACGTGTTGTCCTACCCGGACAACCGCGGAAAGGGTTTCGCGCTGAAACAGGGATTCGTCTTCATCGAAGGTCGATCTCCGAATGCATCGATCGTCTGCGCCGACTGCGACGGACAACACACCGCGCACGACATCGAACGTGTGGCACTCGCACTCGAGCAGGGTCGCAGTCCAATCGTGCTCGGCGCCCGGGCGTTCACCGGTTCGGTGCCCCTGCGAAGCCGCTTCGGCAATGCGGTCACCCGACTTGCGTTCGCCGCCGCAACCCGAACGCGCATCGCCGACACCCAGACCGGGCTCCGTGCCTATCGTCCCGAACTTCTCGCGTGGCTGCAGACCGTCGACGGGGATCGCTTCGAGTACGAGCTCAACCTGCTGCTGGACGCCTGCGACCGAGGCATCGACATCACCGAGATCCCGATCGAGACCATCTACCTCGACGAGAACGCATCGTCGCACTTCCGAACCATCGTCGACTCTGTCCGTGTCTACTGGCCACTGACGAAATTCAGCATTTCGTCTCTCGCGGCCTTCTTCATCGACTTCGTCTGCCTGCTCGTCTTCATGGCCATCACCAGCAACCTGTTGGTGTCGGTCATCGCTGCCCGCCTCGTCAGCGCATCGGTGAACTTCATGACCAACCGGCACTTCGTGTTCGCCGCACGCAGTGGCCCAGCGCGCCGTGCCGCCGCCCGGTACGCCGGTCTCGTTGCGGTCCTCCTCGGCGCCAACTACCTCATGCTTCGAGTCCTCACGGCAGCTTCGTTCGGTCTGGTCCCCGCCAAGATCATCACCGAGGCGACCCTCTTCGCCGTCAGCTACCAGATCCAGAAGCGGGTCGTGTTCGGTGACCGGACCGATGCTGCCCCTGCGTTCAGCGACGTTCCCGTCGACGTGGCTGCGTAGGCACCTTCGCAGCGGTTTCACAGGGCCGACTGGTCGGGGATGTCAATCAGTGTGTCGTGCGCGGAATCGACCGGCCGAGGTGAACGGTGTCGGCCAGGTCGTCCGTGTAGCGGACACGGCCGGACGCAGTGACCGCGATGATCCCGTAGGGGCTGTCGTGTTGCCACCAGCTCGGGCGGGGCTCGCCGCTGGCGAACACGGCGGTCGCCAGCGCGTCGGCGATCGCAAGTTCGGGGCCGACGACGGACACGCTCGTGAGTTCGTGGCTCATGGAGGACGTCGTGGCAGTGCGGATGTGGTTGCCGCGCTCGTAACGGCCCGAGGTCGCGACAGCGGCGTCGGCAAGATCGACGGTCGCGAACACCGCGGCGGGGTCGTCGGGGTGGGTGATGCCGACGCGCCACGAAGTCTGCGCAGGGGGCGGGGCGCCGACGGTCAGGTCGCCTCCTGCGCTGACGAAGTACGACGAGGCTCCAGCAAACTGCAGTTGGAGGACTGCCTGTTCGATGATCCATCCCTTGGCGAAGGCGTTGGGGTCGAGGAGTCGGTGTCCGTCGACGATGGGGCGGTGGTCGAATGCGCCGCCGGTCGACGCTCGCAGGGCTTCGCATCGGACGACGACCTCGCGGACCTGAGGTGAGGCGTCGTCCAGGGTGAGTTCGCCTCGTTCGAGGCGCATCACCTCGGAGTCGTGACGGAACCGCGAGAGTCGTGCCTCGAGCGCTGCGATCTCGTCGAAGAAGCGATCGACGGCTTCGGCCGGCGCGCCGAGTGCGTGAAGCGAGATGGCGGTCCCCATGTGGTGCTCCACCCGCCGCATGCCCGCGACCACTTGTGCGCTCATGACTGGTGCGACCCGGAACCGACGAGTTCACGACGGTGCTCGTCGACTGTCGGGGGTCGTGTGGGTGGCGCGTCGGGGGCGGTCAACCCAGTGGCCGGTGTTGGGATGGTGGGGTGCGGGCGGCGGCCCGCCTTTGCCGAACGCTTCGCGACGGCAGCGAGCAGACGGAGCACTGCCGGGTACACGGCGAACCCGACGAGTGCAACGAGCAGCACCGAGAACCACAACTGACCTCGGCTCGACCCGACCATCCAGGCATGGACACCCGCAACGACGGCAGCCGGCACGGACATGAAGTGAATCGTCAGCCAGACCCGTCGAGAGCCGCGCTTGCGCGGCCACGACGTGAACACGACGAGTGCGAAGACGTAGGTGGCGAGCACACCCCAGGTGATGCCCCAGGCCCAACCGGGGGCAGTCATCGGGACGAAGACCTGCAGCAAGCCGATGCCGGAGAGTTGATCTTGGTACACGGCGACGATGTGGACGATGACGAACGCGAACGCCAGCCCGCCAAGAAAGTTGTGCAAATCGAGCCACCACTTCGGACGACGCCGCGTCCCGGTCGCTCGCGCGGAGAAGAAGAACCCCCACACGAGTGCGGCGACGATCAGGACCGTCGCGACGATGCCCGACGAACGGCTGAGGTACCACCAGATGTCGTTCACGACGAACCCTCGTCCTGGGAGATGGCCGATGCGGCCTGGTCGAGCGCTGCCTGCAGCGAGTCCGCGTACGTGCGGCTCGTGTAGGTCGCTCCGGACACGATGTCGAGGTCGGCGGACTGTATTGCGACCGCGTCGGCCTCGAGCATCGGGATGGCCTGTTCGTTGATGTTGCTGCTCTTTCGGCCGGTTGGATACTGAACCGCGGCGATGTCCACGATTTCGCCGTCGCTGATCGTCACTTGCACCTGCACGTCGCCCCACTCGGTGTATTCGGCCGACCCGAGGTAGACGCCATCGGTGTAGCCAGATGAGGTTGCGGTGTCCGTGGCGGGTTGCGTCGTCTCCGTCGTCGTGGCGGAGTTCGCCGTGGTGCTCGGTGTCGTCGATGGAGTGTCGGCCGTGACCGTCGATGTTGCGGCGGACGAGTCGTTGACGGTGACGGTTGTGGTGGTCGAGGAGGTGGTCGAACCGATCAGCTGGTCGGCGGACCCGCTTGCAGAAGCATCGCTGTCGGCACCCCACGCTCCGTCGGAATATCCAAGAGCAGCGGCCACCGCCCCCGTGGCGAGGACACTCGCGGCCAACGCCAGCGCTCGTGCGCCGCGGGCGGGGTGTTGGCGGCGAGTGGTGCCCGAGCCGGCAACTCGCCGGGCAGAATCGCGAGGTGCGTTGCGGGATGCCGGCGCGATGGGGTCCGCAGGCCTGTTGGCGCCCGTTGTGACCAGCAGCGGGTCGCTGCCGGGTGCCCGGTTCGACGCGGCGTCGTTGTTCATGGTTCCAGCGTGCTTGCCGAGGGTGAACTCCCGTTGAAGGCAGCCGAAAGGTCTGGCAAGAACTGCTCCGCTGGAAATGCGGAGTCGGTCTGCCAGTGGCGAGCGATGATGCGGTGCCACTTGTTGGCAGGAAGCTCGGGGCGAATGGCGGCGAGACCGGTGCCGAACTTGCTGATCTTGGTGGGTCGAACGTGATGCTTCCAGAGCCACTGATCGGCGGCGCTCGAAGCTCGTGTCGACTTCGTTTCGACCACGATCACGTCGAGGATGGCCCGGCCTCCGGTCGCGCCGGTGCATCGCAACCGTCGGTCGAAGGTCAACCGGGTCCGGCTTGTGGGGTCGATGAGTGTGCTGCGTGTGTACTCCGTCGTGAGCACGGGCAGTAGGGCTGAGGCGAGGTCGTGCCCGCCGGTGATCTTCTCGATGAAGTCGTGCCCGTCTGCGGTGATTTCGTGGTGGTCACCGCGGCAGTAGCGGATTCTCGACTTCACGTTGGCGCCGCGGTGGCCCTTGGCCTTCACCTCGAGGAAGCAGGGGCCGGTCTCCCCGTAGGTGCGGCTGCGAACCTTGTATCGCTGACGGCGACCCTGAACGGCGGCGCGATACAACGCCAAGTCATCGGTGTCGAAGTAGGTGGAGCGGTAGTCGCACGAGCGCTCACCATCGATCTCGAGGACGCGCAGCGTCGGGGCCAACGCCTCGAGGAGTTCGCCGAGCGTGGCTTCGTCGACGAGGTACTTGCGATCGATCCGCGTTTGGAGTTCGGCGACATCGTTGGCGCCGGCGAGCGAAATCGGCTCGAACGTCGCGAGGGCCCGGTCGAGGAAGTTCATCGCGACCGTTCGGCGAATTCGGGGTGGCCGGCGGGGATGTCGCCCCCGGCGGCAGCCGGCGGCAGCTTGAAGCACACGTCGACGATGGTGGTGTCGTGCACGAGATCGAGCTTCCTGATGCGCAGCCGGGTGACCTCGGCGCCCAGCAGCGTCTCGAGATGGGCGATGGCGGCCCGCTCGTCCGGGTACGCAGCGTCGAGCGTGACCGTCTGGGTGCGATGGCCGGTGAAGAGGCGGGGATGATCCCCGATGAAGAGCGTGAGAAGGATGGCACCCATGAGGGCGGGCGTGACCCACGCCGGCGACACGCTGATGCCGCCGAGCAACCCGATTGCCAATGCGGCGAAGTAGTACGCGATGTCTTCCTGAGCGAGTTCCGACGAGCGGAGCCGGATGATCGACAGCACGCCGAAGATCCCGAGTCCGAGGCCGGCGCTGACTTCAGCGGTGGAGAGGGCGGTGGCGACTGCCATCACCCCGACGTTGAGACCGAGGATCGCCACGACCATGTCGCGGCGGCGGTAGCGCGGGAAATAGAGGCCGAACACCAACACGGTGATCGCGAGGAGGTCGGTGGTGACGAGTGCTGCCTGTGACATGTCGATCATCACAACAACCGAGTCTGTGAGCTTCGTGTGAACGGTCTTCGGATGTCTTGTGGCAGCGACTCACAGAAGACTCACAAGTGGTTCGCACAGCGTCCGCAGGATGGATCGTTTGTGTGGTGGTCATCACCGATTCGACAGCGCTCGACAGGAGCAACCAATGACCACCACCCCGCTCAGCCCCCTCAGCCCAGGCAGCCCGATCGAGACCGGTGCCCGGGACCGCGCCTCGGGTCGGTTCCGCTCATCGCTCGCGATGAGCTCGGCCGGGCTGATGCTGTTCACCGGTTGTGCAGCCGGCTCGGAGGCGGCATCGCCGGACCCGACGACCGCCGAAGCTGAGACCGCTGCCTCGGACACGGGCGCGAACGCCAGCGACGTCGACCTGTTCGACAGCAGTGTCGTGCACTCGATCAGCGTCGACTTCGACCAGGCCGACTACGACGCGATGATCGACGTCTTCACCGAGACGGGTGACAAGGAGTGGATCTCGGCGACCGTCACCATCGACGGCGTGGTGTACGAGAACGTCGGCCTGCGGTTGAAGGGCAACTCGTCGCTGTTCGGTCTGACTGCGGCGACGTCCGGCAACCCGGAAGATCTGCCGTGGCTGATTCGACTCAACAAGTTCGTCGAGGGCGAAGACCACCAGGACCACGAGGAGATCGTGATCCGGTCGAACTCGACCGAAACCGCATTGAACGAAGCCGTCGCGCAAGAACTGCTCTCCCTCACCGGCCTCGCCTCGCAGGATCCGATCGCCACCGCGTTCACGGTGAACGGTGGCGAGACCGAACTCCGTCTGGCCGTCGAGAACCCCGACGAGGAGTGGTTCGAGGACAACTTCGCCGACGAGGACGGTCTGCTGTACAAGGCGGACAGCGACGGTGACTACAGCTACCGCGGCGACGATGCCGACTCGTACACCGACGTGTTCGACCAGGAGGTCGGCGACGACGACATGGCACCCTTGATCGACTTCCTCGACTTCATCAACAACGCCGACGACACCGCATTCGCTGATGAACTCGGCGAACGCCTCGACGTCGACGCGTTCGCCACCTACCTCGCGTTCCAGGACCTGATCGGCAATGCGGACGACATCGACGGGCGCGGCAACAATTCGTACCTCCAGTACGACACCACCACCGAACAGTTCACGGTCGTCTCGTGGGATCTCAACCTGGCCTTCGCCACGGCGAATGTCGGTGGCGGTGGCGGTGGCGCACCAGGCGGAGCCGTGCCCGGTGGAGCCGCGCCGGGCGGAGTCGGTGCGGTCGGCGGCCCCGGCGGCCAATCCAATGTCCTGGTCGAGCGGTTCATGGCCGACGACGACTTCGCCGCGCTGTACGCCACGAAGGCCGCCGAACTCAACGAGCTGCTGTTCGCCAGCGGTACTGTCGACGAGGTGATCGCCAACTGGGCCGACGTCTTGATCAACGGCGCCTCCGACCTCGTGTCCGAGGCGACCGTCACCGCGGAAGCGGCGGCGCTGATCAGCTACGTCGACGGCGTGCGATGACCGAGCGGCCCCCGAAGGTCCTCGTGGTCGACGACGAGGAGAACATCCGGTTCCTCGTCGAGTCTGCACTCCAGCTCGCCGGAATGGAGACAGCGGGCGCCGACGACGGCCGTGAGGGCCTGAAGGTGGCCGCCGAGTACCGGCCCGACCTCATCGTGCTCGACGTGATGATGCCCGAGCTCGACGGCTTCGCCGTGTTGGAGCGGCTCCGCGACAGTGGTTCGCGCGTTCCCGTGATCTTTCTCACGGCACGCGATTCGACCGACGATCGCGTGCGCGGGCTCACCGCCGGCGGCGATGACTACATGGTCAAGCCGTTCGCTGTCGCCGAACTCGTCGCGCGGGTGCAACTCCGATTGCGGCAATCGGGCCAGGCGGCAAAGCAGACCGTGTTGCGTTGCGCCGACCTCGAACTCGACACCGAGGCGCATCGGGTCACTCGCGCGGACGTCGTCGTCGAGCTGTCGCCGACCGAGTACAAACTGCTGCACTACCTGCTGGCGAACACCGGCCGGGTCTTGACTCGCGCTCAGTTGCTCGACCACGTGTGGGAGTACGACTTCGGCGGCGACTCGTCGGTGGTCGACACCTACATCAGCTATCTGCGGCGCAAACTCGACCAGGGCGACGCCAAATTGATCCACACGATTCGTGGTGTGGGCTTCTGCCTGCGGGCCGACGGGTGAAGCTGCGTACGCGCCTGCTGGCGGGGTTCATGCTGATCTTCGTCGTGGTGATCGCTGCCGGCGTGTTCACCGTCTCCGCGCAACGCGACCAGCTGTACGACCAGATCGACGATCGGCTGGCAGCGACACCGCTGCCACCGGAGACCCGGGCTCGATCGGCTGGCGGCACCGGAACAATCGACGGCCAGGATCCGCCAGCGGCTGCCCCGACCCCTGCATCCGTGCCACGCGTCGACGACGAGAGCATCTCCGACCTCTACGTCGCGGTGATCACTCCGGACGGCGTCCTGCGCCCGGTGATCGAGGGGCAACTCCTCACCGATGTTCCGGATGTCCAGTCGCTGGTCGACGAGCCGCCGACGGAGACGACGTTCCTCACGACCGATGGCGTGGACGGCACCTCGACGTTCCGCGTGATGTTCCTCCCTGCCTCGGCGACATCGTTGGATGCGATCGGTGCACTACCGATCGACGGCGTCGAGGACACCATCCGACAGTTGACGTACACGTTCGTCGGTGTGGCCGGGCTGATTCTGATCGTCTTGATCGTGATCTATTCGTGGGTGAACCGATTCGGTCTCCGGCCGATCAGTGCGATGACCGACGTCGCCGAAGCAATCTCGTCGGGTGAACGTGATCGGCGAGCGGAGGTGGACGACGAGGCAACGGAGGCGGGTCGCCTCGGGCACGCGTTCAACGTGATGCTCGACGAACGCGACAGCAGCGAGACACGGCTGCGCCAGTTCGTCTCGAACGCTTCTCATGAGTTGCGGACTCCGCTGACCTCGATTCGGGGATACCTCGACCTCTACGCGGCTGGCGGATTCCGCAACCCGGGAGAACTCGATGACGCGATGCGCCGTCTGCAGGTCGAGGCACTGCGCATGAACCTGCTCGTGGAGGACCTCCTCGTGCTGGCCAAATTCGATGAGGAGCAAGGACTCGACATCACGACGTTCCGTCTCGATGAGATGGTGAATGACGTCGCCGCGCTCACCCGTGCGGCACATCCGGATCGAGCGGTCAACGTCGACACGCCAAGCCCGCTGGACGTCCGTGCCGACCGCTTGCGGCTACATCAGGCGTTGGCGGCGCTCGTCGACAATGCAGTCCGTCATACGCCCGACGAATGCCCGATCCACGTTGCCGCCGCCCGCACCGACGACCACATCGAGCTCTCGGTGACCGACTCCGGACCCGGCCTCACCGCTCTCGAGGCCGCCGACGTTTTCGACCGCTTCAGCCGAGGTGACCGCTCGCGTGCACGCACGACCGGCGGCTCGGGTCTCGGACTGTCGATCACGCAAGCAATCGTCCAGGCACACGGTGGCGAGATCTCCGTCACGGCGACGCCCGGCCACGGCGCGACATTCACCATCGTGCTCCCGACCGAGGCAACACGCTGAGTGCTGTCGGGGTGCCAGCCCAAAGCCGTGCACACCGGCATCCCCGAACCGTGCGAGTTGAGCCGCCGGCCGCGGTCGCGGTGAGCGGTCACACGTCGTTCTCGTCGAGGCCTGCCACGCCGAACCGGCGATGTACGCTTTTCGACATGCGTGGGCGGGGCAATGATCGCTGGGTGCGCCGCGGCGCTGTACTGATGGCCGTGGTGTTGGCCGCATGTTCGGGATCGGGTGGAGAGAGTGGCAGTACGGACCCGTCCGGCTCGACCGTGGCCGCGCCGGACACGCCCTCGACGGGATCGGATCCGTCGTCCGCGACGACCGTGCTCACGGAGTCGCCGACGTCCACCGAGCCACCGCCGGTCATCGTGCCGCTGGGCGTTCGGTGGGATGAGATCGGTATCGTCGCCGAGGCCGCGGGCGGTGGGAGCGCGCAGACGATCCGACCCGACCTCCTCGCGGTCGGCGGCGACCTGTGGTTGCTCAACACGCTGTACAACACCACTGCGGTGACCAGGTCGCGCGATGGTGGGGTGACCTGGGAAACCGTCCAGGTCGTCGCCCCGCCCGCCAACGGGACCTTGTTTCTGACCGACGTGGTCGCCGGTCCGACGGGCCGCCTCGTGGCGACCGGATCGATCGGCAGCAACTGTCGATCGGACCAAGATCTCGGCAACGGGTACCGCTCTGTCGAGCTGTGCCGGCGATTCCGACCTGTGTTGTTCGCCTCGGACGATGACGGTGCATCGTGGCGTCGCATCGAACCGGCGGCCATGGCACCACCCGGTGACTCCTCGGTGATCGTCGAAGACATGACGGTCTTCGGCGACGGCTACGTCGCGGTCGGCACCGTGAAGGGTCCCGACTGGCACGCCCGAGTGTGGGCATCGCCAGACGGTGAAACATGGAACACCGAGCGGGAGTTGCGCGACGTCGATGGTGGGCCGATGAGCGGTCGCCAGGTCCTGACCGATGGCGAGACGCTGATGCTCATCGCCGATGGTCACCCGTGCGGCACACCGTTCGCGGACACGCCATCAGGATGGGTGCTCGGCACATCGTGGCTCAGGAGCCTGCGGATGTTCACGGGCGCCGGTATCGGCGACCTCACCGTGCTCACCAGCGCTGATCACCCCTTCGCCAGCGACCCTGTACCGGTCGACTGCGATACCTTGAGCCTGTCCGACATCGGCGACTCCAACGCGTCGTTGCCGCAGGCGTCGGGCGCAGTGATCGGTGGAACCATCACCCTGCTGGAGGACATCGGGCCGTTCGACGACGAGGAGGACCCCGAGGTGATCGATCAGACCACCAGTGGCACCCGCCGCTTCACACAACTGATCGATGGCGACTGGGTGCTCACCGTGATCGACGGCGTGTTCAGCCAGAACAAGGTCGAGGCCAACGGATCCACCCTCATCGACGTGGATGGCCTGCCGGGGATGTTCGAGGTCGACACGACGGGCTCCGGTGTGGAGTTCGTGCCGATCCTGCCGGACGGTGCGGGGTCGTGGCGGCAAACCAGCCCGGAGCGGTCTGTGCTGACGAGCCATCGTGCAACCGTCATCAGTGGCAATTGGAGCAACGGTGCGCTCGTCGCAGCGGGGACCGTTCACTCCGATCCGTACCGCTCCGACTTCGGGCCGGCCAATGTGACGTCGATGGCGGTCTGGCGTTCGGTGGAGACGCAAGGGGACTGGGTCGAGCCGTGTGATCTCGGGCCGGGGGGAGTCTGCCGCTACACCGATCTGTCCACGCTCGATGGGTATCCCGATTTCGCCGGGATCGATGTGTCGGGGGCCGACCTGGCGTACTCAGACTTCGGAGACGCCGACCTCACGGGTGCCAACTTCACGGGCGCCACCCTCTGGAGTGTCGACTCGGGAGACGGAGCGGTGTTCGACGGTGCGAACTTCACCGGCGCCCGACTCGAGTCAGCCCGTCTGAACAGTGCGGTCGGGGCCGATTTCACCGGAGCGAACGCACACCTCGCCTCGATCGAAGACGGTACCGGCGCGACGTTCGCGGGAACCAACCTCCAGTCCGCTGACCTGCGGTTCTCGACGCTGCCGAACCTCGGAACCGCGCTCATCGGGTCGGTCGCCCTCGAACAACTCCCGTCCGACGACCCCGCCGTGCCGCACGAGATCTCGCTCGTGGGACTCGACCTCGCGCGGGTGACAATCACCAACGTGTTCGACGCGCCGCTCCTGAAGGTCGTCAGCCTGGACGGATCGGTGTTCGATTTCACGATCTTCTACCGTGTCGACCTCACCGGCATCGATCAGGCAGTGATCGATTTGACCGAGGCGAGGGTGGACGACGAATCGCTCTGCCCCGACGGCTTGCCCCCCGACGGAGGTTCGTTGGGCACCTGCGTCCGTGGCGCCGGTGGGTCCTGACTGCGTCGGGCGAATCGATCTACTGATCGGCTCGGAGCGCATCGGAGCCACCCGTGCCTGCGGACGCCCATCAAGGTTCATCGACGTGGTCGAGCCCCCGTCGACGACGAAGGGAGCGTGCCCGATCGGCGCGGAGTGCTCGGAGCTTCTCGCCGCGGCTGTATTCGAGCGCATCGAATCCGTCGGGGTCGGGCGGGATCGATGCCGGGTCGACGAGTTGCTGTCCCATGTACATCTCCACCATGAGTGGCCGCTCCAAGATGTCGCTGGCACAGAACACGCCGCCGCTGACTGTGCCACCGATACCGTGGCCGCGCACGGTGTTGGCGCCGACGACCCACAGACCGTCGATCTCGGTGCGGAAGTGGGGACGGCGTTCGCCGGACTGGTCGGGTGAGTGCCGATAGCCGTAGCTCGTGCCACCAGTGCTCTGTGTGTACCGCTCGTGCGAGAGCGTGGTCGCTGTCTCCAGGTGCACGATGTCGTCACGGAACGGACCAAGCACCCGCTCGGCCGCATCGATCAAGGCGTCGGTGAGTTCCTGCTTGCGCGCCCGATACTCGGCGTTGCGTCGGTAGCTGCCGCCGTCCGCCGGCCCCTCGGTGACTCCCCAGTAGTCATGGCCCCGAGGAGCCAGCGTCATGATCTGGAAGTTCGTCTGGCCAGGCGGGCACAACTCGTGGTTGCCCGGGTCCTTCCGCGACGCGAGCGCGATGTAGGCGAATGGCACCTCCTCATGGGGCAGCCGACCCGCGTCGAGAACCTCGTACAACTCGTCGGTTTCATAGCTGGGGAACACGAAGTAGTTCGTGTTGGGCCCGTCGATCACTTTGTCGACCACGACGTAGACGCAGACGAGCCCGAGTGTCATGACCGCGTTGTCGACCCAGGTCGCGGTGCTGGAGTCGACGTGCTCGCGGCCGACCAACTGCTCGATCGTTCGCCGGTGGTCCGCGTTGCTGATCACGATCGGTGCGTCGATGCGTTCTCCGCTTTCGAGGGACACCCCGGTGGCACAACCGTCGTCGACGATGATTCGCTCGACCGGTGCGAGAGTTCTGACTTCACCACCGCACGCTTCGATGACCTGGATCAGGCGAGCAGCGATCATCTGGCCTCCACCTTCGGGGTAGTAGGCACCGCCCATGTAGTGCCCGATGATGGCTGCATGCATGGCGATGGCGGTCTGGTCGGGGCCACCCGCGTACAGCCCCGACCAGTGGTCGAGAACGGCGATTGCCTGCTTCGACAGCTCGCAGTCCCGGAACAACTCCGACAGCGGTCGCATGGCCCACCGGTCGAACGTCGGGCGGTCCTCTCCGAAGACGAGTCGGCCCTCGTCGGCGACGTTGCGGAGAACGTCGAGGCACCGTTCGATGCCGGCCCGATCGTTCGGGAACTGGGCGATGAGCCGCGCTCGGTACTCGTCCCAGCCTGCGGGAACCTTGAATGTGAAGTCGGGGAACGTGAGCGTGTCGAAGCCGTCGCGGTCGAGTTCACGGAAGTTCAGCCGATCACCGAGGCCGAGTCCGTTGAACACGTTGGTGAGCAGCCCATTCGGCCCGCATTCTCCGATGTAGTGGACGCCGACGTCGAACTCGTACCAGTCGTCGCCGTGGTGTCGGCGGAAGACCTGGGTGTTGCCTCCTGCCACGTCGTGTCGTTCCAACACCAGGACCCGCTTGCCCGCCGAACCCAGACACGCCGCCGTGATCAGCCCACCGGGGCCTGACCCGACGACGATGGCATCCCAGCTCTCGTTGTCAACACTGGTGCTCATCGTGTTCCCTTCCGTCGATGCGACACTCCTGGCCCCAGCATCGCGATGTTCCTTGACAGTGACAAGCTACAATTGTCACTTGTCACTGTCAAGGAAAAGAGCCATGATCGGAGCCTAGTGAGCACTCGGAAGAGGGTCCAGTTCGACGGTGACCTCCGACGCTCCCTGCTCGATGCGGCGCTCCGTGTGCTCGTCGATGAGGGTGCGGCCGCGTTGAGCCTTCGTGAGTTGTCACGCTCCCTCGGCGTGTCCCATGCGGCGCCTGCCCACTATTTCCGTGACAAAGCCGCCCTGGTGACCGCGCTCGCTGCGGAGGGCCTCGACCAGCTCGCGGTCGCGATGATCGAACGGATGGACACCCTCGGTCCAGACGCCCGCCTGGGAGCGGCGGGCATCGCCTATGTCGAGTTCGCCGAGACCCACCGCGGGCACTTCGAAGTGATGTTCCGCCGTGACCTCATCGACATCACCGATCCCAGCTACCTGACGGCGAGCGATCGAGCGATCGGGGTGCTCGTCGAGGCCGTGGAACGCCGCCGGGCAAGCGGATGGGGACGCGGTGAGGAGGCGTGGGTGCTGGCCGCCATGGCCTGGGCTGCGATGCACGGAATCGCGTCGCTTCACGCCCAAGGAGCGTTGGGTCGAGTGGCAGGCAGTCGCTCTCCTGTCGAGGTGGCCGCCGCCGTCAACCGTGTGCTCGACGCGAACGACCGCGAGGTCAACCACGACGTGGGCGAGGCGGGCTCAGCGATCGAACGGTGAGTCGGGAAGGGCGATCTTCGACGGTGTGTCGCGGTTGCTGGTCGCGAGGTGGAGGAGGAAGCTGGCGATCCCGGCGGCGCCCTGCATGTAGCCGGTCTGCGTCTCGAGGAAGTCCGGGCGGTTGCGGTGCTCGGCCTGCGACCACGAGCGCCGCCCGTCGACCACGTCACTGCGCTCGAGCACCACCTCTTCGATTCTCCGAGCGAGATCCAGGTAGTCCTGGCGTCCCGTGGCGAGGTGCAGAGAGATCGCGTAGTCACCGAGCCCTGCGTCGCCGCAACACTGACCGAAGTTCTGCCACAGGCCCCTGCTGCGCGTCTCGGGTGCTCCCGTTGCGAGGAGGCCGCGCATGTTCGCGTGCATCCAGTCGAGCCACGATTCGTCGCCGGTGATCTCGTGCAGGAGGAACATGAGCCGCCCGGTGCCGGGCGGGCCGTGGCAGACACCGAGATAGTGCAGGCCTGGCTGTTCCTCGGTGTGGCAGACGAGAACCCCGTCGCCGCTCGTCGAAGCGTGGGCGACGACGAACCCCGCCGCCTCGATCGCTGCGTCCAGGTAGCGCTGCTCATCCGTCTCCCGGTACAGATCGGCGAGGAAGTATCCGACACCCGCGGCACCGTGCGCGAAGTTCGGCGCGGTGAACTCGAAGGGCATGTCGGCCATCATCAGCCAGTTCATTCCCTCGGGTGTGTCGACCGCCATCTCCAGCAACCGATCGGCAGTCCGGCGCGCCCAGTCGAGGGCTCGATCGTCGAGGTGCCGACGATGGGCGTGGAGAAAGCCGAGTCCCGCTCCGGCGGCACCGATGCTGAGGTCGAGCACCTCTCGATCGCCGGTCATTCCCGTGATGTCGGAGAACGGCATCGGCTCGATCCATCCCATGCCCGCACCGAGCGCTGTCGCCTGCGCCGCCATCGACCGGACGGCGTCGACCGCGCCGAGCCGAAATCGTTCCAGCCCGCTCTCCTCGGCCACGGCGTCGAGCACGAACATGTATCCCGGCAACCCGCTGTAGATCGCGATGCCGACGTCATCGTGCTCGCCCACGAACCGGAGCACATCGTCCGCGGCGGCGATCGCCTCGTCGAGGAATCGGCGCTCACCGGTCGCCCGATGCAGTTCGAGGTAGAACAGCGCAACCCCAGCGCTGCCGTGGTACAGGCTGCGATTCGTCGCCGAACCGTCGGGTATCCGAGTCCAGCGTGCACCGTCGGAATCACCCGACCGGCAGGCCCGAAGGAACGCCTCGACCTCGAACACCCGCTGCATCGTCTCGTCGTCGGTCATCGTGACCCCTCTCGCTCGGATGCCAGGTTGGCACGGGAGGCGGCCCGGTCAACGACCGAGCAGGAAGTCGATCACGTCGGCTGCGCTCCAATGACCGCGGTCGCCGGCCAGCGCCGACACGACGGTCTCGAGGTCGTCGCCGGCGGTGACGATCGGCGGTTCGGCACCGTCGTCGCGTTGCTGGGCAAGCCCCACCGTCGCCATCAGACCGTTGCACAGGCACTTGCGCCCGACGGTGTCTTCGACCTTGCCGCCCTTCGACACGTAGATGTCGACAGGTTCGCTCGGGCACCGGTAGCCGATGCGGCCATCGGGTCGAAGGTATGTGGTGCGCAGGAAGCCGAGATCACAGATCCGATCACGCGCCTCGTGCACGTCGGGGTCCGAGAGAGTGCCGGGGAGATCGACGACCTTGAACGGGAACCCGCTCGGCGACGCCAGCGGATCGGTGCGGATCTCGATCTCTCCGTGCTGTGCTCGGCGGATCATCTCGCTCTTGAGGTCGGCGCGGAGCCCGGACTCGTCGCACAGCGCGAATGCCGTACCCACCTGGACGCCCGCCGCACCGGACTGGCGGGCAGCGGCGACGCTCGCCGGATCGGTGTACCCGCCCGCCAACCAGAACGGGAGGCCCGCAGCCGCCATCTTGTCGAGGTCGACGACGTCACGTGGTCCGTAGATCGGCTGGCCGGCCTCGTCGAGTTCGAGTTTGCCCCGTGGCGGTGCGTTGTGGCCACCGGCACTCGGGCCTTCGACGACGAACCCATCGGGTGCGGTGGCGGGGTCCTTCAGCAGGAACGTGACGAGCGTGTTCGACGCGACGATCGCAAGGAAACGGGGTCGGGCGAGTTGGGGAGGGGTGATACCGAGCACGTCGGCCGGATCGAACGACACCGCCGACTCGTCGCCTGGAGCAGCGCCGGCCACGGTGATGCGGTAGTCGTGGCGTGCCCCGCGCGCGAAGTCGTTCAGCATGCTCGGGATCTGGGCGGGGATGCCCGCGCCCATCAGCACGTAGTCGACGCCCGCCAGCATCGCCCCGTAGACGGCGTGTGGGGTGGGGAGTTGGAGCTTCTCGAGGTAGTTGATCCCGACCTGGCCCTCGTGGCCCTCCTTCGCGAGCCACACCTCGGCGAAGTTCGCGACCATCGTCAGTTCCGCGAGTGATGCCGACGGGGAGACACGCCCGAGTGGAACACGCCGATACGGCGCATCCGGAGGCCGTCCCTCCGCGACGAACCACCGGTCGAGGACTCGCTGGGCGAGTTCGGGGTCCGGGAACTGCGCGAAGGCGCGGCGCAGGTGGCCGCCGACATCGCCGTCTCCCAAGCGGCGGGCGTGCACGACGTCGAGCGCTGTCCCCGAGACGACACCGAGTTGACCGAGTCGACTCACCGCAGCGGCGAGCGTCCAGTCGGAGATCCCCACGCCCATCCCGCCCTGGATCACGACGGGTGGCACGTCGATCCCGGTGGAGGTCAACACACGCCGACCGGCTGGTACGCGCAGTTCGGGTCCTCGGCCAAGGGGTCTCCCGCGACGGCATACGCCTGTGATCGCGAGCCGCCACAGACCTCCCGGAACTCGCAGGTTCCGCACCGTCCACCGAAGTGATCGGGCTGGCGCAGCGACTGCAGCAGTGGCGACGTGCGATAGATGTCCGGGAACTGCTGTTCTCGCACAGACCCGGCAACCAGTGGCAGGAAGCCACTCGGATAGACGAGGCCGTGGTGGTCGACGAACGCGAAGCCACGACCCGCATTCACGTCGAGCGGTGGCCGCGGTCCGCTGCGCCGAGGTGGGCGATCACCGACCAGCATGTCTGTTCGAGCGCGCAGTTGCTGGCGCAGCGGCCCGACCGGGAACGCGGCGTCGACGTCGTCGACGCGAGCCCGCTGGATGGCGATCCGGCGATAGTGGGGAGCTTCGGTCGCCTTGGTCGGTACCAGGGCGGCGATGTCGTGCAGCCAGTGGATGACCTCTTCGGTCTCGGTTGCGCTCAGCGCGTCGACCGTGGAACCCCGACCGGTCGGGACGAGGAAGAACACACTCCACAGCGTGGCTTCGAACTCGAGCACGTGGCGCAGCACGGCGGGAAGTTCGTGCACGTTGCCCGCGGTCACGGTCGTGTTGATCTGGAGGCGGAACCCCAGGTCGCGAACGGTGTGCGCTGCGTCGAAGGTGGCATCGAACACTCCCGGCACGCCACGAAAGCCGTCGTGGGTCGCCGCGGACGCGCCGTCGAGCGAGAGCGAGACCGCCTTGGCCCCGGCCGCTCGGAGTTCGACCAGCGCATCGCGGGTCAGCAACGGCGTGACCGACGGCGACAACGCCATGCTGAGGCCGGCCTCTGTGCCATGGGCGACCAACTCGGCGAGATCGGGGCGGGTGAGCGGGTCGCCGCCGGTGAGCACCACGATTGGACGCGGTGGTCCGTACCCGGCGATGTCGTCGAGCAGCGCCTTGCCCTCGTCGGTGCTCAACTCGAGTGGGCTGCGCCGGTGCTGAGCGTCGGCGCGGCAGTGGGTGCACACGAGCTGGCAGGCACGCGACACCTCCCAGATGACGATGTACGGCCGGTCCTCCGTATCGAGACGCATCGAACGGATTGGCTGAGGCACATCTTCAAGGCAATCGGGGCCAGGCGCCAACGGTCAGGGCCAAAGGTCCCGACCTGCGTGACAACATCGCGCGGGTCACCAGCGATTGCGGGCCTCCTCGGCAAATCCGTCGATGCCGTCGAGGGTCAGCTCGGTCGCGTCGTCGTCGATGATCGTCCCAGACCATCTTCCGAAACACTGGTGGACCTCCATCTCGAGCACCTTGAGGTCGGTCTTGTCGTAGCGGTCGAAGGTCGGCGTCAGCGTGACGTCAACACGGTCGGAGCGCACACGCCATGGTGTCATGGGGTCGTCCCAGAGATAGTGCCAGTCGAGTTCCTCGTGGATCTTGCTGAGGCGGCCATCGATGCACAGTGCGTTCTCGGTGTAGCCGGTGCCCTCGGTCCACTTGCCTCCGAACTGGAGCCCGACGAGACGACCATCGGTCGACCGTCCGGAGGCGGCCGCCCAGTTCCACCGGTTCGAGTAGGGCCAGATCCCACGGCCGAGATCCTGCACGCCGAAGTCCTCGGTTGCGCCGACCGTCCAGCTGCGGTCGCCGACGGTGATCGTGCCGCTCGCCGGCCGCGTGTTCTGTTTGGACGTGAACTGGAACGTGCGGTCGCTCCAGGGGATCACGACGTTCAACGATTCGTGTCCGACTGGTTTGGCAACGGTGACGTCGATCGAGATCGGGCCGGCATCCGACGGTGCAACGGCGCGCAGGACCGTCGAGTCGTCTCGCTCCTCGATCGAGAGCTGCAACTTGGTGTCGTCGATCGAGACGGTGCCGGTGCACACCTGCTCCGGCAGGTGCATGCCGCGGGCGAACGGCCGCAGCACTCCCGCACCGGCCTCGGAATGGGCGGCGCGATCGAGCACCCAGCAGCTCGCGAGGCCGGCGTAGTCGATGTCGGCGTACACCAGGCTGGCGATCACCTCAGGGGTGATCACACACCAGTAGTCCCATCGCTTCTTGCGCCCCCATGCTCGTGCGAGGTTGGCGCGCAGTGCCGGATGTCGCGACCATCCTCGGGCTGCGGGGGACAGGCGCCGCCCGTCGCACAGGTCCACGGGTTCGACGATCTCGCGTTCGGCTGGCATTGCGACACGGTAACGATCCGGCTGGAGTTGCTCGGGCCCGGATCGGCTCGACGCGGATGGGTGACCTACGCTCGTGCGGTGGCCGACGCCGGAACGACACGCTGATGGTGGTCACCCCTCGGGGAGAGGCGACGCGTGACGCGTTCGTCGCTGCTGCTCGTGAGTTGATCGCCGAGCAGGGATTCCTCGCGACGACGGTCAATCAGATCGCGAATCGGGCGTGTCGGGCCGCCGGTTCGTTCTACAACTACTTCGACAGTCGCGAAGATCTGCTTGCGGCGCTGTTCGAGGAGTTCAAGGCCGAGGTGATGGACGGTGTCGCCACGGTGCCGGTCGACCCCGCCGGCGAACCACGCGAACAGCTCGAACGGGTGATCCGCAACTACTGGTTGACCTATCGACGGTGGTTGCCGGAGCTGGTCGGTGTCTTCCAGATGTCGATGACGAACCCGGACTTCGAGGCGCGCTGGAAGGAGATCCGGGTCGATGCGGTCGGCGCGATCCGATGGTGGGTGGTTCGCGCACAGCGGGAGGGCCACGCCGACGGACTCGACCCGGATCTCGCCGCGTCGGCGCTCGGAGCGATGCTCGACAACTTCTGCTTCGTGTGGATTGCGCGCGGTGGCGACGTGGCCGGCATCGAACTCGACGACGAGGCAGCGATCCAGACGCTCACCCTGCTGTGGTATCGCTCACTGTTCGCCGGCGGTGGTGCCCTTGACCATCTCGACGTAGGGGGCGATGAACGGTGAGAGGCTCTCGTTGTCGACCTCGACGTTGATGATCGACGGACGACCGTTCGCGACTGCCCGCTCGATCGCGGGCACGATCTCGCCCGGTGTGGTGACCTGCTCGCCGTAGCCGTCCCACATGGCGACCATCTTCTCGTAGGCCCGCATCGGATGGAGGTCGGTGTTGCACGACCCTCGCGCCGCGATCTCGTCCGCGCGGATCGTCTTCTCGACGAGGCTGATCATCCCCCATCCCGAGTCGTTCGAGATCACGCACACCACGGGGATGCCGAGGCGGGCCATCGTGTCCAACTCCATCGCGTAGAACCCGAAGCTGCCATCGCCGGTGTACCAGAGCACCGGTTTGCGGGTGGCCGCCCACGCCCCGATGGCCAGGCCGGGACCGGTGCCGATCGTGCCGTTGGGCCCGGTGGCGTGGAGGTGGCCGGCGTGATAGGCGGTCGACGCGCCGCCCATCCAGACCGAGGCCTCACCACCGTCCATCACCAGCGACCAGTCGCGACCCTCGGCTTCGAGGAACCGGGCGACCTCGCCGGCGCAACGCGCTGGATGGATCGGGACCTTGTCGGCGTGGTACGGAGCGGGGAGATCCGCGCACGTGGTTGCTCCGCCTGGGCCGACCCACGAGTCGCCGGTCACCGCGTCGCGCTTGGCGGCGACCGCGGCCAGCAACTGACGAGCCACCGGGCCCGGGGCGCCCGTGATGCCGATGTCGCCGCGGACGTTGAAACCGATCTGGTTCCGGTCGGTGTGGACCTGGATCACCGTTGCGTCCTTCGGGATCAGCATTCCACCGGCGTGGCGGAAGTCGAACCGGCATCCCATGGCGAGCACGACGTCGGCGGAGGCTGTGGCGTTGATGCGTAGCAAGCGGTTCTTCGACTCGTCGCCGAACATGCCTCGACAACCGTTGCCGGTGACACCGATGGGCATCTTCAAGTACTCGGAGAGCGCGGCGATCGAGGCCGCGTCGTTGCCGACGCCGGCGCGTGCCCCGTCGTCGAGCAGCAATGCCGGGCGTTCGGCAGTGGCCAGGACGTCGGCCGCCCGGTCGATCAGATCCGGGTCGCCGCCGGGGAGTGCACCGCTCGCGGGGAAGAACGTGACCGTGCGCTCGTCGGCCGGAGCGAACAGCAGGTCGGTCGGGATCTCCAGGTAGACGGGTCCGGGGTTGGAGTCGGTGGCATGGCGCACGGCCATCGCGATGTACTCGGGGATCCGGGAGGCGATCGTCACCTTGCGCGCCCAGGTCGACACCGATTCCATCAGCGTCAGCGTCGACATGTCCTGCAGGTCGCCTGTGTCGCGTTTCGACATCGCCACGGCTCCACCGATGTGGATCACCGGGATGTTCATCGACGCTGCCTCCATCATGCCCGCCGCGGTGTTTCCCACGCCGGGTCCCGCCGTCGTGAGAACGGCGGCGATCTTGCCAGATGCGCGCGTGTACGCGATCGCCGCGTAGAGGGCCGAGCATTCGTGGCGGACGTCGATGATGTCGATCCCCGCGCTTCGCATCCCGTACAGGGCGGGCATGATGTGGCCGCCGCAGAGGCCGAATGCCTGCTCGATCCCATGGTCGGCGAGCGCTCGACCGACCAGCGAACCACCGTTGAACTCACTCACGACAACCTCCGAGATCGCGTCATCGGCGAGGACGTCGACCGAACCTGAATCTACTGTCAGGTTGTGCGATGTCAAGCAGTGGGGTCGCTCACGCGTGCCCACTCGGGCTGCCCGCCGAGAGGAATTGCGGGCACGGTCGATCCTGCTGCGTTGGCCGACGTGTACTTCGCCTGCGGCGATCGCGTCGGAGCAGTCGGAACGCTCGGGCGACCGGATCGACGTGGCGGTACGGGACGTCTCGTCAACCGAGAGCGCCTGCATTCGGGCGGGAGACGCGTTCGCGGCTCAGCCCCCGGCGGGCGAGCGGCCCGCACGAGACGACGGTGATCTCGGGTGCCCTCACGCTCCAGAATTGCTACGTGCCCGGTAGGAGCTCGAACTGCCGAAAACGTTGTCCCAGCTCGGTCTCCACGACCTTCAACTGGTCACGCGCACGACGCAGCACAGCGGCTCGTTCGTCGTCAGTCGACCCCGTCGGGCGTGAACAGCGTGGGTTGGGCGGCGACGAACGACCGCTTCATTGCCGGCGCACCGGTCACGCTCGCGATCTCAGCGGCCAGGGCGACGGCTGTGGCGAGCGCTTCACCGGGTTCGACCACGCGATGGACCAGGCCGATGTCGAGCGCTTCGGCCGCATCGACGACCCGACCGGTCAGACACAGCTCGCGTGCCACCGGCTCGGACACGATGGTCGTGAGCAGTTCGAATGCCGCCGGGACACCCATCTTCACCTGGGGTTGACCGAGCCTCGAATCGGCGGCAGCGATCCGAATGTCACACAGCAGTGCCAGGTCCATTCCTCCGGCCACCGCAGAGCCTTCGATCGCCGCGATCAGAGGCTTGGTGAACGTGTGCACCGCGTGGTGGTAGGCGGTGGCGTGGGCGAAGACCTGGGCGCTGTCGTCGGCGGCCATCAGTTCGTCGAGGTCGAACCCCGCACAGAACGTCGTTCCGGCGCCACAGATCACCACGACCCTCGCGTCGTCGTCGGTCGTGAGTACGTGCAGCATGTCGATGATCGCCCGTCGCAGTGCTTCGTTCAGCGCGTTGCGTCTGTCCGGTCGATTCAGGGCCATCACCACGACACCGTCGCCACGCCGCTCGACATCGAGGACCTCGGTGGACATGTGCCAACGGTACCCCGACTCGACGAGTGGGCCGGTCGATCACCCGTCCGTTCGCCCGTTCGTTCAGTCCGTGGTGTAGAGGCTGTCGATCAGTGCTCGGTTCCGAGTGCTCTGCCAGCGTGGGATCACATGGTTCATCACATAGCCGAACGCGATGCCGGTGTCGGGGTCGGCGAAGCCGAGCGCTCCACCGGTTCCGAAGTGCCCGAAGCTGTGCGGGTTGGGGCCGAGCGGTCGGCGCGGACTGGTGGGTGTGAAGCCGAGCCCGAAAGCGAGGTCCTCGCCGAGGATCGAGCACGGCCCGAACGCCTGCGGTCGCGCCGCTCGGCGCAGGAGCGGTGGGGACAGGATGTGGTCGGGTTCGAGAAGTGCGGCGTAGAACCTCGCGAGGCCGCGCGCGGTCCCGTGGCCGTTGGTCGACGGGATCTGGGCTCCGCGCCAACCGGGTGTGTTGACGATGCCGACCGACGACGCTCCGGGCGGGTTGAAGTGGGCGAGGACGTTCATCAGCTGGTCACCCTCGAGTCGGGAGGTGTCGAAACCGGCCGGGTCGAGCGGTTGCGGGGGAGCCCAGATCACATCGGCACAGCGGTGCTGGTCGGGTTCGGGCACGCCGAACCAAAGTTCGGCATCGATCTCCGCCGTGATCCGATGCAGCCGTTCGCCGGGGAGTTCTGCGGTGACTCGGCGGATGATCTCGCCGATCAGGAACCCGTAGGTGTTGGTGTGATAGGCGTGGCGCGTGCCGATCGGCCACCACGTCTCGGTGGCCGCGAGGGCGTCGGCCATCGTCGACCAGTCGAGCAGGTCGTCGTCGGTCAACCGTTCGCGGATCGCGGGCACGCCCGCCTCGTGGCACAGCGCGTGGCGGACGGTGACGGCCTCCTTGCCCCCGACCGCGAACTCGGGCCAGACCTCGGCGACACGGGTGTCGAGGGTGACGTGCGCGTCGTCGACGAGTTGAAGCAGCAACGCGGCGACGAGCGCCTTGCCCACCGAGTAGAAGTCGACGAGCGTGTCGGCTGACCAGGCGGTGGTGCGGGTGTCATCGGTCCAGCCACCCCAGAGGTCGACGGCGACCTCGCCGTGACGGATCACGCACACCGCAGCGCCGACGTCGCCGCGCGCGATGAAGTTCTGACGGAACTGATCACGCAGCGACGCGAGGTCCGGCGCGCAGAAACCGTCGATGATCGGTTCCCCGCGATCCATGGTCAACCGCCCCCGCTGTCGTCGGCGCTCACCCGATCAGGTGCGACCGGAACCATTCGATCGCCGCCGTGCTGCTCGCTTCGAATCCGGATTCGTAGGCATCGAAGTGGCCACCAGGGATCTCCGTCACGGCGATGTTCGCTGTCTGCGCGGCGATCGGGAGGGCAGCACCAGGCGGCGTGAGCTGATCGTCGGGGGCGATGATCAACAGCAGCGGTACCCGCGTCGCCGCGAGGTTGTCGATGGGCGTGTGTGCTGCCGCGCTCGCCATTCCGGCGACGAGGAGTTCGTTGCGCCATCTGGGGGCGCGTTCCTCGGCGATGCGGCTGAACCACTCGTACGATCGATCGGCGTACATGAGCCCCTCGCCGTCGGGATCGTTCGTGACCGCGGGGATCGTCGCCGCAGCGTCGCCGCTCTCGATCGCTCGTTGGAACGCCGCGAGTACACCGGGAGAGAGATCGGGACCGCCCACACCGAGATACGGCACCTGAGCGACCGCGCAGGCGATCGGGAGCAGTTCCGAGGCAAGGGTGATGACCTCGCCGCCGGACAGGCTCGAACCCCAGATCCCGATGCGGTCCTCGTCGACGAACTGCTGCTGCGCGATCCAGGAAATGGCGTCGCGGTAGCCCTGCAGCTGGAGTTCGGCAGCGGGGGACTGGCGGGGTTCGCCGTCGCTCTCGCCGAAGCCGAAGTGGTCGTAGGCGAGCGTGATGAATCCGGCGTCGGTGAACGCTTCGGAGTAGGTGTCGAGAAACATCTCCTTCACCGCAGACAGGCCGTGTGCCATCACGATCGCAGGATGTGGGCCGGAGTCGGCCGGTCGATGAAGCCACCCGCGCAGTACCGCTCCGCACGACTCGAATTCGATGTGCTCAGGCCCGGTCGCCATCCGAGAAAACTACTCCACGTCGGTCTCGCAAATGTGACCGAGTGCCCTTGTTGGAGACCTCCGCACCCTCGACACTCGTGCGACCGGGCTGAATCGGCGCGGCCGTCGAAGGAGGGACATGTGACGGGTGGGGAACGAGTTGCGGAGATGTTGGTGGCCGAGGGGGTCGACACCGTCTTCGGGATCATCGACGGGTCCTATTTCGAGCTGTACCGCAATCTCGGAGTGCATGGGATCCGATTGATCACACCGCGCCACGAGACGAGCGCTGTCCACATGGCCGGCGCCTACGCGCGGATGACCGGCCGCGTCGGCGTGTGCCTTGCCAGCAACGGGCCAGGTGTGGCCAACGCGCTCGCGGGTGTCGCGGTCGAGGAGGGTGAAGGCAACCGTGTACTGCTGATCACGAGTTGGCGCCGCAGTGGCATCGTCGGCCCGGATCGGGGTGGCACCTACCAGTACTTCGACCAACCGACGGTGGTCGCGGCGATGGCCAAGTCGAGCGAGGCGGTGACCAGTCCCGACCGCATCGGCGAGGCGATGGCGCGCGCGTGGCGACACTGCTGGGCGGGCCGCCCAGGTGTCGTGCACGTGACGATTTCCGAGGACGTCATCAACGGGCCATGTGCGGTGCGACCGCCCGAACTCTCGCGACGCCAGCTCCCGATCGCTGCCGATCCCGTCGTCGTACGCCAGATCGCCGACATGCTGGTTGCGGCCGACGCGCCGATGATCCACGCCGGCACCGGGGTGGTCCACGCCGGGGCCTCGGATGCACTGGCACGGGTCGCCGAGTTGCTCGACGCACCGGTCACCACCAGTTGGGGTGGACGCGACTGCATCGATGAACGCTTGGCCAACTCGATTCCGCTGTGGGACATCGAACTCGTCAACCGCGTACGCACCGACGCCGACTGCGTCCTGGCGCTCGGGACTCGGCTCGGCGAGACCGACTGGTGGGGCAAGCCGCCGTACTGGCGCGCGGCGGCCGAGCAGACGTTGGTTCAGGTCGACGTCGACGAATTGGCACTCGGTCGCAACCGTCCCGTCGACCAGGCGATCGTCGCCGACATCGCGACATTCCTCCCGATGCTCGCCGACGTACTCGGCGAGATCGACCGATCGCCGCGAGCTGCGGTTCGAGCAGCACGGCTCGTCGAGTACGGCGGTGACAGGCGTGCCCATCGGGCGGCGCTCGACGAGGCACTCTCGATCGACACGACACCGATACACACCTCTCGGGTCGCGCCGCTGTGCCAGGACGTGTTCGACGACGACGCCGTGCTGGTGATCGACGGAGGAAACACCGCTGTCTGGACGAACCTGTATCACGAGGTCCGGCAACCGGGCACGATCCTGTCGACGTTCAAGTTCGGGATGCTCGGCGCCGGGGTCGGCCAGGCGCTCGGAGCGAAGGCCGCGCACCCTGACCGCCAGGTGTACTGCATCATCGGCGACGGGGCGATGGGGTTTCATTCCCAGGAGATCGAAACCGCGGTGCGCTGCGACCTCGCGGTGGTGTTCGTGGTGATCTGCGACCGCCAGTGGGGGATGGTGAAGGTCAACCAGGAGTTCGCGATCGATCCCGATCGCACGCTGCTCGAAGGAGGCCTGCCTCCCGGGGAGAACATCAACACCGACCTGGGAGAGACGCGCTTCGATCTGCTGGCCGAGGCGATGGGCGCCCACGGCGAACGCGCCGCGAACGTCGACGAACTACGCGGGGCACTCGACCGCAGTCTGGCATCGGGACGGTGTGCGGTGATCCACGTCGATGTCGATCGCGTCGCCCACAAGTTCGCGCCGAACCTGGCGTCGTTCAAGGACATGCATTCCGAACCCGGTGGGTCATGACCGCGGCCCGATCCGTGCTGGTCACCGGCGCCAGTGGCTACATCGGGCGCCAACTGGTGGCCTCGCTCGCGGCCAAGCGTGACGGGATCGCCACGATCGTCGCCGTCGACGTCCGCGAGGTGCCCGCCGAGGATCGCCTCGATGGAGTCGACTACCGCGTCGCGGACGTTCGCGACCCGGCAATGACAGCGATCCTGCGCGAGTTCGTCATCGACTGTGTCGTGCATCTCGCGGCGATCGTCACCCCAGGCCCGGACAGCTCGCGGGAGTTCGAGTACTCCGTCGACGTGCTCGGCACGCAGAACGTGATCGACGCGTGTGTCGAGGCCGGCGTCGAGCAGCTGATCATCACCAGCAGTGGCGCCGCCTACGGCTACCACGCCGACAATCCCGTCCCGTTGAGTGAGGACGACGAGCTGCGCGGCAACCCCGAGTTCGCCTACGCCGACCACAAGCGACAGGTGGAAGAACGCCTGGCGGTGGCTCGCGTCGAACATCCGGAGCTCCGTCAGCTGATCTTCCGACCCGGGGCGATCCTCGGTGCCACTGTGTCGAATCAGATCACCGACCTGTTCGACAAGCGCGTCGTACTCGCCATCGCCGGTTCGGACTCGCCGTTCTCGTTCGTGTCAGACCGCGATGTGGTGGGCGCCCTGAGGCAAGGCATTCGTGACAACTCCACCGGGATCTACAATCTCGTCGGCGGTGGAGCGACCACGATGGCCACGATCGCTCGTCGTCTCCACAAGCGCAAAGTGGCGGTCCCTGCCGTGGCGATGCGGTCGGTGTTGCGGGTGTTGCATCGGTTCGGATGGTCGCAATACGGACCCGAACAGGTCGAGTTCCTGCAGTATCGGCCGGTGTTGTCGAATCAGCGACTCATCGACGAGTTCGGATACCGGCCGGCGTTGACCAGCGACGACGTGTTCGAGGAGTACCTCGCCGGACGCGTCTCGACGGGTCGGGTGGTGGCGATCACCGGCGCGGCCGGGGGAATCGGGAGCGCTCTTGCCCACCGCTTCGCGGCCGACGGCGCCCGGATCGCGCTGCTCGACATCGAGCGTCTCGAATCGTTGGAACAGCAACTGACCGTGGGTGGCGCCGATGTGCTGGCGGTCGCGTGCGACGTGACCTCGCTGGCAGCCTGCCGCGACGCGATCGAGCGCGTCGTCGCCCGGTTCGGTGGCGTCGACGTCCTGGTCGCCAACGCGGGCATCACCCATCTCGGCGCGTTCGTCGACACCGACGTGGCGGTCATCGAGCGGGTGATGGACGTCAACTTCTTCGGTGCGGTCAACGTCACCAAGGCGGCACTCGACTCGTTGATCACGCGGCGCGGCCAGATCGTCGTCATGTCGAGCGTCGCCGGGATTGCACCGCTCGTGACCCGCGCCGGATACGCAGCGAGCAAGCATGCGCTGCACGGGTTCTTCGAATCGTTGCGCACCGAACTCGTCGCCGACGGTGTCGCGGTGACGATGGTGTGCCCGTCGTTCGTCCGCACGGCGATCGGTGACCATGCCCTCGGCGGCGACGGTGGGAAGGCGACCGTCGAGCGGACCCAGACCGGAACGCCCGTCGAACCCGATGTGCTCGCCGAGGTCATCGTCGATGCCGTCGATCACCGGCGCCGGTTCGTGGCCCCGCTGCGCGATGCCCGCCGTGCGGCCTGGCTGATGCGCGTCTCGCCGCGGATCTACGACCGGGTGATGCTGCGCCGCCTCGCGAGCTGATCTCGTTCACGGCTGCGTTCTCGGCGACCATTCGATGCGGGCCGGCGCGTGGCACAGTACGCAGCGGTGAATGCACTCACGATCCTTGCTCTTCTCGTCGGAATCGTCTGCCTGGTCGGTGGCGCCGAACTGCTCGTGAAAGGGGCGGCGACGATCGCCTCGAAGCTCGGCATTGCGCCGGTGATCATCGGGCTCACCGTGGTGGCGTTCGGCACCAGCGCCCCCGAGCTCGCCGTCAGCGTGTCGGCTGCGTTGGGCGGCGATGCCGACGTGGCATTCGGCAACGTCGTCGGGAGCAACATCGTCAACATCCTGTTGATCCTCGGGGCGTCGGCGGTCGTCGGAGGTCTGGCGGTCCAGCAGCGCATCATCCGCTTCGACATCCCGCTGCTGATCGTCGTGTCGGTCATCGCGTTGCTGATGTCGCTCGACAACAACATCGGCCGCGTCGACGGGATCATCCTGTTCACCGGTGTCATCGTCTACGTCTGGTGGCTCGTCCGCGAGACGCGACGCGAGCGTGTCGAGGTGGTCGTCGAGTACACCGAGTCGGTCGAGACGCTCGAGGGCGAAACCGTCGAGCGGCCGCTGTGGTTCAACCTGCTGCTGGTCGCCGCCGGCTTCGTGGTGCTCGTGATCGGATCGCAGCTCCTCGTGAACGGTGCGACCGACATCGCCGCGGCCGCAGGCGTGAGCGACCTCGTGATCGGGTTGACCGTCGTGGCCATCGGTACGTCGCTGCCGGAGCTGGCCACGTCGATCCTGGCGGCGATCCGCGGCCAGCGTGACATCGCCGTCGGCAACGTCATCGGGTCGAATCTGTTCAACCTGATGTCGGTGCTCGGACTCACCTCGATCGTGTCGAGCGACGGCATCCCGGTCAGCGACGTCTCGCTGCGCCTGGACTTCCCGGTGATGCTCGCTGCCACGATCGTGCTGGTCCCGATCGTGTGGAACGGCTTCCAGATCAAGCGCTGGGAAGGTTTCGTCCTCATCGCGTTCTACGCCGCCTACGTCGCGTATCTGGTGCTCGACGCGAGCGACTCAGCGGCCGCCGACGTCGTCGGGCCGGCGGCGCTCATCGTCGCGCCGCTCGTCGCGATGACCTTCGGGGTCACCGGCTTCCAGGGTTGGCGACGTCACCGGGCATCAGTCGTGGAGCCACACCGTTGATCGCAACGGCAGCAGGTTCGCACCCCAGATGAAGTCCATCACGGGGTTCGCAACGCGAACACACCCGTGTGACGCTGGATAGTTCGGCACCTTCGGCGCGCCGTGAACGGCGATGCCGCCGACGACGAACTTCGGACGGTACAGCGAGCCGAGGTCGCCCTCGTAGCGTGCGACGTCGTGCTCGCGGTAGGTGCGGTAGGTGCCGGAGGGGGTAAGGGCGATGCCGATCACGCGGCGCCCGGCGGCCTTCTGGTCTTCCTCGTCATAGGACTTGCCGTTGCCGGTCGAGACGTTGAAGGCGTACTGCACCGCACCGCCGCGCACCACGAACGCAATCTGTTTCGTCTTGTCGACCTCGAAGTAGTCGCCGCTGCGGCCAGCGGCCGGACGACACAACTCGGTGTTCAGTGCGATCGCCGTTGCGGTGTCGACGACGGTGGTCGCCGGCAGTCCCTTCCACTTCTGGAACGCCATCACGGCCTGGACAGTGCTCAGCCCGTAACCGCCATCCGCGCCGGCGTTCCAGAACCCGAGCTGTAGCAGCCGGGCCTGCAGGGTCGCGACAGCGGCGCGCGAGGACCCGTAGATGATCGGCCCGACGGGTGACCCGGCGGTGCCCACGGTCTGGGTCGCACACCCCGGCGACCCACTGTTGATGGGCGCCCCGAACGGCGCTGGCGCAGGTGAACCGAGGAAGTATCCGGCGATGTCGGCGATCAGGTGGCCGCCTGGTTGCGTGAACATCGAGAAGCCGCGGCTGGACACCGGCACGATGGCGTGGTTGGCGACGGTCTGGTCGGGCCGCACGACGTTCATCGTCGACGTCGTCGGCCAGACGTGCGGATCGGTGGCGCCGGCGGTCCCCACCGTGACGAACCCGACCGCGAGCGGATCATCGGTGGTGGCGTTGACGACGACAGCCGACACATCCGAGCGGTTGATCGCTGGGTGTGTGGCCACGGGCACCTCGAAGCGCCATCCCGAACCGGGTCGCGTGGAGCCACCGAGCGGATTCATCGCCGGGTCGCGGGTGTCGACGATACGTGTGGGTGTGGGCATCGGCACGAAGAGCCCGGCGGTTCCATCGGTGTCTCCCGCGCCCGTGTACGTCCCGAGGACGTCGATGATCAGGTCGCCGCCAGACTGCGAGAAGATCGAGATGCTGCCGGTCGCGTCGAGGGCGACGATCGCCTGGTTCGCGATCACTGTGAAGAAGCCGGGTGGGGAGTTCAGATTGGACGTCTTCGGCCGCGGGCTGCTGTTGGCGAACACCTGCCAGTACCCAGCAGCGACCGTGACCGAGGTGAGATTGATCGCGACCGCGCTTGCACCGGCGGCGCCGGGGACGGTGAACGTGCGGGTCTCACCAGCGCCGAAGGTGCCGTTGCCGCGTGTGTCGAGCACGCGTGTGGGTGCAGCAAGCGGCTCGAAGCGACCCACCGTGGCCGTCGCGGCTGGCGTGTAATAGCCGAGGAGGTCGACGATGACGTTGCCGCCACCACTGCTGTAGAGGTCGGCCACACCCTCAGGGCCGACCGGCACGGTGACCAGGTTCGGTGTGACGTTGCCGGACAACGATTGCAGTTCGTCGACATTGACGTTCGAGGCCAGCGGTCGGGTGCTGCCGTGCGGCCACACGGTCCAGAAGCCCGGTGCGGCAGGCGGCGCCACGGTGACATTGAGCACGGCTGCGCTGACGGAGCCGGGAGCCGGGAGCGGGGCGTCGCCGGTGACATTGACCGAGATCGTGCCGCCCGGAGCGACGGGGACGAGGTTGCGGGTGTCGATGAGGCGTTGCGAGGTCGGCATCGCCACGTAGGTGCTGGTGGCGCCCGCTGCCACGACGGTCGCAGCGGGTGCCGACACCGCGGCGATCAGTGTGGCGCCGACGATGGTGCCAACGGCAACGATCGCGGCGAGGAATGGCCGGGTGCGCATCCGGGAAAGGATAGGCCGTCTTCGAGCGGGTCGCCATCAGGCTCAACGGCACGTCGAGACTTCGTCCGGCTAGTCGACGGCCTCGCCGAGATGCCAGAGCCGAACCGTTCCATCGGTCGACCCGCTGACGAGACCGAGACCGTCGGGGGTGAACTGGACGCTGCTGACCGTTGCCGCATGTCCGTCGACTTCCTGCACGATTCTGCCGGTAGATGTCTCCCAGACGATGATCGCCCCGCTGTCGTCGGAACCGGCGGCGACATACCTTCCGTCCGGTGAGACCGCCAGGCGGGCCTCGGGATCCTTCCTGCCGTCGAAGGCCGCCGACAGCGCTCCGTTGTCGGTGTCGAGCAGGCGGACAGTGCCCGAGATGTCGGACACGACGAGCGAACGGCCGTCGGGCATGAACGACACCTCGAGGAAGCCGCCGGGTTGGGTCTCGATCTCCGTGATGAGTGTGTAGTCGTCCAGGTCCCAGACCCGAACGGTCCAATCGTCCGAGGACGTGGCGAGCCGTCGACCGTCGGTGGAGATGGACAGGTCCCACACGATGCTGATGTGTTCGGGGAACTCGTGGATCACGGAGCCGTCGTCGGTGTTGCGCATCGACACGCTGAAGTCGTGGAACGGCGCCACGAAGAACTCACCGTCGGGGGAGACGTGCACGGTGTTGCGGAACTCGGTGCAACCCATGATCGGTTCCGGAATTCCACCGACGGCGAACCGTCGATCGGTGCTGGAGAGATCCCACCTGCTCAACGTGTCGTCGAACGAGTTCGTTCCGTTCGCCTCGCTGACACCGGACACGACAGCGGTGCCATCGGGCACGAAGTCGACCGTGTCGACGTTTCCCTCGGTGTGTCCGAACTGCTGTGGTAACGGTTCGATCGGCGACGATCCGCTCAGTTCGAGTACGGCGACGTTGCCATCGGACGCCGCCGCCGCAGCGGCCAGTCCGTCGTTCGACACGGCGACGTCGTTGATCCGGCCGGCGACGAACGACGTGACGTCGCCGATCACGTCGCCGGTCGAGTCCCACTGGCGGACCCTCCCGTCGACGTCCGCGGCGATGATCCCGCCGGTCGACACCACTGCGGTCGGGTCGACGAGTCGCTTGCCCGCGGTGGCGTCGTCGGCGACCACCCGGCCATCGGCGTCGGTGAACTCGATGGTTCCTCGGGCCCGCACGATGGCGTACCCGGACCCGTCCAAGGCGATGACCGACACGACGGACTCATCGCCGTCGAGCGGCCACGATGCCTCGATCGCGCCGTCGAGACCCAACAGCTGGGCCTCCTTGTCGGCGACGGCGAGGATTCGTCCGTCGCCGCCGACGTCCCATGTCGGGCCGACCGCGTCGTCGCCGACGTCGTGTCGCCACCGCTCGACCCCTGTGATGGCATCGACCGAGACCAGTGAACCGGCGAACCGACCGTCGCCTGCCACGCCGAGGATCGCGATGTCCGCCGCCGGATCACCGACGGCGCGGTGGGTCTGCGTTGCCGTCGTGGGTTCGATCGCGCCGGCGACCACCGTGGTTCCGTTCCAGACCTCGGTCGATCCGTCGTCACTGATCATCAGCGCGTTCCCGTCGGTTCCGAACCACGCGGTCGAGCGCACGTCGCCGGGCGCCGAGCGCTCCGCGCGGACGACGGTCGAGCCGTCTGCGGTGAGGACTCGCGTGATCGCGCCGAGATCGATGACGTCGATGGAACTGCCGTCGTCCGCGAATCGCGCGGAGACGACACCTTCGAACGACTCCACCAGACGTGGGTGGTCGAGCGACCACAGTTCGGCGACACCGGATCGCTCGACCAGGAGTGCCGTGCGGCCGTCGCCGGCAATGATCGCGTCGGCAAGCGGCGGTTGCAGCGAGGTCGGGATCTCCTCGAACCCGTCGTCTCGTCGGAGGTTGACGCCGATCGTGGTCGCGATGATCTCGGCAGTTTCGGTCGCCGCCACCGCCATCGCCCGGCCCGAGCCGAAGCGGGTGGTCTGCTCGAAGTGGATTGCTCCCGCCAGGTCGGGTGTCGGCGCGCTTGGTCGAGGGAGGTCTTCCGGCGCCGCCGACGGAGCGGACTGGCATGCGGTGAGGCCGACAATCGCCACCATGGCCACGGCGATGACGGCGGTGCGAGGCGGGCGTTGTTGATGGTGCTCCGCGGTGAGCGAACGACGACGAGAGGACAACAGGGTCACCTATCCAGGAATCACATACTCAGCCACTCATGGATAGGGGACAACGTCCCGGTACCCGGACGGCCGAGCGGAGCGCCGTCGGTCGCAGGTGAGCCGCTGCGTGCGCGAGCCAGCGGACGTCCTACAGTGAGTGACACATCTCGCTGATTGGGGGGTAGATGGGCAAGGTACTGATCGTCGGCAACCGCTCGCTCGGTGGTTCCGAGTTGGCGCACCTGATCGAGGCGCGGGTGAAGATCGAGACCTGCGAGGCCCATCTCGTCGTCCCGGTCCCCAGCCCCGTCGCCTCCGCCGTGGCCATCGGGGGAACTGCCGCCGACATCGCGCCGACCTTGAGCCGCGACATCGACCACGACCGCCGCGCAGCCCAGGAGCAACTGGAGTTCGGCCTCGACTGGCTGAAAGGCCTCGGTGCCACGGCGACCGGAGAGTTGTCGCTCGATGCGGACACGCCGACCGCCGTGGCCCAGCTCGTGCAGGCCGGCGGATTCGACGAGGTCGTCGTGTCGACGCTGCCCACGAAGGTGTCACGGTGGTTGCGTCAGGACCTTCCATGTCGCATCGGCCGCAAGGTGACGGTGCCGGTCACCGTGGTGTCCGCGACCTGACTTTCGGGACGCCTGACGGGACCGGGTTGCGATGAGCGAGACCGCCGTATCCGGTCGTTTCGCTCATCGGTGGGGTGTGTGGCCGGGTTGCGATGAGCGAGACCGCCGTATCCGGTCGTTTCGCTCATCGGTGGGTGTGTGGCTGGCCGTGGCTCGGCCGTCGTGACCTTCGACTCTTGGTCCATGAGTCGATGAGTGCGAGACTCTTCGATAGATCCGGCACATCGGCCGGAGTCGACCCGGGAGGTCATCCATGCACATCCGAACGTTCGCCAGAGTGGGCGTCGCCGCACTCCTCGTCGTCGCCGCCGCAGCATGCGGCACCGATGCGCCCGATGGCGCCGGTGCGACAGGAGGCGCGACAGGCGGAGCAGAATCCGCCGCGCCGGCGGGAGGCGAAACCAGTTCGGCATCGGCGGATGTCTCGCCAGGCGACAACGTCGAGTTCGTCGCGACCGAGTTCGCGTTCGCCCCGTCGGACGTGATGGCGACCGCAGGGACCTATTCCGGCACGCTCGTCAACAACGGCACGATCGAGCACGACATCAAGTTCGACAATGGCGAGGCGGTCGTGGCAGCACCCGGTGAGTCCGTCGACTTCGAGTTCGAGGTTCCCGCCGAGGGCGTCTCGTACATCTGCTCGATCCCCGGCCACGCCGACGCAGGAATGCAGGGCATCGTCCGAACCGAGGACACACCGGCCGAGGCCGACCACGCGACCGGCGGTGACGAGCCGATGGCGGTCGAAGCCGACCCCGACGCTCCGCCATACGAGTGGCGCGACCCTCGCGCCCCTGCGCGCGGTGAAGGCGAGGGCTTCACGCTGACGCCCGGTGGCGCCCCCGACGGCGGTGACCTCATCGACGTCGAGATGGTCGTCGAGGAGAAGCTGGCCACCGTCGCGGAGGGCTACGTGCAGCAGATCTGGACGTTCAACGGCACCATGCCCGGCCCGGTGATCCGCACCCAGGTCGGCGACACCGTTCGTGTCCACCTGATCAACCCGCCCGAAGCAACAGCCTCGCACTCGCTCGACTTCCACGCGTCGCAGGTCGCCTGGAACGACGAGATGCGTTCGATCGCCCCCGGCGAAGAGTTGATCTACGAGTTCACCACCGACTACGCGGGGGTGTGGATGTACCACTGCGGCACCGACCCGGTACTCCACCACATCGCCAACGGCATGTTCGGCATGGTGATCACCGAACCCGAAGGCGGGTTGCCGCCGATGGACAACGAGTTCTTCATCGTCCAACACGAGTGGTACCTCGGCCCACAGGGCGAGGTGTCGTCGTTCGCCAAGGCCAATCAGGCAGCGCCGGAGCCCGACTTCGTGATGTTCAACGGCGCCGCATTCCAGTACCGCGACATCCCGATCGAGATCCCGACGGGTGAAGAGGTGAGGCTGTTCGTCCTCGACGTCGGCCCGTCGATCGATTCGTCGTTCCACATCGTCGGCACGATCTTCGACAGTGTGACCAAGGAAGGCGTGCACCTCGAGCGTGGCAACGACGGCAACTGGGGTTCCCAGGCCGTCGACCTGGCACCGGCTCAGGGCGCGGTGATCGAACTGATGGCGGCCGAGGACGGGTTGTATCCGATGGTCACCCACGCCTTCAACTTCCCTGGTCGGGGAGCGCTGGGCCTGCTGCAGGCCGGTGACGGCGAGCCGTGATCCGGGACATCCGGCCCTGTCGAGCGATCAGTGAGTTCGGCAGTCTGGAACCATGAGACTCGAGATCACCCAGCGCGCCGACCTGGCGGTGCGGGCCTTGGTTGCGCTGCAATCATCGCCCTCACGACTCAAGAGCGCCGATCTCGCCGAGGCGCTCGGCACGACCGCCGGATTCATCCCTCAGGTGATGGGTCCGCTGGTCCGAGTCGGCTGGGTGAGATCGGTCACGGGTCCGACAGGTGGCTACGAACGTCGACGTGAGCTCGGCTCGCTCTCGGTGCTCGAGGTGATCGAGACGATCGATGGACCGACCGACAACGGTCGGTGTGTCGTCAGCGAGAAGCTGTGCAATACCGCCGAGCCATGTGCACTGCACGTCGCATGGGCTCGTGCGCGGCGCGAGCTGCGCGCATCGCTCGGTGGTCTGCATCTGTCGGAGGTGAGTGCGGCGTGAGTGTTCGGGCCACGGCTGCACCGGCCGCGCAGGCCCGGCCGACATGGAAGGCGGTTGCGATCCCGTCGGAACACGGGGGGTGGGGTCTCACCGGCGAACCCATCCTGCTCGGGCTGCTGCTCGCGTTCTCGTGGGCGGGATTGGCCATCGGTGTGGCCGCGATGCTCGCGTTCCTGGCTCGCACACCGATCAAGCTGGCTGTGGTCGATCGCCGCCGTCAGCGCGAACTCGAACGGTCGGTGCTCGCTCGTCGCATCGGTTCCGTCGAGGTGGTCATGATCGCCGCGCTGGGTGCCGCGGCGCTTCTCGGCGCCGGTTGGAACTGGATGATCCCGCTGATGGCAGCGCTCCCGCTGTTCGGAGTCGAGCTGTGGTTCGACGTTCGCAGTCGCGGACGCCGGTTGGTGCCCGAGCTGAGCGGCGCCATCGGGATGGGAGCGGTCGCCGCCGCGATCGTCATCGCCGGAGACGGCAGCGGCCCTCTCGCGGTTGCGGCGTGGCTGATCTTGGCAGCCCGGTCGATCGGGGCCATCCCGTTCATCCGCACCCAGATCCTCCGGTTGCGCCGCGGATCGGCGAGCACTCGATCCAGTGACCTGTTCCAAGTGCTGGCGATCGTGGTTGCGGCCTGCGCGATGCTGGTCGAGCCCGACGTGCTCGTCGGATCGATCGCCGTCGTGGTGATCGCGGGCCTGCACCTCGTGTGGGTTCGGACGTCGCCTGTGCCGCCGGCCAAGGTGCTCGGCTTGCGGCAGATGGCGCTGGGCTTCGGCCTTGTCGCCGTCACCGCGATCGGAGTCGGGCTGGCGTGATGCGCGCCGTCAGATGACGGTGTAGGCGTCGATGATCGGGGCGAGTTCGTCGGGGCTCGCCCCGTGCATGATCACCGCGTCGGCGCCGAGATCGAACTGTCCTCGAACCGCCGTCGCGGCACTGGCCGGGAGACCCGGTCGCCGACGGCGCCAGCCACTCGTCGGGGATCAGCGTGGCGATGTGTTCGAGTTGCTCGGTCGTTGCGCTCACGTCGATCGCACCGCGGAATCCGGCGACGAGGTCGTCAGCGCGGAACGCGGCGAGCACGGCTGGATCCCACCGATTCGTCTCGACCATCAGATCGCCGTAGGCCTGGAGGTAGGTGGCAAGACGCCCGACCGTCTTCTTGAGTCGTAGGGGTTCGGGCAGGTGATCGCCGATCGTGGCGAAACACGACCAGACGGTGACCGAGTCGGGGTCGCGTCCCGCTCGTTCGGCAGCATTCTTCACCGTTGCGACGCACCGCTGAAGCGTCTCGTCGGTGAAGAAGGTGTGCAGGATGACCTGGTCGAATGCGCGGCCGCCCAATTCGAGCGAGTTCGGTCCGAACGCGACCAGGCCGAGCGGGATGTCCTCGTCGAACGTCGGGTCGAGCCGCAGTACCGGATAGGCACCGATCGGGCCGTTGTGTCCGATGATCGTGTCACCGTGCCACAGCCGTCGCATCACGTCGGTGAAGTCCTCCATCTGGGCGGTCGTGATCCGAGGAATGCCGTACGCATCGAAGAGCGGCGCGATACCGCGACCGATGCCGAGCACGAACCGACCGCCGGTCAAGCGGTGCATCGTGGTCGCATACGACGCCGTCACGATCGGATGGCGTGTGTTGTGGTTGGTGGCGCCGGTGATGATCTGCATGTTCGTCGTCGCAACGGCGGCGGCGCCCGACAGCGTGACCGCCTCTTTCACGTTGAAACGCTCGCTGATGAACACCGCGCCGAGCCCGAGTTCTTCTGCCCGACGGCATTCGTCGACAAGGTCGCGTGGGTTCTGAGCACCGCCGGCGAGCGTGTAGAAGCCCAGCTCCGGGAACCGAGGGATGCTCATGAGGACACCGTGGTCTCTGCGGGGACGGGCACCGCAGCCGGGGTCTTCTCGCGGATGAACACCGCCGCGCGGACCAGCGCGTCCGTCGCCTCGGGCATGTAGCCGGCGAGGATCGGATACACGTGCCAGAGCCCATCTCGCAGGTCGAGGCGGACGTCGACGCCCGCGGCTTCGTAGCGTTCGGCGAGGCGGGTCGAGTCAGACAGCAGGATTTCATCCATGCCGGTCTGGATCAGCGTCGGTGGATACCCGGTCGGGTCGGCAAACAGCGGCGACACCCCCGGGTCGTCGAGCGGCGTGTCGCCGGCATAGGTCGCTCCTGCCTCGGGCAGGCCCTCACCATCGAACATCGGATCGTGGGCGACGCGGGTGACGATCGACTCGCCCGACGCGGTCAGGTCGGTCCACGGCGACAGGACGTACACGGCACCCGGCATCGGATCGCCGGCGGCCTTCAGCGCGCCGAGCGTTGCCAACGTGGCACCGCCGCCGGCCGAGTCACCCGCGATCGTGACGAGTGAGGGATCGACGTCGGCGATGATCGCCCGGTACGCGGCGACGCAGTCGTCGACCGCCGCGGGATACACGTGCTCGGGTGCGAGTCGGTAGTCGATCACGGTGATCGTCGCCGCAGCGCGTTTGGCCAGCCGTGCGCACATCGCAATGTGGCTCTTCGGCGACCCGACCACGTAGGCGCCGCCGTGGATGTACAAGATGTGCCGGTCTGGGCGTACCTCGGTCGGAGTGGCCACGATGGCAGGGACACCGCCGACGATCGTGTCGACATAGCTCACCTTGCGTGGCCGCGGGATGGCGTCGAGCTTGTCCATTGCTGCGCGGCGCTGTTCGATCGGCACGTCGTTGCCCACCTCGAGCTTGCTGATTCGTTTCCGGAAGAAGCGGGCTCGCCTGCTCAGCGTCATGGGGGCAGGGTAGACCAGTCCATGTGCGCCAGACTGAAGCGATGCGTGTCGTGTTCGCCACCGCCGAGTTGTCGCCCGTGGCGACGGTGGGCGGCCTCGCGGCCGCTGCCGCAGGGCTCGGGGCCGAACTGCGTCGGCTCGGTGTCGACGTCGATCTCGTCATACCCGACTACGGCGACGTAGCGCTCGTCGACGAAACCACGATCCGCCTCGACGTCCCGGACTGGGTGGGCGCGGCGACCGTTCGTGCGGGGCACCATCCAGGGGTGGGTCGGCTGCGCCTGGTGTCGGTTCCCGGCATGGCGCGGCCCCACCCGTACCTGCAGGCGAACGGCGAGGGCTGGTCGGACAACAGCGAAAGGTTCTTCCGTTTCGCTCGTGCGGTCGCCGCTCTCGTCGAGCTCGATCCGCCCGACGTCCTGCACCTCAACGATTGGCACACCGGGCCGACACTCGCGGCGCTCGTTGATCCGCCGCCGACGGTGGTGTCGATCCACAACCTCGCGTACCAGGGCGTCACCGATGCATCGTGGCTCGAGGTGATCGGTCCCCGGGCCGGGCACTTCGAATGGTGGGGCGGAGTGAATCCGCTGTCGGGGGCGTTGGCGCTCGCCGACCGGATCGTGGCCGTGTCGCCGCACTACGCGACCGAGATCGTCACCCCGGAGGGTGGCTTCGGCCTCGACGAACCGCTCCGCAATCGCGGCGCCGACCTGGTCGGCATCCTCAACGGGATCGACACCGATGTGTGGGACCCTACGAACGACCCACTGATCGCGTCGCCGTTCACGGCGGCCTCGATCGACTCGCGGGGCATCAACCGCTCGGCGCTGCACGAACGTTTCGGGTTCCCCGATGACGGTGTCGTGCTCGGTGCGGTCGTGACGCGTCTCGCGCACCAGAAGGGGATCGATCTGTTGGCTCCGTTGGTACCGCTGCTGTCCCAGATCCCGATGCGCCTGGCGATCCTCGGCTCGGGCGATGCCGGCCTCGCCGCACATCTCCATGAGCTCGCGGCCGCCTACCCCGACTCGTTGGAATTCGTCGACGGATACGACGAGTCGCTGTCGCACCTCATGTTCGCCGGCTCGGATCTGTACCTGATGCCGAGCCGGTTCGAGCCGTGCGGGCTCACCCAGATGCATGCGATGCGTTACGGCTCGATCCCTGTCGTCACCGCCGTCGGTGGGCTCGTCGACACCGTCACCGACGTTGATCTCCACCGCCACGGCACCGGGTTCGTCGCCGGGCGAACGACGAGCAACGACCTGCTCGCGGCACTGTTTCGCGCGGAACGGCGCGTGCGCGACCGGCGGCGCCGGGTCGCGATCCAAAAGCGCATCATGGGGGTCGATTGGTCGTGGCGCGAACCGGCACGTCAGTACCTGGAGCTCTACGGCGAACTCGCGATGAAACCTCGCAAGCAGAGCGATCCGCCGCGACGCTGACAGCGGTCCGTGTGTACGGTGGAGGTCGATGGCCATCGAACCAAAGGTGCTCGTGATCGTGCTGGCCGGAGGTGAAGGCAAGCGTCTCCAGCCGCTCACGAACGACCGGGCAAAGCCGGCAGTTCCGTTCGCCGGCACGTATCGACTCATCGACTTCGCTCTGTCGAACTTCGCCAACGCCGGCTACCTGAAGATCGTGGTGCTCACGCAGTACAAGAGCCACAGCCTCGACCGCCACATCTCGCAGACGTGGCGGTTCTCGGCGATGCTCGACAACTACGTCACGCCGGTACCCGCCCAGATGCGCCGGGGTCCGTACTGGTTCCAGGGGTCCGCCGATGCGATCTATCAGAATCTCAACCTGATCTCCGACGAGGCGCCCGACATCGTCGCCGTCTTCGGCGCCGACCACATCTATCGCATGGATCCCCGTCAGATGGTCGACGAGCACCGTGAATCCGGAGCCGGCGTCACCGTGGCAGCGATCCCCGTGCCGAAGCACGAAGCGACCGACTTCGGTGTGATCGAGGTCGACGACGACGGCAAGATCCTGGAATTCCACGAGAAGGTCGCCGAACCTCCGACGATGCCCGGCAACGACCAGATGTGTCTTGCGAGCATGGGGAACTACGTGTTCGACACCCAGACGCTGATCGACATCGTCACGCCTCGCGAGAACCAGTACACCGACCTCGGCAGCCACGTGATCCCGGCGCTCACCGATGCCGGCGTCGCGCGTGCCTACGACTTCTCGAAGAACGTGATCCCCGGCCAGGACGAGCGCGAGAAGGGCTACTGGCGCGACGTCGGAACGCTCGACTCGTTCTTCCACGCCAACATGGACCTGATCGCTCCCGTGCCGATCTTCAACCTCTACAACGAACGTTGGCCGGTGTACACGTCGCGCCGGGCGCTCCCGCCCGCCAAGGTGTCGCGAGGCCGTGGAGGAGAACCGTCGTTCGTCGACGGCAGCCTGCTGTGTCAGGGCTCGATCATCTCGGGTTCACACGTCGAGCGCTCGATCATCGGCCCGGGGGCATACATCGACCACGATGCCCATGTCACCGATTCGATCATCTTCCCCGACGTTCGGATCGGGGCGGGTGTTCGCCTGCATCGCTGCATCGTCGACAAGAACGTCATCGTCCCCGACTGGGCGCGCGTCGGGCTCGAACTCGACGCCGACCGCGAACGGTTCACCGTCAGCGACGAAGGTGTCGTGGTCATCGAGAAGGGCCGCGACCTCTCCCTCACCTGAGTGCGTTCTCAGGCGATCGTGCGTTGCGATGAGCGAAACCGCTGTATCTGGTCGGTTCGCTCATCGGTGGGAGATTCTCGGGTGTTGCGATGAGCGAAACCGCTGTATCTGGTCGGTTCGCTCATCGGTGGGAGATTCTCGGGTGTTGCGATGAGTGAAACCGCTGTATCTGGTCGGTTCGCTCATCGGTGGGAACGCAGCTCGTGACATTCGGCCACCAGGCACATCGCGTACGTCACCGATCGAGGAGTTCGGCGGGTGTGCGGTCTCGTGGGCCGGCGAACGGGAGCGGGACGTCGATCGCATCACGACCGGCCGACCAGTGGGCGGCGCAGATCACGTCGAGCACCTGGCGCCCCAGACGAGAGGTCGCGGGGACGGGTCGCCCCGTGCGGATGTTCGTCCAGAACCGCTTGAGCTGAGGGGCGTAGCCGTAGTCGTCGACGAGCGATGGCCCGCCCGCCCGAATCGATGCGTCGATCGAGACCAGGCCGCCGTTGTGTTCGAGCGTGGGGGAGGGGTACAGCTCGGCGCGGAGCACAGCGCTGGCGCTGGACGCCTGGAGATCCCAATCGGGTGCGGTGTGAGGCTGCCAGCGGGCGACGATCGTGGCAACGAGGCCCGACTCGAAGCGCACCTTGATCGTGCCGTGTTCGTGGCGGGTGCCGGCGTCGACGATCACGGAGCTCAGCGACATCGGTCGGCCGGCTCCCGACTCGGCGGCGGTTCGCAGGGTGAGTCCGACTGGATGCACGCCGAGGTCGAACAGCGCTCCTCCCCCCCAGTGTGCGTCGATGTCATCGTCGGGTCGCCATGACGGAGGGGGCTGGGTGGAGCGGGCGGACAGATGGGTGAGCGTTCCGATGCCGGAGACCCGCGTCAGCAAGCCGTCGACCGTCGGAGCGGCGGCGAGGTGTTCGGAGTACAGCAACGGTCGGCCGACGCGTTCCTCGGCCTCGATCAGGCGGTCTGCGTCGAAGAGTGTGCATGCCACCGGCGCCTCGACGACGACGTGGTAGCCGGCATCGAGCAGGGCGATCGCCGCGTCGACGTGAGCGGCCGGGGGAGTGGCAACGATGGCGATGTCACCCTGTTTCGAGGCGAGCAACTCGTCGAATGTCGTCGGCGCGGCGTCCACGGCTCGGGCCAGTTCGACCGCTCGGTCGGTCGTACGCGAGGCAACAGCGGCGACGCGCCACTCGAGCGCTTGACAGGCAGCGGCATGAACGCCGGCGACCATGCCGGCACCCCACAGGACGACGTCGGGTCGACGTTGCATCGCCTAGGTTCCCGCGAGTTCGGCGACCACGGGCGCGAACGACTCGATCTCGTCGGTGCCGACGGTCACGTAGCTGAAACCGTGGCGTTCGCGGAGTTCTCGAAGGTCTTCCACGATCTTTGCCGTGCTGCCGACGAGGGCATAGGGCGAGCTGTCGAGGAGCGTTGCGTCGACACCCACCACCCGTGCGATTCGGTCGAGCGCCGTGGCGCGGTCATCAGTGACCCGATTGAAGAACGTGCGGATGCTCATCTCGATGTGCCCGATGCGGTCGCCGGCCGCGGCGGCAACTCTGGCCACCTTCTCCGTGACCGCCTGCTCGGTCATGGTGGAGAACGCATCGACTCCGAACACGCCGGCGGTGAGTGTCCCGTTGACGCCCACGATGTCGGCCTCCCGCGCGGCGATGTCGAGGACCCGTGGGCCGCCGCCACCGATGAGGATCGGCGGACACGGTTGCTGGAGCGGCTTGGGAAGACCGTCGTAGTCCGCGATGGTGTAGTGCTCGCCGTCGAAGCTGAACGGCCCGGACGCCATCACCCCACGGATCACCGCGAGCCCCTCGACGAATCGGTCGATCCGGATGCCTGCACGGTCGTAGGGAAGTCCGAGTTGTTCGTAGTCGGCGACCATCCAACCGGCACCGAGCCCGATCTCGATGCGTCCTTCCGACAGCACGTCCATCGTCGCCAGTTCCTTGGCGAGGATCGCGGGATGTCTGTAGTCGTTGTCGAACACGAGAGCACCGGCGCGCAGCGTCGATGTCGCGTCGAGGAGGGCCTGCAACGCGGGCATCGGAGCGAACTGATCGGTGAAGTGATCGGGCATCGTCGCGATCGAATATCCCAGTGTTTCGATCCGTCGGGCGGTCTCACGCCACTGCCGGGCGTCAGGTGCCGACGTGAGCTGCACCCCGAACCGGAACGGCTTGCGGACGAATGGGTTGCGAGCATCGGGCATCGATGTCGACGGTACCGCCTGTCGACGGCGCCGCTGTCACCGCCTGTTCCGTCGAAATTCGCGGGCCGGGCGCTCACCGCGACGGTGGCGGCTAATGACTCACTAATCGACAAGGCCCTCCACGACTAGGGTCTCGCCGATGGACGAACACTCGCGGTCGCCGACACTCGACGCAGCGGTGTTCGGCACGACGATCGTGCGGCGCGATGGTGCCGTGGTCAAGATGACCCCGAGAGAACGTCTGGTGGTTGCGGCATTGGCGACGACCCATCCGCGTCCAATGCGAGTCGATACCGTGATCGAGACGCTGTGGCCGGACCGGTCACCGGCCTCGGATCGCCAGATCGTGCAGAACAACGTCTCGTCGTTGCGTCGGCGTCTCGGATCGGCATCGCTGATCACCGACACCGGTCCGACCTACGGACTGGGGGGTGCCTGGTCGCTCGACGTCGACCGATTCGCACGGCACCTCGACTACGCCCGCGGCGCCGCGATGGCCGACGACCATCGAGCGGAAGTCGGCCATCTGCGACGAGCCCTCGACATCGCCCGCGGGCAGCCGTTTGCAGACCTCCCACAGTCCGAGGCCGTGGAAGCGAAACGTCGACATCACGCCCAGTTGCTGCTGGCGGCCCAAGAGGACGCGGTCCTCGCAGAGCTGGCAGCAGGCCACGTCGTCGCGGCAGTGGCCGCCGCGTCGCAGTTGGTGGTGGCCGAACCGTACCGCGAGTTGCGCTGGAGTCTCCAGGCGCTCGGTCAGTGTCGGACGGGCGATCGTCGCGGAGCACTCGAATCGCTGAGACAGGGCCGACAGGCGCTCGGCGACATCGGCCTCGATCCCGGTCCGGTCCTGGTCCGACTCGAGCTCCTCATCCTCGACGACGACCATCGGCTCACGGACGCGCCGCCCCGCGTCGCGCTCGGACTCGACTCGCCGGTCCAGTTGATGGTGGACCGAACGATGTCGCGAGCCGGCGGTGTGCCCGACCCAGACGACGGCCTCGAACGGCTCCGCGCCATGTGCAACAGTGCTGCTGACTCGCACACAGCGCTCTGGGTCACCGTGACAGGTGCGACCACGCTGTCGACTCGTTTCTTCTCCCAACAGATCACGTTCGACGCGACACTCGACGGGTGGACCGTGCTCAGCGCCGGCTGTCATCCGCAGGCCCGTCGCATACTCGAACCGCTTGGGGCGCTCGTTCGTCAGGCGATCGATCGAACGCCAGGACTGATCAACACCGACGGGCACGGGGCGCTGTCGGTGCTCTGGGACGACTCGGTTCCTCACGCGGTCGCCGGAACAGTACCCGGCGATGCAGCGGTCGCCGTGCTCGAACGATGCGCCGTGCGCGCACCGACGCTGGTGATCATCGAGGAGGCCCAGCACCTGTCGACATCGGCGCTCGAACTGCTTGCGGAACTCGTGTCACGTCCGATTCCGCTGGTGGTGATCGCCGTCGGCGCTGCACCCCCTGCGGTGGTGCCCGAGGGTGCGCAGGTCGTGAGGCTGGCTGACCCTGCACCTGGCGGCGAGTACACCAGTGACACGCAGACGAAGCGGCCATCAGGAATCGAACCCGCGCGCAGGCGCGATCTCGGCCGCGTGGCCGCCGTGATCGCCGTGGCCGGTTCTCCACTCTCGACAGAGGCAATCGCCAGCACGCAGGTCGTTGTCGATGGTCTCGACAGCCTCTTGCTGGACGGCGTCGACGTCGGCCTTCTCACTCATGCGCACGACGGCGGCTTCGACCTGGCAGACACCTCGACACGCGCCTCGCTCGCCGAGGGACTCGATCCAGCGGCGCGTGAGGCCATCCATCGTCGACTCGCGGCGTCGTACCTGTCTCAGGGACACAGTTTCGCTGCTGCTCCGCACCTGCTGCGGTCAGACACCGACCCGAGACTCATCATCGACCACGTCCGCGACGCTGCATCACAGGCATCGCAGATCGCGATGTTTGCCGAGTCCGCAGCGCTGCTGGGCGACGCCGTCGAGTTCGCCGGACGTCACCTAGGCGCCGACGATGAATCGACCTTGGAGCTGATGCTCGACCGCGCGGACAACCTGCGACGAGTCGGTGATCGCCGCTATCTCGACGTCGTGTGGGAGGTCGTTGAGCGAGCCGATCGGGCAGCGCTCTACCGGGTGTACGCCCTCGCGGCGGCAGCGCTGTGCAAGCTCGGTCCGTTGACCGACGCCGGAACGATCGATCCGAACGTGGCCGACGTCGTGGCCCGGGCACTGCAGCGGTGCGACGATCCGGCAGCCAGAGCCCGGTGCGCGGGCGAAGCGACACTGTTCTTCAGCATGGGCGGCGCCGCCGACCTGTGTCGTGGGTACTTCGAGGAAGCACTCGGTCTCGCCCGAACGTCAGGCGACGTCGACCTGATGATCGGCGCGCTGGGGAACGCCTACCTCGTCTTGACGCATCCATCCGAGGTGGAACGGCGAGGTGCCCTGGCTGATGAGATGCTCGCGCTTGCAGAACGCATCGACAGCGACGACGCCCGTTGCGAAGCCCTTCATTTCGCATTCGCCGTGCAGGTGCAGCGGTGCGATCCGATGCTGCGAACCGCGTTCATCCGTCAACACGAACTCGCGCAGCGGCTCGGACCCGGCAGGATCTGGATGGCGGGCTACCAGCAGAGCTGTTTGGCCCTTCTGGACGGGCGGTTCGACGAGGCGATCGGGATCGCGTCGCGATCGTTCGACAACGCGCCGGTGTCGTCGTCTCGCGCGACGACGGCGTTGACCATGTCGACGGTGGCCGTCCGGCTCGCTCAGGGCAGAGGTGACGAGCTGTGCGAGCAGATCGACCAGGCGATCGCCGAATTCGAGAACATGCCGGCGTGGCGACTGATCGCAGCGTTCCTTGCGGCACAGCGAGGTGACCTCACCCGAGCCCGAGACGAATGCGAGCGTGTCGCGTACGGCGATTCCCTTCCGCTCGACCTGGCCTGGGGCGGAGCAGTGCTGCTGCTCGGTCGGACGGTGGCGCGGCTCGGGGATCGGTTGCGAGGGGTGCAGGTTCGCGACATGATCGCCCCGTTCGCTGGAACGATGTCGTGGGTCTCCTCGGCGACCGTCGGGCCATTCGATCTGGCGCTCGCCGAGCTGTCGCTCGAGCTTGGCGAGTTCGATCGCGCCAGAGCATCAGCGTTGTCGCTGGAACGCTGCATCGATCGGTTGGGGGCGGAGGCCTACAGGCCCGACCTGGAACGTGTACGTCGGGGTGTCGAGCAGGGTACGGCTGGACGCACCTGACGATCACGGCGCCGACGGTACCGCCTGCCGATGGCGCCGCTGTCGCCGCCAGTATCGTCGTGGGCACTGTGCGTCTCCTCGGTCTCATCCCTCGACTGCTGCTGATCGTCGGAGCGGGCGCGCTCCTGCTCACGGCCACTGTCGTGGGCATCGCGCCGCGGGTCTGGTCGGGGGCGAACGCCCATGAGGAACTCCCGGTCGTGCTGCCCGCGTTCGAGGCCCTGGCGCAGCGCACCTACGTGTATGACGTCAACGGGCAGGAGATCGCGTTCTACGAACTCGAGAACTCTCAGCCGATTGCCTACGAGGACATCCCGCAGGTGGTGATCGATGCGTTCCTCGTGGTCGAGGACAGGGAGTTCTTCACCCACGACGGCGTCAACCTGCGCAGCCTCGTGAGAGCGACCCTGTCGAACTTCGCGTCCGACTCGCCGCAGCAGGGAGCCTCGACGATCACGATGCAGGTCGTCAAGAACGACTTCCTCGCAGGGTTGGAGCGAGACGGTCGCTACAAGCTGCTGCAGATGCACTACGCGCGGATGCTCGAGAACCAGTTGTCGAAGCAGGACATCATGGCGCGATACCTCAACACGGTGTTCTTCGGCAACAATTCCTACGGCATCGAGGCGGCCGCCGAAACCTACTTCGCCAAGACGGCCGCCGACCTGACGTTCGTCGAGTCGGCGTTCCTCGCCGGGCTGGTGCGGTCGCCCTCGGGTTTCGACCCGATCAACGAACCCGAACGCAGTCGGGCTCGATGGATCCAGGTACTCGACCGGCTCGTCGACGAGGAGCAACTCACCGATGTCGAGGCGGAGCGCCTCGCGGAGCAGTTCGTGTTGCCCTCCCGGGTCAAGTCGCTCCCGGAGCGTTCGTTCGCCCGCAGCTACTTCACCGAGGCGCTGCGCGACTACCTGTTGAACAAGACCGACATCCTCGGTGACACCTATCAGGAGCGCTACAACCAGCTGTTCCGCGGTGGGCTGCGCATCCACACCACCCTCGACTCCAACCTGCAGGCGTTGGCCGAGCAGGCCCGCAATGAACTGCCCGACGCCCAGCCGTTCGACTCGGCGATCATCTCGCTCGACTCGACGTCGGGGGCAATTCGAGCCATGGTCGGTGGACGAGGGTTCGTGTCCGGCGAGCGTGAGGTGAACATGGCCTTGAAGCCGCGGCAGACGGGATCGAGCATCAAGGTCTTCATCCTCGCCGCGGCGGTGCAGGCCGGTGCCCAGGCCAACGACCTCCTCGACGGCACGCGACCCTGCGTGCTGCCGAACCCCGGCAACGAGGCAGAGCCGTTCACGATCAGCGATGCGGTGAATCGCGGGGTGGTCACCCTGCAGGAGCACACGACCGCATCGATCAACTGCGCGTTCGGACGGCTCTCACAGATCGTCGGACTCCACCGCGTGGTCGACACGATCTACCGGATGGCCGAATCGGTGTATCTCCATCGTGATCAACCGGCGTCCGAGCGGCTCCCGATCGAGCCGTTCGCCAGCCTCGCGACCGGCGCCAACGAGATGGCCCCGATCGACATGGCGTCAGGAATTCAAGCGCTTGCCAACGAAGGGCTCCACCACGACCCGTACTACGTCGACATCATCGACGGCCCCGAAGGCGAACGGATCTACACCCACCTCGACCCCGGCAAGCAGGTACTCGATCGCGATGCCGCTCTCGCAACGGTCGAGATCCTGAAAGGGCCGATCTACGGCGGTGGCACCGGACGGCGCGCTGCCTTCGACGACCGCCGCCCCGCCTTCGGCAAGACCGGAACGCAGGAGAACAACACCAACGCGTGGTTCGTCGGCGGTACGAAGCAGCTGTCGACGGCGGTCTGGGTCGGCGACCCTGATGCGTACACCCCGATGCGTGGTATCCCCGAGTTCGTCGCTGCCGGCTACGGCCGCAACGTGCAGGGAGGTCACTTTCCGGCTGTGATCTGGAATGCGTTCATGGAACCGGCACACGCGTTCGTGCCGCTCGTCGACTGGGATCGACCTGCGCCACCCAAACGCTCGAATGCTCGCCTCTATCTGCCGGGCAACGAATGCGTCCTGCGCGCGGTGGGTACCGCACCGGCACCGGTCGATCCGGATGCACCACCCACCACCGTGGCGCCGCCGAATCCCGACGGCACGCCCGCCGAAACCCTGCCACCGGTGACGGTGCCCGTGTACCAATCCGTGCAGGTCGGCACGACCATCCCGCCTGAGAACCTTGATCCGTTGGCGCCGTTGCCGTCGCTGCCCGTGACGGATGTCGTCGGTCCGTGTGTAGGTGGCACACTGGTCCTCGATGAGTGACATGGCGGACTCCGCACCGAGCGCACCAACCACGATCCCCGAACTGCTGCTGGCGCTGCAATCCGTCGACACCCAGGCCGATCAGCTCGCTCACCGGCGCGATCACTCGCCACTGAGCGACGATCTGGCCAGCGCCACGAACGCGATGCGCACGTGGGAACAGCAGCGAGCGTCGTTGCGGTCCCGCATCGAGGAGTTGGGAACTTCGATCGAGGCCGCCGAGCATCGAGGCGCCGAACTCCTCGCCCACCGCGTCCGCCTCGAGCAGCAGTTGAAGACCGTGATCGCCCCACGTGAGGCCGAGGCGCTGATGCACGAGATGGACACGCTGTCGGGGCTGATCGACGAACTCGACGGCGGCGAGCTGGAATCGTTGGAGGAGCAGTCGGCGCTCGACGACGAACTCTCCGCGCACCTGACCGGCGAAGAGCAACTGCGAACCCGCCAGCGCCTTGCCGACGACGCACTCGCCGAAGAGGTCGGCGACATCGACGGCGAATTGGCGGACCTCGCCGGCCGGCGCACCGACCTCCGCAACCAACTGTCTGATGCCTTGTTGTCCACCTACGACCGCAAACGGGCCGCGCTCGGTGTTGCGGTTGCTCCGCTGGTGGGCAAGCAGTGTCAGGGCTGCCATCTCGAACTCTCGGCCGCCGAGATCGACACCGTGAAGGACGAGGCAGCCGACACAGGCGTCACCGACTGTCCCGACTGCGGCCGTCTCCTCATCGTCTGACCCGTCTCGTCTGATTCGTCCAGGGCTCCATGTTCTTCTGGTTCATCGGCACCTCGGTGGTGGCCGTCGGGATCGTCTTCCGTGATCCGCGATTCGACTACCGCCTGTTGATCGTCGGGTCCGTGCTCCCGATCACCGACGGCGTGTTCGGCGGTGCACGGGCGTTGCACAGCGTCACGGTCAGCGTCGCTCTTCTCGCTTCGCTGATGATCGCCACCTCCGGCCGCAAACCGATTCGCAAACTGCTGCTGGGATTGCCGATCGGGATGATCCTGCACCTCGTGTTCGACGGCGCGTGGAACAACACCGAGGTGTTCTGGTGGCCGTTCTTCGGTGTGTCGTTCGACGAATCGCCCCTTCCGATTCTCGATCGCGGTTGGTGGAGCCTGCCGCTGGAGGCGATCGGCGTGGCGATCTGTGTGTGGCTCTGGCGCCACAATCACCTCAGCGATCACCAACGCCGAGCCGAGTTCGTGCGCAACGGGCAGCTCGACGCCGTCCCGGAACGCCTCGGCTGACGCGTCCCGGGCGCCGCCGCCTGTGGGACACTTCGTGACGTGTTGATCCTCGTACGCCACGGTCGGACCCCGGCGAATGCCGCTGGGTTGTTGCAGGGACGCCTCGATCAGGATCTCGACGAGTTCGGACAGGTGCAGGCCGTCGCGGTCGCAGCGTATGTGCGTGATGATGTTGTGGTCGATGCTGTCGTGGCGAGTCCGCTGCGGCGCGCACAGCAGACCGCTGCCTCCTTCGGTCGTCCGATCGAGACCGACGAACGGTGGATCGAGTTGGCGTACGGCGAGTACGAGGGCACATCACACACCGAGGTCCCGTCCGAGGTGTGGCAGCGCTGGCGCGAGGACGCGAACTTCATCCCCGCTGGTGGCGAGTCGCTGGCGGCGCTCGATGTGCGGGTTCGCGCCGCGTGCGTCGATCTGATCGAGCGCGCCTCGAGCGAGAATGTCGTCGTGGTGAGCCACGTGTCGCCGATCAAGTCTGCGGTGGCCTGGGCGCTCGGGGTCGACATCGGTATCTCGGTCAACTGTCACCTCGACCAGGCAGCGGTGTGCCGGATCGTGTTCCGCGGTGGCCGTCCCGTGCTCCAGAGCTTCAATGAGACCGCCCCGCTCCCGAACTCGTGAACAACTCCACCCCTGAGAGGCGGAGTTGTTCACGAGAAGCCGGGAACGACCTGTGAGGGTCAGCCGGCGGGGCTGGGGTAGTCGGGCGGCGCCTCACCGGGCGGCGGCGTCGCATAGAGCGTCACCGCTCCGTCGGGATCGAACATCTTGTCCTCGGTCGGCCACGCTCCCGGCAGATAGCGGGTGCCGCCGTCGACGAAGGTGTACATGCCCGTCCCGTCGTTGCGGATCTCGTCGGGCCCAGTGGCGTTCGGATCCCACCAGATCATGGTGGCATCGTCGACGCCGCTGTAATCGGTGTAGGGCCAGTATCCCTTGTCGCCCCAGGTGAGGTATGGCTGACTGATCGCCTGGGTGGTCCCTGGATTGGCGAACAGGGCGTCACGCCACGTGTCGTGGGTGAGGTTCGGCCCCGTGTACATCGTGACGGCGTAGAACAGCGTGTAGTTCGGCATCAGCACACCGATCGTGTCGGCGGCAGGAGGCTCGGTTCCCTTCCACCATTCGTACAGTCCGAAATACCCACTCTCCTCGGGTGTCAGCGGCGCAGCGCCGTGGGTGATCCCGAACGCGTGCGCCCACTGGTCCTGGTCGTACGTGCGGGCGAACGCCGTGAGGTCGGAGAGCGCGGGTGCCACCAGGATCCACTCGGGATGGTACTCCTGCGCGGTCGCCTCCTTCGTGAAGTCGCGCGGCGCGATGCCGTCGGCGATGAGGATCACACTCGTGACACCCGACGACTTCAGCTTGGCGATGACCTGCGATGCCTGCGACTGGATCGTCGCCGGGTCGAGTTGGTAGGGCAGGACTTCCGCGATGTCCGCGCCGTCGGAGCGCAGATCTGCTGCGAATCCCTCGTTGATCGTCACCGATTCCGGGCTCGACGAGATGTAGAGCAGACCGAACTTGCGGGGTTGGGACTGGAATGCCTCATCGCCGGCGTGCTCGGCGTTCTTGCCGATCAGCTGCTTCGAGATGAACTCGCGTCCATGGGTGCGCGCCTGCTCTGCGCTGATGGCGAGACCCCACACGTTCGGGTCCCGCTGCTCATACCAGTCGGCCGGTTGGCCTGGTGTGCACCCGATGCACATCACGTCACGGGCGCTCAGTTCGTCGGCGAACACGCTGGTCAGTGCCGGGCCACCGAGCACCACGAAGGGCTGATAGTCCTCGGCGATCCTCACGGCGTCGGCGCGGGCTGTGACCTCGTCGCTGGCGATCCCGGTGCTCACGTAGTACTCGACGTCGATGGTGCGCCCATAGAACTCGTAGTACGACTGGAACATCTCGAGCATGTCGTCAGCCGTTGCCTCGGCGTCTGCGTTCGTGTCGTCGTTGCTGATCGCGTCGGTGAGGTAGTTGATGATCGGGTCGTCGTCGGGTCCGAGGTACTGCACCACCTTGATCGAGTCGGCCGTGACGCCGGTCGCGGTCGCCCCGCCGTTGTCGCCATCGAACGGTGCGTAGCATTCGGGTGCGAAGAACCACTGGATGGCCACGCGCCCCGTGTCGGGGTCGCAACGCTCGTCCCACGCGACCTCGATGCCCTGTTCCTCGGCCTGGCTGAACGACAGCGGGTACGTGACCTCACCGCCGCCACCGCCGGCGGGCTCGGTTGCGTCCGGTGTGGTGTCGTCGGGTGTCTCGGTCGTCTCGGTCGCCTCGGTGGTGGCAGGCGCCTCGGTCACCGCGGTCGTCGTGTCGGCACCGGCATCACCAGCGTCGTCGTCATCGCCACCCGTGACCAGCACGATGCCGACCACTGCCGCAATGACGAGCACGATCGCTCCGACCGGCCCCCACTTCTTGAGATTGTTCGACGAGGAACCCCCGCCTTCTGCCTGTGCTGGTTGCATGATCTACTCCGTTCCCCCTGATCGGGTGATCGCGGCACTGGACGTGCCGAGGTATGACTCGATGACGTCTGGATGGGCCAGAACGTCCTCTGGCGATCCGGTCGCGATGACCTGACCCTGTTCGAGAGCGAGCAGCCGGTCGGACACGCCGGACACGAACGGGATGTCGTGTTCGACGATGACCAGGCTCGCGCCCATCTCGTCGCGCAGCCGCCGGATCACCGGCGCCAGCGCTTCCACCTCGCGTTGGGCGATCCCCGAGGTGGGCTCGTCCAACAGGATCACCGCCGGCCGGTGTGCCACGAGGCACGCCAGGTCGACGACACGACGGGTGCCGGTGGACAGCTCCCGTACGAACTTGTGGCGATAGTCGCCGAGGCCCATCAGCTCGATGAGTTCGTCGACGCGCATGGCGACGTGCTGTTCGGAGTCGACGACCATCGGTAGATGGAGTGCTGCGACCACGATGCTCCGGCTCCCGACGAAGCGCTCCTGTGCAACAGCAAGCGTCTCGGCGACGGTCAGCTCGGGGAAGAGGCGGGCGTCCTGAAAGGAGCGGCCGAGTCCCATCGATGCACGTCCCGCCGAGTTCAACGACGTGATGTTGTTGCCGTTCAGGACGATCTGGCCGCCGTCGAGCGGGGTGAATCCGGAGATCAGGTCGAACACCGTGGTCTTGCCGGCCCCGTTCGGCCCGATGACGCCGACGATCTCGCGGGGCCACACGTCGAACGAGGCTCCGTTGACGGCCCGGATCCCGCCGAAGGTGACCGCCAGGTCGGCGACGGACAACACCGGCGCCTCGGTCCGGTCGATCACGGCCTGATCGAGATCGGTCCCGCCGTCGTCGGTGCCACCGTCATCGCTGTGGGCAGCGGACAGGAACACCGATCGCAGGAGGTCGGGCCGCTCGAGCAGCTCTGCGGTCGGACCGTCGAAGCGGATCGTGCCACGCTCCATGAAGTAGGCGCGATCGGCGACGGTCAGTGCGACGTTGACGCTCTGCTCGACGAGCACCACCGTGACACCATCGTCGGCCATGCGGCGCACGATCGGCAGCAGCTGGCCGACCACCACGGGCGCGAGGCCGAGCGAGAGCTCGTCGATCAACAGCACCTTCGGGCGCATGACGAAGCTCATCGCGAGTGCCAGCATCTGCTGCTGGCCACCGGACATGTTCGCTGCCGGCGAATCGAGTCGGTCGGCGAGCACAGGGAACAGCTCCAACACCTCGGCGGTGGCGGCCTCGACGCCCGCGGGATCGCGGCGGTTCGTCCACCCGGCGAGTTCCAGGTTCTCCTTGACCGTCAGCGAGCCGAAAACGCCCTGCCCGCCGGGCATCTGCACGATGCCGAGCGAAGCGATCTCGTTCGGTGGGGCGTGGGTGATGTCGCGCCCGTCGAGCACGATGGCCCCCCGATCGGCTTCGACGATGCCGCTGATCGACTTCAAGAGGGTCGACTTGCCGGCACCGTTGGTGCCGAGCAGCGCCACCACTTCGCCTTCGTCGAGGCGTAGGTCGATGCCGTGCAGCACGGTTCGGTTGTCGTAGCCGGCCTCGACACCCTTGAGCAGCAGCAGGCTGGTGTGGCCGTGGCGGCGGTCGTAGAGCACCTCCGAGCGAGCGGCCGCCGACTGCCACACCTGGGCGATGTCGTCATCGATCACATCGGCCACGCTGCGCAGCATCAGGCTGCCGATGACGAACATCGGGATCATCACGAGCATGCCGATCTCGATCGACCAGTTGTCGGCGATCCAGCCGATCACCGGGAGCACGAAGAGGCCCGGGATGACCCAGAGCGAGCCGATGGCGAAGCCGGTCGCGCGGGCACGAGGCGGAATCGCCAACGACAGCGCAGCGAGGACCCCGGGTCCGATGATCGCCAGCGCCGCCGAGATCACACAGTTGAATGCGACGGCGACGTACACGTTCGGAGCGAACGCGAAGCCGGCCGAGGCGATGGACGTCAGCATGGCCACGGTGGCGATGAACCGGATCAGCCCCTTGATGTTGCCGACGAAGCGCCGCGTGGCGATGCGAGCGCCGAGCACCAGGCCGACGAGCGCGAATGGTTCGGACACGGCGGCGGCGACGCCGCGTGCGCGCTCGTCGAGGTTGAACTTCTGCTCGTACAGCAGCGAGGCGAGCGTGACGAATCCGATCAACGATGTCGCGAGGAACGGCAGTGCCCACCAGATGCGTTGGAGCGATTTCACCTTGTGGGCGGTGCGCCAACTCTCGGCGAACGACGGCGATTCCTCCTCGGTGTCGATGATCTCCTGCGACGCACCCGTCGCGTGGCGTTCCCAACGGCCGCGGATCGGTTCGTGCATGCGCAGTGCGAGCACGGCGAAGATCACCGTGGGGATCACGAACACCAGGAACGGCACACGCCAGCCGAAGTAGTAGGCGAGCATGCCGGCGGTCAGCGGTCCGATGAAGGCGCCGACGGCATTGGCCGCGCGGTGGAAGCTGTAGACCCGCGACCGCGTCTCGATGGGGTAGTAGTCGGCGATCAGCGAGTTGTGTGTGGGGTCGATCACCGCCTTGCCCAGCGACGACCCGGACCGCGCGATGGTCAACAGGATCAGACCGGTCGCGAGGCCGGTCATGCCGGAGAACATCGCCCACATCAGCGCGCCGCCGACGACGAGTGGGATTCTCTTCGACTTGTCGGCGTACTGGGCGATCGGGACCTGCAATGCCAACGCAGCGATCGACGAGAGCGCCACGATCGACAGTGCGGTGGAGATGTTGATGTCGAACGACTCGCGGATGTTCGGCAGCAGGATGCCGAACGCGGTGCGATCGAGTTCGTCGACGGCATTGAGGCCGAACAGGATGATCAGCGGGTACGCAGCCTCGCCGCCGCACAGGTCGGTCATCCACTTCTTGGGGTGACGAACGCCGTACGCGAACCGCTTGATCATGGGTGCGGTCTGGTCGGGGGCCGTCATGTCGAGCTCCGCTCGACGGTCGCCATGCCGGCGTCGTCATCCGGCGACGCCGGGTCGGAACCGTTCGATCGCGTGGACGGGTCGTGGGTGTCGATCGCTGGAGGTGTGTCGTCGTCTCGGACGATCATCCCCGACGCGGTGGCGTCGTCGAGATCGATGCCTCTGCGGCGCAGGACGACGCTGACGTACCGGTCGCGGATCTTGATCACGAGGCTTGCAAGGCCGCCGGGGATGATCAACAGCACGATCAGCACGCCGAGCGCAGATGACAGCAGGCGCCACTCGGGCGAGGTGATGAACCATTCGCTGCCCTTGAGGAACACGGCGCCGAGCACGCCGCCGAACAGTGCGCCGAGGCCACCGACGACGGCTGAGGTGAACACTTGGAGGCTGACGCCCGCGCCGTAGCTGGTCAGATCGAAGCTCTGGCTGAGGTGCACGAAGAGCCCACCGGCGATGCCGGCGACGAAGCCGGAGGTGATGAACGCCGTGAGTTTGATCGGCACCGGCGACACCGAGAACGCCTGCGCCGCCAGTTCGTTCTCTCGCATGGCGACGATGGCGCGGCCGGTGCGACTGTGGCGGACACCTCGCAACGCCAGGTACACCAGGGCCAGCACGACGAGCGTGTAGGTGTAGAAGCGCGTCGGCGTCGACACGTCGATCCGGCCGAACAGCGGCAGCCGCTCAACTCGCTCTTGGGGAACCCATCCGAAGAACTGGCGGTTGAGCAACCACGAGTTCACCGCCAGCGCGAACACCAAGGTGGTGACGGCGAGATAGAGCCCGCGCAGTCGGAGCGCCGGGAGCCCGACGACCAGGGCAGCAATCGCGCCGGCGACGCCACCCAGCAGGAGCGCCACCGACATGTCGACGTTCCAGGTGATGGTGCACTTGGCGCTCACCGCCGCACCGATCGCGACGAAGGCCATCTGGCCGAGCGAGATCTGTCCGGCCCAGCCCGACAGCACGACGAGCGACAGGCCGATCACGGCGAACACGGCCACGGCGGTTGCCTTGATGATCTGGTCGGTGCGCAACAGCAGTGGGATCAGCGCGAGGCCGATGATGAGGAGCGTCACCGTCATCCAGCGCAGGAGGCGTACGAGTGGCAGCCTGACCACCCACGGCTGGAGCGCCCGCACCTCGTCGGCGAGGCGCCACGCGGCCGCTTCGTCGCGGTCGACGCGTCCGTACTGGCGGCGCTGGAGCAGGAGTGCGACCAGCACCGCCGCGCCCACGATCGGGGTGACCAGCAGTGGGCTGCTCGCGTTCCAGGCAACCCCGTACTCCAGGACGCCGAGCGCGACCGCCGCGGTGGCGACCGTCGGCAGGTGGCGGAGTCGGCCGATCACGAGAGCAGCGAGCGCGAGCACGAGCGTGGAGAGGCTGAGCGCCGCTCCGAGCGGAACGCCGAGGATGCCGGCGCGTAGGAACATCGCCAGGAACGACAGCGCCGCAGCAATCCCCCACACCAGCGTCGACAGCCACGCGACCGGGATGCCGAGCATCAGAGCGCGCTCGCTGCGTTCGGCGGAGCCGCGGATGGCCGTGCCCAGTCGGGTGTTCCCGAGGAAGAGGGCCACGGCAATCATCGCGAGCGGCGCGACGATCAAGGCGATCAGATCGTTGGCCGACAGGATGAACGTCCCGATCGTGAGCTTCCAATCGACCGGCGGGGGAATACGCTGCGAGGCGGCGCTCTCACCCCACATCTGGGGGATGAGCAACGCCAGCACGGCGAGCAGCTGCGTGATCCCGATGGTGGCCACGGTGAGGACCAGGCGTGAGGCCTTCGCGAATCGACGGACGAAGGCGAGCTCGACGATCACGCCCAGCGCGACTGCGGCGACGAGTCCGACGCCGAAGCCGAACAGGTAGGGCAGGCCCGAGAAGACGATCAGGCCGACGGCGAGGGTGGTGGGGACGAAGCCGAGGTCGGCCTGAGCGAAGTTGATCACCCGGTTCGCTCGATACACGAGTGCCATGCCCATCGCCAAGAGCGCCGTGAGCAGACCGAGGATCACACCGCGCACCCAGGCGCCCGCCGGCATGCCGAAGAAGATCAGCTGGACGGCGATCAGACCCGCAGCAGGCAGCAGTTGCCCTGCGACCCGTTTGAGTTGTGTGGCTCCCAGGCCGGTCGAAGACGCCCCCATCTCGGATGGCAACCTAGTCGGGGCGGTGGTTGCCCGAACGGATCGGAGGCGCTGCTCTCTCGTTGCGATGAGCGAGTCGACCGGATACGGCGGTTTGGCTCATCGCAGCGGTGGTGTGGGGTGGTGGCAATGGTGAGGTGGCCTGTAAGCGGGATTCTGTGGGTGCTCCGGTTGCCCAGCGCACCCGGTGACCATCCATCTGTGCGGCCTACCCGAGGGTGTCCAGTTGCCTGGACGAACGGGCCGTTCGTGTCCTCTGCTCGGCCTTGCTCCGGGTGGGGTTTACCGAGCCGACGACGTCGCCGTCGCCGCTGGTGCGCTCTTACCGCACCGTTTCACCCTCACCTGTGACCGTCTCGCCGAAGCGACCCGGCCCATCGGCGGTCTCTCTCTGTTGCACTTGTCCGTCAGGTCGCCCCGACCTGGCTCTCGCCAGCACCCTGCCCTGTGGAGTCCCGACTTTCCTCGACGGTGCAGCACGCACCGCCGCGGTCACCCGGCCACCTCACCATTGCCATGACGAGTGTACCCCTGCCCACTCGACGGCATCTGTGCCCGTGGTGTCCCGGAATCCGGGACTGTCGGGGCGCAGATCGCGCCGGCTGATCAGCAGCTGGGTTCGAGCTCGTTGTAGATCAGCGCGTTCAGCGACGGTGTCTGCAGGACGAAGGTCTCGCGGACGCCGTTCTCGTCCGGCGCACCGACCACGAGCTCGACCTGTCCCGTCGACCCGAATCGATCGGTGATCGAGAACTGGAACGGAATGCCCTGATCATCGTTCTGCACGCCCCCTCCGCCGATCGTCGGGCTGACGTAGCCCTCTGGGCCGCGCGATCCAGCCACGATGGCTGCGGCGTGTCGCGATTCGAGCGTCGCGGCAGCGATGGCCGCGGCTGCCCCGGCGGCATCGGTGAGGTCGAGCGTGAGCGTCTGATTCGTCGCTGCGGCGATGTTCTCCAACGCCACGGCGCTGTTGAGGATGTCGCGCATGGGGTCGTCACTTCCGAGGATCGCCACGAGCAGCGGGTCGACGAGACGCTCCATGTACCACGGGTTGGTGCAGTCCCAGGCGACCCCACCCACCGTTTCGGTGAGTGCGCCCATCTCGGCGGCGACCGCCAGATGGTCCTCGATCAACCGCTCGACCAACATGGTCTGGTCGGCGTCGAGCACGCCGACACCGAGAATCGTCTCGTACACCGACACCAGCGTGAGTTCCATCGACGAGGCGGTACGCAACATCACCGCGTCGTCGATCGGGTAGTCCGGCGGTTCGGTGACCGGGGGCGCGTACCCGACGCGCCCCGGTGCCTCGGCGGAGTCGTCCGTGCCGCACGCGGCAACGAGTGCGGCGGCCGACACGGTGAGTCCGCCGAGCTTGAGGGCGTCGCGGCGGCTGTAGCCCGAGCTGGCGCTGCGTGATGTGCGGCGGTTCATGACGTCACTCCTGCGGCCATCTCGAGCGGTTCTGCTTCGGGGTGGAACAGCTCTTCGAGATTCGAGGAGAGGTCGCCGAGGTCGCTCAGCACGGTCGCCATACGTGCCTCGACGACGAGGATCGAGGCCGTCAGCTTGCGGGCATTGACCGACTCGTAGTCGGCGAGCAAGGCCGTATGTGTGGCGACCGCGGTGTTCTCGAGGCTGTTGGCGGCTGCGGCGAACGCCGAGACGTCGGTCGTCGCGAATGCGGGCTGGAGCTCGGCGAAGACACTCTCGTTGCCGGTGTCGGCCGAGAATCCTGCGACGCCGGCGATCTCGGAGGCGTAGGACTCGTGGTTGACCGCGAACACCTCCGCCAGTGCCGCCGCGTCACCGGTGATGCCGGTGCTGATCGACTCGCGATACAACGCCGCGGCGGTCAGCTCGAGCTGCATCACCGGGAGCAGGAGTTCCTTGTCACCGTCGGTGGGCGTCGTCGGAGCGGCAGATGCGGGTCGGGCGACGCTGAGCGCAGCGGCGCTGGCGAGGCCGACAGCGCCAAGTGCGCCGATGAGGCCGCGCCTGGACGTGGCAGGTGCGGCGGGGTCGAGATCCACGGGGGAGTGTCCTTTCGGGGTCATGCGTACGACAGCCTTCCCGCTGGGAGGGCATTGGAGCAATTCTAGGGTCGGGCGCGCGGTCAACGGGTGATCGCTCAGAACTCGAGCGCGGACAGGTCCGTGTGCCAGCCGCCCGCTCGATCCAACGCATCCGCCCACCGTTCGCGGCGCTGCGTGTGGGTGGCAGGATCGCTGGGTTCGACGACGTGCGCCGGCCGCCAGAGTGCATCGAGGTCGTCCATGCTGTCGAACACACCGACGCCGAGGCCGGCCATGAAGGCGGCACCGATCGTGGTTGCTTCGGCGACGGGGGAAACCTCGATCGGACAGTTGGCGGCGTCGGCCAGCGCCTGGGCGAACGTGGGATTGGTGCTCATCCCGCCGTCGATACGCACGGTGTGGATGTCGACACCGCTGTCGGACCGGGCTGCATCGAGCAGGTCGGCGCCCCGGTGGGCGACGCCTTCGAGCACCGCCCGCACCACCTGCGGTCGCCCGGTGCCTCTGGTGATGCCCAGCAGCGTGCCGCGCGCTCCGTAGTCCCACTTGGGTGTGCCGAGGCCCAGCAGCGCCGGCACATACACCACGCCGTCGGTGTCGGCGCATCGTGCGGCGACATCGTGGCTCTCGGCGCTGGTGGCGATGAGGCCCAGGTCGTCGCGCAGCCACTCGACGTTGGTGCCCGCCGACAGCATGATCGCCTCGACACCCCATGTGATCTCGCCGTCGCGCGACCACAAGGGCAGCGGATACGTGCCCGCAGCGTGGCGGTGCGCACCCGCTGGCGCACCAGTATCGGTGCACAGATCGAGCATGCCACCGGTGCCGAAGGTGATCTTCGCTCGGCCGGGCTTGACGCAGCTCTGGCCGATCAACGACGCCTGCTGATCGCCGAGCATCGCCGCGATCGGCGGCGCGCCGTCGAGTGCTGTCGCGTGACCGATGATGCCGACGGAGTCGACGACGTCCGGAAGCGTCGACTCCGACACGCCGAACGCCGCGCAGCGGTCGTGCGCCCACATCGACCCATCGACGACGCGCAGGCCGTTGGTGGCGGCCGAGGCGTTCGTCTGGTCGCTCACGTGCAAGGCGCCACCGCTGAGCGTCCATGCGATCCAACTGTCGATCGTGCCGACGCACAGGTCGCGGCCCTCGAGCCCTGGGGTATTCGCGAGAATCCAGCCCGCCTTCGTCGACGACTGGTTCGGGGCGACCTGCCAGCCGTGTTCGAGCTTCGCCATGATGCACTCGCCGACGGTGCGCAGGTCCTGCCAGCCGAGGCCCGGCGCGACGGGTTCGCCGGTCGTGCGGTCCCACACCAGTGTGCTCGCCCGCTGGTTCGTGATTCCCACGGCGACCACACGTTCGGTCACCACCGAGATCGCAGCGCGGGCCGCATCGAGCAGCTTTGCCGCCAACTCGGCGCCGTCGAACTCGACCAGGCCGGGAGCGGGCGTGGCCGGGGGACAGGGCCGGTATTCCATCGCTCGCACCGCGAGCGTCTCGTCGACGACGGCTGCGCGCAAGCCGGTGGTGCCGACATCGATGACGAGCATCGCGCTCATCGATTTGCTCCTTCGTTCGGTCGCTGGCTCGACGGCACGAAGCCGCGTGCTTGGAGTTGGCTGCCGAGGATGCCGCCGGCAACACCGGCGAGGATCACGAGCGACAGGGTGAAGAACACGTCGAACCAGTTCACGCTCTCACCGCGAACCAGGCGGATCACGATGAACACGCTCTGGGCGCCGACGTAGGCGAGAAGGGCGGCGGTGACGCCATGCGAGAGCGGCGTACCGCGGCGTTGGACCCAGGCCGCGCAGCCTCCACCGAGCACGAAACCGAACATCGCGCCGAAGAAGAAGAACGCGTTGAGACCTGACGAGTCGGAGTCGACGAATGCGGCGATGAGGGTCAGCGGGATTGCCAGGATCAGGCACACGCCGATGCCCGCTCGGATGGCGGCGGCATCCCAGCGGCTCCCTGACGAGGCAGCGCTCACGGCCACGACACCTCACCGAACGGTGTGGGCAGGCCGAGCTTGCCGGGGTTCATGATGCCGTTGGGATCGAGCGCGGCCTTGATGGTTGCGAGCACGCCGTGCGCGGGACCGAGTGCGTCGGCCATGAACCGTCCCCGGTTGAGGCCGACGCCGTGATGGTGCGACAGATTGCCGCCGCCAGCCAGCACCGCTCGCTGTCCGGCATCCCACAGGGCGACGTAGGTCGACTCGATCTCGTCGGGCGGTGGCGTCGCCGCGAACGTGAAGTACAGGCAGGCGCCGTCGGGATAGCTGTGCGACAGGTGGCACGTGGCCGCCCTTGCGTGGGGCACGGCCATCATCGCCGCGCGCACGTCATCGAACAGCGTGTCGAGTCGCGACCACGGCGCGGCGATCTCCATCGTGTCGACGACGAAGCCCTTGCGGGTGAGTCCCTGCAGGGCGGAGGTGTCGTTGCGGTGGCCCATCCAAGCGTCGACGAGCGAGTCGGGCATCGTTTCGGCTCCGGCGACGACGGCCGCGTGGTCGATGATCGCCATGGTCGTGTCGACGAGATCGACGTGACCCTCATCGAGTACCAACAGCACGCACTGGTGGCCGTCGCCACCCTGGCCGCGCTGTGACTCGACGGCGTCGTAGAGCCGCAACACCGCCGGTGTGGCACCGGCCTGCAGAACCCGGCGGCAGGCCTCGACACCATGGGCGAACGACGCGAACGCGTACGCGGCTCGGCGCTCGTGCACCGGGACGGGATGCATGCGCAACCAGACCCGGGTGATCACCGCCGAGCGTGCCCTCCGAACCGATGAGCAGTTGCATGAGGTCGGGCCCGGCGGCCGCGGCCGGCGCGCCGCCCGTACGGATGGCCGTGCCGTCGGCGAGGACCGCTTCCAAGCCGACGACCATGTCTTCGATCTTGCCGTAGCGCGTCGAGTACTGGCCGGCTCCTCGGGAGGCCACCCAGCCGCCGACGGTCGCCAGGTCGAAGCTCTGCGGGAAGTGGCCCACCGACATCCCGCACGTGGTGCGCAGTTCGTCCTCGAGATCTGGGCCGAAGGTACCGGGGAGCACCTCGACGATGCCGGACACCGCGTCGATGCTCACCACACCGCTCAGCGCAGTCGCGTCGAGGACCACACCGCCGAACACGGGTGCTGCGGCCCCGCAGACGCCACTGCGACCTCCGGTGACGGTGAGGGGGAGGCGGGCGTTGTTGCACACCTGCACGACGCGGACGACTTCGTCGGTCGATGTCGGGCGAACCACCACCTCGGCGAGCCGCGGGACCTGTCCGGCGAGCGCCCAGTGCAGCGCCAGCGGCCACCAGTCGCGGCTCGCCTCGGCAACGGTGTCGGACCCGTCGGGCTGGCCAGATTCGATCGTCTCGCAGATCGACGCAAGTGCCGCGATCGCCTCTTCGGGGACCTCGACGCTGATGTTCGTGAGGCGGCTGGCGTCACCGAGCAGTTCAATTGGTGGTGTTGGCGACATGGGCACGTTGCGCTCCTGCGTTCTCTTCGTCGGCACACAGACGGCGGTACTCGTCGAGCTGGCGATCGGTTTCGTCAGTCGACCAACCGAGTTCCTCGGCGAGAAGTGCGGCCACCGAAGGGGCGGCGGCGAGGCTGGCGGCACGGTCGAACAGGTGGGCTCGCGTGCGTCGAGCGAGGACGTCGTCGAGGGTGGTGGCCATCTCGTGGCGAACGGCATAGACGGCCTCAGCGCGCAGGTAGGGCTGGCCCACGACGAGTGGCTCGGCGAGGTCGGGGCGAAAGGCGATGAGCGCGCGCACCTCGTCGGCCATCGAGCCGTACCGGTGGACGAGATGATGGTCGGTGGTGCCGGGTTCGGCCGAATCGCCCGAACGGTCGGCGCCGAGTAGTCGCAGGCGTCGCGTGGCGGATCGTCGCGCACGCCGGGGCGCATCGAGGCGCTTCGCGACCATGTCGACGGTGTCCTCGGCCATTTCGCGGTACGTCGTGAGCTTGCCGCCGTTGACCCGCACGACACCGGCCGCGCTCACCGCCACCTGATGCCGGCGCGACAGGTCGGCGGTCTTGGCGTCAGCGTCGACTGCGGCGTCGCTCTTCACGAGGGGCCGCAGCCCGGCCCAGACCCCGGTGATGTCGCCAGGGGTGATCCGCTCGGCGGTCGTCGGATCGAGTGCCTCGTTCAGTGCGGTGAGGACGTAGTCGATGTCGTCGGCGGTGCACTGAGGATCGTCGAGCGGGCCGTCGTAGTCGGTGTCGGTCGTGCCGATGTAGACGTGTTCGAACGTTCCGTCGGGTCGCGGACCCCAGGGAACGAGGAACAGGCTGCGACGATCGCTGCGCACAGGGATGATGACGGCGATGTCGACGCGGATCTTGTCCCACGGCACGCTGACGTGTACCCCTTTGGCCGGTCTGATCGACCCGGGGTTCTCGGCCTCGTCGAGCGAACGCACGTCGTCGGCCCACACACCGGCCGCGTTGACGATGCATCGTGCAGCGACGTGGAACTGCTCGCCGTCGGCGTCGACGACGACACCGGTCGCGTCGCCGTGCGCTGGATCGACGGTGACATCGACGACCGAGCACCGAGTGGCCACGACCGCGCCACGGTCCGCGGCCGTACGCGCGACGGTGAGAGCGAGTCGGGCGTCGTCGGCACCTGCGTCGAAGTACAGGTAGCCCGCGCTGAGCTTGTCGAGGTGGGTGGTGGGGAAGTGGGCCGCTGCCTGCTGCGCCGACACCCGCTGGTGGAGCTTGCCGATGCGCCATCCGCCGGTGAGGTCGTACATCCACATCGCGGAGCCGAGTGCCTTGGCGATCTTCTTCGACACGACGCCGTCCTTGGTCAGGATCGGGATCATGAACGGCAGGATCTCCACCAGATGCGGCGCGTTCTTCATCAGGCGGCGCCGTTCGCGCAGCGCCTCGTAGACCAGGCGTACGTCGCCGTTCTGGAGGTACCGCAGGCCGCCGTGCACCATCTTCGAGCTCTTCGATGACGTCCCGCTGGCGATGTCGTCGCGTTCGACAAGTGCCGTGCGAAGACCCCGTGCGGCCGCATCGAGCGCCACGCCGACCCCGGTGATCCCGCCGCCGATCACCAGCACGTCGAATGGATCGTCGGCGGTGCCGGCTCGCAGCGCGTCGAGCATCGCCCCACGTTCGAATGGTCGCTTCGGTCCCGACATGGCCCCGATGGTACGAGAAACGATGACCAGGGGCGAAGGTCCCTATCTGCACGACTTGCTGATCTGCATGAGGTGCAGATACGATGGTCACCGTGAAATCGTCGACCGAACTCGCCGAGGCCTTCCGGGCCAAGGGACTCAAGGTCACGCCGCAACGCCAGTTGTTGTTCACGTTGCTCGAGCACGACACGAGCCACCCCACCGCCGAGGGCCTCTATGTCGCGCGCGAGCAGCCAGATGCCGGGCATCTCGCTGCGCACCGTGTACACCACACTCACCGACCTCGTCGGGATGGGTGAACTCAACTCGGTCGGCCTGGGCTCCGGGGCCATCCGTTTCGACCCGAACGTCGACGACCATCACCACGGCGTGTGTGACGCGTGCGGGGCGATCGTCGATCTCTACGTGCGGGGCTCGGACACGCTCGTCGTCGACGGCGACGACCGATTCACCCCGCAATCGGCCTCGATCGTGTTTCGCGGTACGTGCGCATCCTGCGCCGATGCCGACATCGCGTCTCATCCACATCCCAAACCCAATCCCAATCACACATCCAACAAGGAGCACCACCATGGCTGACCTCAACGGCACCAAGACCCACGAGAACCTGAAGGAGGCGTTCGCCGGCGAGAGCCAGGCGAATCGTCGCTACCTGTGGTTCGCCCAGAAGGCCGACATCGAGGGCTACCCCGATTCCGCGGCGCTGTTCCGCTCGGTCGCCGAAGGCGAGACCGGCCACGCCCACGGCCACCTCGAGTACCTCGCCGAAGTCGGCGACCCCGCGTCTGGCGAGCCCATCGGCGACACCGAGGAGAATTTCAAGGCGTCGATCGCCGGCGAGACCTACGAGTACACCCAGATGTACCCCGGCTTCGCCAAGACCGCTCGCGACGAAGGCTTCGACGAGATCGCCGACTGGTTCGAGACGCTCGCGCGCGCCGAGAAGAGCCACGCCGGCCGCTTCACCCAGGGCCTCGAGTCGATTTCCTGATGTGCTCGGGTGGGGGCCGCGCTGCGGCCCCCACCCGACAACATTCGCCGACCTCTCGCGGAAGACTTGCCACATGACCACCACGTACGACCCGAAACATCCCAAGTACTTCGACGAAGCCGACGTGCGCGAAGAACTGACCCGCGTCTACGACCTGTGTCACGGATGTCGATTGTGCTTCAAGTTCTGCACGTCGTTCCCGACGCTGTTCGAGATGGTCGACAACCACGAGGACCAGGACGCCGGCCGACTCACGCCGGCCGAACAGGATCAGGTCGTCGACGAGTGCTTCCAGTGCAAGCTGTGCTACGTCAACTGCCCGTACATCCCCGAGTTGCACGAGTGGAACCTCGACTTCCCGCGGTTGATGTTGCGAGCCGACGCCATGCAGCACACCAACGGCCTCAAGTCGGCGCGCGACAAGGCGACGACCCAGATGATGGGCCGCACCGACCTGCTCGGCACGTTGGCGACGAGCACCGGGCCGATCGCCAACAAGGTGATCAACGCCGAGCCTGGATCCGCGATCCGCAAGGTGGTCGCCAAGGCCACGGGCGTGTCGTCGGTCCGCCTGCTGCCGCCGTATGCGAAGCAGCGGTTCTCCACCTGGTTCAACAAGCGCCCGAAGATCAACCTGACCAGACGTCAGGGCCGCGTCACGGTGTTGCCCACCTGTCTCGTCGAATATCAGGAGACCCAGATCGGCAAGGACCTCGTGAAGGTCTACGAACGCAACGGCATCGAGTGCAACAACACCGACGCCGGCTGTTGCGGCGCGCCGTGGCTGCACTCTGGCAACGTCAAGGAGTTCACCAAGGTCGCCGAGAAGAACATCAAGATCCTCGCCGCCGAGGTCCGTGCGGGCACCGACATCGTCGTGCCGCAGCCGACGTGCAGCTACATCATCAAGAAGGACTATCTCGACTATGTCGGCGGTCCCGATGCTGAACTCGTCGCCGAGCACACCTTCGACGCGGCCGAGTACCTGATGCAGGTCCACAAGGGCGACGACACCGTGCTCGACACCGAGTTCCCTGGCGAGACCGTCGAATCGATCACGTACCACACCCCGTGTCACCTGCGGGCCCAGAACATCGGCTTCAAGAGCCGCGATCTGATGAAGTTGACCGGCGCCAAGGTCAAGCTCGTCCAGCAGTGCTCGGGCGTCGACGGCATGTGGGGCTTCCGGGCCGGCAACGAGAACATCTCGGTGCCGATCGCCAAGAAGCTCGGTGAGCAGATCGACAAGGCCGGCGGCGACGTCGTGGCCGGTGACTGCCACCTCGCCAACACCGCAATCGTCGAGCAGACCGGCCGTACCCCGCAACACCCGCTTCAGGTGCTGGCCCGCGCGTACGGCATCCCCGAAGAATGACCTCGATCTGACCAGAGGAGTTGTGATGTCCCCCCAGACCAGCACCCGCAAGCTCACCCTCGCCGACATCGCCGACGTGCGCGCCTACGAGCGCGAACGCGACGAGTTCCGGGCAATGGTGATGGAGATCAAGCGCCGCCGCCGGCTGTCGTTCGGCACGATCATCACGCTGATGTTCGAGAACCGCGACACCATGCGCCTGCAGATCCAGGAGATGGCACGAGTCGAGAAGCTCGTCACCGACGAAGAGATCCAGGTCGAACTCGACACGTACAACCCGATGATCCCCGAGCGGGGACAGCTCACCGCGACGGTGTTCCTCGAGCTGACCGACGACGATCAGATGCGGGAGTGGTTGCCGAAGCTCGTCGGTATCGAGCGCTCGTTCGCGATCGTGCTGCCGAACGGCGATCGAGTCCGCTCGATCACCGAGGAGGCCCATGCCGGCCAACTCACGCGGGTGGAGGTCACCGCAGCGGTGCACTACATCCGCTTCGAGTTCACCCCTGAGCAGGTCGAGTCGTTCGCCAACGGCACCGTGCGTGTCGAGATCGAACACCCTGCCTATCTGGAGGCGATCGAGCTGTCCGAGTCGACCCACGCGGAGCTGCTCGACGACCTGCGCGGCTGACGCGTCGGCCCGGTGATCGGCTTGGCCGAAAATTTCTCCTGGCGTTACGCGCCCGTCGGTTCTAGATTCCTTCACTGAGGGGCGAGCTACGGGGAGTCAACCGCACGTGTCGGTACAGGAATTGAAATGGTGGGATCTGGGAGCATGCCGGGGGCTCGACGCCTCCGTCTTCTATCCGGATGACGATGAGGGCGCTGATGCCGCCAAGGCCGTGTGCGCGGAGTGCTCGGTGCAAACGGTGTGTCTCGACTATGCGTTGTCGGTACGCGAGAAGGCGGGGGTCTGGGGCGGGGCGACCGAACGCGACCGTCGCCGGATGATCCGCCAACGCCGCCGTACCCACTGACCACACGCGGTGGTGCCGCCGCGCCGAACCCGGTTCGCGCCGGGGCGCATGCACCCCTACCATCGTGGCGATGTCATCGAGCACCGCGCTGTCCTGGTCGTCGATCCTGTCGGAGCTGATCGAGGGGCGAGACCTCGACGCAGACACCGCACGGGACGTGATGTCGACGATCCTGCGCGGCGACGCGACGGCGGCGCAGATCTCAGGGTTTCTCGTCGCCCTGCGAGCCAAGGGTGAGCATGTCGATGAACTGACGGGGCTGCTCGATGGCGCGCTCGCCGAGGCGACCATCGTGCCGCTCACCGACGACGAACGCGGCCGATGCGTCGACATCGTCGGCACCGGCGGCGACGGTTCGCACTCGATCAACGTGTCGACGATGGCCGCGCTGGTGATCGCCGGCGCCGGAGTGCCGGTCTGCAAGCACGGCAACCGGTCGGCCTCGTCGAAGTGCGGAAGCGCCGACCTGCTCGAACTGCTCGGCGTGGCGATCGAACTCCACGCCGATGGCGTTGCCGCCTGCGTCCGAGAGGCCGGCATCGGTTTCTGTTTCGCTCCCGTGTTCCATCCCGCGTTCCGCTTCGCCGGACCTCCGCGACGCGAGATCGGCGTACCGACGGTGTTCAATCTGCTCGGCCCGATGGCGAACCCCGGTCGCGTTCGACGCCAGGTGATCGGCGTCGCCGACCCGCGCTTCGTCGAGCCCATGGCGCTCACCTTGCAACGCCAGGGGCTGACACACGCCTGGATCGTGCACGGTGACGGACTCGACGAGTTGACCACCACCGGACCGTCCAGAGTGCTCGCCCTCGTCGACGGGTCGATCGAGGACTTCACGGTCGACCCGTCCGAGTTCGCCGTGGCGCGAGCCACGCCCGAACAGCTGCGTGGAGGCGACCCGGCCGAGAATGCGGACGTCATCCGGCGAGTGCTGGGCGGCGAGTCCGGGCCGCACCGCGACATCGTCGTGCTCAATGCGGCCGCTGGGCTCGTCGTCGGAGGTGCCGTCGCAGATCTCGCCGAGGGTCTCGACGCAGCGGGCGCGGCGATCGACGATGGCCGGGCCGCGGGCGCTCTCGACGCGCTCGTGCAGGTCTCCCAGGCACACGCGGCGTGAACGAGGCAGTCGTCGTCCGGGCCCCGGCGTCGTCGGCCAACCTGGGTGCGGGCTTCGACGTGCTCGGCATGGCGCTCGACCTGCACCTCGACATCGGATTCGGTGCCGGTCCCACCGGAGCGCAGGCGATCGATCGGTACCACCCATCAGCGAAAGCGTTCGCCGCCGCGAACGGCGGGACAGAGTCATCGCGATCATTGTGGGTGCGCTCGTCGATCCCGATGGGACGCGGGCTCGGCTTCAGCGGAGCGGCTCGGGTCGCTGGTGCTGCACTGGCGGTCATCGGTGCCGCTGATGATCCGGCCTCGGTGTTGGCGGATCGCCGGGAGGAGGTGCTCGACGTCGCTGTCGCCTTGGAGGGCCACGGAGACAACGCGGCGGCGTCGGTGGTCGGTGGCGTCGTTGCATGGGTCGACGGTGTCGCGGTCCCACTCCGGGTCGGACCCGTGCTCGACCAGGCAATGGTCGTCGCGTGGATACCTGACGTGACGACTTCGACCGACCGCTCGCGGGGAACGCTGAGCGACGAGATCTCCCGCACGGACGTCGTCCACAATCTCGGCCGAACGGCGCAATTCGTGGCAGCGATCGAGCGCGACGATCCATCGTTGCTCGTCGGAGCGACCGACGACCGGCTGCATCAGGCGGTCCGCCTCGGCGGCGTACCGGACGGCTCGGAGGCCCTGGTTGCCGGTGTGGCAGCGGGAGCGTGGTGCGGTTGGTTGTCGGGAAGCGGACCGACCGTCGCGTTCCTCGCCCCACCAGGCGCGGCGGCCGCCGTGAGCGCCGCCTTGCCTGCCAGCGGCCACGTCAAGCACTTGGGCATCGCCACCCGCGGCGTCCACCTGCTCCTCCCACATCCCGAGCGATGAGTTTCCGCGCGACCTGTCCGCGCGAAGACTCATCGCGGAGCTGGGCACATCCCGAGCGATGAGTTTCCGCGCGACCTGTCCGCGCGAAGACTCATCGCGGAGCTGGGCACATCCCGAGCGATGAGTTTCCGCGCGACCTGTCCGCGCGAAGACTCATCGCTCGGGGTTGCGGGTTCGGCGCGGGGCTCAGGCGGCGCGGATCGCGAGCGACGCCAGGTCAGGTATCCGGTCGCCGATGGGAAACGTCCAGGTGCCCGAGCATCGCACGACGAGTCGGTCGGCGCGCTTGTCGCAGAACCGGGCAAGGCACAGTGCCTCGTCGATCTGTTCGTGTGACAGCACCGCGTCGGTGGCCGCAGCGGGCGGCGGGATGGGGAGTGCATGCCCGGCGGTACCGGCGCGGGTGGCATCGAGCAGGCGACCGCGGTCGATGATCCACGTCGACTCACCGAAGGTGACGTCTGCCCGTTCGGCCGAGCGCAGTGCTTCGACCAGCAGGTGGCGCCGGACTGCGCCGAGCAGCGTGCTCAACCGATCGCGGGTCATCGCCGCCTCCTCGAAACGTTGAGCGCTGGCCAGGTCGAGCATCCGGTCGCGCAACCGGTCGACGACGACGCGCGGATCGCCCGCAAGGGCGCTTGCCGCGGCGTCGACGGCGGCGGCGTACGCGATCGGGTCGGCCGTGCCCGAGCACGGGCACATCGCAACACCGAGCTGGGCGGCGCTGCAGACGGATGCATCGTCCGGCGGCGTGTACCCGCGACCCATCCGGACCGTGCAACGACGAAGGGGCACCGCCGTCTGAATCGCCTCGACGACGAGGTTGGCCATCGTGCGTGACGGCAGCGGTCCGAGGTGCATCCCCTTGGCTGACGCGTTCTTCACCACCGAGAGGCGCGGCCAGGCGCTGTCGATGTCGAGCTTGACGTAGCAGTACTTGTCGGCGCGGGTCCCGGCACGGTTGTAGCGGGGGAGGAGGCGGCTGATCAGACGGCTCTCGATCACCTCGGCCGTGAGTGCATCGGGCAGATCGAGGTGCGTCACCGACTGGGTCTCGCGCAGCATCGGGCCGATCTTGCGACGGTCGTCGCTGCCGAAGTACGACCGGACGCGCTGGCGTAGGTTGGTGGCCTTGCCGACGTAGAGGATCTCGTCGCATTGGCCGCGGAACATGTAGACGCCCGGAGATCGCGGGAGGTCTGACGTCATCTTCAACTTGGCGGACTGCGGGTGGCCGGCGAGCTTCGACAACATCACGAGGTCGTCGAGGCCGACGACACCGAGCCCGGCGGCGCGCTCGATCAGCAGGTGCAACAAGTCCGCCGTGGCCAGCGCATCATCGAGCGCCCGGTGGCTCGGACGGTGATCGAGCCGAAAGCGTGACGCCAGCGTGGCGAGCTTGCAGTCGGGAACCTCGTCGCGCACGAGGCGTCGGGCGAGCGCGACGGTGTCGACGACGATGCCCGACAGTGGTGCGCGTTCGGCGCGCTGGCATGCAGCGCGGAGGAAGCCGACGTCGAAGCCGACGTTGTGCCCGACGATCACGGCATCGCCGACGAAATCGATCAGGGTGCCGAGGACCGCTTCGACCCGCGGGGCGTTGGAGACGAGGACGTCGGACAGGCCGGTCAGCATGGTGATCTGCGGCGGGATCGCTCGTCCGGGGTTGACGAGGGTCTGGAACGTGCCGAGGCACTCGCCGCCGCGAACCTTGACGGCTCCGATCTCGGTGATCATGTCGTCGTTGCGGTTGCCGCCGGTGGTCTCGAGGTCGATGACGCAGAATGTGACGTCGTGGAGTGGCGTTCCCAGGTCGTCGAACGATCGCTGGTGGGCAAGTTCGGCGATCGAACGAGTAGACATTGCTCGCATGTCAGCACGAACAGACGTACGTTGTCAAGAACACCCGTTCTGCGGCGGAGACCCGTCCAGTATCGTGGGGGCATGTCCGATCCGTCCTCGATCGAGCACCGCCATCTCCGCAGCGCCATCGAATACGCCGTCGTGATGGGTGACGAGATCGCCAAGCGCAAGGCGCCGATCGCGGTGCCGCGCGAGCTGCGCGCGGTGGCCGGCCGGGCACGAGTTCCCACCGGGTCGCTGGGGCGGCTCCGGAGGGCGATCGATGACGACGAGGCATTCCGAACGACGATCGCCGCCGGCGTGTTGCCTGAGCTGGTCGACCCGATCGGAATCCTGTGGTTGCAACGACCCGTTGGCTGGCAGGAGCGGGCCGAGCAACTCGTCGCCGAGGCGGCCGACGCTGCCGCCGACGCCGACCTGCGTACGAGCCTGCGGCGCGAGGAGAAGCGTCGCCACGCGGCCGAACAGGTGGCGGTGCGGCTCCGCGCGGACATCGCCGCGCGTGACGCGGCGATCGACTCGCTTCGCAGTGACAACGACGGGCTCCGTGCAGACGTCGTGAAGGCCGAGGACGAGGTGGCCGAGTTGCGCGCCGAGCTCGTCGACCTGCGCATCGAGGCCCGCCACGCGCGTGATCGTGAGGCTGCCGCGAAGGCCCGTCTCGACGCCGCGCTCGATGCTCCTCGCGTACCTGCTGCCGACGACCGGCCGGCCGCACTGCCGGAGCGCAGCGGCGTCGACCCGGAGGCCGTCGCCCTACTCGCCCGCTCCGCGCACGAGCTCGCTGGTCGTCTCGAGGCGCTGCTGCCATCCGAGGCACCGACCTCGGTACCTCGCGCCGAAACCCGCCGCCCGTTGCGGCTTCCAGGTGGTGTGATCGCATCGTCGTCTCGAGCAGCGGAGTTCCTCCTGCTCTCGGATGCGGCGGTACTCGTCGACGGCTACAACGTCGCCAAGCTCGCGTGGCCGAACCGAACGCTCGAAGCGCAGCGCACGCACCTGCTCGATGCCCTGGAGAACCTCGCTCGCCGGTTCGGGTCGGACCTCACCGTGGTGTTCGACGGTGCGAGCGTGGTCGGCGCCCATGCCAGCCGCCGCCGACTCGTGCGGGTGGTCTGGTCGCCCGAGGGTGTGATCGCCGACGACGTGATCCGCGACGAGGTACGTCGGCTCCCGGCGGCGAGGGCGGTGGTGGTGGTCACCAACGACGCCGAGATCGTCACCGACGTCAAGGCACTCGGAGCGAATGTCGTTCCGAGCAACGCTCTGCTCGCGGTGCTCTGAGTCGCCGGATCGTCACGATCGTCACAGACCCACAGCGGCGGCGAGCACGTCGATCTCCTCGACGCACAGATCGCAGAGCCGCCACAGATCTGGGACGAGCTGCCAGTCGGCCACGAGACCGAAGTCGAGCGTGTCGCAGTAGCTCTGCACCGTGATGCTCAATCCGGCACCGTCGGCGATCGTGTTCACCGGGATGTAGTGCGCCATCTTGGCGCCGCGTAGATACAGCGGTTGGCGTGGCCCCGGAACGTTCGAGATCACCAGGTTCATCGGCGGGTTGACACGGTCGGGGAAGCGGAATGCCGCCGACACGCGTGCGGCGCGTTCGGCGAGCGCCGGGGGCGCCATCTCGGCCAATTCGACCATCGCCTCAGCGGGAAGCAGATCGAAATCGCCCTTGGCCTCGGCCATGGCGTCGTGGACGAACGCGATCCGTTCGAGCGGGTCGGCGATGTGTGTCGGCAGCTGGCAGAACAGTGCCGACACGCGGTTGGTCCACACCTCGGTCTCCTCGCCCGTGCGGATCGACACGGGCACCATGCCGATCAACGGGTCGTCGGGCAGCTCGTCGCGTTCGTCGAGGTAGGTGCGCACGGCGCCGGCGCACGCCGCCATCACGACGTCGTTCACGGTTGCGCCTGCGGCGTTCTTGATCGCCTTGATGCGATCCATCGGGACGGAGCGGAACGCGACGCGGCGGTGCGGTGACAGCATCGCGTTGAACGACGTGCGAGGTGCGGGCCGATCGGGCGCCTCGGGCGCCGAGTCGCGGTCGGTTCGATGCCGACGCCTCGCTCCGGTGAAGACGCGGCGGGTGGCGTCGATCAGCTCCTGGGCGCCCTGCAGACGCGATGCCTCGGCGAACTGTTGCGCCACTCGCAGCTGGAGCCGGATCGTTCGATCCGGCCGCCGCACCAGACTGCTGAGCGAGCGCAGGAACATGTCGCGTTCGGACGGGATGGCTTCTTTCGGTGGCAACGCAGCGGGCACGGCGAGCGGGGCATCCGGTTCGGCGTCCAGCATCATCGTGGTCAGGATCGACCCGGCCGCTCCGTCGATCGTCGCGTGATGCATCTTGGTCAGCACGGCGAAGTTCCCGGATTCGAGGCCCTCGATCACATAGAGCTCCCACAGCGGTCGAGAGCGGTCGCAGTGCCGACTCGCGATCCGCGCGACCTGGTCGGCGAGCTGCCGATCCGTGCCCGGACGTGGGAGCGACATGTGACGCACGTGGTAGTCGAGGTCGAAGTCCGGATCTTCGATCCAGTACGGGCGGTCGATGCCGAATGGTGCACCGACGAGACGGCGTCGATACGGCTCGGCGATGTCGAGGTGGCTCTCGACCATCTCCCGGGCGGCGATCAGTGGATCGAAGTCCGGATCGTCGGGGCGCTCGTAGATGGCGATCGAGCTGACATGGCCGTACGTGGTCGGCGACTCCATGTAGAGGAACGTGGCGTCGAGTCCCGTCAGCTGTTTCACGCTGCCATCCTCGCGTGGATCTCTGTGACACCCCATCGTCATGATGGTCGGCATGGAGAACTTCGACATCTCGATCGAGTGCGGCACCTGCGTGGCCACCGGCACCACGGCCTGTGCCGACTGCATCGTCACGCACCTCTTGGCCAATGACGACGGCCCGATCGATCTCGTGACCGTGCCGATCACGGCACCGGTCACGGCGATCGCTCGGGCGGTTTCGCTGTTCCACCGCGCCGGGTTGCTCGACGACCCCGTCGAGTTCGTTACGGTGTCCGAGTTCGAGCGTGGCGTGGTGGCGCCCGTCACAGCGTGAACGGGCCCGTACCCTGTCGCTGTGCGACGTCCGGAACCGCTTCCCTCGATCGAGGACGTGCGCCGCGATCTCGCCGAGCATGGCATCACCCATGTCGGCGTCACGTCGGCCGACGTGCTCGCCGAGGCGCGCGCCGCCCTGTTCGCGCGCCGTCACGCGGGCCTCCACGGCGACATGAGCTTCACGTACCGTGATCCCGACCGATCGACCGATCCGTTGCGATCCGTCGCCGGGGCGCGTTCGGTCGTCGTCGCCGCCAAGCCCTACCTGACCCACGACGACCCACCGTCGCCGCTGGCGGGTGCTGGACCGCACGCTCGGGTCGGGCGTTACGCCTGGGTCGATCAGTACGCGCCGCTGCGCGTGGCGCTGCGTGAGGTGAGCCGTCGCATCCGGCGCGCCGACCACCGCGCGGTGGCCTTCGCCGACGACAACTCGATCGTCGACCGCGCCGTCGCTCATCGAGCCGGGCTCGGCTGGTACGGCAAGAATGCCAACCTCCTGCTCCCCGGGGCGGGCAGCTGGTTCGTGCTCGGCTCGATCGTGACCACGGCGGTGTACGAACGGACGCCCGGGCCTGCCTCGGACGGATGCGGCACCTGCACCCGCTGCATCGACGACTGCCCGACCGGAGCGATCGTGGCGCCCGGTGTGATCGACGCCAACCGGTGCATCAGTTGGATCCTCCAGAAGCCCGGTTCGATTCCTGACGAGTACCGAACGGCGATCGGCGACCGGATCTACGGCTGCGACGACTGCCAGGACACCTGTCCGATCTCGGTGCGTCTCGGTCGACGCAACACCATCGAACTCGACGCGTCCGCTGACGCGTGGGTCGACGCCGTCGAACTGCTCGACGCCGATGACGACTGGATCGACGCGCGGTACGGCCACTGGTACGTCACCGACCGCGACTTCCGGTGGGTCCGACGCAACGCGCTCGTGGTCATCGGCAACGTGGGCGACCCCGACGATGCACGGGTTCGTCGGGTGCTCGGGCACTACCGTTCCCACATCGACCCGATCCTCGCCGAACATGCCACGTGGGCCGCCGACCGTCTCCAGCGCCGATCCCGGTCGGACGTCACCACGTGAAGCACCTCCTGGTCACCAACGACTTCCCACCCAAGATCGGCGGCATCCAGTCGCTGCTGTGGGAGTGGTGGCGTCGGCTCCCGCCGGAATCGTTCGCGGTCCTCACCAGTCCATATGCGGGTACCGCCGAGTTCGACGCCGGCGAGCCGTACCGCATCGAGCGCACCCGCGAGCCGGTGCTGTTGCCGCATCCGTGGATGGTCAACCAGGTCAACGCTCTGGCCAGGGAAGTCGCCGCCGACTTCGTGGTGATCGACCCGGCGGTTCCGCTCGGTCTGATCGGTCCGTCACTGGACCTGCCCTATCAGCTCGTGCTCCACGGCGCCGAGGTCACCGTGCCGGGACGACTTCCCGGAGCAAAGCAGGCGTTGGCATACACGCTGCTTCGAGCGCAGGGCATCATCGCCGCCGGCGGGTATCCCGCGGCCGAGGCGGTCCATGCAGCGGGACGGGAGCTTCCGATCACGGTGGTCCCGTGCGGCGTCGATCCGGAGAAGTTCGTGCCGCTCGACGACCGTGAACGGCTCGCGGCACGCCGGCACTTCGGCCTCGACGCCGACGCAGAGATCATCGTGAGCATCTCGCGGCTCGTGCCACGCAAGGGCTTCGACACCGCGATCCGGGCGGTGGCGCGCCTCGGACGCCTGCGCCCGAAGCTGCGGTTGGTGATCGCCGGCGGCGGTCGCGACGAGCAACGTCTGCGTCGTCTCGCCGACGAACTCGGCGCTCCGGTGACATTTCTCGGACGCATCCCCAACGACGATCTCGCGTCGTTGTACGGATGCGCTGACGTGTTCGCCATGCTGTGTCGCAATCGGTGGGGCGGCCTCGAACAGGAGGGTTTCGGGATCGTGTTCGTGGAAGCGGCCTCGTGTGGTGTGCCGCAGGTCGCAGGTGACTCCGGTGGCGCTGCCGAGGCCGTCGCCGATGGTGAGACCGGGTTCGTGGTCTCCGATCCGGAGGACACCGAGGCTGTCGCTCACGCGTTCAACACGTTGCTCGACGACGACGACCTTCGCAGAGCGATGGGGGAGCGTGCTCGGCAGCGAGTGGTGGACGAGTTCGCGTATGGCGTGCTGGCACGCCGCCTCGGCGACACGCTCGACGTCGACTGGCCCGACCCCAACTGACCCTGCGCCGTGTGAAACGTGTTTGGGCACTGGCAGACTCGGAGACGTGACCCGAGACGACGCACACGCCGGTGACGTGATCGTGCTCGCCGACGTGATCGGCACCGTCGCCTTCACCGTCACCGCCGTGACCTCGGCGATCGTGTTCTCCACCGCGGCGCAGTGGGTGGGAGCGATCACCGCAATGGCGCTGTTCGCCATCGGTGTCTTCGTGTTCCTCTGGTCGTTCTGGAATGCGGTACAACGCAGCCGCACCGAACAGATCGGGGTGATGCAGATGTATCTGCTGCTCGGCGACCCGACGCCGGCGCGGGTGCGCCGCATCATGCTGGCGATGCTCGCAATCCAGATCTCCGTGGCGTTCGTGACGGCGTTCGCCCGTTCCGAGTCCGACGACGGATCGCCGGGCACGTCACTCGCCGTCGGCATCCTCGTTCCCATGTTCGGCCTCGGCCTCAACGGTCTGTGGTGCGCCTTTCACGGCGTGTTTCCGCCACGCTCGGATCTCGGCGATCACCCCGACGACGTCGATGTCATCGCTTCCCGTGCTTCGATCGACAAGAATGGCGACCATGGCTGAGACAGCGACCGAGATCATCACCATCGACGCTCCCCACGAACGCGTCTGGAAGATCGCGATCGACCTCGAGAGCTACCCGATGTGGGCGCACGACATCAAGGACGTCAACATCCGCGAAACCGACGCCGAAGGCCGCCCGCTCGAGGTCGAGTTCCGCGCCTCCGCGCTCGGCCGGAGCACCCACTACACGCTCAAGTACGACTACACGAACGCACCCAACGAGATGGGCTGGTCGATGCTGAGCGGTGACATCCAACGCTCGATCGACGGGGTGTGGCGCTTCGAACCCGACGGCGACGATCGCACGCAGGTGCGCTACGACCTCCAGATCGACCTGGCGATCCCGTTGCCGGGCTTCGTCAAGCGGCGCGCCGAGGTCCGCATCCTCAACACGGTGCGCGAACTGAAGGTCCGCGCCGAAGCATGATGCAGGCGTGACCCCGTCCCGGCGCGTCGGAATCGACGTCGGCGGTACGAAGGCGCAAGCGGTCGTGATCGATCGTCACGGCGATGTTGTCGACACGATGCAGCGGCCGACGCCGCGAGGTGATCGCAGCCTCGAAGCGTTGATCGACGTGCTCATCGAGCTGATCGATGCGATCGGCAACGAGGGCAGCGTCGGCGTTGGCGTTCCTGGCCTGGTGACCCGCTCCGGGGTGTTGCGGGCGGCTCCGAACCTCGATGGGGTGGCGGACTTCGCGGTTGGCGAGTTGTTGTCGGATCGATTCGGTTCGGATGTTCACGTCGACAACGACGCAACCTGCGCGACGGTTGCAGAGTGGCTGCTCGGTGCGGGGCGCGGCACCGACGACATGATGCTGATCACGCTCGGCACCGGGATCGGAGGCGGCGCGGTCACCAACGGGGGCCTGGTGCGTGGAGCCAACGGCTTTGCTGGCGAGTTCGGACACATGGTGGTCGATCCGACAGGACCAATGTGTCCGTGTGGTCGGCGTGGCTGCTGGGAGCGGTACGCCTCGGGCTCCGGTCTGGCGATGCTCGCTCGGGATGCTGCCACCGGGCATCGGCTCCGGGGAGTGGTCCGCCATGCCGGCGGCGACCCGCAGGCGGTGCGCGGCGAGCACGTCCAGGCTGCCGCTCGGGAGGGCGATCCCGAGGCGTTGGCCGTGATCGACGAGTTCTCCCGGTGGGTGGCACTCGGGCTGGCGAACCTCACGAACGCGCTCGACCCCGAGTTGTTCGTCCTCGGCGGCGGGTTGGCGGCGGGCTCGGATCTGTACCTCGAGCCGATTCGACGGTGGTTCGGCGAACTGCTCTACCAGCCCCACCTGCGGCCGGTCCCCGGCATCGAGTTCGCCCGTTGGGGCCCGCTCGCCGGCGCCGTCGGCGCAGCGCTGCTCCCCGGACTCGCCTCGTCACCCAGCCAACGATGAGCGAAACCGCTGTATCCGGTCGCTTCGCTCATCGGTGGAGGGTCGTACCAGCCAACGATGAGCGAAACCGCTGTATCCGGTCGCTTCGCTCATCGGTGGAGGGTCCGGGCCAGGTTGCGATGAGCGAAACCGCTGTATCCGGTCGCTTGGCTCTATCGGTGAGGCGACTCGCTGGCGGTCAGTGCGGCTCGAACTTGGCGCGGGACTCCTCGATCTCGCGCCACGCCGCGTCGCGACCGCCCATCCCGGCAGCCGACGAGTGCTTGTCAGGCTCCAGCGCTTTGTACACGTTGAAGAAGTGCTGGATCTCCTCGATCAGCTGCGGGGTGAGATCGGCGATGTCGTTCACCTGGGCGAACCGTGGCTCCTTCGGCGGGACGCAGATCAACTTCGCGTCTTCGCCGGCCTCGTCGCGCATGTACAACACACCGACGGGTCGACACTCGACGATCACGCCGGGATACACCGGATCCTCGAGCAGCACGAGAGCGTCGAGCGGATCGCCGTCACCCGCCAGGGTGTCGGGTACGAACCCGTAGTCCGCCGGATAGGTCGTGGCGGTGAACAGGCGTCGATCGAGGTAGACCTTGCCGTCCTCGTGGTCGATCTCGTACTTGTTGCGGCTTCCACGGGGGATCTCGATCACGACGTGGATGCAGCCGGGGGCAGGTGTCTTCGGCATTGCGCCCAGCATCGCAGCTGACGGCCAGATACCCTCACCATGATGGAGTTCCGGCGCATCGAAAATCTGCCCCCGTACGTCTTTTCGATCATCAACGGCCTGAAGATCGAGGCACGACGTGCCGGAGCCGACGTGGTCGATCTCGGGTTCGGCAACCCCGACATCCCGTCGCCGCAGATCGCCGTCGACAAGCTCGCCGAAGCAGCACGCAACCCGAAGAACCATCGCTACTCGCTCAGCCGCGGCCTGCCGAAGCTGCGCGAAGCGATCGCCGGCTACTACAAGAACAACTGGGATGTCGACCTCGACCCTGAGCTCGAGATCACCAACGTGATCGGCTCGAAGGAGGGCTTCAGCCACCTGATGTGGGTGCTGCTCGACCGCGGCGACGCGGCGATCGTGCCGAGCCCGAGCTACCCGATCCACATCTACGGACCATTGTTCGCTGGAGCCGACCTGCGCCAGGTACCGATGAAGTTCCTCGCCGACCCCGATCAGCGCGAACACTTCGCCGACGACTTCATGAACAGCTTGCAGACGGCGTGGGACGTCGGCTGGCCCAAGCCCCGCGTGCTCGTGATCTCGTTCCCGCACAACCCGACGGGTGCAACGGTCGATCTGCCCTTCATGCAACGCGTCGTCGACTTCTGCCGCGAGCACGAGATGATCGTCGTGCACGACTTCGCGTATGCCGACGTCGGCTTCGACGGCCACCAGCCGCCGAGCATCCTGCAGGCCGAGGGCGCCAAGGAATGCGCGGTCGAGCTGTACTCGATGACCAAGAGCTTCTCGATGGCCGGGTGGCGAAGCGGCTTCCTGCTCGGCAACGCCGAAGTCGTCCAGGCGCTCGTCAAGCTCAAGAGCTACCTCGACTACGGGATGTTCCAGCCGGTCCAGATCGCCGCGACCGTGACGATCAACGAGGCACCCGACTACCCGAAGGAGATCCGGGCGATCTACGAGTCGCGCTGCGACGCGCTGATCGAGGGTCTCGGTCGAATCGGGTGGGACATTCCCAAGCCGGGCGGTTCGATGTTCGTGTGGGCGCCCATCCCCGAGCCGTACTCCGAGATGGATTCGGTCGAGTTCTGCTCGCTGATCGTGCGTGACGCCGATGTGGCGCTGTCGCCGGGCGTCGGCTTCGGTCCGGGCGGTGAAGGCTTCGTTCGCTTCGCCCTCATCGAGAACGAGAAGCGCATCCAACAGGCGATCCGCAACCTCAAGCGCGGCCTGCCCAAACTCGGCTGAGCAGAGCCCGAAAAATGCCTGGAAGTGCGCGCTCAGCGCGACAGACCAGGCATTTTTCGGGCTGGGTGGGTTCGTTCTGGGGTCACGTCACCCAGTTGCGTGAACGCTGGACGGCGCGCAGCCACTGGGTGTGAAGTGCGTCGGCAGCGGTGCGGTCGCCGTTCGGGGCGAACTCGGCGTCGAGAACCCACTGTTGGCCGACCTCGTCGACCGACCCCCACACCCCTTCGGCGAGCCCGGCGAGATAGGCCGCACCCAACGCCGTGGTCTCCTGATCGATGGGTCGCTGGACGGTGACGCCGAGCTGGTCGGCCTGGAACTGGCACAGCAGATCCATCGCCGACGCTCCACCGTCGACTCGCAGTTCGACGAGCCGTGTGCCGCTCGCTGCGGTCATCGCGTCGACGACGTCACGGGTCTGCAACGCCATCGACTCGACCACCGCTCGTGCGATCTCGGCGCGTCCGGTACCTCGCGTGATCCCGACGATCGTCCCGCGTGCGTACGGATCCCACCACGGTGATCCGAGACCGGCGAAAGCCGGCACGACGTAGACCCCGCCGGTGTCGGCAACCGACTCCGCCAGTGGCCCGGTTTCGGAGGCCTCGTCGATGATCTGCAACCCGTCGCGGAGCCACTGGATTGCGGCGCCGGTGATGAAGATCGACCCTTCGAGCGCATAGGTGGTGGTGCCGTCGGCGAGCCTCCACGCAACGGTGGTGAGCATCCCGTCGGTGGGCGGGGGGCATGTCGTTCCCACGTTGAGCAGCACGAACGATCCGGTGCCGTAGGTGTTCTTCGCCATCCCCGGTTGCACGCACGCCTGACCGAACAGTGCCGCCTGTTGATCACCGGCGATGCCGCTGATCGGAATGCCGTCGGGCACGCCGCATTCGGGCGCGGTGACGCCGATGCGCCCGCTCGATCCGACGATCTCTGGCAGAGCTGCCATCGGCACGCCCAACAGATCGCACAGATCGGCGTCCCAGGAACAACTGCGGATGTCGCACAGCATCGTGCGGCTGGCGTTGGTGACGTCGGTGACGAACCGTCGTCCACCGGTGAGATTCCACACCAGCCACGAGTCGATGGTGCCGATGGCGAGATCGTCGTCGACGGGGATGTCGCGGTGCTCGAGCAACCAGGCAGCCTTCGTGCCGGAGAAGTACGGATCGAGCACGAGGCCGGTGCGTTCTCGGATCAGCCCCAGGTGACCGGCGGCGGCGAGTTCATCGCAGCGCGACGCGGTACGTCGATCCTGCCACACGATCGCGTTGCCGTACGGCTCGCCAGTCGAGCGGTTCCAGGCGAGCACCGTCTCACGCTGGTTGGTGATGCCGATCGCGGCGACGTTCACCCGGCCGACCTCGCCGATCACCTCGCGCAGCGTGTCCGCGACGACCGACCAGATCTCCGCGGCATCGTGTTCGACCCAACCGGGTGCCGGGAAGTGCTGGGTGAACTCACGGTACGCGGCGACCGCGGGTCGCCCGTCGACGAACACCGCACGGCTGCGCACGCCGGTGGTTCCCGCATCGATCGCGATCACACAACGCAGATCCTGCGAGCCCATCAGCGCTTCTTCCGGCTCGACGACTTGGGCCGGCTGCCACCACCTGCCGTGCGGCTCGTCGGTGCCGGTTTGGGACGCGTCGCGCTGTCGGCGGGCGAGGATGATGCAGCGGCCGCCGGCTTCGACGCGTCCTTGGACGCGCCCCGCACATCCTTCAATCGGGTCCGTTGATAGCCGAGCTTGGCCATCGCGGCGCCGAAGGTGAGATACAACGGTCCGCTGATCAACACGCCGGCGATCGCTCCGACGACGTTGTCGCCGCGGAAGAACACGATGAAGACCGCGGTCATGATCGCCGCATAGATCAGCCATTCACGGATCAACCGCTTCCACGGAACCGGTCGGCTGCTGTCCCACGCCATGGCAACGTCCTACCAGCGTGTGAGGTGATCGTCCAACACCGATCGCGGTGGGTCCGGCGCAGCTCGGCTCACGGGATCGGTGAAGGGATCGCCGGGAATGCGGGTTGGCTGGACTCGACGAGGCCGGGATAGTCGTATTTGGTCAGCGGGCGATCGGTGAGTTCACCGTTGCCGAGTGGCCAGACACGCGGTTCGCCGTCGATGCGCAACTGGACCGACTGCACACCGTCGATGTCGGTCGCCGTCGACACGATCTGAGCCACCGCGAGACGCAGACCATCGGGCGTCAACTCGTCGAACACGTCGTTGAGATCGACGGTGAGCACCGAACCGACGGACCGGGCGTCGAGCAAATCGACGTCGGACGGGATCGCGGTGTCGAGTTGCGCGTCGCGTTCGGTGCCGTTGGGGCCGGCGAACAGCGAGTTCAACACGGACTCCGGTGTCGTCGACACGTCGCGCTGCGCCGAACGCAGACGCTGAGGTGCCTCGAGATCGGTCGGCGCGAGCAGGTAGATGCGGTTCGTGCCCGCAGCCACGTCGCCCGTCGCTGGATCACCGAAGACGTCGGCGCGTTCGGCCGGAAGGTCGTTGGGCGATGCGTCGGGTTGAATCGAGCATCCGCCGAACGCGACCAGCGCGACGACCGCAGCGATCACCGACCTCATTCGTCGAGCTCCGCCGCCATCAGTTCGATCACGAATCGTGCGCCCGGTTCGCCGTCGAGTCGGTCCTCCACCCACACCTGTCCGGCGTGCATCCTCACGTGTTCGTCGACCAGCGAAAGGCCGAGCCCCGCACCTTCGCTCCCGGTTCGCCGCCCCGCGCCGCCGCCGCGTGCGAACCGTTCGAAGACCAGGTCGCGTTCCTCTTCGGGCACCCCGGGGCCACGGTCCTCGACGGCGATCAGGATGTGCGACATCGGTTCGTCATCCGGGTTGAGCACGGTGATCGACACCTCAGGTTCGGCTCCGCCGTATGCCCGGGCGTTGTCGATCAGGTTGGCGATGACGCGAGCGAGTCGTCGTCGATCGCCGCGGATCAATGCGAGCTCGGCGCGTTCTGACACGTGTACGGGCGTGGTGGGCAGCGAGCTGACCGCGACGGCCTGGCGAACGAACTCGGCAGCGAGCAGTTCCTCCATGTGGAGTCGGATCGCTCCGGCGTCGAAGCGGGAGATCTCCAACAGATCCTCGACCAACCCTTGGAACCGCGCGACATCACTCGACAGCAGATCGAGCGCGGCCTGCGAGCGCTCGGGCAGTTCGTCGCGTCGGGCCTCCATCACTTCGACCGATGCCGACAGCGTCATCAGCGGCGAACGGAGCTCGTGGCTGACGTCGGAGGCGAAGCGAGCATCTCGTTCGACGCGTTGCTGAAGCGCTTCGGCCATGTCGTTGAACGATTCGACCAGGATGCGCAGGTCGGGATCGTCGGTGGTCTCCAACCGGGTGTCGAGCCGGCCACCGGCGATCGCCGAGGCGGCCAGGGCGGCGGTGCCCACCGGTCGTACGGCGCGCCTGGCGGAGAAGATCCCGAGCAGGACGCCGAGGCCGGTCGTGATGGCAGCGGCGAGCACGAGCGACAGTCGAACGCTGGACAGGGTGGAGTCGGCCTCGGTGAGACTGAACGCCTCGAAATACGCTCCGATCGCAGGGATGTCCCAGCCGACGACCACGCTGAGCTCGTCGCCCACTCGAACGATCTGGCTGGCAGAGGTCCCTTCATCGATCACGCGGGTGACCAATGGAGGCGGTACGTCGACATCCTGGAAAGTCGCGCCACCGCCGCTCCAGCTGTCCGCGTACCAGATCAGGTAGTCCACCACCCCGATACGGGTCAGCGATGCACGAGCGGTCTCGGCGTCGGCGGGAAGCGAACGGAGATCGCGTTCGACGCCCTGCGCATTCCGCTGGGAGGTGTTGATGGCGGTGTCGACACGTTCGGTCACCACGTTCGACCGCGTGAGACCGTAGGTGGTGGTCGCGAGGAACACCGACAGCAGCAGTGACCCGAGCGTGAAGATCAGCAGGATGCGTCGCCGCAGCCCCAGTGCCGCCGGGCGGGAACGGTTGACCAGGCGACGGAACCAGCCGCCCTCGCTCACGTCTGTAGCCGGTACCCGAGCCCGCGGACGGTGACCACGTGGCGAGGATTGGCCGGGTCGACCTCGACCTTGGTGCGCAGGCGACGGACATGCACGTCGACCAGTCGACCGTCACCGAAGTAGTCGTAGCCCCACACCTTGTCGAGCAGCACCTCGCGGCTCAGCACCTTGCCAGGGCTTTCGGCGAGCTCGCAGAGCAGACGGAACTCGGTCTTGGTGAGGTGGACCTCGTCGCCACCGCGCAGCACCTTGCCCTCGTCGGGGATCAGCTCCAGGTCACCGAAGCTCAGCCGTGCGTGGCCCTGTGGGCTGGGCCGAATCCTGCGCAGCAACGCTCGGATCCGCGCCGACAGCTCTTTCGGTGCGAACGGCTTGGTGAGGTAGTCGTCGGCGCCGGCTTCGAGGCCGGCGACCACGTCGTGGGTGTCGTTGCGGGCGGTCACCATGACGACGGGGACGTCGCTGGTGCGTCGCAGGGTCCGGCACAGCTCGAACCCGTCGATGCCGGGCAGCATGATGTCGATCAGCACGACATCGGGATTCGAGCGCGCGAACTTCTCGATCGCCTCTTCGCCGCTCTCGGCTTCGTCGACGATCCAGCCTTCGTCTTCGAGGGCGAGTTTGACCGCCGACCGGATGCGTTCATCGTCCTCGACAGCCAGGATGCGTGTACCCACGTCCCCATGATGCCGCATCGCCGATGCCAACGACGACCACGACGCTCAGAAGTCGTGCCGGTGCGGTGGTGTCGTCCGTGCGATCAGGGCGAGCAATGTGGCATGGACGCCGGGGGTGGCTGCGACCACGGCGTCGGTGTCGGCAGTGCCGTCTCGGAAGTTCGACGTCATGGCGCCGGCTTCCGCAGCGATCAACACGCCGGCCACGAGGTCCCACGAGTTGAGGTGTTCCTCGAAGTACGCGTCGAGCCGGCCGCATGCGACCATGCAGAGATCGAGCGCGGCCGAGCCGTACCGTCGCATGTCGCGAACGTGTGGCAGCATCTCGGCCAACCGGTCGGCCTGACGTGAGCGGACGGCCGGGGAGTAGTTGAAGCCCGTGCCGATCAACGCCGTGGCCAGATCGTTGGCCGACGAACAACGGATCGGCACGCCGTTGCGCGTGGAGCCGGCACCGCGGGCGGCACTGAACAACTCGTCGGTGACGGGCACGTACACCGCGCCGGCGAGCGGGCCGTGCTCGTCGACCACGCCCACTGAGGTACACCAGGCCGGGAGGTCGTAGACGAAGTTGACCGTTCCGTCGATCGGGTCGACGTGCCACTCGAGCCCCGAGGTCCCGAGGTATCCGGCGCCCTCCTCGCCGACGATCGAGTCGTCCGGCCGTCGCTCGCGCAGCGTGTCGACGATCAGCGCCTCGCCTGCTCGATCGAACTCGGTGACGGGGTCGGTGGGTGTCGACTTCGTGTCGTGTTCGACCGGCTGGCCGACCCCGAGCCGTTGGCGTCCAACGTGCGCGAGCGTTCCGGCGCTGGTGGCGAGTTCGGTGGCGAGTGCGCGGAGTTCTGCCGGCGACACGGTCATCGCGGTGCGTGCCCGGCGTTGGTGCGGTCCTCGATCTCGCGCCACTCACCGATCGCCCGCATCACCAGCACCGCGACGATCGCCATGCCTCCCGCGGCGACCAAGGCTCCGACGAGAAGGCCGATGCCCGTCGCCAGCGCGCAATCGCCCTCACATTGCAGCGCGATCAGCGAATAGCCGATCAACGCGCCGGCGAGACCGCTGAGGAGGATCGCCGCGAAGGCACCGATGCGCACCCCGACCGAAGGGAGCGCGGACAGGGATCGATCCGACTCGGGCCCAGGCGCGACGTTCGGCGAGGTGTCCATGGCGCGGATCGTAACGGGCCACACTGGTGACGTGACCGGCCCGCGCCAGATCCTCCACGTGGACATGGACGCGTTCTTCGTGTCGGTCGAGTTGCGTCGCCGCCCTGATCTGGTCGGTCAACCGGTCGTCGTCGGCGGAACGGGAAACCGTGGCGTCGTCGCCGCAGCGTCGTACGAGGCCAGGCGATTCGGTGTGCACTCCGCGATGCCGTCGGCGGTCGCGAAGCGCCGGTGCCCGCACGCCGTGTTCCTGCCGGGCGATCACTCGCTGTACGGCGAGGTGAGCGCGCAGGTTCGCGAGATCATGGATCGGTACACGCCGTTGGTCGAGCCGCTGTCGCTCGACGAGGCGTTCCTCGACGTCACCGGTTCGCTGCGCCTCTTCGGCCCGGCACCCGAGATCGCCGCGTCGATCCGTCGAGCGGTCAACGACGAACTGTCGTTGCGCTGTTCGGTCGGCGTCGCGCCGAACAAGTTCCTCGCCAAGATGGCCTCGGTCGAGGCCAAGCCCCGGGCGACGCCGACCACGGTCGAACCTGGGCCAGGCGTAGTCGTGGTCGTCGCCGGGGAGGAGCGTGCATTCCTCGATCCGTTGCCGGTGCAGCGCCTGTGGGGCGTCGGGCCGGTCACCCTCGACAAACTGCATCGCATCGGGATCCGACGCGTCGCCGACTTCGCATCGGTCGACCCGTCGGTGTTGGTGACCGCGCTGGGCGCTCGGCAAGCGCACCACCTGCTCGGGCTCGCACGAGGGTTCGACGATCGCGCGGTCGAACCCGAACGCGAGGCGAAGTCGATCAGCCACGAGGAGACCTATGCGATCAACAAGTACGAACACGACGAGCTCCACCGTGAGCTCGTGCGCCTCGCCGACGCCGTGGCCGGGCGCCTGCGCGCCGCTGGCGTCGGGGCGCGAACCCTCACGCTCAAGCTCCGCTTCGACACGGGCTTCCAGACGATCACTCGCTCGGTGACGTGCCCGGAGGCGGTCGAGCTCGCACCGGAGATCGTCGATCTCCTCGCGCCGCTCCTCGAGGCGATCGACCCGACGCCAGGTGTTCGCCTGCTGGGCGTCGGAGGTTCCAATCTGGGTCCGAGCACACGGCAATTGAGCCTGGACGACCTCCTCGACGAGCGGCCGGATTGGGTTGCCACGACCGAGGCACTCGATCGGATTCGCGATCGATTCGGTTCGGCGGCGATCGGTCCCGCCAGTGCGCTCGAGTCAGGACGTCTCCGCGTGGTGCGCCGCGGCGAACAGCAGTGGGGGCCAGATGCTGAGAAAGGCAGCGCACCGCGTTGAGGAACGGTCGGAAACGTGCGATGATTGCCCCGTGCCTCTCTCCGAGGAAGAGCAACGCATCTTGCGTCAGATCGAGCAGGAGCTCGAGCAGGACCCCACCTTCTCCCAACGCGGCTATCGGGTGTCACGTCGGCGCTCGATCTTCCTCGCGGCCGGCCTGCTCGTGGGCCTCGTGATCACCATCGGCGGCCTCGCGGTGAGTTTCGTCGTGGCGTTCGGCGGATTCGTCCTCGTCCTGGTGATGGCGATCCTGCTCGAATCCGAAGTGCGGCTGCTCGGGCGCGAACGACTCGGACAGCTGCCGATCTCGGCCTGGCTCAGCGGACGTCGACCAGACGTCGACGACGACGCCACGCGCTGATGCCCTCCTCGTTCACCGCCACGCGGTGAAGTAGCGCCGAACCCGGTTCGGCCAGTCGAGCGCCTCGGAGGTTGCCCGATCGATCTGCTTGGCCCAGTTGCGACAGTCGCGGATCGGGCTTGCCCCGTAGGAGCCCGCCACGTCGAACCCGGCGCTGCCTTCGGCGCGGTAGGTCGCCTCGGTCACGGCCTCCGCGAGTGACGACATGGGTCTGGTGACCAACGGGAAATGACGCGCCGCGCGGGCGGCCACCTCTGTCGGCGTGTCCGAAGGTTGCACGGGTACTCCCACTGCCACCACGGCGTTCGTCGCACGTTGCCATGCATCGGCGAGTTGGTCGTCGATGGATCGAGCACGGCGGCGATGGCGGACGAGTCGGACGACGCCCGGCGTGGCGAGCGTGACCCCGAGCAGTACGAGCACGGCGAGCCAGACGTTCGACCCTCCGTCATCGGACGCCGCCTGAACGGAGGACTCCGGTGACGGGTTGCTGACCGGGTCGTCGAAGTCGGGGATGTTCAATCCTGTACCGCCGTCGACAGCACCTGTCGGCAAGGTCGTCACCGGGACATCCGCGCCGTCGTCGATCTCGTCGGCGCCCGCCGAGACGTCCTGTTGCGCCGGGAGGCCGGTGTAGCTCTGAGCGTTCGGTGCGCCACGACCTGGCGTCGGTTCGAAGGCCACCCACCCGATGTCGTCGAACCACACCTCGGGCCATGCGTGCGCATTGCGACCCAGCACCGAGTACTCGCCATCGCCGACAGGCACACCGGAGGTGAAACCGACGGCCACCCGGGTGGGGATGCCCAGGGTCCGCAACATGGCGGCGTAGGTGCCGGCGAACTGCTCGCAGTAGCCGACCCGATCGCGTAGGAAATTCTCGATCGCCGTGTTGCCGTGACCGGGCCGAACCTCGAGGCTGTAGTCGAACTCGCGCTGGAACCACGTCTGCAGTGCCAGCGCCGCGTCGTAGGCGCTCGGTGCATCGCCGGTGACCTGTCGTGCGGTGGCGGCCACGACAGGAGGCATGTCGTCCGGCAGGCTCGTGTGGATGGGGTCGGGCGACGCAGCCGAGGTTGCGACGCTCAACTGTGCGGGATCGAGCGCGGGAGCCGCCGACACGATGTCGAACCTGTCGCCAGGCTCGAGATCGCTGCCGACGGTGACCAGCGTCGAGGTCTCGGCCACGAATCGCAAGTCGTCGGGTCCCGTTGCCTGATATGGATCCGGTGCCGCCGGTACCAGGCTTCCGCCGAGTGCGCCGATGGTGACCCGTTGCCGGTTCTCGATCAACGAGTCCGCCGACGCGTTGAGCGAACCGTCGATGGGCTGCAGCTCGCGTTCGGGAAGTCCCCAGGTGGTGCCGTCGAACTGTGGCAGCGCTGATGATCGCCAATACGACTCGGAATCGGCGTGCACTCGGAACAACTCGGTGGTGGAGCGGTTCGTCAGCCGCGACCGGATGTCGACGAGCGGGCTGAGCACCTGGCTGACGCCTCCGCCCCTTCCACCCGTGTCGACGAGAGGTGCCGCGTCGGCGCCCGGGAGTCGGGGGCCGACGAATCCGGCAGCCACGGCGACGACCAGACCGAATGCCAACGCCACCGGCAACCGCCGCCGCCACGTCGTCGCCTGGCCCCGGGCCGCGGAGGCGTGGTACCCGCGCAGGGTCGCCGTCGTGACCACCCCGGTGCCGACCAGCGCCACCGTCGTCGCGATTCGGAGGCGTTCGTCGCCGAGCGCTCCGACGAAGACGAACAGGACGCCTCCTGGAACCAGCGTCTCCGCCCGGGCGTCGGCCCGGAACGCGAAGACATCGGCGAGCAACACCGCCACGGCGAGTCCGATCGCTGCGAGTACGTCCCACCCGCCGCCGTAGTCGACCGGCGCGACCGCCGTGCGGAACTCGGCACGAACCGAGGCGAGTTGCTCGCCGAGCATCGACCATGTGTCGCCCGTCGGCATTGCCCACGCGAACGTATCGGGGTAGTACACCGCGAGGACCGTCCACCCGAGTGCCAAGGCCAGGGCCGGAACCGCGATCCACGCCGCCAACGGCAGCCGTCGCAGCAGGAGGCCCAGGCCGTGGCCGACGGCGACGATGACCGCCATGTCGGCGACGAACGGCCAGCCGGAGAACACCCGCGCGTAGCCGAGGGCGACGACCATCGAGAACGCGGCCACCATCAGACTGGCGAGCAGATCGTTGCTCAGATTCGAACGGCTGTGCGTCGTCCTCACGACTGTGTCGATTCCCGAGAGCTCGTCGGTCGACCGACCAGGGCCTGCCAGGCCGCCACGAACTCGTCGTCGGACCCCACAGTCACGCCGAGGAGTGTTCCGTCCGGCGCGTCGTTGGTCGCGACCAGCACTGGCGTGATGGTGGGATCGGAGATCGCCCGACTCGCCCGCCACGACGCCGCGTGACGCGAGCCGGTGACCACGACGAGCAACTCCAGACCATCGGCCATGTCGTTGTCGACGGCAACGAGCGGTGCGTCGCTCGGCTCGATGCGCGCGAGCACCCGCTGGGTGGTGTTGACGACTTCCGGACCCCGCAGGTCGATGCCGCCAGCGGTGACGAATCTGGTGCTGAGGCCGGCTCGCATCGCACTCGACACCAGACTGGCCGCTGCGGTCACGCCGTGTTCGAAGTTGGCGTTGTTGCCGTGCGCCCCAGGTGAGGGGTCGAACATCACGGTGCAGCGGTGCAGGCCCTCGACGGTGAACTCCTTGACCATGAGGTCGTCAGTGCGCGCCGACGCGCGCCAGTGGATGCTGCGCGGTTCGTCCCCGGCCGCGTACTCGCGGAGGCCGTGGAAGTCGCCCGGTCCGAGCCGTCGCGACGACTCGAGCAGGGCGGTTCCGAGCGTGCCGCGTCCCAGTTCGGGCATGTCGATGGCCAAGGTGCGAGGCGCCACGACGATCTCGCTGGAGCCGGCGATGACGGTTGACGAGCGGGCGATTCCCAGCACATCACCGACGATCAGTCGAAGCGGACCGACCCCGACCACCCCGCGCGTCGTGGTCGGCACGCGGTAGCCCGACGACGACACCGTGCCCGCCCGAAGCGGCGCGACCGGGAGTCGGGCCACATGGTCCTCGGTCATCGTGCGCACCACGGGTTCCTCGAGGACGAACGGAGGCGTGGCGTGGGCGCCGGTGTGACGCAGACGGATGTCGACGTGGCCGGTGTCGCCGGCGACCAACACCGAGGGATGGATCCAACGGTCGGCTTCGATTCTCGGGCGACGAACCCAGACGTAGACGACGGCGACGGCGACGGCGACGAGACAACCGGCACCGATCACGTACAGCTCGATGATGCCGAACACGCGCCCGATCGCGATGGCGACACCGGCGGCTCCCATCACCGCGATGCCTTGGCGGGTCAGAGTGAACCGATCCATGGGCTCACGGGTTCAGCGAGGGACCGGTACGGCCACGGCATCGAAGACCTCGCTGATCGCATCCGCGGGCGAGAGCTGCGAGCCGTGTTCGGCCCGCACGATCACTCGATGACTCAGCGTGGGGTGGCCGACCGCCTTGACGTCATCGGGGGTCGCGTAGTTGCGTCCGTTGGCAGCCGCGTGCGCCCGCGCTGCCGCGGCGAGCTGCAACGTGGCTCTGGGTGACAGGCCGAGTTCGATGCCGGGATGACGGCGGCTCGTCGCGGCAAGGTCGACCAGGTACGACTTGAGCGCCGTGGCGACGTGCACACCACGGACCGCTGAGATCATCGCCCGGATCTCGTCGATGGAGACCACGGGCCGCAACGCCTGCACCGAGTTCGCGCCGACGTGCAGGTCGAGCATCTGCATCTCCGCGGCCCGGGCGGGATAGCCGATCGAGATCCGCAGGAGGAAGCGGTCGAGCTGGCTTTCCGGAAGCCGGTAGGTCCCGCCCTGGTCGACGGGGTTCTGCGTGGCGATCACCATGAACGGGGCCTCGAGCGTCCGGCTGCGGCCGTCGGCGGTGATCTGGCGTTCCTCCATCGCCTCGAGCAGCGCCGACTGGGTCTTCGGTGATGCCCGGTTGATCTCGTCGGCCAACACGATGTTGGCGAACAGCGGTCCTGGCTCGAACACGAAGGTCTCGCTCGAGCGTTGGTAGATGCTGACCCCGACGAGATCGGTGGGCAGCAGGTCGGGGGTGAACTGGATGCGCTTCCAGCTGCAGTCGATCGACGCGGCGAGCGCCTTGGCCAGCGACGTCTTGCCGACGCCCGGTACGTCCTCGATCAGCAGGTGGCCCTCCGCCAAGAGACACATCACGGCCAGCTCGATCGTCTCGCGCTTGCCGTGGAGCACCTGGGCGACATTGGAGGTGATGGCCTCGAAGAGATCGGCGAAACCGCGCATGGCCGTCGGGTCGGAGACGGCGGCCGTCGTCGATGTGGCCGAGGAGGTCGGCGAGCTGGCGTCGTCGGCGATATCGGTCGTCACCGCCCGAAGGGTAGACCGGCGATCGACCGAGCGACAGTCGGGATAGCTTCGGCCACAGTGGTTCAGACGGAGACATCGGTGTTGGCAGTGGTGGTCGACCCGGGTCGACTGTCGGCGGGGATCGTCGACGAACGAGGCGAGGTGCTCGTCCGCGACCGCATCAGCACCCCGACCCGTGAGGTGTGGAGAGCGCTCGAACAGCTCGTTTTGCGGGTGATGGCGGCACGACCCGACGACGTGGCGGCACCGTCCGCGGTCGCGGTCAGCTGTGCCGGACCGATCGACGAGCCCGCCGGCGCCGTGTCGCCAGCCGCGCTGCCCGCCTGGTCGGGATTCCCGCTGCGCCAGCACGTCGAAGAACTCACGGGACTTCCCGTCGTGCTCGACACGCTGGCAGGCGCGGTCGCGATGGGCGAGCTGCGCCATGGCGACACGCTGACCACGTCGAGTTTCTTCACGCTCGTACTCGATCGAACGATCGAATCAGCGTGCATCCTCGACGGCGTCCGCCTTCGCGGTGCTCATGGCAACGCTGGATCGATCGCACATCTCACGGTCGATCCGAGCGGACCGACGTGCACGTGTGGAGCGGTGGGGTGCCTGGCGGCCTTCGCGTCGGCCGGTGCGCTCGAAGCAGAGATGAACCGTCCACTCCGGCGCGCGACCCCATCGATCGTCGAACGCACGGGGATCATGGTCGGTCGAGCGATCGCGTCGTCGGCGGCCGCCTTCGACGTATCGACGTTCGTGCTGTCCGGTGTTGTCGTCGACACCTTCGGCGACGCCATGCTCGACACGATGCGACGAGAGATCGCAGCGCGCATGCGGTTGGCGCACCTGGCCGAGCTGCAGGTCGTCGAGCCATCGGGATTCGTGCAACCGCTCGTGGGCGCCGCGGCGCTCGTCGACGCCAGTGGTCCGCGCTGAGCCCGGCGAGTAGCCTCGGCGCCATGGACCCCACGTATTCTCCAGAAGCCGAGGCGTACCGCGAGAAGGTGCAGGCATTCCTCGCCGAGAAGCTCCCGTCGAACTGGAATGGGCTGGGGGCATTGGAAGGCGACGCCATCGCCGACTTCACCACCGAGTGGCGCAAGACGTTGTACGAGGCGAACTACCTCGCTCCCGGGTGGCCGAAGGAGTACGGCGGCGCGGGGCTCAGCGCGACCGAACAGGTGATCCTCGCCGAGGAATTCGCTCGTGCGGGCGTACCGACCGGTGGCCAGAACGACGCGTTCAGCATCCAGATGCTCGGCAACACCCTCCTGGTGTGGGGCACCGAGGAGCAGAAGTCGCACTACATCCCGCGGCTCTTGGCCGGCGAGGACACCTGGTGCCAGGGATACTCCGAACCGAATGCCGGCTCCGATCTCGGCAACGTGGGTCTGAAGGCCGAACTCGACGGTGACGAATGGGTGCTCAACGGGCAGAAGATCTGGACCTCGGCAGGTCACCTCGCCGATCACATCTTCACGTTGGCTCGCACCGACCCCGACGCCCCGAAGCACAAGGGCATCTCGTTCCTGCTCGTGCCGATGGACCAGCCAGGTATCGAGGTTCGCCCGATCGAGATGATCTCGGGCGAGAGCGAGTTCAACGAGGTGTTCTACACCGACGCCCGCTGCCCGAAGGACAACGTCGTCGGCGGCGTGAACAACGGCTGGGCGGTCGCGATGTCGTTGCTCGGATTCGAGCGAGGTGAAGCGGCGGCAACCGGACCGATCCGCTATCAGATCGAACTCGACCGGCTCGTCGAGATGGCCCACGAGCGCGGGCTCACCGACGACCCGATCATCCGCCAGCGGCTCGCATGGTGCCACTCGAAGGTGCAGATCATGCGGTTCCTCGGCCTGCGAACGTTGACGAAGTTCCTCGCCGGCCACCACCCTGGCCCGGACGGCGCGATCTCGAAGCTCTACTGGAGCGAGTACCACCGCGTGGTCACCGAACTGGCCGTCGACATCCTCGGCGCCGACGCGCTGTACGTCGAGGGACGCCCTCCGTCGTCGTCGTTCCAGACCGACGACGCCGGCGCCGCGAACACCTCGGGATCGTGGGTCAACACATTCCTCAACGCCCGTGCCGGCACGATCTACGCCGGCTCGTCGCAGATCCAGCGCAACATCATCGGCGAGATGATCCTGCAACTGCCCAAGGAGCCCAAGCCGGCGTGACGGCCTCGGTGCGGAGGGTGAGGCACCGATGAGCCGGGTCGTCATCGTCGTGCTCCGGCACCCATCGTTGTGGTCGACTGCGTTGCGACAGTGGCTTGTTCTCGTTCCATCGCGTTGGTGGACGACGGCGCCGTACCTGCCGATGCCCTCGCGTGCGTATCTCCAGTTCCGGCTCGTGACCCAGTACGGCGACAACACGCATCGCCCGGAGCCCGAAGATGTGCTGAACTACCTTCGATGGTGTCGCGACTGGCAGCGACTCGACGCCTGATCGGCGAGCGGGCGGGGGACACGTCGTGCTGAGCGCGCTCGTGCTCAACGCCACCTTCGAGCCGCTGAGCATCGTGTCGAGCGAGCGCGCAACGTGTCTCGTGATCGCCGAGAAGGCCGACGTGCTCGAAGACGACGGCCGAGTCATCCACTCCGAACGGCTCAGCGTGCCCTGTCCGTCGGTGATCCGCCTGCGATACATGGTCAAGGTTCCCTACGTGCGCCGCGCTGCGTTGTCTCGGCGTGCGATCTTCGCCCGCGACGACTACCGCTGCCAGTACTGCGGCGAGCGGGCCGACTCGATCGACCATGTCGTGCCCCGGTCCAAGGGCGGGCCGCACAGCTGGGAGAACGTGGCGGCGGCGTGCCGGCCGTGCAACCTGGGCAAGCGTGATCGCACTCCGGATGAAGCAGGCATGCGCCTGGAACGGCCGTGTCGTGCGCCGCGGGCGACGGCCTGGGTGGTGGTGTCGGTGAGTGGGGTGCCCGACACATGGCGCCCGTATCTCCCGCTCGCCTCGTGACGTCGGCTGTGCCGTATCGCCTCGTGCGGTCGCGCTCGACAGTGGCCGACTTCCATGCGCGGACGGTGCCGGATCCGGCTCGCCCCGAGGTCTGGCAGCACGACATCGCATCGCCGGCACTCGTCCTCGGCTCGACACTGGACGACTCGGTCGTCGACCTCGACGCGTGCCGTCGGGTCGGCGCCGACGTGGTTCGGCGCCGAAGCGGCGGCGCAGCGGTGCTGCTGCTGCCGGGCGAGGTGACTTGGATCGACGTGATCGTGCCCGTCGGCTCGCCCGGTTGGTCCGACGACATCCACGGACCGATGATGTGGTTGGGTGGCCATCTCGCTGCGGCGATCACCGACGCGACCGGGATCGGTGACCTCGTCGTACACGACGGCGCACTGCGCTCGACGCCCTGGTCGAAGCTCGTCTGCTTCGACGGTGTCGGGGCTGGCGAGGTGTTGCTCGGCGGCCGCAAGCTGGTCGGTCTCAGCCAACGCCGCACGCGGCACGCAGCCCGTCTGCAGTGCTGCTGGTACTCGACCTACGACCCGGCAGATCTCGTCGAGCTGCTCGATCCGTCGGTCCGCCCGATGCCGTCGGACCTCGCGTCCGTCGCCACGCTGCCGGCTTCGGCGTCTGACGCGGTCGTCGAACGCCTCGTCGCCACCCTCGCCTGAGCCGCCCCAAGCGGGTTGCGATGAGCGAAACCGCCGTATCTGGTCGGTTCGCTCATCGCGGGGTGGTTCTGGTGGGTTGCGATGAGCGAAACCGCCGTATCTGGTCGGTTCGCTCATCGCGGGGTGGTTCTGGTGGGCGGGGTGTGTGAGGGATGGGGTGGGACGGGCGGCGTGGGGGAGCGGATGGGGAGATTTGGGACGCAAATGGGGAATGATGGTTGACAATGGGGGCAAATGGGGGAACAATGGGGATCGCTGAGGAGGACTCCCGCGTTCTCAGCACGGCAGGTTCGCCGCGGGGGTGGAAGCATGAGGAACGCGGCGCGTGTTTGTCGGGGTCTACGAGCGTCAGCTCGACGAACGGGGACGAGTGGCACTTCCCTCGTCGTACCGGGGTGAGCTCGGCGACCACTGCTACCTCTTCTTCGGTGACGACGGTTGCGTCAGTGTTCGCAGTGTCGACTCATTCGAGGCCGAAGCCGCCGACATGGTCGCCAAGTCAAAGCGCGGCGAGGTATCACGCAACCGCCAGCGAGCCTTCGCGTCGTCGGCCAGCCAGGCCACGATCGACAAGCAGGGACGCGTCACCCTCGACGCACGACTGCGCGAGCACGCCGGCCTCGCCCCCCAGGCCGCTGTGGTCGTGCTCGGCAACATCGACCAGATCGAGATCTGGGATCCCGAGGCGCACCGTCGCAACGAGACAGCGGGCCAGCACGAAATCGCCGGAGGCGACCGGTGAGCACCAACGAGCGCGCCGACTCGTCGGACTTCGAGCACGCCCCGGTCATGGTCGACGAGGTCACCGCCGTCTTCGCCTCGGTGCCGGCGGGCACAGTCGTTGACGCCACGCTCGGTGGAGGTGGACACACGGCGGCGCTGCTCGACTCGCGAGATGACCTCGATGTGCTCGGTATCGACCAGGATCACGACGCCCTCGCCGCCGCGACGGCTCGGCTGACGGTTTACGGGGACCGGTTCCGCACGAGCCAGCGCCGATTCGACCACTTCGACGACGCGCTCGCCGATCACGACGTCGAAACGATCAGCGGCGCCCTCTTCGATCTCGGCGTGTCGTCGCCGCAGCTCGACCGGGGCGCCCGAGGTTTCTCGTATCGTCACGACGGTCCGCTCGACATGCGCATGGACGCCGACCAGTCGTGGTCGGCCGACGACGTCGTCAACGGATACTCCGAGTCGGACCTGGCTCGGATCATCAAGCGCTACGGCGACGAGCGCTTCGCATCTCGGATCGCGAGGGCGATCTGCGCGGCGCGTCCGATCCAGACGACCACCGAGCTGGCCGCCGTGGTCACGTCCGCGATCCCTGCTGCTGCGCGGCGCACGGGCGGTCATCCCGCAAAGCGGACGTTCCAGGCGATCCGGATCGAGGTCAACGACGAACTCGGCGTGCTGCCCGACGCCCTCGACCAGGCCGTACACGCCACCAGGCCCGGCGGTCGAATCGCCGTGCTGTCGTACCACTCGGGAGAAGACCGCATCGTCAAGGACCGCTTCGCCGTGGCGGCCGGGGCGTGTGACTGTCCCGATGACCTCCCGTGCGTGTGCGGCGCGATCCAGACCGTGCGCATCGTGCGCGGGCTGCCCAAGCGTGCGAGCGACGACGAGCGGCAGCGGAACCGACGGGCTGCATCGGCGCGCCTGCGCGTGGTCGAACGAGTCGAGGCAACCAGGAAGAGCGACGGACAACCGGTGGAGGATCGATGATCGCACTCCCATTGCTCCGCGACAGCGAAGCGCGTCGATCCAAGGCGGCGACGAAGCCGTCGCTGACTGTCGTGCCGCGCCGTCGGCGATGGCCCGCCGTGTTCGCCGGTCTCGCCTGGTCGCTCGTCTTTCTCGGCCTGCTCGGTGCAGCGGTCTTCCATACTCAACTCGCCGAGCGCCAACTCCGGCTCGACCGGCTCGATCGCGAGGTCGCCGTCGAGCGGGAGCGCTTCGACGAGTTGCGCTACGAACGCGCCGAACTGCGCTCGCCGGTGCGCCTTGCCGCGGCCGCATCAGAACTCGGCATGCGTCGTGGGCGGGCGAGCACCTTCGTGACGGTCACACCGGAGGCCGTCGCGAGGGTTCTGGCAGCAGCCGGTCCCATCGGTGACAACGCGGTGCGCATCGTCATCCACACCGACCCGCTGGATCAGTTCCGGGCGGTCAAGAGCGTCACGGAGGCCGCCCCGTGAGGCCGGCTACCCGCTCGCACGGGGTTCCGACGGGCACAGGTCGCAGCCACGCGGCGGGCGCATCGCAGCACGCGCGGTCCACGAGCAGCGGCGCACGTGCTCGTGAAACGACCCGTCGGGTGCCGACACCCGCGCCCCGCAAGCCGCCTGTTGGGCCGAGTCGCGCCAAGGCGCACACCGCACCGCCACGGCGGCCGCACCGCGCGGCCGCCAACGCGCCGACGCGAACACGCGCGAAGGTTCGCACCACGCCGCCACGTCGGACGGTGTCGAGGTTCCGGTCGGGTTCGCCGCGCCGGCGCCTGATCCTCGCGCTGGTGGTGATCGCAGCGATCCTGTTCGGCCTGATCGGCCGTGTCGCGTACCTGCAGACGACCGAAGCCGACAGCCTCCGCTCGGCCGCCGCGGACCAGTGGACCCGCAGGGTGACCATTCCCGCTCAGCGCGGCACGGTGTTCGACCGCCACGGCGCGGAACTCGCGATGTCGGTTCCCGCGGTCACCGTCTCGATCAACCCGAAGCTGATCGAGAACGGCCCGGCGACCGTTCAGGTCCTCGACGACCTGCTCGACCTCCCCGACGACGAGGTTGCCGAGCTCGTCGCCGAGATCGCGTCGAAGGATCGTGGGTTCGTCTTCGTGCAACGACAGACCGATGCGGACATCGGTGACGAAATCGCCGCGATGAAGCTGCCAGGCGTGAACGTCGACCGCGAGAGCCGGCGCGAGATGCCCGGTGGCGACACCGGTCGCAGTGTGATCGGACGCACCAACATCGACGGTGTCGGAATTTCGGGCCTCGAGTTGCAGTACGACGACGTGCTCACGGGAACCGGCGGCGAGATGCGTCGCGAGGTCGCGCCTGGCGGCCGGTCGATACCCGGATCCGAGACGGTCACCGCACACCCGGTCGCCGGTGACGACCTCGTGCTCACGCTCGATCGGTCCGTCCAGTACTCGACCGAGCAGGTGCTGTTGGAACAAGTCGCGGCGATCGGTGCCAAGGGCGCAACGGCGATTGCCATGGACACCGACACCGGCGAGATCTACTCGATGGCGTCCGTGCGTCGCAATGACGAGACTGGCGCCTACGAGGTCACGTCGGGCAACTTCGCGGCGGTCGACGCCTACGAGCCCGGCTCGGTGGCCAAGGTGATCACGATCGCTGCTTCGCTCAGCGAGGGTCTCGTGACGCCCGACAAGACGTACGTGGTGCCGTGGCGGAAGCAGTACTACGACGACCTGCTGAAGGACTCCCACGAGCACCCCGACGAACCGATGACGGTGTCGCAGATCCTGACGGAGTCGTCGAACATCGGAACGATCTTCGTCCAACAGGAGATGGGGCGCGAGCGCCACCGCGAGTACATGGCGGCCTTCGGGCTCGGATCGAAGACGGCGCTCGACTTCCCCGGCGAATCGACCGGCATCCTCAAACAACCCGAGGACATGTGGGGGTCAGAACGTGTCACGGTCGCCTACGGTCAGGGTGTGTCGAGCACCTCGCTGCAGCTCGTCGCCGCGGTCAACACGATCGCCAACGGCGGGACGTACGTCGCCCCGAAGCTCGTCCAGTCGACCGTCGGACCCGATGGCACGATCGCCGATACCGATCCGTCGGAGTCACACCGCGCCGTCACCGAACAGGCCGCGGCCCAGACCACCGAGATGATGCGCAACGTGGTGTGCAACGGAACCGCCACGCGGGCCCAGGTCGACGGCCTCTCCATTGCCGGCAAGACCGGAACGGGGCTCAAGGTGGCCGACAACGGCACGTACTTCGACGACGACGGCAACCACCTCTACTACGCCAGCTTCGTCGGGTTCTTCCCGGCGGATGATCCGCAGGTCACCGTGCTCGTCTCGGTCGACGAACCCCCGGCAGGCACCAACGACCGCTTCGGAGGCACCGCGGCTGCCCCGGTGTTCGCCGAGCTCGCCCCGACACTCATCCACGAACTGGGCATCGTGCCCACGCCGGGTGCGGCCGATTGCTCGGCGCCGTGAGCAGCTCGATGCCTCAGGCGCCGGATGCCAGCGGCCTGCGCGAACTGAGAACGATCGTCGAACAGGGCACGGTGATCCGTTCGGTCGTGCACGACTCGCGCAACATCGTGCCCGGGTCGATGTATGCGTGCGTGCGCGGCGAACACTTCGACGGTCACGCGTTCGCTTCGGACGCCGTGAGCGCCGGAGCAACGGCCGTGCTGACCGATCACGTGCTCGATCTCCCGGACGTGGCACAGATCGTCGTCGATGACACGCGTCTCCGGCTGGGTCCGATCGCCGCCGAGGTGGCCGGTCATCCGAGTCGTGCACTGGCGACCGTCGGCATCACGGGAACGAACGGCAAGACGACCACGGCCGCAATGATGGCGTCGATCCTCGACGGAGCGGGGCTGCCCTGCGGCGTCGTCGGCACGCTCCACGGACCACGCACGACGCCGGAAGCGCCCGAACTGCAGGCACTCCTCGGCGAGTTCGTCGCGGCGGGAAAGTCCGCGGCGGTGCTCGAGGTCTCGTCGCACGCCCTGGCGATGCACCGCGTCGACGGCACCGAGTTCGACGCCGTGGTGTTCACCAATCTCGGCCACGACCACCTCGACCTGCACGGTTCGCAGGAGGAGTACTTCCGAGCAAAGGCGCGGCTCTTCACCACCGAGTTCTCGCACCTCGGCGTGATCAACGTCGACGACCCCTACGGTCGCCTGATCGCCGACACGGCCAACAGCGAGGTCGCGGGCAGTGAGTTCCGCGTGGTGACCTATGGTGCCGACGATGTGTCCGATGTCGAAGTGACCGCCGCGGCACACCGATACCACTGGAGGGGCCGACGGGTCGACGTGCCGATGGGCGGCGAGTTCAACGTCGCGAATTCCCTCGCAGCACTGACGACCGCCGTCGAACTCGGTATCGACATCGACGTGGCGATCGGTGCCGTTGCAACGCTGTCAGCGGTCCCCGGCAGATTCGAGATGGTCGACACCGACGAGAGCCGCCGTCGCGACGTCACGATCGTGGTCGACTACGCGCACACGCCCGACGGTCTCGAACGGTTGCTCGAAGCGGCGCGCCAGGTGGCGGGAGCCTCAGGCTCGCTCACGGTGGTGTTCGGCTGCGGCGGCAATCGGGATCGCGTCAAGCGGCCGGCGATGGGTGCGGTGGCGAGCCGGATTGCGGACCGCGTCGTGATCACGTCCGACAACCCCCGAAACGAATCGCCGGAGATGATCATCGCTGACATCGTCGACGGGATCGACAAGGCGTCGTCGGCAGAGGTCGTGACGATCGTCGATCGACGCCAGGCGATCGGCGATGCCATCGCGATGGCCGATGCTGGCGACGTGGTGGTCATCGCCGGCAAGGGTCACGAATCGACGCAGGAATTCGCCGACCACGCCATCGACTTCGACGATCGGGAAGTGGCCCGCGAGCACCTGGAGGCACGTTCGTGATCGCCATCATCCTGGCGGGAGCGAGCTCGATGCTGGTGTCGCTGTTCGGCACCCGGTACCTGATCGCGTTCTTCCGCCAGCGGGGCCAGGGGCAGCCGATCCTCGGCAAGGAGGACCACGGCCCCGAGCACCACATGCACAAGCAGGGCACGCCGACGATGGGCGGCATCGCCATCGTGGGTGCGGCGCTGACCGGCTGGCTCGTGGCGCATCTGCGTCGAGGGCTCGCGTTCTCCGACCAGACGATGATCGTCTGGGTCGGGGTGCTCTTCATGGCGCTGATGGGGTTCCTCGACGACTACATCAAGGTGCGCAAACGGCACAATCGAGGCATCTTCTGGAAGCAGAAGAACTACGTCACCATGCTGGCCAGCATCGCCATGGCGTGGTGGCTCGTCGTCGGGACCGGCATCTCCGAGACGATCAACGTCACGAGGGGTGCCGTCGGGCTCGAAGTGCCCACCGCCGTGTGGGTGGTGTGGGCCGGCATGATCATCTGGGCGACGACGAACGCGGTCAACGTCACCGACGGACTCGATGGGCTCGCGTCCGGCTCGGCGCTGATGGGCTTCGGGGCGTTCACGATCATCGCCTACTGGGCATTCCGCAATCCGGACATCTACGGCACCGTGGTCAACCCGCTCGACATGGGCGTGTTCGCCGCGGCATTCGCCGGTGGCTGTCTCGGATTCCTGTGGTGGAATGCCGCCCCGGCACGGATCATCATGGGCGACGTGGGTGCGCTCGCCATCGGATCTGCGCTCGCGTTCTGTGCGCTCACACTCAACACGACGCTGCTCATCGTCCTCGTGTGCGGCATCAACGTCATGGAGGCCGGGTCCGTCGCCATCCAGATGGGCGTGTTCAAGGCGTCCGGCCGCAAGAAGCGCCTGTTCCGCATGTCGCCGATCCATCACCATTTCGAATTGATCGGGTGGCCCGAGACGACCGTGATCATCCGTTTCTGGCTGATCTCAGCGATCTGCGTCGCGTCGGCGCTCGCGATCTTCATCGCCGACTTCACCGCCGAGGTGCAGCTGTGAGCCGGGCTCTCGTGTACGGCCTCGCGGTGGCAGGCGAGTCGACCGCGCGCGCCCTCCTGCGCAACGGATTCGATGTCGTGGTCGCCGACGACGTCGTCGACGAGCGCCGGCGCGACCTGGCGGCCGAACTCGATGTCGACCTGCTCGACCGTCCGGACACCGACGCGCTGGGCGAGCTGATGGCATCGTGCGACCTCGTCAGCCCGGCACCTGGCGTGCCGGAGACCCACGCCGTCGTCGCTGCGGCGCAGGCGGCCGGTGTGGAGTTGGTGTCCGAGATCGAACTCGCCTACCGCTGGGAACAGGAACGTCCCGGTGGGCCGCGTCCGATGCTGGCGATCACGGGGACCGACGGCAAGACGACCACCACGCTGCTCGCGGTCGAGATGCTGCGCGCGGCGGGCCTCCGGACGATCGACGCCGGCAACACCTCGACCCCGCTCGTCGACGCGATCGGCATGGACCTCGACGCCTTCGTCGTCGAGTGCACCAGCTTCCGTCTCGCCTGGACCCCCACCTTCCGCGCCGAAGGAGCTGCCTGGCTCAACCTGGCGCCCGATCATCTCAACTGGCATCGTTCGATGGATTCCTACGAGGCCGCCAAGGCGAGGATCTGGGCCAACCAACGCCCGCAGGATGTCGCCGTCGGCTTCGTCGACGACCCCGTGGTCATGAGTCGTCTCGACGCGTCGCCGGCGCGCAGGGTGACCTTCGGCGCCAACGGGGCCGACTATCACGTCGCTGAGGACTGCCTGGTCGGTCCGGGCGGTGTGATCGCCGCCATCTCGGCGATGGCCCGGAGCTTGCCCCACGACCTGACCAACACGTTGGCCGCATCGGCGCTGGTCATCGAGACCGGCCTCGCCGGCCCCGAGGCGATCGCCTCGGCATTGGCGTCGTTTGCCGGGCCGCCGCATCGCCTCGAACACGTCGGCACCTGGAACGGTGTGGCGTGGTACAACGACTCCAAGGCGACGACGCCCCACGCGGCGGCCGCCGCCGTGCGGTCCTTCGACCGTCTGGTGCTCATCGCCGGCGGGTACGACAAGGGTGTCGACCTGACCTCGATGGCTCGTGACGTGACCGGCGTCGACGCGGTGATCGCCATGGGCGACACGGCCCAGGGCATCGTGGCCGCATTCGCCGGTGTCCCGGTCGTCGAGGTCGTCGCCGACCTCGACCGAGCGGTCGACCGAGCGGCTCGTCTGGCGGAACCAGGCGCCACCGTGTTGCTCTCGCCCGGGTGTGCGAGCTTCGACCAGTACAGCGGGTTCGAAGCGCGCGGCGACCACTTCCGAACACTGGTGAGCGAACGCTTCGGCACGAGCAGCACCACGTCCACCACCGGCACCAACCGAGAGGGGTCCTCATGACCAGCACGATCAGCGTCGGAGATCGTCGGCGCGCGGCGCTCGAACGCCTGCACGGCGACGCGGGTTCGCCCGTCCGCAAGACGCCGACGCGCACGACTCGCGAGGCCCGAACGGCTCGCACCCGGCCGGCCCCCGAGCTGCTTGGCCCGCCACCGGGAACGTTCTACGCGATCGCCGGCGTCGTTTCGGTGCTGGTGATGCTCGGGCTGGTGATGGTGTTGTCGGCCTCCGCGGTCACCGAGGCGAACCTCGGACACTCGCCCTATCGCGTCTTCGCGAAGCAGGCGATGTGGGCCAGCTTCGGGCTGGTCGCGCTCGTCGCCATGGCTCGGATCTCCTATCGGCGCTGGCAGCGGCTGGTCATTCCGATCACCGTGCTCGCGGTCACCGCGATGGCGGCACCGTTTGCTCCGGGCGTCGGCGCCAGCGTGAACGGTGCGCGATCGTGGATCCGCCTCGGTCCGCTCAGCGTGCAACCCTCGGAATTCCTGAAGATCGCCGTCGTGATCCTGACCGCCGATCTCCTGACGCGCCGCCGTGACGATCTCGCCGATCGCACCGCCACGCTGTTCCCGCTGGGCCTGATCGCCACGATCGGTGCCGGCTTGTGCCTGGTCCAGGGCGACCTCGGCGCGGCGGTGGTGCTCGGCGCGATCGTGTTCAGCATTGCCTGGGTCGGTGGTGTGCCGCTGACGCCGTTGTCGGGCATGGCCGTCGCGGCGGCCGGAGCGGCGCTGCTGTTCGTCGTGTCGAGCCCTCGCCGACTCGACCGCTTCACGGCGTTCATGAACATCGCCGAGGAGAAGGACCACCTCGCTTACCAGACCTACCAGGGCTATCTGAGCATGGCATCGGGAGGCTTGTCGGGGTCGGGGATCGGTGGCAGCAATGCCAAACTCGGCTACCTGCCCTACGCACACAGCGACTTCATCTTCGCTGTGATCGCCGACGAGCTGGGCTTGATCGGGACGATCGCCGTCATCGGTGGGTTCGTGTTGCTGGTCGCGCTGGGAGTTCAGACTGCGATCGCGGCGCCCGATCGGTTCGGGATGCTGCTCGCCGGTGGCATCGCCGCATGGTTCGGCGTGCAGGCCATCGTGAACATCGGCGGTGTCGTCGGCTTCATGCCGGTCACCGGATTGACGTTGCCGTTCTTCTCCGCCGGCGGCAGTTCGCTCTTCGTCAGCATGGCCGCCGCGGGGCTGCTCTTGAGCGTGGCACGCCGCATCAACGCCCGATGACCGACCGGGCGTACGCGGTGGTCACGGGCGGAGGCACATCCGGCCATGTCCTTCCTGCGCTCGCTGTGGCCGATGCCCTCGTCGTCGCCGGCCACGAGGCGTCGTCGATCCGCTACATCGGCGCTCGACGGGGTGTCGAGACCCGGCTGCTCCCCGACACGCCGTACCCGCACGAGTTCCTCGACGTCATCGGCGTCCAGCGTCGACTCACGACGGCGAATCTGGGATTCTTGCCGAAGATGGTGCGCAGCACGCGGGACGCGATCCGTCTGTTGCGCGAGTGGCGACCGAGCGTCGTGGTGTCCGTCGGTGGCTATGCGAGCATGCCGGCGGTCTTCGCTGCGCGACGGCTCGGGATCCCGGTCGTTGTCGTGTCGTACGACCGCACGCCCGGACGGGCGAGCCGGTTGTCGGCGCGATCCGCGGCAGCGTGCGCCGTCGCTTTCGAGAACTCGAAGCTGCCGCGAGCCGAGATGACCGGTGCACCCGTGCGTCAGGTGATCCTCGACGTCGACCGCAACTCGGCTTCCCGGCAACACGAGGCGCGGCTGCTCCTCGGGATCGAACCCGATCGTTTCATGATCGCGGTGATGGGCGGATCGCTCGGCTCGGGCGTCTTGAACGACGCCATCGCGGGATATCTCGACGCGCACCGCGACGACGAGCGGTTGGCGGTCCGTCAGATCACCGGCGAGCGCTTCCTCGGCAGCGTCGCGCGAGTCGAGGGTGCCGTGGTGCACCAGGTGATCGGCTACGAGTCCGACATGGCAGCGGTCTACGAGGCCTGCGACGTGATGATCGGTCGCGGTGGGGCGAGCACCGTGCACGAGGTCGCCGTCACCGGCACGCCGGCGATTCTGGTGCCGTGGGCGAACTCGGCCGATGACCACCAGACGGACAACGTGCGATGGCTGTCGGAGGTCGACGGAGCGATCCTGTTGCCCGAGGGCCGACTCGACCACCTCGCAGCGACGATCGACGGGCTGCGCGCCGACGTGGACCGACGCGACGAACTCTCTGCTGCCGCGAGCCGTCGTGGGACGATTCATCGATCGGGTGCCTTGGCGGGTTTGATCGAACGTGTCGCAATAGCATCAACGCCATCGTGACGTCCCCAGCGCTCGCCACCCCCAGCGACTTCGCCGCCCGTTCAGCCCACGGATTCCTGGTCGGCCGGCCGGTGCCCTCCCTGCCGCGTCCGCGTCCACCGCTCGACCTGTCGTTGGAACACCGACTGCATGTCGTCGGCGTCGGTGGACCGGGCATGAGCGCGGTCGCGATCGCTCTCGCCGAGATGGGGCACACGGTGTCCGGGTCCGACCTGCGCGAACACACCGTGCTGGAACGGGTCAGGGCGGCAGGCGTCGATGTGCACATCGGCCACGAGCGGGCGCTCGTCCACGGGGTAGATGCTGTCACCGCGTCGACGGCGATCCCAACCCGGAACATCGAACTCGACGAGGCCCGCGCCACCGGGGTGACGGTGTTGAGCCGCGCCGGGATGCTCGCGTCGATCTGCGCACGAGCGCAGTCGTTGGCGGTGGCCGGCACCCACGGCAAGACCACGACGACCTCGATGCTCATGTTGATCCTCGCGCAGGCGGGGATGCGGCCGAGCTTCGTCGTCGGCGGCGACGTCACCGATGTCGGTACCGGCGCCCAATGGACGCATGGCGACTGGCTGGTCGTCGAGGCCGACGAGAGCGACGGAACCCATCTCGAACTTCCGCTGTTCGGCACGATCCTCACCAACGTCGAGTCGGACCATCTCGACCACTACGGATCGTTCGACGGGATCGTGGCCGGGTTCGACGATTTCCTCGGGCAGATCGATGGTCCGAAGGTGATCTGCGGTGACGATCCGATCGGCGTCGAGTTGTCGCGGCGCCACGGAGGGTGCACCTACGGGCTCGGAAGCGACTGTGAGGTCCGGGCGGTCGACGTGCGCGCGACGGCGGGATCGTTCCGGTTCGGCGTGACGCGCCGCCTCGCCGACGGGTCCACCGACCGCCTCGGTGAGATCGTGCTCCCGCTCCGCGGCATCCACAACGTGGTCAACGCGACGGGCGCTGCCGCACTGGCACTGAGCGTCGGCGTGTCGTTCGACGACGTCGCTGCCGCGCTCGCGAAATTCGGAGGAGTCGCTCGTCGATTCGACGTGCGCGGCGCCGACCGCGGGGCCACCTTCGTCGACGACTACGCCCACCTGCCCTCCGAGATCGATGCGGTGATCCGAGCGGCGCGCGACAGCGGCGACTCGTGGCAACGCGTCGTCGCGGTGTTCCAACCGAACCGCTACCACCGTATCCAGGACATGTGGCAGGAATACGGGCTCGCGTTCACGCGTGCCGACCTCGTCGTGCTGACCGACATCTATGCGTCCGGAACGGTCCCGATCCCGGGGGTCACCGGCAAGTTGATCGTGAACGCCGTGACCGAAGCCGACCCCGGTCGGCGGGTCGTGTGGCTGCCGCGCCGCGACGACCTCGTCTCCTTCCTCGCCGGCGAACTCCGTGACGGCGATGTCTGCATCTCGATGGGTTGCGGCGACATCGCCACACTCCCATCAGAGGTCCTCGATGTCCGTCGACGCTGACGCTGTCGACATCGCGCTCGGCCGGCTCGTCGGCCTCGGCGACGCCGTGCGATGCAACGTGGCGCTGGGCGCGATGACGACGTACCGCGTCGGCGGCCCTGCGGCGCTCTTCGTGCGCATCACCGAGCGTCGCCAGCTCAGCGCGGTGGCCGATGCTGCAAAAGCATCAGGTCTGCCCGTGCTGGTGGTGGGTCGCGGTTCGAATCTGCTCGTCTCCGACGCCGGGTTTGACGGGCTGGCGATCGGGCTCGCCGAGCTCGACTCCACGATCGACATCGACGTCCCCGCGGCGAGAGTTGATGCCTCCGCTGGGGTTGCGCTGCCGGTGCTCGCCCGCAAGACCGCGGCGTCAGGCCTCACCGGATTCGAATGGGCGGTCGGCGTTCCGGGTTCGATCGGTGGGGCGGTGCGCATGAACGCAGGCGGCCACGGATCCGACATGGCGGCGTCGTTGACCGCCGTGACGATCTTCGACCTGGGCGACGGCGCGGAACGCACGCTGACGGTCGACGAACTCGAACTCGGGTTTCGTTCGAGCGCGATCACGGCCCAGCAGGTTGTTCTCGACGCCACACTCCAGCTCGAACCCGGTGACGCCGAGGCATCGGCACGGCTGATCGGCGAGGTCGTGTCGTGGCGGCGGGCCAACCAGCCCGGTGGGCAGAATGCGGGCTCGGTGTTCGTCAACCCCGTGCCGGGTGAGGTGAGCGCCGGCCAGCTCGTCGACGCGGCGGGATTGCGCGGCCTCCGCCTCGGTACCGCCATGGTGTCGGACAAACACGCCAACTTCATCCAGGCCGACGAGGGTGGTCGAGCCGACGATGTGCTCGCCCTCATGGCCCACGTGCGCTCACGCGTCGAGGAGGCGAGCGGATACCGGTTGCGCAGCGAGATCCGACTGGTGGGCTTCGACGAAGGTGGCGGGTTCTGACATGGCGTGGCGACGCAGACGGGAGACCACTTCGGAGGTGATCGGCGGTCACGATGTCGACGGGGACACGTCGCCGCCGGCCGAGCTGGTCGCCGACGACGTCGTACTGCACGAGCTGTCCCGTGCTTTCGCGGTGGAGGATGACCACGGTGTGGACGATCCGCAGTCGGAGGCAGAATCGCCGGCGTCGTCGCGAGGAACGATCTCGATCGGCGACGACGACCTGCCGGACCTCGCCTACCTCGACGATGAACTCGAGCGCGATCAATCGGCCTCGAAACCGGTGTTCATCGACGACGACGGTGGCAGCGATGCGGTCTCGGCCAGCGACGCGTCGAAGCGGGGAATCGAGCCGCGCATCCGTCAACGCCGCATCGGTGTCACGCGTTCCAAGCACCGCCGGCGCCTGTGGTGGCTGGCGCTCGGCGCACTCGTGGTCGCCATCGTCGTCGGCGTGCTCGCCGTGCTCGGCTCATCGATGTTCGCCGTGGATCAGGTCAGTGTCAATGGTGCCGTCTACACCGACCAGGGCGCCCTCGACGCGGTGATCGACGACTTGACCGGAACGGCCGTCTTGCTGGTCGACACCGACGAGGTCGAGGCACAGATCGAGGCGATCCCGTGGGTGCGCGATGCCAGGGTCACGACGTCGTTTCCCGATTCGGCCTCGATCGAGATCCGCGAACGCACGCCGGTCGCGGCGATGATGGGCGCCGACGGTCGCGCCCGGGTGATCGACGTCGATGGTCGGGTGCTGACGCTCGTCGATGGTGAACCGGTCGCACTGGTCTGGATCGCCGGTCCCGACACGCTGGACGTCGCCCCGGGACAGTTCGCGTCGATCGGCTACTCGTCGGCGGCATCTCTCGTGACCAAGCTGACGCCGGACATCCGCAGCCGTGTCGAGTCGATGTTGGTGACGCCGGATGGTTCCGATCTCGTGCTGGTGCTCACGAGCGATCGTGGGCTGGTCGAGGTGCGCTTCGGATCGGCGCTCGGCGAGAACGCCCAGATCGAGAAACTCGTCCGGCTGCAACGAACCCTCGACGACGTCGGTGACAAACCGGTCACGGTGATCGACGTCTCGACGTCGGAAGTCACGGTACGGTGAGCGTCCACACTTGTGGGCGCCGGACCTGGCAGGATGTGTCATTCATGAACCAACACACTTGGAGGACCCGCTGATGGTCGGCGCTCCGCAGAACTATCTCGCTGTGATCAAGGTCGTCGGCGTCGGCGGTGGCGGCGTGAACGCCGTGAACCGGATGATCGACGCCGGGCTGAAGGGCGTCGAGTTCATCGCCGTCAACACCGATGCCCAGGCACTCCTCATGAGCGATGCCGACGTCAAGCTCGACGTCGGTCGCGACCTCACTCGCGGCCTCGGCGCCGGCAGCGACCCCGAGGTGGGTCGTTCCGCCGCCGAAGCGCACCACGAAGAGATCGAAGAGATGGTGCGCGGCGCCGACATGGTGTTCATCACCGCAGGCGAGGGCGGTGGTACCGGTACCGGTGCTGCACCCGTGATCGCCGAGATCGCGCGCGAGGCCGGGGCGCTCACCATCGGCGTGGTCACCCGACCGTTCTCGTTCGAGGGGCGGCGCCGAGCCGTGCAGGCCGACAACGGCGTCCAGAAGCTGAAGGAGAAGGTCGACACGCTGATCGTCATCCCGAACGATCGACTCCTCACCGTCGCGAACGACAAGACCAGTGTGCTCAACGCCTTCAAGATGGCCGACGAGGTGCTCCTCCAGGGCGTGTCGGGCATCACCGGCCTGATCACCACCCCTGGCCTGATCAACACCGACTTCGCCGACGTCAAGATGGTGCTGTCCAATGCCGGCTCCGCCTTGATGGGCATCGGGCAGGCCAGCGGCGACGACCGCGCCGTGTCCGCCGCCAAGGCGGCGATCTCGAGCCCGCTGCTCGAGTCGGCCATCGACGGCGCCCGCGGGGTGCTGCTGAACATCACCGGCCCGTCGGGCATGGGCTTGTTCGAGATGAACGCCGCCGCCGAGATCATCCACGGCGTCGCGCATCAGGATGCGAACATCATCTTCGGCACCGTGATCGACGACGAGATGGGTGACGAGGTCCGCATCACCGTGATCGCTGCCGGATTCGACCGCCTCGACGATGTCTCGCCGCTGCGCAGCACGACGAGCGACGACGGACCGCGGACCGCCTCGACACGCATCACCGAACTCTTCGGTTCCGACGACGACGAGGATCCGTTGGCCGACGATGACGGCGACGACGACTTCGACGTCCCCTCATTCCTGAAATAGGCCGCAGCGGAACGTTCGCCCCGGCCGATGCAGGAACTCCTCCGGCGTGAGATCGGCGGCCGGGTCGCAGTCGCGGCGGTCACCGAGGCAGACGACGGTGACGTTCACCCCGAACTCGTCGATGCTGACACGTTGTTGCAACGGCAAGTCGCGTTGGCCGGCACTCGCTGGGTGATGCTCGACGAAGTGCACGGCGTCGACGTGGTCGCGATCGATTCCCTGGCCGCGATCCACTGGCCGCTGGCTGGTGCGGGCGACGTACTCGTGGCGGAGCGCTCGGACGAACTGCTGGCCGTCTGGGCGGCCGACTGCGCGCCGGTCGCCCTGTTCGGAGCGAACGGGACCTCTCGGGTCGTCGCCCACGGCGGCTGGCGCGGGTTGGCGGCCGGGGTGGTCGACGTCGCCGTCGACGCCCTCGAGTCCACGGGCACCAAGGTCGCGGCTGCAGTGCTCGGACCGTGCATTCATGCGTGTTGCTACGAGTTCTCGCCGACGGACCTCGACCGGGTGGCGGCCGGTGTCGGCGCGTCGGCATCGGCGGTGTCGGGCTCGACGCAGTGGGGCACGCTCGCTCTCGACGTACCAGAGGTTGTCGCCGCCGGGCTGATGCGTCGAGGTATCGGACTCGACGCGGTGGGTACGTGTACGGGCTGCGATCGTCGGTTCCGGTCGCACCGGCGCCGTGTCGATGCCGAGCGCCACGCACTCGTTGCCTGGTTCGAGGCGCGATGATCGACCCCGACGACGTGCGTGTCCGGGTCGTCGACGTGCGTGCACAGATCGATGCCGTCGAGCGATCGTGGACGCACCCTGTCTCGGTGGTCGGGGTGACCAAGGGTTTCGGGCCTGATGCGATCACGGCTGCGGTGGCCGCTGGCTGTGACGCCATCGGCGAGAACTACGCCCAGGAACTCCTCGACAAGCGTGCGACCATCGAACAGTTCCGTCCCGAGGTGCACTTCATCGGACGGCTGCAGCGCAACAAGGTGCGCCAGTTGATCGGCCTGGTCGACGTCTGGTGCAGTCTCGATCGGGCATCGGTCGTCGACGAGGTCGCGAAACGAGACCCCGGGGCCCGAGTGCTGATCCAGGTCGACACCACCGCTGACCCAGCGAAGGGCGGCTGCGACGTCGACGACGTCGCAGCTCTCGTCGATCGATCGCTCGATCTCGGGTTGCGCGTCGGTGGCCTGATGACGGTCGGGCCCACTGGACGCGACAGCGAAGCGGCCCGCCCCGGCTTCCGCCAGGTACGCGCGCTCGTCGATCGACTGGGTCTCGAGGTGTGCTCGATGGGGATGTCGGGCGACCTCGACGTCGCCGTGGTCGAGGGCAGCACGGAGGTGCGCGTGGGGACGGCACTGTTCGGCGAGCGACCACCTCGGCAATCGATACCGTCGTGACCGGGAATCTGCGCCGGGCGTCCACCTCGTCCGGCGCATGCTGGGCTAGCCTGCGCCCCGCAGGAGGGAATGCATGTCACTCTGGAAACGGACCATGGACTACCTGGGTCTCGGTCCCGACGATGCGTACGACGATTACGACGATTACGACGAGCCCGTGGCTTCGCCGCGTCCGAATCGAGGGTCGCGAGATGCCGATGCGCGTCCCACCGGCCCGAGCAGCAACCAACGCGGATGGGAGCCCGACGACGAACCGACGGTTCGTACCGTGTCGGCCAAGCCGAGTTTTCCGTCCCGTGACTTCGATGCGTCCCCGTCGCGCCGCGCCGCCAACGGGCGATCGGATGACTCGGGTGTCCAGATCAGGCCGAGTCAGAGCCAGCAACCCAACCTGCACAGCGTTCCGGGAGGATCCATGGAACCCCACACCGTGAGGCCGCGACGGTTCGACCAGGCTCAAGAGGTGGCGGACAAGTTCAAGGACGGCCAGCCCGTCATCATGAACCTGGAAGGCACCGAGCGCGAGATCGCACGCCGCCTCATCGACTTCGCCAGTGGCATCTGCTACGCACTCGACGGCTCGATGGAGAAGGTCGCGACCGGCGTGTATCTCCTCAAGCCGCCGGCACCGCGGGCTGCACGGTACGACGACTACGACGACTGAGGACACAGGAGCACACCATGGAGATGAGTCCCCAACGAGTCAGGAGCGCGGAGTTCAAGACCGTCCGCAAGGGCGCCGACCCCGACGAGGTCAGAACCTTCCTCGACGACGTCGCGGATGAACTCGAACGAGCCCAGAACCAATCGACTGCGATGGAAGCCCGGGCTCGAGCCGCCGTCGCTCGCCTGCAGGAGGTGTCCGAGTCGGGTGCGGCACCGGCACCTCAAGGCGTCGACGCGTCGGTCGAGGAGGCCGAGACGATCAGTCGTACGCTGCTGCTCGCGCAGCGCACCGCCGACACCACCGTGGCCGAGGCCCGAGCCGACGCGGCCAGGATCGTCAGCGCCGCCAACGACGAGGCGGCGACCACACTCGACTCCACGCCGCGAGATGGCAGCGCAACTGCTCGACGAAGCACGAGTCGAGGCTCGCCGTGCCGGCGAGGCCGCACGCGTCGCCATCGCCGGCGACGTCGAAGCACTCAAGGCGCGCCGAGACTTTCTCGAGTCCGACGTCGAACAACTCGAGCTGTTCCTCACCGAGCAGCGCAACCGACTTCGCGAGTCCGCCACCTCGATCCTCGAGATCGCCGAACGTGTCCCAGGCGGATTGGGCGAGGCGCGTGCGCCGCTGCTGTCCGCATCCGACGATGATCCCGACGACGTCGTTGTCGAGTCCGAGGTGGCCTTCGGCACGGACGACGGCCACTCCGACGACGACGTTGCCCACGACGACCTGGTGATCGTTGCCGACATCGCCGACGACGAAGCCGCGGCCGACGAATCGTCAGAACCCGATGATCCCTGGGGCGACATCTCCGACGAGCCCACCCAGGCGATGCCGGCGATCACGACCGAACGTACCGATCGCGACGAGGACGACTTCCGTTTCTCGTTCGACGACGACCGTACCTGAGCGCCGTCGCGGGTCCGTCAACCTCTGGTCCGTCGTTCGGGCCTCGTCGGTAGCATCGTGACGTGGCCTACCCAGATGTCGACCCCCGGCCGAGCTTTCCCCGACTCGAGGACGACATCCTCGCGCGGTGGGCGAAGGACGCTACCTTCCAGGCCTCGATCGACCAGCGAGCCGCCGGCGAGCACGGCTCGAACGAGTTCGTGTTCTACGACGGGCCGCCGTTCGCGAACGGGCTGCCCCACTACGGCCACCTCCTGACCGGGTACGTCAAGGACGCGATTCCGCGGTACCAGACGATGCGCGGTCGCCGCGTCGAGCGACGCTTCGGCTGGGACTGTCACGGGCTGCCCGCGGAGGTCAAGGCCGAGCAGGAACTCGGGATCTCCGGTCATCCCGACATCACGAAGTTCGGGATCGACAAGTTCAACGACGCCTGTCGCACCAGCGTGCTTGCAGTTCACGGACGACTGGCGTGACTACGTCACCCGACAGGCGCGTTGGGTCGACTTCGACAACGACTACAAGACCCTCGACCTCTCGTACATGGAGAGCGTGATGTGGGCGTTCAAGACCCTGTGGGACAAGGGGCTGATCTACGAGGGCTTCCGTGTGATCGCCTACTGCTGGCGCTGCGAGACCCCGCTGTCGAACACCGAGACCCGGATGGACGACGTGTACCGGGATCGTCAGGACCCGGCGCTGACCGTCGGGTTCGAACTCGAATCCGGTGAGCGTCTGCTCGCGTGGACCACGACGCCCTGGACGCTGCCGTCGAACCTGGCGCTCGCCGTCGGGGCCGACATCGACTACGTGGTCGTCGAACTCGACGGCACCCGCTACATCCTCGCCGAGGCGCTGGTCGGCAGTTATGCCGCCGAACTCGGCGACGCGCCGACGGTGGCGACCATGAAGGGCTCCGAACTCGTCGGTCGGCGCTACACGCCGTTGTTCGACTACTTCGCCGAGACGCCGAATGCATTCCAGGTGCTCGCCGCCGACTTCGTGTCGACCGAGGACGGCACCGGCATCGTCCACCTGGCGCCAGGCTTCGGTGAGGACGACCAGGTCGTTGCGAACGCAGCGGGCATCCCGACGGTGTGTCCGATGGACGAACACGGCCGATACACCGCCGAGGTGTCCGATTGGGCCGGCATTCACGTCTTCGACGCCAATCCCGCGGTGATCCGCGAGCTGAAGGAACGTGGTGTGGTCGTGCGCCACGCCACCTACGACCACCCGTACCCTCACTGTTGGCGGTGTTCGCAACCGCTCGTGTACCGGGCGATCTCGTCGTGGTTCGTCAAGGTGACCGAGTTCCGCGACCGGATGGTCGAGCTGAACCAGGGGATCACCTGGCAACCGGCGCACATCAAGGACGGCAGCTTCGGCAAGTGGCTCGAGAACGCCCGCGACTGGTCGATCAGCCGAAACCGGTTCTGGGGTTCCCCGATCCCCGTCTGGCAGTCCGACGATCCGACCTACCCGCGCATCGACGTCTACGGGTCGATCGCCGACCTCGAAGCCGACTTCGGTGTCACGGTCACCGACCTGCACCGGCCTGAGGTCGATCATCTCGTGCGGCCGAACCCGGACGATCCGACCGGAGCGTCGATGATGAGGCGAGTGCCAGAAGTGCTCGACTGTTGGTTCGAGTCGGGCTCGATGCCGTTCGCTCAGGTCCATTATCCCTTCGAGAACCAGGACTGGTTCGAACACCACTATCCGGGTGACTTCATCGTCGAGTACATCGGCCAGACCCGCGGCTGGTTCTACACGCTGCACGTCCTCGCGACAGCGCTGTTCGACCGGCCGGCGTTCGCCAACTGCGTCAGCCACGGCAACGTGCTCGGTGACGACGGTCGCAAGATGTCCAAGAGCCTGAACAACTATCCCGACCCACGGGAGATGTTCGACACGCATGGTGCGGACGCGATGCGTTGGCATCTGCTGTCGTCGGCGATCCTGCGCGGTGGCGACGGCATGGTCACCGAGGAGGGCATGCGCGACACGGTGCGTCACGTGCTGTTGCCGCTGTGGAACTCGTGGTACTTCCTGACGTTGTATGCGAACGCGGCCGACTACCAGGGTGCGGTGCGGACCGATTCGACCAACGTGCTCGACCGGTACGTGCTCGCCAAGACTCGGGCCTTGGTTGCCGACATGACCGAGGCGCTCGACGCGTACGACCTGTTCGCCGCGTGTCAGGTCGTACGTGAGCATCTCGACGTGCTCACCAACTGGTACGTGCGCCGCAGCCGGGATCGGTTCTGGTCCGGCGACCACGACGCGATCGACACGATGCACACGGTGATGTCGGTGCTCGTCCGCGTGGCATCGCCGCTGCTACCGCTCTTGTCCGAGGAGATCTACGGCGGGTTGCACGGCCGCGAGGCCGACGCCACCAGCGTGCACCTCACCGACTGGCCGAGCCTCGACGAACTCCCCGCCGACGACGACCTCGTCGACACGATGGACCTCGTCCGTGACGTGTGCTCGGCCACGCTGTCGGTTCGCAAGGCGCATCAGCGCAGGGTCCGTCTCCCTCTGAACAGCGTGACGGTGGCCGCTGCCGACGCCGACCGTTTGGAGGCGTTCGTCGACGTCATCGCCGACGAGGTCAATGTTCGCCGCGTCGAGCTGACCACCGACGTGGCCACCGTTGCCACCGAACGGCTCCAGCTCGTTCCGGCCAAACTCGGCCCGCGCCTCGGAAAGAGCGTCCAGCAGGTGATCAAGGCGCACAAGGCCGGGGACTGGGCCGTGAACGGCGAGGTCGTCGTGGTGGGTGGTGTCACGCTCGAACCGGGGGAGTACTCGCTCGAGTTGGTCGCGTCGGGCGACCAGGCCAGCGCCGGTCTCGGCTCGCATGCCGGGGTGATCGCGCTCGACATCGAGGTGACCGACGAACTCGAGGTCGAAGGGCGTGCCCGTGACCTCGTGCGACTCGTGCAGCAAGCGCGGCGCGACGCCGGTCTGGACGTGTCGGATCGGATCGAGCTGGCCGTGTCGGCCGGCGACGACTGGATCGATGCGATCGATGCGCATCGCGACCTGATCGCCGGCGAGACCTTGGCCACCGCCGTACGTACGGAACGCGTGGATGGTGGGGTCGGTGCTGAGCCGGTGATCACCGTCACCCGGGCCGGCTGATTCAACAGGCCGATCATCGGGACGAATTCGGTCGGCATCCGGTAGAGTCCGGCGCTCACACTGCCCCGAGGAGCGCACCATGGCTGCATCGAAGAAGACGAGTTCTGCCACCACGGCCGCTGCGAAGAAGGCCCCCGCGAAGAAGGCGGCTGCCAAGAAGGCTGCTGCGAAGAAGGCCCCGGCGAAGAAGGCCCCCGCGAAGAAGGCCCCGGCGAAAAAGGCCCCCGCGAAGAAGGCTGCTGCGAAGAAGGCCCCGGCGAAGAAGGCCCCGGCGAAGAAGGCCCCCGCGAAGAAGGCCGCCGCGAAGAAGGCCCCCGCGAAGAAGGCCGCACCCATTGCCAAGAAGACAGCCGCGAAGAAGGCTCCGGTAACGAAGGTCCCGGCGAGGAAAGCGCCCACTCCGATGGCCCGCAAGCTCAAGCAGCCTGGAGTGACAAGCCTGACCCCTTCGCTGCTGTCCAACGCGAAGTTCGAGCGCGTCGAGATTCCGGCACCGCGTGGCCACACCAAGGACGGCATTGCCTACACGAAGGACTTCGACGTGAAGTTCCTGAAGGACCAGCGCGACGAACTCCTCGCTCGTCGCGCCGCCGAGGTGGCCCGGGCGACCCGGCTCGAGGACGAAGCGACGAGCATCATCGAAGACGGTGAGATGGGCGACGTGCAATTCGATGACGAAGGCGGCGAAGGTGACACGATGGTCGTTCAGCGTGATCTCGACCGCGTGCTGTCGACACAGTCGCGCCAGACCATCCTCGAGATCGATGCGGCACTGGAGCGCATCGAGCAGGGTACCTACGGCTACTCGGAGGTGTCGGGCCAGCCGATCCAACGCGAACGTCTCGAAGCCATTCCCGAGACCACGGTGCTCGCTGCAGAGAAGGTCAGCGGCGTCGGCCCGCGCTGACTCATGACGGCTGTCCGTGCATGGCGGGCGCCTGTGGCGATCGCCGTCGGAGTCGTCGTCGTCGACCAACTGACCAAGCACTGGGCGGTCACATCACTCGGCACCGACCGCGAGATCGATCTCCTCTGGACATTGCGACTCAACCTGGCGTTCAACAACGGGATGGCGTTCGGCCAAGGCCAGGGGTTCGGCCCAGTGATCGGAGTGATCGCCACGATCGTCATCGTGTATCTGCTGGTATCGCTGCGAAGCGAGGCGAGCCCGATGAGCACGATCGGGATGGGCCTGTTGATCGGTGGCGCTGCGGGGAATCTGATCGACCGGCTGTTCCGCGGCGACGACGGCCTCCTCCAGGGTGCCGTCGTCGACTTCATCGACCTGCAGTGGTTTCCGATCTTCAACGTCGCGGACATGGCGGTCAACGTTGGGGCGGTACTGCTCATCATCAGCAGCATCCAGGGAGCGCGCACCCAGCGTCACGGTGAGCTGAACGGGCTGGCCGACCCTGTCGAGAACGCCGGTGACGTCGGATGATCAGCGAATCAGTCCCGTTGGCACTGGCCGGCGAGCGGCTCGATCGGATCGTCGCGTTGATCGGAGACTTGAGCCGGGCCGAAGCAGCGGCGACGATCGCCGCGGGAGGTGTGCGCGTCGACGGACAGGCTGCCTCATCGGGCAAGGTGCGGTTGCAGGAGGGCCAGACCGTCGAGGTCGACCCCCGGGCGATTCCCGAGCCGGTGATGCCGACTGCCGACGATGCGGTCGAGTTCGGCGTGGTGTACGAAGACGACGCGGTCATCGTCGTCGACAAACCTGCCGGTCTGGTCGTGCACCCGGGCGCGGGCAACATGGACGGCACGCTGGTCAGCGGGCTGTTGGCTCGGTATCCGGAGCTCGAGGGAGTGGGTGGTGACCCGATTCGCCCCGGCATCGTGCATCGGCTCGACGCCGGGAGTTCCGGCCTGCTGGTCGTGGCTCGGACCGATGACGCAGCGGCACTGTTGATCGAGCAGTTCGCCGATCACGAGCGCGACTCGACGCTACGACTCGGTCGTCTGGGGGGTACCCGATGCTCCGCACGGCATCATCGATGCGCCGATCGGGCGCGATCGTGGTGACCCGCTGAAGATGGCGGTGGTCGCGGGAGGCCGTCCGGCGCGCACCGATTACCGGGTGATCGGGACCTACAGCAGCCCCGCGTTGGTGTCGCGCCTGGAGTGTCGCCTCGAGACAGGGAGAACGCATCAGATCCGTGTGCACCTGTCGTCGATCAACCATCCGCTCGTCGGTGACCCGACGTACAGCCAACGGCGGCCGACGCTGGGGTTGACCCGCCCGTTCCTCCACGCCGCCGAGCTGGCGTTCGATCATCCGGTCACCGGCGAGCGGGTCACGTTCACGAGCCCGCTCGCCCCCGACCTCCAAGCCTGGCTCGACGCGGCCGAAGTCTGACTCGCCACCGGCGCCAAACGTCCGTGCGATGAGCCAAGCGACCGTATACGGCGGTTTCGCTCATCGGTGGGGCAGTGGGCAGGGGTGCGATGAGCGAGTTGACCGTATACGGCGGTTTCGCTCATCGGTGGGGCAGCAGCGACGCCACCCAACGTGACCGTTCCGGCGAGGGAAGCGCCAGCGACGAGCCGGACGAGGCCGACCTCGATCGTCGCGCTACGAATCGCCGTGAGGCCGAGAAGGCATTACGGCCAGGGGGCGTCGCCGCGGGCGATGGCGGCGATGCCGGCGAGGGTGAAACCTTCGAGGTAGACGCGCATGTGGTCACCGGCCCGGTTCCAGATACCGAGTAGCACGCACTGACCTTCGTGGTCGCAGGAACCGTCCTGGTGGGGTTGGCCGAAGTCGCCGAGCGTGATTGGTCCGTCGACCGCCGAGACGATCTCGGACAGTCGGATGTCCGCGGGGTCACGGGCGAGGATGTAGCCGCCGCCGACACCGCGCTTCGACTTGACGAGGCCGGCGCCTTTGAGGGCGAGCAGGATCTGTTCGAGGTAGGGCTGGGGAAGTGCGGTGCGGTCGGCGATGTCGCGCACGGACGTGGGACCCTGCTCGTCGGAGTGCAGCGCAAGCGACAGAAGGGCACGGCAGGCGTAGTCACCGCGGGTCGAGATGCGCACACGACGACGTTAGTCACTTGGTGCCGTCAGCTCAGCTTCTGGTGGAGGTGCTTGTCGCGCGCTCGGCTGGCGTGGTGGACTGCACTGGTGACGACGAGTGCTGCCGCGGACGGCCCGATCATTCCGGACTATGGCGGGGCGAATGTACGAGGGATCATCCCGTCATTGCTCGGTCCGGTGTCGTGGTCCACCGGGCAGCCAGCGTGGATGCCCGAGCCGGTGGCGTCCGCGGACGCGGTGGTCGTGCTGGTGCTCGACGGGCTCGGTTGGGACCAGCTGCAGGACCATCGGGCGCTGATGCCAACGGTGGCGGCGATGGTGGGTGGCCCGATCCACACGGTCGCTCCGACGACGACGGCGACGGCGTTGACGTCGATCACGACAGGGTTGACGCCCGCCGAGCACGGCTTGGTTGGATACCGGATCGTGGTGGGCGGCGAGATCATGAACGTGTTGCGCTGGTGCGTGGGCGATCAAGCGGTCCGTCGTTCGCATCCGCCACGGCAGGTGCAACCGTTCGAGCCGTTCCTCGGCCAGACGGTGCCGGTGGTGAGCGTGGCCGAGTTGCAGTCGTCGGCGTTCTCCGAAGCACACCTCCGGGGATCTGATCCGGTTGGCTGGCGTGCTGCGTCGTCGATCGCCGTCCAGGCGAACGCCGAGGTCGAAGCAGGCGAGCGGTTCGTCTACTGCTATTACGGCGGCATCGACAAGATCGCTCACGAACGCGGTTTCGGCCCGTACTACGACGCGGAGCTTCGAGCCGCGGACCGTCTCGTCGGCGACATGTTGGAGTCGCTCCCGGCGCGTACTGCGTTGCTGGTCACGGCAGATCACGGGCAGGTGCACGTGGGTGACCGATTGGTGACGCCGTCGACGGAGCTGTTGGCGACGGTCACGATGCAATCGGGGGAGGGGCGGTTCCGTTGGTTCCACGCGGCCAGAGGCACCATCGACGAGCTTGCCGCCGCCGCACGCGACGAGGTCGGCCACCTCGCCTGGGTGGTCACGAAGGAACAGATGCTCGACGAGCAGTGGTTCGGTTCGGCGATGGCGCCGGAGGTCCGGGCACGCCTCGGCGACGTGGCGCTGGTGGCGCGCGAGCCGGTGAGCTTCCACGATCCCGCCGATTCCGGGCCGTTCGAGCTCGTGTGTCGTCATGGTTCGCTGACATCGGCTGAGGTCAACGTGCCGCTGGTCGGGGCACTCGCCTGACCGGTCGGTAGAAAGGGAGCCATGTCCGAGACCCACGAGTCAGTACAGCCCGACGAGATCACCGACGCGTCGGTGCCTGCGGGAGCGGTGGCCTCCGACGGCCCGCCGACGGCCGAGGAAGAGTCGGTGACGTCGCCGGCCAAGGTGATGCGGATCGGTTCGATGGTGAAGCAGTTGCTCGAGGAGGTGCGCACGGCACCGTTGGACGAGGCGTCGCGCGAACGTCTGGCCGAGATCTACGAACGGTCCGTCGCCGAACTGTCCGAAGCCCTGTCGCCGGATCTGCGCGATGAGTTGGCTTCTCTCGCCCTCCCGTTCGACGACGGCGAGATCCCGAGCGAGTCCGAGCTGCGCATCGCCAAGGCACAGCTGGTCGGATGGCTCGAAGGTCTGTTCCACGGCATCCAGGCCACCCTGATGGCCCAACAGTTCGCCGCCCAACGCCAACTCCAAGAGATGCGCCAGCTCCCCGGCGGTCCTCAGATGCCCCAACAACCGCAATCGGGCACCGATCGTCCCGGCACGTACTTGTAACGCGTCGCCCAGAACGAGCGGAGGGACCCGTGAGCGGTACCACGGACGCGCGACTATGGTGACCCGAACCACATCCGAGTAATTCGAAACCGAGATCCGTGTCCGATTCCTTCACCCACCTCCATGTCCACACCGAGTTCTCGATGCTGGACGGGGCGGCGCGGTTGGACGAGATGGTCGCCAAGGCGGTTGCGGATGGGATGCCGGCGATCGGGATGACCGACCACGGCAACATGTACGGCACGTTGGACTTCTACAAGGAGTGCAACGAGCAGGGAATCAAGCCGATCATCGGCACCGAGGCCTACATGGCCCACGACCACCGCAGCGAACGGCCGACGCGTCGTGGCCGCGTCGACGACTCGGGCGGCGACACCGAGGGCGGAAAGAAGCTCTATTACCACCTCACGCTGTTGGCCGAGAACCAGGCGGGCTACCGGAACCTGATCCAGCTGTCGAGTCTTGCGTTCATGGAGGGCTACTACTACAAGCCCCGCATGGACTGGGAGTTGCTCGAGAAGTACTCCGACGGGCTCATCGCGACCACCGGATGCCTCGGTGGCCACGTGTTGCAGTCGTTGCTGAACGGCGACGAGAAGGGTGCGGTGGAGAAGGCAGCGCGGCTGCAGGACATCTTCGGACGAGACAACCTTTTCGTCGAACTGCAGGACCATGGCCTGCAGGCGCAGCGCGAGACGAACCCGAAGCTGATCGAGATCGCCAAGAAGATCGGCGCGCCGCTCTTGGCCACCAATGACAGCCACTACACGCACCAGGAAGACCACGAGGCGCACGACGCGCTGCTGTGCGTGCAGACCGGTGCGTTGCTCTCCGACGCCAAACGGTTCAAGTTCGAGGGCAGCGAGCACTACCTGAAGACCGCGGCGGAGATGCGATATCTGTTCCGCGAGGTGCCCTCGGCGTGCGACAACACGTTGTGGATCGCCGAGCGGGCCGACCTCCAGATCGAGTTCGGCAAGCCACTGCTCCCGAGCTTCCCCGTGCCCGACGGCTTCGACGGGGCGTCGTATCTCGAACACCTCACCTGGGAGGGCGCCAAGAAGCGCTGGGGCGAGCAGATCCCGAACGATGCGGTCGAGCGGCTCAGCTATGAACTCAAGGTCATCAACGACATGGGGTTCGCGTCGTACTTCTTGATCACGTGGGACCTGATCAAGCACGCCCGCGACGCCAACATCCGGGTCGGGCCCGGTCGTGGATCGGCCGCCGGGTGTGCGGTGGCCTACTGCTTGTGGATCACCGACCTCGATCCGATCAAGTACGACCTGCTGTTCGAGCGGTTCCTCAACCCGAGCCGGGTGTCGATGCCAGACATCGACATGGACTTCGACTCGCGTTATCGCGACGAGATGATCCGGTACGCCGCCGAGCGGTATGGACGCGATCACGTGGCGCAGATCATCACGTTCGGCACCATCAAGGCGCGCAACGCCGTACGCGACGCGGCGCGGGTGCTCGGGTATCCGTACGGCGTCGGCGACAAGCTCGCCAAGGCGATGCCGCCGATGGTGATGGGGCGCGACACGCCGCTGAAGTACTGCTTCGAGCAGAGCCCGAAATACGCCGACGGCTACAAGGCAGCGGCCGACCTGCGGGCGATGTACGACACCGACGCCGATCTCAAGAAGGTGATCGACGTCGCTCGGGGGTTGGAGGGACTGAAGCGTTCGGACGGCATCCACGCCGCAGCGGTGGTGATCACCAAGGATCCGGTCACCGATTACGTCCCGATCCAGCGCAAGCCCGAGTCGGGCCAGGACCCTGCTGACGCCCCGGTGGTCACTCAGTACGAAATGCACGGCGTCGAAGACCTCGGTCTGCTGAAGATGGACTTCCTCGGGCTCCGGAACCTCGACGTGATCACCGACGCCGAGGCGATGATCCGGGCCCAGCGCGATCCTGACTTCGTCGTCGACGACATCGACCTCGACGATCAGGCCACCTTCGATCTCTTGTCGAAGGGCGAGACGATCGGGGTGTTCCAGCTCGAGTCGCCACCGATGCGTCAGCTGCTCAAGGCGATGGCGCCGAACAGCTTCGAGGACGTGTCCGCTGTGCTCGCGCTCTACCGGCCCGGGCCGATGAGCGTCAACATGCACTACGACTACGCCGACCGCAAGAACGAACGCAAGCCCGTCGAGTACTTCCACGAGGATGCGAAGGAGGTACTCGGCGACACCTACGGCCTGATGATCTATCAGGAGAGCGTGATGCGCGTCGCGCAGAAGTTCGCCGGCTACTCGCTTGCGGAAGCCGACAACCTCCGCAAGGCCATGGGCAAGAAGGTCCGCGAGGTGATGGCAGAGGCTCGCGACGGGTTCGAGGCGGGCGTCGTGGCCACCGGGTACGAACCGGCCCTCGGCAAGGAACTGTTCGACATCATCGAGAAGTTCGCCGACTACGCCTTCAACAAGAGCCACACGTTCGGCTACGGCCTCGTCACCTATCAGACCGCGTATCTCAAGGCGCACTACCCGGTCGAGTACATCGCCTGTCTGCTCACCAGCGTCAAGAACAACCTCGACAAGGCAGCCACGTACCTGAGCGACTGCCGGTCGATGGGCATCAAGGTTCTGCCGCCCGATGTGAACCGGTCGATGACGAACTTCGGTGCACTCGCACCTGACGAGTTGCCGCCCGGTGTCACGCTCGCCGTCGGCAGTCCGGGCGCCATCACGTTCGGGCTCTCCGCCGTGCGCAACGTCGGTGAGGCGCTCGTCGAGCTACTGATCGCCGAACGCGACGAGAACGGCCAGTTCAGCAGCTTCCACGACTTCGTCGAACGAGTACCCGAGCCGGTCCTCAACAAGCGCACCATCGAATCGCTCATCAAGGGCGGGGCATTCGACAACCTCGGACACACCCGCCGTGGTCTGCTGACGGTGTTCGAGCACATCATCGACACCACGGTCAAGCGTCGGCGCGAGCGCGAGAAGGGTGTGATGAGCCTCTTCGGCGACTGGGGCGACGGTGACGGCGATGGTGCCGGTGGTTCCGGCGACGGGTCGGGAGATGGTTTCGACGAGCGCACCGAGATCCCCGATCTCGCCTTCGACAAGACCGAGCAACTCCGCTACGAGAAGGAGATGCTCGGGCTGTACGTGTCCGATCATCCACTGTTCGGCGTCGAAGCGGCATTGCGGCGCAAGGTCGAGCAGTCGGTGCTCGACCTCCAGACGATGGAGGATGGCGCCAACGTCGTCGTCGGCGGCGTGATCACGAACCTCGCCCGTAAGTTCACCAAGAAGGGCGATCAGATGGCGGTGTTCCTGCTGGAGGATCTCGACGCCTCGATCGAGGTGACGATCTTCCCGAGGACGCTGGCCGAGCAGGGCCACAAGCTCGAAGACGACCTGATCGTCGCGGTCAAGGGCCGACTCGACCGGCGCGACGAGTCCAGGTTCGGGCTGATCGGCCAGACCGTCACGGTGCTGTCCGGCCTCAGCGACGGCCCCGCGGCGCCGCTGAGGCTCCGGTTGCCGTCGGCGGCGCTCGACGAGCTCAAGATCCAACGGCTGAAGCGAATCCTGCGCGAACACCCGGGCGATTCGATCGTGATGGTCGACATCGGCCAGGGAAAGGTGCTCAAGCTCGCCGACGAGTTCCGGGTCGATCTCGACCGTTCGGTCGGGGAACTTCGCATGGCCTTCGGGCATGAGGCGGTGCTGCTGTAGAATAGGTCGAATGGCACTGGACGTTTCGACCAATGACGCTGCGGCCCTGACCGACTCCGACCTCGACGAACTCGCGTCGATGGAGGATGCGTTCAGCGCTGGGCAGCTCTCCAAGGCGAAGGAGGACTGGGTTCTGATCACCACCGCCCGATTCGGCGGCGCGTTGCACGGATTCACGTTCTCCACGCTCGAACGGATCGGAGGCACGCCGTGCGTGCTGATCGGCCTGATGTCGGTGAAGCGCTCATCCAAGCGTGATCAGGTGCTGCGCGGCCTCATCGGTGAGGCCTACCACCGGGCGCTGATGGCGTTTCCCGACGAGGATGTCGTGGTCGGTTGCCGCTTCGTCAATGCCGACGGTCTCGAAGCCTTCAAGGACCTGCGCGAAGTCACGCCGTCTCCCGGCTCGAATGCGGTCGGCGAGGAGCGGGCATGGGGCCGCCGACTCGCCAAGCGCTTCGGCGTCGATGCCAAGTACGACGCAAACTCGTTCATCGCCGCAACCGGCAGCGACGGGTACCTCGATCACGAGTCGTCCAAGCCGGAGAAGCTCGATTCCGACGTCGTCGAGATGTTCAGCGCAGTGCCGGTGGCCAAGGGCGGTGCGATGGTCGTGTACGGCTGGACCATGGCCGAAGACCTCCTCAAGCTCGGGAAGCGCTGAACATCGCGCCCACGCCATGACATGACCGAGTTCGCCGAGGTCGTCCGTTCTCGCCGGATGACGCGGGCCTTCGACGGTCGCCCGATCGAACCCGGTGTACTCGATGAGCTGATCGACCTCGCGTCGAGGGCCCCGAGCGCCGGAAAGACCCAGGGGTGGCACCTCGTCGTGCTCGAAGGCGCCGAGACCGAGTCGTTCTGGGACTCGACGCTGCCCGCCGTGAAGCGTGACTCGTTCCGCTGGCAGCATTTGCTCACCGCACCGGTGATCGCCCTTCCGCTCGCCGATTCGAAGGCCTACGTCGACCGTTACGCCGAGCCCGACAAGGTGCAGACCGGCCTCGGCGCGAGTGCCGCGGCGTGGCCGGTGCCGTATTGGACGATCGACACGTCGATGGCGGTGATGACGCTGCTGCTCGCCGCCGAGGACGTCGGGCTGGGTGCCCTGTTCTTCGGCGTGTTCCGTGGCGAGCGCGAGCTTCGCCAGCGTCTGGGGATTCCGTCGGGCCTCGAGCTGCTCGGTGCGATCGCGCTCGGGTATCCAGCGGTCACAACCGATGACTCACCGTCAGGTTTGGGACGCAGCGCCGGTCGAGATCGCCGCCCGGCGCGCCAGATCATCCATCGGGGGCGCTGGTAGGCGGGTCGACCGGCTCGGTCACGATCGTGTCGCCGGTGATGGTCACCTTGCGGCCGGTCAGTTTCTCGGCGAAACCCTGCAGGGTGTCCTGGGGCAGCTCACAGGTGTAGTTGCGACACACGTAGCCGAACCCGTCCGCGCGTTCGTGCCAGAGCGGCGAGTCGTAGGGCTCGCCCCATGCGAGGACCGTGTCGGGGCGCCAGACCGACTGGGCGAGGCGCACGAGGTCGGGTCGGTCGCCGACGACGACCACCTCGGTGAGGCCTCGGCGGCGCAGGTCGGTGGCGACCAGAGCGTTCGAGTACTGGCCCGGCGACTTGTCGACGGCGGCGGCGAGCAGCTGGAGGATTCGGTCGGCCTGATTGGCGTAGCGCTGCTCGCCGGTGAGTGCCGCGAGGCGGAACAGGGCGATTGCGGCTGTCGAGTTCGCCGACGGTGTGGCGCCGTCGACCAGATCCTTCTGGCGCACCACCAGGGCCTCGGCGTCCTCGGCGGTGGTGAACAGCCCGCCCTGCTCCGGGTCGAAGAACCAGTCGAGCATCGTGTCGGCGGTGCGTACGGCCTCGGCGACCCATCGTGCCTCGCCGCTCGCTTCGGCGAGGCGGGTGAACGCGTCGACGAGCGCCGCGTGGTCGGCGGCGAGGGCCATGTGACGCGCCGCCGGCTGCCCGTCGGCCTGCCAGCTCCGCAACCAGCGGCCGTCGTCGGCGCGCAGTTCGCGCAACAAGAACTCGGCGTTGGCGATCGCGGCGTCGAGCCAGTCGCGGCGCCCGAACACGGCGGCCGCCTGGGTGAGCGACGACAGGAACAGCGCATTCCATTCGGTGAGGACTTTGTCGTCGAGGCCCGGATGCGGCCGCTGCGATCGGGCAGCACGGAGTGCGCTGACCGCCGCGTCGAGTTCGGGCGTGCGGGTCAGCTGCCCGCGGGCGGCGACCCGGTTCGGGATCGACCGGCCCTCGAAGTTGCCCTCGTCGGTGATGGCGTACCAGTCGATCAACGTTTCGACGATGGCTGGGTCGATCTGGGGGAGTGCCGCCCGAACCTCGGCCGGGGTCCACGTGGTGAACCAGCCTTCGACGGTGGTGCCGTGGGGGTCGAGCGAGTCGGCGTCCTCGGCGGAGTAGAAGCCGCCATCGGGGTGGCGCAGTTCGGTGAGGACGTACTCGATGGTTTCCGCGATGACGAGACGCCAGTCGGGCCGCCCGAGCACGATCAGGCCCTTCAGATAGATGCCGAGCAGCAGCGCCTGGTCGTAGAGCATCTTTTCGAAATGGGGGACCAGCCATTCGCGGTCGGTGGAGTATCGGGCGAACCCGCCGCCGATGTGGTCGTACATGCCGCCCGAGCACATCGCGTCGAGGGTTGTTTCGATGATGCGTTTGGGTCCGTCGCCGGCGTTGGTCATGTAGGCCCGAAGCATCAGCTCGAGATGTGATGTGGTCGGAAACTTCGGTGCCTGGCCGAAGCCGCCCCACTCGGTGTCGAACGCCTTGGCGAGGTTCTGCAGTCCGGCGTTGAGTACCTCGATGCCGGGGGCGTCGTTCTTCGGCTGCAGGTTGGCACTCGTGGCGAGAGTCTTGGTGAGCGCGGTCACGTTCTGGAGTACGTCGCCTGGCTTGTTGCGGTACACGTCGTCGATGGCGTCCATCAACTGGAGGAACGCTTCCCTGGGGAAGTAGGTACCGCCGTAGAACGGCTCGCGATCCGGCGTCATGAACACCGTCATCGGCCAGCCCCCGCGCCCCGTGAGCGCCTGGACGGCATCCATGTAGAGCGCATCGACGTCGGGGCGTTCTTCCCGGTCGACCTTGACGTTCACGAACAGCTCATTCATCTTGGCGGCAACCTCGGGATCTTCGAAGCACTCATGGGCCATCACGTGACACCAGTGGCACGCGGAGTAGCCGACCGAGAGCAGGATCGGGACGTTGCGTTCCGTGGCGGCAGCGAACGCGTCGGCTCCCCATGGGTACCAATCGACCGGGTTGTCGCGGTGCTGGCGAAGGTACGGAGAGGTCTCGTCGGCGAGCCGGTTCACCCGTCCGACCGTACCTGCCGTTCTCGTGAACTCGTGCGGGAACTATTCCCCAATGAGTTCACGAGAACGGCAGGTCACCGGGCGGAACGAGATGATCACGTTGGTTCGAGCAGCTCGATGCGGTTGCCGAAAGGGTCCTCGACGTACACGCGGTCGTAGCCGTCGATTGGCTCGTCGTCGCGGACCGGGACGCCCGCGGTCCGCAGGCGCTCCACCAGAGCCGCCAGATCGTCGACGAGCAGCGCGGGATGGGCCTTTCGGGCCGGGTGGAAGTCGGTGTCGACGCCCAGATGGATCTTGAGATCGTCTCGTTCGAACCAGCAACCGCCGCGAGCGGCGAGATGAGGAGGCTTTGCCATCTGTGGGAGGCCGAGCAGTCCGTCGTAGAAGCCGACGGCGTCTTGCTCGCCTCCTGCCGGCATGGCCAACTGCACGTGATCGATGCGGCGGACTTCCACGGCGTCAGTCTTGCAGCACCGTCATCAGGCCACCTCGCTCTGGTGCCGTTCGCGCCGTTGGTGCAGACTTGTGCCGTGGCACGTTGGCCCGTTTCGGCCCAGGATGCGAGGGACATGTACGCCTCGGGACACGGCGACGAGACCGCTCGCTGGTACGCGCGGAACTGGAGCCGGGTGTTCCGCACGGGGTTGCTCCCCAGGAGGTGGGTCACGCTCGAGGTTCGCGGTCGGGTGTCGGGACGATCTACGTCGTACCCGCTGGGGATGGCTGATGTCGACGGTCGCTGGTTCCTGGTGTCGATGTTGGGGGAGTGCAACTGGGTGAAGAACGTCAGGGCAGCCGGGGGCCACGTCGTGATTCGACGGCGTCGACCGCGTCGCGTGCGCCTGACCGAGGTGCCGGTCGACGGACGTGCCGCGGTTCTTCGACGCTACGTCGCCAAAGTGCCCGGAGGTCGACCCCACATCCCTGTCGCGCCGGGCTCGCCACTCGCCGAGTTCGAGTCGATTGCCGAGAGTTACCCGGTCTTCGAGGTCACCGACGAGTAGGGGTGCAAGGTCACCAGATGGTGGTGCCGTCGTTTCGGGGAGGACGCTGGGCTGCCTGGTGACGGTGGGACCGACTGCCCGATGCTGGCGTTCGACGACGGGCTCGCCAACGTGACGATCACGCTCAGCGCCGGCGGTCTCGGGCGCGCCGAACTCGAACAGCTCGCGAACGCCGTCGCGGAGAAGCTCTAGGGCGAGAAGCTGGTGAGGGTGGCGACGAACGAGAATCTCGAGCCGTCGGGCTGAAAGTGGAGGAGGATCTGCGATCCATCGTCGGACAGCTCGCCGAACAGCGTGACCGGGCTGACGCCGTCAATGGGATGGGTTCTCGTTCCATCGCACGTGCTGGCACCCGCGACCGTCCATGTTCCCGCCCCGATGAACGCACCGTCGATCACCTCGACCGGTCCGTTCAGCTCGAGCGCCCACCTCACTTCCGCCGCGCAGACCGTCCCGACCTGCGGGTGGGCCACCAGAGTGCTCATGGCGATCGAGACGACACGACCGTCCTCGATCACCGCACTGATCTCGTTTCCCGAGGAGTTCACGTGGCCGGCCGTCTCGGGGATGGCCGTCTCATACACCGCCGCGCTGTCGACCGGTCCGCTGTAGGACACGACCACGGGACCTGCGGGCGTCGATGGCTCCGATGCGATGGGCGGCGGATCGGCGGGCTCCGATGGGTCGCCGTTCTCCGCCGGACCATCGGTTTGCTCAGGTGGATCGGCCGATTCGGCCTCGGCCACACAGGCATCGATCGCGCTGATCAGATCGACGTCGCCGCCGATCTTCCCACCGACGCATTCGATCTCCACCCGAACGCCGAGCGGGCTGAACCTGTCGACCAGCGAGCGGGTGCAGAACGACCAAGCGAGGGAAGCGGCAAAGTCGTCGTCTCTCTCGCCCGCCTCGATGGCGAATACCCAAGTGAGACCGAACACGCACGCCCGCAAGAAGTCAGCCGGGCTGTCGCCGGTGGGCTCCGCAGACGTGAACTCGGGCGGAGCCTCGGCTGGCTCCACGACCAGCGTCGGAACTTCGGAGAAGTGTGCGATCGGGACACGAGTTGTCGGCCCATCGGCCACTTCGATGAGTTGCCATTCGCCGTCGACGAGTTGCATGACTCGGGCGTCGCCGGCGCGGACGGGAACATCGAGGATCACCGGGCTGGCGAGCACCACGTCGTTCGTCGTCGACACGACGTACGCCCTTCCCTCCGGAGCGCTGTCGGCGTAGCGGTCGAAGGCGAGGTCGACGACGACAGTGGTGAGTTCGGTCGGCGCGTCGAACGATCCGGCTGGGATGTCGATGCTTGCCCCGTCGCCCAGTGAGACCGACGCCGCCGAGCCGTCGACCGTTGTGGTCACCGGTGAGGATTTGACCAACGCGAGACCACCCAGGAACTCGAGACTGCGCGCCACGTCGGCAACTTCGGGAAGTTCGCCTCCGGGTTCGTCCGGGTCGGTCGCAGCGACCGAGCCCGTCACGCCGCCTGCAGGCGTATCGCCAGAACCCCCGCACCCGACCGCGACGATTGCCAGGGCGAGTAGCGCAGCGCACCCCTTCAGCACCCTGCCCGAGTGGGCCGGCGGGCTCCCATCATTCACACCGCTCACCTCCCATAACCGCTGAGCGTCCGATGGGTGGACTCCTCGCGAACTTATCACGCTGGGTCTGCTCGTGTTCGGTCCGTCGACCGAAGCGCCGCGGCACCAGCGACCTCGAGCGATGGACCCCGGAGGCGGCGGCGATGGGTGTTCGCTGCAGCCGGACCTGCGATCGTCTCATCTGGGAGAATGACGCGATGGACGAGACGATCTTCTTCTTCGCTGCCGACGACGGTGACGAGGTGGGCGCGTACCGCTGGGAGGGCGACGGCGAGCCACGTGGAATCGTGCAGATTTCGCACGGCATGGGCGAGCACGCGGGCCGCTACCGTCGGTTTGCCGAAGCACTCACCGCGGCGGGCTACGTCGTGTACGCCGGAGATCACCGCGGGCACGGTCGCACGGCAGGCTCTGTCGAGCGCCTTGGCGACCTCGGTCCCGGCGGCTGGCCCGGTCTGATGGCCGACATCGGACAGCTCGCCGGCATTGCGCGGAGCGAGTTCCCCGGACTGCCGCTGGTGATGGTCGGTCACAGCATGGGATCGTTCGCGCTCCAGCAGTATCTCCTGGATCACAGCATCGAGTTGACTGGTGCGGTGCTCTCGGGCACGAGCGCGATCGACGTGATCGCGGCCGGGATCGATCCGACGCAGGAGGTCGATCTTTCGGCCTTCAACGCCCCGTTCGAGCCCGCCCGCACCGAATCCGACTGGCTGACCCGCGATCCCGACGAGGTCGATCTGTACATCGCCGACGACTTCTGCGGTTTCGGTGTCGACGCTGCCGCCGCCGAGAGCATGTTGGACTCGCTGGCGGTCTGTTCCGACGCGGATCGTCTGGCGGCAATCCGATCCGACCTGCCGATCTACCTCGTTTCGGGATCCGCCGATCCGCTGGCCGGCGGCGGTGAACTGATCGAGCTCGTCGCCGGCCGCTATCGGAACGCCGGCGTCGACGACGTGACGGTGGCCGTCTATCCCGACGCTCGCCACGAGGTGTTCAACGAGACCAATCGCGACGAGATCACCTCCGCCCTGATCGCCTGGGTCGATCGCGTGACCGCGGGCTCCTGACGAATACTCTCGCGTCTCGGAAGTCGACCGTCGTCGGACATGCCTCGCGTCTCGCTCTCGGACCACCAGCACCGGTAGCGGTCCATCCCCGGCGTCGAGCTCAGCGATGCGAAACCCACGCAGCGGTGGTGAACCTGGGTGCAGGCTTGGCCGGTACGGTGGCCGGATGCGCATCGGGATCCTGACCCGCGAATATCCGCCCGACGTCTACGGTGGCGCCGGCGTCCACGTCGACTTCCTGGTCCGTGAGCTGGTGCAGCTCGCCGACGTCGACGTGCACTGCATGGGCGACCCCCGCCCGGGCGCCACCGCCCACTCGGAACGCAACCCGTTGCTCGTCGGCGCCAACGCCGCACTGCGGACGCTGGCTGCAGACCTGGTGATGGCCGATCAGACCGCTGGTTGCGACATCGTCCACTCCCACACGTGGTACGCCAACATGGGCGGCCACTGGGCGAAGCTGCTCCACGACATTCCCCACGTCGTGACCTCGCACTCGCTCGAGCCCCACCGGCCGTGGAAGGCCGAACAACTCGGCGGTGGTTACCGGGTGTCGTCGTGGGCCGAACGCACCGCCTACGAGGGCGCCGACGCGGTCATCGCGGTGAGCCACGGGTCCAAGCGCGACGTCCTTTCTGCCTACCCGACACTCGACGAGGCCAAGGTGCACGTCGTCCACAACGGAATCGACACCGACTTCTACCGGCCCGATCCCGACACGGATGTCCTCGAACGTCTGGGTGTCGACCCCGAGCGTCCGTCGGTCGTCTTCGTCGGCCGCATCACTCGTCAGAAGGGCGTGCCCCACCTGCTGCGCGCGGCGCTCGGCTTCGACGAGTCGGTCCAGCTCGTGCTGCTGGCCGGCGCCGCCGACACACCCGAACTCGCCGCCGAGACCGACGACCTCGTCGCAACTCTGCGCACCGAGCGCGATGGCGTCCACCTCGTGTCGGAGATGCTGCCGCGCGAGCAGGTGCGCCAGGTGCTCACACACGGCACCGTGTTCGTCTGCCCGTCGATCTACGAACCGCTCGGCATCGTGAACCTCGAGGCGATGGCGTGCGAGACGGCGGTCGTCGCGAGCGACGTCGGTGGGATCCCCGACGTCGTCGTCGACGGGGAGACGGGCCGCCTCGTGCACTACGACGCCGGCGACCCGCAAGCCTTCGAGGCGGGGCTCGCGGACGCGGTCAACGACATTGTCCGCGCCCCCGACCGGGCGAGGGCGATGGGCGTCGCGGGGCGTCGCAGGGCGATCGCCGACTTCGGCTGGGACGTCGCGGCAAGGCGGACGATGGCGATCTACGAGTCCCTCGTCGACTGAGAGTCCGATCGCGATCACTCGGCTGGGGCGGCGACGGTCTGATCACTCGGCGGGGGTTCGGTGATGATCCAGCGTGTGGTGGTCTGCTCGAAGTTGATCGGGCCCGGTGTCGTGATGTGGGTGAACTCGTACTTGAAGCCAGCACGTTGCAGCGTGCGATTCGGTGCGGTGTTGAATGCATGCGGCTCGCAGTAGAGCCGCTCGAGTTCCAGCACGTCGAAGAAGTGTCGAACGGAGAGGGCAACGAGATGGACTCCGAACCCGGCTGCCCGGTTCTCGGGGTCAGCGATGTGCAAGTGCATGTAGGCCTGTTCGCCGACGTCGATCCTGTCGGTGTTGCACCATCCAACGACCTCGTCATCGACGAGCCACATCACCCCGTAGCTGTCTCGTTCCGCAAGAGACCGATCGAAGTCGACCCGGTAGCTCTCCTTCCAGACGTCGCGATCGGGCAGCAACGATCGATCGACTCCGAGGTGGTGGAGGAAGTCGTCGTCGGCGTCGTGGAAGTAGCTGATCCGCCTGTCGACGTCGTCCAGGGTCATCGGACGGATGGCGAAGCCATCAGCCGCCGACGCATGACGCTGTGACGCCGCCCCTGGCACCGGCGGGACCGGTCAGGCACCGACGGCGTGGTAGCCGCCGTCGACGTGGATGATCTCGCCGGTGGTGGCGGGGAACCAGTCCGACAGCAGGGCGATCACGGCACGGGCGACCGGCTCGGAGTTCGTCACGTCCCAACCGAGCGGCGCACGGTCGCCCCAGACATCCTCGAACTTCGAGAAGCCGGGGATCGACTTGGCAGCGACGGTCTTGATCGGGCCTGCGGCAACGAGATTCGAACGGATGCCGCGAGGGCCCACTTCCTTGGCGAGGTATCGCGACACACTTTGGAGTGCGGACTTGGCAACACCCATCCAGTTGTAGGCCGGCCACGCCTGTTGATTGTCGAAGTCCAGTCCCACGAACGAACCGCCCTCGCCCATCAGTGGGAGGAACGCGTCCGCCAACGCCTTGAGTGAGTACGCCGAGATGTGCATCGCAATCGCCACATCGTCCCACTGGGCGGCGAGGAAGTCGTCGCCGAGACAGACCTCGGGAGCGAAGCCGATCGCATGGAGCACGCCGTCGACGCGGCCCCACTTCTCAGCGAGCGCTTCGCGAACCGCCACGCCGTGTTCGGGCACCGTGACATCGAGCTCGAACACCTCGATGTCGCCACCGAGCTTGCGGGCCGTTCGCTGGGTCAGCGTCAGCGCCCGCCCCGCCCCGGTGAGCACGATGTCGGCCCCCTCCGCCCGGGCCAGTTGGGCCACGCCGTAGGCCAACGAGGCATCAGTGAGGACACCGGTGATCACGATCTTCTTGTCGTCGAGCAGACCCATGCACCGGACCGTAGATGATCGACGCGTGCGACATGCGTCCCTTGGTGATTCCGGTGGTCTGTGTGCCACGCTGTCGCCATGCGCATCGGCATCTTCGGCGGAACCGGACCGGCTGGCAGCGGGCTCGCTGCTCGACTTGCGAGCATCGGACACCAGGTGGTCATCGGATCGCGTTCGAAGTACCGGGCGATGGAGACCGTCGACGAGTTGGTCGGCAAGTGGCCGCAGCTCGACGGGATGCTCGAAGCGGGCGACAACGCTGCCGCCGCGGAGTGCGACATGGTCGTCATCGCGACACCGTGGGACTCGGCGGCGAGCACTGCGCAGGAGAACGAGGAAGCACTCGTCGGCAAGATCGTCATCTCGATGGCGAACGCGTTGGTGCGCGTCAACAAGGAGTTCCAGCCGCTGGTGCCGCCTCGGGGGAGCGTCGCCGCGCACGTCCAGGCAGCGGTCCCGCGGTGCCACGTCGTCGCGGCGTTCCATCACCTACCGGCCACCGAACTCGGTCACATCGACGAGCCGATCGATTCCGACGTCCTGATCTGCGGTGACGATCCGGCATCGGTGCGCGCGGTGAGCAAGATCGTGGAGGAGTTCCCCGGCTGCCGGCCGTTGGATGCCGGTGAGTTGTCGAACGCGACTGCGATCGAGGCGTTCACGGCGGTGCTGCTGCAGCTCAACGTGCGGTACAAGACCCGGGTTGCTCCGAAATTGACGGGAATCAAACGCGACCCGCGCGCTGTTGACGCCGGGTGATGCAGCTCTACGACACCGCGCGGCGCGCCATCGTGGCGTTCGAACCGAACGACCACGTGCTGATGTACACCTGCGGGATCACCCCGTACGACGCGACGCACCTCGGGCACGCGGCGACCTTCATTGCCTATGACGTGCTCCAGCGACGGCTGATCGACAAGGGCCACACCGTGCGATGCATCCGCAACGTCACCGACGTCGATGACCCGTTGTTCGCCAAGGCGCGTGAACTCGGCATCCATTACCTCGATCTCGCAGCGGGCGAAGAGGCGCGGTTCGAGCGCGACATGGAGGCCCTGAACGCGCTGCCCGTGGCGGCCACGCCGCGGGCGTCGTCGGCGATCCCGGACATTCGCGGCTTCATCGGCATGGTGCTCGACCGGGGATTCGCCTACGAGTCGGGTGGCTCGGTGTACTTCGACGTGACGAAGTTCGGATCGTTCGGATCGCTCAGCCACTACTCCGACGAGGAGATGCTGGTGCTCGCCAAGGAACGCGGCGGCAACATCGACGACCCCAACAAGCGCTCACCGCTGGACTTCGTGCTGTGGCACCCGTCGGCTTCCGACGAGCCGTCGTGGGACACGATGTGGGGTCCTGGCCGACCGGGTTGGCACATCGAATGTTCGGCGCTCGCGCTGCGTGAACTCGGTACCACGATCGACCTGCACGGCGGTGGCGCCGACCTGATCTTCCCGCACCACGAATGCGAACGGGCCCAGTCGGAGGCGGCGACCGGTGAACCGTTCGTCAAGCACTGGATGCACACCGCCCTGATCCACAAGGACGGCGAGAAGATGTCGAAGAGCCTCGGCAACCTGGTGTTCGTCGACCAGCTCCGCGAGACGTGGGATCCGCGGGCGATCCGCCTCGGCATCATCGAGCACCACTACCGCACCGAGTGGGAGTGGGATGACGACCTGATGCCGCGCAACGCCGCCCGGTTCGATGCCTGGAACGAACGCTCTGGTTCCAACCCGGATCTACTGGACGAAGTCCGGGCGCGCCTCGACGACGACCTCGACACGGCTGGAGCGCTCGCCGCGATCGACGCCGCTGCGGCCGCCGGCGCCGGTGTCGGCGAAGCCGCCTCACTGCTCGGCATCGACCTCGACTGACCGTCGGTGGCACGTCATCGAGCCCGAAAAATGCCTGGATGTGCGCGCTCAGCGCGACAAACGAGGCATATTTCGGGCTCGCGCTTCATTTGCGCGATCGTGCGGTCTACTCTGCTGACATGACGTCAGGCCCGGGAGCAGGAGCGATGCAGCAACGCGTTCGTCGCGTCGGCCGTCCGATTGCCTCGCGTCTGTGGGACATCGAACTCAGCGGGTACGAGCGCCTGCCTGCGGCGGGGCCGGCGATCCTGTGTCCGAACCACATCAGCTTCCTCGACTCGGCGTTCTTGATGTTGACCGTCGGTCGCAACATCTCCTTCGTCGGCAAGGCCGAGTACATGGACTCGTGGAAGACGAAGTACATCTTCCCCGCGATGGGGATGATCCCGATCGATCGCGCTGGGGGCGACAAGAGTACGGCCGCGCTCGAGGCTGCTGAAGCGGTGCTTCGTCGTGGTGAGCTGTTCGGTATCTTCCCCGAGGGCACCCGCAGTCGCAACGGCGACCTCCACAAGGGGCGCACCGGTGCAGCACGACTTGCGATGAAGCTCGACTGTCCGATCTTCCCGGTCGGCGTGATCGGCACCGATGAGATCCAACCGCCCGACGCGAAGATGCCCAAGCTGTTCAGTGGTTGTCAGATCAAGATCGGTCGTCCGGTCCGTCCTGAGCGGTACCGTGGGCGTGGGGCCGAACACATCGCGTGGCGTTCGATGATCGACGAAGTGATGTTCGAGATCCGTGAACTCACGGGACAGGCTTACGTCAACACCTACGCCGGATCGAAGGCGGAGACCGAGCCGACCGTCGCGGCTCGAGTGGCCTCGGTGTCCGAGCCGAACCCGATTCCCAGCGTGACGTCGAACGTCGGGGTCGATCGCGAACTCACGCTCGTCGCCGGCAACTGACGGCGTCGGCGCAACTCATCCGTCGGACGGTGGTGGCTGCTCCTATCCTGACGGTCGCATGTCGAACATCACGGTCTCTCTCCCCGACGGCTCCGAGCGCGAACTGGCCGACGACGCCACGGCGCTCGATCTTGCCGCTGCCATCGGCTCCGGCCTGAGGAAGGCGGCGGTCGCCGCGATCGTCGATGGGCAGGAGACCGACCTGACCGCCCCGCTCCGCAACGGCGCCACGGTGTCGATCATCACCGCCGGGACGCCCGAAGGGCGCCACGTGCTTCGGCACTCGACCGCGGACGTGATGGCCCAAGCGGTGACGCGCCTGTTCCCGGGTGCCAAGTTCTCGATCGGCCCCGCCATCGAGAACGGGTTCTACTACGACTTCGAGCTCCCCGATGCCAAGACGTTCAGCGACGACGATCTCGAACGCATCGAGGCCGAGATGCGCGAGATCGTGAAGGCGAATCAGCCGTTCGTCCGCTCCGAGATGTCGATGTCCGAAGCCAAGCAGCTCTTTGCCGACCAGCCCTACAAGGTCGAGATCATCGAACGCGTCGAGGCCGCGGATGCCGACAACGACGACGCCGGCGAGGTCGGCGAGGGCGGCGAGGGCGGCGTGATCAGCGTGTACCGCAACACCGACAGCTTCGTCGACATGTGCGTCGGCCCGCATGTGCCCTCCACCGGCAAGCTCGGCTTCTTCAAGCTGCAGCGTGTGTCCGGCGCCTACTGGCGAGGCAACGAGAAGGGGCCGATGCTCCAGCGCATCTACGGCACGGCCTGGGAGTCGAAGCAGGCGCTCGCCGAGCACCTCCACCAGTTGGAGGAGGCCGCCAAACGCGATCACCGCAAACTCGCCACCGAACTCGACCTGTTGAGCTTCCCGAGCGAACTCGGCGGCGGCCTCGCGGTGTGGCACCCCAAGGGCGCCATCGTGCGCAAGCTGATGGAGGACTACAGCCGCACCCGCCACGAGCACGGAGGCTACGAGTTCGTCTACACGCCGCATCTCGCCAACGGCAAGCTCTTCGAGACCTCCGGTCACCTCCAGTGGTACGCCGACGGGATGTACCCCCCGATGGAGATGGACAACGGCACGTACTACATGAAGCCGATGAACTGCCCGATGCACTGCTTGATCTTCCGCAGTCGTCAGCGCAGCTACCGCGAGCTGCCGCTGCGGCTGTTCGAGCTCGGCAACGTGTACCGCTACGAGCGAGCCGGCACGCTGCACGGCCTGATGCGAATCCGCGGCTTCACGCAGGACGACAGCCACATCTACTGCACCAAGGAGCAGATGGCCACCGAGGTGGCGAGCCTGCTCGACTTCGTGCTGTCGGTGCTGCGGGCATTCGGGTTCGACGACTTCACGTTCAATCTGTCGACGAAGGACCCCGACAAGTACATCGGCGACGACGAGATCTGGGACGAGGCGACCGAGGCGCTGCGTGAGGCACTCGACTCGCATGGCCTGGAGTACGCCGTCAAGGACGGCGACGCGGCGTTCTACGGCCCGAAGATCGACATCGACGTCAAAGATGCCATCGGGCGGTCGTGGCAGCTCTCGACGATCCAGGCCGACTTCCAGCTCCCGGAGCGGTTCGACCTCGAGTACGTCGGCGCCGACAACGGCCGGCATCGCCCGATCATGTTGCATCGCGCGCTGTTCGGCTCGATCGAGCGGTTCTTCGGCGTGTTGCTCGAGCACTATGCCGGGGCGTTTCCGACCTGGCTCGCACCGACGCAGGTGCGGGTGCTCGCCGTGGCGGAAGCTCACGAGCCGTACGCAGCGACGGTCATCGACGCGCTCGTCGCCGCCGGCGCCCGAGTCGACACCTCGGCGGCAGACGACGGACTCGGCAAGCGGATTCGCAACGCGAAACTCGAGAAGATTCCCTATGTGCTCGTGGTCGGCGACGACGACGTTGCTGCCGGCACGGTGGGCGTCAACCCGCGTGGGGGCGAGGTCGAGCGCGGCGTCGCGGTCCAGCACTTCGTCGAGCAGTTCCTCCAGGAGATCGCCGACGCCGAATCGGCGTCGCTCGGCAACTGAACATGCTGGAACGCATCTGGTCGGGGTGGCGGTCGAGCTATGTGACCGCGGCGCCGGTCCGGTCCGGCAAGGATGCGACGGAGCCGGGCAGCGTGTTCACTCGGCTGTTGCGTTCCGGCGCGCCCGACACGGAGACCCACATCGTCCACCGAGGCGAGTCCTGCTTCGTGATCGTCAACCTCTTCCCGTACACGACGGGTCATCTACTGGTGGTGCCGTACCGGGAGGTCGCCGACCTCGACGGACTCACGGGGGAGGAGACCGGGGACCTCTGGGCGACCGTCGCCGATGCGGTGCGTGTCGTTCGGTCGGTGTACGCACCCGACGGCATGAACGTCGGGCTCAACCTCGGCCGTCCGGCAGGCGGGTCGGTACCCGACCACCTGCACGTCCACGTGGTGCCCCGCTGGACCGGGGACTCGAACTTCATGTCGGCGATCTCGAACACCCAGACCCTGCCCGAAGCGCTCATCGACACCGCAGCGAGACTCCGCGCCGGCTGGGTGAGCGACGGTGCCGAGGGTCAGTAGCCTGGCCCCGATGACCGACGACCTCCGAGACGAACTCCCCGCGGATCTCGATCCGTCGGCGTTCGTCGGCCCGTACCAATTCCCCGACAACAGTCGGCGGCGATGGCCCGGAGTGCTCTATCTGGTGATCGCTGCGATCTGTGTGATCGTCTACGTCGCGTTCGGCGACTCCGCGATCGTCAACGTCGGGTGGCTCGTCGGCGCAGGTGTGCTCGCTGTCGTCGGGGTGTTCTCGATCACCAGCGGCTGGAAGATGCACGTCGACGAGACCGAGGCGCTCATCGCCGCGCAGGAGGTTCTCGGTTTTCCGGTTGGGCATGCATCGGCACAGCAGGTCTGGCGTGGGCTGCGCAGCCGTCCGACGTGGCGGGTGTTGTGCTATTCCGCCGAGGATCCACCGGCCGAACGAGGCCTCGTTCTCGTGGACGCCATCGATGGTCGGGTCGTCGAGCATCTGCGCGAGGACAATCCGGACGCCGACGACTCCGAAGTGCTCGCCGAGTCGCGATAGCGTCGACGCTCGATGTTCGACGGCAAGTTCCGCACACCGGTCGACAAGGCCGTCAAGCCGGTCGGCGCTGCGCTCCGCAAGACGGGCCTGACCCCCGACCACTTGACGATTCTCGGGTTGCTGGTCGGCGTTGGCGCGGCGGTCGCGATCGGTGCCGGCTACCTCCGACTCGGCCTGCTGCTCGTCATCCTCGCGGCGCTGCCCGACCTCCTCGACGGTGCCCTGGCCAAGGCTTCCGATACTGCGAGCCAGCGTGGGGCGTTCTTCGACTCGACCGTCGACCGCATCACCGACGCCCTGCTCCTCGGTGGGATCGCCTGGTATCTGGCCACCGAGGAGTCACCGCACATGGCGTTGCTGCCGTACGCCGTGATGGCGGTGTCGAGCCTGATCAGCTACCAGCGTGCCAAGGCCGAGTCGCTGGGCATCGAGGCCAAGGGCGGGCTGATGGAACGCGCCGAGCGGATCATCGCACTGTGCCTCGGCCTCCTTGTCCCCGTACTGCTGGTCCCGATCCTGTGGATCATGCTCGTGCTCACGTCGATCACGGCGGTCCAGCGCTTCGTCAAGGTCTGGAAGCAGGCAGCGGTGGCGCCGGTGACCGCAGCGAAGATCGAGATGCGCCGGTCGCGACGTCAGAGTCGTCGGGTGGCGCGCACCGAGCGGCGGCGCACCCGGGTGCCGCGTCGGCCGACCTGAGCCGTGCCAGCCCGACCGATCACCGACCCGCGTCGGTTCGCCGACGCGGCGACCACCTCGTCGTACCGTTTCGGTGCCGCGGCGGCGCAGATGATGCCCGCACGGCTCGCGGCGGGTTTGACCACCCCGTTCGGGATCGGCGCCAACTTCGCCGGTCGCGACCGTCGGGCGATGATCAGTCGGCACCTCCGGCGGGTCGACCCGACGCTGACGGGGCTGCGACTGCGCCGGGCCGTGCAGGAGGCGTTCGACTCGTACGCTCACTACTGGCTCGAGAGCTTCCGGTTGCCGAACCTGTCGGCGCGCACCGTCGAGCGGGGCTTCGACGTGGACGGCTACGACAACATCGAGAACGGCCTCGCCGCCGGCACCGGTGTGATCCTGGTCCTTCCGCACCTCGGTGGCTGGGAATGGGCGGGCCGATGGATCGCCGAGCAGGGACATCAGATCACCGTGGTCGTCGAGAAGATCGACCCGCCGGAGCTGTTCGAGTGGTTCGTCGATCTCCGCTCGGCACTCGGGATGAATGTCGTGGCGCTCGGACCCGGCGCGGGTACGGCGGTCATGCGGGCGCTCAACGACAACCATGTGGTGTGCCTGCTCGCCGACCGTGATCTCCAGGGAGGGGGTCCCGAGGTCGAGTTCTTCGGCGAGCGGACCACGATGCCGGCAGGTCCGGCAACACTGGCGTTGCGCACGGGAGCACCGATCCTGCCGACCGCGGTGTACTTCACCGGACGTGTCGACGGCCATCACGCCTGGGTGCGGCCGCCGCTGGCGGTCGAACGGGTCGACAAGCGCCTGCGCGACGACGTCCAGCGCGTCACCCAGGACCTGGCTCACGAACTCGAGCTCCTGATCCGCCGTGCGCCGTCGCAATGGCACATGTTCCAGCCGAACTGGCCGAGCGACCCCGGTTACGGGCGCGGCGATCAAGTCACCTGAGCATTCTGCCGAAGACACTGCATCGAAATGGCGGACACATATCCGATGGCGATGCGCGCTCGCATCCTCGTCGCTCTCGCAGCCGCGCTCACCGCGGTCTACCTCGTGCTGCCCGAGAGTGCGGTCACAGAGACGATCCGAGTGGTCGCTCCGGCGATCGGGGTCGGCGCGATCCTGGTCGGAATCGCCGCTCACCAGCCCCGGCGCGTGCTCGCCTGGTCGCTCGTCGCGGTGTCGCTCGGCCTGCTCGCGGTCTCGCAGTTGGTCTGGGCGCGCCTCTACTTCGGTGGGTCCGACACCTTCCCGTCGGCGGGTGACGCCATCCACCTGATCTCCGCGATCGTGCTGGTGATCGCGCTGGCGATGCTCGGACAGGATGCATCGCCTGACGAGGACTCGTTGGGTCCGATCGAGACGGCCATCGTCGGAATCGCCGTCGGACTCGGGGTCTGGCTTGCCGTCGTCGAACCGTACCTCGCCGATCGTGGCCTGGCATTCGGCGACCGGGTCTGGGCGGTCCTCGTCCCGTTGGTCGATGCCCTCGCTCTTGCGATCGCGTTCCGCACCGCAGCGCAGAACCGGTTCCGCGTCCCGGCGACAGCGCTGCTCGCGGTCGGCGTCGGGTTCTTGCTGCTCGCCGACGTCGCCCGCGGGATCGCAGAACTGAACGAGTCGCTGGGCGCCGGTGGCTTCGTTGCCGCTCTCTCGATCGCTCCGCCGCTGATCATCGGTGCCGCCGCGCTCGATCCGACGATGACACATCGCAACCGTCCGGCCGAGACCGCCCCGATGCTCGGATTCGGACGTGTCGTCTGGCTCAGCGTCGCCGCCCTGACACCGTTGACGGTGCTGTTGACCCTGAGCGTGACGGGCCTCGGCACCGAAGCAACCCGCACGATCGCCGCCGTGTGTGCCGTGGTCGTCGTGATCCTGGCGCTCACGCGGATGTGGCGGCTCGTGGCGACGGTGAGAGCGCTCACCGAGCGAAAGGGACAGGACCGGCTCGCCGCGATGGTCGAGCACTCGAGCGACGTGGTGCTACTCGTCGACGCCAACGGCGTCATGAACTACGCCAGCCCGGGTCTCGCCAGCACGCTCGGGCACCGACCAAGCGACTGGACCGGCCGATCGCTCGTCGATCTGGTGGCCAGCGACGATCGTGATGCAGCAGCGACCGAACTCCGCAAGGCCGCCTCGTTGCCGCATGGTGAGATGGTCAAGTTCGAAGCGAGCCTCGTCCGCGTCGATGGCCAACGCCGCCGGATGGAGGCAACGATCGCGAACCTGCTCGGCGGCGACGCGGTCGACGGGCTCGTCGCCACGTTCCGCGACGTCACCGAACAACGCAACCTCGAACGCCAATTGAGTCACCGCGCGTTCCATGACGAGCTCACGGGCCTCGCGAACCGTGCGTTGTTCCTCGATCGCATGGACCATGCGCTGCGCGTCATCCGTCCCGAGGACGACCCCGTCGTGGTGCTCTTCGTCGACCTCGACGACTTCAAGTCGGTCAACGACGCGCTCGGTCACGGAGTCGGCGACCAGATGCTCCGTTCGATCGCCGACCGGATCCGACAGGTGGCCGGTACGGGCGACACCCCGGCCCGCCTCGGCGGCGACGAGTTCGCACTGCTGCTCGAGGACCACGGTGGCATCGATCGAGCGCTGGACGTCGCCGAAGCATTGCTCGAAGCGCTGCGTCAACCGGTCGCGCTCGCCGGCTATGACCTCGCGGTCCTGGCCAGTGTCGGCGTGGCCGTCTCGACGCCAGGGATGACCACGGCAGGCCTGCTGCGCGATGCCGACATCGCGATGTACGAGGCCAAACGAGCGGGCAAGAGCCAGATCAAGATCTTCGACCCCGCGATGCGGTTGACGGCGACGCGCCACCTGGAGTTCCGCAGCGATCTCGGCTCGGCGATCGAACGCGACCAGCTGCGCCTGGTGTTCCAGCCGATGGTCGACCTGCGATCGCACGAGGTGGTGGGCGCCGAGTCGTTGCTGCGGTGGGAACATCCGACGCGTGGTCCGATCGCTCCGTCAGAGTTCATCCCGATCGCAGAACGTGCCGGCCTCATCGTGCCGATCGGCATGTGGGTCGTCGACCAGAGCATCAAGGCAGCCTCGCGCTGGCAGGGCCGAGGGCCCCAGCGGGTGAGCGTCAACGTGTCGGCGGTGCAGTTCCGTTCGCCCGAGTTCGTCGATCAGGTGAGGCGTTCGCTCGAACTCCATGGGCTCGATCCGAGCCTGGTCGTGTTGGAGATCACCGAGACGATGCTGGTCGAGGAGATCGAGTCGTCGTCGGACAACCTTGCTCCACTCCGCGATCTTGGTGTACTCATTGCGATCGATGACTTCGGAACCGGCTACTGCTCGTTGTCGTACCTGCAGCGGTTCCCCGTCGACATCGTCAAGATCGACCGGCAGTTCATCGAAGAACTCGACGAGCATCCCCGCAGCATGTCGTTGGCCCGAATGATCTTGCAGCTGACCGCCGGGCTCGAGGTCATCTCGGTCGCCGAAGGCATCGAACGACCCGCCCAGCTGCGCACGCTCCAGGCGTTGGGCTGCGACATCGGTCAGGGGTACCTGTTGTCGGGACCGCTCGAGGCCGACGACCTCGAACGACGCTTCGGGGTGGCCTGAGACGTGGCGACCCCATGAGGATCGGCATCGTCTGTCCGTACAGTCTCACCGTGCCCGGTGGGGTCCAGGCGCAAGCGCTCGGTCTCGCTCGTGAACTTCGACGGCGCGGGTACGAGGCACGTGTGCTCGGCCCGTGCGACGGGCCGCCCCCCGAGCCGTTCGTGACGCCGTTGGGCGATTCGCTCCCACTGTCGGCCAACGGATCTGTCGCCCCGATCGCACCGGACCCGTCAGCGGCTCTGCGGACGCTGCGGGTGCTCGCCGACGAGCAGTTCGACGTGATCCATCTGCACGAACCCCTGGCACCCGGGCCGACATCCACCGCGTTGATGGTGCATTCGGCCCCCACGGTCGGCACGTTCCACGCTGCGGGAACATCGGCGAGCTACCGGATCCTCGGACCCGCGTTGACTCGTTTGATCAGACGCATCGATCACAAGGTCGTGGTGTCGAAGGACGCACTCGAACTGGTGCACAGCCATCTCGGCGGCGAGTACGAGGTCCTGTTCAACGGTGTGGAACTCGAAGCGATTCGCTCCGTCGCACCGTGGCCCCGAACGACGAGACGACGAGCGACGGTGTTCTTCTGCGGCCGACACGAGGAACGCAAGGGACTGCGCGTCCTCGTCGACGCAGTGAGGACCGGCGAACTCGACGTCGAGGTCTGGGTCGCGGGGGAGGGACCGGACACCGCGGAACTCATTGCAGCGACGACCGGTGACGAACGATTCCACTGGCTCGGACGGGTCACCGACGACGAGAAGTTCGCCCGACTGCGGTCGGCGGACGTCTTCTGTGCACCCTCGTTGCGAGGTGAGTCGTTCGGCGTCGTGTTGATCGAGGCGATGGCCGCGGGCACGACCGTGGTGGCCAGCTCACTCGACGGATACCGCAATGTGGCCACACACGACGTCGACGCACTGCTCGTCGAGCCCGGCGACGTCGGTGGTCTCAGCGAGGCGCTCGGTCGGGTGATCACCGACGATGCCCTTGCGCGGCGGCTACGACATACCGGCGACATGCGAGCCGAACAGTTCGCGATGACCTCGCTGGCCGATCGGTATCTCGACATCTACCAGTCGATCTGCCCATCCTCCCGCTGACCGATCGGCCCGCCGTAGACTCGCCCCAATGATTCCTCTCATCATCGTGATCATCCTCGTGGTGATCCTGGTGGGGTTCTTGATCGCCGCGTACAACGGACTGGTTCGCTCGAGGAATCAGGTGGAGAACGCCTGGTCCCAGATCGACGTCCAACTGAAGCGTCGGATCGACCTCATCCCGAACCTTGTCGAGACCGTCAAGGGCTACGCCGCTCACGAGCGCGAGACGCTCGAAGCTGTCGTGGCGGCGCGCAACACGGCGATCGCCGCTGCGGACACACCGCCCGCTCAGGCCGAGGCCAACAACATGTTGTCGGGTGCGCTGCGCCAACTGTTCGCTCTCAGCGAGGCGTACCCCGATCTGAAGGCCAACCAGAACTTCCTCGCCCTGCAGGAGGAGTTGACCGCCACCGAGGGACGCGTCGCGTACGCCCGCCAGTTCTACAACGACAGCGTGCTGACCTACGACAACAAGCTCGAATCGTTCCCGACGGTGATCATCGCCAAGATGTTCAACTTCGAACCGAAGGAGTACTTCGAGGCCGAAGCGCAGGCCCGAACCGCTCCGACGGTCGAGTTCTGACCCCGCTGCGATGTTCGAACTGATCAGATCGAACAAGCGGCGCAGCGTGCTGCTCGTCGTCGGCTTCGTCGGCTTCGTGGTACTCGTCGGCGCTGCCATCGGCGCAATCGTCGGCAACGCGGTCGTGTTCACCATCATCGCCCTCGTCTTCAGCGCGATCGTGGCGTTCACGTCGTATTGGCGCGCCGACAAGATCGCGCTGGCGGTCAGTCGGGCTCGGCCGGCGCCGCCGGAGGAGTATCAGCGTCTGCACAACCTCGTCGAGGGGCTCTGCATCGCGGGCGGCCTCCCGAAGCCGGGCGTGTACATCATCGACGATCCGGCCCCGAACGCATTCGCCACTGGCCGTAACCCGAATCACGCAGCGATCGCGGTCACGACCGGCTTGCTGGAGAAGATGAACCGCGTGGAACTCGAAGGTGTCGTGGCACACGAGCTGAGTCACATCCGCAACTACGACATCCTGGTGTCGACGCTGGCCGTCGTGATGGTGGGCGCCGTTGCGCTGATGGCCGATCTCGCGATTCGCACGATGTGGTGGAACGGTGGACGGGTTGCACGTCGCGGCGACCAGAGCAACAGCAACAATCCGCTGGCGTATGTCGGCATCGTGCTGCTGGTCGTGGCGCCGATCATCGCCAAGATCATGCAGGCGACGATCTCGCGGCGTCGCGAAACGCTGGCCGACGTCAGCGCGTGCCAGCTGACCCGGTATCCGCCAGGTCTGATCTCCGCGCTGGAAAAGCTGAAGGACGACACCACGGTGACGCATGCGGCGTCCACCGCTACGGCACACTTGTGGATCGAGCAGCCCATGAGTGGCGTCGGCGACGACGGCAAACTGGGCGGTATCCACCGAATGTTCGACACCCACCCTCCGCTCGATGAGCGAATCGCCCTCCTGAGAGAACTCTGATGAAATCTGCCCGCCCGTTCATCGCACTCACCGCCCTCGCCCTCGTTGCCGCAGCATGCGGTGGTGGTGGCGGTGGCGACGACTCCACCACGACCAGCTCGACCTCGTCCACGACGACCACGACGATCAAGACCACCACGACGTCATCGACATCGTCGACGAGCACCACGGTGCCGGTCACGATCCGTCAACCTCTGACCGGCCAACCGCTCGAGAGTGTCGAGGAGATCCTGGCGCGTCCCGCGCTCGTCGCGAAGATCGACAACAACGCCGCAGCGGTGCCGAACCACAGTGGCCTCGCCGTTGCCGACATCGTGTTCGAAGAAGTCGTCGAGGGCCGCACCACGCGCTTCGCGGCGGTGTTCCACTCACAGAGTTCCGATCCGATCGGCCCGATCCGATCAGGTCGCACCCAGGACGTCAACCTCTTCAGCTCGTTCAACCGCCCGTTGTTCGTGTGGAGCGGCGGCAATCCGAGCGTCACCCGTGCGATCAACGAGTCGACCTTGGTGAACATGGGCCAGAACCACGCATCCGGGTACTACCGCGGGCCGGGCAGCGCGCCGCACGACCTGTACACGAGCACCGACAACATCTGGCTCCAGACACCCTTCGGTCATCCCGGGGCGCCGCCGGCCCAGCTCGTCTACCTCGAGGCCGACGACGAGTTCGGTGGCCAGGCGACGGCCGGGTTGACCGCGCGCGTGGGTTCGGAGAACATCGAGTGGACCTGGAATCCCGAGTTCGACAAGTTCGACCGGTCACAGCGCGGCCGCGAGCACGACGACAACGTCTTCGGCCGGATCCGCGCCACCAACGTGATCGTGCTCGGCGTCCAGTACTTGCCGAGTCCGGCCGACCGGAACAGCCCCGAAGCGCAAACGTTGGGCGAGGGACCCGCGTACTTCTTCTCCGGCGGCGAGGTCATCGAGGGAACGTGGACGCGCGGCGACGCACTGCTTCCGATCACATACCTCGGTCCCGACGGCCAACCGATCAAGTTCGCTCCCGGCAACACGTGGATCGAACTGGCCGACGTCGACGATGTCGACGACGGAGGCGTCGTCGTGTTGCCATCGACACCACCCGCACCGTGAGCCGCCGCAGCGGAATGTGTTCGACGAAAGTACGATGACGCCATGACTGGCAGCACCGGAACCTTCCCCGTCAAGCGTGGACTCGCCGAGATGATGAAGGGTGGCGTCATCATGGACGTCGTCACCCCCGAGCAGGCCAAGGTTGCCGAGGACGCCGGCGCGGTCGCCGTGATGGCACTCGAGCGGGTTCCCGCCGACATCCGCCGCGATGGTGGCGTGGCGCGCATGAGCGATCCCGAAATGATCGAGGGCATCCAGGCGGCTGTGTCGATTCCGGTGATGGCAAAGGTGCGCATCGGCCACTTCGTCGAGGCGCAGATCCTGCAGGCGCTCGGCGTCGACTTCATCGACGAGTCCGAGGTGCTCACCCCGGCCGACGAGACCCACCACATCGACAAGTTCGCGTTCGACGTGCCCTTCGTGTGTGGAGCCACCAACCTCGGTGAAGCCCTCCGTCGCATCTCCGAAGGCGCGGCCATGATTCGCTCGAAGGGCGAAGCAGGCACCGGCAACGTCGTCGAGGCCGTCAGGCACCTGCGCAACATCATCGGTGACATGCGCAAGATCACCCAGGCCGACGAGGCCGAACTGTTCCAGTGGGCCAAGCACCTCCAGGCGCCGCTGCCGCTCGTGCAGGAGATCGCCGAGACCGGCAAGCTCCAGGTTCCGTTGTTCTGCGCCGGTGGTCTCGCCACGCCGGCCGACGCCGCGTTGGCGATGCAGCTCGGCGCCGAATCCGTGTTCGTCGGATCGGGCATCTTCAAGTCCGAGGACCCCGCACCGCGTGCCAAGGCCATCGTCGAAGCCACCACGCACTTCAACGACGCCGCGATCCTCGCCAAGGTGAGCCGGGGCCTCGGTGCGCCGATGACGGGTATCGAGATGGACGAGATCAACCAGCGATATGCCGATCGGGGTCAGTGACACCAGCACTGCTGGAGTCGGCATCACCGTCGGCGTGCTCGCCCTGCAGGGGGCATTCGACGTCCACCGCCAGCGGCTGATGCACCTCGGTGCCACTGCACCGTTGGTGCGCACCCCGGCCGACCTCGTCGGCCTCGATGCGATCGTGTTGCCGGGTGGCGAGAGCACCACGATGTCCAGGCTGCTCACCACGAGTGGTCTGTTCGATGACCTCAAGGGACGTCTGATCGACGGACTGCCGGTGTTCGGTACGTGCGCCGGCATGATCTTGTGCGCCACCGACGTCCTCGATGCACGATCCGATCAACGCGGCTTCGATCTGATCGACGTGACGGTGCGACGCAACGGCTACGGACGCCAACTCGACAGTTTCGAGGCGGACCTGACCGTGGAGGGGCTCGACGGCGGCTTCCACGCCGTGTTCATCCGCGCCCCACTGGTCGAACGGGTCGGCGCTGATGTCGAGGTGCTCGCCCGTCACGACGGCGTACCTGTTCTCGTCCGCGGCGCGCGCTGTACGGTGGCAGCGTTCCATCCGGAACTCACCGACGACGCACGCCTGCACCAACTCTTCCTCGACTCGCTCACCGACTGACGTACGACCCGAACGCAACGGAGCTTCCATGTCCGGCCATTCCAAATGGGCAACGATCAAACACAAGAAGGGCGCCGCCGACAAGGCGCGCGGCAAACTCTTCGCGAAACTCGCCCGCCAGATCGAGGTGGCGGCCAAGAGCGGTGGCGACGTCGACACCAACCCCACGTTGCGTACCGCCGTCCAGAAGGCCAAAGCGGGTCGAATGACCAACGACGCCATCGACCGGGCGATCAAGCGGGGAACCGGCGACGACGACGGCGGCACGTACGAGAGCATCATGTACGAGGGTTATGCGCCGGGCGGGGTCGCGTTGATGATCGACGTGCTCACCGACAATCGCAACCGCACGGGGGCAGAAATCCGCAACATCTTCTCCAAGCTGGGCGGTTCGATGGCCGAGCCCGGTGCCGTGGGCTGGCAGTTCCACCGCCGTGGCGTGATCATGACTGGCGAGGGTGTCGACGAGGACACGATCATGATGGCCGCCATCGAGGCGGGCGCCGACGATGTCATCGCCGAGACCGACGGAGCATTCCGGGTGATGACCGAGCCATCGGCGGTCTATGACATCAAAGCAGCGATCGACGAGGCCGGCATCGAGGTGATCTCGGCGGACTCACCCATGGTTGCCGACAATCTCGTGCCGGTGACCGACACCTCCGACGCCAAGGCGATCCTGCGCATTCTGGAAGCGCTCGAGGACAACGACGACGTGCAGGACGTGTTCTCGAACTTCGACATGAGCGACGAACTGATGGAAGTGGCGGCGCCGTGAGTCTCGGTGTCGGCGATCAGGCGCCCGAGTTCACGTTGCCGGGTACGGGTGGGCGCGACTATTCGCTTGACGAGTTCCGTGGTCGACCGGTCGTCCTGGTCTTCTATCCGGGCGACGACACGCCGGTGTGTACGAAGCAGTTGAACACCTACAACGACGATCTCGAGCAGTTCAGCGAGATGAACGCCCAGGTGATCGGCATCTCGGCACAGGACGTGAGCAGCCACGACGCGTTCGTCGGCAAGCACGGTTTCGGCTTCCCGCTGCTGGCCGACACCGACAAGGCCGTCGCGGGGCTGTACGGCACGTTGGGACCGATCGGGTTCCCTCGGCGCAGTGTGTTCATCGTCGACGCCGACGGCGTGGTGCGCTATGCCCATCGGGCGATCGCCGGTCTCACGTTCCGGCCAGTCAAGGAACTGATCGGCGAATTGCAGAAGATCGCCGGTTGACCCGGACGGCAGCACTAAGGTGCGAACCTGTGTTCGCCAACAACGTGTCCTCCCGGTCGCCGATGCGGTCGTGCCGCGTGCTCGGCATCGACCCCGGGTTGACCCGCTGCGGCTATGCGGTCGTCGAAGCACGTGGGCCGTCGAAGGCAGTCGCCATCTCGCTCGGCGTCATCACGACGCCACGCACCGACCCCTTGCCGCAACGGTTGGCTGCGTTGCGTACCGAGTTCACGTCGTTGATCGCCGAGTTCCGTCCCGATGTGGTCGCCGTCGAGCAGGTGTTCTTCCAGGTCAACGTGCGCACCGCGATGAGCGTGGGACAGGCGAGCGGACTCGCTCTGGCCGAAGCAGCGCTCGCCGGCTGCGAGGTGATCCAGTACACGCCGAACCAGGTGAAAGACGCCGTCGCCGGCTGGGGCGGGGCCGACAAGGCCCAGGTCCAGAAGATGGTGCAGGCCCGCCTCGGTCTGTCGGCGTTGCCGACGCCCGCCGACGCCGCCGACGCCGCCGCCCTCGCCCTGTGCCACCTGGCCATGTCGCCGCATCTGCGGGCGTCGGAGCGCAGCGCGTGATCGGCTCACTGCGTGGTTCGGTCCTCGAACGCAACCTCGACGGCACGGTGCTGCTCGAGGTCGGTGGCGTCGGCTATCTCGTCGCGGTGTCGACGCGGGTGCTTGCCGAGTTGGAGCCTGGCACATCGGTGTTCCTGTACGTGCACCACCACGTCCGCGAAGACGCGCAGACGTTGTTCGGGTTCACCTCACGTGACGACCGCCAGACGTTCCAGGTGTTGATCAAGACCAACGGGGTCGGCCCCGCGCTCGCCATGGCGATCCTCGCGACGCACCCGCCGGCCGCGTTGTTCGACGTGGTGTCGAACAACGACGTTGCTGCGCTCACGCTGGTGCCGGGCATCGGCAAGAAGACCGCCGAACGACTGATCATCGACCTCCGCGACCGGCTCTCGGTGCCGATGCTCGACAGTGCGGGTACGGGCGGTTCTGCCTCGGCGGTCGCCGACGTGCGCGACGCACTCGCCAGCCTCGGCTACGGCACCGACGAGATCCGCGACGTCTTGCGCGAACTCCGCTCCGACGCCGACTCGGCCACCCTGCTGCGCGACGCGCTCAAGTCCTTGGGAGCGCGTCGTGCGTGACGAGTTCCTCGACCCTGGCATCGGTACGGGCGGAGACGACGTGGTCGAGGCCGAGATCGAACTCGAAGCAGGGCTGCGGCCACGGGCGCTCGACGAATTCGTCGGTCAACGCGAGCTCAAAGAGCATCTGCGCATCGTGCTCGAGGCGGCACGCAAACGTGATCAGCCCGTCGACCATCTGCTGTTCGCCGGTCCGCCGGGGCTCGGCAAGACCACGCTGGCCGGGATCGTGGCCACCGAGATGGGCGTGCACCTTCACGTCACATCGGGCCCGGCATTGGAACGCGCCGGCGATCTCGCCGCCATCCTCACCAAGCTCGAAGACGGCGACGTGTTGTTCATCGACGAGATCCACCGACTGTCGCGAGCGGTCGAGGAGATCCTCTACCCGGCGATGGAGGACTTCCAGCTCGACATCGTCGTCGGCAAGGGCCCGGCCGCCTCGAGTATCCGCCTGACGATGCCGCCATTCACGCTCGTCGGTGCGACCACGCGCACCGGCATGATCACCGGCCCGCTGCGCGACCGGTTCGGGCTCGTCGCCCGTCTCGACTATTACGACGACGAGGAGCTGCGAGCGATCGTCGAGCGCGCCGCGGGAATTCTCGATGTGCACATCGACCGTGATGGCGCCTGGGAGATCGCTCGCCGTTCGCGTGGGACACCGCGCATCGCCAACCGGCTGCTGCGGCGTGTACGCGACTTCGCCGAGGTTCGTGCCGACGGCACGATCGACGCCACTGTCGCGCGGGAAGGGCTGGCGCTGTTCGGTGTCGATGACCGAGGTCTCGACAAGGTCGACCGGGCGATCCTCACCGCGCTGTGCACGCAGTTCAACGGCGGCCCGGTCGGGCTCTCCACGGTGGCGATCAGCGTCGGCGAGCAGCCCGAAACGGTCGAGGACGTGTACGAACCGTTCCTGATCACCCAGGGGATGATCGCCCGCACGCCTCGCGGTCGCGTCGTGCTCGATGCCGCGTACGAACATCTCGGCCTCGCCCCACCGCGGCGTTCCAGCAACTCCAGCCTCTTCGATTGACGGTGATTCCGGTGCCAGGTGCTCCGTAGACCGGGCGCCAGGCAGGAGGTTCTCGTGGGTTGCGATGAGCGAAACCGCTGTATCCGGTCGGTTCGCTCATCGGTGGGGGATGCTCGGGGGTTGCGATGAGCGAAACCGCTGTATCCGGTCGGTTCGCTCATCGGTGGGGGATGCTCGGGGGTTGCGATGAGCGAAACCGCTGTATCCGGGCACCGCGTAGCCTGCGGGGGTGCAGATCGCCGATTTCGACTATGTGTTGCCCGAACATCGCATCGCGCAGACGCCGATCGAGCCGCGTGATGCCGCCCGCCTCCTGGTCGACCGGGGTGCAGATGCTCCGGAGCACCGCCACGTCCGGGATCTTCCCGAGCTGTTACGCGCCGGCGACCTGCTCGTGTTGAACGAGACCCGGGTGATCCCGGCCCGGCTCCGCCTGCATCGCGCCACCGGAGGAGCCGCCGAGGTGCTCCTGCTGGAGCCGTGGGACACCGATCGTCGAACGTGGGAAGCGCTGGTTCGTCCTGGCGCCAAGGTGCGTGTCGGCGAACACCTGCTCGCCGGGGACGTGCCGTTGGTGCGCATGGGCGAGCGCACGCCGGCTGGCGACACATTCTGGGTCGAGCTGCTCGGCGATGACGATCCCGTCGTGCTGCTCGACCGCCACGGCGAGATGCCGCTGCCCCCCTACATCTCCGAGCACTTGGGCGACCCCGACCGCTACCAGACCGTGTTCGCCCGCGAACCGGGATCGGCAGCGGCGCCGACCGCTGGTCTGCACTTCACCTCGGAACTGTTCGAACGGCTTGCGGCTGCGGGGATCGCAACGGCGACGGTCGAACTGGTGGTCGGGCTCGACACGTTCCAGCCGATCAGCACCGATGATCCGCTCGACCATCCGATGCACACCGAGCGCTATCGGGTGCCGCCGGACACGATGCAGTCCTGCCTGGACGCCGATCGAGTGGTGGCAGTGGGCACCACTGCGGTGCGCGCGCTCGAATCCGCAGCACGGTCAGGGGAGCCCACGGGACGCACGGATCTGTTCATCCATCGAGGATTCGACTGGCAGCTGGTCGATGCGATGATGACCAACTTCCACCTTCCCAAGACAACGCTGTTGATGATGGTCGACGCCTTCGTCGGGCCGCGCTGGAGGGTTCTGTACGACACAGCGCTGGCCGACGACTACCGGTTCTTGTCGTTCGGCGATGCCATGCTCCTCCACCGCCACGCCCGCTGAACGGCGCGCGATCGTGGGACCAAGTGCCGCCGGCCGAGTGGCGTGATCCGGAGCGACCGGCATGACCGGCATCGACCGGGCGCCGGATACCGTCGCGCTGATGTTTCCGGTCGAGTTTCAGGTCGATGCCACCGACGGCGCGGCGAGGGCCGGAACGGCGACGACCGCCCGCGGCACCTACACCACGCCGCTGTTCATGCCCGTCGGCACGCGGGGTGCCATCAAATACCTGAGCGCGGATGACTACGGGCACGTCGGGGCGCAGATCGTGCTCGGCAACACCTATCACCTGATGTTGCGCCCCGGAGCCGACCTCGTCGAACGATTCGGCGGACTCGGGAAGTTCTCGGGCTGGGACGGATTGACCCTCACCGATTCTGGTGGCTACCAGGTGTTCTCCCTCGATCCGAAGGTCGACGCCGACGGCGTCACGTTCAAGAGCACCTACGACGGCTCGACGCACCGGTTCACGCCGGAGATCGCCGTCGACGTCCAACAACGCATCGGCGCCGACATCATGATGGTGCTCGACGTGTGCCCGCCACTCCCGAGCCCGCCCGAGGTCATCCGCACGGCCCTGGAACGCACCACGGCGTGGGCCGAGCGGGCCAAGGCGGCTCACACCCGAACCGATCAGTCGATGTTCGGCATCGTGCAGGGAGGCATCAGCGAGACGATGCGCCGCGAGAGCGCGCAGCAGATCGTCGACATCGGCTTCGACGGCTACGGCATCGGTGGGCTGTCGGTGGGCGAGACCCGCGAGGAGATGCTGCCGGCACTCGGCGCCGCGCTGGAGCACCTTCCGACCGATCGGCCCCGCTACCTGATGGGAGTCGGCGACCCGGCGTCGCTCGTCGAGGCCGTTGCGCTCGGGGTGGATCAGTTCGACTGTGTGATGCAGACCCGACTCGGCCGTCACGGCACAGCGCTCACGTCGAGCGGCCGTTTCCAGGCCAAGGCCGCGCGCAACGCCGAACTCGACGAGCCGCTCGACGCGACCTGCTCGTGCGAGGTGTGCGCTCGGCACAGCCGCGGGTACATCCGGCACCTGCTGCAGGTCGGTGAACCAACGGCGTCGCGTCTGTTGTCGATCCACAACGTGGCGTGGACGATCTCGCTGATGGACTCGATGCGCTCGGCGATCGAGTCCGGCACGTTCGAGTCGTTGCGCAGGTCGGTACTCGACGTTTGGGGTTGACCGGCGACGAGGGCAGATCGCAGGTAGGCTCGCACGCCGTCATGTCCTCGCATCTCTTCACGACCCTCCTCGCCCAGGACTCAGGTTCTGGCGGCGGGAGCGGCGCCATCATCCAGCTCGGGATCCTGCTCTTGATCCCGTTCGCCATGTACTTCTTCATGATCCGGCCGCAACGGCGCCGGATCCGCGAGCAGCAGGACCTGCAGCGTTCGATCGAGGTCGGCGACGAAGTCATCACCACCTCGGGCGTCTACGGTGTCATCACGGGCGAGGATGGCGACAGCCGATTCTGGCTCGAGATCGACGATGACGTACAGATCCGCATCGCCGCGCGGCGATCTCCGGCAAGGCATCGCTCGACGCCGACGCCGACGCCGACGCGTCCGACGCCGCCGCCGATGTCGACGACACGGTGTCGGCGCCCACCACCGACGAAGACTGAACCGCCGTCATGAAACGTCGCCTCTGGACCTCGATGATCGGGGTCGTGTTGATCGTGCTCCTCACGCTCGCGTTCAACATCGCCACCGACAACACCCCGATTCTCGGCCTCGATCTGCAGGGCGGTGTGTCGGTCATCCTGGCGCCGACCGAACCTGCGACACCTGAAGAACTCACGGTGATCCGTGACCAGATCCGCTCCGAACTCGAACGTCAAGGCATCGCCGAGCCGGACGTGCGTGTGCAGGGCGAGACGATCGTCGTCGACCTTCCCGGCGTGCGCGATCAACAGGAGGCGTTGAGCGCCGTCGACGTGTCAGGTGTGGTCGAACTCCGACCCGTGCTCGATCCGAGCAGCTGCCAGACGGTCGACATTGCGCCCACGGGCCCGGTGATCGACAGTTCGACCGACGTCACCGACCCCGCCGGCACCGAACCGCAAGGGTTGCGTCGTCCAGCGGCACCGCCGACCGACAGTGTCCCGACCGACAGTGTCCCGACCGACACGGTCCCGATCGACACGATTCCACCCGGAGCCGTCAACGAGCCGGTACCGACCCAATTCGTCGACCCCACCGCGGAGATCCTCCCGACGCGTGATGGCAGCGCCGAATGTGTCGGCCCCGTTCAGGGCACCGGCGAGGTCTTCGAACGTGGCAGCGCCGAACCGACGCTCGATTCGACGCAGGGGTGGGGTGTCTCCGTCGACCTCCGGGGCGGCGAGGGCACCGATACCTGGAACAACTTGGCCAATCAGTGTTACAACCGGCTTCCGACCTGTCCGACGCAGCGACTCGCGATCGTGCTCGACAGCGTGGTCCAGTCGGCTCCCACCGTCAACGAACCGAACTTCACCGACTCGGTGTCGATCACGGGCAACTTCACACAGTCCGAGGCCGAGGAACTTGCCGCCGTACTCAACCGAGGTGCGTTCCCGGTCGAGGTCGAAGCCCAGGAAGCACGCACGGTGTCGCCGTCTGCCGGATCCGACTCGTTGCAGGCTGCGATCATCGCCGGGCTCGTCGGACTCGGACTGGTGCTGGCGTTCCTGGTCGCCTACTACCGATGGCTCGCACTCGTCATCGTGGCCGGGATCACCGTCTGGGCAGGCATGGTGTTCTCGATGGCGTCGTTCGTCTCGGGATGGACCAACTACGCGCTCAGCCTCGCCGGTGTGACCGGCATCATCGTGGCCATCGGCGTCACGGTCGACACCTACATCGTGTTCTTCGAACGCATCAAGGACGAACTCCGCAACGGTCGAACGATCAAGAACGCGGCACCTCGAAGCTTCAAGATGACCTGGGGCACGATCTGGTCTGCCGACGTCGTCTCGCTGATCGCGGCGGGCATCCTCTTCTCGCTCAGCGTGGGATCGGTGCGTGGCTTCGCCCTCTACCTCGGTCTCACGACCATCTGTGATCTCATCGTGTGCTACTTCTTCACGCGGCCGGCGGTACTCCTGCTCTCGAGCACCAAGCGAATGGCCAAACGCGAGACGGTGCTCGGCATGAAGGTGGCGACGGCATGACCGTCGACACCACCGTCTCGCGGTCCCCATTCGGCCGGCTGTTCCGCGGGCAGACGGCGATCGACTTCTACGGAAAGCGAAAGGTCGGACTGATCCTCGCCATCGTCGCCGTGGTGGTCACATTCGGCTCGCTGGCCACACAGGGGCTCGACCTCGGTCTCGACTTCGAGGGCGGCGACGCGTGGGACATCCCGGCGAGCGAGACGTTCGGAGTCGACGAAGCCGGCGCGGTGCTCGCGGAGAACGGCGTGTCCACAACGGGAGCGCGCATCCAGTTGCGCAGCTCGGAGACCTCCGACGTCGTGACCGTGCAGGTCAAAGAGCTTCCCCGCGAGCAGGCCACGGCGGTGACCGAGTCGTTCGCCGAGGCAGCAGGGGTCGCCGTCGAGGAGATCAGCTTCTCGTTCACCAGTTCGACCTGGGGCGCCGAGATCACCGAGAAGGCGATTCGGGCGCTCGTCATCTTCCTGCTCGTGGTGGCGGTCTTCATCTCGATTCGATTCGAATGGCGCATGGCCGTGGCAGCGATCGCGGCCATGCTCAACGACGTCATCGTCGCCGTCGGGGTCTACTCGGTGTTCCAGTTCGAGGTCACGCCGGCCACGGTGATCGCCTTCCTCACGATCCTCGGCTACTCGCTGTACGACACGATCGTCGTGTTCGACCGGGTCAAGGAGAACGAGGGCCGCTACGCCAGCACGAAGATGCCGTACGAGGACATCGTCAACATCTCGATGAACCAGGTGGTGGTGAGATCGTTGCTCACCAGCTTCTCGTCGATCCTGCCGGTGGTCTCGCTGTTGATTCTCGGATCGGGAGTGATGGGAGCCGTCGCGCTGCGCGAGTTCGCTCTTGCATTGCTCATCGGCATGGTGTCGGGCGTCTACTCCTCGATCTTCATCGCGACGCCGTTGCTCGCCTATCTGAAGTCGAAGAAGGGCCAGACGTCGAGGCGCAAGCGGCTGACCGGAGACGACCTTCGAGCCGCTGTGATGGGCGCGGGTGTGACCGGGCGGATCCCGCAGGACGACCCGCACCCCGATGTCGTTGCTGCATCCGGTGAGGATGCCCGGCGCGAACCGGTCACGGCAGGAGCGCCGGCACCATCGGGGCCGACCGCCCCGGCGCAGGCAGATCGGCTTCTGTCGCACCCGCCGCGCCCGCGCAAGAAGAAGCGGCGCTGACGATCGGGTGGTGTCACCGCCGGCGGCGCCCGCCGGCGGTATCCTCCGACCATGGCAGGCGATGTGCGAGCTGAACGTCCCAGTGATCATCGGGGGCTTCGAAGCTTCGTACGCGAGATCCACGACTATCCGACCGACGGCGTCACCTTCCGCGACATCACGCCACTGCTGGGCGATGCCACGACGTTCGCGTCGGCGGTCAACGGCCTCGTCGAAGATTTCTCCGGCTCCGCAGTCGATCGTGTGGTCGGCGTCGAGGCGCGCGGGTTCATCTTCGCGTCGGCGGTCGCGTACCGCATCGGCGCCGGCCTGGTACCGGTCCGCAAGTCGGGCAAGCTTCCGTGGGCCGTCGTGCGTGAGGAGTACGACCTCGAGTACGGATCGGACAAGCTCGAGATCCATCGTGACGCGATCCATCCCGGCGAACGGATCCTGATCATCGACGACGTGCTCGCCACCGGTGGCACTGCCGCGGCGACGGCACGCCTCGTCGAGACGCTCGGCGGAGTGATCGCGGGGCTCGGTTTCGTGATCGAACTCGACGACCTGGGCGGGCGGAGACATCTGGGGGAGCGGCCGGTGAAGGCGCTCCTGCACTACTGAGCAACGCCGTGGGGACCGTCGATCGTGTGCTCCCGTGGCGGCGCCAACACGTCGAGGTCGCCAACTCCGAGTTGACGCCTCTGCTCGCGTCGTACCGACGCCGGCATCCCAAGTCTCCGGTGTCGACGATCAGCCGCGCCTATCGGGTCGCCGCCGACGCGCACCAGTCGCAGATGCGTTCGAGCGGCGAGAGCTACATCAACCATCCGCTCGCTGTCGCCCAGATCGTCGCCGACATCGGCCTCGACGAGATCTCGGTCACCGCCGCTCTGCTGCACGATGCCGTCGAAGACACCGAGATCACCGTCGCCGACGTCGAACGCGACTTCGGCGCCGAGGTGGCAGCAATCGTCGACGGCGTCACCAAACTCGAACGCATCCGCTTCGACTCCCGCGAGGAGCAGCAGGCAGCGAGCATGCGCAAGATGCTCGTCGCGATGGCCAAGGACCTGCGGGTGCTGGTCATCAAACTGGCCGACCGACTGCACAACATGCGCACCATCGCTGCCATGCCGTTGGAGAAGCAGCAGCGCATCGCCCAGGAGACCTTGGACATCTATGCGCCGCTCGCGCACCGCCTCGGCATGCAGGAGATGAAACAGCAACTCGAGGACCTCGCGTTTGCTGCGCTGCACCCAAAACGCTTCGCGGAGCTCGACCACCTGGTGTCCAGCCGCACGCCCGAGCGCGACGTCTACCTCGCCAAGACGCTGGCGGAAGTGCGCTCGCGGCTCGACGAACTCGGCATCAAGGCCGAGGTCACCGGTCGTGGCAAACACCTGTGGAGCATCTACGAGAAGATGGTCGTGAAGGGCCGCGAGTTCGACGAGATCTTCGACCTGATCGCCATCCGGGTCGTCGTCGACTCGATGAAGGACTGCTACGCGGCCTTGGGGTCGATCCACGGTCGCTGGCGTCCGGTGGTCGGGCGGTTCAAGGACTACATCGCCATGCCCAAGTTCAACCTCTACCAGAGCTTGCACACCACCGTGATCGGACCCGCCGGCAAACCGATCGAAGTACAGATCCGCACCATCGAGATGCATCAGCGTGCCGAATGGGGCGTGGCTGCGCACTGGGCGTACAAGGAGGGCACCGAGCAGTCGGCCGACATCGACTGGCTGGGCCGCATCATCGACTGGCAGGAGGAACTCTCCGATCCTGCCCAGTTCATGCAGAGCCTGAAGACCGACCTCGAACAGGACGAGGTGTTCGTCTTCACCCCGAAGGGTCGTGTGATCACACTGCCGGTCGGCTCGACCACGGTCGACTTCGCGTATGCGGTGCACACCGAGGTCGGCCATGCCTGCATCGGGGCCAAGGTCAACGGGCGGCTGGTGTCGCTCGATCACGTGCTCGCCAGCGGTGACAACGTCGAGATCTTCACCTCCAAGGTCGAGACGGCCGGACCCTCACAGGATTGGCTTTCGTTCGTCGTGTCGCCGCGGGCGCGCAACAAGATCCGCCAGTGGTTCAGCCGCGAGCGGCGCGTCGACATGGTCGAAGCGGGCCGCGACGACCTGACCGCCGAACTGCGCCGGGAACGACTTGCCGTCCAACACGTGTGGAAATCGCCGGAACTCGAAACCGTCGTCGGCGAACTCAGCTACGTCGACCTCGACGCGCTCTTGGCCGCGATCGGCGAGCACCACGTGTCCGCGAAATCGGTGGCGCAACGCCTCGCACGGTTGTTCCACGGCGATGCCGGCGAACAGCTTCCCGCCACCGTCGCCACGCCGCGACGTGAGCGCCGCGATGGCCACGAAACTCCGGTCGGCGTGCACGTCGAGGGCCTCGACGACGTCCTGGTGCGTCTGGCCAACTGCTGCACGCCGGTTCCGGGTGACTCGATCATCGGCTTCGTCACCCGCGGGCGCGGGGTGAGTGTCCATCGCTCCGACTGTGCGAACGCCGCGTCGCTCACCGCTGAGCAGGCGACCCGGATGATCGAGGTCGAATGGGACGGCGACGAGCGCCCAGGACGAACCTTCGTGGCGGGTGTCGAGGTGATCGCACTCGATCGTTCGCGCCTGCTGCGCGACGTGACGAACACGCTCGCCGACCATTCCGTCAACATCCTCTCGTGCCAGACCGTCACCGGCACGGATCGGGTCGCCAAGATGCGCTTCGAGTTCGAATTCGCCAATCCCAGCTATCTCGACTCGGTGATCCGCACCATCAAGTCCGTCGACTCGGTGTATGACGCCTATCGCCTGATCCCCGGTGGTGCCACCCCCGTCGCCTGAGGTGGCGAGCAGGAATCGGGCGGGTCGGGCGGGTCGGGGCCAGATACCCTGGTCGGCCGTGCCAGCGTTCCAGACCAGTCCCGGCATGCGGGACATCCTGCCGCCCGAGAGCACTCGCTGGCGCCGCTTCACCGAGGTGTTCGCTGACGTCGTGGAACGCGCGGGGTACGGCCAGTTGATGACGCCCCTGCTCGAGGACCTCGGCGTGTTCACCCGCATCGGTGACGCCACCGACGTGGTCACCAAGGAGATGTACGACTTCGTCGACAAGGGTCACCGCCACGTGGCGCTGCGTCCCGAGATGACGGCGAGCGTTTGCCGGGCCTTCGCCGAGCATCGTCCGACCACGCCGTGGAAGATCTTCTACTCGGGATCGAACTTCCGCTACGAGAAGCCCCAGCGCGGGCGCTACCGCCAGTTCGATCAGGTCGGTGTCGAGGTGCTGGGCGCCGACGACCCGAACCTCGATGTCGAGGTGATCGCGCTCGCCTGGGAGTTCTATGCCCGCCTCGGATTGCGCCAGGTGACGTTGATCGTCAACAGCCTCGGCGAACCCGACGACCGCGCCCAGTACGTCGAGGCACTTCGTGACCATTTCGTTGCCGTCGGTGAAGGGCTCAGCGAACAGTCTCGGGCGACATTGCAGCGCAACCCGTTGCGGGTCCTCGACTCCAAGCGCGACGTCGACCAGGTGCACATCGACGCGGCACCCCAGATCGCCGACTTCCACAGCGACGACGCTGCGGCCCACTTCGCAGCTGTGCTCGCCGGGCTGCGCGTCCTCGACATCCCATTCGCGATCGAACCGAAACTCGTCCGGGGCCTCGACTACTACCGCCGCACGATCTTCGAGTTCCAAGGTGGCACGCTCGATTCGGCGCAGAACGCACTCGGTGGTGGCGGTCGCTACGACGGCCTCGTCGAAGCGCTCGGTGGCCCGGCCACGCCTGGTGTCGGCTTCGCACTGGGAGTCGATCGCACGCTTCTCGCCTGCGACGACGAAGACGTATTCGGCGCCGAACCCGTTGTGCTCGACGCGTTCGTCGTCGACGTCACGGGCGGGCTCCAGGCCATTGCACTCACCGCCGAGCTCCGAGCGGGCGGATTTGCCGTCGACCGGGGCTACGACGACCGATCGATGAAGGCCCAGATGAAGCTCGCCAATCGCAGCGGGGCCCGCTTTGCCCTGATCGTCGGCGACGACGAACTCGCTGCTGGCACCGTCGTCGTCAAGCCGATGCACGGCGAGGGCGATCAACGCCCCGTCGACCGCACGCAACTCTCCACCTACCTCGCTTCCCAATCCCCACAGAATTGATTCCCACATGAGTGACCCCACGACCACCTCCACGACATCGTCCTCGCAGGCCACTTCGATGCGCACGCACCTGTGCGGCGAACTCCGCGCCGTCCACATCGGTCAAACCGTCAGCGTCTGCGGATGGGTGGGGCGCCGGCGCGAACACGGCGAGCACTTGGCGTTCGTCGACCTGCGCGACCACTCGGGAATCGTCCAGTGCGTGATCAACGACGACGTCGACGTACGCAGCGAGTACGTGTTGCGCGTCACCGGCGTCGTGCGCGAGCGGCCCGAGGGCACGATCAACGAGAACCTGCCGACCGGTCGCGTCGAGCTGGGCGAATGTCAGGTCGAGGTCCTGCGCAAAGCCGACCCGCCGCCCTTCCCGATCGACGCCCGCGCCGACAGCGTCGACGAGAACATCCGTCTCCAACACCGCTATCTCGACCTGCGGCGCGAGCGGATGCAGAAGAACCTGCGCGTCCGTGCGGCGATCAACGCCGCGGTGCGAGCCGGGATGGAACGCCAGGGGTTCGTCGAGGTCGAGACGCCGATGCTGGTGCCGTCGACGCCGGAGGGCGCCCGCGAGTTCCTGGTGCCATCGCGCAAGGAACCCGGCTCGTTCTACGCGCTACCGCAGTCGCCGCAGCTGTTCAAGCAGCTGTTGATGGTCGGCGGCGTCGATCGCTACTACCAGATGGCGCGCTGCCTTCGTGACGAGGACCTGCGTGCCGACCGCCAGTACGAGTTCATGCAGCTCGACATGGAGATGAGCTTCGTCACCCAGGACGACGTCCTCGACGCCGTCAGCGAGGCGGTGCTCGATGCTGCCGAAGCAGCGACAGGCGAGCGTCCGGCGCCGATCGAGCGGATCACGTGGCACGAGGCGATGGATCGGTATGGCATCGACAAGCCCGACCTGCGCTTCGGTCTCGAACTCGTCGAGTTGACGCCGTTGTTCGCGTCGACCGAGTTCAAGGCGTTTGCGGGCGCTGGCTCGATCAAGGGCATCAGGGTTCCGGACGCGGCGGGGGAGTACGGGCGCAACCAGCTCGACAAGCTCACCGATCGTGCGAAATCACTCGGCGCCAAGGGTCTCGTGTGGCTCAAGGTGACCGATGCGGCGGACGGGGTCGGATTCGACTCGCCCGTTGCCAAGTTCCTGTCGGCCGACGAGGCTGCCGCAGTTCGTTCGGCGATGTCCGCCGAGACCGGCGACCTGATCCTGATCGTGGCCGACGAGTGGATGACCACGTGCGAGGTGCTCGGCACGCTGCGCAACGACATTGGCCGCCCACCGGTGCACGAGGGCCCGTACCGTTACGTGTGGGTCGTCGAGTTCCCGCTGTTCGTCGGTGTCGACAAGGAGTCGGGTCGCCCGAAGCCTGGCCATCACCCTTTCACCACGCCGCATCCCGGCGACCTCGACAAGATCGAGACCGAGCCGCTGTCGGTTCGCTCGATCGCGTACGACCTGGTGCTCAACGGGTGGGAACTCGGCTCCGGCTCGATCCGAATCCACGAACCGGAGCTGCAGCGGCGGGTGTTCAAAGCGCTCGGGATCTCCGACGAGGAGGCCGAGCGCAAGTTCGGGTTCTTCCTCAACCCGTTCGACTACGGAGCCCCTCCACACGGCGGTTTCGCGTTCGGTCTCGACCGGCTCGTCGCGATCCTGGCGGGTGAGGAGAACATCCGCGAAGTCATTGCGTTCCCGAAGACCCAGTCGGGCCAGGACCCGATGACCAACTCGCCGATCCCCGGCGACCCCACGGCCCTCGCCGAACTCGGCCTCAAGGTCCTGCCCCCCGCCACCTGACCCGCCGACGAACGCTCGGCGATGAGCGAAACCGCTGGTCGGTTGGCTCATCGTCGGTGTCGGCCTGCGATGAGCGAAACCGCTGTATCGTCGGTTGGCTCATCGTCGGTGCGTCGGCCTGCGATGAGCGAAACCGCTGTATACCGTCGGTTGGCTCATCGTTGCGGGTGCGCTCGAGTTGGGAGCGTCTGGCAGGATCGGGCGATGAGTTTCGACACCGAGATCACCCGCGATGGCGACACGCTGATCGGCCCGCTGCGAACGCCGGCGCAGATGCTCGCCGAGCAGGAATATGCGGGACACACGAGCGTCCACGACGACGAGACGGCAGCGAAGCTCGGTCTGGCGGGCGCACCGATCGAGGGTCCGACGCATTTCAGCCAGATCGATCCGTTGGCCGTCGAGCGCTGGGGCACGACGTGGTTCGAACGCGGCTGCGTGAGTTCACACTTCCTGAACATGGTCGTCGAGGGTGAGCAGGTGCGTGCTGCGCTCGAACCGGTGACGCCGACACGTGCCCGAATCGGCGCGGAGAAGGCCGATGCGACGCCGGTGCTGACCGGCACCGCATCGATCGGTGACGACGACCCGACGGAACTCGACGAGCGTCGCCAGCGCGGCCTCGGCGACGCTGGGGCGCTGTACATCGTCGACCAGCTCGAGATCGGTATGAAGGTGACCGTGCCCGAACCCGTGACGATGGGGTTCGACGACCACAACGGCAATCTCTATCCCTTCAGCTTGGCGCAGAAGCTCGAGAGCATCACCGAGCGCTCGTCGTGGTACCTGCCCGATGGTGACAGCCCGTGGGGCCGGCCGATTGTGCCGACCGAGATGATCAGCGTGATCGCGCACCGCTCGAATGCCCACTTCCCGGTCAGAGGGCCGGCGATCGGACTGTTCATCGATCTCGAGGTGCGATTCATCGACGGTCCCGTCTTCGTGGGCCAGCCGTATCTCGTCGAACACGCCTTGGTCGGGATCGGCCAGACCAAGCGGGTCGAGTCGTACTGGACCGAGTCGACGATCACCGACGCCGACACCGGCGTTCACGCCGCAACGGTGCTGCTGCACCAAGGCGTCTTCAAGGCCTCGTTCGCTGACTATCCCGCCTGAACCGCATCAGCGCTCTTCGGGGTACACGACGCCGAGCTGTCGGCGAATGTCGTCGAGCAGCTCCATCGTCGAGACCGTGGTGGCGAGCGGAATCACGTCACTCTCGAGGTGGCCCTCACGGATTCGATCCATGGCGTGGGCAGCCTCGTGCGCCAGGCCCTGATTGGGCATCTCGATGTGCACCGGCTCCTCGCCCGCGAGCCGCACGGTGAATCCGCTCGGAAACCAGAACGGCGCATCGACATCGATGCGCCCGAGGGTTCCACAGACGGACGCCCCCAGGCTGCCGGTCATGTCGAGCGACGTGTGGAACACGCCCAACGCACCGCTCGAGTAGGTGACCACCCCAGCCACTGTGGCATCGACGCCGGTGTCGCCCAACGTGCCGCTGACCTTGGCTTCGACCGGATCGCCGGCAAGGAATCGGGCAAACGTGATGGGGTAGATGCCGATGTCGAGCATCGCTCCGCCGGCCAGGTCGACTCGGCGATGGCGTCCCTCGGGGTCGGTGACCGGGATGCAGAAGTTCGACTCGACCACCTTCAGTTCGCCGATCTCTCCGTCGAGGACGCGTCGGCGAATGTCGACGACAGCGGGGATGAACCAGGTCCACATCGCTTCCATCAAGAAGCGATCGTTCCGAGCGGCAGCAACGACCATCTCGCGTGCCTGGGCGGCGTTGACGGCGAACGCCTTCTCGCACAGCACGTGCCTGCCGGCGTCGAGCGCGGCGATCGTCATCGCATGGTGGTGACTGTGGGGGGATGCGATGTAGACGATGTCGATGTCGTCGTCGGCCCACAGCGCCTCGTAGGTTCCGTGTGCCCGAGGGATCTCGAATCGTCGTGCGAAGTCGTCCGCGGCGCTCTGGGTTCGTGAGCCGACCGCGACGATGTCGGCATCGGGCAGGGTGCGCAGCGCCTCGCACATGCTGGCGGCGATCGAGCCGGTCGCTGCGATTCCCCATCGCAGCGCTGGGTCCGCGGAGTTGTGGCTCATCGGTCGACCGTACCAACCGCGGCGGCGCCGGTGGTACCCGTGACCGGCCACCGGACTCTGTGACAGGGCCTCTCTATGGTGTTCGGTGACCGACTCCTCCCGACGCACTCATCACCCCAAAGGGAGCAGACCATGAACGACATCCACGAGCGGGCAACGCTCGGCAACATCGCCATCATCCGCGGTGCGATCCACAGCGACCCGACGGTGCGCGACCTCCCCAGTGGCGGCGTCGTCGTGCAGTTCGACGTGACCACGCGGGTCGAGATCGAAGGTCGCGTGATCAACGTGTCGGTTCCGGTCGCATGGAATGACCCGACCTCCACCCAGCTCGGCGTCCTGGTATCCGGTGCCGACATCGTGGTCATCGGCACCGTACGCCGACGGTTCTTCCGCGTTGGTGGCGCCACGCAGAGCCGTACCGAGATCGTCGTCGACACGGTCGTCCCGACCCGCCAACACAAGCGAGTGGCCACAGCGCTGCGCGACGCCGCCGATCGGGTCCTCGATCTCGCGGCCTGAGTTCCGATCAGTTTCTCGGCGTTGCGATGAGCGAAACCGCTGTATCCGGTCGGTTCGCTCATCGGTGGGAGATTCTCGTGGGTTGCGATGAGCGAAACCGCTGTATCCGGTCGGTTCGCTCATCGGTGGGAGATTCTCGTGGGTTGCGATGAGCGAAACCGCTGTATCCGGTCGGTTCGCTCATCGGTGGGAGCGTCAACGCTGTCCGGAGAACACGGCACGCCACATCGAGCGATCGGCGCCGACCCTGCGGCATCGCTCCTCAGACGAGGCTGCGCACCACCAGTCCGGTGCGCAATTTCGGAGTGAAGAACGTCGACTTCGGTGGCATCAGGGCGCCCTCGCGGGCGGTGCGCTCGATCTCGGAGACGCTGACCGGGCGAATCATGACAGCCGCAGTGGCGATTCCGGAGGTGACGGCGTCGACCACGTGGTCGACGCCGTGCTGATACGAAACCGAGTGGGCAACGTCGGCGAGCGCATGTTCCAGCCAGGCGCCGTCGAGGGGTCGCACGCCGTCGAAGGCCCCGGGGCGCGGCCGCAACCACTGGGCCGTCCCATCACCGGAGATGAGGCACAGCACGCCCTCGGCATCCATGGTGGCCAATGTCGAGCCGTCGGGTGCACCGGCGTCGCGGCGCTCGAAGCAGGCATCGAGTGCCGCGACGCAGTTCGTCGACGGAGACGTCTCGATAGAGCCGATGGATCGCCTCGACCGACAGCTGGTCGGCGACCAGCTCGTTGACGAAGGCCAACGTCTCGTCGGCGGGGTTCGACCGACCGCCGTTCGGGCGCGCACCTCATCGCGATACGTGCGGCTGATGCCGTAGCGGTGATGTCCGTCGGCGATCAACACGTCGTCAGGTCCGATCTTCGCGGCAATCGCCCGAACACGATCGGGATCGGTGACTCGTTCGACGACGTGGTCGACACCATCGACCGTGATGGAGCCGACCGGTTCGCCGGGCTCGGCCAACAACGCCGTCAGTCCCGTTGCAAGCGACAGACCCCACACCGGCGACAGGTTGGCCTGTGTCGCCCGGGTCAGGTCGAGGCGATCGGTCGATGCCTTGGGGGTGACACGTTCGTGAGGGAGTACCCCGCCGGCCCCTTCGTCAACGACTTCCAGGCCGCCCAGCACTCCGGCGATGTCGCGGGCGGATCCCGACGCGTCGGTGAAGCGCATCCGGTAGATGGTGAACGTCGGTGCGTCGTCGTAGGCCATCACACCGGCGTCGACCCACTCGCGCAGCGTGGCAGCGGCGTCCTCATAACGGCGCGACCGACGGACTCCCGCGGGACGTCGACGTGGGTGATGTTCCAGCGGCTACGGCCACCCAATTCGTCGAGGTCCGCTTCCGACAGCACGTCGTAGGGCGGCGCGATCAGGTCGTCGATCTGCGAGTCGACAGTAGCGCAGGGCGGGAAACGGTGAGAAGCGTGGCACGACGACAGGATGTCACGGCGGGGGCTCGCGGCTGCAACGATCACGAGCGTGGACGACTGGATCGGCGGGATCGACACCGTGCTGTGCGACCTCGACGGTGTGGTCTGGCTGGCGCACGACCCGATCGTCGGGTCGGTCGAGGCCGTCGCAGCACTGCGCCGTGCGGGACGCCGCGTGCTGTTCGTCACCAACAACTCCGCAGCGACGCTGGCCGAACACCGCCCACGCGTCGACGCAGATCGGCGTTGCGACCGCCGGCGACGTGGTGAGTTCGGCGATGGCCGTCACATCGCTGGTGACAGCGGGCGAGCGGGTGCCGCGGCCGCCGGTGCCGGCGTGGTCGAGGCGCTCGAGCGTGCGGGCGCCGAGGTCGTGGCCAACACGGGCAGGGCGTTGCGCGGCCCGGTCGACGCCGTCGTGGTGGGACTCCATCGGAGCTTCGACTACGACCGGCTGGCGGTGGCCGCAGAGGCCGCGAGAACGTGCGGTCGACTCATCGGAACCAACAGCGACACGACGTACCCGACGCCCGACGGACTGCTCCCGGGTGGTGGGTCGATCCTGGCCGCCATCGCGTCGGCTTCTGGCGTCGAACCGATCATCGCCGGAAAGCCCCATCAGCCGATGGCGACGCTCGTCGCGTCGATGCATCGAGGGCTCGAACGGCTCCACCATCGGCGATCGGGTGCTGATGGTCGGCGACCGACCCGAGACCGATGGCCTGTTCGCCGCCCGTCTCGGCTGTCGGTTCGCACTCGTTCGCTCTGGGGTCAGCTCGCCCGGAACGCCACTCGCGACGACGACGCCGATCGATCTCGATGTGGCCGATCTGGCGGCCGTTGCTCGGTTCGTCGCCGTGACCGTCGGTCAGCAGTAGTCTGTTCTCATGGCAAATCCGACAGTTCAGCGTCTCGTCGACGCAGGTGCGGAGTTCTCCGACCTCTCACGCAAGCAGGCGGAATCGATCGTCCAATCGCTCGTGAAGGCTGGTGAGGTCCGCCGCGCCGACGCCGAGCGAGCCGTGCAGACACTGGTCGACCGGGGACGCGAGGCATCCGAGCGACTCAGCGACGACGTCCAGCGCGAGGTCTCGAAACAGATGAACTGGATTTCGGAGCGTTTCGACGAATTCGAGGACCGCTTCGAGGACCTGGCCGACAAGATCGCCGAGCGGGTGAAGGCCAGCATCGAGGCAGCGCAGACGACCGGCAAGAAGCCCGCGCGAAGAAGTCGCCGGCCAAGAAGAAGGCGCCCGCAAGAAGACGCCGCGAAGAAGACGGCGCCGGCCAAGAGGACGCCGCGAAGAAGAAGGCCCGCGAAGAAGGCGCCGGCCAAGAAGAAGGCCCCCGCCAAGAAGGCTCCGGCCAAGAAGGCGTCGGCCTCTCCAGCGATCTCCGGCTGAGCTCAGTGGGGGCACGTCGCCGGCTCGACGCCGAACTGGTACGTCGCGAGCTCACCGTCGAGCCGCACCGAGGCGCAGCGCTGATCGCGGCGAACCGGGTGCTCGTCAATGGCTCCGTTGCCGACAAACCCGCCCGCCAGGTCGCGCCCGGTGATGCTCTCGTGATCGAAGGGCCACCACCTCAGTTCGTTGGCCGTGGCGCGACGAAGCTCGATAGTCGCGCTCGATGCCTTCGCCATCGACGTACAAGGTCGGCGAGCACTCGACGTCGGCGCCTCCACCGGCGGTTTCACCGACTGCCTGTTCCAGCAGCGCGGGGCGACGCATGTGGTCGCGCTCGATGTCGGCCATGGACAACTCCACGAGCGGCTCCGCGCCGATCCGCGGGTCACCAATCTCGAACGCCACAACGTGCGCCACGTCGGGGTGACACGATCGGCGGCCCCGTCGACCTCGTCGTCGGCGACCTGTCGTTCATCTCGCTGCAGCTGGTGATCCCGGTGCTGACGACCTTGTGCCAACCTGGGTCTCCCATGGTGCTCCTCGTGAAGCCGCAGTTCGAAGCCGGCCGTCAAGAGGTCGATCGCGGCCGCGGCATCATCACCGATCCAGCGATCCACGATCGAGTGCGCTCGAGATCGACGCGGCCCTGGTCGCGGCCGGATGTTCGGTTCACGGTGGACCGACTCGCCGATCACCGGGGCCGACGGCAACCGGGAGTCCTCGTCCATGCAACGACCGCGGTGAGCGACGCGTCGTGACCAGCGTCGCCGTCGTGGCGCACCACGAACGATCGACCGCCCGATGCGCTCGCCGAGCAGGCGGCGGCTCGGTGCACGTCGATCATGGTGTGACGTTCTGGATGCCGGTCGGCGATGCCGACGCACTCGATCTCGGGGAATGCGCCAGCGTCCGTCCGCTCGCCGAGGCCGATCTGGTGCTCAGCCTCGGTGGCGATGGCACGATGTTGCGCAGCATTCGACTCCTCGAGGGCGCCCCGGTCCCGGTTCTCGGGGTCAATCTCGGCTCGCTCGGCTACCTCACCCAGGTCGAGCCCGACAGGCTCACCGACTCCCTCGATCGATTCGTCGCCGGGTCGGAGTCGGCGCATGGAAGCTCGACCGACGCATGATGCTCGACGTCGCGGTCAATGGTTCGGTCGTCGGGCGCGCACTCAATGAAGCAGTCGTCGAGAAGGCCGAGTCCGGACACACGGTGCGACTCTTCGCGCGTATCGACGGCGAGCCGTTCACCTACTACGCGGCCGACGGACTGATCGTCGCCACGCCGACCGGGTCGACGGCGTATTCGTGTCGGCGCGAGGCCCGGTCGTGTCGCCGCGTCACCGGGCGATGCTGCTCACGCCGGTGTCGCCCCACATGCTGTTCGACCGCACGCTGGTGCTCGATCCGTCCGAGACCATCGAGATCGAGGTGTCCGGCCACCGTGTCGCCGAGCTCGTACTCGACGGCCGACCGGTCGCACCGCTCGACGACGGCGACGTCGGTCGGTGCACGCCGTCGGAGTCGACCGCCAACTTCGTGCGCTTCGGCGACGAGCACTACCACCAGATCCTGAAGGCCAAGTTCGGCCTCGCCGATCGCTGAGCCGAGGCAACGCAGTGCTGACGGAGCTCCACATCGAGAACCTCGGGGTCATCGATCGCGTCGAGCTCACACTCGGCGCCGGGCTGACGGCGGTCACCGGCGAAACCGGTGCCGGCAAGACGATGCTGGTCGAGGCGATCGAGCTGCTCGTGGGCGGTCGTGCGGACGCTTCGATCGTCCGTCACGGCGCCGCGGAGGCCCGGATCGACGGCCGATTCGTCACCGCCGCCGGGGACGAACGGGTGCTCACCCGGGTGATCCCGGCCGACGGGCGGTCGCGTGCCTACGTCGACGGTCGGCTGGCCACGGTCGCCGTCGCTTGCCGAGATCGCGGCGGACATCGTCGATCTGCACGGCCAGCACGCCCACCAGTCGCTGCTCTCGACGGCGACGCAGCGGGCGGCGCTCGATGAGTTCGGAGGGGTCGATCTCGGACCCCTGCGCGCCGCGCGCGCCCGCCTCACCGAGATCGACGCCGAACTGGCGGCGCTGGGGGGTGACGAGCGCGCCCGGGCACGCGAGATCGATCTGCTGCGCTTCCAGGTCGACGAGCTCGACGCCGCCGCGGTGGTCGATCCCGACGAGGACCAGGCGCTCGATGAGGAGGAAACCGTGCTCGCCGATGCCACGGCACATCGAGAGGCCGCTGCGGCTGCCGTGATGGCGCTCAGCGACGACGGGGGAGCACGCGACGCGTCGGCGACGGCACTCGGCGCGCTCGACGGTCGCACGCCGTTCGAGGCGCAGCGTCGCGCCTGCGGGATCTGCTGGCGGAACTCGACGACGTCGTCGCCGATGTCCGTGCCGACGGCGAGACCATCGAGGAAGCACCCGAACGACTCGCCGAGATCCGCGAGCGCCGCCAGACGCTCAAGAACTTGCGTCGCAAGTACGGCGACGACCTCTCCGCGGTGATGGCGTTTCACGCCGAGGCCGACGGTCGGCTCCGCGAGCTGGAGGCGTTCGACCAGCGAGCCGCTGCGCTCGACGAACATCGCCAGGCGGCGTTCGCGGCCGAGCGATCGGCTGCCGAGGCGGTCGGACGGCAACGTCGCCGGGCCGGCCCGCTCCTGGCCGCAGCGGTGGAGAAGCGCGAGCTCCACCGGCTGGCGATGCCGCACGCGTCGGTGGCGGTCGAGATCGGCGACCATGCCGACGATCACCCTGGCGACCGCGTTCAGTTCCTGCTGGCAGCCAACCCGGGTTCGCCGTTGCTTCGCTGACGCGAGTCGCGTCGGGCGGTGAACTCGCACGGGCGATGCTCGCGCTGCGGCTCGTGCTGTCGTCAGCGGGCGTCGGAGGGGACGCTGCGACCGACACCGGCCGCACGCTCGTGTTCGACGAGGTCGACGCTGGTATCGGCGGGGCCGCGCTCAGGCAATCGGTGATGCGTTGCGCGAGCTCGCCCGTCACCACCAGGTGCTCGTCGTCACGCACCTCGCCCAGGTCGCCGCGGCAGCGTCGAGCCAGATCTCGGTGGCGAAGTCGGTCGCCGACGGCCAGACCTTCGCGTCCGCAATGCCGATCAACGGTGAGGGGCGTGTCGCCGAGATCGCCCGCATGCTCTCGGGCTCGACGAGCACCTCGGCGCTCGACCACGCTCGGCGAACTGCTCGGGGCCTGACGCAATTCAGCGGGAAGACGCGCCACGGCCACGCGCGGGGTATGGTGATCTCCCGTCATGGTGTCGCACGACACCCGCACACGACAACAAGGTCGAGACGGAGGAATGGTTCGAATGCCGAAGCACATTTTCGTGACCGGAGGCGTTGCCAGCTCGCTCGGCAAGGGACTCACGGCGTCGTCGCTCGGTCGCCTCCTCAAGCTGCGTGGTCTGCGGGTCACGCTGCAGAAAGCTCGACCCGTACATCAACATCGATCCGGGCACGATGAACCCGTTCGAGCACGGCGAGGTGTTCGTCACCGACGACGGTGGCGAGACCGACCTCGACCTCGGCCACTACGAGCGGTTCATCGACGAGAACCTCTCGCGCAACTCCAACGCCACCACCGGGTCGATCTACCAGGCGGTGCTCGCTGCCGAACGCCGCGGCGACTACCTCGGCAAGACCGTCCAGGTGATTCCCGCACATCACCGACGAGATCAAGCGCCACGTCCGAGAGTCGCTCACGACGACGTCGACGTGGTGATCACCGAGGTCGGCGGCACCGTCGGCGACATCGAGATCCTCCCGTTCCTCGAGGCGATTCGCCAGTTCCGCAACATGGTCGGTCGCGACAATGTCTGCTACATCCACGTCACCCTGGTGCCGTTCATCGGGCCGTCCGGCGAGCAGAAGACCAAGCCCACCCAGCACTCGGTGACCGAACTGCGGAGCCGGGGCATCCAGCCCGATGTGATCGTCTGTCGGAGCGAGGCTCCCCTGTCCGACGATCTGAAGCGCAAGATCTCGAGCCTGTGCGACGTCGAAGAACGGGCGGTCGTCAATGCGGCGACGCCAAGAACATCTACGAGCTCCCGTTGATCCTCCACGACGAGGGCCTCGACGATTTCGTGTGCGACGTGTTGCGCATCGAGGGCACGCCCGACCTCACCTACTGGGAGCAGTTCGTCGCCAAGGTCGAAGCAGCGACGACGCCCGTCCGCATCGGCCTGATCGGAAAGTACATCGAACTGCCCGACGCGTACCTGTCGGTGGTCGAGAGCCTCAAGCACGCCGGCTTCCATCACGGTGCCGACGTCGAGATCGTGTGGATCCAGTCCGAGAGCGTCGAGGGCCTGCTCGCTGCCGGCCAACTCAACCACCTCGACGGCATCGTCATCCCCGGCGGATTCGGTTACCGAGGCGTCGAGGGCAAGATTGCCGCAGCCCGTTACGCCCGCGAGGAGGGGGTGCCGTGCCTCGGCCTCTGCCTCGGGCTGCAGGCGATGACGATCGAGTTCGCCCGTGATGTCGTCGGACTCACCGACGCCAACTCGACCGAGTTCGACCCCACCACGCACCACCCGGTGATCGATCTGATGCTGGAACAACGTGGCATCGAGGACAAGGGCGGCACGATGCGCCTCGGTGCCTACTACGCCGTGCTCGCACCGGGCTCGCAGGTCGCTGAGGCGTACGGCGAGCCGGTCGTCAGCGAGCGCCACCGCCATCGCTACGAGTTCAACGAGCGCTACCGCAAGCAGCTCGAGGATTCGGGTCTGTGGTGCTCGGGCACCTCGCCCGACAACCGGCTGGTCGAGTTCATCGAACTGCCCGGTCACCCGTTCTGGGTGGGCACCCAGGCGCACCCGGAGTTCAAGAGCCGTCCCGACCGGCCGCACCCGTTGTTCCGCGAGTTGATCGCCGCGGCGCTGTCCCGACGTACCCGGACGGAACCCTCCGAGGTCTCCGAGCCGGCGGTCACGCATCCGGCCGACAACCCAGCTGCCTCGCTCACCGCGTGACCGAATTTCGCCGGACGTCCGAACGCACGATCCACGAGGGGTACGTCTGGAATCTCGCGGTCGTCGAGTTCGAGGCTCCGGACGGATCGAGTTTCACCCGCGACATCGTTCGTTCGCCCGGTGCCGTCGGCGTTCTGCCGTTGGTGTTCGACGTCGAGGGCAACGCGTCGGTCGTGCTCGTGTCGCAGTATCGACCGCCGTACGAACGCTCGATCATCGAGATGCCTGCGGGAATGCGCGACATCGAAGGCGAGGACACCGCCGAGGTTGCCCGGCGCGAGTTGATCGAGGAAGCGGGTCTGCGAGCCGGTCGTCTGGAACTGTTGACCGAGATCCTGCCGTCGCCTGGGATGACCGATTCGGTCACCACGTTGTATCTGGCGACCGACTGCTCGCCGGTACCTCACGATCGTCAGGGTCCGGAGGAGGAGCACATGGAGGTGCTGCACGTCCCGCTCGTCGAGGCGGTCGCCATGGCCGAACGCGGTGAGATCGCGGACGCGAAGACCGTCGTCGCGTTGCTGTTGACCGATCGCCGACTGCGCGCCTCCGACCACCCGTACGCCTGATCACGTCGAATGTCCCGCACGCCGCTGCCCATCGAGGTGGAGGAGTTCTTGTCGTGGATGGTCGCCGAGAAGGGCCGTTCAGCCGAACACGATCGCCGCGTACCGGCGTGATCTCGGCGCCTATTGCCAGTGGCTGGCCGAGCGAGGAACGACGGTGCTCGACGTCAGCCACGGCCAGCTCGTCGAGTTCGTCGGGATCCGGCGAGCGAGCGGGGCCGCGACGTCATCGATCGCACGGCAACTGGCCGCGGTGCGGATGCTGCACCGGTTCTTGTCGATCGAAGGTGAGCGTCGCGACGATCCGGCCGCCGAACTCGAAGGTGTTCGTGTGCCGTCAGGGATCCCCAAACCGCTGACCGAGGCGCAGGTGACGAGCTTGCTCGATGCCGTCGTGATCACCGAGCCGATCCACCGTCGAGACCTCGCGCTGATCGAGCTGTTGTACGCGACCGGTGCCCGGATCTCCGAAGCGGTCGGGCTGTCGATCGGTGAGATCGACCTCGACGCCCGTCTGGTGCGCCTCTACGGCAAGGGGGCCAAGGAGCGAATCGTGCCGTTCGGCTCGACGGCAGCGGCTGCACTCGACGACTGGTTCTCGCCGAGCGGCCGAGCCCTCGTCGTCCCCGACAAGTGGCGCAGCCGTGACGACGCCGAAGCTGTGTTCCTCAACACCCGAGGTGGACGTCTGACACGTCAGGCGGCGTGGCAGGTGATCAAGAAGTACGGGACCAGAGTGGGGATCGGCGACGAACTGTCGCCGCACGTGCTTCGGCATTCGTGTGCGACCCACCTCCTCGACCACGGCGCGGATCTCCGCGTGGTGCAGGAGATGCTTGGGACGCGTCGATCTCGACCACCCAGATCTACACCAAGGTCAGCCAAGAGCGACTGTGGGACGTGTACCGCGCGGCCCATCCCCGCGCCACACTGGCTCGATGAGCCATGCGAACCCGCTGACGAAGGCCTGGCACCTGGCGGCGCGCTTCGTCACGTCGTTGCCGTCGACCCCGCCGAGCGCCGATGACGAGGCATGGGTCGCCGAGCACCTCTCGGCAGGGGAGCGGTCGCTGTGGGTGCAACTGTCGAACCAGGACCGCCGTCACAGTGCCGCGGTCGCGAGGCGTTTCGTGGTGCGAGCGACCGGCGGCCACGCCGCGGAGATCGCGGGAGCGATCCTCCACGACGTCGGCAAGATCGAATGCGGTCTCGGCACGTTCGGTCGGGTGGCCGCCACTCTGGTCGGGCCACGTACGGCAGCGTTCGCGGCCTACCACGATCACGAGGAGATCGGTGCCCGAATGGCTCAGGCGGTCGGGTCGGATCCCGCCACAGTCGACCTCATCGCGCAGCGCGGGCCTGCATTCGATGCCCTGGAAGCGTCCGATCACGCGTGACCCGAAGTGCCGATCCTTCGCTGCGTCACCACCGTTGCAGCGCGGCGACATCGAGTGGGTGCAACCCCCGTTCTTCGTGCTCGTCGGCTCGGCGCTGGCGCCGGGCCCCCTCATCACCGAGACAGACGGGATGAGTTCAGGGTCGACCAACCGCCTTGTTCCGATCGATCAGTCGAACTGGCGCGACGCCCTCCGAGTTCGTGTGAGCGACGAACAGCTACCGATGGCGGCCGATTCCCAACCGATAGCTCTGGTGATTCTGGCCAAGGCGTACGTCCGTGATGGCGGTCGCCGTTGGGAACCGCTCGCCTACCTGAGCCCCGACGGCACGATCATTGCCGACGCGCTGACACACACAGATGACATCGTCGAGGTGAGGAATCTTGCCGTGGACATCGAGCACCAAGGGGCTGGGGTCGGTACAGAACTGCTTGGCGCAGTGCTCGATCGGTGTCGAGCACAGGGTTCGACGTCCGTGGAGCTGACCTTCCACCCGGCCAACGAAGTCGCGGCCAGGCTGTACAAGCGGGCCGGTTTCGCCCCAACCGAGATCACGCGCAACGGTGAGCCTCTCTGGAGCATCTCTCTGGCGGGACCATCGCACGTCGAGTGATACGGCGCTGCCCGGTCCGTATTCGAGCCGGGCGCATTCTGGAGCGTGCACCCACCGCGACACGTGCCGCTACGCGCGCTTTGGCGACGTGGTGTCGATTGTCGCCGTGCGTGGGAAGGCGGCTTCAGGAAGCACCGCGATGATGGCGTGCATCGAGAGCGTCATCGTGAAGCGTTGACGGCGTGCCGATTCGTGAATCCTTCCGACGAATTGGGACACGGCGCCGGGTTCGAGTTGGCCGCTCTCGACGAGGTCCTCTGCGAGGCTCATCATCGAGAAGCACCCGTCGGGTGCCGTCGACTCATCGGGGTTCCATTCTGTCCAGGTCTGAGTGTCGGTGGTCTCCATGGTCACTTCACAGCCCGCGGCACGGGCGAGCGCGGCCAATCGTCGCCCGATGTTGGACGGACGGTGTCGCTCGACGCGTAACCCCTCGCGGACGACGTCGGTGATGTGCGGGTCGCCGACGTCGAGATGCAGCGTCGACCAGTCCGTATCGATGAGCGACAGCCGACCGCGGGGCCGCAAGACTCGGACGAACTCAGCGACGACGCTGCCAGGTTCGGGCAACCACTGCAGCGTACGTTCGGAGCGGACGACATCGAACGAATCGTCGGCCTCGTCGAGCGACCGTGCATCGCCGACCGAGAAACGAACGGCACAGGGCACTTCGCCGCCTCGTTGGCGAGCGACTTCCAACATGGCCGCGCTCGCATCGACGCCGACCAGTTCTCCGGTGACGCCCAGGTCGCCGCCGAGGGAGATCGCCGCGTCGCCGCGCCCACAACCGACGTCGAGAACTCGTTGCCCGTCGCGCAGGCCGAGCTGGTGTCGTTCCCACGCCCGCAATCGCTGTGTCGCTCGCCATTGCGCGGTGGCGTCCATGTTGGTGACCAGAACCGCAGTGTGCGGATCGCCATCGACGTCGCGGTAGCCGAGACCGTATGCATCGGACGAACCCATGAATGAACACTAGAGCGAGAGATCCAACCCCAGCGTCTGACCGAGCGCGTTCCGGCAACCATCCCATCTGAGGTTGTCGCTCCCTGGTCCGCTGGAGTCGCTGATGTTCCGAGGCGGCGGGGTGCTCAGATGCGCTGGGCGGGTTCAGAGCGTGGAACGGACTCGTGCGACGATCTGGGGGAGATTCGGGCGATTTCGATCAGGAAGGCGTCGACCTCGTCGGCACTCAGCGCGCGGGTGGAGCTGCCTGCCTGGTCGATTCGAGTGAGGGCGCTGTCCTCGAGCATCCAGACTCCGTCGTGGTCGTGTCTCACCCTGGTCGGGTAGCCATGGTGTCTGACCTGGCTCTGCCGAGGGCGACTGCAGGGGTGTGGTTCGCCGTGGAGGAGCTGTTCCGCCGCCGCCGTCCGACAGCCATTGCTGGCCCTCTTCGACATGCTCCAGACGCGAACTGAGTGGGTGTCTGCGATTCCAGGTGGCCGTCCTACGTTCGTATCGCCTTGTTTCTCGACATCGAAGGCAACCGATGGCGGGCATCTCGCCAAGTACCGTGACGCGAATGGACCTCGACTTCTACGCCGCGCCGGGTCCGCTGACACAGTTGTCGACCGAACAGGCCGAAATGATCGGGCAGCTCGATCTCGACCCGATCGGCTTGTGCCAGGCCGCGCAATGGCTCGTGGTGTCGCCACTCGACGCGGCCGCAGCGGGGCTGACCGAAGATCGGATGGCCGAACGAAACACCCGCCAGGTCACGAGGTTGCTGCAACGAGTGGTGGAGCTCGACAACACCACTCCGCTCAGTCGACCACGGCACGTTGATCGGCGAGTCGTGGGCACGTGCCGCCACGATGCAGCGTTGGCGACGGCATTCTTGCGAGCGGCCGATGTTCCCGCACGAGCCCGGTGCGGCTTCGCCACCTACTTCGTCCCACCCCGCAAGGTCGACCACTGGATCGTGGAGTACTGGTCGAGTGAGGAACGCCGATGGATCCGCATCGACCCGGAGTACGTCAACCTCGAGACGCCTCAGCCTTGTCGGCCTCACGACCTTCGTCCTGGTGAGTTCCTCACCGCCGGTGAGGCATGGCAGTTGGTGCGATCCGGTGAGGAGGATCCCGCGGAGTTCGGTGTCTTCGGCACCGGGAACTGGGGGCTGGGAGAGGTTCGCGGCAACGCCATGAGAGACCTCGCAAGCATCGTCTGCAAGATCGAGATGCTCCCCTGGGATGTGTGGGGACCGATGGAAGACTCCTACAACGGAAACACCGGCGACGACTTCGACCTGCTGATCGATGACTACGCCGCAGCGGCCCTCCACAACGACGAGGTGGAACTCCGGCGCATCTACGACGGGTGCCTCTCGGTTCCGGAGTCCATGATCTGCTGACCACCGAACGGGCACATGCGTGGGATTTGGAAGGATCTGGGTGTGAATTCTGACGTCGTCAACAGTGCGGTCACCGCATCCGTATCGATTGCTGCGGATCTGGGCCTGCCCGTCGACAACGTCAGCATCATTCACAACTCGAACAAGCTCGCCCTTCGGCTGCTGCCGTGCGACGTATTCGCTCGGGTCTCACACGTCGGTCAACAAGTCGCAGACCTGGAGATCAGCGTTGCTCAACAGCTCTGCGCTGTGGAAGCGCCCGTGGTCGCGCTCGAACCGAGAGTGGAGCCAAGGGTCTACGAACGCGATGGCTTCGCCGTGACCTGGTGGACCTTCTACGAAGCACACTCCACGGATCAGCTCTCGTCTGGTGCATACGCAGCAGCACTCGAGCGCCTCCACGCGGGGTTGCGAACGGTGGACGCCGTCACGCCGCACTTCCTCGATCGGGTCGAGGAAGCAGAGCACCTCGTGTCAAACGAGCACTTGACACCTGCACTCGAACTCGCCGGTCGCCGGCTCCTCCTCGACACCTACCGCACCGTCCGCGAGGTGATCGACCGGCACGGCGCTGTCGAGCAAGCGCTTCACGGCGAGCCACATCCCGGGAACATCCTCGACACACCCGCCGGTCCACTCTTCATCGACCTCGAAACCTGCTGCCGCGGCCCCATCGAATTCGACGTTGCGCACCTTCCGGCCGTCGTGGCCGAGCAGTATCCGAATCTCGATCAAGGCCTGCTTCAGGAGTGTCGACGTCTGGTGTTGGCGATGGTCGCTGCCTGGCGATGGGATGTGAACGACGAGTTCCCCGATGGGCTTCGGCACGGTCGAGCACTCATCAACCTCCTTCGCGAGGGTCCGCCATGGCCGACAATCGGCGATCTTGACGACGGGTGATCCGGTCTACCGGCGTGAACGTGGAAGCACGGCGCGAACCCGTCGAGTGTTGACCACTGCCCTCAGGATCATCCACACCGCGAGCCCGATCCAGATGCCGGCGATGCCGAGCGATGGTGTGGCGAGCACCGCGACACCGACCGGAACGATTGCGAGGAGGTAGCCGAACGCGGCGATGCCGAGGAACCGGTAGTCGCCGGCACCGATGAGCACGCCGTCGTCGGCGAAGGCGACCGCACCGGGCAGGAGCAGCACGGCGAGGAAGAACAACGCCGACGTGGCCCGACTGACGACGGCCGGATCGTCGGTGAACGCGTGGGGGAGCACGGTCGACGCCGCAGCCACAAGGACAGCGACGGCGCTGGCGGCCACCAGCGACAGCCGCACGACACGCCGAGCGATCTCCATGGCGCCGTCGCCACCATGTCCCAGCTCCTCCGCAACCAGCGTCTGGGCGGGCACCGCGAGGGCGTCGAGCACGAGAGCCAGGAACAGGAACATCGTCATCGCGATCTGGTGGGCGGCGAGCGTGGCGTCGTCGACACGCGCCGCGATCGCAGTCGCGCCGGTGAAGACGACGAGCATCGAACCGACCCGCAGCAGCAGGTGACGTCCGGCGGTCAACAGCGGCGCCATCTCGGACCGGTTCGGTCGGCGTTGTGTTGCTGCGGCGAGGCGTTGCCGCACGACCACGAGGAAGGCGACACCCGCACCGGCTTGGGCGATCGTCGTGGACCATGCGGCGCCTGCGATGCCCATGTCGAATCCGAACACGAGCACCAGCTCGATCACGAGGTTGGCCACGTTCGACGCCACGAGGATCACCAGTGGCGTCCGGTAGTCGGACGCGCCGCGCTGCACCCCCTGTGCGGCGAGAGCGATCAGGACGAACGGCACGCCCAGTGCGGCGATCCGGAGGTACTCGACGGCGAACTCCAGCACGGCGCCGTCGGCGCCGATCGCGGATGCCAGCGGCCGGGCGCCGAACACGAGAACGGGAACAGCGACGACGGACACGAACCCGGCGACCCACATCGCCTGCACCCCGACGTCCGCGGCGGCTGCTGGGCGACCGGCGCCCAGGTGGTTCGCGACCTGTTGGGTGGTGCCGTAGGCGAGGAAGTTCGATCCGGCCACCACGAGCGCCAAAAGCGTGACCGCGACCGCAAGGCCGGCCAGTTGGTCGGTGCCGAGCCGACCCACGATCGCCGTGTCGACGAGGCGGTACAACGGCTCTGCCGCCAGCGTCCCGAGTGCCGGGACGGCCAGCCCGACGATCCGTCGGTCGATCTCCGTCGTCATCGTCGTTCTCGTGAACTCGTTGTGGAACTATTCCCGCACGAGTTCACGAGAACGGTGGTCGATCAGGTGGGGAGGAGGCCGATGTTGGCGTGGGCGCGCGCGAGGGTCGCGGAGGCGACCTCGCGGGCCTTGTCGGAGCCGACGCGCAGCAACCGAGCGAGTTCGCCGGGATCGTCGAGCAGTTCGTGATAGCGAGTGCGGATCGGATCGAGCGCTGCCACCACCGCCTCCCCGGTGTCGACTTTCAACCTGCCGTACTGCTCGTAGTCGTCGGCGACCGCTTGCGGGGTGCGCCCCGTCACCGCCGCGTTGATCTCCAACAGGTTGGCGACTCCCGGCTTCTCGGAGCGGTCGTAGCGCACCGCGTCGGGGCCGGTGTCGGAGTCGGTGACCGCCCGTTTGAACTTCTTCATGATCGCACCGGGCTCGTCGATGAGGTAGACGCATCCACTGTCGGAACTGTCGGATTTCGACATCTTCGAGGTGGGGTCCTGCAGGCTCATCACTCGTGCCCCAGCGGCCGGGGTGACCGCCTCCGGGATGACGAACGTGTCACCAAAGCGGTGGTTGAACCGGATGGCGATGTCGCGCGTGATCTCGACATGCTGGCGCTGATCGTCACCGATCGGCACCTCGTTGGCGTCGTACAACACGATGTCGGCGGCCTGCAGCGCCGGATAGGTGAACAGCCCGGCCGACACGAACTCGTGTTCGCGTTTCGCGCTCTTGTCCTTGAACTGGGTCATCCGTGACAGTTCGCCGTAGCTGACCGTGCACTCCATGATCCAGCCCAACTGGTTGTGTTCGGGCACATGGCTCTGCACGAACACCGTCGCCACATCCGGGTCGAGACCGATGGCGAAGAACATGGCCGCCAACTCGACCGTCAGCCGACCGATCAGGCCGGGTTCGTCGATGACCGTCAGCGCGTGAAGGTCGACGATGCCGTGGAACGCGTCGCAGTCGTGCTGGCCCGACACCCACGGCTGCAACGCACCCAGGTAGCTGCCGAGGTGCACGTCGCCGGTCGGCTGCATGCACGACAGCACACGCGTCGTCGAGTTGATGGATGGGTTCGCCACGGGCGCCGACGATACCCGTTTACACCACCGGCGCTCCGGTAGGTTGGGCTCCGATGTCCCTCGACGCAACCAGCGATGCAGCCACCACCACCTCTGGCACCGTCGTGTCGACCCCTGTGTACGAGGGGCCGTTCGACATGTTGCTGCAACTGATCCTGCGCGAGCAGGTCGACATCTACGAGGTGAACCTGTCGAGCATCGTCGACGCCTACCTCACCGAGATCGAACGGATGCAGCTGCTCGACCTCGACGTCGCGACCGGTTTCCTCCTGATCGCGGCGACGCTCGTCGAACTCAAGGCGCGGCGTCTGCTGCCGAATCCGACCGACATCGATCTCGACGAGGAGTTCGCCCTCTGGGAAGAGCGCGACATGCTGCTCGCCCGGTTGCTCGAAGCCAAGACGTTCAAAGACGTCGCGCAGATCTTCTCGCAGCTCGCCGACGACGCCAATTTGTCGTTCCCTCGTGTGGTCGGTCCCGACGAACGGTTCGCCGACGTCGTGCCCGACATGCTCGAGGGCACCAGCGTCACGAGTCTACGCAACGCCGCGATCCGGGCGCTGACCCCCAAGCCGGTTCCCGTCGTCGACCTCTTCCACGTCAATCCGATCACCATCACGGTCGCCGATGCCGTCGCTGAACTGCTCGACGAACTGCCGCGGATCGGACGGATCACGTTCCGTCGTCTGACCGCGGACCTCGCCGACCGCATCGAGGTCATCATCAGGTTCCTTGCCGTCCTCGAGCTGTACAAGCAGGGTGCCGTCGAGATCGACCAACCCGAACGCTTCGGCGACATCGAGGTGAGCTGGACGGCCGGCGAGGACTTCGACACCGAATCGGTCCTGATCGACGCGTACGACGGCTGATGGAAGAACACGTCGTCGAGCACAAGCGCGCAATCGAGTCGATCGTGCTGGTTTCCCACGACCCGGTGCCGGCTGAACTGCTCGCGCAGCTGCTGGAGGAACCGACCGTGATGGTCGAGCAGTGGTGCGAGGAACTCGCCGAGTCGTACATCGCGGCGGGACATGGATTCGAACTCGTCAACATCGCCGGTGGCTGGCGCTTCCAGACGGCACCCGACCTCACCCCGTACGTCGAGCGATTCCTGCTGCACGACCAACGCGCCCGGTTGTCCGGTGCCGCGCTCGAGACCCTGGCGATCGTGGCCTACAAACAGCCGATCTCGCGGGGTCAGGTCGCCTCGATCCGCGGTGTCGACCCCGACGGCGTGCTGCGAACGCTGCAGGCGCGGGGCTACATCGACGAGGTGGCGCGCGACAGCGGTCCCGGGCAGGCCATCTTGTTCGGCACCACGGCGACGTTCCTCGAGAAGTTGGGGCTGGCGACGCTCGACGATCTCCCACCGATCGCCGAGTTCATCCCCAGCGCCGAGGTGGTCGAGGCGCTCGAGATCGGGCTGCGGGTCACGCCGCTGATCGAGGTGTCCACCGGCGTCACCGACGCACCCTCGCTACCGGGACCCGACCCGGACACCGACGACGAACCCGCCCCGTGAACGACCGGCCGATCGAGCCTCCCCTGTGGGAGCAGATGGCGCACCGCAGCGCCGAGCTGCCCCAGGGTGAGCGCCTGCAGAAGGTGCTCGCCGCAACCGGCTACGGGAGCCGCCGAGTGTGCGAGGATCTGATCGCCGCGGGCCGGGTCACCGTGAACGCGGAGGTCGCGATCCTCGGTCGTCGCGTCGATGTCGAGCACGATCTCGTCGAGGTCGACGGAGCACCGATCGGAGTGCGCCCGGGCTTCGTGTACTACCTGCTCAACAAGCCGGTCGGGGTGGTGACCACGTCGCGCGACACCCATCAACGCCCGACGGTGGTCGAGTTGGTCCCACTCGAACCACGAGTTTTCTCGGTGGGCCGCCTCGATGTCGACACCGCGGGGCTGCTCCTGCTGACGAATGACGGCAACCTCGCAAACCGGATCGCGCACCCGTCGCACGGCATCGAGAAGGAGTATCTGGTCGAGGTGACCGGCGCGCCGGTGTCGGCCGGCTCGATGCGCACCTTGCGCGAGGGAGTACTGCTCGACGACGGGATCACGGCGCCCGCCAAGGTGTCGCAGCCGGATCCCGGGGTCTTGCGCATCACCATCCACGAGGGCCGGAATCGCCAGGTTCGCCGGATGTGCGAGGCGGTCGGTCACCGGGTCACCCGCCTCGTACGCACCCGGATCGGCCCTCTCTCCGACCGGGCGTTGCAGCCGGGTGCCTGGCGCGAGCTGAGCGCCGACGAATGGCGAGCCCTCACCGAGTCGGTCGCCGATTCTGCCACCGATACCATCGACCCTCGTGAGTGATCAGCGACGCGCCAACGTGATCGGTCTCGGACTGATCGGGGGCTCGGTCGCGCTCGCTCTGCGCGAACGAGGCTGGTACGTCAGCGGCGAGGACACCGATCCGACCACGGCTGCGGCCGCGCTCGACCGCGGCGTGGTCGACGCGCTGAGTCTCGACGCCGCCGCGGAGATCACGTTCGTGGCCGTGCCGGTCTTGAACGCGGTCGACCAGGTCAAGCGGGCACTCGCCGAGACCGCCGGCGCGGTGACCGACGTCGGAAGCGTGAAGGCCGCCATCTGCGCCGCTGCCGCCGATACCCGGTTCGTCGGTGGACACCCGATGGCCGGATCGGAGCTCGACGGCATCGACGGCGCACAGGCAGACCTGTTCGAGGGCGCCGTCTGGGTGCTCACGCCGAGCCTCGACAGCGACGACACGGTGTTCGCCGGGGTCACATCCGTGATCGCCTCGTTCGGCGCGGAGGTGGTGGCGCTCAGCCCCGAGCGTCACGATCAGCTCGTCGCCGTCGTCAGCCACGTGCCTCACCTCACCGCCGCGACGTTGATGGGTCTCGCCAGCGAGCGAGCCGAGGAACACGCCGCACTGCTCCGACTCGCCGCCGGTGGTTTCCGCGACATGACCCGTGTGGCGAGCGGACGGCCGGCGATCTGGCTCGACATCTGTGCCGAGAACCGCACGGCCATCGTCGCGGTTCTCGACCAACTGATCGACGGCCTCGGCGAGGTGCGCGACATCATCGACGCCGACGACCGCGAAAAGCTGCACACCCGACTGGTCGCAGCGCGTCACGCCCGCGCCAACCTTCCGACCCGCGTCGTGCATCCCGACGAACTCGCCGAGGTCCGCATCCCGATCCCGGACCGCGCGGGAGCCGCCGCCGAGGTCTTCACCCTGGCTGCCGAACTCAGCGTCAACATCGCGAGCTTCGAGGTCGTCCACGTCGCGGAGAGCACCCGCGGTGTCGCCGTCGTGCTCGTCGATCGGGCGATGGTCGAACTCTTCCGCGGTGGGCTGATCGCGCGAGGTTTCCGTCCGGCCGTGCAGCCGTTGTCGTGAGCACTGTCGACACGCCGGGCGACGATCTGCACCGAGTGCAGCGCGCCGACGGTCCGGTGATCGCGGACGTCCACGTCCCACCCTCGAAGAGCATCGTCAACCGCGCCTTGATCTGCGCTGCGCTCGCCGATGGAACCAGCGAAATCACGGGGATCGCCCCCGGCGACGACACTTCGGCGATGATGGAGTGCCTGGAACAACTCGGCTGCGGCATCGGTTTGCGCACCATCGGCGACGACCGCATCGCCGACGTCGTCGGGACCGCAGGCGAGCTGGCGCCGGGCCCGATGACACTGCACGCCGGCCTCGCTGGCACGACCTCACGATTCATCACCGCACTCAGCGCGCTCGGTACAGGTGAGTACACCATCGACGGCCATCCACCGTTGCGGAACCGCCCGATGGCACCCCTGCACGACTCACTCGCGGCGCTCGGTGCCAGCGTCACGCCTGGCGAACGTGCCGGCCATCTTCCCGTCACCATCGCCGGCCCGCTGCGGCGTGCTGATGCCGTCGTGATGCCTGGCGACGTGTCGAGCCAGTACATCACGGCGATGATGCTCATCGCCCCCTACGTCCCGGGCGGGCTGAAGCTGTGGCTGTCGTCAGGGCTCGTGTCGCGGCCGTACCTCGAGATGACCCAGGCCGTCATGTCGGCGTTCGGCCACGATTCGGTCGAACTGCGCGACCGCCACGTGATCGTCGAGCCGGGGGAGTACTGGCCGACCGACTTCACCGTCGAGCCCGATGCCAGCTCGGCCAGCTATCCGCTCGCGGCTGCCGCCATGGTCGGCGGTGCTGTCAGCGTGCACGGGTTGGGGTCGGCGTCGATACAGGGCGATGCGCGCTTCGTCGACATCCTCGCTTCGATGGGATGCCTCGTCACCCAGGGCAGCCACGACACCGTGGTGATGCGCCGTCGCGACACACCGCTGCGCGGCGTCGAGGTCGACATGGCCGACGTCTCCGACCTCGTTCCAACCGTCGCCGTGGTCGCCACGCAGGCCGTCACACCCACACGAATCACCGGCGTCGGGTTCATCCGGGCCAAGGAGAGCGACCGTCTCGGCGATCTCGCCGACGAGCTGCGACTGACCGGGGCGCTCGTGACCGTCGAACCCGACGGGCTGCTGATCGAACCGACCGACCTGCTCCACGGAGCCCGACTGTCCACCCACCACGACCATCGCCTGGCAATGGCCTTCGGCCTGCTCGGCCTCGTCGTCGACGGCATCGAGATCGTCGAACCATCGGTGGTGTCCAAGAGTTGGCCGAGCTACTGGGATTCGCTCGCCGCGATCCCCGCTCGTCGCACGTGAATCAGAACTCCGGCGACGTCGGGCGCCAGCGTGTCGCTGCATTCGATGTCGACGGGACCCTGACCACCAGCGACTGCGTCGTGCCGTTCCTGCGACGGACGGCTGGAACGCCCACGCTCGTGGTTCGGATGCTCGGCTCGCCCGTCGAACTGGCGCGCGCCACTCTGCGCCGTGACCGCGATGCCCTGAAGGCGGCCAGCGCTGCTGCCGCGTTCCGGGGGCTCGCGCTCGAAGTGGTCGAGGCCGACGCCGTGCACTTTGCCCGTGATGTCCATCAGCACCGGCTCCGCCATGACGTCGTCGACTCGTTGCACGCCCATCTCGATGCCGGCGACACCGTCGTGCTGGTGTCGGCGTCGTTCGAGGTGTACCTGCGACCGTTGGCCGAGCTGCTCGGTGCGCACGACGTGCTGGCGGTACGCCTCGAGGTCGACGAGCACGGGATCCTGACCGGTCGGCTCGACGGGGCGAACTGTCGCGGTGCGGAGAAGGTCGTGCGACTCCACGAGTGGCTCGATCGTCGCGCCGGCGGCCGTGCGGCGGTGCACCTCACCGCATACGGTGATTCCCGCGGTGACCGCGAACTGCTCGCCGACGCGGACGAAGCGCACTGGCTCGGCCGCGACGAGATGCCACGGTGAGATGCCCGACAGCGCCGACGTCGCCCAGTACCGTCACCGACGTCATGGAAATTCGCGCGAAGCTCCACGAGAAGATGCCGTGCTGAGCGCACTGTTGCGCGAGTCGCGCCCGAAGCAATGGCTCAAGAACGTCCTCGTCTTCGCGGCACCGGGCGCTGCCGGGGTGCTCGACGAGGGCGACAACCTCGCACTCACAGTGATCGCGTTCGTGTCGTTCTGCTTTGCGGCGAGTGGCATCTACATCTGGAACGATCTGCTCGACGTCGAGGCCGACCGGCGCCATCCGACCAAACGCAACCGGCCGATCGCATCGGGCGAACTGTCGATCGGGGTGGCCCGTGCCGCCGGCATCGCCTTTCCGATCATCGCACTGGTGCTCGCCGCGGCGACCGGACGCTGGCAGACCGTCGCGGTGGTCGCCACCTACATCGTCATCACGATCGCCTACACCTTGTGGCTCAAGCGGGTGCCCGTGGTCGACGTCGTGACCGTCGCCGCCGGGTTCGTCCTCCGTGCCGCTGCCGGCGCCGTGGCCGTCGACGTCCCCATGTCGAGGTGGTTCATTCTCTGCATCATGTTCGGCTCGTTGTTCATCGTCGTCGGCAAGCGTTACGCCGAACTCAACGAACTCGGTGACGACGCCGGCACGCGCGCGACGCTCGAGGTGTACTCGCTGAACTATCTCCGCATGGTCCTGGCTGTGAGCCTCGGTGGCGTGCTGATCAGCTACTGCGTCTGGGCGTTCGAGACAAGCGCTGCGTCCACAAGTGACTGGCCCTTCTACGAACTGTCGATCGTGCCGATGCTGATGGCGTTGATGCGTTACCTCCTGGTGTTGGAGGAGGGCGGGGGAGCGGCCCCCGAAGAGGTGTTCACGAGCGATCGCCTCTTGGTCGTCCTCGGATTCTGCTGGGTGGTCGTCTATGGTCTCGCCGTCTATGTCTCCTGAGGCTGAACCCGTCGACCTTCCTGCGGTGATGGAACTCGTCGCCGACGTCGACGGCTGGATGACACCCGGTCAGGCGTCGGCGCTCTTCGACGCCGCTCGCCGGTGCCCGACCGGCGACACCATCGTCGAGATCGGCAGCTTCCGGGGGCGGTCCACCATCGTGCTCGCCAGCGCCGCCGCGCCCGGGGTCCGGGTGATCGCCATCGACCCGCACGCGGGCAACGACCGCGGCCCACAGGAACTCGAGGGCTTCGCCGACGCGGCGGCAGACGATCACACGGTGTTCAACGACAATCTCCGACGCGCCGGCGTGGCCGATCGCGTCGAGCACCTTCGGATGTTCTCCGACGCGGCACTGGACGAGATCGACGGCACGGTCGAGGTGTTGTACATCGACGGCGCCCATCGCTACGCGCCGGCGCTCGCCGACATCCGACAGTGGGGTGTCCGGGTCGCCGACGGCGGTACCATGCTGATCCACGACTCGTTCTCGTCGATCGGCGTGACCGGTGCAATCCTGCGGGCGCTCGCTTTCGGATCGAGGTTCCGCTACGTCGGTCGGTCACGTTCGATGACGATCTACCGGGCCGATCTCGGCGGCGGTGTCGGCCCACGAGTGCGCAATGCGGGGCGCCAGTTCGCCCAACTGCCGTGGTTCGCCAAGAACGTGGCACTCAAGGTCGTCCTCTCGCTCGGCTACGGACGCTTGGCCGAGAAACTCGGTCGTCCTGTGCCGGAGTGGCCGTACTGAGCGTCGCTCGGCCAGTATCCTCGGTGCTCGCGTGATCTCCGAGCGTCGTCTACTCACCGGCTGGGGCAACACCGCCCCCAGCGTCGCCTCGGTCGTCGTTGCGACCGCCGGCGACCTGGCCAGCGCGGGTGCGTTGGCGAGTCTCGGCGAGACCCGGCGCGGCATCATCGCACGCGGGCTCGGCCGTTCCTATGGCGACCCCGCGCAGAATGGCGGCGGCACGGTGCTGTGCATCGACAGCGACGCCTCGCCGATCGCCATCGACGACGTCGCCGGCACCGTCACGGTGGGCGCCGGCATGAACCTCGACGTACTCCTTCGAGAGATCGTTCCCCAGGGCTGGTTCGTGCCGGTGACGCCGGGCACCCGATTCGTCACCGTGGGCGGATGCATCGCCAGCGATGTCCACGGCAAGGGGCATCACGCCGATCGTTCCTTCGGTACCCACGTCACCGCCATGACGATGCTGCTCGCTGACGGCACCGTCGCGCACATCACCGCGCAGACGCACCCCGATCTGTGGTGGGCGACGATCGGTGGCATGGGGCTCACCGGTGTGATCCTGGATGCGACGTTCCGCCTGATCCCGATCGAGACGGGACACTTCCTCGTCACCACCCAGCGCGTGCCGAACCTCGACGAGTTGCTCACCCGGATGGAAGCGGCCGATCATCAGTACCGCTATTCCGTCGCGTGGATCGATCTCGTCGCCACCGGATCGTCGCTCGGACGATCGGTGCTGTCGTGCGGAAACCACGCCACCCTCGACGAGTTGCGGTCGTATCTGCCCCGCGCTGCCCACGATCCGCTCGCCTTCGATCCACCGGCGCTGCCCGGCGTTCCGGTCGGCGTGCCCAACATGCTCAATCGGGCAGCCGTTCGGGTGTTCAACGAGTTCTGGTACCGCAAGACACCACGCGAATACCACGGCACCGAGACGATCACGGGGTTCTTCCACCCGCTGGACATGGTGGGGCACTGGAACCGGCTGTACGGCCGCCACGGGTTCCTGCAGTACCAGTTCGTCGTCCCCTTCGAAGCCGTCGACACACTCCGGGCGATCGTCACCAAGGTCTCGGCGGAGGGCCATGCCAGCTTCCTGGCGGTCCTGAAGCGATTCGGAGCCGAGAGTGGCGGCATGCTGAGTTTCCCGAAGCCTGGTTGGACGCTCACCCTCGACCTGCCGGCGGCGGTGGCATCACTCGGCCACCTCCTGGCTGAACTGGACGAACTCGTCATCGCCGCAGGTGGGCGTCACTACCTCGCCAAGGACGCGTTCTGCTCGCCAGAGGTGATCCGCGCCGGCTATCCACGCCTCGAGGAATGGCAGACGGTCCGCCGCAACGTCGATCCCGACGGGCTGTGGGCGAGCGATCAGGCCCGACGACTCGAACTCATCTGACATCGAACCGAGAGGCACATCCGTGCAGAACGCGTTGCAACAACCACAGACCATCGTCGTGCTCGGCGGTGGCAGCGACATCGCGAGGGCGATCGTCCGGGCACTCGACGCACCTACGCTGCAACGAGTGGTCCTGGCGGTCCGGCGGCCGGACGAGATCGACACCGCCGGCGTCTCCGACCACGCCCAGGTCACGGCCGTCGCATTCGACGCCACCTCGCACGCAACGCACGAGGCCTTCATCGAGTCGCTCGCCGCGGAGCACGGCGACCTCGACATCGTGATCCAGGCCTTCGGTCAACTCGGTGCCGATGACGGCGACGACCCCGTGGCCGCCGCCCGACTGGCCGAGGTGAACTACGTCGGCGCGGTCAGCAGCGGGCTGGCGGTCGCGCGCCGGCTGCGCACGCAGGGCCACGGCACGCTGATCGTGCTCTCGAGCGTCGCCGGGTTGCGAACCCGGCCGTCGAACTTCGTCTACGGATCGACGAAGGCCGCTCAGGATGCGTTCTCGACCGGCCTCGGCCACGCCCTGCACGGCAGTGGGGCCCGGGTGCTGACGGTGCGGCCGGGATTCGTCCGTTCGTCGATGACGGCGGGTCTGGACGAGGCACCGTTCGCTGTCGACGCCGACGCCGTCGCCGATGCGACCGTCAAGGGCCTCCGCAAGGGCGCCGATGTCGTGTACGCGCCCGGCATCCTGCGGTGGGTCTTCGGGATCCTCCGTTTCGTGCCGGGTCCCATCTGGCGCCGCTTGGATCGCTGACGCCTCGACGTCAGGGTTCGGGATCGTCGCCGAAGTCGACGGGGATCAGCGGGAACCTGCCGGGCACGTCAGCCGGGCTGACGCCGCCACCACCCTCACATCGCTCGAAGATCATCACCAGGTTCTCCTCGAATGTGCGGATCAGACAGAAGTTGTCGGCAACAGCCTGATTGGCCTCCTGCGAGCGCCGTTCGGCTGTGGTGTTCGGCTCGATCCAGCCACTCCAGACATTGGTCAACACGAGGTAGTCGGCCGACTCGATGTCCTCGGCCAGACCCGAGCCGGCCTCGTCAGCGAGGCCCGGATCCATCTCGATGTAGTACGTCGCCGGATCGAGTTCGGGGAACAGGTAGTGGATGGACACGTCACTGTAGATCGTGCGGCTGAGGTCGGCGGGACCGACGACGAGACGATCACCCGGCTCGGTGAGGGCGTCGAGCTCGACGATCATGTCGTTGAACGACGACGCGACCAGCGGGTCCGAGAACCAGAAGCGTCGCCCGTCGCGTTCGACCAGGAACGGCAACGGTACGTCGCCGACCGACACCCTGGTCTGCAGCAGATACGACCGGTACGTGTAGAACGGCGCGATCACCAGCATCAGCGCGAGCAGAGCGCTGGTGGCGACCACCGCCGGCACCCACGACGGCTTGGAGGACCGTCGGCTCCAGGCGTCGACGATCGCCGCGGCGAGCAGCGGCCATGAGCCGATCGCCACCCAGGCCAGGTGCGTCGAGTCGGGACGCTGCAATGCCTGTGGAACGATGCCGAGACCGAGGATCCCTGCCGCCAGGAGCACCATGTTGTGCTCGTCGGCGGCACCGCGGCGTCGCTTCCAGAAGGCCCACGCGGGCACGGCGATGGCGATGATGACGACGGCGAAGAACCACAAGAAGAGCTGATGACTCGCCTGCAACGCCGGCAGGTTCCACCACGGGGGGTCACCTTCGGCGATCGCCTGCAGTGCGCCGTCGACGACGCCCCACGAGGGCGGTGTGGGCAGTTCACGTCCGGCTCGTAGCCGGAACACCGGATCGAGCACGATGCCGTTGATCACGTCGACCGGACCGGCCACGATCAGATGGATCCACATCGGCAGCAGTCCGATGACCGCGGCGAGGATCAGTGGTTTGAGGCCGCGTCGGCGATGGATCCACACCGCACAGAGCAGCGCAGAGCTCAACGCCAGCACGATGTCGGGCCGGAACGTGAGCGCGAGCCCGGCGAGCAGCCCAGCGGCGGCCCAGTCGAACGTCCGCTGTGTGTTGCGGGCGCGGAGAGCGAACACGATGGCCCACATCGCGAAGGCCAGCGCGCCGTGCCACGCCAACGCCGACAATCCGATCGGGGTCATGATCAAGAGCGCAGCGATCGTGCCGGCGCCGATCGCGATCGTGCGACCCCACGCGCGTGTCAGGGCATAGATCGCAAAGATGATCCCGAGGTGCTGCAGGAGCCCGAACGTGCGCTCGGCCTCGAGCGTGTAGCCGAAGATCCAGTACCACAGCGCCAGCATGTCGAGCGACCCAGGTCCGTACAGGTGCAAGAAGTCGACGTTGGGGAGCTTGCCCTGCTGGACGAGTTTCGGGAAGACGAGCATGAAGCCCTCCTCCATCGATGAACCCGTCGCCCGGTAGAGCCCGCGTACGGGGAGCAGGCAGAACCCCAACAGGACCGCCACCGAGATCGTGCCACGCGCCGACCAGCGCAGCGGCCCGCCAGTGACGAAGGGCGTCGCCGCCGACGGCGCAACGACGGTGGCGGAGTCCGCGACGGGGGTGGTGTCGAGATCGAGCAAGCGCCGAGATGGTACCCACTGCAGGCAGCACAACGGGGCCTATCGTCGTGCCCATGTCCTCTCCGGCACCCGATGCCGACACGCTCGAGTTCTACGCGCACGACCTCATCGCGCACGGGATCCGCCGCATCCACACGCTCGCGTGGCGCGATCTCGACGACCCGGATGCAGGAGGCTCGGAAGTGCACGCGGACGAGTTCATGCGTCGGTGGGCAGAAGCGGGCCTCGAGGTGCTCCACCGAACCTCGGCCGCTCGCGGACTACCGGCGACGGCGCGTCGCAACGGCTATGAGGTCGTGCGGCGAGGAAGTCGGTACTCGGTGTTCCCTCGAACGATCGCGTCGGAGCTCACACGCTCGATGGGACCGTACGACGCGCTCGTCGAGATCTGGAACGGCGTGCCGTGGTTCTCGCCGGTGTGGTGCCGTCGACCACACATCACAGTCCTCCACCACGTCCACGGCCCGATGTGGGACCAGATCCTTCCGGGCCCACTCGCTGCGCTCGGACGAGCGCTCGAGAGCCGGGTCGCGCCACCCTTCTATCGACGCACACCGACGGTGACGCCGTCGGACGCGACCCGCGACGAACTGCTGGAGCTGGGTTTTCGACCCGAACTCGTCACCGCAGTCCCGAACGGCACCGATCCTCGATTCCGCCCGGGTGGCGAGCGGACGTCCAACCCGTCGATCGTCGCCGTCGCCCGTCTCGCCCCCGTGAAACGGCTGTCGCTACTCGTCGACGCGGCCGTCGAGGCACAGCGACAGATCCCGTCGCTGACGATGACGATCGTCGGCAGCGGACCCGAACGCCCCGAGTTGGAGGCCCAGGTCGTACGCGCCGACGCCACCGGCTGGGTCACCTTCGCCAGCCACGTCGCCCCCGAGGACCTCGTCGCGATCTACCAACGGTCGTGGATCGTCGCGAGTGCTTCGCTCGCCGAAGGTTGGGGGCTGAGCCTGACCGAAGCGGCCGGCTGCGGCACACCGGCGGTGGCCACCGACATCCGCGGGCATCGCAGCAGCGTGGTCGACGGGGTGACGGGGATCCTCGCCGAGCCTGACGGGCTCGCGGCGGCGATCGTGCGGGTCCTCGACGACGACGGGCTGCGCGAACGACTCGGCGCGGCCGCTCGGGAACGCACGAAGTCGATGACCTGGGACGAGAGCGCGCTCGGAGTCACGCGCGTGCTCCACAGGGTCGCGTGCCGTGGGCAGTAACCTGCCGGGCGACATGCGCAGCGTGGTGGTGCTCCCGACCTACAACGAAGCCGAGAACATCGACCTGTTCCTCCGAGCGGTGCGTGACGCGGCGCCATCGACCGACGTCCTCGTCGTCGACGACAACAGCCCGGACGGGACCGGCAAGATCGCCGAGGAATGTGCGGCCGAACTCGGCGGCATCGAGGTCATGCATCGCCCCGGCAAGGCGGGTCTCGGCAGCGCCTACCGGGAGGGTTTCGCCGAGGTGATGCACCGCTACGACGTGATCGTCTCGATGGACGCCGACTTCTCCCACGATCCGGCACGCATCCCCGAGTTCGTCGAGGTGATCGCCGATGGCGCCGACCTCGTGATCGGGTCGAGGTACGTACGCGGCGGGGGGACCACCGACTGGCCCATCCGGCGACAGTTGCTGTCGAAATGGGGCAACGCGTACACCCGCACGATCCTCGGCGTCGATGCTCGAGACTGCACGAGCGGATATCGCGCGTATCGGGCCACTGCTCTTGCGGGCATCGACCCGACATCCACGTCTGCAGAGGGATACGCGTTCCTCACCGAACTCGTACGCCGGCTGACCACCAGCGGCGCCACGGTCGTCGAGCGCCCGATCGTGTTCCGTGACCGCACCCGGGGCAAGTCGAAGATGTCGGGTCGGATCATCGTCGAATCGATGCTGCTGGTGACCCGGTGGGGGATGGCGGATCGGGTCCGCAGGCTCACCGCCCGACTGCGCCGGTGATGTCGACGCCGACGACGATCGCGCCGACGACGCCGGACACGCCCGAAGTCACGCGCTGGCATCGCGTGTGGCCGATCGTGGCGGCCACGTTCGCCGTCGGACTCCCACTGATCGTTGCACTGCTCTCGCTCGCCGGGCGACGTTGGTACCCGGTGCTCGACCTCGCCATGACCGAGTTGCGGCTCCGCGACGTGGGCTCACGACAGACGCCGTTGATCGGGCTGCCCGGGCGGATCGGCACGTTCCCCGACCAGGGGAGCCACCCCGGACCGATCAGCTTCTGGTTGCTGGCCCCGGGTTATCGACTCTCGGGGAGTTCGGCGTGGTCGATGGAGTTCGCGACCGTGCTGGTGCAGCTCGCATGGATGTCGGTGGCACTGTGGATCGGACAGCGCCGACTTGGTCGGCTCGGGTTGGTCACGGTCGCTGCACTTCTTGGCGTCCTGGTGCGCGGGTACGGGCTGACGGTGCTCGTGCAGCCGTGGAATCCATACCTTCCGCTGTTGGCCTGGATCGTGGTGTTGCTGGCCGCCTGGTCGGTGCTGATCGGCGATCACTCGATGCTGATCCCACTGGTGATCGCGGCGACGTTCGCAGCACAGACCCACATCCCGTACCTGGTGATGGCCGGAGCGATCGGTGTGGGAGCCACGCTCGTCGTGGTGGTGCGGGCCTGGCGGGCCGACGACCGCCCGCCGTTCGTGGCGCCGCTGGTGTGGACGGCGGGGATCTTCGCGGTGATGTGGCTGGCACCGGTGATCGACCAGCTCCGCCATGATCCGGGCAACATCCGGCGGCTGATCGACCACTTCACCGCACCGACCGAGGAGACCATCGGACTGATCGGTGGCATCGAGTTGCTGTTGCGCCACCTCGACATCGTCCAGGCCTACGGCGGGCTGTTGACGGGAACCGGCTCGTTCGTCGAGGCCGGACTCGACCCGTCCGGGGCCATCTGGCCCGGCGTGATCGTGGTCGTCGTTTGGATCGTGAGCGCGATCGTCGCGGTGCGGTTGGCGGCCAAACGTCCCCTGCGCAGTCCGCTCGTGTTGCTCCATGCCACTGTGTTCATCACGTTGCTCGTCTCGTTGGCATCGATGATGCGCATCTTCGGCAAGATCTGGTACTACCTCACGCTGTGGGCGTGGGGCACGACGACGCTGCTGTTCGTGGCCGTGGCGTGGACTGGCGTTGCCTGGGTGCGGTCGCGTTCGGCTGATCCCGACCGCCCGTCGCGTCGCTCGCTCGTCGCCGCGATCGCTGGCGGTGCTGTGGTGTGCACGCTCGCCACCACGCTCGTCGCCCCCGACACCGATCACCCCGAGGAGCGACTCGGCGAGACCTTCGGTGTGCTCGTCGACCCGACCATCGAGGCAGTTCGAGATGGCGTCGGTGACGCCATGGGTGAAGATGCCACCTACGCAGTCACCTGGACCGATGCGTACTTCTTCGGCAGTCAGGGCTACGGATTGGTCAACGAGCTCGAGCGGGCCGGCCTCGATGTCGGCGTCTACGAATCCTGGCGGGTGCCGGTGACATCCCACCGGGTGATCGCAATCGACGACGCGACTGCCGAGATCGTGCTCGCCACGGGCAGCTATGTCGAGCAGTGGCGGTCCGACCCTCGAATGGTCGAAGTGGCCTCGGTCGAGCCGAAGACACCAGCGCAGCAGGCCGAGTACGACGAGGTTCGACTCGAACTGATCGACGGTCTGGAGGCTGCCGGTCTCGACGACCTGGTCGACCTGGTCGATTCGAACCTCTTCGGTGTGCTGGTCGACACGCGCTTGGCGCCGGCGCTGGCCACCAATGTCGACCGTCTGCTCTCTCTCGGTCAGGAGACCGCAGTGTTCATCGGGCCGGCCGGAGTGACCCAGTAGGCATGCGACGAGGATTCCCGTGCACTCCCGAATTTCGGAACAGCACCCTCGCGTTGAGTGACCTCGCTGACGACGATGAGCAGGGCGCCGCCGGCAGAGGTGATCTGCTCGCTGCGATCAGCGTCGCGTTCGACCCCACTCGCCACGCCTCCGCACGCGAGAATGACCGCCGTGCTCGATGCTTCGCCTGATTCATCCCGCGTCGAGCAGTCGCACACGTCGGATGGACCTCGTTTGCGCGTTCCAGCACGCCGTCGGCTTCGCCACGTGCGGCGTGGTGTGCTGCGTCGAGGTGGACTACACATGCCTGAATCGCCACGTCCCGACCTTCGAAATCCGATGGTGGCCTGATCGAGTGAAGGTCATGGATCCGTCATGAAACGCCTCGACCCCAGGTTCGCCAACATCCTCAACGGTTCGGCCTCGTGAAGATGGATTTCCTGGGAACTGCTCGCCGCGTCTCGATCGCTGACCCGCGGGACTGCCGCGTCGTGACGGGTTTCGACGGCTTCGTGGACGAGATGATCTCCGTGGTGGGTGAGCGCAGGACACTGGATGACTTCGCGCCGGTGCCGGACATCGGCACCTTCGCAGCGATGATCGCTGCCGCCGCTGGGCAGAGCAGCCTGCGCGAAATCGTCGTCACGGCCGTCCAACCGGGCGGCTGCGCTGTCAACCTGGCAGATGGCTTGGCGAGTCTCGGTGCGACGGTGGACTGTTTTGCCACGATCGGCGAACCGCCACATCCGGCTTTCAGCGACATCGCCGTCAAGTGCCACGGCTTCTCTTCCTGGGGCCCCGAGCCGGGGCGAACGCTGGCGTTCGAGTTCAACGACGGCAAGCTGATGTTCAGCGCCGTCGAACAACTCGCGGAGTTCACGCCGCACGCCGTTCGGGAACGCCTCAGAGACGGGACGTACACCGCTGCCTGTGAGGTTGCACAGGTCATCGCTCTGACCGATTGGAGCCTCTATCCGTTCATGACGCAGGTGTGGCGCCTGCTCCAGAGCGAGGTGTTCTCACTCCTCACTCACCGCCCAGCGTTCTTCATCGATCTCGTGGACCCGTCGACCCGCTCGGTGGCGGACATTCGAGACATGGCGGCCATCCTGCAGGAGTTCGAGCCGGTGGGGCCGGTGACGCTCGGCTTGAATGGCAACGAGGCGAACGTGCTCTGCCGGGCGCACCATGTGTCATCCGCTCCGGCCGACGCCACGCCGGAGCAGACATTGCAGCAGGCGTTCGCCCTTCGTGATCTGTTCGGCGTCGCCCGCGTGGTGATTCATCGGGTGCCGTTCGCCGTGAGCGCGGCCGCTGAGTGTGGATCCGTGCAACCGGGTCCGTACAGCGCGGACACGAAGAAGAGCACCGGTGCGGGCGACCGTTTCAACGCGGGTTTCTGTCTCGGGCTCGCGCTGGGCCTCGACGACAGCGAGTCGCTGGTGCTCGGCTGCGCCGCCTCCGGGTTCTTCGTGCGCAACGCCCGCAGCGCGAGCCGCCCGGAACTGGTGGGCTTCCTCGAAGGCTGGGCCGCCGGTTTCGTCGATCGCTCGAGCTGACACGATCGACTTCTCTCGCGCAGCTGGTGGACTTCTGCACCCGCTCGTACGCGGCGCTCACGTTCTGTGCCCCATCGCCGGAACCTCGGGTGCGCAGGTGTGCCGGTTCGGGAGTGCTCGACGACGATCACGCTGTTGCCGACGTCGCGAAGACGCTCGAGGAGTTCGGTCATGGCGTCGATGTCGGTGGGGTGGAGCCCGACGGTGGGTTCGTCGATCACGTGGGTCATCGACGTCAGGCTCGAGTTGAGGGGCGCACGATCTTGATCCGTTGCGATTCACCGCCAGACAACGTGGTGGTGTGCCGTCACAGCGACAGATGACAGAGCCCGATCGTGGCGATCGCGTCGAGGCGGGCCACGGGCGCCTCCACGACCGGCGCAACAGGCGCGTCGTCGATGGCGCGGACGAACCCGGCGAGCTCACTTCGTTCAACCTGGGACCACCGCACTCAGGACAACGGCGTGATCGAGTCGACGCTCGACCCAGGCATGGAGTCGCCGGGTGGGGCTCGACGCCAGGTTCACCGCACAGCTCGAAATCATCGATGGGAACCCATTTCGTACCCGTCCCGCCGGCAGTGCTGGACGGCGTGTTTCGAGAGGCCGGTCGTTCGAAGGGTCCGATCCCAGTTCGGGACACGATCAACGAGAAGCCGTATCAACAGACCCTCGTGAGGTTCCGCGGTGCTTGGCGCATGTACGTGAACATGCAGATGCTCACCGATTCGCCGCAACGAATCGGTGAAGCGATCGATGTCACGATCGGCGTCGATCGGAGCGACCGCACGATCCAGCCGCATCCGAAACTCACCACCATTTCTTGACGCAGATCCGGCGGCGAAGGCCGTCTTCGATGGCCTTGCGCCGTCGAAGCAGAGGGGTCTGCCTGCGTGAATTCGAGCGGACGTTGTGTGAGATCCCGCGCCGATCCTCGTCGCTGATCCAGTAGACGTGCGGGGTCACCCCGGGCAATCCCAGGGCCCTTCCGCGAAGAAGCCGTAGGTCGAGACCATCCACCGGATCACGAGGTCCATGTCGGCGGCGAGGTCATCGCTGACGTCGGAACCGGGCGCCGTCGTGGCATGTCCCTCGTCGACCCACCGGGCCAGCGATCCATCGATCACCAGCAACCAGGCGGCGCCGAGATCGCCTTCGCGTGCAACGGCCAGCTGGTCGATCGGGTCCGACTCGTCGAGGGCGAACTCATTGACGATGAGCGATCCATCGGCCAAGCCGTCAGCGAGCCGTTCGCTGAGTGCTCGGATGGCGACGTCCTGATCGGGCGAGAACGCGCTCGACGAGGGCGATCGTGCATGCTGGTCCCTCGTAGTCGAGGGCCTCGACGCCTTCGAGCTGGAAGACGGTGGTGGTCTCGGTGCCGTCGGCGCGTCGGCTGTTGCCGAGCTGGCGTACGAGCCCTTCGTCGGTGACCCGGAACTCGATGCCGAGATCCTGCATCTTCATCATCATCGTGGCGCTGTAGGGCTCGAACACACGCAGGTTCGAGGTGTCGTAGACCACGGGGTCGTGGTCGGCCAGGACGGCCAGCTCGGGGAAGACGCGCCGCATCGCCGGCATCGTGGAATAGGCGGCGACCGGGCCGTCGGGATGCGCGTGATAGCCGATGTTCGCCAGCGAGAACATCGCTGTCAGCGTGACGGCAGCGACGGTCATCCAGCGCGATGGCACGTCCGCGGACTCGCCGCGAGTGAGCCAGAGCTCGGACGCGCTCCACGCGGTGACGAACGTGATGAACACCGACAGCGGCCACACCCAATGCACGTGGTGCGACGACAGACCAACGGGTCCCACCGTCAGCAGGCTCAGCGCGACCACCGTCGCAGGGACCGACGCCGTCGCCAGCGCACCCGCGCAGGTGGGTGCGACAAGTCCCCGTCGATGAGCAGCGACGGTGAGCGTGGCGAGCACACCGACCACCACCGCGAGCGCGAGAACCGAGATGGCCAGCCCTGGCAGTGTGGGCAGTTCGAGCGTGGTGCCCGTCGCCGTCCGTGTCAGTTGTGTGTTGGGAACCGTGGTCGTGTATCCCGAGCGCATCCACCATGGGGGCAGGGCGATGATCGAACTCGTGATCCGCGTCGCGTAGTCGGCACCGAGCGTCAGGTCGCCTCCACCCGAGTTGGTCGCGAGCCGTGAGAGGTTGCCCTGGCCCTCACCGAAGAACTGTTCGTAGAACGTTTGGCACCACGCGAGCAGGAACACCACGACGCTCACAAGCGCGGTCCGTGAGCGGACTCCAGCGACGACGTCGGACCTGGTCGGCCGATGGACGTACCAGGCGGTGACGAGTGCCGCCACGACCAGCATGCTCAGGATGTACGCATAGCTGATGTGGGTCTGGAGCAGCACGCTGCCGACGAACACCGCCCACGGCACGCAGACCGGTCGACCGACGGTGCAGCCGACGATCAGCACGAGGAAGAACAGGAACGGCAGCAACAACGCGTTCGCCTGCCAGATGTCGATCAGCAATTCGCTGCCCATCGACCACGACAATGCTGCTGCGGCAACGATCATCCAGCGCTGCATCCTCCAACCGCCGATGTGGTGGCTGATGACGGCGATCCCGATGATCGATGCGATGTTCACGACACCCACGCCGATCGCGGCCCCCGGACCAGGAGACAGCGTGAGCGCGAACGGTGAGATCAACAGGTCGTAGATCGCGCCCGGATTGTTCATGTTGACCCCGACGGCCAGCGACGCCGAGGTCCACGAGCCGAGAAGCGGATGATGTTCGGTGAGCACGTCGGCGGCGCGGAGGTAGAGCAATGCGTTGTCGCCGATCGGAAACCAACTCCGTCGGAGGGAACGGATCACCGATGTCACGATCGGCAGCACGGCGACGGCGATCACTACAGCGCGAATCCACGGCGAGGGCTCTGCCTCGGTCGCGTTCGTGGTCTCCGGCGCTTCTGTGTTCTGGTCCACGAGCGTCATCGTGTCGGCGTCACCCGCGTCGAATCGGGGACACCGATCCCTTGGATCGCGATCGCGGAGGCCTGTGCGAAACCGGAGAACAACACGATGAAGGCGGCGAAGCTCGCGGCGAAGATGCTGAGCAGCGCCACGAGCGCGCTCAGGGTCGCTGGCCCGAGCGAGTCTCCGAAGGCCCCGCTGGCGAGGGCGATCAGGAAAGCGATGAGTACCGCCGCGCTGAAGGATGCGACCACCATCATGCGAACGGCGATCCGCTCGGAGAACGGCAGCAGCATGCGTACGCCGTGGGCGATCAGGGAGTAGGTGTTCATCCTCGAACTCCCCGCGAACCGACGTCCGCGTGCGCACGGGACCGTCGCCGTGGGCCGCCGCAGCGCCAACAGGCTGGACGAGTAGCAGAGATCGAAACTCGGGTTCTGAATGGTGACAGCGAGGGAATCACCGCGCTGGGCGGCGAAGTTTCCGGAGCGGATCGTGGTGCCCGTGAGGATCCGGAACATCAGTCGAAACACCACGTACATGACCCTGAACCGCAGCGGCTCGGATCGTTTCGTGCGTTCGGCCAGTGCCAGCGAAACGTTGTCGGCGTCGAGTGCCGCCAGCAAGCGCGGCACGTCGCTGGGTTGGTCCTCGCCGTCGGAGTCCATCGTGACGACGAGGTCGTCGTCTGCGACATCGGCAACGATGTGGCGCAGCCCGTAGACGATCGCGCGCTGGTGACCGAGATTGAACGGTGGCGTCAGGACGTCGACGTCGTCGAAGCCATCCAGCACGTCGATGTCCGTGTCGGTGCCCGCGGAGTCGTCGATGACGACGAATCGGAGATCGAGGTCGCGGCGTGCGTCAGCGCAGTGCGAGATCGTCTCTTGGCGGAGTCGGAGAAATGACTCGGTGTCGCGCAGCATGGGACTGACGACCCAGCAGCGGGTGCCCGACGCGCCGGCGGTCACGGATCACCGCCGGGCTTGGTGGCAACCGCCACGACCGAAGTCCCCGCGGGCCAGACCCGACGCATCCGCGCCGTGAGGTGGCTGACCCGGTAGCCGAGTTGGTTGACCCGGTCGCTCAGCTGTGGGAAGTCGACATCGGCGCGCTGTGCGCGACGGAGTTTGCGAACGGGCAACATCGGCAACATCTCTGGGAAGAGATAGGCCACTTCGTCGACCACGAAACCTGCTCGTTCGAGCAGTTCGCGGGTGCGGGACGCGAGTATCGACGGTAATGACCGAGTTCGGTGTCCCACGACGAGAACGCCCATTGCAGCGCCGGCACCGTCAGCACGAGCGAGGATCCCGCATCCATCCGAGCCGCCAGATCCGCCAGCAGGGCACGGTCCTGCTCGACGTGTTCCACGACATCGAGTAGCGCCACGACTGTGTCGCTCGTGATTCGTGCGGATTCGTCGTGGCGGGCGTCGGTGCCGAAATGCTCGACCAGGGCCGCATCGAGTACCGGTGACAGCTCCTCGAACCGATAGGCGGTCGCGGGTGCGGCGGTGGCCATCCAGTCGCCGAGCATGCCTGAACCGGCGCCGATGTCGAGCACGGTGTCGGCGTGGCGTCGAGCGACGACGTCGGTGACGAGTTCGAACCGGACCCAGTGCCAGAAGGTGTGTGCCGACGGGTCCTGGATCTGGAGCTGCTGGCGTTCCAGCATGCTCGGAGCCTCGTTCGGTGCGCGGTCCGTACTCACGGTCCGATCACTGTAGAGGGGACACCGGAGTCGACGCGAGCTTTGTAGTGTTGCCACATGCGTACGCAGGCGGTCGTCGCCGAATTGGCTCGAGGCTGACGTGAAGGTTGGTGTGCTGGTCGTGGCGTACAACGCCGAGTCGACGCTGAGGTGGGTGCTCGACCGCATCCCGCCCGAACTGCGCGTCGAATTGGTCGAGGTGCTCGTCATGGACGACCACTCGTCGGATTCGACGTTCGACGTGGCGCACCGGTACCTCGCTGACGGCGCCGACATCCCGATCACGATCGTGCGTCACGACAAGAACCTCGGATACGGCGGCAACCAGAAGGCCGGGTATCGCTACGCGATCGACCATGGGTGGGACGTCGTGGTCCTGCTCCACGGCGACGGCCAGTACGCCCCGGAGAAGATGGGTGATCTGATCCAGCCGATCGTCGGCGGTGACGCCGACGCCGTGTTCGGCTCGCGCATGCTCGACCCGGGCGGTGCCCTGCGCGGTGGCATGCCTCGCTACAAGTACGTCGGCAACAGGATTCTGACGACTGCACAGAACGCGATCACCGGCGCGCGCCTGTCGGAATGGCACTCCGGATACCGCGCCTACCGCGTCGCTGCGCTCGCAGAGCTGCCGTTCGTCGGCAACAGCGACGACTTCGACTTCGACACCGAGATCATCCTGCAGTTGCTCGGTACCCACAAGCAGATCGTCGAGGTCGCCATCCCCACGTATTACGGCGACGAGATCTCGCGGGTGAACGGCATCGCCTACGCACGCGACATCATGATCGACACCGTCCGGCACCGACTGGGGCAAGCTGGTTTCGGGCGCGGCGAACTCGGCCACAAGGACGAGCCGTACGAGTACAAGCCGTCGCCGAACAGCTCGCACGCGATGGTGCTCGACCTGATTCCCGACGGTCAGGCGCTGCAGATCCTCGACGTCGGGTGCGGGCCGGGCTGGGTGGCAGCGGAGCTGCGCCGGCGGGGCCATCACGTCACCGGTGTCGACGTCATGGCCGACGACGACATCGAGCTGCGCACGGACCGGTTCTTCCTGGCCGACGTCGAGGGTGGGCTGCCCGACGAGGTCGGTGGCGGCTACGACGTGGTCATCGCTGCCGACGTGATCGAACACGTCCGCGACCCGGAGGCATTGCTCGTCGATCTCGCGGGGCGGATGGAGCCGGCCGGATCGATCATCGCCAGCGTGCCGAACTTCGGGCACTGGTATCCACGAGGCCGAACGGCTCTCGGCATGTTCGACTACGACCAGCGCGGCATCCTCGACCGCACCCACGTACGGTTCTTCACGCGTCGGAGCTTTCGCCACACCCTCACCAGTACCGGTCTGGTCACCACGGCGGAGACCTACGCCGGTCTTCCCCTCGACGTGCTCGGTGTCGAGGGTGTCGGCGGCACCGTCGTGAGCGCCCTCGACCGGATCGCCCGGCGCGTGTGGCCGACGATGTTCGCCTACCAGTTCGTGGTCAGGCTCGAGACCGCTCCGCACCTGCTCGATCCTCCGGTGGCGTGACAGTCGATCAGCACTCGCGGCCGGTCGACGATCAGGACGAGCGCACCGACGCGCCGGCGAGGAGCGGACCATCGGCCGAGGCCGTCGTGATGACGATCACCGTGGTCGCCACGATCACCTTCTGGTTGGTCATCACGTCGTGGCGGCCGTGGACGCTGTTCGACCGGGGCGGGTTCAGCAGCGACTTCTACGACGAACAGGCGCGGGTGTTCCTGCGCGGGCGACTCGCCGTCGACCCGGCCGTACCGGGGCCGGAAGGGTTCGTGGTCGGCGGACGGACCTACCTGTACTACGGACCGTTCCTGTCGATCGTGCGGATGCCGTTGATGCTCTTCGGCGACCTGTTCGTCGCTCGGTTGGTCAGAGTGTCGCTGTTGATCGCGTTCGTGGTGCTCCTGCGGTGGTCGGCCAGGCTCGCTCGCGCAGGACGTCGGGTCGTCGAATCGGTTGTGGCCGGTCGACCGCTTGGCGACGACCGTTGGGCGATGGGGCTGTTCACCGCTGCTGTTGCCTGCTCGCCTGCGCTGTATGCCGCGGGCTGGGTGAGCGTGTACCACGAGACCGAGCTGTGGGCGCTGACACTGGCGGTCATCGGCCTCACGCTGATCGCCGAGTGGGCGGCCGGCGGGTTCGCGCGGCGTCGGCCGCTGGTCGGCGCGATCGCCGCCGCCATGGCGGCCACGCTGACCCGCGCACCGATCGGGGTCGGGGTGTCGCTCGGCCTGATCGTCTGCGGTTCGGTGCTGCTGTGGCGCAGCAGGGCCGACGGATTCCGTGATGGCCGCCTGGCGCTGATCGGTGGCATCGCACCGTTCGTCGCCCACGCGCTCGTCAACGTTGCCAAGTTCGGCACGCTCACGTCGGTGCCGGGCGACCAGCAGTTGCTGTCGTTGACCGATCCCACTCGCGCCGCATGGTTCGCCGGCAACAACGGCAGCTTCTTCTCGCTGAGATTCCTTCCGACCACGATCGCTCAGTACTTGCGACCGGACGCCATCCGCTTCGAGCGATTGATCCCCGGGGTGCGTTTCGGACCGCTGGCCACCGATCGCGGGTCCTATCCCGTCGAGTCGATCACGCCGGCCGCGTCAATCATCACGACAGCGCTGCTCCTGCTCGTGCTGGCGGCGTTCGGCGGGGTCTGGTTGCTGCGTCATCGAGGTCGGCTGTGGTTGCTCCTCGTGGTGGCGACGACGATCGGTGCCGTACCGACGTTCATGATCGGCTTCATCGCCAACCGCTACCTGATCGACATGCTCCCACCGCTGATCGCGGCGGGAGCGGTCGGGGTGTGGATCGCACTGGTGTTGCCGGGCCAGCGAATCCTGCGGGCCCTCGGGGTGGTGCTGGTGGCCTTCGGTGTCTGGGTGAACGCGTCATTGGCGACCTGGGGCCTCGAGTACAAGACCGCAGGTTTCACCGAACTCCGCTACGACGTCGACCGCGCCGTCTTCGGGGGAGTGCCCCCTGCGCTCGTGTCTCTCGACCCCGGCATGGAGGTACCCCGAGATGGCGTGGTCGCCGTCGATCCTCGCTGTCTCGGCGTCTACATGTCCGAGCAGGGTCGATGGGTGGCACTCGAACGGGCACTCGGTACCCGGCGGTTCATCGGCACCATGCATGACGGCGGCGACACGGTCGTCCTGGCCGAGGCTCCCACATGGTCCGTGCGGGCGCGTGACGACGGGGACGAAATCATCATCGAGATCGTCGACCTCGTGGACCAGGTGCTGTTCGACCATGCGGTCGACGAATCGCGTCCCGCCGACTACGTAGTGATCGTCGATCCGGTGACCAGCAACTTCTACGTCGTCATCGGCGACAGCACGGTGTTCCTACCACCCGAGTTCGTACCCGAACGCGTTGGGGACGACGCTGCGACGTCGGACCTGTGCGTGGAGTTGACCGGGTCGTTGTCGCCCGGGAACTGAGTCAGAGCACGACGAGGGCGATGGCGGCCACGGTGAGCGACGCCGTGAGCCAGCCGACGACCACCGTGCGCTGCGGGGGCTCCGCACGCCGCAGCGGCTGTTCGACGAGGTGGTGCAGCGCGGCGGCAACGGCGATCGACACGACCACCTTGAGAGCGACGAGCGACCACGTGTCCAGGCCGGTGCGCTGCGGGGTGAGGATCAAGATCACGGGCCAGTGGACGAGATACCACGAGTAGCTCAGCCGACCGACGACGACAGCAGCACTCCATGACAGGGCACGTGTCAGGAGACCCGGCGTCAACAGCGACAGCACGAGCGCAGCGTTGACCAACGAGAGCAGGGCGTAGCCGCCGTGGAGCAGCCACGGCGGGTCGTAGTCGGTGGTGGCTGCGATGGCGACCACGACGAGGAGCGCTGCCATGCCGATCGGCTGCATCGCCGTCGCCCAGCGGTGGGGGAGCGTCGGACGGCGCAACAGCACGACGGCGAGAGCCGACCCGGCCAGCAATTCTGCGGCGCGTGCGTCGGTGCCGAATTCGAGCCGGTACTGCGGCCCCGAGGACAGGACCTGCACGGCGGCCGAACCGAGCCAGCCGGCGACGATCACGACGCTGAGGGTCCGGATCGGGCGGGCGGTCCGCATCGCGAGGACGAACGCGGCGGAGATCAGGAGGTAGAACTGCTCCTCGACGGCCAGCGACCAGTACGGACCCAGCGGCCCGACGATCGTGCGCAGCAACGCGTTCTCACCGGACCAGATGACGTACCAGTTCGTGAACCCGAAGATTCCCGCGATCGCATCGGTCGCGCGCATGCCGCTCCAGAAGCGCGATGACAGCAGCACCGTGGCGAGGACGACGGCGAGCGAGGCGGGGGCGAGCCGCTTGAGGCGTCTGGTCCAGAACCTCGACATGTCGAGGCCACCGTCGAGTTGGCGCAGCAGCAGCGACGTCACGAGAAAGCCTGACAACGTGAAGAACACCGACACCCCGAGGAAGCCGCCGGGAGCGAGCCCGGGGAGCCCGGATGTCGCTCCCGAGTGGTACAGCACGACGGCGATCACGGCGACGGCCCGCAGACCGTCGAGCGCCGGGTGGTAGGTGCCGACCGCCGGGCGGTACGCGGACCCGGTCACGGCGCTCGCCGTCGGGCGTCGTCGGCGAAGAGTGTGGCGCCGGCGATCAGCAGGATCGCGAGCAGCGTCCAGCCGTGCAGCCACTCGAAGCGGACTGGCCACCCCGCACCCGGGAACGGTCGCTCCTCGCGTACGACGAACGTGACGATCGCCCCGACGGTGAGTGTCAGCACCAGTCCGGTCCACCCGAGCAGACGGCTGCGTCGCAGCACCATCGGCGCGATGTTGGCGACCGCCGCCGCCAGCATCCACGGCCACCCGATCAGGAGTCCCGCACCGATGATCGTCGTGGCGGCCGTGGCGAGCCCAGAGCGCCGAGGCCAGGCTCGTCCGATCGGGTCGAACCGGGGCAGTTCGTCGAGCACGTCGAGGTCGTCGTCGCGGCGACGATCGAACACGATCAGCGCGATCATCACGAGCACTCCGACGAGCGATGCACCGAGCGCCAGGGTCAGGGGGCGCTGTGCGGTCCAGCTGATCTCCACCGTGGTGGGCGACGTGCTCGGCTCGATCCACCACCCGTTGGCATTGCCGTCGACCAGCCGGGGCGAACCGAGGTCGTCGCCGTCGGCAGACGCCGACCACGCCGGGTTGTACCCCTCGCCGAGCACGAGCCAGCAGCCTGACGGACAGGCGGGAACCTCGACGGTTCGATGGAGCCGGTCGGACTGTGTGACGACCGTGACCGTCGGGTCGATCGAGGTGTCGTCGGTGCTGGCCAGGCCCGGGCCGTTCGGCTCGACGAACGCGAACTGGTCGACGTCGAAACCGCTGATCGCGCCGGTTTCGGTGTTCAGCAGGTGCTCGCCGGCAGCGAGTGCGATCAGCGGGTCGCATGCCGTCGCTTCGATCGCCGCACCCTGCAGCGCCTCGCCGGTCGGCGTCGAGAAGCTGACCGCCACCGCCCGGCCGTCGAGCGTGATCAGATCGTCACGGCAGGTCGCTTCGAGAGTGGGACTGGGTGTGATCGCCGGGGAGCGTTCGTCGAAGGTCAGTTCGCTGATCGCCGCAGGAAGCCCGATCGGTTCACCGAAGCGACGGTCGACGGTGGTGCGCTCATCGACCGCAGCGATCTCGATGGTGAGGGCGCTCAGGTCGACGGGACGCGGCAGATCGATCGAGATCGTGCCTGCGCCCGGAGCGACTGCGACGTCGAGTGTTCCGGCCGGATCGGTCACGCGCAGCGCGGTGACCGTCGAGAACGAACCGTCGGGCTGGGTGATCCCGAGCGTGCCGGCGGTGCCGGTGTCATTCAGGGTCAGCGCACTTCCGAGGGAGCGTCCGAATGGCGTGACCCAGGATGTCGCCGGGTCGCCGTCGAACGCGGCGGCTCCTCGCGCCGTCGGGACGCCCGTGAGGTGACCGTTGTCGACCACCGGCTCGTCGAGCAGTTCTGCGAGCCGGTCCGAATCGAGCCGTCGATCGAGGCGCAGGGTGATCTCGGTGGTGAACGCCTGATCGACGGGGAGGTCGAACCCACGGGTCATCACGGCCTCGGGGTCGGACCGCCACCGGTCGGTGGGGTCGGTCCGAAGGCGCGTGAACGCCAGGCTGACCGGCACGTCCGAGCCGACATCGAGCGTGCTGGTGGCGTCGATCGGTGGGCGCACGACCTCGAGCGTCGGCTCGAGGCCGAGGTCGATCGTGGAGAATCCGACGGCGCCGATCGCGTCGCCGATCGGCGGCTGGGGATCGCTCGTCGACACGATCGTGATCGTGATCGTCGTCGGAGAGTCCGTCGCGTCGAACTCGATGCGCTGACCGTTCCCGGTGAGCGAGCGTTCGTCGAGCGTCACCTCGATCGGATCGCGACCATCGATGTCGACACGGATCTGGGCGATCGATCGGGCCCCCGCTGGAGTGTCCGGTTGGCGCAGCGTGATGTGATCGACGGGCTCGGCCACCTCGAGGCGGATGTACTCGTCGTTCGCCGGTGCGCGATCGGCGACCACCCAGCTCGTGGCGTCGTTGCCGTCGATCGCCATCACGGCACGGTGTTCGGGGAGATAGGCGAACAGTTCACCGTAGGAACTCGCCTCGGCGGTCACCGGGCCCACCTGGACGGCGATCGTCTGCGTGTCCGGATCGGTCGAGTCGAACACGGCAAGACGCTGGTCGCCGCTCTCGAACTCCAACACGCCGGGCTCCGACCCACCGGTCTCGGTGAAGCCGTTGACATCCTGCGAGCTGCGCCAGTGATGGCCCCGATCGCGGTTCGAATCGGTGACGATCAGACCCGCAGCACCGTCGAGTGCAGTGGCCAGTTCGGCGGCGTCGAGCGAGGCGCTGTAGAGGATGAGTTCGGTACCGTCGATCAACCCTGCCGCGGCCGCGTCGACGATCCCGTCGCCGCTGCCCGACAGCACGATGGTGGTGTCCTTGACCCGTACGGTCGGGACGGGGTCGTCGATGCCGACGAGTGCAACAGGCGACAACGCTCGGCCGATGCGCGAGTCACCGAGCGCTTGCTCGTCGATCATCTCGACCGCGGTGCCCATCGGCGCCGGCGTCCCGAAGCGTTCGGGTGCGAGCAGCCCCGCGTCGGCGGCCCCATCGCCGGTGAGAAGATCGTCGACCACCTCAGGGCGCGGGAGTCGGAAGCGGTCGTAGGAGATGTCGTTGACGACCCAGATCGTGTCGGCGCCGAGCAGACGGGCGATCGGCGCGATCGCTGCCACGTCGACGGTGCCGTCCTGGAACCGGTCGTCGAGTGCGAAGACGAGATCCATTGCCGCCGGGCTGCCGAGCGGCAGCAGGTCGCGGGTGAGAACGGGCCGCTCGGTGAGCGCCGGAAGCGGTTGGTCGACCGTGTAGCCCCACTGGTAGGCCCCGAACTCGCCGCCGGGGAGTTGCAGCACGCGGTAGCCGTCGGGGAGGTCGTCGAGCCGGGCGGTGGCGTCGAGCCATGCCTGTGGTGGATCCTGGTCGCGTTCCAGCGCCGGGTCGACGAATCCGCCCGTGCGCAGTGCGGGAAGGTTGAGCACGGCGAGCGCCGCGACCACGATGGCCACCACGGTGCCGACCCGAACACGATGCCGCATCGACCCGCCGCGCAAGGGAATCGAGATCCGTTGGGTCGATGCCACCAACGCGCCCGCACCGAGGGCGAGACCCAGCAGCATGACCGGGACGGCACGGGTGCTGCTGCGCAGCGCCAGAGCAAGACCGCCCTCGCCGTCGCCGACGAGCAGGTTCATGACGGGGGACGGATCGTCGATCGGGTGGACACCGACGCCGAGCACCACCCCGGCCGCCACGAGCAACGCCGCGTACCGACGGTGTACCCAGGTCGTGGCAATCAATCCAGCCAGGCAGACACCGAGCAGGGCGACACCGATGGCGATGATCCGCAGCGAGATCAGGTAGTCGAGCGATGCAGCGGTCGTCGCGGCGTACGAATCGCGGATGTAGAAGAGCCAGTAGCCGAGCCCGCGGGCGACCTCGGTGGAGGTGGACGTGAACGACACCGAGGCAAGCGATTCGGAGTACGCGAGCACGTCGGCTCCCGAGCGCCCCTGGATGACGAGCATCGTCATCCACCACAGCGAGACGGCCAGGCACAACGCGGCCGTTCGCGCCGCCGTTGCCACTGCCCGACGCCACGTGATGTCGCGGTTCCACACCGCGTGGACGAGCCAGAGCACCGGCGCCGGGATGACCATCGCGAGCGCGGTGGCGTTGACCGCGCCGACGGTGAACACGACGAGGGCGATCGCGGCAGGGAATCGCCACCTGCCGCGTCGGGCGGCCAGCACCGTGAGTCCGACGATCCAGCCGAGACCGGCCCACGGCAGCAGCAGGACCGAGGTACGCGAGACGTAGGGCAGGATGTACGGCGACAGCTGGTAGACGAACGCTGCGATCAGTGCTGCGGTGACGGTCAGGCCGATGATTCGCGCCATCCAGCGCACGCCGAGTCCGGCCACGAGCAGGAGCGTTCCGATCCACAGCCGGTGGGCGATCCAGTCAGGAACCCTGAGCTGTTCGAACATCCAGAACCACGGGCCCGCTGGCCAGAGGTACGAGATGTGCTGATGGGGCACCCAGCCGGCGAACTGACGGGGGTCGAACGACGAGACGTTGTCGGCGAGGAAGCGGCCCGGATTCAAGTAGATGTAGAGCTTGGAATCGGCGGGCATCCGTCCCGGAGCGGCCGTCAGCGCCGGGACGTAGGCCAAGAGCGCTAGTACGGCGACGGACACGGCGGCCGAGCGAGATCGCAACCAGGCGGCCCCACGCTGCACGGCGCCGGCCCCGTTGCTCATCGGGCCCGGGGGAGCACGCCAGACATCCGCTTGACCACCGTCAGCGCCCCCTGGCGTGCGGTGCGCCGGTGGTGCGAGGCCGCTGCGTCGTCGACGGCGGAGCGATTGGCGACGAACCAGTCGTAGGACTGCGCGAACATCGCATTGGTCGACCACGTCGGGGTCCAGTCCAACTGCTCCTGCAGGTGCTCGAGATCGAACCACATCGATTCCGCGTACATCAGCCAGTGGTACGGCGCGAACGGCGTGAGGCCCAACCGGGCGCTCAGGTGCATCGCCGCCGCGGCGGGCATCGCCGGTACCGACCGCACCGATGCCCCGGTTCCTGCGTGCTGGCACAACGCGTCGAGTGTCTCGCGCATCGTGGCGAAACGATCGGTCCCCACGTTGAAGACGCCTGGTCCGTTACGGGCACTCGCGCGGAGGCACACCTCGGCGAGATCGTCGGAATGCACGAACTGGTAGCGGTTGGTCCCGTCACCGAGCACCACCGGGTCGCTGCCGTCGGCGATCCAGTCGAACAGAATGCCGAAGATGCCGAGGCGCCCATGACCGAGGATGGTTCTGGGGCGCACGATCGAGACGTCGAGCCCCTGGCGGGCGGCGTCGAGGCAGGCCCATTCGGCCGCCAGTTTTGCGTGGCCGTAGGCCTCCATCGGTGACGGGATCGTCGACGGGAGCACCGGATTCGACTCGGGCACGCCGAACACGGCACTGGAGGAAGTGTGTACCACTTTGGCCACCCGGGCGTCGCGGCAGGCGTCGAGCAGTCGGCGCGTGCCATCGACGTTGACCGACCGCAGGAGATGTGGATCCCGGGCGAGCGGGACCTGGGCGACGTTGTTCATCACGATGTCGACACCCGCGACGGCGTCGCGCACCGCAGTGCGATCGCGGATGTCGCCGCGGATGAACTCGACGTCGCCGGCGCGGTCGGCCGCGTCGTTGAGATCGAAGATCCGTACCTGGTGGCCGTCGTTGCGGAGACGGTCGACGAGCAACGACCCGAAGTAGCCGCTGCCCCCGGTGACGAGGACGAGGCTCACAGTTCGATCCCCTGGGTCCGGCACCACTGGATGCTGCGACGCATGCCGTCGTACAGTTCGATGTCCGGCTCGTAGCCGAGGTCGCGTCGGGCGGCGGAGATGTCGACCGCGATCGTCTTGTTCATCTCGCCGAGCACGTGGAACTGCTGGTTGTAGCGCCCGTTGCGTTGCAGCACCCGGTCGATGCGCTCAGCGACGTCACCGGCCACGTTCGGCAACCGGAACCGGTTCGGGGCGACCTCGTAGCCCTCGTCACCGAGCGCCCGCCCGACCGTTTCGACGATCTCGCGCACGGTGTAGGCGCGAGCGTCTGCAATCCACCAACCGAGGCCGGGTTCGGTCGGGACGAGTTCGGCGCGCACGATCCCCTGTACGAGGTTGTCGACGTAGGCCATCGAGCGGCGCTGGCCTCCGTCGCCCAGCACCGGGAATCGCCCGGTGCGAATCATCGTGAAGAACGTGGTCTGACGCGCTGGCTGGTGCGGGCCGTAGAACCACGGTGGCCTCACCATGACGACATCGAGTCCGCGGTCGACAGCCTCGAGCACCCGTTGTTCGCCGTGCATCTTCGAGGTGCCGTAGCCGAGGTACGGGTGGTAGGGCTCGTCGTTGCGGAACGTGTCGGATCGGGACGGGTTCGTGCCGAACGGGCTGTTCGAGGAGACGTGAACCATGCGACGGACGCCGGCGCGTGCGGCCGAGGCGAGCACGTTCGTCGTGCCACGGTGATTGATGGCCTCGAAGTCAGCCATGGTGGTGGGATGAATCACGCCGGCGGTGTGGATCACGTCGACGACACCGTCGGGGCCGTCGAGGCCGTCGAAGAGACGCTCGACATCGTCGGGACGGGTGACGTCACCGACGACGACCTCGACACGATCCGACGGTGCGACGGTCGCAGCGTCTTTCGCCGAATGAACCAGCAGGCGCAGATGACCCGGCCGCGAGGCGATGCCATCGGTGGCGAGCATCGAGGCGACCAGGCCCGAACCGAGCCAACCGGTGGCGCCGGTGATCACGGTCGTGTCGGGCACGGCGCGCATGGTTCGTGTCATCCCGACCTCTCGTCGACGAAGCGCCGGGCGTTGCGCAACGCGATCGCCATGACGGACGCCTGCGGATTGACCCCGGGGGCGTCGGGCAGCAGCGACGCATCGTTGACGTACAGGTTCTCGGACCCGTGGACCCGTCCGAAGCTGTTCGTCGCGCAGCGACGGATGTCCTCGCCCATCGGAGCGGTCGAGCAGAGATGGACGGTCATCACGCTGGCTTTCGTGGCAGCGAACGATGCGGTCATCGCCGCCAGATCGTTGCGGGTGCGAACCACGGGAGCGCCCTGGTACGACGGATACACCTCCAACGCGCCGGCCTCCAGCATCACGAGGGCCAGGCGGGCGAGTCCGTGTCCGAGGAGGGCGCGGTCGGTGCGGGTCAGTCGGTAGGTGACGATCGGGTCTCGCAAACCCGGAACAACCTGCACCCACCCTCGGCCCTGGCTGGTGATGGCCGCGTAGTAGACGACGAGTTCGGGCCACGACGTGATCGCGTGTCCGAAGTCGCGCCAGTTGTCGGTCAGCGCCAACGCAACCAGGCCGGGATGGCTCGCGGAGCCGCCGAAGGAGATCTCGGGTGCAAACTCCTTGACCTGGATCACCGCGACGTCGTCGGGCGTGTTGACGTGACCATCGAAGCGGGCGGCGAGCTTGACCGTCGGGTGGACGGCCAGTGTGCGACCCACACGGTGGCGGACACCCGACCGTTGCAGGACGGCTGGTGTCTGGATCGCCCCGCCGCACACGATCACGTCACGAAAGCTGATGGTGACGGGCTGTTCGCCCTCCGATGTCGACGTCAGCTCCGCCGCGCAGCGCCCGCGCGCCGTCGACGATGATCCGGTCGACGCGGTGTTCGGTGAGGAGCTTCGCACCCGCCGCGGTCGCGCGGGGCAGATACGTCTCGGTCATGCTCTGGCGCCGACCGTCGACGGCGCGGCCGCTCGCGGGGTAGGTCATCCAGCGAGGGATTTCGTCGTGATCCCATCCCAGCGCCGCGGCGCCACGCGCCAGGATCTCGCTGGCCGCAGTCTGTTCGCCGGGGACGGTCTGCACGCTGAGTGCCGTCTCGACCTCGTCGCAGATGGCCTCGAGGTCATCGGTGGCAAAGTCGACGATGCCGTAGTCGTTGCGCCAGCGATCGAGCGTGTAGCCCGGCGGTCGACGGTACAGACCGCTGTTGACCTCGGTGCCGCCGCCTGCACATCGACCCTCGGTGTAGGCGATCGACGGGAGACCGAGCGCTACGGTCACACCACCGGAGCGGTACTGGCGATCCATCTGTTCGAGCGAGAACGCGGTGACCGATCCCTGCGGCACCCAGGCGCCTTCTTCGACCACGATCACGTGGTGGCCGGCCTCGGCGAGCGTGGCCGCCGTCGTTGCACCGCCTGCGCCTGAACCGATGATCAGGACGTCGCAGTCGTGATGGCGCTCGATCATCGCTCGGACCCGTCGATGTCGGTCTGGGGCCAGGTCTCCCAGATGTAGCTGTATCCGAGCGAGCGAACCAGGCGCGGGTACTCGGCCAGCAGCGGGAGACGAACGCCGATCGCAACATCGACACTGCGGTCCGGTCCGGCCACGCGCCGTACCATGTCGATCAGTTGGCCGATCACGACGACCCCGAAGCGGGTGAACGACGGCAGACCGTCGACTCGACGTTCGATGAACCTGACCGCGTCGCGGCGTCGTGTCGCGTCGAGGCGCGGAAGGTCTCGTTCGAGCAGTCGATCGGCGAAGCGTCCCACCGGAGTCGAGAGTGGCGAGGGACGTGACATGGGCGGTCGAATCGTAGCAATCACGGCACGGTACCCACCGGGTATCGCTACGGAGCGGTGCGGTAGGCGCGCCGTCGGCGATGGAGCGTGACGAGGTCGTGAATGCCCCAGGTGGTCACCAGCCGGAACGCTTCGAGCACGACGCGCCCATCCATCTTCGACTGGCCGGCGACGCGGTCACGGAACGCGATGGGGATCTCGACCACGCCGAGTCCGGCGCGCACCGCTCGATACGTCATCTCCACCTGGAATCCGTACCCGCTGGCCTGGAGGTCGTCGAGCCCGATCGAGTCGAGTGCTTCCACGCGATAGACGCGATAGCCGGCCGTCGCGTCGTTGATCGCCAGCCCGAGCATGACCGCGACGTAGCGGTTGGCCCATCGCGACAGCCAGGTGCGTCGGTGCGGCCAGCCGGTCACGGTGCCGCCGGGGATGTAGCGAGAACCGATCACGACGGGGATCCCCTGCTCGGCGACCGCGAGCATGATCGGCAACGACGCCGGGTCGTGTGACAGGTCGGCATCGATCTGGACGACGGCTTCGTAGCCATCGCTCTTGGCGGACATGAATGCCTGGCGGTAGGCGTCACCGAGGCCGCGCTTGTCGGGTCGCTCGATGATGCGCAGCCGGCTGTCGCGGGCCATGCGCTCGTGAACGAGCTCGCGTGTGGCGTCGCTCGACGCGTCGTCGACGACGACCACGTCGCCGTCGGGAACGTTGGCGGCGATGCGGTCGAGCAATTCGATGATGTTCGACGCTTCGTTGTGGGTGGGAACGACGATCAGGGTGCGCATTGGTGGGAGGGCGGTCACGGAATCGCCCCGAAGACTGCGTACAGCCCGGTGACCGCGACGAGCCCCGCACCGCACAACACGAGCGTCAGGTCCCACCCGGCGCGATCCCAGCTGGCACGGTGGTGGTCGGGATCGTCATCGGGATCGGGCCACCACGCCGCGACGGCGATGATCAACGGGAATGCGGTGAAGAGAAACCGCGGGCGGGCGGTGACGGTCTCCGGAATGAGCATCAGCACGATGACGGAGGCGCTGTAGGCCGACAGGATCAAGGAGAGTCGGCTGCGCCACGCGCAGTACACCATCGCGATCAACGCAAGCACCGAGAGTGCTGTGAGCGCGTCGGTCGGTGAGCCCAACGGGCTCGTGATGAACTCGACGGTGTTGGTGAACACGGTGATGCCGAAGCTGGTTCCCTCGGACCACGCCTCGGACTGCACGCGGAACCACGCGCCGCGTTCGCCGGCGGTACGGTCGACGTACCACTGGAATCCGACGAATCCGATCGGTGCGAGGATCGGTGCTGCCAGCGACCTCCAGTCGCGTGAGGTGCGAATTGCCAGCACGCTCGCCACTGCACACGCGGCCACGAGCGCGATGCCGTTCGGGCGAGCCCCGGTGGCCACCGCCGCCGTGAGGCCGGCAAGCACCCAGCGTTCGTCGAGGAGCAGCAAGAGGCAGGCTGCTGCGAGCACGATCAGCATCGCCTCGGAGTAGGCGAACGAGAGCACGAAGCTGCCCGGAAAGATCGCGAACAGCGTCATTGCCCGCGCCGCGACCGACACGGAGTACAGGCGCCGGGCGAGCAGCCCGACCAGGACGACGGCGATCGCGCCGAGCACGAAGTTCAGTGCAAGAGCGGCGAACGTGTCACCGCCCGGGAGGACCACATCGAGCACCCGCACGGTCCAGGGGTAGACGGGAAAGAACGCTGCTCGTGCTTCGAGTTGCTCGTAGGTGATGTTCGCGGGGATCGAGTCCGGGTAACCCCGCCGCACCAACTCCAGGTACCACCGACCATCCCACGACGTGAGGACCTCGGTGATCGTCTTGTACGCCGACGGCTCTGGTGTGCCGTCCTCGCGAGCGTCGACGGCCATCTGCGACGCCCGGACGCCACCGGCGGCGATGACGCACATTCTCGACACGACGTACGCGGCCAGCCCCACGAGCAGTGCCCGGTTCCAACGAGAGCGGTCGTCATCGACCGCAGTGACCGCTCCAGACACGTTTTCCACCTGAGACGACACGGCGCGAGAACGTATCAGCAGCGCAACGACGTGGCGCGGTCACTCAGCGCTCGCGGTGGCATCGAGCCGTGCTTCCAACTGCTCGAACACCCAGGGCCACACGAGTCCGGCGCCGACGGAAGTGAAATGGACCCCGTCGTACCGAACGGGCGTCCCGTCGATCTCGAGGCCATCGACAGTGCCCGGGCACACGACGCCGGACACCGGCGCGATCGTGACGTCCTCGCGGGAGTCCGCGAGTTGATCGAGGAGTCGATTGACCGCGGCAGTCCTCGCAGGGTCGCGGCGCGCCGTCGTTCCCGGATTGGTGGCAGGGCCGCCCATGCAGGCGACGTCCAAGAAGACCACCGGCGCGCCCGTCGTGGCAGCGGCGTCGGCCGCACCCGCGAGCGATGCCGCGATCAGCTCGTCCCACTCCGGGGAACCGAACCGGATGTCGCGGCCGTCCACACGGTGATCGAGCACCTCCCAGGCGCCCACCATCACCACGACGATGTCCGGGTCGAGCGCCGTCGCGTACGCCGGCCAGATCTCGCGCCAGTCGACGCAGTCGGGACTGATCGGATTGGGAGTGGACGAGCCCGCGTCCATCGACATGCCGGGCGTCAGTGGGCACCCGACTTGCGCAATGCCCTGCACATCCCACCGCGGAGCCGTCGAGCGATCGAACTGTTCCGCCAGGGAGTAGGCGGCGGAATCGCCGAGCAGCAATGCCCGGCGCACCGTTGGGATACCAGCGGCAGCGGTGCCGATCTCGGCGGGTGCCGCGGTCGTTCGAGGCGATGTCGGATCCAGGGTCGAGGTGGGGATCACGAGTTCGTCGACAGGGAGCAGGATCGAGTTCGACTGTTCGAGTCGGCGTTCGGTGGGCGCGGTCAGACCGACGAATCCGATGGCCGCCACCGCGACCGCACCGACGGTCCACGTCGCGAAGGTCCGTCCGGGGGGCACGGTGGATCGACGTACCGGCTGCTCGATGAGTCGGAAGCTCGCCTCGGCGAGCACCAGCGTGAGCGCGACCTGCAGCGTGATCAGCGGAGCGCGGCCCAGCTCGAATCCCGTGGCCGGTCCGACGAACACGATGACCGGCCAGTGCCAGAGGTAGATCCCGTACGAACGTCGGCCGATCCATCCCCAGGGCTCGCGGCCAAGCCAGGCGAACGCGCCGGTCGGAGCGGCGCTCAACGTGCCGAGCACGACGAATGCGGCGAGCACGGAGATCACGAGGAAGCCGCCCTGGTACAGCCATGTGCTCCTGTCGTCGACCGTCGCCGCGATCAGGACCAGCATTGCGAGCGACGACAGAAGCGGCAGCCGGAGATCGCGGCGTTCGGGAACCCGCTCGAGTGACGGGAACCAAGCGACGAGCCAGGCCAGAGCAGCTCCGATCAGCAGTTGCTGGGCGCGGGTGTCGGTCCCGAAGTACACCCGAGATGCGTCTGCCGGGTCAGACAACACTGCCATCAGCGCCGCTGAGACGATCGCGGCGGCGATCACGGCGTTCGTGGCGACGGCGTGACCGTGACGGCGACGAGCGGCGACGGCCAACAGGCCGACCATGGCGATCGGCCACAGCAGATACCACTGCTCCTCGACGGCCAGCGACCACGTGTGCAACAGCGGACTCGGCCCGATCGCCGCCTCGAAATACGACTGCTCGTCGAAGATGAACCGCCAGTTGGCGACGTAGGCGAGGCTGGCGATGCCGTCGCGTCGCACGCTGGCCCATTGTTCCGGCAGGCCCCACCAGCGCGTGGCCAGCAGCGTGACGCCGATCATGACGACGAGTGCGGGTACGAGTCGTCGGAACCGGCGTGTCCAGAACCCGCCGATCGTGATGCGCCCGTTCGATGCTTGTTCGTCGATCAGGAGCCTGGTGATCAGGAATCCGGAGATGACGAAGAAGATGTCGACGCCGATGAAGCCGCCGCGTGCCCATCCGAGGTCGAGGTGATACGCCACGACGAAGATCACCGCAATCGCTCGTAGTCCGTCCAATGCGGGGAGGTGGGGGAGTCGACGAGGCATCGGTACGGTGGCGTGGGGCCTGAGGGCGGCCGTCGAGGTTCCGGTCGGAGCCCATGGATCGGGTGCACTGTCCGCGCCGGCGGGCTTGACGGTTTGTACAGTCACACCCTATGCCGGTCCATCTTCCCGACTCCGTCGACGGCGCGGTCGAGATCCTCGCGGAGTGTTCGACGGCCACGGTGGTTGCCGGGGGGACGGACCTGATGGTCGAGGTGAACGATGGGCATCGTCGGCCGGCCGACCGCGTCGTGGTCGTCACTCGGATTCCCGAATTGCGCTCGTGGCGGCATGATCCCCGGTCGGCGACGGTCACGATCGGAGCCGCCGTCACCTATCGCGAGATGGTCGAGGGGCCGCTGGCCGAGATGGTGCCGGCATTGGCGCAGGCCACGCGTACGGTCGGCTCGCCCCAGATCCGCAACGCCGGAACCCTCGGGGGCAATCTCGGCACCTGTTCACCCGCCGGCGACGGGCTGCCGGTGCTGAGCGCGCTGGGCGCCGAGGTCGAGTTGGCCTCGGCCGCGGGTCGTCGCCGAATGCCGGTCGGCGAATTCATGGTGGGCGTCAAGCGCACGGCGTTGGCGCCCGGCGAACTGATCGTGTCGGTCACACTCCCGGTGGTCGACGGCTGGCAGGGCTATGCGAAGGTCGGCGTGCGCAACGCGATGGTGATCGCCGTGGCGAGTGCGTGTGTCGTGCTCGACCGATCGGCGCGCACGGTGGCCGTCGCGCTCGGATCGGTTGGCCCCACCATCGTGCGGTGTCCCGAGGCCGAGTCGCGTCTCGCCTCCGAGCTCGACTGGTCGAGTCTCGAAGTGTCCACTGAAGCACTCGACCGGTTCGCCGAACTGGTGTCGGCGGCCAGTCGACCGATCACCGACCACCGATCGAGCGCCGAGTATCGACGGCACGCGGTCGGCGTGCTCACCCGGCGACTCGTCCGACGAGCATCGAGTTCCGAGGTGGCGGCATGACCGAGGCCAAGACGGGCGACGCCGACCACTACGTGTTGCACGTGAACGGCGCTGAACATCACGTCACGGATTCGTGGCTCGGCGAGAGTCTGCTCGACGTGTTGCGGGATCGTTTGGGTCTGCTGGGGGTGAAGGGCGCATGCGAGCAGGGTGAATGCGGTTCGTGCAGCGTCATGGTCGACGACGTGCTCGTGTGTTCGTGTCTCGTGATGGCGGCGGCGGCGGTCGACCAGCCGATCGTCACCATCGAAGGACTCGCCCCGCCCGAGGCGCCGAGCGACGTCCAGGTCGCCTTCGTCGAGGCGGGGGCGGTGCAGTGCGGATTCTGCACGCCCGGATTGATCATGGCGACGCACGACCTGCTCGATCGGGTGCCGTTGCCGACCGAGACGCAGATCCGCGAGGAGTTGGCCGGCAACGTGTGTCGCTGTACGGGCTACGGCCGGATCGTCGATGCGGTCCAACGGGTCGCCGTCGCACGACGAGGGGGTGACGCGTCATGAGTGTGGTCGAGCGAGTCGCCGCGCCGACGCAGTCGTCTCGCCCCGGAACGATCGGTACGTCGCCGGCACGGCCCGACGGCGTCGCCAAGGTGCAGGGGCGATTCGAGTTCTCCTCCGACCTGTCTGCCGACGGCTGCCTGTGGGGCGCCACGTTGCGCTCACCGCACCCGCACGCACGCATCCTGTCGATCGACCTCAGCGGGGCGTGGAAGATCGATGGCGTCGAGACGGTGATCACCGCCGCCGATGTCCCCGGGGTGATGCACTACGGCCTGATCGCCCACGACCAACCGGTCTTCGCCTCGGACGTGGTGCGTTACGTCGGTGAACCGGTGGCGGCCGTGGCGGCCGACCATCCCGAAACCTGTCGCCGTGCCCTCGAAGCGATCGTGGTGGAATACGCGGTGCTCGACGCGCTGCTCGACCCCGAGTGCGCCATCGACGGTAGTCACCCGCCGATCCATCCGGACGGCAACGTGATCCGCCACCAGCGGATCGTGTGCGGTGACACCTCGGCCACGGGTGACGTGGTGGTCGAGGGCACCTACGAGATCGGGATGCAGGACCAGGCGTTCCTTGGCCTCGAAGCTGCCCTCGCCGTGCCCGATCCGGGCGGCAAGGGCGTCGAGCTGCACGTGGCCACGCAGTGGTTGCACGAAGATCGCGCCCAGATCGCGGCGTGCCTCGGCCTGCCCGAGGAATCGGTCCGTGTCGTGCTCGGCGGGGTCGGCGGAGCCTTCGGTGCCCGCGAGGACATCAGCCTGCAGGTGCACACCAGTCTGCTGGCGCTGCGGCTCGGCCGTCCCGTGCGCATCGCCTACAGCCGAGCGGAGAGCTTCGTCGGACACGTCCACCGGCATCCGGCAACGATCTGGATGCGCCACCACGCCACCGCCGACGGCGAGATCGTGAAGATCGAGTCGCGCATGGTGCTCGACGGTGGCGCCTACGCGTCCACATCGTCAGCGGTGCTGATCAACGCTGTCACCCACGCCCAGGGGCCCTACCGATGCCCGAACGCCGTCGTCGACGGGTACGCCGTGCGCACCAACCACCTGCCGTGCGGGGCGATGCGCGGTTTCGGCACGGTGCAGGCGTGTTTCGCGCACGAGTCCCAGATGGACAAGCTCGCGATCGCCTGCGGTGTCGACCCGGTCGAGATCCGGTTGCGCAATGCGATGCGTACCGGCGACCGGCTGATCACGGGCCAGCCTGTGCTCAACGTGGCGCCGGTCGAGCGGTGCATCCGAGAGACTGCGGCATTGCCGCTGCCGGGCACACCGGTCGGCGGACTCCCGATGGATGACGGCGCGCTCGACGTGATGCGGCTGCCTGGTGGGGCCGGCCGCACGGTCGACCGTGGCGATGTCGTCCGTGGGGTCGGTTGGGGCGTCGCGATCAAGAACCTGATGTACTCCGAGGGCTTCGACGACTACTCGACAGCCCGGTGTCGCCTGGCCGACGGAGTGGTCACGTTGAAGTTCGCCACGGCGGAGGTCGGCCAGGGGTTCGTCACGATCGCCCCGCAGATCGCGCGCACGATCCTCGGGGTCGACGAGGTCGTGCTCGACCGGATCGACACCCAGGTGGGTTCGGCCGGGTCGACATCGGCGTCGCGCCAGACGTGGATGAGCGGGGGAGCGGTCGATGCGGCCTGTCGGACGGTACGCGAGCGGCTCTTCGAGCATGTCGGTCGAACGCACGCCGTCGACCCGTTGCAGTTGGCGGTCGACGGAACCGACGTCATCGACACCGTGTCGGGCTGGAGGATCTCGGTTGCCCAGGCGACTGCCGGGGTGTTGATCGACGAGACCGTCGAGTACCGCCACCCCCCGACGGAGCCGCTCGACGAGAACGGCCAGGGCAATTGCCACACGGCGTTCGCCTTTGTCGCGCATCGCGCGGTGGTCGACGTCGATCCCGAACTGGGCCTCGTCAAGGTCGTGCAGATCGCCACCGCCCAGGACGTCGGCCGGGCGTTGAACCCGCTGTCGGTGCTCGGCCAGATCGAGGGCGGCATCGCGCAGGGGCTCGGATTGGCGGTGATGGAGGAGATCATCCAGATCGACGGCGTGATCCGCAACGGCAACTTCACCGATTACCTTCTGCCGACGTTCCTCGACATGCCCGATGTTGTCGCCACCTTGATCGAGGAGCCCGATCCACACGCCCCGCTCGGGGCCAAGGGCGTCGGTGAATCGCCGTGCATCTCCTCGACGCCCGCGGTCGTCGCCGCGATCCGTGACGCGTTGCGCCAGGTCGACGGCATCGGCAGACCGCTCGAACGCGTCCCCGTCCGCCCCGGCGACATCTGCCTGTGACGTGCACGACGTGCCTGGGCGCGCAGCCGGTCGTGGCTGCGATGAGCGAAACCGCTGTATCCGGTCGGTTCGCTCATCGATGAGGCGTGGTCGAGGGCTGCGATGAGCGAAACCGCGGTCGGTTCGCTCATCGATGAGGCGTGGCAACGTTGTCCGACAAGAGGCATGTCATGTCACACGTACGCTGCATTTCATCGCTCTTGCTGGGTCACCCAGATCCGTTGAGCCTCCAGGCACGTCGTGTACGTCGAAGATGTCGGGGAGTCGATTCGGCGCGGCTAGGTTCGCAGTCCATGCCTGACGAGCGCGAGATCATGACCTGGGACATCTTCGGGACGGCATCGCGGGCGCTGGCCCAGATGGTCGCCGACGACGGCTACGAGCCCGACATGGTGCTCGCCATTGCCCGCGGCGGGCTGCTGATCGGCGGAGCGATCGGCTACGCGTTGTCCGTCAAGAACGTGTACACGATGAACGTCGAGTTCTACACCGGTGTCGACGAACGTCTCGAAGTGCCGCGCATCCTGCCGCCGGCGCCCGACTTCGTCGACGTGTCCGACGCTCGGATCCTGATCGTCGACGACGTCGCCGACACCGGCCACACGCTGCGCTCGGTGCAGGAGTTCTGTGCCGGCAAGGTCGCCGAAGTACGCACCGGTGTGCTCTACGAGAAGTCGCACTCGGTTGTCAAGTGTGACTACAGCTGGAAGCAGACCGATCTGTGGATCAACTTCCCGTGGAGCGATCAGGACCCCGTTGCCAAGCGCGACTGGTCGGTCAAGGACGCCTGACCGTGGCCTGACGCAGCGGCTCAGGCCGGTTTGGCGTCCGCAAGCGCATGCCGCTGTGCCGCTTCGAGGCGCTCCTGCAGCCGTTTGGGATGCACGATGCCGAGCAGCTTTCCGTCGTTCCACACGGTGACGACGGGCCGGCGAGGGTCGAGGCGGGGCAGCACCGTTGCCAGATCCTCGTCGAGGGAGGCCTTGGCCAAGCTGTTGAATGGCACCATCAATTGGGTCAGCATGACCAACGGGCGGCGCTCGAACGGCACCGCCCACAGCTGATCTTCGAGCACCAGCCCGTCCAGCTCACCGTCGTCGCCCACGACTGCCACTGCACCCGCGGCGCCGAGGCGTTCACGCTGGTCGATCATCGAGTCGGTGTCCATGTCGGTGCCGGCCTGGGCGATGCCGAAGAACGTGACGTCGCGCACCTTGACACCGTCGAGTTGCTCGGCGACGTACGACGTCATGATCTCGGCCCGAGCGTTGAGGGCGACGAACAGTCCGGTGATCATCACGAACACACCGAACTGGCCGTTGATCATCATCACGACACCCAGGCCGACCAATCCCCAGCCGAGCACGCGCCCGGCGTTACCGGCGTCGCGCATCGCTCGGTATTTGTTGCCGGTCCTTGCCCAGCGCACTGCTCGCAGTACCCGACCCCCGTCGAGCGGGGCACCCGGCAGCATGTTGAAGACCGCCAGCACGCCGTTGACGAATCCGACCCAGAACAGCACGTCGGACTGGAGCGCGAAGCTCGCACCGAGGGCGACGACGCCGAGCAACAGGCTGACGGCAGGTCCGGCAACGGCGATCAGACCGTCGGCACGAGGGGTGGGAGATTCACGATCGAGTCGGGCGACGCCACCGAGCGCCCAGAGGTCGATCGATTGGGTGCGCACGCCGTAGCGGCGAGCCACGAGTGCGTGACCGAACTCGTGAGCGAGGATCGAGGCGAAGAACGCAGCGGTTGCGACGATGCCACCGAGGATGCCGAGGTCGGCCGAGAGCATGACACCGAACCACAGCGCAACGATCGCCATGCTCCAGTGCGCTCGCACGGGAATGCCGGCATACGTGCCGAGGCGGATCGATCCGGGGGTCATCGTGAACTACAGCTCCTTGGGGGACTGTCGGGTGCAACCGGCCCGATGATCAGGGTATTCCTGGCGTAGCGTACGGGTGTGTCGTACGCGAGTAGGTACCTTGCCGAACTCCGAGCCCCCGATGTGGTCCGACTCGTCACCCAGCGCAGCATCGTGGTGCAACCGCTCGGCGCCGTCGAGCAACACGGGCCTCATCTGCCCTTCAACACCGACCTGTTGATTGCTGACCACGTCGCTCGCGCTGCTGTCGAACGCGTCGGCGACGACCTCGACGTCTGGCTGCTGCCGCCGCTCGCCTACACGAAATCGAACGAGCATGCGTGGTCGTCAGGCACGATCTGGTTGTCGGCGAACACGCTGTTGGCCGTGCTCGACGACATCGGTCGCTGCGTGGCCTCCACGGCGGCGCGCAAACTGGTGTTCTTCAACGGCCACGGTGGCAACTCGGCGCTCGTGGGAGTGGCGAACCGCGAGATCCGCCTCGCTCACGGACTGATGACCTTCCTCGCCCATCCCGGAGTGCCACCCGACCAGGGAGGTGCGTCGGCGGCCGGTGAGCTCGGCATGGGGATCCACGGCGGTACCGACGAGACGTCGATCATGCTGCACCTCGCGCCGCACCTGGTCGACATGTCGACAGCCACCCGAAACGTGCCCGACCACCTCGCCTCGAATCGCTACGTGCGATTCGGAGGTCCGGTCGGCTTCGGCTGGCTGTCGAACGATTTCGGACCCGACGGCCACATCGGTGACCCGACACTGGCAACCGCTGAACACGGAGAACTCCTCGTCGGCCAGGCCGTCGACGCATTCTGCGAGGCGCTCGCCGAGGTCGCCACATTCGAGCTGGCGCGATGAACGCCACCGAACTGCGCATCGATGCCGCTCGGCTGGTGGCTCGTCTCGACGAACTCGGCCAGCTCGGCCGGATCGATGGTCCCAACGGCGAGTGGGGCAACGCCCGCCTCGCGCTCACCGACGCCGACCGCGCCGGCCGCGACCTCGTCGTGACGTGGATGCGCGACCTCGGCATGGACGTGGCGGTCGACGCGATCGGAAACGTCGTGGCCACCCGAGCGGGAACCGATCCCTCGCTCGCCCCGGTGATGATCGGTTCGCACATCGACACCGTCGGTACCGGTGGTCGCTTCGACGGCAACCTGGGCGTGCTCGCCGGCCTGGAGATCGTCGAGACGTTGGAGCGGGCGGGGCTCGTGACGCGGCGGCCGCTGCAGGTGGCGTTCTTCACCGACGAGGAGGGCGCCCGGTTCGCGCCCGACATGCTCGGCAGCCTCGTCTATGTCGGGGGCATGCCAGTGGAGCAGGCACTCGACGCCGTCGCCGCCGACGACGGTGCCCGCCTCGGCGACGAACTGGCCCGCATCGGCTACGCGGGCCCGGTTCCGTGTCCGACGGCGGGCGCGCCGCACGCCTATGTCGAACTGCACATCGAGCAGGGACCCATCCTGGAGACCGAAGGCGTGACGATCGGCGTCGTCGAAGGCGTGCAGGGGATCTCGTGGACCGAGGTCGCCATCGTCGGGCAGTCGGCGCACGCGGGGACCACGCCGATGCGGCTGCGCCACGACCCCGCGTACTGCGCCGGAGCGATCACCATGTTCGTGCGTGATCTCACCCGCCATTTCGGTCACGACCAAGTCGGCACGGTCGGCCGCATCGACGTGTACCCGAACCTGGTCAATGTGGTGCCCGCTCGCGTCGTGCTCACCGTCGATCTGCGCAACACCGACGATCGGGTGCTGATCGAAGCGGAGACCCGCCTCCACGACTTCCTGGAGGAACTGGCGGTCAGCGAGGGTGTCACGATCACCACCTCCACGCTCGCCCGTTTCGAGCCCGTCGAGTTCGATCGGGAGATGGTCGATCTCGTCGAGGCCACCGCAATCCGGATCGGGCATTCGACCCGCCGAATGCCCAGCGGCGCAGGACACGATGCCCAGATGCTGGCGCGGATCTGTCCCACAGCGATGGTGTTCACGCCGAGTGTCAACGGCTTGAGTCACAACATCGCCGAGTTCACCGAGACCACCGACATCGAGGCCGGGGCGAACGTGTTGCTGCAGGTGGTGCTCGACCGCCTCGGCACTCCCGAGCCCGACCGCTGACGCCGAGTCACCTACGCTGAGTTCGATGTCCGTCGCCGACTCTCGGTCGTACACAACCGAACACGGGTCCAGGCGACGGATCATTGTCGGGATCAGCGGCGCGAGTGGAGCGATCTATGGCGTTCGAGCGCTCGAACTGTTGCGCCGCTTCGACGATCTGGAAACCCACCTGGTGATGACCCCGGCGGCAAAGATCACGCTCGGCGAGGAGACAGACCTCGCAACGGCTGACGTGGAAGCACTCGCTGACGAGGTTCACGGGATCCGCGACATCGGCGCGTCGATTGCCAGCGGATCGTTCGCCACGATCGGGATGATCATCGCTCCTTGTTCGATCAGGACCCTGTCTGCAGTTGCCAACTCGTACTCGGCCGACCTGCTCGTGCGCGCTGCAGATGTCACCCTGAAAGAGCGTCGCCCGCTCGTGCTGATGGTCCGTGAGACGCCGCTGCACCTCGGCCATCTCAGGCTGTGTGCACAGGCGGCCGAGATCGGTGCGGTCATCTATCCACCGGTACCTGCGTTCTACTCGCGTCCCGAGTCGATCGACGAGCTCGTCACCCATTCGGTGGTGCGAGCACTCGAACACCTGGGCATCGAGGCTGCAGAGATCAGTCGTTGGTCTGATGGGTGAGGCTGCTCGGCAGTGCCAGTGCGTGGATCACGATCTCGCCGCGCCGGTCGACGAGGGCCAACGAGTTCGGGCAAGTTGCCCGCTCGATCTGGGGCAATGAGGAGCCATCGATCGGGTCCTTGCCGGCGTCTTCAATCGCCGGCGAGTGAGTGACGGCATGCTGGATGTCGAGATCGTCGACGCCGTGCCGTCTGCGCCCCACCATGCACCGGGCGCGTCGCAACCGGCAAGACTCCGTTGATGTCGACGCGCCCGGGCCGCACCGGTTCAGATCTCGAACGGTCCGTGCGGGCGATCGCAACCGAGGAGAAGTTGTCGGGTGTCGTCCGCCTCGACCTCGACGGCGAGATCGCCGCCGAGGTGGCGGTCGGACAATCGCACCGCGGCCTCGGCATCGAGATGACGATCAGCGCGCAGCTTGCGATCGCCAGCGGCAACAAGGCATTCACCGCCTTGGTGGCGATGACCCTCGTCGAACAAGGCGTCCTCGCCCTCGACACCCGCGTGCGCTCGATCCTCGGTGACGACCTCCCGCTCGTCGATGATCGCGTGACCGTCGAGCACCTCCTCGCACACCGGTCCGGCATCGGCGACTACCTCGACGAGGACGCCGTCGAGGACCCGGACGCCTACCTCCTGCCCGTCTCCGCCCACGAGCTCGTCACCACCGACGACTACATCCCGATCCTCGACGGGCATCCGGCCAAGTTCGCGCCGGGCGAGCGGTTCGAATACTGCAACAGCGGCTACGTGATCCTCGCCCTGATCACCGAACGCGTCTCCGGACGGTCATTCCACGAGCTCGTCGACGAACGAGTCTGCCAGCCGGCCGGTATGACCGATACCGCGTTCCTTCGCTCCGACTCGTTGCCTGGTCGAGCAGCGCTCGGCTATCTCGACGACCACGGATTGACGACGAACATCTTCCACCTTCCAGTCCGCGGCAGCGGCGACGGCGGCATCTACACGACCGCTGCCGACATCCACGCCTTCTGGGCGGCGCTCATGGCAGGACTGGTCGTCTCACCCGAAACGGTGACCGACATGACGCGCCCGCGCAGCGAGGCCACCGACGGTCCGCGCTACGGACTCGGGTTCTGGCTCGGTCCGGACGACGCAGTGTCCATCCACGGATTCGACACCGGTGTCGGGTTCGTTTCCGTTCACGATCCGACCCGGCACCTGACATTCAGCGTGCTGTCCAACACGAGTCGAGGCGCATGGCCGTGCAGTCAGCGCATCTTGCAGATCGTGACCGGCAGCTGACGGCGTCCGTGCTGCACTTCGAGGCGGGGGAGTGCACGGGCAGCAGGTCAGAGATGACCACACGCGCCGGGAGCCCACGAGGGATCCGCGGATCGCGTCGTTGTCAGGTGAGCGCGGCGACCCGGTCGAGACATGCGATGAAACACAACACCGTCGTCCGCTCCACGCGAAACTTCAGGTCGAGGTCAGTGCTACTCGACGACGGTGCCGTTGTAGGACTGCGAGGAGCCGCCGATGCCCAGCACGATCGAGATCGTCTTCGCGTCCAGGTTGGCGTTGCCCTGGAAGATGCCGGTCCCCTGATCGCTGGCCTGGATGTCGCCGAAGCCACCTTCTGAGGTCGCCGACACCTCCCCGTGGACGGAGCCGCTCGCAGGGTCGTACGTGCCGACGAGGTCAAGACGCCATTCACCGACCCGGAGGCCCGAGCCGTACATTTCGACCAGCATCGAGCCGGTCAGCTCGCCGGTTCCGGTGTTGATCGTCACTCGCAGATCGTTGCCCTCGAGTGAGCCGTTCGGCGGCAGACCGTTGTCGAGTTCGGTGAAGATCGGAAGCGGTCCGGTGAACTCCACGTCGGTGCCCAACCGAAGGGTGCCCGTGTACGCCGTGTACTCGCTGCTCTGTTGGAACGCTCGAACCTCGATCTCGATCGGTGCGCGCGACGGGTCCAGGTCGCTCCACGTGATGTCGGGAATCTCCAGCTCGCCCTGGTCGAGCGTCACCCGCCACGTCGCGTATCCGTCGTCGTCTTCCTCGACCACGGCACCGTCGTCGGCGAGCGTGATGTCGCTCGGCCACACCTCGCCGTCGCCACGCAGCTCAATCGTGACGCCGGACTCGGTTCCGGCGCGGACGCCCTCGACGGTGAAGGTCACCTGCTGGTCCTCCGCTGGCGCGGACTCGGGTTGGCCGTCCTGTGGTGTGCCGACGAACTGCAACGTCTGTCCCTGTGGTTCGGCGCCGTCGACGGCCATCTCGACCACGTCGCGAGCGCGCAGGTTGCGGCCCTGGAACGCAGCGGAGGTCAACGCGTTCACCGAGCCGCCACTCGCCCAGTAGGTGGCGGTGTGACTGTCGTAGCCTCCGCCCTGCACCAGTTCCTTCGCCAGGTCGAACTCCACGCCGTCGGTGATCATCAACTCCCAGAACCGCTGCGCGGTGCGCTCGGCGACGATCCTCTGAGTGGTGCCGGTCCACCCCACCGACGCACCGGCGCGGGTGGTGTTGAATCCGAAGTCGGAGCCGCACGATCCGAAGAAGACGATGCCATCGGGGTTCGACGGAAACCGATTGCTGTTGAAGCAGTACCGATCGACGCCGCCCGAGTTGCACATGAAGAAGTCGACGCCGACGTTGACGTTGGTCGCTGCGGACTGCTGTCTCATCAGGTCCCTGTCAAACGCTCCTCCAACGAACGCCGATGAACACTCGCTGCGATCATCGGTCCACGACGGGCAACTCCCGCCACCGTGGGTGATGATGTGCACGGCGTCGTAATCGGCCACACGGTCCACCGTGAACGGGGTGACGTCCGCGCCGTTGAACACATCGACGGTGCCGTAGTCGTCCTCGGCGGCGAAGATCGCTGCGATCTCAGCGGCACTACCCCACTCGAATGGGTTGTAGATGGCGGCACTGCGAGTCGCCGCGGGGCCGCCGACAGGGTGATATGCCCGCGGGAGCGCGACGGACGCGAATCCATTCGGCCCGATCGACGCGGGAACGAACGACTCGTCGATCGGGTCGACCTCACCACCCTCCTGTGGCTCCGACGCGACGGTGAACGCCACGGCCCTCGGACCGTCGCCGATGGTGAACGACAGCATCGTCGCCGCGTCGACGTCATATTCGACGTGGTTGACGCCGTCGATCTCGGTCAGCGCCAACATCCCGAGGCGCAGCTGTTCGAGAGCATCGTCCGACGACGCCATCGCGGATCTGACGTCTGCGAGCGCCGCAGAGGCTGCATCGAGCTGCTCGTCCGACGCGTCGAGCAGGGTGCACGCGTAGCCGTAGCGATCGCACGGCCGCTCGGCCGCAGCGTCGACGACCTGGGGGGTCGCCAGCGCCGCGACGATCGCGTCGAGTCCGGCGTCAGGCCCGACACCGGTGGCCACGGTGTCGGCGAGGGTCTCGGGACCCGAACTGCTCGACTCGGAGTCGCTACCGCCAGAACAGGCGGCCCCCGCGACGACCAGACCGAGCACTCCCAACACCAGAATTCGCCGCATTCGCCGACCCTACGACACCGGACCCGGCTGGCCTGAGAGGCTGTGCGGGCCTGTGCGGTCTGCACGTCCGCAATGAGTCGGGCCGGGTTCGGACGAACGGCACGAGGTTGCGCACGCCCGTTGAGATTCAGTCAACCGTTCGGTAGATGTGGGTCTGCTGACTGACACTGGCCACGAGTCGTCCCCGCTTGAAGGTCTGACGCGCCATCGGAGCATCGGCGATCGCCGCTCGGATGGAGGCCGCATCGATCGCCACGAGGTCGGCCGGGTCGCCGACGGACATGGTCACCGGGGCAAGCCCGATGGCTCGACGAACGTTGTTGGTGACCATGTCGTAGGCCGCGTCGGGGAGTTGGTGACCGGCCATGATCATCAAGGCTGCCGTCTCCAGCGGATCTGAACGGCCGACCAGGTTGAACGGATCCTGCACGTTGTCAGCACCCGCAGCGACCAGGGCGCCCGCTTGTTCGAGCGCCCGCAAGGCGGTGAGTCCACGGGGCGTCGCGGTGGGGTGATCGCGACCCTGGAGGAAGAGGTTCGTCTGCGGCAGGGGAAACACTGCGATCCCTGCTTCGGCCACGAGCGCCGAGATTTCGGCTTGAACCTTCGGTGACTGGACCCCGAGCGAAACACAATGACTCGCGGCCACCAGCCCACTGAAGCCCGAGTCGAGCACCTGACGGGCGAGGTCTCGCAAGGTCAGAACGCTGGGATCGAGCGTCTCGTCCGTATGAAGATCGAGTCCGAGGCCGGCATCGCTGGCGACCCGGAGCGCGTGCTCGATCGCGCCGGGCCCATCTGGATCGAGGTGAGGGCATCCGCCGATGAAGTCGACACCCTCTTGCACCGCGGCATCGAGCGCGGCCCTGTTGGCTGCACCATCAGACCCGGTCATCGGAAAATCGGTGAGCGCCACTGTCTGGACATCGAGGAGCCCGTCGAAACGCGCAGCAGCTTCTTTGACGGCGCGAAGTGCCTTCGTGCTGTTGTCGGCCAGAACATTCACGTGGCTGCGGACCGCCGTCACGCCATGCACCAACAACAACTCCATCGCCGCTGCAGCGCGCTCGACGATGCCTTCGTAGGTGAATGCTCCCTCGGCCGCCGCGGCACGCCAACCCTCGATCGCACCGATCAGGTCGCCCTTCGGATTCGGCACGATCTCGGCGGTCAGAGCCTTGTCGAGATGAGCATGAGGCTCGGCCATCGCCGGAAGCAAGAGCGAACCGGCAACATCATGAACCGCTGCGTCGTCCAACGGCGGCCCACCGGCGTCGACCACGTGCGAGATGAGGCCGTTCTCGATGTGAACGTCGACCAGACGCCCATCGGCCATCAGCGCATTCGCCAGTATCCGAATCATTGTTGCTCCCGTGCCGTGCTTGGTCGTGGCCTCGACAACGAACGTCGTCACGACGAACCGTGAGGCGAGCCCGACGGTACTCATGTCGAGGTATCCACACCGGGATCTCGGGACCGGAATCCTCACACCTGGCCGCAGACGTGCCAGTCGCCGTGAGATGGCAGAATGCGCCAGGATGGCTCACATGACCGAAGTGAACGACCTCCGCAGCTACATCGCCGCGCTCGGCGAGGCCGGCCAGTTGGCCCGAGTGCAACGACCGGTGTCCCTGCGCCACGAGCTCGCGGACGTGGCGGCGTCGCTGGCCCGCTCCGACGTCGGCGCGGGGTTGTTCGAGAATGTCATCGATTGCGAGTGGCCGATCTTCTGCGGCAGTGTCACATCGCACCGCCGGGCCGCCATCGCGCTCGGCTGCGCTCCCGATCAGGTCATCGACGTCATGGAACGGGTGCTCGATCCGGCCAACGGCATCGCTCCGATCCCCGTGGAGACCGCCGCGTGGCACGCCAACACGATCACCGGAGACGACCTCGACTCGGCCATCTTGCCGATCCCCACCCACAGCCGAGGTGACGGCGGAGCGTTCATCACCGGTGCGGTGACCGTGGCCAAAGACCCCATCTCCGGTCGGGGCAACCTGGGCTACAACCGCATGCTCCGGCTCGACCCGACACGTTTCGGCTTCAACGTCAACGAATGGCGAGACGTCGGCACGTTCTGGAAGTCCCGCCACGACCCGGACGCACCGTTCCCGATCGCTCTGGCCATCGGGCTCGATCCGGCGATCATGATCGCCGCAGGCGTCAAGACCCCGGTCGATGAACTCCTCATCGCAGGTGCCATCCGCGGTCGCGGTGTCGAGGTGTGTACGGGCCACACCGTCGATGTCGCCATCCCCGCTGCCGCCGAGATCGTCGTGGAAGGGCTGCTCCACCCCAGCGACCGCCAACTCGAGGGGCCGCTGGCCGAGTTCCACGGCTACCACGGTGAGCCGTGGAACAGCCCCACCTTCGAGATCACCTGCATCTCCTGGCGTGACGATCCGATCTACCAGACCATCATCCCGGGCTGGTACGAGCACATCTACCTCGGCAACGTCCTGCCTCGAGAACCACTGCTGCGCCGCTTCGTCCGACACCTCGACGCCAGCGCCGATGTCCACATCCCGCCCTACGGCAACGGATTCTTGGCGATCGTTCAGATCGACCGCGACAACCCTGGCGCTCCCAAGAACCTGGCCATGGCGGCGATGGCCGCTCACATCAACATCCGCAACGTCATCGTCATCGACCGTGACGTCAACATGTACGAACCCTCCGAGATCCAATGGGCCCTCACCAACCGGGTGTTCTGGGAAGACGACGTGTTCCACGTCCCGTTGGCGCAGGGCCACGAGATGGATCCCGTGGCCAATCAACGCGGGGTCGGCACCAAAGTGGGCATCGACGCGACCTACAAGCGCGAGCGGCGCGAATACGGTGAACGAGTGTCCTACCCACCGATCGACCTGGCCGCATACCTCAGCTGACACCCCATGAACGAGAACTTCACTTTCCAGATGTCGACACGGGTCATCTGGCACTCCCCGGCGTCCGAAGCAGTCGTCTCCCAAGCCCAGGCCTTCGGGGCTGCCAAGGTGCTGCTGGTCACCGATCCCGGAGTCGCTGCCACCGGGCTACCGAGCGAGATCGGCGCCGCTCTCGAAGACGTCGGCGTCGATGTGGCCACCTACGCCGCGGTCAGTGGCAACCCGACCACCGCTGATGTCGCAGCCACTCGGACATTGGCCGACACTCACAACAGCGACGTCATCGTCGCCGTCGGCGGCGGCTCGGCGATCGACACCGCCAAGGCCACTGCCATGCTGCTTGCCAACGGCGGCGACTACGGCGACTATCAGTGGGACGGCCGTCCCATCACTCAACGAAGCCATCCGTTCGTGGCGGTGCCCACCACCGCGGGCACGGGCAGCGAAGTCAGCAAGGTCACGGTCATCTCCGATCCCACGCAGCCGTTCAAGAAGGGGGTTCTGAGCCCCCTGATGTTCGCCCACGCCGCCGTGATCGATCCCACCGTCACCCTCGGACTGCCGCCCCATCTCACTGCGGCGACAGGAATGGATGCCTTCATCCATGCGCTCGAGGCCTACACCGGCCTGAACGCGAACCCCGTGAGCGACATGCTGGCGCTGGAGTCCATGCGTCTCGCTCTCGACAGCCTCGACCGGGCGACCCACGATGGGGCCGATCTCGGTGCCCGGCGCCAGATGATGCTCGCGGCGGTTTTCGGTGGAATGGCCATGGACCAGTCGGGTTTGGGGCTGGTGCACGCCCTCTCGGGCGGGCTGTGCAGCCACCTGCACCTCCACCACGGGATGGCGAACGCGCTGCTCCTCCCATACGTCGTCGACTTCAACATGCCGGCCATCGCCGATGACCGACGACGCGTGCTCAACCGGTTGTTCGCACTCGGCCCCGATGCCTCGGGCGATCAACTCATCGATGCGCTGACGACGCTGGTGAGCAAGCTCGATCTTCCCATCGGCTTGGCGGGCCGACGCGATGAGACGGCCACACTCGACTGGGATGCAGTGGCAGAGGAGTCGATGAGAATGATCATGATCAAGAACAACCCGCGACCCGTCACCATCGAGGACTGCCGCTCGCTGCTCACCGCGATGAGGTGACGCGGAATCGGTCAGAACATGGCGGCGGTACGTTCGATGAGTTCTCCCGCACCATCGAGTTGCTGCACCGGTAACTGGAACTGGTCGATGTCGTTGGCGGCCATCAGTCCGGCGAGTTCTGTTGCACAGTCGCCGGGAGCGCCACTGATCACGAATGGGAGCACCCAGTCGTCCTTCACGTGGACGGCGGCACCATGGGTGCCGCCTTCGCCGAGCGCAATGCGGATCGCGGCGGAGTCGGCGTCGGTCATCCCGATCCGCTCCTTCACCTCGGCCGGCGAGTCGACGAGTCGAAATGTCAACGCTGCCCGCGCCGCTTCGAATTCGGCGTCGGTCGATACCACCATCGTGGAGTAGGTGACGCAGAACGGTCGATCTCCGGCTGCTGCGCGCAACGCCGCGGTGTGAGCCCCGAGTAGCTCCTTGTGGATGGAGCTCAAGATGAAACCGTCTGCGACCTCGCCGCCAAGGGCAATGATCTTCGGGCCCCGCCCACCCATGAGGATCTCGATGTCGGGGCGCGCATACCCCAGCGTCGCCGAATCGAACGAGAACACCGATCCGTCGAGATCCGTGGGTTCGCCCGCGAACAGCGACCTCAACGAAGCAACCATGTCGCGAACCGCCGTCAGCGGTCGATCGCGACCGATGGCCATGGGACCCAGCGTGAGCCCGCCGCCGGCACCAACTCCCACGAATGCCCGCCCGCCGCTGAACTCATCGAGGGTTGCGATCGCGGTTGCGGTCGCGCCCGGGTGACGCACATAGGGGTTGGTGATTCCAGGTCCCAGCAGAATCGTCTCGGTTCGAGCGGCGATCGCCGTCAGCGTCACGTAGACATCGCGGGTGACCAACCCCTCGTCGTAGACCCAGCAGCGGGCATACCCGAGCTGTTCGGCCAACACGGCCAGTTCGGCCACCTGCGCAACCGGGCCCTCGGGCATCAGGTTGACACTCACCGAGGCACCTGACCTCGTTCGTTGCACCACGACCGCAGCGTATCGATCGGCTGCGATCACCTACGATCGCTCGGTGCCCCGCTTCGACGAACCCACGCTGACACGGCCCGCATCCGTCGTCTGTGCCGAACGTGGCCAGCATCCGCCCTCTCAAGCACCCCTGCCGACGCTCATCGAGCCTGACACCATGGCTCCCGTGAGGCGGCCGAGCGATGACCCGCTCATCCCCCTGGAGCTGCCGCGGGTCACGGTGCTGGGCAACTACTTCAAGGCGGGTTGGGAGCATGCCCGAGCGGACACGTGGCTGAGAGAATCAACCAGCGAACGGTTGGGCCGGGCCGCAGCATCGTTACCCCAACGGTGGGGGATCTGCGTCTTCGATGCCTGGCGCCCGCTCCCGCTGCAAGCAGAGCTGTATCACGCGGCGTATGGCGACCCGGGACTGCCCGACGGGTTCGTGTCGCCTGCGGACCCCGATCCCACGACCCCGCCTCCGCACGTCACCGGCGGCACCGTCGATTGCAGCCTCACACTCGACGGCATCCCTCTCGCGCCGAATGGTGGCTTCGACGACTTCACCGCTCGGGCCCGCGCCGACGCGCTCGAGGGTGAGCCGGGAACCGATCGTGAGCTTCGCCGGTGGCTGTATTGGACCATGCGGTCGGCCGGCTTCGTCGTGCTCGACTGCGAATGGTGGCACTTCGAGTTCGGCACCCGCCGCTGGGCAGCCATCACGGGCCAAGAGCCGCGCTTCGGCCCGGCCGTTCCGAGCCGGTGTTGAACACTCCGATCCTCTCTGGACCCGAGTCGTAGACTGGCGTGCGTGTCGAACCGTTTCGAAGACCAGGTCGTGGTTGTCACCGGAAGCGCTACCGGGATCGGCTCGGCCACGGCGGCTCGCTTCGCTGCTGAGGGTGCCAGGGTGGCGTGTCTCGACATCGACGACGCCGCCAACGCCGAGACCGCTGCAGCGGCCTGCTCAGCAGGTGGCATCGCCATAGCTGTCCACTGCGACGTGCGGCGAGAAGATGAGCAGGTCGCCGCATTCGCTGCGGTGATGGAGCGTTGGGGCCGCGTCGACGTCCTGGTGGCCAGCGCCGGCATCTTCGTGGGCGGGCCGCTCCCCGATGTTCCCCTCGAGCGGTGGCACAACATCGTCGACGTCAACCTCACGGGGCTGCTCATCTCCAACAGCTTGGCCTCCGCGATCATGATCGATCAGCGGCGTGGCGCGATCGTGAACATCTCGTCGATGGCCGCCAAGACCAGTTGGCCGAACTCGGCCGAATACTCAGCGACCAAGAGCGGCGTGATCGGCATCACCCGTTCGGCGGCGATGGAACTCGGCCCCCACGGAATCACGGTCAACGCCGTGTGTCCCGGCAACACCGTGACCGCCATGGTTCGCTCCGTGGCCGAAGAGGTCGGTGCGACCCTGGGCATGACCGGCGAAGAATGGCTCGCAATGCGCGCCAACGACACCGCGCTCAGGCGTCTGGGCCAACCTGGCGAGATCGCCGGCGTCATCGCATTCCTCGCCAGCGACGACGCCCGGTACATCACCGGTCAGGCCATCGAAGCCGACGGCGGCATCATCTTGAGCTGAGCGGTCGCTCAGGCAGGCATCTCGAGTTCAGGCGATGCGGTCGAGCATGTCGCGACGGATCTCGTACACGGGTGGTTCACCGCTGAAGTGACGGCGGAGTTCCTCGACAGCAAGCTCACCCATTCGGTTGCAGTTCTCGATGCAGCCGGCGATGTGCGGGGTGACGACCACATTGTCGAGGCTGCGAAGTGGGCTGTCGCCGGCCGGCGGTTCCGTCTCAGTCACATCCAAGAAGGCGAAGATCCGGCCCGTCGACAGTTCGGCGATGAGCGCCTGTTCGTCGATCAATCCGCCGCGAGCGGTGTTGATCAACACCGCTCCGTCCTGCAGTTGGCCGAGCACCTCGGCGTTCATCATGTGTCGTGTGTGCGCGTTCTCCGGACAGTGCAGAGACACCACCTGGCTGCGGCGTGCCAGCTCGTCGAGTTCGACCACCTCGACCCCCATCGCGCTGGCATCGTCGGGCGACAGGAAGGGGTCGGCGACCAGGATCTCGACCTCGAATGCTCCCAGCAGGTCGATCACATGACGCCCCACGTTGCTGGCCCCGACGAGGCCCACCGTCGAGCGGGTCAGCTCACGCGCATCCCAGGTCTCCCACATCGGGCTGTCGCGCCATCCACCCTCCGCGACGTGTCGGCCCAGGGGCCAGATCCGCTTCCGGCCGACGATCATGAGCCCCAAGGTCGTTTCAGCGACATCGCGCGCGAGCGTGACACCGGCGCTGGTCACCCGGATGCCGCGGTCCCACACAGCGTCGGACACGAACCGTTTCACGCTGCTTCCCATGTGGGCAACGGACTCGAGCGACGCCGCAGCGGCCACGACATCAGCATCGAGCTGGGCGACGCCCCAACTGGTGATGCATCCTTGCGCGGTGGAGAGGAGTTCCAGGAGGTCCTCTTTTCCGGCGGGCTCGTCACCGTCGTGGTGAACAACGGTTGCGAACGATTCGAGGCGGTCCCACGCCTGCTCGCTGAACATTCGGGCGTAGTTCGATCGGCCGATGGTCACGGCAACGATGGGTTCAGTCATCAGGGGTCTCCAACTGTTGGTAGGTCCGGTAGCGCTGTTCGTAGACGGGGTTTTGGTCGGGGCGATGGGCGATCGCCGTGGGGAGGTTCGCTGCGGAGATCGTCGGGACCCACCCCTGCGAGTCGGCCGCCAAACGGGCTGCACCCAATGCCGGCCAGCTGGTGTCCGGATACACGGCAAGATCTCGCCCGAGCACGTCAGCAATGGTGTGTCCGAGCGCAACACTGCGCGCACCGCCGCCGACGAAGATGATCGGCTGATCCGTCATCGGCGCCGACCCAGGTGCCCGCTCGACCGCAGAGCGAACCTCGAAAGCGCACGCCTCGAACACCGCTCTGACGTGGTCGGCCGGGGCGACGTCGGTCGGGCCGACGAATCGCCCCCAGCCCGTTCGATCGGCGTTGTGGACAGCGGGGAGGAAGTACGCCTGGTCTGGGTGGGGACCGTCCGCCATGAGGACGCGTTCCCACGACTCACCAGGGCCGAACGACTCCAGACACCACGCGATGGCGGCACCGAGGCCGCCGAGGTTCTGCGATGCCGACCAGCGCGACGACACGACATGGGGGCTGAGGTTGAATGCGGCGGGGACATCGGCGATCGCGATCTGGTTCGTGATGATGCTCAGTACCCACGCCGTGCCCGCCGAGAGCACGACGTCACCGGGCTCGACGGCGCCAAGACCGAGCGACGCGCAGGCCTGATCGTGGCCGCCGACGATCAGGCGCGCCCGTGCCGAGATTCCCAACGCCTCAGCGGCATCGCGACCGACGCAACCGACATCGGTCCCCGACGACACGATGCGAGACAACTGGGCAGGCTCCACGCCGCACAACGTGCACAACTCGACACTCCACTCGAGGGCCCCGACGTCCATCAGCTGCATGCCGGCGGCATTCGATGGATTGGTGGTCCAGCCGCCTCCGAGACGGTGGAGAAGGAAATCGTCCACCGACGCCCACCGCCCGCCACCGCTGCCACCAACACCGGCGTCGAGGAGCCAGGAGATGGTCGCCAGCCCGAGACCTGGAGACGGCGACCATCCCGACGCGTCGCGTATTCGAGCCACCACCGACCCGGTCCACTCGTCGACGAGTGGGCGCGAACGGGTGTCCATCCACGTCACCGCTGGCGAAGGGACGCCGTCGTGGCAGACGGGTACGACCGACCCACTCTGTGCGGCGACGGCCACAGCGCGCACGTCGACCGCGTGCGGTATCTGTTCGAGGGCGCGGCGAACTGCCGTGGTCACAGCCCGCCAGATGTGCTCTGGGTCCTGCTCGCTGCCTCCTGGCGCTGAGGTGTCGGTTGGGATCGGATCAGACGACCCGCTCGCCACCTCGAGACCGCCGGCACCGATGACGACCGCCTTCGCCGAGGTGGTTCCGGCATCGATGCCGACGACGACCTGTTCGTCAGGAGACATGCCCGAGCGGGTCCTTCTCTCAGCCGGCCAGGATCGCGAGGGCGTCGTCCACGGACGCGTTCTGGTGGACGACGGCGACGATGGCCTTGGTCATCGCTGTCGGGTTCTCGCATTGGAAGACATTGCGACCGATGGCAACGCCCTTGGCGCCGGCATCGATCGCATCGCGGATGTTGGACAGCATGGCGGTCTCGTCGCCCTTGGAACCGCCGAGGATGACGACGGGGACGAACGTGTTGGCCGTGACGTCCGAATAGTTCTCGCAATACGGTGCCTTGACGAAGTCGGCGCCGAGTTCGGCACCGAGGCGGGCTGCCAGGCCTATCGCTTCGGCGCCTCTCGATTCGGGACCACTGTTGAAACCACCGGGGACCATCTCGCCAAGCACCGGGAGCCCCCATCGATGAGCTTCAGCGGTGGTCCGCGCCAGGGTCTCGAGGGTCATCGCCTCCTTGTCCGATCCGGGCAACGCGGTCACGACCAGCGCATCGGCACCGAGTCGAAGCGCGTCTTCGGGACCGAAGAAGCGAGAGAGCGACCCGGTGCTCGGCGTACCGAGGTTCGTCGATGCTCCGTCGCTGCGAACGATGAGTCCGACGCTGCTCAGCTCGCGGGCGAATGCTTCCGCGATGCCGAATGAGGTCAGGATCGCATCTGCACCGCCGGCGACGACGGCTGAGATCGTTTCGCCCGGACGCTCGAAGCCCTCACACGGGCCGTCGATCAGTCCGTGGTCGAGTGCCACGATCACTGTTCGACCGTCCTCGGCGAAGATGCGGTTGAGTCTGCGTGTCGTCATGTGATGCTTCCTGTGATGATGGGGAGAGAGTTCTCGAGAATCGAGAAGTTCTCGTCGAGATCCGACGAGAGGGCATCGATGCACACCGCGTGGAGGCCGTGCGCATCGGCGAGTTGGGCAACCTCGGCGGCGCATTCTGCAGGCGTACCCGCCACTTGATAGCGCCGCAGCAACTCGTCGGTCACCAGGGCTTCGAGCATCGATGCATCATGGCGGTCAGCTGCCCGTTGTACCAGGGCGATCTCGTCGAGATCCATCCCGAGTGATTCCAGCGCCCTGGGCGGTGAGTCCATCAGGACATACGACAGCGTCGCGCGCTGCGCCTCGAGCATTTCCGGCGTGTAGCAGATCCGTCCGAGGTAGATCCGTTTCGGGCCGGGCACGCCGGCAGCGGTGGCAGCATCGACGATCTCGAGGGCCCCTCCGACGTCGGGTTTGACGGTGAGGATCACTCCGTCAGCTTGCCTGCCCGCCAGCGCCAACACGCGCGGGCCGCGGCCGGCGACCCAGATCGGTATCTCCTGGCGACCGAGGCCGAGCTCGGCGTCGACCAGACCCGTGGTGTCGCCGGTCCAACTGACCCGGTCACCCGACCAGAGCAGCTTGATGGTTTCGATCGCCTCAGCCATCACCCGGTGGGGCCGGTCGCGCCGGATGCCCATCGGCCCGAGGACCATCGAGCCGCCGGCGAGCATGGTTCCCAGCACCCGGCCCGGGGCCAACTCGTTCACGGTCGCCAACGCTGCAGCGGTCACCGCCGGATGGCGGGTGTATCCGTTGGTCATCACCCCGAGCGTGATGCGCTCGGTCTCGCGGGCGATCGCGCCAAGGCTCACGTAGACGTCGGGATGGAACCCTTCGTCGGCGATGAGGCAGTAGTCGTAGCCAAGGCGATCGGCGTGGATGGCCACTTCGATGACATCGGCGGCAGCCATCAAGGGCACGATGTGTACCCCCGCCTTCAGCTCACCCATGCGAGTGCTTGCGGTGGCCGAGGCGTTGACCGCCGTCGACGGTGATCACCTCACCGGTGATGTAGTCGGCCTCGATCAGGAATCGCACCGCGTGCGCCATCTCCTCGGGGGTGCCCCAGCGCTCGAGCAGGGTGTCGTGCTTGACACGTTCGTACGTGGCGTCGTCGTAGTCGACCGGACGCAGCGCGGGGCCGGGAACCACCGCGTTCGCTCGAATGGTCGGCGCCAGTTCGAGGGCGAGCTGTCTCGTCAGCGAGAGGATGGCTCCCTTGCCGACAGAGTGCCCCGCGAACCCAGGCCAGGGTTCGAACGCCGAGAGGTCGCCGATACCGATGATGACGCCACCGCCGTTGGCGAGCATCACAGGAGCGACTCGATTGGCGCAGTAGAAGGGTCCGTGGACGAGTGTGTCGATCGATCGGTGCCAGGCAGAGAGGTCGTTCGTCGGCAGCGGGTCCGACACGAACAGCGAGGCGTTGTTGACGAGCACATCGATCGTGCCGAAACGATCGACAGCGGCATCGACCATGACGCCGACCTGCTCGTAGTCGGACACGCTCGCCTGGATGGGGAACGCGTGCACGCCGAGCGCTTCGGCCTCGGTGGCGGTTCGTACGGCGGCGTCAGCCGACGAGTTGTAGTTGATCACGACGTTGGCGCCGGCGCGCGCCAGCGCAAGGGTGATGCCTCGGCCGACGCGTACGGCGCCCCCGGTGATCAGTGCGGTCTTTCCTTCGAGTTCCATTGCGCTCCCTCTCGTCCTACGGAGTCCAGTCGGTGAACGCGTCGACAACTGGCTTGATGTCGGGCATCAGCGGGTACAGGATCGGGCACGTGACACCGGCGTCGACGTATTCGGCGACCTTGTCGCGGCATTCAGCGGAACTCCCGACGGCCATGAGGTTGCGGACCAGAGCATCGGGGATCAGGTGGGCGGCCTTGCGGTAGTCGTCTTCGGTTGCCGGCCAGCCGACGATCTCTTGCACCTTGGTCACCAGGTCGGGGTCAGCGCCAGAGGCCTCCATGATGTGGGGCTCGGTTCCGAGGTAGTACGCCACCAATGACTTGCCCGTCATGATCGCTTCGTCGGGGTCGTCGTCCGACAACGAACAGGCCAACAGCTCGGGGCGATCGATGTCGCCGATGGTCCTGCCGACCCTGGCAGCACCTGCGGCGACCTTGTCGACCGCGTCGCGGATGTAGTCGGTGGGCACGACGTAGTTCAGCACGACGCCATCACAGATCTCACCCGCGAGTTCGAGCATCTTGGGCCCGGTTGCCCCGATGTACACCGGGATGTCGCGAGGGCTCGTGTCTCCGTAGGCCACATCGAGCCGGACGCGGTCGAGATTGACGAACTCTCCTTCGTAGCTGACTTCTTCCATGGTGAAGAGCTGCTGGATGGCCTCGATGTTCTCACGCATCGCGGTGAGTGGCTTGCGCCGGTCGGTACCGGTCCTGCTGGCGATTGGTTCCCACCAGGCGCCGAGGCCCAGCATCACGCGGCTCTCACCGTCGGGCGTGAGCCCGCCGAGTTCCCACATGGTGCTCCATGTTGCAGCGATCACCGCCGGGTTGCGGGTGTAGATCGGCAAGACGCCGCTGCCGATGCGGAGTCGGCTGGTCTCGGTGAGCAGGGCGCTCATGAGCACCACACAATCTCGTGCCAGGCGGGTATCGGCCTGCCAAATCTCTGAGAAGCCCTTCTCCTCGGCGTACTTCGCCACCTCGATTTCGTATCGAATGTCGTGCTTGTCCTGGAGGTAGAGCGCCATCCGTTGTGCCATGTGCCGAATCCTATGCTTTGCCCATCTTTATCAGAAACGAGAATTGTTTGCCAGAGTCGAACACTCTGACTACGATCGCACACGGGGCCGTCGATGTCACGGAGCGGCCGCCACGTTGAAACGAGGGGGAGTGATGCAACAAGAGACGTTGCTCGGGCTGTACCGCGACATGTGGTTGATCCGGGCCTTCGAACAAGGCCTCGAGCGAGAGTTCGAACTCGGCAACGTGCCAGGCATGCTGCACGTCGGACTCGGCCAGGAAGCCGTCCAGGCTGCGCTCGCCACCCACCTGCAGGCCAGCGACTGCTTCTTCCCCGATCACCGCTGTCATGGCATCAACGCCTTGGCCCAACAACGCCACCGGGGTGACGGTGAGCGCATCATGGCCGAACTGTTCGGCAAGGCCACGGGCGTCTGCAGCGGCAAGGGCGGCAGCCTCCATTCCGCCGACCCCAGCGTCGGCAACTTCGGCGACAACGCCGTCGAGGGTTCCTACATGGCCACCGTGCTCGGCGTCGCTCTCGCTTCGAAGATGCGCAATGAGCAGAAGGTCGCCTGCGCCATCATCGGTGACGGCACCTGTGGGAGAGGCGAGTTCCACGAGAGCCTCAACATGGCCGCCATCTGGGACCTCCCGGTTCTCTACGCCCTCGTCAACAACGGGTACGCGATCTCGATGCCCGTCGGCCAAGGTCACGCATCGGCTGACATGGTCGACCGAGTGCGTGGGTACGGCTTCGCGTGCGAGCAGGTCGACGGCAACGACATCGAAGAGGCCTACGACAAGGTCGCCGTCGCCATCGCCCACATCCGCGCCGGCAAGGGTCCGTATTTCCTCGAGTTCAAGACCTGGCGCTGGCAGGGGATCTTCGCCGGCGAGTTCCGCCCCGACGCCGAAGTGAAGTACTGGCGAGAAGACCACGACCCGATTCTCATGGCCCACGACAAACTCGTCGGTGTCGGCGTCACGCCGGCCGAACTCGAAGCCGTCGAGAAACAGCAACGTGCCGTGATCGAAGAATGGATCACCTTCGCCAAGGAGAGTCCCGCCCCCGATCCGGCCAAGGCAACAGCAAACGTCTACGTCGGCTGGGAGGTCGAGGCCCGATGAGCACGACAGACACCGGCGCGGCGACAACCGAGCAGACAACCAAGAAGACCCGCAAGACCACCTTCACCAAGGCCTTGAACGATGCCTTGGACCTGGGCATGGAGCGGTTCGACGAGATGTTCCTCATCGGTGAGGACATCGGCGAGATGGGTGGCGACTTCGGCGTCACCAAGAAGCTGTGGGCCAAGTACGGCGCCGAGCGCGTGCGTGACACGCCCTTGTCGGAGGCCGCCATCATCGGCACCTGCGTGGGCTCCGCGATGGTGGGCATGCGCCCCGTGGCCGAGATCATGTTCGCCGACTTCCTCGGTGAGTGCTACGACCAGATCGTCAACAACGCCGCCAAAGTTCACTACATGTTCGATGGCCAGTTCACGGCCCCGCTGGTCATCCGTACGGCGTGCGGTGGCGGATTCGGCGGCGGACCCCATCACTCCCAATCCGTCGAAGGCTGGTTCTTGAACATTCCTGGGATCGTGATCGTTGCGCCGTCCAACCCCGTCGATGCCAAAGGTCTCCTGCTGGCATCGATCGAGTCCGACGACCCGGTCTTGTTCCTCGAACACAAGGCGCTCTACCGGGCACGAGCCGAGGTGCCCGACGGGTATTACACCACCCCGCTCGGTCGGGCCGCGGTCGCCCGAGACGGCACCGACATCACCGTCGTGGCCACCATGAGAATGGTGCCGATGGCGCTGGCCGCTGCCGAACAGGTCGCCGCCGACGGCATTTCCGTCGAAGTCGTCGACCTCAGGACGATCCGCCCGTACGACGCCGAGACGATCTTGACGTCGGTCGCCAAGACGCGGCAGGGCTGTCGTCGCCAACGAGGCCCCGAAGACCGGCGGGTTGGGAGCCGAACTCAGCGCCCGGATCCACGAGGAGTGCTTCAGCGACCTGCATGCCCCCGTCGGTCGCGTCGACGGTCTCGACTCGCCGATCCCATTCTCGGTTCCGCTCGAGCACATGATCCTGCCGGACGAGAACGACATCGCCACAGCGATCCGCCACACCATGAAAGCGGGATCGTGAGCACGCTCACGCCGGCACAGACCATCCACCAGAAGGGGAGCAACACGCGATGAGTACGAATGTCATCCTGCCCAAGTGGGGCTTGACGATGGAAGACGGCACGGTCGTGGCCTGGCACGTGGCCGAGGGTGACACCGTCGTCGAAGGCGACCTGCTCGCCGAGGTCGAGACCGAGAAGGTGGAGAACGAACTCGTTGCTCCCTGTGCCGGCGTGATCGCGCGGATCCTCGTCGACGAGGACGACACGGTCGATGTCGGCGCCGTCTTGGCGATCATCGCCGCCGACCAGGCAGAGGCTGAGCAGATTCGGGAGAGGTGACGATGGATGCAGCCGAGCCAACCTCGGGCGAGACCGCTCACCGCCTGACGCGACTCCAAAGGGCGATGGTCAAGTCGATGACCACCGCCGTCTCGACGGCGGCGCTCAGCCAGGTGGTCCGTGAGATCGACATGTCTGCAGTCGCAGCCGACCGAGACGCTCGATCACCGCGACACTCCATCAACACCTACGTACTCGCGGCGGTCGCCGTTTGTCTCGGCGATCATCCGATGCTCAATGGTCGACTGGAACAGGGATCGGTCGTGGTTGCCGATCGGGTCAACCTCGGTCTCGCGGTCTCGGTCCCGGAGGGGCTGGTGGTGCCGGTCATCCACGGAGCCGACCAGCTCTGTTTCGAGGACCTCGACGCTGCCGCCGCCGCAGCCGCGGAGAAGGCGCGCACCGGCAAGCTGAGCTTCGATGACGTAGAAGGAGGCACGTTCACCGTCTCCAACCTCGGCATGTTCGGCATCGACGGAGGATTCGCGATCCCACCTCAGCCCCAGGGAGCGATCCTGCTCGTCGGTCGAGTGCGTGAGCAGTTCGTTGCCGACGACCAGGGTGCCCCGATCCTTCGGCCGATGTGCTGGTTCGGCCTCACCTTCGACCACCGCTTCATCGACGGAGCCAGTGCAGCACGGTTGTTGCTGAGCGTCGACGCTGCGCTCGGCGACGCTCAGCTTCTTCGCCGGGGACGGCAGGAACGATGAACCGTTTCGACGACCAGACCGTCATCGTGACGGGAGCGTCGCGCGGCATCGGTGCGGCGACTGCCATTGCATTCGCGGCCGAAGGCGCCCGGGTTGCCATCAACTACCGCAGCGACCGAAGCGGTGCCGAGGCAACCAAGCAGATCATCGACGATGCCGGTGGCATCGCTGCGATCTTCCAGGCGGACGTCGGCGTCGTGGCCGATGTCGATCGACTTGCCGAGGGCGTCGAATCGGCACTCGGCCCCGTGTCGATCCTGGTGAACAACGCGGCGATGATCGACCGCTCGTCGTTCCTCGATGTCAGCCTCGACGAGTTCGAGGCCGTGTGGCAGGCCAACGTCCGCGGCGTCTTCCAACTCAGCCAGCGGATCGCCGCTGGCATGGTCGAGCGCGGAACCGGTGGTGTCATCGTTCATCTCAGTTCCGTCCTCGCCCGTCTCGCGGTACCGAGCCGAACCGCCTACATCGCGTCCAAGGGTGCCATCGAGGGCCTGACCCGAGCGATGGCGCTGGACCTGTCACCCCATGGCATCCGGGTCAACGCCGTCGCCCCCGGCCTGATCGCCACCGAGGCGCTGCTCTCGGGCATGCCCGACCGCGAACTTCAGGCCAGGGTTCAGCGCTACATCCCTGGGGGCCGATTCGGACGCCCGGAGGAACTGATGGCGGCGATCCTGTTCGTTGCCTCGCCGGAGGCCAGTTATCTCAACGGTGCCGTGATCCCTGTCGACGCCGGCTTGAGCGGCCGCGAGGCCGGCCCTGCACAGCACTTCTCTCCATGACACCCACGCAGAACGGACCGACGTGATCAGCATCAACCGAGAGGCCATGAAGACCATCCGGGTACTCCTCGACGAGGCCGACGCTCTTGGCATCATCGTCGAGACGTTGCCCAACGGAGCCACCGTCATCGACATGGGCCTCGAGGCCAAAGCCGGGTGGCGCGCGGCCCAGCTCTACACGCTGGTCACGATCGGCGGGCTCGGCACGGTCTCCTACGAACCATTCCCGATCACCGGTCGCATGCTCAGTGCCGTGCGCGTGATGATCGACCATCCGATCGAAGCATGCGTGGCCTCCCAAATTGCAGGATGGCGGCTCGAGGAATCCGGCAAGCAACATGCCGCGATCCTGGCCGGCCCCGGCAGGGCACTGAACAAGGTGTCGCTCGACCACTACTTCGAGTGGACCGACTACCGCGACGATCACCACGAGTCGGTGGTGGCCATCCAGACGTCCGAACCCATCTCGACCGAGATGGCAGATCTCATCGCATCATCGTGCGGCGTCGACGGCGACAACCTCTACATCCTCATTGCGCCCAACCGCAGTCTGGTGTGCGCCGTGCAGGTGGCCGCCCGGATCGTCGAGCAGACCCTGCATCGCCTGGCCGAAGAAGGCATGGACCTGCGCTGCCTGCGGTACGCATACGGATTCGGGGTCATCCCGCCGCTCGTCGACGACGACATGCGTTCGATGGGGCGTATCAATGACAGCCTCCTGTACGGCGGCATCGCCAACATTGCCGTGGACAGCACCGACGAGCTGTGCGAGGGCATTGTCGCCAACGTCGTTTCGTCGGCGTGCGCTGCCTATGGACGGCCCTTCATCGAGATCTACGAGGACGCCGGTGGCGACTTCTACGAGATCCCGATCGAACTGCATTCCCCCGCCGAGGTGCACATCAACAACCTCAGGACGGGCCGCACCTTCAGCGCCGGCTCGATCGACTACGACGTACTCGAGAAGTCGTTCTTCGACTAGGAGCGAGGAGACAGCAGCGATGGGTCACGACCTCAGCGGACACCACGCCCTCATCGTCGGTGGCGCGCAAGGGATCGGGCGCCGATGTGCCCATGCATTGGCCGACGCCGGTGCGGTCGTCACCGTTGCCGACATCAACCAGGATCTCGCAGCGGCCACCGCCTCCGAGATCTCCGCGAGCGGCAACGTCGCCCGCTCGGCGACCGTCGACATCGCCGACCCTGGCCAGTGCACCGAGCTGCTCGCCGAGGTGACCGCCCTGGGGGCCACCCCGGACGTCCTGGTGAACTGCGCCACCTCGTACCGGGAGGCTCCTGCGCTCGATCAGGATCCGGTGGAGTGGGCTGAGGTGATCCATGTCGGGCTCAATGGCGCGTTCTTCCTGTCTCAGGCCTTTGCCCGAGCCGTGACGGCCGCCGGTGCCAGCGGGCGAATCGTGCACTTGAGCAGTGTCTCGGCCACCCACAGCATGTTCGGCAAGGCAGCGTACGGAACGGCCAAGGCCGGACTGGATGCCATGACGAGAGCTCTCGCATACGAGTGGGGGCCGCACGGGATCTGCGTCAACGCGGTCTCGCCCAGCCACGTCGCCACGGAGGCCATCACACGGCTCGCCGCCAGTGGCGCGCTCCCCATCGACCAGATCGCTGCCCGGATCCCTCTCGGGCGCTTGGCCGAACCCGACGAGATTGCCGACGCCGTCGTCTTCCTCGCGTCGGATCGTGCCCGATTCATCACCGGCCAGGTGCTGGTCGTCGATGGTGGCTACACCGCGAACGGCGACTGGGCGCCGGGGCCGAGATGACAACCACAAACGCCCTGACAGGGTCGACGCCATCATCGATCGCGCTCGGCCTGCAGATCGTCCCGACGATGCCCGTCGACGAACTCATCGAGACCGCCAGAGCGGCCGAGGAGCTGGGCTATCGCTATTGCATGGTGGCCGACGAGGGCCTCATGCACGATGTCTACGTGTGCTTGGGGGCGATGGCCGCAGCAACCGAGCGGATCCAGCTCGGCGCGGTGACCAACGGCTACACCCGGCATCCGGCGGCCACCGCCGCAGCGCTGGCGACGCTGAACGAACTGAGCGGGGGTCGGGCGTTCGTCACCCTCGTCGCCGGGGGCTCGTTGGTGCTGCATCCGATGGGGATCGAACGCACGCGCCCGCTCGCGGTGATGGATGACACGATCGAGATCCTCCGACGTCTGTGGTCTGGCGAACTCGTCACCTGGCAGGGTCGCCACTTCCAACTCGAAGATGCCCGATTGAGCACCGGACCGCACGAGATCCCGATCTGGGTTGCCGCTCGCGGTGAACAGCTGCTCGATCTCGGCGGCCGCAAAGCCGACGGTGTCGTCGTGATGGCAAAGGCAGATGTCGGTGATGTGCTCGCGATGGCGGGGAGTGGGCGGGAGGATTTCAGCCGTCTGTATTTGGACCGCTTCGCGTTCACTCCCGAGATGATCGAAGAAGCCAGAGAGCACTACGCCTACGCGATCATGGACAGCCCGCCTCGCCTGCTCCACAACTTGGGTGTCGACGATGCCGCCATCGAACGCATGCACAACGCGTTGTCGCGGGGCGGCCCGACGGCCGTCGGGCCCTTCGTCACCGACGAGATGATCGCGGCGTACCAAATCGCCGGTACCCCTGACGAGTGTGGTCGCCAACTGCGTGCGCTGATCGGCCAACACCGACTCGACGGATTCTTCATCAACATCATCTCCGCGGGGCTCGAGGCCAACACGAATCTGCTCCGCCAGGTCGCATCGATCGCTGAGGAGACCGAACGATGACCCACAACGACCTGAGCGGACAGGTCGGCATCGTGACGGGCGGGGGCTCCGGCGTCGGGGCGGCGGTCGCCGAGTGCACTTGCCGAACTGGGCGTGCGGGTGATGGTGGTCGGTCGACGAGAACATCGTCTGTCGGCTGTCGTCGATCGCCTCGCCACGCCGGGCGCCCAGTTCGTGGCCGACATGACCAGCACGGCAAGCCCCGATCGCGTGATCGCGGCGACCATCGAGGAGTTCGGCCGATTGGACATGGTCGTGAACGCTGCTGGAGTGTTCGAGAAGGCGCCGATCGAAGGCACCGATGACGAGTTCTGGTATCGGATCATCGATGTCAACCTCTCGGCAGTCGTTGCTCTCACACGTGTCGCGTGGCCCCATCTGACTCGGACGTCCGGCCAGATCGTGCTCGTCAGCAGCGCCGCTGCCCTGCGAGGATTCGCCGGAAACTCGGCATATGCGGCGTCGAAGGGTGGCGTGAACGCACTCGGCGAGGTGTTGCGCCTCGAAGGGCAACCTCACGGCATCCGGGTACTCACCGTCTGCCCAGCTCAGATCGACACCGAGCTCTGGGACGACAAGGCACCCGACGAGGTCCGCGCGGCAATGATGCGCCCAGACGGGGTCGGCAGCCTGGTCGCCTCGCTGGTCGCCTCCGATCGCAGCATCGACTACGCCCCGATTCTGATCCAACCCCCAACCGACCCGTGGAGCCACGCCTGACCTCGTCGGGCCTTCGTCCACCGAGCCATGTCCGACCAACCGTGTGAGAGAGATGCCGTGAAGATCGGTCGAGAGGTGAGAACTCGCCGGAATCAGCTCGAACTGAGCCTGCGTGAGGTCGCGGAGTTGACCGGTCTCAGTATCGGATTCCTCTCCCAGATCGAGAACGACCAGGTCTCACCCTCGTTGTCCTCGCTCGATCAGATCGCCCGAGCGCTCCGGCTCCCCATCTACGAACTGCTCAGCTCCGACGACCGCGATCCTGTGGTGCTCGCTGACGATCGCCCCGTTCAAACCATCGGTCCCGAGAACCTCGAGGTCGAGTTGCTGACCAACTTCCCGAACTGGCAGATGGTGCCGTTCTATCGCAAGCTCGCCGTGGGTGAGAAGTACGAAGCCGTGAGGATCGAGCGCGCGCGCGAGGATTGGATGTATGTCCTCGCCGGCGTCATGCTGCTGCATCTGCGCAATCAGGAGCCCCGAGTGCTCCAGGTCGGCGACTCCGTCCACTTCGCAAGCAGCCGCCTCGATGCGGTCGACTCGATCGGCGACGAGGCGCTCGAGTTGATCTGCATGATGACACCACCGGCCTGACCCGACATGCGTGTCTTCGTGCTCGACGCGTTTCCTGCCGACTCGGTCGACCGCGCGCTCGTCGACACGGCCGTCGCGACCCTGACCCGCGGCGGTCACGATGTGACGCTGCGGGTGTTGGCCGATGGTCCGTTCGAGACGTTCATGTCTGCAGAGGAGCGCGCTGCCTACCACCAGGACAACCCGCTGGTCACCGCCGACACCCGCGAGGACGCGGGTCGATTGCAGCAGGCTGATGCACTCCTGTTCTGCTATCCAACCACGCTGTTCACCATTCCCGCGGTGCTCAAGAATTGGCTCGACCGGGTGTTGGTGCCGGGGGTGGCGTTCGTGTTCGACGGCAAGGGGCGGGTCCGACCCGGCATGACCAACATCAGACGGCTCGGGGTGATCACGACGACTGCCCACAACGCCCGAACGACCAGGCGGGTTCGCAACGCTGGGCGCAGGACCATCTTGTGGAACGTACGGCTCGACTGCCATCCACTGGTGCGCCGAACCTTCGTCTCGGTCCCCGCGGGCGTCCCAGAGGTCGCCAAGCTCAGGCGGGCACTACGGCGTTGGTGAAGCGCGACCGCACCTCTTCGACGAACGAACGACGCTGGGCTTCGTCGGTTCGATCGATCTTGTAGAGCGCAACCCAATCGAAGGCTGCCCCCTTCCCACAACGAGGGAGCACGACCCGCGCCCAGGTCTGTCGACCGGGCTGACCCTGGAGGTTGTTCATCAGCACCGACGAGCCGTGCGTGGTCACGACACTCAACCGTCGAACCGACCCGAGTGGCGAGGAGTCGCCCGAGGCCTCACCATCCACGACGGGTGCCAGCAGATGCTGCATCCAATCGAGCAAGATCGCCGGGAGCCCGCCCCACCATGTGGGATACACCGCCACGAGGTGGTCGACCCCCGCCAGATCGGGCCGGTCGCCCAGGCACAGCTTGGTCACCTCGTGATCGACGCCACTCGTGACGAGCGCATCGCACACCGCATCGCGGAGTGCTGCGCTGAAGCTGTCTTCGAGCGGATGGGCATGGATGACCAGAGTGCTCACCCCACCGAACGTATCCGCTGGTCGTCTCCCACGGCGACGACTCAGATTGCGGGGCGATCAGATGCGGGTCTCGAGGTGACGCCGCTCGGCCTCGGCTTTCGCATTGGTGACCAGTCCGTTGACCGCGGCTTCGAAGTGGGCGCGATCGGCATCGAAATAGAAGATCTCGTTGAACTCGTGGTGGGTGGTCCCGTCGGAATTCTCGCTGAGGGTGTGCACACCGGCATAGTCCCATCCGTCGCCACCGCCGACATAGGCGTACTGATGGGGCTTGTCGTAGTGGACGATCTCTTCCTCGAACGTCTTCTCCTCACCGATCTCGGGATGCAGCGCAGTCCAGCGCGACTTCACACCCAGACCCCGTCGGTGACTCGTCGTGACGATCACACTCGTCGTGTTCGCTTCGAGGCTGGCAAAGAGTTCGAGGTCTTCGATGACCTCGAACAAGGTCGAGATCGGCGCGGCCACCTCGGACTCGACGTGAACTCTGAGGTCGCCGCTGCCGCGTCCCGGCGGTTCTCGGGGGATGCCGAGTTCCCCCAGATTCGAATGAGCCATGGCGTGCCTCCGGTGCTCGTCGGGTGGTGCGAGCATGCTACTCCTGGGGTGATCACAGAATCCGGAGAGACGAGACATGACGACGGCCGGAATACACGTCCATGCGGTCGCAGAACTGGGCGGTGTCATCGACGTGGCGCGGCAAGCAGACAGGCTGGGGTTCTCCAAGTGCTGGGTCCTCGATCACGGACTCTCGGCGCGCGACGTCTTCGTGACGCTCGGAGCGATCGCGGAGAACACCGAGTCGATCCACATCGGTCCCGGTGTGACGAATCCGTATACCCGACATCCCGCCCAGACAGCCGCGGCGATCGCAACGATCGACGAACGCTCGGGAGGACGCGCCTTTCTCGGTCTCGGAGCGGGGGGAACACTCGTCTTGAACCCCATGGGCCTGGAACGCCGCAAACCGGTCACCTCTCTGCGGGAGATGATCGAGACATCGCGCGCGCTCTTTCGAGGCGAACGAGTCAACTACTCGGGCGAGACCATCCACCTCGACGACGCACACCTCGACTTCGCCCGACCGGATCTCCCGATCTGGATCGCTTCGAGAGGGGAGAAGATCCTGACCCTCGCCGGTGCCCGGGCTGACGGGGTCGAACTGAACTTCCTGCACCGCGACCTGCTCGGGAACTACGTGGACATCGTCAGGCGCGGTGCCGCCGTGACGGGGAATGATCCCAAGCTCTGCTACACGATCATCCTGATCACCACCGACGACATGTTCGATCGGATGCGGCCCTACATGCTCATCCCACTGATCGATTCCCCGCCCGAGGCGAAAGATCTCATCGGGATCTCGCCCGACGAAGTCGACCTGATCAGACAGACCATGTTCTCCGAAGGTCTCTCCGCAGCGGGCCAACTCCTCAAGGAGGAGTGGGTCCGGCCCTTCGTCGTCATGGGCTCGCCGAAGCAGTGTGCCAGCGAGCTCTCCGAGCTCACGACGCGACACGGTTTCGACGAGATCTCGGTCAACACCATCGACCTCGAAGCGGCCAGCGAGGTCATGCAGCAACTCGCCGACGTGATGAAGCTGCTGGCGTGAGCCGACCACACCGTCACCGCTCAGAATTGCCGACCCGTACCGCCCGCGTACTACTCTCGCGTCGAGGCCGGATCGTGTGTCGTAGTGGGTAGAACTGTGGAGGAGGGGGACCGGGTGTCAGGTGCCACGACGACAACAGGAGCGTTGTCGTTCCACAATGTGGGCATGACTTTTCAGGACGGCACCGAGGCGGTTCGGGAGGTGTCGTTCAGCGTGGACAGGGGCGAATTCGTGACCGTCGTGGGCCCATCGGGTTGCGGCAAGTCGACCCTGTTGAAGATCGCCTCCGGCCTCCTCGAACCCACATCGGGTTCGGTCTCCGTCGACCGTGACCGGCTCGGATACGTGTTCCAGGATGCGACGTTGCTGCCTTGGCGAACCGTACAGGGCAACGTTGAATTGCTCGCCGAACTCCACAACCTGCCCAAGAGCGAGCGGGCAGATCTGGCACGAGAGGCAATCCAACTGGTCGGCCTCAAGGGCTTCGAGAATCATTACCCCAAGTCGCTCTCCGGCGGAATGAAGATGCGAGCCTCGCTCGCCCGCACGCTCACGCTGAAGCCCCCGTTGTTCTTGTTCGACGAGCCGTTCGGAGCGGTCGACGAGATCACCCGCGAGCACCTCAACGAAGAGACCCAGCAACTGTTCCAACGCGAGGGCTTCGCCGGCTTGTTCATCACCCACTCCATCGGCGAGGCGGTCTTCATGTCCACGAGAGTGCTCGTCATGTCGGCGCGACCCGGTCGCATCGTGGCGGAGTACGAGGTGCCGTTCGAATTCCCGCGGGTTCCCGACCTCAGATTCGACCCCGAGTTCGCCGAACTCAGCGGCGAGATCTCGCTGGCACTGCGAGGTTCGCACTCATGAGCGACACCGATCGTCTCGCAGCCGATCACGACGCGTCGCCCGCGGACGTGTCGCCGGCCGACCCCTCGCCGGCCGACCCCTCGCCCGCCGAGCCGGTCACCACCTCTCGTCAGCCCAAGCAATCGGGCAGGGTGGCAGGCCTGGCATCGACCGTGCTCCCGCCGTTGGTGATGGGGGTGATCTTCATCTGCGCCTGGTACGCCGTGTCCTACCTGTTGCTCGATCCGAGCCGTCGGTTCCTGCTGCGCCCGCCCCACGAGGTACTCCAGGTCGGCTTTCTCGACTGGGACAACTTCTCCGAGATCCTGCGGGCACTCTGGTCGAGTACCAGGGTGGCGCTGATCGGGCTCGCCATCGCGATCGCGATCGGCTTCGTGTTGGCCACGGTCATGAGCCAGGCCAAGATCGCCGAGCGCGGCATCTTCCCGTTCATGGTGATGCTGCAGGCTGTCCCGATCCTGGCGATCGTTCCACTCATCTCGTTCTGGTGGGGAACCGGGCAGCAGTCCCGAATCATCGTCTGCATCATCATCGCGTTGTTCCCGATCATCGTGAACACGCTGTTCGGACTCCAATCGGCCGAACGCGGGATGCACGACCTGTTCACCCTGCATCACGCCAACAGGGTGACACGGCTGAAGAAGCTGATGTTTCCAGCGGCAACGCCGGCGATTTTCGCCGGGCTGCGCATCGCGGCCGGGCTCGCGGTGGTCGGTGCGATCGTCGGTGACTTCTTCTTCGGCAAGGGCGAGGCAGGAATCGGACAACGATTGAAGCAGTACGCGAGCCAGCTCCACGGTGAGCAACTGCTGGCAGCGGTCATCATGTCATCAGCGCTCGGAGTGGCGGTGTTCCTCGTTTTCGGGTGGCTCCAGAATCGCATGACCGGCAAGTGGCACGACTCCAGCGGCCGCTGATCACGTGAACGCAACAACCAACACCAACAATCCAACCAACATCAGAACCAACCAGCATCAGGGGGAGAAAATGACACGCAAGCAATCGTCACGAATCGTGGCGACACTCATCACACTGGGCCTTGTCGCCGCGGCATGTGGGAGCGACGATGACGCCACCTCGGACGACACCGTTGCCGAGACCGTCTCCGAGGACACCGTCTCGGACGACACCGGCACGCCAACAGCCCTGGCGACCGACCTGTCGGGCGTGTGTCCGTCTCCGTTGGTGATCCAGACGGATTGGTTTCCCGAGGCCGAGCACGGCGCGCTGTATGAGCTGATCGGCGACGAGTACACCGTCGACAGCGACAACATGGTCGTGAGCGGCCCGGGCCAGCTCGGCGGCGAACCATTGGGTATCGACATCGAGGTGCGTGCAGGCGGCCCGGCGATCGGATTCGCTCAACCTCGTGTGCAGATGTACACCGACGACTCGATCCAGATCGGCTACACCACCACCGATGAACAATCCACCGCGTGGGAGGCGGCGCCCCTGATCTCGGTGATTGCACCGTTGGACATCAACCCGCAGATCATCATGTGGGATGCCGAGACCTATCCCGATGTCAAGACCATCGCCGACGTGGGCGAGGCCGGCATGACGGTCAACCTGTTCCAGGCTGACGGATTTGCCCAGGCATTCGTGGCCGAGGGCATCTGGACCCAGGATCAGGTCGACCCGTCCTATGACGGTTCACCGGCACGATTCATCGCCGAAGGCAACATCGCCCAGCAGGGCTTCGCTTCGGCCGAGCCGTACAACTACGAGTTCGTTTTCGAGGACTACGGCAAGGCACCTGCGTTCCAGCTGATCCACGACGCCGGTTGGCAGGCGTACTCCCAGAGCCTGGCGGTCAAGCCAGCGGATCTCGAAGAACTTCGGCCGTGCCTCGAGTTGTTCGTGCCCGTCGTGCAACAGGCGATCGTCGACTACGGCAACGACCCGGCCCGCGCCAACGCGATCATCGTCGATGCCGTCGCCCAGTTCGACTCGTTCTGGGAATACTCGGCCGAACTCGCCGCCTGGTCCGTCGGCCAACAGCTCGATCTCGGCCTGATCGGCAACGGCCCGGACTCCACCGTTGGCAACATGGAAGAAGCTCGCGTGCAGTCCATTCTCGACCAACAACGCGAGGCCGGCATCGAGATCCCAGCGGACCTCACCCCCGCCGACATGTACACCAACGAATTCATCGATCAATCCATCGGGTTCTGATCCGGAACCGATTCTGACTCTGCGGGGGCCGGCGCTTCGGCGCCGGCCCCTTCGGCAGAGAATGGCAGCCTCTGATGATCCGCCCCCTCGCCTGCCGTACGCCCGTGTTGTGAACGAAACACGCGAATCACGCACGACGACGACGCTCATCCGTGACGCTGCAGTCGTCACCAGCGACGCCGAGGCCACCGTGCACGATCGTGGCTGGGTCGTCGTGCGCGGCGACGTGATCGACGCGGTCGGGCCTGGTGATCCGCCGCCAGGGCTGCGGGGTGTCGACATCGACATCGACGGGACCGGGTGCGCGGTGATGCCCGGGATGGTGAATGGGCACACCCATCTGTTCCAGACGTTCTTCCGTGGGCTCGGTGACGACAAGACCCTGCTCGACTGGCTGCGCGAGTACATCTGGCCGGCCGCGAGCCTGATGACAGCGCAGGAGGCTGCAGCAGCCGCCACCATCGGTCTGCTCGAGAACCTGCGGTCGGGGGCCACCACGGTCATCGACCACCAGTACGTCCATCCCGATCCGGCCATCGACGACGCGGTCTGTGCCGCGGCGCAACGCCTCGGAGTGCGCTTCATGCTGGCTCGCGGCTGGGCCGATCGCAACTACGAGCCGCGCTTGCAGGAGCCCGTCGACACCGTGTTGGACCGTACCAAGCAGGTCGCCGACCGCTGGCACGGCGCCGCTCAGGGGCGTCTCCGTGTCGAGACCGCGCCGCTCATCCCGTGGGGCTGCAGCGACGCCGCCACGGTCGCCGCGGCGGAGGCGTCGCGAACGTGGGGTGGGGGGATCCACGTCCACTGTGCGGAGACCGCCGTCGAGGTGGAGATGAATCTGTCCGAGCGCGGGACGCGTCACGTCACCTGGCTGCACTCGCTGGGCGTTCTCGGGCCGGACACCCAGCTCGCTCACTCGATTTGGCTCGACGACGACGAACTGGATCTCATCGCTGCCAGCGGCGCGTCCGTGGTGCACTGTCCGGTGAGCAACATGTATCTGGCCTCCGGCGTGGCCCGGGTGCCGGACATGCTGCGCCGGGGCATCCCGGTGGCCCTCGCCAGCGACGGACCTGGCAGCAACAACCGACAGGACATGTTCGAAGCGATGAAACTGGCCGTGCTCCTGCAGAAGGTGCACCACCTCGACCCGATCATCCTGCAGCCGGAGGATGCGCTGCGGATGGCGACCCGCTTCGGCGCGAGGGCGGCAGGACTCGACGCGAGCATCGGCGCCATCGAGGCCGGCCGGCGCGCCGACCTGGTGGTGGTCGACCTGCGCAGTGTGTTCGTTGCGCCCGTTCACCGCGTGGTTTCGTCGCTGGTGTTCAACGTGACACCGCGCGATGTGCGCGACGTGGTGGTCGACGGGCGCGTCCTGATCCGCGATGGCGCCTTCACCCATGTCGACGAGCAGGCCGAGCTCGCCCGGGCGGTGACGTTGTGTGCCGGGCTGTTCCGACGCACCGGTTTGTCGTCGGCGGTGACGCGCCGATGAGTCTCGTCGCCGGCCAGTGGGCGATCCTCGAGCCCGGCAGCGATCCGGTTGCCGACGCAGCGATCCGCGTCGAGGATGGTCTCATCGCCGAAGTCGGCACTCGTGCTGATCTCGTCACGCGTCACCCGCAGCTTCCCGTGGTCGATGGCGACCTCCTGCTGCCCGGGTTCGTCAACGCGCACACACACCTCTACGGGGTGCTCGCGCACGGGATCCCGCAGGCGGGCGCAGTCACCGACTTCTGGAGCTTTCTCACCGACTACTGGTGGCCACGGGTGGAGGACGCGCTCGACCAGGAGATGATCGTCACCGCCACCGAATGGGCCGTTGCCGAGATGCTGCGCTCGGGCACGACCACCTTCTACGACATCGTCGAGGCACCTCACGCGCTGGCGGGGGTGCTCGCTGCACAGGCCGACGTGGTCGAGCGGGCGGGTGCTCGCGGCATCCTCTCATTCGAAGCCACCGAGCGTGCCGGACCGGAGATCGCCGCGTTGGGGCTGGCGGAGAACCTCGCGATGATCAGGCGTGGTCGCGCCTCTGGCTCCGATCTGGTCCACGGTGCGATGTGTTTCCACACGACGTTCACCTGCTCCGAGCGCTACATCCGAGAGGCCGTTGAACTGGCGGGCGAACATGACGTGTTCTGTCATGCGCACGTCAACGAAGGTACCTACGAGCCCGACACCTCGCGTGCCGAGCATGGCAAGCGGACCATCGAGCGCTACGCCGACTGGGGGGTGCTCTCCGAGCGGTTCCTCGCCAGCCAGTGCGTCCAGCTCAGCGAACGCGAGCGAACGTTGCTGGCCGAGCACGATGTGCGCATCAGCCACATGCCGCTCGCCAACTGCGAAGTCGGTGGTGGCATCGCACCGATGCCCGAACTGCTCGCGGCAGGGGTCACGGTCGGCCTCGGCTCCGACGGCTACCTGAACGATATGTTCCAGGTCATGCGCGGGGCATTTCTCCTCCACAAGGGCCGGTTGTGCGACCCGCAGGTGATGCCCGCTCAGACGGTGCTGACGATGGCCACGAGCGGGGGAGCCCGTGCGCTCGGCCTCGGCCACCGTGTCGGCCGACTTGGCGTGGGATACGCAGCCGACGTGCAACTCGTCGACCTGTCGTTGCCCACCACGGTGACCGCGCACAACCTCTACGAACAGTTGGTGTTGTGGCGCGGCGGGCACGATGTCACCGATGTGATGGTCGGCGGAAGCTGGCGCGTTCGCGATCGTGAGGTGGTCGGAGTCGACCTTCCTCGACTGCGCGCGAGGGTGCGCGAGCAGGCGGAGCGGCTGTGGCACACCGACTGATTCGCGAGCTGGTGGCATCGGTCGACCGCGGCCAGCCTGTGGTACTGGTCACTGTGGTCGACACCCAGCAGTCGGTGCCGCGTCACGCCGGCAGCAAGATGCTGGTCTATGCCGATGGAGCCACGAGCGGCACCATCGGTGGCGGCGAGCTGGAGGCGCGTGTCCGGGCCGAAGCAGCCCTTGCGCACCTCGACGGGCGACCGCGTCTGCTTCGCTACGGCCTCGTCGACCCGGCACAGGGCGACCCAGGGGTCTGCGGCGGTGAAGTTCACCTCTATCTGGAGCCACACATGCCACCTGCCACCGTCTACGTCATCGGTTGCGGCCACGTCGGAGCAGCCGTCGTCCAGCTCGCACACTGGATGGGAATGCGGGTGGTTGCATTTGACGACCGTCCCGAACTGGTTGCCGCCAGCGTCGTGCCGCTGGCCGATGTCCGAGTGTCGGGCGACATCGACTCCGCGTTGCTGGCTGAGCCCGTCACGGCCGACACCCACGTCGTCGTCGTCACCCGCAACGTGGCCCTCGACCTGCAGCTGTTACCGGCGCTGTTGGCCACCGAGGCCCGCTCGATCGGGGTGATGGGCAGCCGGCGCCGTTGGGCGACCACCAGCGCTGCGTTGCGCGAGCAGGGTGTGACCGACGAGCAACTCGCGCGGGTGTCGTCACCGATCGGGCTGGAGCTGCGCGCCGAGACCCCTGAGGAGATCGCCGTCAGCATCCTCGCCGAGATCGTCACGCTTCGACGCACGGACAGCTGACCGTGCGCGACGAGTTGGTGCTTCTGCGGGGCGGAGGTGATCTGGCCACCGGAGCCGTCTGGCGGCTGTGGCGAGCGCGATTTCCGGTCGTGGTGTGCGAGCTCACGCAGCCGCTCTCCGTGCGGCGCACGGTCAGCGTGTCGAGCGCCGTCTCGCGCGGCTCGGTCGCCGTGGATGGGATGCCGGCACAGCGTGCCGAGTCGGCCGCCGAGGCGGTCGACCTGGCGCGGCGCGGCATCGTCGCCGTGTTGGTCTCGCCCGGCTTGGCACCGATCACCCGTGAGGTCGTGGTCGACGCCCGGATGGCGAAGCGGAACATCGACACCACGCTCGCCGATGCCCCCCTCGTCGTGGCGCTCGGCCCCGGCTTCCACGTGGGCGTCGACGCGCACGCCGTCGTCGAGACGATGCGCGGGCCCCGACTCGGACGCGTCCTGCGATCGGGGACCGCGGCGGCCGATACCGGCGTACCCGGCGAGGTGGGGGGCAAGGGCTCCGAGCGGGTCGTGCGTGCACCTGTGGAGGGCACCGTCGCCTGGCTCGTCGGCATTGGGGACCGGGTTGGTACCGCACAGGTCATGGGCCAACTCGACGAGTGCACGATCACTGCCCCGTTCGACGGCGTGGTGCGGGGGTTGATCGACGACGGCACCAGGGTGCCCGCCGGCCTGAAGATCGCCGATGTCGATCCGCGCCTGGACGTCGACTGTGACGAGATCTCCGACAAGGCCCTGGCCGTTGGCGGTGGTGTGCTGGAGGCGGTGCTGGCGTGGACATCGACGACCAACTGATCGAGTCGCTCGGCATCACCCCGCCGGCATGCGTGGCACTGGTGGGTGCAGGTGGCAAGACAACGTTGATGCTGGCCATGCATGCGGAGGCGGGCCGGCGCGGCTGGGAGGTGACCGCCGCGACCACCACCAGGGTTGCTGCGCGCGAGGTGGCCGGCATCGATGGCTTCGTGCACGGCGGCCGGGACGGTGACAAGCTCACCGGCGCCTCCTTCGACACGATTTCTGCCATCTCCACCGGTCTGGTCGTCGTCGAGGCCGATGGCGCACGCTCGAAAGTGGTGAAGGCCCCGGCCGCGCATGAGCCGATGGTCCCGCCGACCGCAACCCACGTGGTCGCGGTCGTCGGTGCCGATGCGCTCGACCGTGTGATCGAAGATGTCGCCCACCGACCGATGCTGGTCGCGGCGGTCTGCGGATGCGGGCCGTACTCGCGGCTCACCGTCGACCGAGCAGCATCGCTGCTGACCAGCGATCGGGGCGGTCGCAAGGGCGTGCCGATCGGTGCCGAGTTCGCTGTGGCGATCACACGCATCGGGCCTCGACAGCGACAAGTGGCCCGTGATCTCGCCGCTCTTCTGGATGAGTCCGGTGTGAGAACCGTGCTCGTCGGGTGACGGTGGGTCCCTCGATGTTCACGGCGAGCGTGAACCTCATTCCTGAGGCGCCCGTCGCAGAGATCGTGGCGCTCGGCTGCCGTGCAGAGGAGCTCGGATTCGAACGCTGCTGGATGTACGACGAAGGGCTCGCCACCCGTGACGTCTACATCACCCTTGGCGCCATCGCTCATGCCACATCGCGCATCGGACTCGGCACCGGCATCACCAACCCCTACACGCGCCATCCTGCGACGACCGCCGCGACCATGGCCACGCTCGACGAACTCAGTGGTGGAAGGGCATTCCTCGGCCTCGGCGCGGGAGGAAGCCTCACGCTCGGCCCGCTCGGCATCCGGCGCGACAAGCCACTCGGTGCAGTTCGAGACACCTTGCTCGCCTGCCGCGGGCTGTTCTCCGGGCTCTCCGTCACCATGGAGTGCGCCGGGTTCGAGTTGCAAGAAGCCACGCTCGGCTTCGCCCGGCCCGACATCGAGATCTGGCTCGCCGGTCGCGGCCCGAAGATGCTCGCGCTCGGCGGCGAGCTCGCTGATGGCGTGATGCTCGACTTCATCCACAAGGACACGTTGGGTGACTACGTGCAACTCGTTCGTGGCGGTCGTACCCGAGCGGCGCGCATTGCCTACTCGACGATGATCATCACCGACGACGAAGCGATGGCCGACACCAAGCCCCACATGACCTATCGCCTGGTCGACTCACCGCCACAGGTTCGCCACCTGCTCGGTATCAGCGACCACGAGATCGCCGCCATTCGTGAAGCCATGGCTGACGGTCTCGTGGCCGCCGCGACGCTGGTCCGCGACGAGTGGGTGCACCCGTTCGTGATCGCCGGCACCGTCGAGGCCTGTGCCCGTGAACTGACCGAGATGATGACCCACCACGGCATCGATGAATTCCTGCTGCCGGTGCTCGACCTGACACATGCCGACAACCTGATGTCGGTCGTTGCCGAGGTGTTGGCGCATACCTGACGACGACTCAGCGAGTCGCGTGCAGTGCGCGGTGAACGCGTTCAGGAGTGAACGGGAGTTCGTCGATCGCCACACCGGTGGCCTGCAACAGAGCGTTGCGCACAGCCGGTGCGACGCCGTCGGTGGGGATCTCCGCGACCGCCTTGGCACCGAACGGCCCGGAGTTCTCCATGGTCTGCACCAGGAACACCTCAGTGGCAGGGGCATCGTCGGCACGGAAGATCCAATATGGGCCGAACTCGGCGTTGACCATGCGGCCGGCCTCGTCGAAGGCGAACTCCTCGCTCACCGCGTAGCCGAGTGCCTGGAACATCCCTCCCTCCACCTGACCGCTCGCCGTGATCGGGTTGATGGCCACGCCACAGTCGACCGCCATGACGAGTTTGACGACGGTGACCTGCCCGGTCTCGATGTCGACCTCGATCTCCGCGAACTGGGCGCCGAACGGCGGTGGACAGTCGTGCGACACGTGTGAGCCGATACCCATGATCTGCTCGTGGTCCTCGGTGTGCAGTGAGTTGAGGGCGATGTCCTCGAGCGAGACCGAGCGACCGTCCGGCGCCCAGGCTCGCCGGTCGCGTAGCTCGATGGAGCACGGCTCGTCCACGCCCAACAGCCGCGCCGCGCGCAGCTTGATCCGCCATCTGACAGCGTCGGCAGCCTTCTTGACAGCGGCTCCGGAGATGTAGGTGGTGGACGACGCGTAGGCGCCCACGTCGAACGGAGTCATGTCGGTGTCGCCGGTGTACATGATGATGTCGCTGAGAGGCACACCGAGCACCTCGGCTGCGATCTGGCCGAGCACCGTGTCGGCACCGGTCCCCAGGTCTGCTGCACCGGACATCACGTTGAACGAGCCGTCGTCGTTCATCTTGATGCTGCATCCCCCCATGTCCAGGAAGGGGATGGCGGTGCCGTGCATGCAGAACGCGAAACCGATGCCGCGGCGAATGTGTGGCCGGTCGGCCGGCGACACCCACTCCGGGTCGTCGCGACGGTGCCAGCCGATGGCGCGCGCGGCCTGGGCGACACACTCCTCGATCCCGCTGGTCATGACCGGCGGGAAGGTGGCCGGGTCGACGTCGGCCGGATCGAGCGTGCCGCGCTCGCCGAGGAACATCACGATGTCCATCCTGTCGCCGACCTTCACCCAGTTCTGGCGCTTGAAGTCGATGACCTCGCGGCCCAGTGCACGGGCGATGTCCTCCATGTGACACTCGAGAGCGAACTCGGCCTGCGGAGCGCCATAACCACGGAACGCGCCGGGCACCGGGCTGTTGGTGTACATCACGTCGCAGTCGAACTTCTTGGCTGGGCAGTTGTACGAGGAGAGCCCGCGCAGCCCGGTGACGTTCTGGACGGTGAAGCCGTGGGTGCCGTATGCGCCCGTATTGGCGACCACCCTCAGTTCCTGTGCCACCAGCGTGCCATTCGCCGCGACGCCGGTGCGATACGTCAGCGTCTGCGGATGCCGGGTGCGCGAGGAGACGAACTCCTCCTCACGGTCGAGTACCAGCCGCACCGGTCGCTTGGTGGCGAGGGCGAGGTGGCCGACGATGTCTTCGATCAGCATTTCCTGCTTCGCCCCGAAGCCACCGCCGATGCGTGGCTTCATCACCCGGATGTCCTTCACCTGCAAGCCGAGCAGCGGAGCCACGATGCGGCGCACGTGGAACGGGACCTGGGTGGCAGTGCGCAGGATGAGCCGCTCGTCCTCGTCGAGCCACGCCACCGCGACGTGCGGCTCGATCGGGGTCTGCTGCACCTGGTGCACCCGGTACGTGTGCTCGAAGACGCGATCGGCGGACGCGAAGGCGGCCTCCAGGTCCTCGTCGCTCACCGTCTGCGCCCTGATGTGGAGCGCCTGGTTACGAGCGGCGTCGTGAACACCGATGGCATCGGGCTCGTCATGGATGGGCGTGACCCCCGGAGCGCTCGCCTCGCGCTCGTCGAGCACGAAGGGCAGTACCTCGTAGGTGACCTCGATCAGGCGGCACGCCTCGGCCGCGAGCTCGGGTGACTCAGCTGCCACGGCGGCAACGCGGTCACCGACGTGGCGCACCTTGTTGTCGAAGCTGACCTGGTCCCACGGGTGCGGGTTCGGCCACGACTGACCCCCGGAGGCGTACATCACGCGCGGGGTGTTCTTGTAGTGCTTCACGGCGTGCACGCCGGGGAGTGCGAGGGCGGCGCTGTCGTCGATGTCGAGGATGCGCGCGTGGGCGTGCGGGCTGCGCAACACGTTGGCATGGAGCATGCCGCGCAGTTCGATGTCATCGGCGAACGCGGGGTTGCCGCGTGCCAACTTGATGCCGTCGACCTTCAGTTCGGGCTTGCCGACCACGGCCATCGCCGGGACATCGGCAGACGGGATCAGGCGGGGTACCGCCGGCGACACGCCGGGTGCCGTCGGTGCCGGATCGTACGGAACCGGGTTCGTGCCGTCGGTGAGCGGGGCCAGAACGAAGGCACCGAACGGCGCTGTCTTCTCGCCGCGCATCACGCTGGCTGCTCGCTGCACCGCCTCGACCGCCTTCACGTAAGCGGTCTCGCGGTCGAGCACACCCGACAACGCGTCGCGAATCTCGGCTTCGGAGGGGGAGGGGTTTGTGGCCAGTAGTGCGTGCGCGGCGAGGATGAGCGCACCGGCGGAATAGCCGGACTGGAAGCCCCCGACCGCCACGAACGCAGCCTGCACGGGATCGAGGTCTTCGCGCATCGCCGACAGCCCCTCGAGGGTGTCGACGCGATGGCCGTCGGCCTGCACCGCGAGCACCACCTCCGACGACGCCAGCCGCCCGTCGAGCAGGATTGCGCCGGCTCCGGTCTCGCCTGAGTCGGAGCCGTACTTGACGCTGAAGCAGCCGCTGCGCCGCAGCAACTCGAGCAGCGTCTCGCCTGTTTCGACAGCGAACCGCTCATCGGACCCATTGAGGGTGATCGTGATGGAGGTGGAGGTGCTCAACTGTCGGCTCCGAGCTCGAGGAGTGCCCGCGTGCGAAGCACGCGGGCGAGGTGATGGCGATAGTCGGCCGATCCGCGGAAGTCGGCCGGCGGCGTGAGTTGATCGACGTCGTCGACGAGCAGCGGGGTGATCGCGACCCCGCTCATCGCAACACGCACACCGGTCGTCGAACGGCGCGCGATGCAGGCCACGATCGGTCGGTCAGCCGAGGTGCGTGCGGTGGAGTGCACGCTCGCTGCGCCAGCGGTGTCGAGGTGTACAGAGGTGATGATCCGGCCCTCGATCAGCTGCGGGTCGGCGAGGAGGGCGCCCAGCGCGAGGTCGGTCGTGCCGTCGATGCCCGCCGTGACGACGATGGCGTCGCAGGCCAGCAGAGCGGCGACCAGCGCGCTCTCCCATCCACCGGCTACGGCAGTTCCAGCGACCGTGGCCAGTGTGCGCAGTGAACTCGGGAGTTCCTTGCGGGCCAGCTCGCGCAACCACTCGGGCGCGGCCGAGGCACCGGAGAGATCGGCAAGTGTGGTCGTCGCGCCGACCACCAGCGCGCCGTCGCCGGAAGCGTGGATCTCGTCGAGCCCGAGCGCCTGCAGATCGATCAGTGATGCGGCCACGCCGCGCCCTGCGTTCACACCGGTGCCGCCGGCGAGCAGCCTGGCGCCGGCGACGGCGAGGAGGTCGAGTGCCTCGGGCATCGTCCGTGGTCGGTGGTAGTGGCTGACCGCGGTCATGATCGACTCGTCACCTTTCACTGGTTGGAGCGGCACCCGAGGGAGCGCCATGGAGCACCACCCTTGGAAAACCGCCGGCAGCGCACCACGGTAGCAGTGTGCCGAATTGGTCCCGTCAACGAGTGGTGGCTCTCCGAGTGGCCGACGGGCACGCGATACGGTGGGCCGGTGAGCGAGGACCGCCCTGACCGTAACTCCACATCGAGCTCGGAGGCGGAGAATTTCCTGCGTCGAGCGGTGCACCCGATGTTCGTCGGTGGCGAATGGATCGAGGCAGGGTCCGACGCGTCGATCGAGGTCACGAGCCCTTCGGATGGCCGCTCGCTCGGTGTGATCGGATGTGCCACATCGACCGACGTCGACCGAGCGGCAGCCGCAGCACGATCGGCATTCACCGGGCCGTGGTCGAAATTGGCACCGCCCGAACGTGAACGCCTGCTTCGCCGGGTGGCCGAGTTGATCGAGCGTGATGGCCCCACGCTGGCCGAGATCGAGTCGAACGACAACGGGAAGCCGATCGGCCAGACCCGGGCAATCGATGCGAATTCGGCGACCAGATTGGCGTTCCACTTCGCCGGTTGGCCAACGAAGCTCGCGGGGGAGACTCCGTCGGTCGCAGCCCCCGGCTTCTTCACCTACACCCGACGCGAACCGCTCGGCGTGGTGGGCACCATCCTGCCGTGGAACTACCCACTCGTCCACACGGCGCAGAAGGTCATGCCGGCGCTGGCATGCGGCAACACGGTGGTCCTGAAACCCTCGGAGAAGGCGTCGCTGGTCTCGCTGCGTCTGGCCGAGCTGTTCGCGGAGGCTGACCTCCCACCGGGTGTCGTGAACATCGTGACCGGCGGCGGCGAGACCGGAGCGGTGCTCTCGGCTCACCCCGATGTCGACAAGTTGGCGTTCACAGGTTCCGTCCGCGCGGGCCAGGCAGTCATGCGGTCGGCAGCCGACACCATCAAGCGAGTCTCACTCGAGCTCGGAAACAAAGGAGCGAACATCGTGTTCGCCGATGCCGACCTCGACGCGGCCATCCCCGGGAGTTTCCGCGCCGCCTTCGGCAACTCGGGCCAGAACTGTGTGGCGGGATCGCGGCTCTTCGTGCACGTGGACATCGCAGACCGCGTCGTCGCCGAACTCGTCGAGCTCGCAGCCAGCACGAGTGTCGGCCACGCCCTCGAGCCGGGCACCCAACTCGGCCCGATCATCGACCAGATCCAGATGGATTCGATCCTCGGTCGGATCGACCGCGGCGTGAGCGATGGCGCATCCCTGCGATCGGGGGGCGTCCGCCTCACCGACGGACCGTTGGCTGACGGATGGTTCATCGGACCCACGATCGTCGACGATGTCGATGACTCCATGGCGATCGCGAGCGATGAGGTCTTCGGGCCCGTGTTGACGATTCACCGGTTCAGCTCCGAAGACGAGGTGATCCAGCGAGCGAACAACACGCCCTACGGCTTGGCATCGGCTGTGTGGACGGGGTCCGTCGGCCGTGCTCACCGGATGGCGGCAGCGCTCGACACCGGCGTCGTGTGGGTCAACGCCTGCAGCATGTTCGATCCGTCGATGCCCTTCGGCGGCACCAAGCACAGCGGTTTCGGACGCGACAACGGGTCTGAGGTCATCGACGCCTACACCGAGTCGAAGGCGGTCTGGGTGGCCACGACCTGACAGGCCGCGCCAGGTGGCAGTCAGTGCGAACACACATTGGCGCCGGTGACGACGGCGTGTCATAGGAGCGGGCTCGGCATCTGCGCGAAGCTGACCACCATGACCGTTCGACCAGATCTCAAACTCGGTGCCTTCTTCTTCGGAGGCGTCGAGATGGACGATGCCGGCGCCGGCAATCCGGATCCGATGGATCGCCGCTACACCAACGACGAGTGTTGGAAAGCCACGCTCGACTACGTCAATTCGGCCAAGGAGGCCGAACGGCTCGGGTACGACTCGTTCTGGACGACCGAACACCATTTCCAGTACGAGGGCTACGAGGTGATCCCGAACGGGCTGCTGATCTCCACCTGGATCGCCGCACAGACCACGACGCTGCGCTTCGGTGCGATGTTCAACGTGGTGCCACAGTGGAACCCACTGCGCCTCGCCGAGGACTTCGCCACCCTGCACAACCTGTCGGGCGGGCGCGGCATGCTCGGCGTCGGCCGTGGCACCGTGCCGCGTGAGGTGTTGCACCTGAACGACAAGGGAGTGTCGATCGGTTCGCTCGACAACCCCGACATGGTCGACGCCGATCTCCACAATCGAGAGGTCTTCGAGGAGTCGATGGAGATCATCCGGCGGGCCCTGACCCAGGAGTCGTTCTCGTTCCAGGGCAAGCACTTCCAGATCCCCATCCCCGGCATCCCCGACCGCGGCGAGACGGTGCAGGAGTTGACGCTCGTCCCGCGCCCGATCCATCCGTTCGAGATCTGGCAGGCGGTCACGTCGCCGCCCACGCTCGACTACGTACCCGTCGTCGGCCACGGTGCGGTGTTCTGGAACCAGCACTACAGCTTCATCAAGCGGTTCTGGGACAAGTACGGCGAGACCTACGCGACGTCGCACGGAGTTGAACTCGCGACGCACGAGAAGCGCATGCTCGTGCTGGCGTTCCGCATCGAGGACACGATGGAGGAGGCGAGGGCGTCGGCGCTGCCGGGCCACGACGAGTTCTGGAAGTTCCTCGGCCCGTACGGCTGGAGCCGTGGCTACATGGGACCCGACGGCAAGCCTGCCCAGCCGGGGTTGATCCCCACGCTCGACGAATCGATCGAGAACAAGACGATTGTCGTCGGCCCGCCCGAGAAGGTCGCCGAGGAGATCGCGTTCTACCGCGACCTGCTCGGGCTGGAGTACCTCACGCTGTTTCCCCACATGCTGGGCGACCCCTACAAGAAGGCCGACGAGCAGATGGCCCGCTTCGCCGAAGAGGTCCTCCCGTTGCTCTGACATCTCCCAGCGATGAGCGAAACCGCCGTATCCGGTCGGTTGGCTCATCGGTGAGGCACCAGCACGGGTTGCGATGAGCGAAACCGCCGTATCCGGTCGGTTGGCTCATCGGTGAGGCAGCTGGGTTGGGCGGGTCAGAGACCGGCCACCGAGCCGATGACAGCGCGGGGGTCGGCGGCGCCGGCAAATGTTCCGTTGTCTTCGACCACGATGGCGTGTGCGTGTCCGAATCCCGAGTCCCAGGCCGGTCGCAGTTCGCTGCGGTGGCCGCGGGCCGCCAGCGCCCCGACCCACTCCGACGGTGCGTGGTCTTCGACGTGGACGAGCGGACCCCCAGCGCCGGTCCAGGTGTCGAATCCGGTGTCGGGGCCGTGCAGGATCCATCGCGCCGCGTCGATCGCTGCGGTCGGCGACTGGCCGTGATGGAACAGCCGCGCAGCGATCTGCAGCAGGATCTGCGGCTGGGCGTCACCGCCCATCGTGCCGAACACCGACGCCAGGCGTCCCGATCGGGTTGCCAGCGCCGGCGACAGCGTGTGGGGTGGACGCCGACCAGGTCCGAACTCGCCCGGGTGACCGTCGAGGAGGTTGAAGCCGATGCCGCGGTTGTGCAGGTTGATCCCCGTGTTCGGCTCGACGAGATGACTGCCGAACCCTGATGCGTTCGATTGGATCAGCGACACGCCCAGCCGGCGACCATCCCGATCGATGCCTGCCGTGCACAGGTACGTCGTGTCGCCGTCGAACCCGGGCGCCGCGCGTCGTTTCGAGGTCTCCAGTCCGATCAGGTCGAGCCGTCGATCGATCGCCTCGATGAGCGCTGCGCCATCGGCGAGCTCGTGCAGTGCGTCGGGTCGATCGAAGCCGGCAGCCGTTGCCGACTCGATCAGGAGGTGAGCCCAACGCTCGTCGTCCGGATCGTCGGGCAGGTCGAGGCGCTCAGCGAGTCGCGCCGCGGCGATCGTCAGGTACCCCTGCGAGTTCGGCCCGATCGTGTGCAGGTCGACGCCGAACGCCGGCGCGCTCAATGGTTCGACCCACTCCGCCTGCACCGTGCCGAGGTCGTCGGAGTCGAACAGTCCCTCACCCAATTCGAGCAGCCCGTCTCCGAAAGCACCGAGATAGAAGCCGTCGCGCCCGCTCGTCGACAGGGCCGCGAGCACCGAGCGCGGCGCCGGGCCGTCGCACGACCGCGCCGGTCGATGTCGCCTGTTCTGCCAGCTCAGCGAGGTTCGATCGGCTGGGTGCGTCGAGACGACGGAGTGATCCGACGAGCAGTGGGCTCGCAGGGAACCCGTCCACAGCGAGCCGCCGGGCCGGCGCCAGGACGACATCGAGCGGCAAGGATCCGAATCGCTCGTGCAGGGCCATCCAGCCGTCGATGCAGCCAGGCACGGTCACCGAGCGAACGTCGAGCTTGAACGGCATCTCGGTGAAACCCTCGGAGCGAAGCGCTGCGGGGTCGGCGCCGGAGCCGGCACGACCCGATGCGTTGAGGGCGAAGGTCTCGCCCCGTTCGTCCGGGAGGGCAGGGTCGTCGATGTGCACGAGGGCGAACAGGTCGCCCCCGATGCCACACAGGTGCGGGCCGGTCACCGCAAGCGCGGCGTTCGTGGCGATCGCCGCGTCGACGGCATTGCCGCCCTGGGCGAAGATCGACGCGCCGGCGGACGTGGCGAGCTGATCGGCGCTCGCCACCATGTGATGGCGGGCTCTGACCGTGGATCGGGGAGTGGCGGTCGGCATGTCGGCGACGTTACGTCACGCGCCGGACGGGCTCTCGTACCACTCGTTGCGCTCGATCAGCACGTCGCGCAACACTTCGGGACGGTCGGTCATGATGCCATCGACGCCGACGTCGAGCAGCCGATGCATTTCGTCGGGTTCATCGATCGTCCAGACGTGCACCGGCACCTGACGAAGGCGGGCGTTGCGCACGAATCGTTCGGTGACGATTGTGACGCCCATCCCGCCTCCCCGAAAAATGCCTCGTCTGTCGCGCTGAGCGCGCACTTCCAGGCATTTTTCGGGCTGGAGGGTCGTGCTCGGGCTCGGACTTGGGCTCGGAATTGGGTAGCGGACGGGGACCTGGGCGACGCGATCGGCCGACCCTGTCACCCGACCGGTGAGGCGGAGGGTGGCGACCTCCTGGGGGCTCATGCACGACAACAACTGCGGACCGAGCAGGGTACGCAGGTTGCGGAGCCGAGCATGGCTGAACGCACCGATGCACACCCGGTCGATCGCCTCATGGCGCCGTATCAGTGCGGCCAGTGGGCCGGTCGCGGCGTCCGACTTGCAGTCGATGTTGAACCGAACGTCGGGGAATCGTTCGAGCAGCTCGCTCATCAGCGGGATCGGAGCCCGACCGTCGACTCGTACATCGGCCAGTTCGTCGGCGGTCATGTCGGCGATCGAGCCGTCGACGCCGCACGTGCGGAAGAGATCCGGGTCGTGGAACGCCATCAGGACACCGTCGGCACTGAGGTGCACATCGGTCTCGAGGTAGCGGAACCCGAGCGACACCGCGTGCTCGAATGCCGGCAGCGTGTTCTCCGGTGCCTCGCTGGTCCCACCCCGATGTGCGAACGGGATGGGCCCTGGCCAGTCGAGGTAGGTGTGCATGACGTCGCCGTCAGATCGCTCGGCCGGCTTCCTTCCAGTACTCGTCCTTGAGGAGGCGCTTGTAGAGCTTGCCGGTCGGGTGGCGGGGGAGTTCGGTGCGAAAGTCGATCGACCGAGGACACTTGACGTCGGCGAGTTCGGTCCGGCAGAACTGGATGAGCTCTGAGGCGAGTGCTGCGGCGGCTGCATCGTCGGCGGGCATCTCGACGGGCTGAACGACGGCTTTGACCTCCTCGCCGAAATCGTCGTTGGGCACGCCGAACACGGCGACGTCGATGACCTTGGGGTGCGTGACGAGCACGTTTTCGGCCTCCTGCGGGTAGATGTTCACCCCGCCGGAGATGATCATGTACGCCTTGCGGTCGGTGAGGTACAAGAACCCGTCGGCGTCGAGGTAGCCGACGTCGCCCAACGTGCTCCAACCCTTCGGGTGGCGCGAACTCTTCGTCTTCTCGGGGTCGTTGTGGTACTCGAACTCGGCGCCGCCCTCGAAGTACACCGTGCCGGACTCGCCCTGGGGCACCTCCTCGCCGTCCTCGCCGACGATGTGCAGAACGCATCCGATCGGTGCGCCGACCGTGCCGGGATGAGCGAGCCACGCTTCGCTGTCGCAGTACACGAAACCGTTGCCTTCACTGCCGGCGTAGTACTCGCGGAGTACGGGTCCGAACCACTCGATCATCTGTTGCTTCACCGGAACGGGGCACGGAGCTGCCGCGTGGATGACGCACTCCAACGACGACACGTCGTGCTTGGCGCGGGATTCCGCCGGAAGTTTCAACATGCGCACGAACATCGTCGGCACCACCTGGCTGTGGGTGATGTCGTACTCGTCGACGACGCGCAGGTACTCTTCGGCGTCGAAGTGTTCCATCGCCACGATCGTCGCGCCGATGGAATGGGTTGCCAGGCAGAAGCGCAGCGGCGCTGCATGGTAGAAGGGCGCCGGCGAGAGGTACCGCTTGGTCTCGTCCATCCCGAACAACAGCTGCAGCAGGCCCTGCACGGCGCTCGCGGTTGCTTCGAGCGGCTGATTGGGGAAGGGCCGGGTGATCCCCTTCGGCATGCCCGTCGTGCCTGACGAGTACAGCATGTCCAGGCCGGCGACCCTGGTCTCGTCGAGCGGCTCGGGCGACTGGGCGGCGACGGCAGTCTCGTAGCTCTCGTAGCCGTCGATCGTGCCGTCGAGCATCAAGCGCAGCTCGACGTTCGGGGTGCTGTCGATGACCTCGGCGGCCTGGTCAGCCTTGTACTTCGAGGTGATGTAGGCGCGAGCCCCACAGTCGTTGATGATGTATTCCAGCTCGTGGCTGGTCAGCCGAGACGAGGCACAGGTGTAGACGAGTCCTGCGTAGTGGCAGCCCCAGACGATCTCGAGGTAGCGATCGTGGTTCTCCATGCACATCGCGATGTGGTCGCCTGGCTGCAGACCGGCGGCCCGGAGAAGGCGGCTGAGACGGTTGGCGGCAGCGTCGAGTTCGGCGAAGGTCTGGGTGAAGCCTGACCCCGCCATGATGAGAGCCGGCTTGTCGCCGTGAGCGGTGAGATGTGCGCCTGGGAACATGGGCGCAACGTAGTCGACTCGACTCGTCGAACGCTTGGTGGCGGTACGGTTCGTGCGTGGTCCGCGCCCGTTTCGCTCAGATCATGCACCCGGATCGGCGGTCGGTGATGCTCGACGAAGCTGCATTGTTGATCTCCGCAGCGATCCAGCCAGGGCTCGACGTGGATCGCTGGCTCGGCGAACTCGACGCGCTCGCCGACGGGTGTCCGTCGGCCAGCGCCGACCGCGTCGCAGGCCACCTGTTCGATGACGAGCACTTCATCGGCAATCGGAGCGCCTACTACGACTGGCGCAACTCGTGTCTCGACCGGGTACTTGCCACTCGTACCGGGATCCCGATCAGCCTGTCGCTGGTGATGATCGAGGTGGCCAGACGGGTGGGGATCGATCTCGTCGGGGTCGGCATGCCGGCGCACTTCCTCGTCCGAGACGCGAGTGCCAGCGACGTGTTCTTCGACCCGTTCGACGGTGGGCGACGGCTCGACCGCGCCGGTGCACGAGCGCTCTTCGAGTCGGTCACGGGTGCGCAGGTGGCGTGGAACGAGAACTACCTCGATCCGACTCCGAACCGCGACGTCGTGATCCGGATGCTGAACAACCTCAAGAGCGTGTTCGCCGGACGTTCCGACGCCGTGCGCCTGGCGATCGTGATGGATCTCCGCAGCGCCGTTCCGGAGCTCGCCGAACTCGAATCCGCTGAGATCGCCGCCGCCTCCGCCATCTTCAACTGACAATTTCACCAGGGGTCAGACCCCTGGTGAAATTGTTGATCAGCGGATCGCGATGTCGATCAGCCGATCGCTGAGGAACTGCTCGACGATCGCCGTGGCCGCGTCGGGCGCGAGATGGATGCCATCGGGTCGAACCTCTCGGTCACGCTCGAGCCCCTGCTCCGAGAACCACGACGCGAGGTCGACAATCTCGACGGTCCCGGGACGGGCCGCAACGACCTCCCGGTACACCTCGGCCAGCAGTTCATGTCGCTCGGGGTCGGCCTCGGCATCCCTCGCATCGTTCCACCACACATTCGGGACCGGCTCGAGGACGAACGCCACGTGAGTTGCGCCGGCAGCGGATGCGTCGTCGACCAGACCGGTGTACGCGTCGACGAGGCGGGCTCGGTAGTCGGCATCGAGCGGGGTGAGGAGGTGTTCGCCGTCCCAGCGTTGCGCGACCAGATCCCAGACCGACGACATCACGACGACGACGTCAGGTCGAGCCCTCTCCACCGCGGGGTACAACTGCGACTCAGGCCAGCCATCGCAACTGGCGGTCGACACGATGCTGTCGCCCCAGAGCCGTTCGCCGTCCATCACGAACCCGCAGCCGAGCGCCGCGTGCACTTCGGCTCGAGCCAGCTCTGAGTGCGACGCAGCCCAGTGGACAACCCCTGTGCCGAGCGCGTCAGCGGTCGAGTCTCCGGTGACGATGATCCGCACCGGACGCATCAGGTTCGGTCTGGCGGGAGTTGTGGAGGTCGGAACCATGGCCGTCGAGTCAGCCTCGGTTCCAGCGACGACCGTCGTCGGCGTGTCGTCGCCGGATTCCGTCGACTGGTTCGCGGCCGCGGTGGCGGCCAGCGGCGCCGTCAGATCTCCCACGTCGGAGTCGACATCGATCGCCGCCGCGTCGACGGCGTCGGAATCGACCCTCCAGTATTCGGTGGATCCAACCGGCACCACGACAACGGCCACCCCGATCAGTCCGAGAGACACCAGCGCACCGACACCCAACGTGGTGCGAGCAGGGGTCCCCTGACGGAGCCTGATCGGCTGCTCGAGCAACAGGTAGCTGGCGATGGCGACCACGAATGTGATCAGGAGGCGTACAACCGTCAGGGCCGCTCCGTCGAGACCCGTGCGCTCGGCATCGACGATCAGGAAGATCGGCCAGTGTACGAGGTAGAGGCCATATGAGATTCGGCCGACCGCAACGAGGGGCCCAGCGGACAGCGCCCTCCGGATCGGACCGTCGGCCTGGAGTCCGAGGATGAGGCTCGCCGACACGACCGCGACGAGCGGAAGCAGCCCTTCGTAGGCGGGTCCACTCGAAGCCGGGAAGGTCATCACGGCGCCGATGAGGACCATCAACGCGAGCGGAGCGAGCAGCGAGACGCGCCCTGGCACGGCGACACCCTTGAGCACGATGGCGAGGAATGCGCCGACGAGGAGTTCGCCGAGGCGCGCCGGCGTCGCCCAGTAGGCCGCATCGGGACCCCACGTGTACGCGATCACGGGTGCTGCAAGCATCGCGACGAGCGTGATCACACCGACGACGCGCACCCGGGTCGTCCGATCCTTCATGCGGGTCGACAGCAGCACGATCACCGGTGGCCACAGCCAATAGAACTGCTCCTCGATCGCCAACGACCAGAAATGCGCAAGCGGCGATGCGGTACCGGCGCCCTGTGCGAGAAGGTCCTGGTAGGACGTGTTGCCGGCGAGCAGCACCCAGTTGGAGACCTGCAGGAGGGCGCCGACGACCTGAGCCCGGAGGCCGACCACGGCGTCGAAGACATCGAACAACGACGAGATGACCACGACCGCGGCGATCGTGGCGATGCTGGCCGGCAGCAAGCGCTTGACGCGGCGCCCGTAGAACGTTGCGAGGTCAACGGTCGCTGTGGCGTCGTGCTCGGTGACGATCAGGCTCGTCACGAGATACCCGGACAGCGTGAAGAACACTGAGACCCCGAGGTACCCGCCGCTGAAGCCGGGGGTGCCGGCGTGGAACAGCAGCACGGCCATCACCGCGAAGCAGCGCACGCCGTCGAGCGCTGGCTGGTACTCGAGACGTTCCGCGGCTCGCATGGCGGCGAGGACTCTAGACCTCGCACCCTGCATCGAGTGCTCAGGAGCGGGTCGCACCACGCTGCGTCTCGGTCGCTGACGTCGCTGTACGTTTCGGGCATGACGATGACCGACAGCCGGACCGAACTGACCGCCGACGAGAAGCGTGTCAGCGACCTCGTCGACGACCTCCTCGCGTCGTTTCCGCCGCAGACGACCGATCCGAAGGTCTTTCTCGGCGAACAGTTCGATCGGGGACTGGCGTGGGTCCACTTCCCGGAGGGCCATGGCGGTCTCGGCCTGAACCCGAAAATGCAGAAGCTGATCAACGAGCGGGTGTACGCCGTCGGCGCTCCGAACCCCATGTATCGCAACCCGATCGGGCATGGCATGACCGGCCCGACGGTGGTGGGGTGGGGGAGCGACGAGCAGAAGCAGCGCTATCTCCGCCCACTGTTCACCGGTGAGGAGATCTGGTGTCAGCTCTTCTCCGAGCCCGGCTCCGGTTCCGACTTCGCCGGCCTGTCGTCGACCGGCGTGCGCGACGGCGACGAATGGATCGTGAACGGCCAGAAGGTCTGGACCACCCTCGCCCACCTCTCGAAGTGGGGGCTGCTGGTCGTGCGTACCGACCCGAACGCCGTGAAGCACGCCGGACTGACGGCGTTCGTGGTCGACATGGAGGATCCGACCGTCGAGATCCGTCCGCTACGTCAGATGACGGGCGAGGCCGAGTTCAACGAGGTCTTCTTCTCGGACACACGGATTCCCGCCGACGAGATGCTCGGCGGCCCGGGCGACGGCTGGCGCGTCTCGTTGACGACGCTCATGAACGAGCGTGTCTCGATCGGTGGGGCCATTCCCGCACGCGGATCCGGAACGATCTCGGCGCTCGTGCAGACCTGGCAGCAGCTCCCGGCCTCCGCCAAGACCGGGTCGGCCCGGGACGAGGTGATGAAGCTGTGGGCGCGTGCCGAAGTGCTGCGCCTCACCAACATCCGAGCGAACCAGAACCGCAAGATGGGCGATCCCGGACCGGAGGGCTCGATCGGCAAGATGGCCTCGGCCGATCTCAACAAGGAGATCTACGACGAGGTCATCAACCTGATGGGAGCCGACGGGTTGCTCTACGGCAGCTACGAAATGATCCGCCCCGAGACGGCGATGGGTTCGGACACCTTGCAGAAGGCGTTCCTGCGCAGTCGGGCGAACTCGATCGAGGGTGGCACGACCGAGGTGATGAAGAACATCCTCGGAGAACGCGTGCTCGGCCTCCCCGGCGACATCCGCGTCGACAGGGATCGCCCGTGGTCGGAGGTCCCCCGCAGCTGAATCACTTGCGATGAGCGAAACCGCCGTATTTGGTCGGTTCGCTCATCGCTGGAGGCGTACATCGAGTTGCGATGAGCGAAACCGCCGTATTTGGTCGGTTCGCTCATCGCTGGAGGCCAGCGAGGACGTCGCTGGCGCCGAGTGAGCGGTCGTCCATCCCCGGCCGGTCGAGCATGCAGCCGCCGAGTAGCGTCGTCGCGGCCGTCTCGATCGAGGCCTGCAGATCGCGGATGTTGCGTGGGGGAGGGAAGTACTCGTCCTCGTCGGTGACGTCGACCAACTCGACACCACGCACGGGTGCGAGGAACTCGAGGACCTCGTCGACGAGTTCCTCGGGGGCGGACGCGCCGGCGGTCACCCCCACGATCCCGCAGAGATCCGACGGCAGCTCGTCGACGGAGTTGATCCGGTACACCCGCTCGCATCCCTCCTCGCGGGCCAGTTGCTCGAGCGCCCGCGTGTTGGACGAGTTGGCAGAACCGATCACGACGACGACATCGCAGCGGTGAGCCAACTCCATCAGCGCGGCCTGGCGATTGGTGGTGGCGAAGCAGAGGTCGCTACGTCCTGGCGTCCACACGTCGGGGTACCGCTCCTTGACGCGAACGGCGACGCCCTCCCAGTCGCGGTGCGACAGCGTCGTCTGGGCGAGCAGCGCAATGGGTTGGTCAGATGATTCGAGCCGGTCGAACTCGTCGACCGATTCGACCCGATCGATGGAGTCGGGAGCAACCGCCATCGTGCCGATCGCCTCTTCGTGGCCCTCGTGGCCGACGTAGACGATCCGGTACCCCTTGCCGGCGCGTACCTTGACCTCATGATGGACCTTGGTGACGAGCGGGCAGACCGAGTCGACCACGTACGACCCACGGCTGCGCGCCGCCTCGACGACCTCGGGAGCCGAGCCGTGCGCCGACAACATGATCGGGCTCCCCACCGGCACCTCGGAGATGTCGTCGACGAACACGACACCTTGGTCGATGAAGCGGTCGACGACGAGCTGGTTGTGGACGATCTCGTGGTAGCAGTACACCGGCGCCGGGAACGTCCGGACCATCCATGCCAGAGCCTTGATGGCCATGTCGACACCGGCACAGAACCCACGCGGCTGGGCGAGCAGCACCTGGTCGACGCCGGAGTCGCTTGCGGTCGGTGACATCCGGTCCCAGGCTACCCGAGGTGCCCCGCCGGTAGCCTGACGAACCCATGTCCGACACCGTCCACATCGAGCGAGACACCCCGTCGCGTTCGCTCGCGCCCGTGGTCGTGGCGGTCACGCCCGGCTCGCCCGCGGACGTGGTGGGCGTGCGTACGGGCGACGACATCGTCCGGATCAACGGCGAGATCCCACGCGACATCATCGAGTGGCAGATGGCGGCCGACGAGGCCGACGTCGAACTCGACGTGCAGCGCAGCGGTCTCGATCTGGCGTTCTCGATCGAGAAACGCGCGGGCGAATCGCTGGGCATCGACGTGTCGAGCGCCGTGTTCGACCGGGTGCGCACCTGCGACAACCACTGCGAGTTCTGTTTCATCTACCAGCTGCCCAAGGGCATGCGCCGCAGCCTGTATCTGAAGGACGACGACTACCGGCTCTCGTTCCTGTATGGCAACTTCACGACGCTCACACGCTTCACCGAGGCCGATCTCGAACGGGTGATCGCCGAACGCCTCTCACCCCTGCACGTCAGCATCCACGCCACCGATCCCGACATTCGCAGCCAGATGCTGAAGAACCCACGCGGCGCGATGAGCCTGCGATGGTTGCGAGCGCTGCTCGACCACGACATCACCGTACGCGGCCAGATCGTCGTGTGCCCCGGCGTCAACGACGGCGCTGTGCTCGCCGACACGATGGCCGGCATCCTCGACCGATTCCCCGAACTCGACTCGGTCGCCGTCGTGCCGCTGGGGATCTCGAAGTTCAACGGCGAAGCAGCCATGCGGCTGCACACCGTCGCCGAGGCCCAGGCCGTCGTCGACATCATCGACGATTGGCAGGATGTGTTCCTCGCCACTCTGGGCAAACGCATGGTGTATGCCGCCGACGAGTACTACCTGATGGCCCAGCGCCCGTTCCCGCCGGCGGAGCGCTACGACGGATTCCCGATGCACGAGGACGGCATCGGCATGGCCCGCACGTTCGAGGCCGAGTTCCACGGCCGGACGAACGATGCGACCGGAGTCCGACGCGGATTCTTCGCCGCGGTCGATGCGCCGCCGAACCCCGCGGCCTACACCGGGCTGCGCACCGGCACACCATGCACCACCGGCGCTTCCGGTGAGGTCGCCAGGATCTCGCTCCGTCCCCGCCGCAACGCTCCCATCGGGGTGCTCACCGGCGAGCTCGGTGCTCCGGTGATCTCGCCACTCATCGACTCGCTCGAGCGTGACGACATCCGTGTCGTCGAGGTGCGCAACGACTACTTCGGTGGCAACACCGGCGTCACCGGACTGCTGACCGGCGACGACGTGAGCCGCGTGCTCGCCGCCGAACCGCCCGGGCACCGCTACCTGCTGCCGGACGTGTGCCTGTCCGACGAGGGACGCTTTCTCGACGGCCTGACCGTCGCCGACCTGCCCCGGGTCGTGGAGATCATCGAAACCGACGGCATCGCCCTGCGTGCCGCACTGGAGCCAACGTGACCGACATCGAGAACACACCGCAACCCGACGGGATCGACGGTGACCATGACGGAGACGGCAACGTCGCCACGGTCGTGATCATCGGTCGCCCGAACGTGGGAAAGAGCACGCTGTTCAACCGGATCGTGGGCAGCCAGCAAGCGATCGTCGAGGATCGGCCGGGAATCACCCGCGACCGCAAGGAACTCGACGCCGAGTGGCTCGACGTGCCGTTCCGTGTGGTCGACACCGGCGGTTGGATGCCGGGCGGCGACATCCTCGACGCCAAGGTGAGCCGACAGGTCGAGGCCGCCGTCCGCGATGCCGATGTGGTGCTGTTCGTGGTCGATGCGTCGGTGGGCTTGACCGATGACGATCAGCAGATCGCCAACTGGATTCGCCGTTCGAAGACCGAGGTGATCGTGGTGGCCAACAAGGCCGACAACGAGCGTCGTGAAACCGAGATGTGGGAGTTCATGAGCCTCGGCATCGGCGAGCCGGTCCCGGTCAGCGCGCTGCACGGCCGTCGAGCGGGTGATCTGCTCGACATCGTGCTCGAACGCTTTCCCGAACATCTCCGCCAACCGATCAACACGCCGATCGATCCGTGGCGTCCTGCCGACGACGATGCCGAGGCTGCGGCCGAGGCAGAGGCGGCGGTGCCGCGTGTGGCGATCGTAGGCCGCCCGAACGTCGGCAAGAGCACGCTCTTCAACCGGCTCGTGGGTGAGGACCGCTCGGTCGTGCACGACCTGGCCGGCACCACCAGGGACTCGATCGACACGATGGTCGACACCGCCGACGGCCCGATCGTGTTCATCGACACAGCCGGAATGCGTCGCAAGGGCAAGATCGACGACTCCGCCGAGTACTACTCGTTCGTCCGGGCCCTGCGCTCGATCGACGACGCCGATGTGGCTCTGCTGGTGATCGACGCGACCGTTGGGGTCACCGCGCAGGACCAGCGTCTCGCCGAACGCGTCGACGCGGCGGGATGTCCGATCGTGTTGATCCTCAACAAGTGGGACCTCGTGGGCACCGAGGAACGCCTCGAGATCCAAGCCGAGGTCACCCGGATGTTGGGCTTCGTCGCCGACAGCTCGGTGCTCAAGATCTCCGCGCTCACCGGAAAGAACGTCGACAAGCTGCACCCCCGGCTCACCGAAGCGATCGGCCAGTACCACACCAGGGTGCCGACCCGCGACGTCAACAAGGTGATCGCGGCGGCGCAGCAACGCCAGCCGATCGGAGGCGGTGCGAAGATTCTCTACGCCGTGCAGGGTGCGATCGACCCGCCGACGTTCACGCTGTTCGTCAACCGCGACGTCCCACAGCACTATTTGAGGTACATCGAACGCACGATCCGCGAGGAATTCGGCCTGGGTGCCACGTCGATCAAGATGAGGGTCCGCAAGCGCCAGTGACCTGACGCCCTGTCGAGGAGCTCCGAGGAGATGTGATGCCCTGGTGTGAGGAATGCGCCAAGTACTGGACGCCGAATTCGATGAACGACGACGGCACATGCCCGAGTTGCGGGCGGATTGTCGAGGAACCCCAGCCGCCGAGCGACGGCGACGACGAGACGACGCCCTGGCACTTCAAGCTGATGGTGGTGACGCTGGTCGTCTACCTCGGCTGGCGATTCGTCCAGATGGTCACCTGACACCGGCATCGGGTACGAGCAGGATCAGACCGCCTGCCTGACGGTCGATGCCGTCCAGGATCTCGTGTCGCAGAGTTCGTCGACTGCTCATGCGATCGGGGAGAGCGGTCGATAGAGTCTGCCGTCCACATGCATACGGGCTGTGGCGCAGCTTGGTTAGCGCGCTTGTCTGGGGGACAAGAGGTCGGGAGTTCGAATCTCCCCAGCCCGACGGATCTACCAGGGGTTTCTCGAAATCGAGGAGCCCCTGATTCGCGTCGTTGTCCCGCTGAGGGGAGATCGCGGGACAGCCAGGACAGGACAGTCAGCGAGTTCACATGAAGTCGCCGAGCACCGAGGCCGTCCTGGCCAGGGACGCATCGAGCTCCAGTCGTCGGCTCGGGTTGGTGGCAGGGTCGGCGAGGTCGGCGATCACGTCGCGGATCACCCATCCGTTGTCGCGATCCACCCACGTCGGGCGGACGTTCGGGCGGCTGACATCGACGCGTACGTCGTTCGGTCCTGCGCCGGTGCGCGTCAGCGTGACGCGAACGCTGACGATCGCGCCGTCCTGGGCATCGGCGGGCCACCACTCGCTGAGGCGGTGGTTCGACAACACGTTGCCCATGCCGTACACGATCCAGACACCGTTGACCATTTCGATCGGTTGCAGGACGTGCGCATGGTGGCCGACGATCAGGTCCACTGCGCCGCTCGCCGTGACGGCCTGCGCCACGCGACGTTGCTCAGCGGTCGGCTCCCGAACACGTTCGTTGCCCCAGTGGAGGCTGACGATCACCACCTGGGCACCCAGACGGCGTGCGTTGATGGCATCGTCGACGATTCGGTTCGGATCGATGAGATTCGCCCGCCACCGCTCCCCGGTCGGCGCAGTCAGCCCATTGAATCCGTATGTGTACGACAGATGGCTGACGGCGACCCCTCGGACGGCGAAGACGCTCGGCTGCGCCTCCGCTGGCGTGCGGGCCGTCCCGGACTGCGCCACGCCGACATCGGCGAGGGCACCGACTGTGCGGTCGATTCCCGCCGCGCCACGATCGAGGCTGTGGTTGCTCGCCGTGGAGCAACGATCGTAGCCGGCGCCGGCGATTGCCGCCGCGATCTCCACCGGAACCCCATAGAGCGGCGCCGTCGACAGCGGTTGACCCAACGGAGCGATCGGAGTCTCGAGGTGGCAGATCGCGAGATCGGCCCAACCGAGCAGGGGAGCGATGTCGGCGAACATCGGGCCGAAGTCACGTCCGGCACCGCCGGCGTTGGTCGCCGCCTGATCCCACAGTGGACTGTGCGCAAGGATGTCGCCCGTCGCGCTCACCGAGAAGCTTGCAGACGGCAGCGTGAGCCGCTGCGCCGTGTCGGATGCTCTGGCCGGGCCGGCGAGCGAGCCTGATCGGTCGGCGACCGGCTGGATCGTGCCACCGGTGCCACACGCGGCGAGCAGCGAAACGACCAGTCCGGCCGACAGCCAACGGACCCGCCCAGCGCCCACGGCGCCCGAATCTACTCGATCGCGAGAACTACGCAGCCGACACTCACGACGACCGCGCCGCGCGCGGTGTCTCGTCGGGCAGACCGTCGAGGTGAGCGACGTCGTTGTAGCGCTTCAGCCGCCATTCACCCGACGGTGCCGAGGCGAACTCGGTGAGTGACGTGTTGAGCGTGTGCAGCTCGAAGCTGCCAGTCGATGCGGTCCGCAAGAGTTGGCGAAACGCGGCATCGATCACGCCGCCATGACAGGCGATCACGATCGAGCGACCGCGATGGGCCTCGATGGTCGCCGCCAGCGCTGCGCCGACACGGTGGTGGAAGGTGCCAACGGTCTCGCCGCCGGGGAACACCTCGACGTCGGAATCGCTCCAGTCGGGCGGGCCGAATCGCTCGACGTAGCTCTCGAACGTCATCCCGTCGATCTCCGGCCCGGGATCGTGCTCGCCGAAGCCGGGGTCGATCTCGATCGTTGGGCCACCCAATGCCGGCGCGATCGTCTCGGCGGTTTCGAGCGCCCGCTTGAAGTTGCTCGAGATCAGCACGTCGGCCGTGAGTTCTCCGGTCCGCGCCAGGCGCTCGCGAAGTCGGTCAGCCTGCTGGCGGCCGAGGTCGGACAAGCCGCTACACGTCCGGTAGCCGCCGATCACACGATTGACGGTCACGTTCGACTCGCCGTGTCGGATGAGGACGAGGGTGGTGGCCGGCGGTGACATCACGCCTGGCTCCGTTGAGCCGTTGCGTCGATCTCGATGGTCGCCGGGTCGGGTTGTCGAGTCACCGGTCGCAGGGTACTGCCGGTTGCCCACGCCGTCAGGGGCGAAGCTCGAACAGGAACGGGTTGACGCCTTCGCTCACCGTGATCAGCGTGCCGTCGTGGAACGCGACCGCCTCTCCCTGGATTTCGGCAGCGATTCGTGCCTGGCACGGGTCCGATTGCAATGCTTCAGCGACGCTCACGCCAGTCTGTCGCGGCCACACCCAGATCGTCTCGTAGGTACGCACTGCGACCAGGGCGCCATCGATGGACACGTCGCCACCGGTCGGAACGCCGCCGAAGCCCAGCGTCGTGATCGGGTGCGGTGGATCGGCGCCTGTTCGCGTTTCGAGCAGGGGAGTGTCGAGCATTCCGACTGCTGTCAGCTCCGTCGGTCCATTGCCGTCGACGACGTCGAGCGGCCCCTCGAACACGAACGATGGTGCGGTCGGGCCGAAGTCCGCGGGAATGCCATCCTCGCGGCGTTGCTCCTTGGTGACGATCACGATGCGGCGGTTGGTCTCGTCGACGAGCAGCACCTCGGCATTGTGCGCACGGTCGGGGTAGCGGTACTCGAGAACCTGTACATCGGCGATCGGAGCTGGTTCCGCCGGATCGGGTTCAGCGAATCGGTAGATCCGGATCGACGCTCGACTGGCACCGTTGTCGCCGATGTCGCCCAACAGGACCTCGTCACCGTCTGGCCCCGACAGCAGTGCGATGTCCTCGACGTCGACAACGCCATCGATCATCAGCGGGTGCAGACCGAGGTCGGCGCCGTCCGCGCCCAGCGCGAAGAGTCCGGGTCGTTCGTTGCCGTCGTTGTGAGCCCAGATCACCTCACGATGACCTCGGCTGGCCACCAGTCCGGACGCTTCATCGAGGGTGGGGTCGGCGATCTGCCCGAGAGCGGACGTCGTCCCACTCGTGCACAACGCGAGCGCCGCCGCCTCCGGTGTGGTGGGGGTCGTGGCCATGGTGGTCGTGGTGGTCGTGGCGATGGTGGTCGTGGCGGCGGCCGTCGAAGGCGCCGGCGCAGGCGCAATCGTCGTACTGATGGCGGCCGGTCGGGTGTCGAAGGTGGGGTTCGCGTCGTCGGCGGACGCGGAGCACGACACGGCCGTCGACGCGACCGTCGCAGCGGCCAGCAGTTGGAGGCGTCGACGCATCGGGTGATCTTGGCACGGGCACGATCACCTCCCGAAGCGACGGAGCGCGTAGCGTTGAGTGGATGCAGCTCGTGTACACCGAGGCCGAGTTGATGGCCGACCATCCGGATCTCGCACCTCACGTCATTCTCGACCAACGCGTGCACGGTGGCTTCGACTCCAACGGGACCTATCAGCCGCCACGGGCGCTGGTGCGAGAACCTGCGCTCGACGCATGGGCGACGGCGCTGGACGAATGCGGCGGCAGCGTCTTCGATGCCAACTCGTCCTTGCTGGCCGGCACCCGCGCGGTCAGTGTTGCCCAGCAGCGGGTCCTGCTGCGCAACGGCCTCGGGCGCTGGTTCTGGAACCAGCTCACGATCACCGGCAAGATCGAGGCTCGAGGTCGTCTGCTCGCCGACATCGCCTTCCCCGACCTCGCACCCGTGATCGTCGAGGACATCTCCGAGATGGCGATCGGGCATCTCGGTCGTGGTCTGCTGTTGGCCCACGGCCTCGACGAAGGCGGGCAGCCCGATCTCGGCATCGGTGGCCACGACGTGATGTGGTTCCTGGCCCGCGATCTCGCCTTCGGCGCCGATGCGTACCCGGATGCCGATCCGCCGGAGAACATCGGCCGTCCCGACGCGGGCACTCGGTACATGCCCGAACTCCCGGCGGAGATCGAGGGACTGATCTCGCTGCTCGCCAACCTCTTGATCATCGAGTTCCGCGCCGAACTGGGCTTCGCCGAGTCCCAGGAGATCCTTCGATCACCCGACGTGTTCGTCGACCGTCGCGCCGAAGCCGAACTCGCCGCGGAGATCATCGAGCGAATCCGCACCGACGAACTCATCCACGTCCGATCGTTGTGCGTGTACCTGGGTGAACTGCAGTCGGTGACGTTTCGCACCACCGATGGCGCCACGGTCCCCGGACGGGAGTTGTTCGGTCGGTTCTGGGACGGCATGGTCCAGTGGGCGACGGTCGAGCAGCCCCGCCTGACCGCCGAGCAGGTACGCCTCGATGTCGACGACTACATCGCATCGCATCCGGACGCAGACCGCGTCCGAGCAGAGTTCGCAGCGGCGCGGCGAGGCCGGGTCAGACCGAGCAGGTTGTCGCTGAGCGGAGCCGGGCACGCACGGCCCACGCGAGCAGCGCGATGGACGCAACGGCGAGAGCCGGCTGGATCGGTTCGAACCACTGTCGGGCCCCGGTCGTGCCGAGCGCCACGATGACCAGCTTGTTGCAGACGGGGCACCCAACCGCGAAGAACGACAGCAGTCCGGCGATTCCGCCGCGACGGGTCGGGGTGTCCATGTCGTCGAGCGACGTCGGTGCCACCATTCGATCGCTCACGTAGGTTGCCGCGAGCAGCCCACCGAGCACCGCGGTGATCACCAACGTCGGATACGACCACCAGGTGACCGGAACCGGTCGCCCGAACACCGGATTGGGGATCACGTCGGTCGGCAGGCCGATTGCCAACGCGACGAGGACCGCCGTGCCGGCGGCGACGAGCGTGTGGCGCCACGACCAGGAGCGCAGGGTGCCGAACGCACCGCGGCGCGGCGCGGTGGGCAGCTCGTCGACGTCGATCACGCAAATACCCTAGTGGGTACCAAGATCGATGGCGGCTCGGTCAACGAGCACTGCTCAGCGCGGCTGAAGCAGCGCTGACGACGTCGTCGAACCGTGCGGCCACAGCGTCGAACCATGCCGGGTCGTCGTCGGCGAACGCTGCGCGCACCTGCGTGCGCACAGACGAGGCGCCCGGGCCGCGAGGGTCGCCATGGGTGTGGAGTACGGCGTCGGCACGCAGGGCCTGCAGCACGCCGACCACATCGACGGTGCCGAACTCGAGCGCCACCGCGGTGACCTCGATGTCGGGAAGGAGGGCGTCGAGCACACCGAGCCAGTCGCCGTTGAGTTGCGCCGACACGCTCTCGCCGTCGAGCATCGATCGGACGTCGCCCCACCAGGCCATCCCGCGGTGGTAACCGGGAGCGTCGCCCCCTTCGTGAGAGATCAACTCGCCATGGCCCCACGGGCCGAGGCCGGTGTGGAGGTCGACGAGTCCCAACCGTGAGGCAGACCCCACGATCGAGGGCAGGTGGTCGACCAGCCAGCGATGTGACCACACGGGCCCCTCGCCGCCGTAGAACACACCGGTCGGATGGGTGTACTGCCCGCCGCTCACGACCTCCTGGAGGCGGGCAAAGCCGACCTCCTCGGCGTAGCTGAGCAGCTGCAGCGTCGTGGTCTGCTGTGTGTCCTCGTCCCAGTCGTCCGGCACGAGCAGTTGTGCCAGCGCGCCGTAGTCCTCGTTTGCGGGCGGAGGCTGCGACCAGTCGACGAAATTTCGGTTGAGGTCGACGTTGTCCTCGTTGACGCGAACGAACCCATGCGAACCCGTAAGGATTGAGCGTGTGGACGAGCACCACGCGGAGATTGTCTGGGCGCAGGCCGGCATTCTCGAACCACCGGTGCTGCAGCGCAGATCCGGTGAAGCCCTCGACGCCGTGGGTTCCCGACACGATCACCAAGACCGCACCGGCGTCGGCCCGTCCGACCGAGGCCACGTCGACCGCGAGGTTCTCGCCGTCGATCCCGCGGAGGGGGTGCTCGAAGGACATCACCTCTGCACCGGCGTCTCCAGCCGATTCGAGGAAACGCCGCCGGGATTCGACGTAGGTGTCGGTCAGTCCTCGAGCCATGTCGCAGAGCATGCCATGGCCTCGACGAACCGACGTGATCGCGCGACGGTCACCCACGAGGGTCGCCGCCGATGGAAGCACCATCGGCGGCGACCAACGATCGTCACTGGTCGCTGACGAACGCCTCGGTGAAGTAGGTGACGGCACCGGGGGTGCCGTTGCCGAGCGCACCGCCCGGCATCGTCCAGTTGTTGACGCCACGGATGGACTCGTTGGTGGCGATCAGCGTGGCAGTTCCACCCGAGTACCACACGGGTGCCTGCTCGTTGATCCGCACCATGATCTGCGAGTACAGCTCCTTGCGGGCCTCGAAGTCGTCGGTCTGGATGGCCTCGACGGCCCAGCCGTACGCTTCGGGATCGAACCAGTTCGGGAAGTTCCCGACCGACTCGGCCGGATCCGCGAGGAACGTGTTGACTGCCGTGCTCGGGTCGGCCTGGGTGCCCCACCGCCAGCAGCTGGCCTTGTGCTGGTCGCTCACCGCGTTGTTGATGTGGGTCGCCTGGTCGTACTGGGTCAGATTGACGTTGACCAGTCCGGAACCGCTCCACGTCTGTTCGTTCACCTGCATCGCTGCGATCAGGGTGGGATCGGGTGGGCACGAGAGTTCGACGTCGATCTTCTCACCCGGTGCCTTGCCGTCGGAACGCGTCGGATCGTCGACGTACTCCTGCAGCAGCGCCTTGCCTCCTTCGAAGTCGAAGTCCTGATACGCATCCTCGGCGGCCTGGGTCCACCACGGGCTGTCCTTCGAGAACCACTGGCTGACGGGCAGGGAGATCCCCGTGCCGCCCAAGGCCTCGATGACGTGCACCCGGTCGTTCAGCTTGTTGAGCGCGACGCGCACACGGACATCGTCGAACGGCGGCACGGCGGTGTTGTACATGCCGCCACCGGTGCTGTTGCCCTGGAACTCGTACATGGTGATCCCAGATTCAGCTCGCGGATCGCGGATGGTGCCCTGTCGTCGCGACTCGATGACATCGACCGTGTCCGACAGCAGGGCGTCGAGGCGAGTGCCCTCATCGGGGATGGGATGGAACTCGATCGCGTCGAGGTACGGAAGCTGGTTGCCGGAGTCGTCGGTTCGCCAGTAGTTCTCGTTGCGCACGACGATGGTTTCGTTGTCGATGTCGCGGGTCTGGATCGCGAACGGTCCGGTGCCGATCGGGGCCTTGCTGAAGCCGGCTGAGTCGGCCGTCGCTGCCGCCGGTTCGAACACGTAGCCGAGCTCCGTCGTGTTGAGGTTCGACGGGAACGCCGAGTTTGCCTGATCGAGCGTGTAGACGACGGTGAGATCGTCGGTGGCCTCGACACCGGTGAGGCCGACCGATGCAATCCGCCCCGACGAGATCGCACCCGTCTGCTGCACCGCGAACATGTCGACGATCGTCTGAGCGGTGAGGGCGTCACCGTTGTGGAACGTCACGTCGGGCCGCAAGGTGAGGGTCCACACGGTGAAGTCGTCGTTCGGTTCGATCGACTCCGCGAGGTACCCCTCGTACAGACCATCCGCGTTCTGCTGGACCAGTGGGTCGAAGACCGTCCGGGAGATGTTCACGCACGGCTCGCCGCACGCGTCCTCCCACGGGCGCAGGCCGGTGGCCTCGGCCTCGAGCCCCACGAGGACCGTGCCGCCGTAGACCGCGGTTTCGGTCTCGGCGACCACGGAGGTGTCGACATCACCTTCGGCTTCGTTCTCGCCGGTGTCGGCCGATCCGCCGTCGTCGCCAGCGTCGCCGGTGTCATCGGTGGTCACCGTTTCATCGGTACCACCTCCCGACTCCGGTTCCGAGGAGCCGCTGTCGCTGCCGCACGAAGCGGCAACGAACGCGAACACCAGTGGAACGGTCAATGCGGTCAAGACGTGCTTTCGCATGATTCCCCTTCTCCATGTGACGGTCGAATTCGACCGGAAGCGACTCGGTGGTGATGGCGCCTCGCGGCCGAGTGCAACACGTCGCCACCCGGAAACCCAAACCGCACGACAGAAGTCACAGAGCCTTACGCCACAAGGCTTTGCGGGGAAATGGGACCTTCGACTCTGGTGATGTCAGGACAGCTGACGGAGGTGCGCGTGGCGAGGGTAGGTGGCCGACAGGATCGCCAGCGACACCACCCCGGTGAGGCTGATCGTGTTGCCGGTCCCGATCACCGAGGCCACCACCCCCAACAGCAGCGCTCCGAGCGGCATGAGACCGGCCGCGGCGAGGCTGTAGAGCGCCATCACTCGGCCCATCAACTCGGTGGGCGTATTGGTCTGGATCAGGCCCTGGTTCATGTTGACGAAGAACCCGCCGGCGAGACCCATCGCGAACATGAGCGCGACCGTGATGGCGAAGCTGTTGGTCAGTCCGATCAGGATCGCGATCGTGGCACCGCAGATCATCGCCCGTTCGAAGACTGCGCCCTTGTGTTTCATGTCGCTGTGGCGCATCACGACCAACGACGACAGTGCCATGCCGAGGCCCATCGACGCGAGCGGCCAGGCTGCGGCGCCGGCACTCCGCCCGAGTTCATCCTTCACGTGGGCCTGCATCGTGACCAGCACCGCCGGAAGCACGGTGATGCTGGCGAGCAGCAACAGTCCGAAGAGCGTCGTCAGGTTCGGGTCCTTGCGTACGTGTCCGATCGCGATCCTGGTGTCGGCCACCACCGAACGACGCTCGCGGACGCTGTCGTGCGGTGGCACCTCGAGTCGCAGGAGGAGGAGGGCGCCGGTCAGCAGCAGCGCGGCCAGGAACCAGAATGAACCTGCGAAGCCGACTTGATCGCCGACCACCTTCACCACAACGGGTCCGAGGATCAGCGACATCGTCATTGCGACAGCGTTCAACGCGATCGCTCCGAAGATCTGGTCTCGCGCGACGAGTTGCGGCAGGAGGGAGGAACGCACGGGTGACCCGATGGCTGTCGCCGTACCGCTCAGGATGGTCGCCGCGATCACCCAACCGAAGCTGATCGTGTCGGTGGCGACCAGGACCGCGGTCGTGGCCATCACGGTCGCCCCGGCGAGTTGTGTGGCAACGAGCATGCGTCCACGATTCCAACGGTCTGCCCACGAGCCGGCCTGGAGCACGAAGAACGCCGTCGGCAGTCCGAGCGTGAAGGCCACGAGGCCTTGCGCGCTCTCGCCCAGGCCGAGGCCGTCGAGCACCAGCCAACCGAACGTGAACAGCTCAGCATTCGCAACGAGGAAGAACGTGATGTTGGCCACCCAGAGCCGCCGGAACGGACGCACAGAGAGCGCGTTCGCCGGTCGTTCGATGGTGTCGCCCGCCACGACCACAGCGTGGCATGTGGACCACCGTGAAACGAGGTGTGCGACACGTGTCACCCCGCGTAGTCTGACGTCGATGTGCGGCCGTTTCGTCTCCACCGCCGGCCCAGACCGCATCGCCGCGTACTTCGACACGGTGCTGCCGACCGAAGCCGTCGCGGAGTCGCTCGGCGAGAACTACAACGTCGCCCCCACGCAGGACATCTATGCCGTCGCCGCCAACGGCGACGGCACCTCACGGGTCGACGCCTTCCACTGGGGTCTGATCCCGAGTTGGGCGAAGGACCGCAAGATCGCCTCGCGAATGATCAACGCTCGCGCCGAGACGCTGGCCGAGAAGCCGGCGTTCAAGGGCCTGCTCGCCAAGAAGCGCTGCATCGTGACGATGGACGGGTTCTACGAGTGGCAGGCGGGCAGCCCGGGCGGCCCGCTCAACGCCAAGGGTCAACCGCTCAAGCAGCCGATGTTCATCCACCGACGCGATGACGACGAGTTGCTGACGGCGGCCGGCCTGTGGACCGCCTGGAAGGACCCCGCCGATCCCGACGGTCGATTCCTGCACAGCGTCACGATCATCACGACGGCTGCCAACGACACGATGCGTCCCGTGCACGACCGCATGCCGGCGTTCCTCACGGCCGATCGTTGGGCGACGTGGCTGGATCCCTCGAACCAGGATCTCGCGTCGCTCACCGCCATGCTCGACGGCGGGCCGCTCGATCTCCTGACGATGCAGCCGGTGTCGACCGAGGTCAACAACGTCCGCAACAACCGGCCGGATCTGATCGAGCCCGTCAGTCGCTGACGCTGGTGGCGCCCGCCGATCGCAGTTCGCGTCGGATGGCGCCTGCCCAGCGGTCGAGGTCGTCATGGTCGACGCCTGATGCCGCGTTCGCGAAGCTCAGCTGCGACATGGACGATGTCGGGATCACGTGGACGTGCGTATGCGGTACTTCGTAGCCGGCCACGATCACACCGATCCGCTCGCAGTCGAAGGCCGCTCGCTGTGCCAGCCCGATGGTGTGTGCCACGGCGAAGAGGTGAGCCGCGAGGTCCGCGGGCGCATCGATCCAGTGATCGATCTCATCGATCGGCACCACCAGGACATGGCCGGGAGCCATCGGGTTGATCGACAGAAATGCGACACAGCGATCGTCTCGCCACACGAACGTGCCGGGAAACTCTCCCTCGATGATCTTCGTGAACACCGTGCTCATGCGGGCACCCTACGCTGTGGCCCGTGACCGAGGACACTTCGCCGAGCGCTGTCGCGTCGGCATCCGACGCGTCGTCGGACTCGATGCTCGACGGCATCTGGACGATCCCCAACGCCGTCACGCTGATTCGGCTGCTCCTGCTGCCCGTGTTCCTCTCTGTGCTGTTCGTCCAGGAGAACCCTGTGGCAGCAGCCCTCATGCTCGGCGCGCTCGGCGCCACCGACTGGGTCGACGGCTACCTGGCGCGGCGGCTCGGACAGGTCAGCGAGTTCGGGAAGGTCTTCGATCCGACCGTCGACCGACTGTTGTTCGTCGTGGCAACCATCGCGATCATCATCGACGGTTCGATCCCGCTGTGGTTCGCACTCGCCGTCCTGGTGCGCGAGGTCGCCGTGGGTCTCATGATGGTGATCGCGACCGTGTTCTACAAGATGCCGCGGATCGATGTCACGTACTGGGGCAAGGTCGCCACGTCCCTCTTGATGTTCGCCGTACCCGGATTCCTGCTGGGAAACAGTGACATCGCGAGCGCCGACGTCTTCCAGGCGGCGGCGTGGCTCGTCGGCATCCCCGGGCTGATTCTCAGCTATTGGACCGCCATCGCCTATATTCCGCAGGTGCGACGGGCAATCGCCGAAGGTGCCTCTGCTCGTTCCACTTCTCCCAACTCCAACTCGTGAACCCAGGTACCGTTGCTGCCATGAGCATCCCCGCCGAACTCCACTACTCCTCCGACCACGAGTGGGTGCGCGTCGAGGGCACCACGGCCACGATCGGGATCACCGAGTATGCGCAGGACGCACTCGGCGACGTCGTGTTCGTCGAACTGCCCGATGCTGGCCTTGCCGTCGCGGCGGGCGAGTCGTTCAGCGAAGTCGAGAGCACCAAGTCCGTCAGCGACATCTACGCACCGATCACCGGCTCGATCGCCGAGGTCAACGCCGAACTCGAGTCGCAGCCCGAACTGCTGAACAGCGACCCGTACGGTGCCGGGTGGATCTGTCGGATCGAGATCAGCGACCCGTCGGAACTCGACGGCTTGATGGATGCCGAGGCGTATCGAGCCTTGACCGAAGGTTGAGCGTGAGCCATGAGTGAGTCCGTATTCTGCAACCAGTGTGGGCATCGCAATCCTCCCACGAGCACGTTCTGCAGCAGTTGCGGGTCACCGCTCGATTCGCTCGACGACCGCACGATCACGCTCACGGCACTCGACCCGTTGCAGGACGCTCCCGGCAAGGACGACGATGTGGTGGTCGCCGTCGGCGAGCTGCCCAACGAGATCGGCGTTCTGATCGTCCGAGCAGGCGCCCAGGCGGGTGCCCGATTCCCCTTGAGCGACGAGGTCACCCGACTCGGCCGTCACCCGGATTCCGAGATCAGCCTCGACGACATCACCGTGTCGCGACGCCATGCCGAGATCGAACGCACACCCGATGGTCACGTCGTGTCCGACGCCGGATCGCTCAACGGCACCTACGTCAACCAGGAACGCGTCGACCGCATGGTCTTGCGTCACGGTGACGAACTCCAGATCGGCAAGTTCCGACTCGTCTTCTTCGAACGTCACGATGGCTGAGTCCTCACCACCTGGCGTCGTCGCGCCGCCCGTCGGCGGGCATCTCTCGATCGGTGAGGTCCTTGCCCTGCTGCTCGAGGAGTTCCCCGACGTCACCATTTCCAAGATCCGATTCCTCGAGAGCCAAGGGTTGATCGATCCCGAGCGAACGGCATCCGGCTACCGCAAGTTCTATCCCGACGATGTCGAGTTGTTGCGCTGCATCCTGCGCGAGCAGCGCGAGAACTATCTGCCGCTGCGTGTGATCAAGGATCGCATCGACTCGGGCGAGATCGACCCGACGGGGGAGCAGCCGCGACCTCGCGGGATCAAGAACGTCAGCGAACCGAGCGACGTCCCTCGACCCGCCGGCCACCCGAGTGCTGGAGGAGTTCGGACCGACCCCTCACAGACCCGGACCTTCGACGACTCCCGCAACGGAGCCGGAGAGGAACCCGTGACCGGTGCTGCAGCGCTCTTCCAGCGCACCGACGGGCAGACCCCGACAACGAGCCCGGAACCGGTTTCTGCCCCGGCTGTGGCTGTCCCGGCCGAGCGTCCGGCTGGACCGATCGCGTCATCCGGAGCGATCTTGCCCGGACTGTTGCTCAACGCCGACGAACTGTGTGCCATGGCGGGGATCGACCGTCGCCAGCTCGAGGAGTTGGAATCCTTCGGGGTGCTGACGACATCTCCCGGTGGCACCGAGGACTGTTACGACGAGGATGCTGTCGAGATCGCAACGCTCTCCAAACGGTTCCTCGACGCCGGGATCGAACCGCGCCACCTGCGCGGCTGGCGCGTTGCGGCCGAGCGCGAGGCGGGGCTTTTCGAACAGCTGATCCAGCCACTGCTGCGCCAACGCAATCCCGAAGCTCGTGCGCAGGCGATCGCGCAACTCGACGAACTCGAGCACAACGGAGGCCGCCTGCGCGCGGCGATGATGCGCTCGGCACTGCACCACCACGCACTCTGAACGGCGCTGCCTCGGGTACCGACGCCCCACGGCTGCTGCACCCCAGGTACAGTGACGTCGTGGTCCCATTGGAACTCATCGGTGTCCGGGTGGAGATGCCGGCCAACACGCCGATGGTCCTGCTGCGCGAATCCGACGGCCGCCATCGACTGCTGCCGATCTACATCGGCAGTCCCGAGGCCTCGGCGATCCACTATGCGCTCGAAGGCGTCGAGCCGCCACGACCACTGACCCACGACCTGTTCCTCAACGTGCTCGGCGAACTCGACACCTCCGTGACACGCGTGGTGGTGACCGAAATCGTCGATCGCACCTACTACGCCGAACTGCACCTCCGCACGTCCACCGGCGACAAGGTCATCTCCGCCCGGCCCTCCGACGCCATCGCTCTCGCGGTGCGCTGCGGAGCCGAGTTGTTCGCCTCGGACGAACTGATCGACGCGGTCGGTCAGGAACCCGAACCCGAAGCAGACGAAGCCGCCGAGATCATCGACGAGTTCAAGGACTTCATCGAGAACGTGAGTCCCGAAGACTTCCAGTAAGGGTCTCGCGGAGAGCGCGGCGGACTGCGATGAGCGAAACCGCTGTATCGGGTCGGTTCGCTCATCGGTGCAAAGCTGACGTCGGTTGCGATGAGCGAAACCGCTGTATCCGGTCGGTTCGCTCATCGCGAACGATCACTCGTACAGCGTCTCGTTCTGGGCGCGGAGTCGTTCCGTGAGCGTCTGGATGACGTGGATGGCGATGTCGGGTTCTTCTCGCAGCAATGCCCGCATGTTCCACGAAACCAGCCCGTAGGTCTCGAGATCGGAGGTCGCGACCACACTGGCCGAGCGAGGACGTCCGTCGAGGACGCTCATCTCGCCGAAGGAGTCGCCGGGCCCGAGCTTCGCCACGACATCGTCACCCACCAGCGCTTCAGCCGTCCCGCTCGTGATCACGTACAACCGCCCGAACCGGCCGGAAGTGTCCTCGTCGATCACCGACTCACCGGCGCGGAACGAGAACGTGTTGGTCTGTGCGGCGATGCGTCTGAGAGCGGCTTTGTCGAGCCCGTCGAACAGACGGACAGTGGCCAGTGCGTCGGTGACGTGGTCGTCGTGTTTCACGTTGCCTCCTCGGTGTCCGATCACCAGACACTACTGATTGTTGACGCGGGGTGGCGCACTCCCTAAGGTGTGCTGTCTCACAGCGTCGTAGTTACGTCGATGTGAGAATCGTGCGACGTGTCGGACACGTTCGCAGATGTTGGGCAAGACGAACCGGAGGAATTCCGTGGAGAACACATCAGACGGCAGCGCTCCTGTCGAACTCGGCTACAGCGGCACGGCAACGGCCAAGGTTGTCGGGATCTCGTATCGCCAGCTCGACTACTGGGCGCGCACCGACCTCATCCGTCCATCGCTCAGCGATGCGACCGGCAGTGGGAGCCGTCGGTCGTACTCGTACAACGACCTGCTCGAGTTGAAGACGATCAAGAAGCTGCTCGACGCGGGCATCAAGCTCGAACAGGTCCGCAAGGTGTTCGAGTATCTGCGCCAACACGTCACCACCGACATCGCCGCTGCGCACATCGTCATCGATGGTGGCAGCGTCATGCTGTGTGATGGCGATGCCCTCGTCGACGTGCTGAAGAACGGCCAGGGTGTGCTCAACGTGCTGTCGATCGGCGGTGTCCGTGAGGAACTCGAGGCCGATCTCGCTCCACTGGCGACCGAGGCAACCGAGGCGATCGAGATCGATACTCATCGTCGAACCGGATGACCTTGCAGCGCTCGCCACTCGACGCCCAGCACCGGGGGCTCGGCGCGACGATGGTCGAGTTCGGCGGCTGGGAGATGCCGATCGCCTACCCGTCGGGCACGATTGAGGAGCACCTGGCGTGTCGGCAACGGGCCGTGATGTTCGACGTGTCCCATCTCGGCACCGTCCGCGTCGACGGCCCTGGTGCCTTCGAGCGCCTCCAGGCGACACTCACCAACGATCTCGCGAAGATCGAGCCGGGTCGCGCTCAATACACTCATCTGCTCGACAGTGATGATGCGTCGGTCGTCGATGACATCATCGTGTGGTGGCGACCCGACGACCCCGACGCGTTCGACGTGATGCCGAACGCGTCGAACACCGACGGCGTACGGGCGGCAATCGGGGGAGTGGACACCACGCTCGACCGCGCGGTGGTCGCCGTGCAGGGCCCCGATGCCAGAACACTCGTGTCGGCGGTGTTCCCGGCGGCCAGCTCGGTCGGACGCTTCCGGGTCGCGGCGCTCGAATGGAACGACACCCCGTGCACCGTGGCCGGGACGGGGTACACGGGCGAGGACGGCATCGAGATCGCCGTCCCGGTCGATGCGGCACCCGCGTTGTGGCAGGCGCTCGCCGAGGCCGGCGTTCCGCCAGCAGGGCTGGGGGCCCGCGACACCCTGCGCCTCGAGAGCGCGCTGCCATTGCACGGTCACGAACTGGGTCCTGGGATCACCTCGCTGCAGGCCGGTCTGGGGTGGGTCGTCGCGTGGAACAAGCCGAGCTTCGTCGGTCGAGACGCCGCCATTTCCGAGCGAGACCGTGGTATCGAGCGGCGCCTGGTGGGCGTCGCCACCGACGGCCGGCGACCCGCCCGCGCCGGATGTGCGATCTCGATCGACGGCGTGGTGGTGGGTGAGGTGACGAGCGGCAACTTCTCGCCCGTGCTCGGCCACGGGATCGCGCTGGGGTTCGTACCGCCGGACACACCGGAGGGAGCCGCGGTCGTCGTCGACGTGCGCGGCAAGGACCTGCCTGGGCGGGTGGCATCCACCCCGTTCGTACGCCGCTGACGGTCAGCGACCGGCTGCGGTCTTCTTGGCCGCAGATGATCGCTTCCTCGCGGGCGCCTTGCGCGCTGTCGCCTTCTTCGTGGGGGTCTTCTTGGCGGGGGTCTTCTTCGTGGGCTTCTTCGCGACCGATTTCTTCGCCGGGCGTCTCGTGATCGTGCGGATCTCGGCGGGTTGGCGCTCCGACTCCGGCTCGTGTGGTGCCGGCGTCGCCGATGGGGTGGTGAATGGCCGTGCGCCAGGCATCCGGAATCCACCGAAGAGGCCACCTGCCGACTCGGCGAGCTGCGTCAGCGGGCCAAGGCGCCTCGACACCTCGCCGAGCACATCGGAAAAGGCGCCGATCTGGTTGGGGAGTTGCGCGAACGCGGGGGTCGAGAGCGTCTCGGCGAGCCGATTGAGGCCCGGCGCGACCGCCATGGCCGGGCCGCTGACCACCTGCATCATCTCGTCGGCGGCCTTGACCGTGCGAGTCACCTGAGGGATCGCAGCTCGCAGCGGCTGCTCGACATCGGCCACCAACGAGTTGATCCGTTCGGTGGTCTCGTTGAGGTTCTCCATCGTCCGATTGAAGTTCTCGACACCCTTCAAGAACTCATCGACACCCTTGCGGAACTGCTCGATGGAGCGCATGGTGCCCGACAGCGGCGTGGCGAACAGCGTGAACAGATCGGCCAACGGGTCGGGTCGTTCATCGGGCATCTTCGTCACGCTAGTGCAGTGGCGTAGGCCTCCAGCGGCTCACAGGAGCACACGAGGTTCCGGTCGCCGAGGGCGCCATCGATCCTCGACACGGCCGGGAAGTACTTCTGCGCTCGCAGACCGGCGACGGGGAACGCGCCGAGGTCGCGGGGATACGGCCGGTCCCAGTCGCCGAGCAGGTCTTCGGCGGTGTGCGGCGCACGGCGTAGCGGGCTGTCCTCCAGCGGCCACTCACCGTGCACGACTCGATCGATCTCACCCCTGATGGAGATCATCGCATCGCAGAACCGATCGAGTTCTCGCAGACTTTCGCTCTCGGTCGGCTCGACCATCAGTGTGCCGGCCACCGGGAAGCTCATCGTCGGTGCGTGGAAGCCGAAGTCCATCAGGCGTTTGGCGACGTCGTCGACCGTGACGCCGGTGGTCTTGGTGATCTCGCGCAGGTCGAGGATGCACTCGTGGGCGACGCGGCCGTGCTCGCCGCGGTACAGGACCGGGAAGGACGAATCGAGGCGTTCGGCAACGTAGTTGGCCGCGACGATGGCGACGCTCGTGGCCTCGGTGAGCCCTGCTGCACCCATCATCTCGATGTACATCCACGGGATGGGCAAGATGCCGGCCGAGCCGTACGGGGCGGCCGACACCGCACCGACCACCTGACCCTCATGTAGAGGGTGACCAGGCAGGAAGGGGACGAGGTGCGCTCCGACACCGATGGGACCGACACCTGGGCCACCACCGCCGTGCGGGATGCAGAACGTCTTGTGGAGGTTGAGGTGGCTCACGTCGGCGCCGAACTCGCCTGGACGAGCGTGGCCGACCAGCGCGTTGAGATTGGCACCGTCGACGTAGACCTGCCCCCCGGCATCGTGGACGAGACGGCACAACTCGACCACGCTCGACTCGAAGACCCCATGGGTGGAGGGATAGGTGATCATGATCGCGGCGAGCCGATCGCCGACCTGGTCGATCTTGGTGCGCACGTCCGCGAGGTCGATGTTCCCTTGGTCGTCGCACGCCACGACGACCACGTCCATTCCTGCCATCACTGCGCTCGCGGCGTTGGTGCCATGGGCGCTCGACGGGATCAGGCACACGGTGCGATCGAGGTCACCACGCGATCGGTGATAGGCGCGGATTGCCAGCAACCCCGCGTACTCGCCTTGACTGCCGGCGTTCGGTTGCAGGCTCACCGCGGCGTAGCCGGTGATCGTCGCGAGTCGTTCCTCGAGGTCGCTGATCAGTTCCAGATACCCGGCGGTCTGGTCGACTGGTGCGAACGGGTGGATGTCGGCGAACTCGGGCCACGTGATCGGCACCATTTCCGAGGTGGCGTTGAGTTTCATCGTGCACGAGCCGAGCGGGATCATCGTGCGGTCGAGTGCGAGGTCGCGGTCGCTGAGGCGGCGCAGGTAGCGCAGCATCTCGTGCTCGCTGTGGTAGCGCTCGAACACCGAGTGGGTGAGGAAGTCGTCGCTGCGCCGCATCGATGCGGTGAGCCCGTCGGGAACCGTGTCGTGCTCGCCTGTGTGGACGGGCACTCCACCCAGGGCGGTGACGATGTCGTGGACGTGCTGTGCCGTGGTCGTTTCGTCGAACGTCACGCCGACGTGGGTGTCGTCGAGCCGACGGATGTTGAAGCCGGCATCGAGCGCATCGGAGAGCGCCGCGTCGGCTGAGGGAACTGCGACGGCGAGCGTGTCGAACCACGTGTCGTTGCCGAGTTCGAGCCCGCCCGCGCGCAGGCCGGCCGCGGCGATCGAGGTGAGGCGTTGCACGCGCTCGGCGATTCGGGTCAGCCCCTCGCGCCCGTGCCACGCCGCGTAGAACCCGGCGATGTTGGCCAGCAGGACCTGCGCGGTGCAGATGTTCGACGTCGCCTTCTCGCGCCGGATGTGTTGTTCGCGAGTCTGCAACGCGAGCCGCAGGGCTGGGCGGCCCTCGGTGTCGACGCTCACGCCCACGATGCGCCCCGGCATCGAGCGCGCAGTTCGCTCGTGCGCTGCGAGGAAGCCGGCGTGGGGGCCTCCGAATCCCATCGGGACACCGAATCGCTGGGCAGAGCCGATCGCGATGTCGGCACCGATCTGAGCGGGAGGCACGGTCAACAGACACGCCAATGGGTCGGTGGCGACGACGGCGACTCCGCCCAGATCGTGGACGCGGGCGATCGCGCTCGACCAGTCGTGCACGGAGCCAGACGAGGTCGGCAGGCTGAACAAGGCGCCGAACAGACCGTCGCCCGATTCGATCAGATCGACGTCACCGACGACGAGTTCGATTCCCACCGGCTCGGCCCGGGTGCGCAACACCGCAATTGTCTGCGGATGGGTGTCGCGATGAACGATGAACCGATTCGACACGGACTTCGACTGCCGCCGCGCCATCGTCATCGCTTCGGCGGCCGCGGTCGCTTCGTCGAGCAGCGAGGCATTGGTGACATCGAGGCCGGTCAGCTCGGTGATCAACGTCTGGAAGTTGAGCAACGCCTCGAGCCGACCCTGGCTGATCTCGGGTTGATACGGCGTGTACGCCGTGTACCAGGCCGGGTTCTCCAACACGTTGCGGGCGATCACCGGAGGTGTGATCGTGCCCGTGTACCCCATGCCGATCAGGCTGGTCACCCGTCGGTTCCGAGCGGCGATCTGTCGAAGGCGTTCAAGGGCGTCCGCTTCGGACACGGCGTCGGCAAGACCCAGCGACGATTCGGCACGTATCGTGTCGGGCATCGTCGCCGCGAGGAGGTCGTCGATCGAGTCGACACCGATGACGCCGAGCATCTCGGACAGCTCGTCGGGTGAGGGTCCGATGTGGCGCCGCGAGAATTCGTGGGACTCCACGAGCGTGCGCAGTGGGGGAGTGGGATCGGACACGGGCAAGCCTCCTGCAGTTGGATCGGACTTCCCCGGCTGTCATCGGTACCTGAGAGTTTTCGCCCGGGCGAACCCGAGCTTTCCCCGTCGGTGACCACCGGATGTCTCACGAGTCGGGGCGACTCGACATCTGATGGCACTTTCCAGCGTGCCTCGCCCGAGCGGTCCGTGGGCCTGAGAGATTCCGGGGAGGTTGCTCCTTCGGCGTCATCGCCTCGAGGTTGACGGCGTTGACTCTCCCGCTCGGGTGGAACGGCGATTCAGTTGTGCGCGAAGCGTACCTGTCTGCACCCGCTCGTCGGGGCATCAGGCGAGCGACTGCTCAGGCGCGCGGAGCCGTGACGCTGCAGGCGTCGAGCGGCTTGATCACCGGATACGGGTTGGCGGCGCCGCCTCCGCCCGGATGCACCTCGAAGTGGAGGTGGGGAGTCGCTGCGTTTCCGGTGCTGCCGACGGTGCCGATGACCTGTCCGGCAGTGACCCTCGCACCGAGGACGATGCCCGCACCGAAGGTGTCCATGTGGAGGTAGGTGAAGTACGTCCCGTTGTCCTGGGCGACTCGCAGTCCGTTGCCCGACAGCGAACCGGGCGTGTCGGTGTACACCTTGGAGATGGTGCCCGAGACCACGGCGTACAGCAGATTTCCGCGGGCGGCGATCACGTCGACACCCTCGTGGAGACGACCCCCACTACGAGGCGCCTGCCAGGTGTCACCGAACCAGCACTTGCCCTGGACCGGGAACACGTCGATCGACACACCGGCGGTCGATGTGGGAGTGGGAGCGGGTGCTGCTGCGGTGCCCAGCCGATCGGCGGTTGCCTGGTCGATCTTGCCCGTTGCGGGAAGTCCCTCGCGTCGCTGGAACGCGAGGATGGCGCCCGCGGTGGCAGCGCCGAAGACGCCGTCGGCACCGCCGGCAAAGCTGATGCCGGTTGCGATCAACGACTGCTGCAGGGCGGTGACCCGGGTGCCACGCTCGCCGTACACGGCGAATCCGACCTGGCTGCTGACTCCTTGGGGAGCCGCCGTCGTACCGAGCGACAGCGCGGCAGCGTCGGCGTCGGTGACAGCACCCGTCTGCGAGCGTCCCTGCGATTGCTGGAACTGCATCAGCGTGGCCTTGGTCACGTTGCCGAACACGCCATCGGCGCCACCGCGCAACGTCAATCCGGCCTGCATCAGTGCGCGCTGCAGATCCTTGACGAGCTGGCCGTTCGAGCCGACGGTCAGGCCGACGTACGACGCTCCGGCTGCAGGTGCGGGGGCCGCAGTGGGCGCCGCAGCGCCGGCGACCAACCCGAGCTTGGCCACGACGGCATCGTCGACGATGCCGTTGGCCGTGAGACCGTTTGCCTGCTGGTAACTCGTGAGAGCTGCTGCGGTCACCGGGCCGAACACGCCATCGGCGCCACCGCGAATGGTGATGCCCGCGCCAATCAACGCTTGCTGGAGAACCTTGACGTTGTCGCCACGCGCACCGGTGGTCATGCCGACGAAGCCTGTCGTGGTGGTGGTGGCGGCGGTCGGAGTCGCGGCAGCCGCAGGAGCGGCCGCCGCGGTCGGCGTGCCGGTGAGCTTCAGTTTCGAGGCAGTCGTCGCATCGACCTCGCCGGTGACCGGCAGACCGTTCCAGCGCTGGAAGTTCGACACGGCGGTCTTGGTCGCCGGTCCGAACACCCCATCAGAACCGCCGGGAACGAACACCCCGAAGGCCATCAGAGCGTTCTGCAGTTCCTTGACCGAGTCGCCCTGGGAGCCGGCGGTGAGACCGCTCGTTGCGGCGGCTGCGGGCGCGGCCGATGTCAGCCCCAGCGATGCCGCGGTGGGTTCGTCGACGGTGCCGTTGGTGGCGAGGCTGGCGCGTGACTGGTAGGCGGTGAGCGCCGACTTGGTGGCAGGGCCGAAGACGCCGTCGGCGCCGCCCGGCACCGTGACACCGGCGGCGATCAACGCGTTCTGGAGGGTGACGACGTCGGGGCCGGTCGCTCCCTGTGCCAGACCGACGACCGCCTGGGGAAGCAGTGGCGTCTGCACGCTCGAGGGCGACGCCGATGCGACGGTGGGCACGGTTGCGAGCGTCAGCCCGGCAATGGTGGCAACGCAGACACCACGGAGGGCGAGTCGTACGCAACGCTGGTGACGAGTGGTGGTCATCATGGACGAAGAAGCTCCCTGCACTGTGGAGTTGTCGGTCCGCCCTGATTGGACCTCAAGGAACACTGCGAATCTCAACTCGAGGTCGAGATCTCTGACCTTGGACTGAATGTGACGATTCCCTCAAGACGCCAGGTACTGGGACTCGAAGGGGGAGTGCCCATTCTGGTGGACAGAATCACCGGTGTCCATTGGTTCCCACGAATATGACATAACGATGATTATGGGCGTTGTACGATCGGGAACGGGAACGGCGTCGAGGTCAGGCTGCGCCGATCTCCCGGTTCCGCAATGGCCTGGCGGCCTCGAGGAGCCACCCGAGCGCCTCGGCCAGTTCTCGCTGCGTTGCGGCGCTGCGTTCGCCGAGGTCGCGCTCGACGTCGTCGACGGCGCACGCCAGCACGTACAGCTCGTCGTGCAACGCGTCGAGTTCGGATCGAGCGACGACCAGTTCGTTCTCGCTGAGTTCCAACTCGGCTGCCCGGTGCCGCGCAACCCAGTCCCACTGGCGGCATCGGCCCGAACAGAATTCGCGTGGCCGTCCCGGGCCGGACCGCTCGGGCAGGGCACGGCGACACCATCGGCAGTGCGCGGTCGCCGATCCTCCGCTCTTGCCGTCCAGCGAGGAATTCGTCATGACGTTATTGTAGGTCGTCGATCGGGTGGGAGTCGGCGATCCGGCTGGGAGACTTCCGAGGTGACGACACTTCCGCCGCCTCCCGCCCGCGCCTTCGCCAGCGACAACGCCGCTGGCGCTCACCCTGCGGTACTCGAAGCGGTGCTCGCCGCGAACGAGGGGTCCGCGCTCGCCTACGGCGACGACGAGTACACCCGCGAGTGCTCCGCACGATTCCGCGACCTGTTCGGCGCCGACGTCACGACGCGCCTGACCTTCAACGGCACCGGAGCGAACATCGTCGCCCTGGCCACTCTGCTCGGCTCGCTCCCAGGCCCGAACCACGCGGTCGTGTGCACCGACTGGGCACACATCGCCGTCGACGAGACCGGTGCGCCGGAGCGCGCTCTCGCGACGAAGCTCATCGATCTCTCCGCCCCCGGCGCCAAGCTGGTCCCCGAGCAACTCGCCGAACTCGCGCACCTCCAAGGTGTACAGCACCACGCCCAACCAGGTGTCGTGTCGATCACGCAGGCCACCGAGCTCGGCACGTTGTACACCGCCGACGAGATCGCCGCGTTGTGCGATCAGGCCCACGCCCTGGGCATGCTCGTCCACCTCGACGGTGCTCGTATCGCCAACGCCACCGCAGCATTCGGTGGCACACGCGACGCCCTGCGCGCGATGACGATCGACGCCGGGGTCGACGCGGTGAGCTTCGGAGGCACCAAGAACGGTCTGCTGGGCGCCGAGGCGGTCATCTTCCTCTCCCCCGCTGTCGCCGTCGGCTCGAAATACGTTCGCAAACAGGTCACACAACTGCCCTCGAAGATGCGGTTCCTCGCGGCGCAGTTCAACGCGATCCTCCACGACGACCTCTGGATCGACCTCGCGGCGCACGCCAACGCGATGGCCACGGAGCTGTATCGGCTGACCAACAACGTCGGCGGCGTCGAGCTGGCCGATCCCCCTGCGGTCAACAGCCTCTTTCCCTGCCTGCCGCCCGACGTGATCGCCCCGCTGCGTGACTGGTGTTTCTTCTGGGACTGGGATCTCAGCCGTAACGAGGTTCGCTGGATGACCGCATGGGACACCACCGAGGAAGATGTCGTCACGTTCGCTCGTGGTGTCGAGCTGCTCGTCAGCGGGTGAATCCCTGGACATACATTTTGTTGCTGGATGCAATTGACTCGGCGGTCGATTCGATTTAGTCTGCGGACCGCTCGGCGTCGCTCGGCTCCGAGGAGGGTCTCTCCACACGGGGGTGTGAGTACATGTCGGCCATCGAACTCGACCGCATCGCAACCGATGATGATTGGATGCGTCACGGCGCTTGCAAGGGCTTGACCCACCTGTTCTTTCCGACTGCGGCCGAGCGCCCGCAGGCCCGCGAACGGCGTGAGGCAGCAGCTCAGGAAGTGTGCGCCGGCTGTTCGGTACGCGTCGACTGTGTCGAGTTCGCCCGCCGCAACCACGAGTACGGTTTCTGGGGCGGTGAGTCCGAGGATGAGCGTCACGCGGCCGGTTTCCGGCTGATCGCCCCGATCGGCATTCGCGCCCGAGCGAGCTGAGTGTTCGACGTCGCAGTCGTCGGCAGCGTCAATCTCGACCTCGTTGCCACGACAGCACGTCTCCCCCGACCCGGTGAGACGGTGTCGGGAACGAGCTACGCCGAGCACGCGGGTGGCAAGGGTCTGAATCAAGCGATCGCAGCGGCACGCAGCGGCGCCCGGGTGGCGATTGCAGCCGCGGTGGGGGACGACGACGCCGGAAGACTTCTCTGCGCCATTGCTGAGGCTGATGGCATCGACCTCGCCGATGTGGTCACGCTCGACGACGTTCCCACGGGGCGGGCCCTGATCACCGTCGACGACCATGCAGAGAACTCGATCGTGGTGATTCCCGGCGCCAATGCACTGCTGCGGATCGAGTCCGTCCCGGATGCTCGTGTGGTGATCGCACAGCTCGAGGTCCCGATCGAGCAGGTGTTCGCCGCGTTCCGTCACGCTCGTGCCAGGGGGGCCCGAACGATCCTCAACCCAGCACCCGCTCAGGTACTTCCCGACGAACTGATCGACGTGTGCGACGTCATCGTGCCCAATGAACACGAGGTGGGACTGATCGGTGGCGTCGATGCGCTCCTCGATCGAGGCCTGTCGGCGGTGGTGGTCACGAGAGGATCTGCTGGCGTCGAGGTGACTGAACGAGCCGGGAACGCAACACGGCGGTGGACCCAGCCGGCGTTCCACGTTGTCCCGGTCGACACGACCGGTGCCGGCGATGCGTTCTGCGGGGCACTCGCCGCCCGACTCGGCGCAGGCGACGAGCTCACCGCCGCCGTGCGCTACGCCGCAGCGGCTGGGGCGCTGGCAACCACGGTCGCCGGGGCTGTCACCTCCCTGCCGCACCTGGAACAGGTCCACGCCCTCACCTCAGCGTTGCGATGAGCCAAACCGCCGTATCCGGTCACTTCGCTCATCGCTGGGTCGGGTTCACGCGTTGCGATGAGCCAAACCGCCGTATCCGGTCACTTCGCTCATCGCTGGATCGGGTTGTCGGGATGGCGGAGGGTGACGGCAACCCAGCCGTCGAGCGCGTCGGTTCGTTCGACGGTCATCGGGGCGAGTGCAGCCAGCACGTGGTCGTGGCGGTCAGCGAGGATGCCGCTGATCACGAGACGCCCGTCGATCGCGGTCAGCCGCCGGAGGTCGTCGGCCAGTTCGATCAGCGTCGGGGCGAGGATGTTGGCCACCACCAACTGATACGAGCCGTCGAGCTCAGCCACCGGAGTCGTGTCGACCTCGATCTGGTCGGCCACGCCGTTACGTGCGGCATTGTCTCGCGTCGCCTCCACCGCTGCGCCGGCGACGTCCACTGCCCGGACTCGACGGGTGCCGAGCACCGCCGCCAGCACCGCGATCACACCAGTTCCACAACCGACGTCGAGAAGATCACGACCCACTCCGAGGTGGCGGCGGGCCGCACGCAACGACAGCAGCGTCGTCGGATGATCGCCGAGCCCGAAGGCACCCCCAGGCTCGATGGTGATCGCCACGACGCTGTCGGCGGACACGTGATGTTGCCAGGCCGGAACCACCACGAGCTCGTCGTCGACCCACATCGGGCCGGCAAACTCACGCCAGGTGTCCGACGCGGCATCGTCCACGTCGACCGTCCGAAAATGCCACCGCTCCCCCAGCGCCAGTTCGGCCCGATCCACCGCCTCGTCCTCGTCACCGACCGCCGTCCACAACTCGATGTGCCCCTCCGGGTCGTCGCGTTCCTCGATCGCCCGAACGCCGATCTGCCACAATACGTCGGAGGCAAGATCGACCTCGTCGACTGGCACCGTGACGACGAAGGCCCGCATCAGTCGAGACGTCGCAGCGACGTGCGGTACTGCTCGATGCGCTCGACATACGCGATCGCGCCGTTTCGAATCATTTCGATATCGGCACGGGCGGGTCTGATCGTCGCCGGCGACCCGACCGCCAATGCTCCGCTCGGAACGTCGACATCGTCGAGCACCACCGAGTTCGCCGCGACGATGGCTCCGCTGTGGATCACCGAGCGGTGCAACACCATCGCGGCATTGCCGATCAGTACATCGTCCTCGATCGTGCAGCCCTCCAGGTGGATCAGATGGCCCAGCACGCAACCGTGTCCGACCACGGTGGGTGATTCCGGTGTGGTGTGGAGCACCGCGTTGTCCTGCACGCTGGTCCGTTCGCCGATTCGGATGTCGCCGCCATCACCACGCAGGACCGCGCCCGGCCAGACCGACGAGAGCGCACCGATGGTGACCGACCCGATGATCACGGCATCCGGATGGACGAACGCCGACGAGTCGATCGTGGGCTCGAACTCACCGAGTGCGTAGATGGGCATCGGCGGCACGGTACCCGCTCGGCGACTCCGAGCAGACTCGTTGGAGTTCTCCCTTGTCGAACCGGTACCGTTGCCGCAATGTCCCGACGGATCGACATCGAGCTGACGAGCGCGCTCGCCGATGGCTCTTGGACCTGGCGCGCCGCAGGCGCCCGCAAGCCGAATGGGCAGATGGACGGCAGTCTGCTCCCGCCCGGATCGGCGGTGGGCGACATCCTCAAGGTGGAGATCGAGCAGATGCTCGACGGCATCGAGATCCAGTCGATCGTGCACAACCGCGAGAAGAACGAAGACACGAACGTGATCGAGTTGCTTCCGAGCGACAAGCCGTTCGAGGCGGTGATCGAAACGCAGGCCAAGCGCGACCGCAACGATCGTCGTGACGACCGAGACGGCCGTGGGCGACGTGACAACAAGCGCGATGGCGGGCGTCGCTCCGGTGGTCGAGATGGTGGTCGAGATGGCGGTCGAGATGGCGGTCGCGACGGCGGTGGTACCGGCAAGAGCCGGTCCGATCAACGGCGCCAGCGACCGCACTTCGAGACGCCGCCGGAGCTCCCGCAGCGTCCGAAGCCGAAGCGCTTGCGACCTGGGAAGGCACGCCGCCAGGCGGTTCTCGCTGGCCTGCCCGAGGAACAGCGACCGATCGCCGAGATGGCCCTGCAGGGCATGTCCGCCGTGCGCGCACGCGTCAAGGAGGAGAACGTCAAACTCGAGGCAGCGGGTCAACCGACAATGCCCGAGGCGTCGGTCGTCAAGATGGCCGAGGACATGCTTCCCAAGCTGCGCGTCGCGGAATGGCTCGATCGGGCCGAGGCCGCTCAGCGCCAGATGGAACATCTCGATCTGCGCGACCTGCGCAGCGTCGTCGCTGCCGGCGATGATCCGATCGTGGCCCGCGACGAGTCGACGCGTGCTGTTGCCGACGACCTCCGAGCATCGCTCGTTCGCAAACAGGATGAAGAACTCACGTTGTGGTTCGGCGACATCGCTGCGGCCATCGAGGTCGGCCGTGTGATCCGTGCCCTTCGCCTGTCGTCGCAGCCGCCCAAGGCCGGGGTGATGTTCCCGCCGGATCTGGCGCGCCGCCTCGGCGAGGCCGCGTCCGCTGCGCTCACACCTGACGATCCGGCCGACCGTTGGATTGCCGTCCTCGAAGCTGCTGCGTTCTCACCGGTTCGCACGTTGGTCACCCCGACAACGGCTCCGACCGCCATCACCGACGACCTCAAGGCGACGACATTGCGGCTGGGTCCCGCCCTGCCGCAGATCGCTGCGCTGCTCGACATCGAGATCCCGGCTGGCACACCCAAACCGAAGCCGCTGCGTTCGGGACCACCCCGCAAAGATGGCCGCAAAGACCGGGGCAAGAACGATCGATCCGGTCAGCGCGATCGCTCCAACGATCGTTCGCGTCCGACCGAGAAGGCTCCCCCGGCAGCGACCGAGCCAGCACCCACCGAGCCAGCACCCGCCAATCCGGCACCCGCCGAGCCAGCGACCGAGCCGGAATCCGCCGAGCCACCTGCGGTGGACACGCCTGTCGTCGATGAGCAGGTGACGCCCACCGACTGAACGGGTTCGCCCCGTCGTCGACCGGACGCATACGATCGTCGGCCATGTCCGAGATCGTCACCTACGAAGCACGCGGCCAGGTCGCGCTCATCACCCTCAACCGTCCCGACGCCCGCAATGCGGTCAACGGCGACGTCGCGGAGGCGATGGAGGCCGCCATCGATCAGATGGAGGCCGATGACGACATCTGGGTCGGCATCATCCAAGCGAACATCGAGGGACAGGACCGTCCCGTCTTCTGCGCGGGTGCTGACTTGAAGGCGATCAACTCCGGCGCTGGCGGCTCGTTGATGACCGAACGAGGCGGGTTCGCCGGGTTTGCCTACCGCGACCGCAAGAAGCCCGTGATCGTGGCCGTCGACGGACTGGCCACCGCGGGCGGCTGTGAGATCGTGCTCGCCGCCGACCTCGTGGTCGCCACCACCCGATCGTCGTTCGGACTCGCCGAGGCCAAGCGCAACCTGGTGGCCGGCGCGGGTGGGCTGTTCCGTCTCCCGCGAGCCATTGGCCGCAACGTCGCGATGGAACTCATCCTCACCGGTGAACCGCTGTCGGCCGAACGCGCCCACGAACTCGGTCTCGTCAACCGACTCGTCGAGCCGGGTGAAGCCACCAACGAGGCCCTCACGCTCGCCGGGCAGATCACCGCCGCGGCTCCGCTGGCCGTTTGGGAGAGCCGCAAGGTCGTGCTCGCGGCCGCCACCGAGAGCGATCAGACACTCAAGCAGATGACCGACACCGCCATGGGTGTGGTGATGCGCTCGGAGGACATCGGCGAGGGTCTGACCGCCTTCATCGAGAAGCGTCCCCCGCAGTGGAAGGGTCGCTGACGCTCAGAGCCACCGAAACGTGGTGATCAGCCGAGCCACGATGCCCGCACGCTCGTAGAGGTTCTTCGTGTGACGATCTCCAGGCAGTGCCTGGCCTTCCACCGCCACGGCGCCGCGGGCGCTCGCCGAAGCGATCGCCGTAGCCAACAACTCGTCGCCGAACCCGAGCTCGCGGGCCTCCGGGGTGACCCAGACCTGATCGATTCGAACGATCGCGTCGGCGCCGAGTTCGGCGACGAGGTAGCCGATCACGACGTCGTCGATGGTGCCGACGAAGACATCGGCGTTCGAGCAGCGCTCGATCCACCCGTCACCGATCAGCGGATGCTCGGCGAGCCAGCGATCACCACCACGTTGATCGACCAGCGCTTCATGCGCCTCGAGTTCGAGGAGACGCAACTGATCGGCGTCGTCGATGGTCGCGGACCGCACCAGAGGGTCGATCACGCGTCGGCCGTTCGTAGCTGCTCGAGCTTGCCCAGGATCGTGCGACGGTGCCGACCGACCTGCTCGTACCGCTCGATCGCCGTACGTTCGGCCGCATCGAGGCCGTCGAGCTTCCCGACGATCTGCGCCGACGACAGATGGTCATAGTCGGCCAACGCCAAGGTCGTCACGTCAGGGATGTCGACCCACGCAGTGCGAACGGCCGCCGGTGCCGGCGTTGCGTCGCGCGTCGATGGTTCGATTGTGGTGTGCTGCGGCTCACCCGATGTCAGCCGTGACCGCACTTCTCGAACGCCTTGATCGACCGCCATCTTGCCCAGGAAGCGCGCGAGCACGACCTCCCGCTTGACGCGTTCGGCCGCCGACGGGACCTTGTCGACCACCACAGGGATGGCCTCGACCAGTCGACTGCTCACTTCGATCGGCACGATCAGTGCCAACTCGACGAGTCTGGCCAGCGGTGGCCGTGGCCCGTCAGGTCGAGAAGATCGGACAGTCGTCATCGCCGACGGGACAGTTGGGCGCGCTCGCCCTCACGAGGAGGAAACACGATGAGCACAGTTGCTCGTCCTGTTGCTTGGGTTGGAGTCGCTCGCCACCCTCGCCACGGACTTCGGGCTCGTCGTCCTCGTCGTCCTCGTCGTCATCGTCAGCGGCGACCATGCGATCCTTCAGGATCTTGTCGAGGTCCTCTTCGACGTCGTCGTCGGCGAGCAACTCGTCGTCATCGTCGTCTTCGTCGTCGGATGCCCGCTTCTTTCGCTTCGTCCGCGGGGCGGCGTCGGCAGCATCGTCGCCTTCGTCGTCGTCGTCACTGTCGTCGTCGTCATCATCATCGTCGTCATCGGCGACCTCGTCGTCGTCCAACTCGAGATCGTCGTCGTCGAGGTCGATGTCGTCGTCGGTGTCCTCGTCGTCGGTCGCCTCATCCTCGAGGTCGTCGTCGGGTTCAGTGATCTCGTCGTCAGCCATCTCGTCGTTTCGATCTCGTCAATGCGTGCGGGGGGTTGCGGCGGGAGCATAGGCATGACCGCCCACCCGACCGGGAAACCAATACTGTGACACACGTCACAACAGGCAGCCGCGGGTGTCAAGTCCCGCCACGTCGGGCTTCGGCACGGCGCTCGGACTCGAGGCGTTCGAGTTCCGGTGCCTCCGTGGTCATGTGGTTCATCGCGGCGGCGATCGCGTGATGGCCGGCGCGTTCGGCAATCAGGCGGTGCATCTCGAGCGCCACTCGGCGATACGACGGATGACCCTGGGGCGACGAGCGGAGTTCGAGCATGTGAACGGCCTCGCGGGCGTTGAACTGCATCACATAGCGCATCCGATAGGCCATCGAGACGGCGTACGGTGCCTGATCGGAGAAGTCCGCATTCAGCGCGTCGTACAGCCCCGCGGAGCGCTCCATCGCATCATCGAAGTCGCCGCCGAGTCCTGCTTCGGTCACCAGATCCGGACGGGTGTAGCCGTGATTCGGGGTGAGCCGCTGCCACTCGATTGTGAGCATGCGGTGGCGCTGCATGTCGCGAAACGCGCCGTAGTCGCTCAGGACGTCGAACCGGTAGAACGAACGCTCGAACGCCCGGCCGGGCTTGTGGCGCCGGTTCTCCCGCTCGCCCACATACGCCCGAATCAGCGACACACGCTCGTCGATACCGAGCTGACGTACCCGTTCGAGCAGTTGATGCTCGGGCAGCGTGGAGTGCGCGTAGCAGATCGCAGCAAGGAGCTTGACCTCGGCGTCGGGATCGAAGTCGACCAGCTCGACCTCGGCTGCCGGTTCGACCGGAGTCGACCCGAAGAGATCGCCCACCAGCGCAGCGGTGTCCTCGCGCGTGCTCGCGAGATACTCACTCCATCGACCACCGCGGTCGGGAAGGTCGACACGTCGCAGGAAGCTCGGGATCACCTTGCGGAGTTCGTGCAGCATCAGATCGGCGTAGTCCCGCGACTCGGGCAACGGGTTGGAACGCATGCGCAGCAGCAGCGCCTCGAACGCCTGGCCGGTGCCGTAGATCCCCACGTTCGACGTCGCGGCGGCCGGCAGGATGCCACGCACTGCATCGAGCGCCTTGGCCCTCGTGGCCGTGCGGTACACGAACTCGCTGTCGTCGGGCCCTCGCTCGACGGTGGAACGCACATGCTCGGTCACCGCATCGACGCAGCGACTGTAGGCGTCGAAGATCCGGTCGAGATCGCCGACGTAGCGCGTACCGAGTGGGCTCGCGAGCACCGCGGGATCGCGGTAGTAGCGGTAGCGTCCACCGAGTCGGGTGTCGTAGGCGATGTAGCGAGTGCTCTGCTCGAGGTAGCTCATCAGGCGACCCCACTCGAGGATCTTGGTGAGCAGGTTCGATGCCTGTTCGCATGCCAGGTGCACCCCGCCGAGCTGTGCGACCGAGTCGTCGCCGTAGTCGAAGAAGACCCGTTCGTACAGCTCCTCGGCTCGATCGAGGCCGATGGTGGCGTCGACGGAGTGATCGCCGCTCACGTCGAGATCGCCGACGAACTCGTCGAGGAACAGCCGACGAAGCGACTTGTGGCTTCGGCTGTAGCGAGCGAACAGGGCTCCCTTGACCACCTCGGGAAGATTGACGAGCGCGAACACCGGGCCGTCGAGGTTCGTGAAGTACCGGCGCAGCACGTCGGCCTCGTCCACGGTGAAGGACTCAGGGACGTACACAGCCACGATCGACCACTCTAGGACGGTGCGACATCGCGACCTGGGATCTCGCGTGGCCGCTGAGCTGGTCGTTCGTCGATCAGCTCAGGCGTGCACGATCGCTGCGTCGGGCACGACAGCGAGCGCCAACGTCGACGCCCGGCCGACGACGTGGCCGTCGACGATGACGTCGAGCGGTCGCTCGAAGGTCCACGACCCCGTCCGTACCGACCTGGTGGCGATACGGGGATGCGGAACGTGCGTGCCCGTGAGGAGTCGCCGACGCGCGGCGAACCGATCGCGCACCGACATCGACGCATCGACGTCGAAGACCTCGGCGCGCCCGTCGTTGGGGTGCCCACGTGGCGCGACGTCCCACCCACCGATGAATTCGGCGTTCATCACAGCCAGGATCTGTCCGCGAAGCCACTGGGCTCGTGACCACGGCGATCGCGCCACCACGTGGGCGCATGCAACGAGGGGTTCCTCGGCGCCATCGAGGCGCACTTCCAGCAGGTCGATCGGATACTCGTGGAAGGTCTGACGGGCACCGATGGGCTCGCTGCCACCCGCGATGACGCCCAGTGTCCGGGCCAGGTCTCCGGCGGCGACGGCGACAGGCCGCTCGTGTTGCTGTGACAATGTCGCCGCCAGGTCGGCATCACTGTTCGCGACGAGCAGGTCGGACGGGCGCGGAACGGACCGCCCCCAGGGTTCGCCCGGCTTGATGGTCATGCGCTCGGGGGCATCGCGGCGGCGCTGTCGGCAACGACACCGCGGAACGCGGCCTCCGCAGCATCGCTCGCAGCACGTCGGGTCGCCGGATCGGGCACGATGATTGCGAGCTGGCGCAACAAGTCGACCAGCTGTTTGATGGTGCGCACGAAGTCGCCGCCGGTCATCTCGTCGTCGCCGACCACCTCGGCGAACCTCTCCCCTGCCACCCACGCGTAGGCGATCGCGGCGAAGGTCGGATCGGGCGGTCGATGCTCGCCGAGCCCGACCGAGCGTTCGTTGGCGCGGAGGTCCTCGCTGATGGCCGCGAGACGACGCCAGCGATCGCGCACCGCGTTCGACGAGAACCACGGCGCCGGTGGAGCGTCAGAGCTTCGATGCTCGTACACGACCGTCGAGACCAGGGCGGCCAGGTCGGCGGCGCCGACTCCGTCGAGCACGCCAGAGCGGACGATCTCGGCCACGAGCAGGTCGGACTCGTGGAACGTGCGCGCAAGCATCTCGCCGGCCCCGGTGAGCGTCCAGGTGGCGCGATCGAGGTAGCCGTAGGTGGTGAGCACGTTGAGGACACGGTCGAATTCACTCGCCAGTGAGGTGTTCTTCCCGCTGACTCGTCGTTCGAGATCGGCGATCTCACGCTCGATTCGCTCGGCCTGGCTTGCCGCATTGAGTTTCGTGCGCACCTCGGGGTCACGTGCAACCGGATGGCTGTCGGCGAGTGCTTCGGGGTTTCGCCGCGAGCGCTTCGTGCTCGGCGACGGGTCGGCCTTCATCGCGCGCAGCCGCCGAGCCACGTCGTTGCGGTACTCCTTGCGGTTCGGCGCATAGGTGTGGGGCAGCACGACGTGGCCGGCCCTGCGAGGCGGCTCATCGAAATCCTCGGCGGTGAGGTAGAGCGACTTGGCGGAACGAGTGATCACCGTGAGACGCAGACCGGACTTCCGGTTCGCTGCTGCCACGACGGCCGCTGGCCCCTTGTAGGTGCCCTTGGCGACGTGAATCGCCGCACCCGGCCGCAAGGCTGCGAGAGCGTCGTCGATTGCGTCGAGTCGTGCTGCTCGCCCCGCCACCCGATCATCACGTTCCCTGTCGCGCAGACGACGGTACTCGTCGATGTCGCCGTAGTCGCTCTGCGCCTTGTCGTGGAGGTCCGCGGCGGCGCCACGACGCCGTTCGAGCCTCGCTTCGAGACGCACGACGTCACGGTCGGCCTGGTACTGCGCGAACGACAGGTTCAAGCAGGTGGTGCGCCTCGGCGCTCGAATAGGTGCGAACGAGGTTCGCCGCCATGTTGTACGTCGGCCTGAATGCCGAACGGAGATGGAATGACGAACTGCCGGCGAGTTCAGCGACTTCGTCGAACCGAACCCACGGCGACCAGAGCACCACCGCTGTGCCCAGATCGTCGATTCCACGCCGGCCCGCTCGCCCCGTGAGCTGGGTGTATTCACCGGGAGTCAGAACGTTCGTGATGCTCGCCGGTGAACTTGGTGAGCTTCTCGATCACGACCGTGCGCGCCGGCATGTTGATGCCGACGGCCAGGGTCTCCGTGGCGAAGACGACCTTGATCAGGCCCTCGACGAAACAGGCCTCGACGACCTCCTTCATCGGGGGCACCATGCCCGCGTGGTGCGCCGCCACACCGCACTCGAGCTGAGAGACGAACTGTGTGAAGCCGAGCACGTCCAGGTCGGCCTGGTCGAGCCCACCGAGTCGGGCGTCGATGATTGTGCGGATCGCTGTTCGTTCGCCCGCATCGACGAGATCGAGCCCGGCATCGACGCACGCCTTGCGCCGCGGCGTCGCACTGGGCGCGGCTGAAGATGAAGAAGATCGCCGGGAGCAGCCGCCGCCGCTCGAGGAGTTCGACGGTGTCGACCCGGCTCGGAGGGGCCAAGACCTTGCGGCCGGATCCGCCGTCGTTTCGATCCGATCGACCCTTCGACCGGGCGGTGCCGCCTCGTCCCGGGCGGCCACGAACGGCCGACTCGTCGAGCGCGATCGCATCGCGATTCACGTGGCCATCGATGAACACGGGCAGCATTCGCAGCCGATCGTTCGTGCGGTCGGCAACGAGATACTCGTTGTCGAGGCGGACCGGTCGACGCCGCTCGACGATCGAGGCCGTCGGGCCGCGAACCGTCGAAATCCACTCCGCGAGTTCGTCGACATTGCTGACCGTCGCCGACAGACAGACGAGCCTGACGTGTTGTGGGAGGTGGATCATCACCTCCTCCCACACCGGGCCACGGTATGAATCCTGGAGGAAGTGCACCTCGTCGAGCACGACGAGGCCGAGGTCGTGCAACAGGCGCGATCGACCGTAGATCATGTTGCGCAGGACTTCGGTGGTCATCACGACGATCGGGGCGTCGCCGTTGATCGAGTTGTCGCCCGTCAGCAGGCCGACCTCGCCCTCGCCGTGCGCTGCCACCAGGTCGCGGTACTTCTGGTTCGACAGCGCCTTGACCGGCGCGGTGTAGAACGCTCTGCGGCCCTCCGCGCGCGCCGCTGCGATGCCGTACTCCGCAACCACCGTCTTGCCGCTTCCGGTCGGAACGGCCACCACCACGTGTTCACCACGATCGAGGGCGTCGAACGATTCGGACTGGAAGCGGTCGATGGGAAACGGGTAGCCGGCGGTGAATCGTTCTCGCAGGCGCGAGCGATCGGTGCCGTCGATCACGCGTCGACCGGTCGCCGACGGACCACGAGCCAGCCGATCAGGATGGCAAGGAAGTACAGCAGGACCATCGGTACGCCGAGCATCGCCATGGTGACGGGGTCACCCGATGGCGTGATCACCGCAGCGATCACGGCGATCACCACGAGCGCCAGACGCCAGCTGGCCATCAACCGTCTCGGGGTGACCACACCGAACGCCTGAAGCCCGAACACGAAGACCGGAAGCATGAACCCGAGCCCGAACGCGAAGATCATCAGACCGATCAGGGACACGTAGCTCTGTACCGAGTAGACCTGTTTGACGTCCGAACCGGACCAGCCGATCAGGAAGTCGAGCGCCTGGCCGATCGTGAAGTAGGCAAGCGCGCCACCGGCAACGAACAGAACGAGTGATGTGGCGATCACCGGGATCGCCCACTTCTTCTCCTTCTTGTTGAGGGCCGGCACGATGAACCGCCAGATCTGCCACAGCAGTACGGGCAGGGCGACGACGATCCCACCGTACAACCCGACCCGGACGCGAGTTGCGAGGCCTTCGGTCGGGCTGAAGTTGAACAGTTCGGGATCGCAGAAGTCCTTCGGCTTTCGCTCACAGAGGTCGACGTACGGTTGCAAGAGGAAGTCGAGGACCTGATCGTAGAAGGCGATGATCAGGACCATGCCGATCGCCACGGCGAGCGCGGATCGGATGATGCGCACCCGCAACTCGGCCAGATGCTCGGTGAGCGTCATCGTCTCGGCAGCCGACAGCTCCTCATCGTCATCGATGGTCATGCTGCCGTCATGAGTTCTCGGGCCGGTCGCCCGGTGTGGCGACCTGGTCGTCGCCGGAGTCGGAGAGCGGCTCGAACGGGTTGTGGCCGTTGCTGCTCGGATCGGCGGTACCTGGTGCCGGAGCCGACCAATCGTTGGCCGGCGTCGGATCACCCAAACGCGTCGTTGCGACGTCGGCGTCATCGAGGACGCGCTGTTCGGCCTCTGCCTCGGCGATGATCTTGCGCGGATCGGCAGCGTCTCGCAGCAGGTTCGCGGTGTCACGCATTTCACGCATCGGCTCGTCGAGCGCCGACTTCAGCTCGGATTGGAAGCCCGCGCTCATCTTCTTCAGCTCGGCGTAGGTCTGAGTGAACTTGCGGACCGCCTCGGGCAGCTTCTCGGGCCCGAGGACCACGAGCGCGAGCAGCAGGATGACGATGATCTCGCTGCCCTGCAGATTGAACACGGGCGCAGTCTACGGGCCTGCCATCATGAGACGGAGTGCAACAGCGTCTCCCCTCTCTGCTCGACCCGCCGATCACGTTCGCGCACCGCGGGGCGCGTGCGCACGCACCAGAGAACACGCTCGCGGCGTTCGAACTGGCGCTACGGCTGGGTGCGTCCGGCCTCGAGAGCGACGTGTGGTTGACGGCGGATGGGATCGCGGTTCTCGACCACGACGGCGTCGTCAAGAAGGGCGTCCGCAGGCGTCCGATCTCCGAATTCGAGCGCGCCGAACTTCCCGCTCACATCCCGACGCTGCTCGAACTCCTCGAGACGTGCGGTACCGACTATGCCCTCTCGCTCGATCTGAAGGACCCGGAGTCGGCACCGGCGATCGTCGAGGTCGTCGCCGCGATCGATGCGTCGATGCTGGAGCGCACGTGGCTGTGCGAGGCGGGTCTCGACCGGGTGATCGACCTGCGAGCGCTGTTCGGCGACATTCCGATCCGGCTGCTGCAAACCACCCGCCTGGAACGTATCCAGGGCACGCCCGAGCGTCGAGCCGAGTATCTCGCCCGGCACCGCATCGATGGGATCAACCTGCATCGCACCGATTGGAGCGGTGGTCTGGTGGCCCTGTTCCACCGGTTCGGTCTCCACACCTTCGGGTGGGACATGCAGCACGAGCACGAACTCCGCGACGGATTGCGGATGGGTCTCGATGCGGTCTACAGCGATCGCGTCGACGTGATGAGCGACGCGTTCCGCGAGGAGATCGGCAACCAGCCGCTCTGACCTCTGCCGGCTCGCGTCAGAGCCACTGCCAATGACTCTGCGGCCAGAACACCACGAACGCCCTGCCGACGAGGTCGTCCTCGTTGATCGGTCCGATCACCCGTGAGTCCTGTGATCCGCCACGGTTGTCGCCCATGACGAACACGTGGTTCTCGGGGACGACTCCGTCGAGCACGTAGTCGCCACCGCAGTCGGTGGGCGTGACGACCTCGGGATCGAGATACGGCTCATCGAGGACGCGTCCATCGATGAGGACAGCGCAGTTGCTGACCTCGACGGACTCGCCGGGCAGACCGATGACACGCTTGATCAGGTCGCGTTCGCTGGCACCGGTGACCTGGTGGAGCACGACAACGTCGCCGCGGTTGGGGTCGTGCAACCGATACGACAACTTGTTGACGAAGACCCGATCGTTGGTGTCGAGCGTCGAGTACATCGATTCACCCTCGACGACGAAGTGGGCGATCACGAACGTGCGCACGACGAACGCGACGAGCAACGCAACCGCGATCACGACGAGCCAATCGAAGAACGCCCTGGCCCCGTGCGGAAGCTTCGAGGCGCGTGCGTCGTCTGTGGGTTCGATCGGCGCGTCGGGCGGGTCGACAGGCGGGGGAACGATGGTCTCGGACGTCACGCGGAGCCAACGCTAACGCGCTCAGAGCGATTCGATGAGTCGCTCGACGCGTTCGTCGCGGCTCTTGAACGGGTCCTTGCACAACACGGTGCGCTGCGCTTGGTCGTTGAGTTTCAGGTGCACCCAGTCGACGGTGTAGTCGCGTTTGCGTTCCTTGGCTCGCTTGACGAAGTCGCCGCGTAGACGGGCCCTGGTGGTCTGCGGCGGCACGTCGATGGCCTGGTCGATGTCGGCGTCGGTGCAGATCCGCTCGACCATGCCGCGGTCCTGGAGTTTGTAGAACGGGCTGCGGGCACGGGACACGTCGTGGTACTGCAGGTCGAGCAACTGCACCCTGGCGTGCCCGAATGGCAGGTCGTGGCGCTCGCGGAACGCTTCGAGCAGCTTGTACTTGATCACCCAGTCGACCTCGCGGTCGAGCAGCAGCGGATCCTTCTCGATCGTGGTGATGCAGTGTTCCCACATGTCGAGAGCCTTCTGTTCGAGCGGCGCGAAGCCCTGGGAATCGGCGTAGCGCAGCGCCCGGTCGAGATACTCACGTTGGATGTCGAGTGCCGACACCTCCCGACCGTTGGCGAGGCGTACCGTGCGACGGCACGTGATGTCGTGGCTGATCTCGCGGATCGCACGGATCGGGTTCTCGAGCGTCATGTCGCGCAACACGACGTTGGGGTCCTCCAGCATGCGCAGCATGCACGCAGCCGCACCGACCTTGACGAAGTTGGTGTACTCGCTCATGTTCGAGTCGCCCACGATCACGTGCAGTCGGCGGTACTTCTCGGCGTCGGCGTGCGGTTCGTCCCGAGTGTTGATGATCGGGCGGCTGCGCGTGGTGGCCGACGAGACCCCCTCCCAGATGTGCTCGGCGCGCTGGGCGATCGAATAGGTCGCACCCCTCGCGGTCTGCAGCACCTTGCCGGCCCCGGTGTAGATCTGGCGGGAGACGAGGAATGGGATGAGCACCTCCGCATAGTGCCCCAGGTCGTCGTCGCGGCTGGTCAGGTAGTTCTCGTGACAGCCGTAGGAGTTTCCGGCGGAGTCGGTGTTGTTCTTGAACAGGTAGATCGTGCCGCGGATCGACTCCTCGGCGAGGCGCTGCTCGGCGGACTCGACGAGTTGTTCGAGGATCCGCTCCCCCGCCTTGTCGTGCACCACGAGTTCGTACAGCGAGTCGCATTCCGGGGTGGCGTACTCGGGGTGCGAGCCGACGTCGAGGTACAGACGTGCCCCGTTCTGGAGGAAGACGTTGGAACTGCGGCCCCACGACACCACCCGGCGGAACAGATAGCGGGCAACCTCGTCCGGACTGAGGCGGCGCTGGCCGCGCAGCGTGCAGGTGACGCCGTACTCGTTCTCGAGCCCGTAGATGCGTCGCTCCATCACGGGCAACCTAGCCACGAACACGTACACCTCGCTCGATCTCGTGAACAAGGTGCGCACTTGGGTCGCGCCTCGTTCACGAGTTCACACGCGACGGAACCGGACCGACTCGCCGGGGCGTGCCTGTGCGAAATCGGACAGGTCATCGGGGTCGACGACGCCGATCACCGGATAGCCACCGGTGGTGGGGTGATTGGCAAGCATGACGATGGGTGCACCTGCCGGAGTGATCTGGATGGCGCCGGCCGTCAAGCCGATGCTGGGCATCGCTGGCCGCGAGCGGGCACTCGTGGGAAAGTCGCCGACCTCCAGGCGGACGCCCACTCGGCTGAGCTCGTTGGTGACCATCCACGACCGGTCGGTCAGGCAGGACACGCCACCGACGAACCAGTCGTGCTGCGGCCCATCCCAGATGCGGATCCGGTCGGTGCGCGGCGACCGCGGCGGTGCGTGGTCGGCGTCGAGCGGAGTACCGGGGTCGTCTCCGATGTATACAGGGACGTCGAGGCTGAGCGGCGACGGGCCGACGTTGCCGAGCGTGTCCTGACTCCGCGAGCCGAGCACGACCTGGGTGTCGACGCCGCCTCGAACGGCGAGGTAGGCCCACACGGAGTGCGCCGGCACATCGACCTGCACTCGTGCGCCGGCCGCGAGCGTGCGGCGGTACCCATCGGTGCTGGTGGCCACGACCATCGGACGGAGCGCCTCGACGAGCAGGGCACCCATGGTCTCGATGGTTGCCGCTTCGGGCGGGTTGCCGACGAGGCGATTCATCTGATCGTGGGTGCGCAGATCGATGGCACCGGCGGTCGGTACGCCGAGGTGGGCGAGGCCACGTCGGCCGCGGTCCTGGACCGTGGTCGAGTATCCGAGCTGCACGATCCGCAGCGCCGGTCCCCCGGGCGCCGACGTCACGCCGCCACTCGTCGGAATCGCACGGCTCGGCCCGGCGTGAGCAGAGCCGGCAGGTCACGATCGGCATCCCACAGCACAGCGTTCGTGTGCCCGATCAGATACCAGCCGCCGGGTGACGCCGACGGATAGACACACGTGTAGCCGGCGGCCACCCCGATCGATCCGGCGGCAACCGACGTGCGTGGCGTCGCTCGGCGTGGGACATCGAGCCGTCGGTCGACACCACGGAGGTAGCCGAACCCGGGGCTGAAACCGCAGAAGGCGACCTCGTAGGTGCCGGTCGCATGGAGCCGGACGACGTCGTCGATCGACATCTGCGCGGCGTCGGCGAGGTCACCGACGTCGGGGCCGTCGTAGACGACATCGATCGTCAGTTCGCCGTCGGCCTGCGGTGGATGATCGGCTGGCACGACGATGTCGAGCACCTGACCGATCGCAGCGTGGCGGTCGCGGGTGCACTGCACGACGACGGTCGACTCTGCCGGCACGATCTCGTCGATGCCGGGAACCGCCATGACGCGCAACGCCCCGGCCCATGCCGCGGGCGAAGCCACGTCGTCGATGAGCCACGCGAGCGGTCCGTAGGGCTGACGTTGCATCGCTCAGTGGACTCGCGCGTCGGGAAAGATGCGCAGGAAGTTCTCGGCGTAGAAGTTGTCTCGCACCACTGCGGGACGCTCGCCGAGCGACCCTTCGAAGCGGCCGATCGGGTCCTTGCCGCCCTCGACGTGGGGGTAGTCGCTGGAGAACAGGTAGAGGTCGTCGGACGACTCGTCGATCAAGCCCCCGATGTCTTCGAACACGTACGGCGTGAAGGCCATCTGCGCGCGCAGCATCTCCGACGGGGTTCGCTGGAGTTGAGCGAGGTACTGGTCGACCTTGCTCCAGGACCGCACGACCCAGTCGAGCCGGGTGAGCATGGCGGGCACCCAGCCGGCGCCGAGTTCGACACACGCGCCGCGGAGGCCGGGGTGTTGTTCGAACACGCCGTCCATCACCATCACCGAGATGAACGTCTCGGGCCCCTGATGCAGCACGGCCATGTCCTTGCTGCGCACGTTCTCTCCGCCGCCCATCCAGTCGCGTGCCGGAGGCCGCCCGGTGTTGGCCCAACGCGGATCGAGCTGGAGTGGCGAACCGCCGACGTGCAGCAGGAACGGCGTTTCGGACTCGGCCAGGCGCGCCCAGAAGCGGGTGAGGTCGACGTGGCCGGGCGACCGCTCCCCCGCGGGATGGTGCGGCACCCAGACCGCTTCGAGCCCGGCGTCCAGGGCGAAGTCCACCTCCGCCAGTGCGAGCTCAGGATCCTCCAGCGGCACGACGGCGACGCCCATCAGGCGGTCGTCCTGCGCGCAGAAGTCGCTCATCGCCCGGTTGTGGGCGCGTGTTGCCCCGTATCGGATGTCGCTGGCGAGCTTGCGACTCGGCGAGAACGGAGTGGAGACGCTGTGTGTTGCGAAGACGAGCTGCTTGCGGAACCCGAGCATGTCGAGCGCCACCGAGCGATCGTCGCGATCGAACGCCCCGAGTGCCTGGATCTCCTTGGATGTGGCGATCAGCTCGTCCCCGAGTCCGATCTGGGCCTCGATGTGTTCGGGCGTGTGTCGTTTCCCGTTGTCGACGATCAGTTCGACCTCTTCGTCGGTGACCAGCGACGCGGCATAGCTCACCTGCGGGATCTGCTCGCGAATCGACGGGTCGGCGTAGTCGCGCAGGAAGTCGGGCAGCTCCATGATGTGGCTGTCGGCGTCGTAGAACGCTCGCTGCGTCGGTGCGTACGTCATGTGTTCCTCGTTCTGCGCCTCAGCGCTCAGTCGGTGAAACGGTAGACGCCGACCCCGGCGGCATCGAGTGCCAAGCGAACTGCGCGGGCAAGGTCGATCGCCCCAGGCGTGTCGCCGTGCACGCAGATCGATCGAGCGCGTACGCTCACGACGCTGCCGTCGACGGCGACGACCTCGTTGTCGGTAGCAATGCGGACAGCACGTTCGGCCACCTGGTCCGGGTCGGTGAGCACGCTGTTCGGCTCGCGGCGCGACACGAGTCCGCCGTCGGGCCGGTAGGCGCGGTCGGCGAAGGCTTCCGCGATGGATTCGAGGCCTGCGGCGTCGGCGGCAGCGAGAAGTTCCGAGCCGGGCAGACCGAGAATGGCAAGCGACGGGTCGTACTCGGCTGCGGCGGCCACCAGGGCGCGGGCAGCGGCCGGATGGGTAGCGGTCGTGTGGTAGAGCGCACCATGGGGTTTGACGTAGGCGATCTCGGCACCGGCCACCTGAGCGAAGGCGTCGAGCGCCCCGAGCTGGTAGAGCACCGCGTCGCGAAGTTCGTCAGGCGCCATGTCGAGGTGGCGACGCCCGAATCCGGGAAGATCCGGGAACGACACCTGGGCGCCGATTGCCACATCGTTGCTGACAGCGAGCGAGCAGGTCGCCCGCAGCACCGACGGGTCCCCGGCGTGAAAGCCGCAGGCCACGTTCGCGCTGGTGACGATCCCGAGCATGGCGGCGTCGTCGCCGAGCGTCCAGACCCCGTAGGACTCCCCCAGGTCACTGTTGACGTCGATCGAGACCATGCACCGATGGTACGCCTCCTCGGCACGCCGTGTCAGCGTGCCAAGCTCGCAGGATGTCGTCAGTCGAGATCCGAACGCTCCGCGCCGAGGACTGGGCGGTGTGGCGCGAAGTGCGGCTGCGTTCGCTTGCCGACACGCCGGACGCGTTCGGGTCGAAGCTCGCCGATTGGCAGGGCGCCAACGACCGAGAGGACCGGTGGCTCACTCGCTTCGACAACGTCGCGTTCAACGCGGTGGCGACCATCGACGATGCCGTCATCGGCACGGCCGGTGGCATGCACCGCGCCCCGGGCACCGTCGAGCTGATCTCGATGTGGGTGGCGCCGGAGGTTCGGGGCTCCGGCGTCGGCGATGCGCTCGTGGCTGCAGTGGTCGAGTGGGCGGCGTCGGAGTCGATCGGGCGTGTGGTCCTCGCGGTCCGGCGAGGGAATCGACCCGCCGTCGCTCTGTACGAGCGTGCCGGGTTCGTGCGTCTCGGCACGAACCCGGACGATGAGTCCGAGGACACGATGGCGAGAGTTGTCGAGTTCGACGTTCGAGCGAACCCCTGAGACGGCTCCGATCGAGATCTCAGCAGGATCTCGGCCCGCGCCCACGTTGACGTCGCTCGACGTGCAGCGGTGCGACCTTGTCAGAACGGCCCAGAGTCGGAGCCGAGCGTGTTGACCGACGTGATGTTGCCGGTGCTCCCGTCGAGGGTGAACACTCGCCACCATCCGCCGCTGTTCGACGGTGGGACGAACTCCCGGACGAGTCCGTTGGAGTCGTACACGCGTACCGTCGTCTCCGCCGGGACCAACGATTGGCCGTATGTCTGGACAGCGAAGGAGTAGCTCCCCGCACTGACGTTGGAGATGGTGATCGTCTCAGGCCCGAAGCCGTCGACGTCGTCGGCATCGAGCTGCGCAAACGGGGCGCCCACGAGCGATCCCTTGCTGCCGAACCAGACCTGGCCTCCCCCGGGTGTCCACAGGTACGAGTCCAGATCCCCGGGGTTCTCACCCCACGTCAGGACGATGCGAAGATCGCCTGCGGCCAACTGAGGCGACATCGCGGTGTTCTGCGTGGTCGTGGCGCCTTCGGCGACGGTCGCCGTCTCGTCGAGCGCCGTGAAGCCCACCTTCGTGAAGTCGATCGTCTGCTCACCCGTCGGCACATCTGCGATCGCATAGGTTCCGGCTCCGGCCGTGGTGTCACACAGCGCAGTGCCTTGGACACAGACGAGGACGCCGGCGATCGGCGCCTCGTTCGTTGCGTTCTTCACGAGACCGTCGAGCGACCCGGTGGCGCCGCCGCCACCTCCGCCGCCACCACCACCGCCGGCAATCGCAGTGCCGGCAACAGCTCCCGTTCGGGTGTTGGTGATCGTCAACGAGCCGGCGCCATCGATGCTGAGGTCGAACATCGTCGACAGTTCCTTGATGTAGCCAGCGTCGAGGAGTTGTTGCTCGGTGGCGTTGGTGCCGTGCTCGACCCAATAGGCCTCGTTGGCGGTCTCGAGCGTGCGCAGGTCGGTCGCTTCGCCGTTCTCGTGCCCCTTGTCGGTGATGCTTCGCACGGCGAATACCACGACGGTGGCGAGGATGCCGAGAATCACGATGACGATCAGGAGTTCGACCAGCGTGAAGCCCTTCTCATCGCAGGGGTCATGACGGTGGGGCGTGGCAGGCATGGACAGGTTCCTCGGCACCTGAGCGGGCCAACTTGAATCGAATTCGACGAGGCGAAGCCGAGCAGGACGTTCCTCGACCGGGCTGCGGATGACAGCCAGGTGGATCGAGGGATACATTCGCGTACATGACATCACTCGGGGACCGTCCGAACACGGCGCTGATGGTGATCGACATGCAGCGTGGTGTCGTGGCCGATGCATTCGAGGTCGATCGAGTGATCGAGAACATCAACACCCTGGTCGACCGGGCCCGTGCCTCGGACGTGCCGGTGATCTGGGTTCAGCACTCCGACGACGAGTTGGCTGAGGGTTCGGATTCGTGGCAGTACGTCGAGGATCTGCAACGAGGAGACGACGAACCCCTCGTGCACAAGCGGTATGGCGACTCGTTCGAGGAGACCGACCTCGAGCCGATTCTCGCCGACCACCGGGTGGGTCGTCTCGTGGTGACCGGCGCGCAGACCGACGCCTGCATCCGCTCGACGCTGCACGGAGCGCTCGCCCGTGGGTACGACGCCACGCTGGTGGCCGACGCCCATACCACCGAGGACATGCGGCAGTGGGGTGCGCCGATCGGTCCCGAAGACGCGATTGCGTACACGAACCTCTACTGGAGCTTCTCCAGCGCCCCGGGGCGCGCCGGCAACACGGTCCCCACCGCCGACATCACCTTCGACTGAACCCGTCCCACCCCCGACAGTTTCCCCAGCGATGAGCGAAACCGCCACATACGGTCGGTTGGCTCATCACAACCCGGTCCCAGTCCCCAGCGATGAGCGAAACCGCCACATACGGTCGGTTGGCTCATCACAACCCGGTCCCAGTCCCCAGCGATGAGCGAAACCGCCGCATACGGTCGGTTGGCTCATCGCAACCAGGATGCCCGGGCGGCGGGTCGTCCTCGGCCGCAGCACCGAAGGGTCGCCGGCGCGGAGTCCACACGCGACCGTGGCGCTCGTCGAGCTCCGTGGGCGAGCGGTGTTCGTGCTCGTCGGTGAGAATCCGGACGACGACTCGTAGAGCTTGCAATCACTGACGATGTCGGCGGTCACCTCGGCGACAAACAGGATCTTGCCGAATTCGTCAGGCGTTCCATCCATCGGCCCGAAAGCTGAGGTCGTCGTCGAGCACTCGTCGTGGCCGAACATGGTCGACTGCGATTCCATCTCGAATGAAAGGGTGTAGATGCCGTCTCGGAGCTCGACGACACCACTTCCTGAGCGGGTCGTCGAGAGGCTCTCACTGCTGTTCGTCGAGCTGCCACTTCCGGTCCACGCACCCTCGGTCGAACTCTCCTGCACCACTGTCGTCGTCGGTTCGTCACCACCCGACAGCGGATACGGCTCGCCGCAACTGCTGGACGGATACACCACGCCGGACACCACGATCGCGATCGACGAGTCTGCGAATTCCTGGCACCTGTGCCTCAAGGGTTCGTCGAGTTCGTGTGGCCACTCGAACCCGAGGATCAATGCCTCGATGATCGCCTCAGGTGGGATCCCCTTGCTCACGAGGGCGCCCCGCGACCGCACTGTGGTCGCTCCGGAAATCTTCGCAATCGTCCTCGGCGTCTGATCCGCTCTGATCTTCCTCGAGCGGGTCTCTTCTCGGACGAACGGGCCTGGTCGAGGTTCGCTCGGCACATGATGCGATCTGGTGTGCAGATCACCGACCGATGAAATCTCGCCACACACCACGTCAGTCATCTGACACACTCAACCGACAGGAGCCGCCATGTCACGCGTTCGCATTCACAACTTCTCGATCTCGATCGACGGATTCGCCACCGGCGAGGGGCAGACCCTCGATGCACCGTTCGGTCACGCCGGCCAACGACTCCACGAATGGCTGTTTGCGACCCGGTTCGCCCACCGCGAGATTCTCGGCGAATCAGGCGGTACCGAGGGTGTCGATCACGCGATGGCCGACCGGCATGGACCAGGGATCGGTGCGGAGATCATGGGCGCGGGCAAGTTCGGACCTCCGGGCTGGCAGGACGATCCGGAGTGGCGCGGGTGGTGGGGCGACAACCCGCCGTTCCACACACCGACATTCGTCCTGACCCACCATCCGCGCCCGCCGCTGGAAATGGAAGGTGGCACGACGTTCCACTTCCTCGATGGCGCGCCAGCGGACGTGCTCGAGGTCGCGCGGGACGCCGCTGCGGGTCTCGACGTGCGCATCGGCGGCGGTCCGACGATGATGCGCTCGTTCATTGCCTCCGGTCTCGTCGACCATCTCCACGTCGTGCTGGTGCCGATCGTGCTCGGCCGAGGCGTTCGGCTGTGGGACGGCTTGGAGGGGTTCGAGCAGCAGTACGCCATCGAGGTGGTCACGACGCCGAGTGGCGTCACCCACCTCACGTTCAGCCGATGACAGATCGCGCTCGGGGCGGAAACGCCGATGTCACAGCCCGCGCGAGCTGAGCGGGACCTGGGGCGTTCGGCCAGGTCGCCTCGGCCGAGTCTGATGGATGGTGCGTCGAGGTCATCTTGTCCGCCCAGGCGAAGCCGTTCGGTGACGTACAGCCCGAGTCGGGTCTGACGGTCCTCGGAAACCTCGTGTCCCGCCGCCTCGTGTCCCGCCGCTGACGCCACGCTTGCGGCGGAACGCTTCTCTCGGGGAGCGGTCAGATGCGGCGGCGACGACCGCGACCCGGGGTGACGGCTGCGCCGACAACGGCTGCTTTGGCCACGGGAGATGGTCCGGGTGACACGGCTTTGGCAACGACTGCGGTTTTGGCGACGGGTGCACCGACCACGCCGACTCGTCCTCTGCGTCCTGGTCCTACTGGCATGTCAGGCTCCTTCTGTCTCGAATGCTTCGTCCGCCTCGATGGCGGCGATGATGGCTTGGGCGGGGATGCGACCGTTGGCGATCAACTGTCCTCCGGCGCGTCGTGCAGCTGCTCCGAACGGTGCTGCCCACAGGTTCTCGTACACGATGACGCCGGCGACCGTGCCGGGCTCCATCGCGGCGGCCAGATGGACGACGTCGTCCTCGGCCAGGAACTCGGCGAGCTCTGCCTCCAGCGCCTGGAACGGGCCGAGGTCATCGAGGTCGGACAGTTCGATGGCGTCGATGTTCCCGTCGCCGTCCTTGGTCAGGATGAGGAGGTCGATCAACCGGATCGTGCCGGCCTCGATCAGCGCGACGAGTTCGTCGGCCACCTCGCCGGTGAAGTAGCTCTCACCGGCAGGGAATTCGACAATGATGTAGTCGACCGGTCCGAGTTCGTCGAGCGGGTCAGCGTTCATGGTGTTCCAATCTTCGGGCAGTAGGGGCGGAGCACTCGGCGAGCGATCCGTTGGTTGTGGCCTCCACCGGGCTCACTCACCAGGTGTGCATGTCCATTTGAGCACATTGTGCGGTCCGGGCTTCAGCAGCGCCAGGGTCAGATGTCACCCACGGCACACGTGTTGCGCTGAGACACCGACCTCCGACCCCGACCCCGCGACGTTCCGACAGACGATCCGAGACTTCCTGCACGCGATCCTGCCGCTGGGCTCACCGAACTCGAACAGACAACAGGTACCGATGAGCAAAACCGCCGCATAGGGTCACTTCGCTCATCGCAACCGGGGTCGAGGAGTCAGGCGCTGAGGTCGGCCTTGCTCAGCCGGTGAAAGCAGCGGCGGCCGTTGGTTCGTGCCAGGTCGGCCACTTCGAGGTCGTCGTCGGAGATCTCGCGGTCTGGGCCCCCGAGTGCCGTCCGTCCGAGCGCGATCGCCGCAGCACGGTCGAGGCCGTCGGTCCACGTGTCGGCGAGGCGTGCGTTGATCGCCTCGGCGTCGCCGCCGATCGCCGCGTAGTCGCGTTCGTCGACGACCGTGCCGTCGTAGAGGATGTGGAACATCTGATCGCCCGCTGGTTCGAGACCGACTTCGGCGACGAGGATCTCGACCTCCATCGGCTTCATCTCGTGGGTGAAGATCGTGCCGAGCATCTGGGCGTAACTGTTCGCCAGACTGCGGGCGTCGACGTCGTCACGCGAGTACTGGAAGCCCTTGAGATCGGCAGCGCGGACCCCTGCGACCCGCAGTTGGTCGAATTCGTTGTACTTGCCGACCCCGGCGAAGGCGATGCGGTCGTAGATCTCGCTCACCTTGCGCAACGTTTCGGACGCGTTCTCAGCAACGATCACGATCCCGTCGGTGTAGCGGACCGCCACCAGCGCGCGCCCGCGGGCGATGCCCTTGCGCGCGAAGTCGGCACGGTCCTTCATCATCTGTTCAGGCGCGACGTAGAACGGCATGCTCATCGCGAACGCACCTCCGCAACGATGGCTTCGTACCGGACGGCGAGGTCCTCGTCGGCGAGCCGGTTCCATCCGCGGGCGTCGATGGTGGCGACGACTGGATAGATCCCGCGGAGTACGTCCGGTCCGCCCGTTGCCGAGTCGGCGTCGGCCGCTTCCCAGAGTGCCCGAGCAGCCAGGTTGACGGCGTCGTCGCGGCTCATGCCAGAGCGGAAGCCGACCTTGATCACCGTGCCGGCGTGCAGGCTGCCCGAGCCGGTGGCCACGTAGTCGCGTTCCTCGTAGCGGCCGCCTGTGGCGTCGTAGTCCCAGAGTCGGCCGCACTCACGACGCAGGTCGTAGCCCCCGAAGATCGGGACCACGACCATGCCCATCATCGCCGCCTGCAGATTGCCGCGGACCATCATCGACAGCTGGTTCGCCTTGCCCTCGAGGCTGAGCGCCGTGCCTTCGACCTTCTCGTAGTGCTCGAGCTGTAGCTGGAAAAGGCGGATCATCTCCATCGCCGCACCTGCTGCGCCCGCGATGGCGACACCGCTGTGGCGGTCGGCCTCGACGACCTTCTCCATCGTGCGATGGGAGATCAGGTTCCCGGAGGTCGCCCGCCGGTCTCCCGCCATCACCACGCCGTCGGCGTAGGTGAGCGCCACACAGGTGGTGGCGTGCGGCAGCGACAGCTCACGCATCAGATCGGTGGAGGCGCCAACCATCGGCTCGGGCCCGAGGCCCATGCGACGCAGCAGCTCCGGAAAGCTCGACCCCGGATCGTCCGACGTCGAGAAGATCGGCATCGTCACGGGCTACTGTCCGCCCTTTTGCACATAGGACTTCACGAAATCCTCGGCGTTGGTCTCCAGCACCTCGTCGATCTCGTCGAGCAGGTCATCGAGTTCAGCCTTGAGCTTCTCGCCGGTCTCGGTGGTCGCCGGTGCAGCTTCGACCTCCGCGTCGGTGTCGCGGTTCGTCGTGCCCTTCGACTTCTGGGTGCGTTCGGCCATCAGCGGGTGCTTCCCTTCGGTGAGTCGGATGAATCGTGGTGGATCACTGACCGAGACGGTCGAGGAGGTCTCGTGCCGTCTCGCTCTGGTCGATCAAGGTACCAACGTGGTCGGCGGTCCCGCGTAGCGGTTCCATCATCGGCACTCGCCGGAGTGGGTCCCGGCCAATATCGAACACGAGCGAGTCCCAGTTCGCCGCCACCACATCGTCGGGGAACTTCTGCAGACAGCGTCCCCGGAAGTACGCCCGGGTGGTCGTGGGCGGTTCGGTCATCGCCGCGGCGACCTCGGCCTCGCTGACCATCGTGTCGAGGCCGGCCCGGAGCGCCAGACAGCGATCGGCTCGCAGGTCGTGGTACTGGAGGTCGATCGCCTTGAGCTTGGCCGATCCGGACTCGATGTCGTGGCGGTCGGCGTAGCCCTCGACGAGGCGCTGCTTGGCGACCCAATCGACCCAGTGTGCAACCGATGTCGGATCGGATTCGAGCGCGGCGAGGACGGTCTCCCACTTGGCAAGCACGTCGGCGCCGATGCCCTCGCCGACACACTCGAGTCCGTGTGACTGCTCGTATTTGCGCGCCCGCTCGAGCAGGCCCCACTGGATCTCGAGCGCCGTGGCTCGATTTCCGTCGCGCAGCATGATCGTCTGGCGAAGCGTCGGGTCGTGGCTCACCTGACGGATCGCGACGACGGGGCTGCCGAGCAGCCACTCGTCGCCGAGTTCGTCGTCTTCGATCATGGCCAGAACGATCGCCGTGGTGCCGACCTTGAGGTAGGTCGCCACCTCGCTCATGTTCGCGTCGCCGACGATCACGTGCAGGCGTCGGTACTTCTGGGCATCGGCGTGCGGTTCGTCGCGGGTGTTGACGATCGGGCGTTTCAGCGTGGTTTCGAGCCCGATCTCCTCCTCGAAGAAGTCGGCCCGCTGACTGAGTTGGTACGCAACGTGATCGGCCGGCCTGCCGGGAAGCTCGCAGCCCACCTTTCCCGCGCCGCAGAACACCTGACGCGTCACGAAATGCGGAGTGATCTGGCTCGCCAAGCGCCCGAACGGCGTCTCGCGCGCCATCAGGTAGTTCTCGTGGCAGCCGTAGCTGTTGCCCTTGCCATCGGAATTGTTCTTGTGGACGATGATCTCGCCGTCGTCGGGGAGCAGCGAGCGAACGTGTTCCATCGACGCCCGGACGATCTCCTCGGCGGCGCGGTCCCACACCAGAGCCTCGCGTGCGGTCGTGACCTCGGGCGTGGAGATTTCGGGATGGGCGTGATCGACGTAGTAGCGGGCGCCATTGGTGAGCACGGCGTTGACGAGCATCGTCTCGACCTCGGGTGCCAGCGAGGCGTCGAGTTCGAACCCGCGGGCATCGTTGGTCGGCTGTTCGTCCTCGAAGTCCCAGCCCACGCGACCCCGGTCGCGATTGGTGGCCGCGACGTAGGCATTGATCAGCATCGATGACGCCGAGACGGGGTTGTTGTCGCCCCCGCGCACGACGATGCCGTACTCGGTCTCGATCCCGCAGACCTTGGTCAGCGCCATGCCCTGAACCTAGCGGAGCAACCTGCCCCCGTGACGTTCAGCTCACGGTCCTACCGGGGTCGGGGCCGGGGAGGACCGAGCGTCAGAGGATGTCGAGGTCGTCGTCGAGGTCGGGATTCACAGGTACTGCCCGGTGGCCACCCGTTCGATCGCTCGGCCGCCCGTGGCGTCGGTTGCCGCGGCCTCGGACACGAGCGTGCGGATGAACACGATGCGCTCGCCCTTCTTGCCGGAGATCTTCGCCCAGTCGTCGGGATTGGTGGTGTTCGGCAGGTCCTCGTGTTCCTTGTACTCCTGCTTGATCGATGCGAGGAGATCGTCGGTACACACACCCTTCGCTCCCCCACCGATCACGCGCTTGATCGCCAGCTTCTTCGCGCGGCGCACGACGTTCTCGATCATGGCACCCGACGAGAAGTCCTTGTAGTAGAGGATCTCCTTGTCGCCGTTTTGATAGGTGACCTCGAGGAACCGGTTCGCCTCGTCGTCGCGGTACATCTCGGTGACGGTTGAGTCGATCATGTCGGGGATCGACTCACCCTCGGCGATCGGGATCTCGTTGGTGAGGTACCTGGCGAAGATCGCCTTGGCCGCCTCGGCGTTCGGGCGCTCGATCTTGATCTTCACGTCGAGACGGCCAGGGCGCAGGATGGCGGGGTCGATCAGGTCCTCGCGGTTCGTCGCGCCGATCACGATCACGTTCTTGAGTCCCTCGACACCATCGATCTCCGACAGCAGCTGCGGCACGATCGTCGACTCCATGTCGGAGCTGATGCCCGAGCCGCGGGTGCGGAACATCGAGTCCATCTCGTCGAAGAACACGATGACCGGCCAACCCTCATCGCTCTTCTCACGCGCCCGCTGGAACACGAGGCGGATCTGGCGCTCGGTCTCGCCCACGTACTTGTTCAACAGTTCCGGGCCCTTGATGTTGATGAAGTAGCTGCGGCCCTTGCCCTCACCGATCGTCTCGGCGACCTTCTTGGCAAGGCTGTTTGCGACCGCCTTCGCGATCAGCGTCTTGCCGCAGCCTGGCGGCCCGTACAGCAAGATGCCCTTCGGTGCCGGCAACTGGTGCTCGGCGAACAGATCCTGGTGCAGGAACGGCAATTCGACGGCGTCGGCGATCTGTTCGATCTGATTGTCGAGACCACCGATGTCGGTGTAGGAGATGTCCGGCACCTCTTCGAGCAGCAGGTGCTCGACCTCGGGGCGCGGCAACTTCTCCAGCAGCAGATTCGAACGCGTGTCGAGCCGGAGGTGATCGCCGTTGCGGATGTGTGTGCCACGTATCGCATCGGCGAGCTCGCACACCCGCTCTTCGTCGGCCCGACCGACCACCACGATGCGCACGCCGTCGTCCATCACCTCTTTGACCGTCACCACCTCACCGGTGATCTCCGGCGCCCTCGCCATCACGACGTTGTAGCTCTCGTTCAGCACCACCTCCGCGCCGCGATCGAGCAGCTCGTGGTCGATGTCGGGGTGCAGTGCAACTCGCATCTTGCGGCCACTGGTGAGGATGTCGACGGTGTCGTCATCGTTCTTGCCGACCACCACGCCATAGGCCGATGGCGGTTGTGACAGCTTGTCGACTTCGTCGCGCAGTGTGGCGATGTGCTCGCGCGCCTCGCGTAGCGTGTAGGAGAGCTTCTCGTTCTGTCCGACCGCCGCAGCGAGCTGCCCCTTGGTTTCGAGCAGTCGTTCCTCGAGCGAGTGCACCCGCCTTGGTGCATCGGCGAGCCGAGCGCGCAGATGTGCGATCTCGTCGTGGAGGGCAGCCAGCTCGGCATCGTCGCCGCTGGCGTCGTTGGTCGACCGTGGATCGTCCGCAGAGGTTGCCATGGGCCGAATGTACACGCCGGCGCGGGGATCGTCTTTGCACGTGCTTGGCCGTGTAAACTTCGCTCCGAAGGACAACCCCCACTCAATGAGGAGCCCACTGACATGAAGGTCTGGATCGACCAGGATCTGTGCACCGGCGACGGCCTGTGCGAGGAGATCGCCCCCGACGTCTTCACCCTGCTCGACGACGGCCTCGCCTACGTCGTCGAGAGCGGCAAGATCTTCGCCGAGGCCAAGGGAAACGCCCAAGGCGCCGAAGGCCTCGCCGAGATCCCCGATGGTCAGCTCGAAGCGGTCATCGAATCCGCCGAGGAGTGCCCCGGCGAGTGCATCTACATCGAACCCTGATCAGCAACGTCCCCCGAACGACACGAGGCCCTGGACACACCGTCCGGGGCCTCGTCGCGTCACACACAGCGATGATCATCGTGCTGTCGAGCTGCCAGTGAAGCGTGTCATCCGTGGCCAGCAGGCTCAGTCGGAGCCGTACTTCTCGGCGTGGTGGTCCGCCTCGTTCGGCGCGTCGACTCCTGGCGGGAGTGGTGCCTGGAGACTCACGAGTCGACCGTCAGGATCTCGAACGAGTGCCTCGACGACGGCCCAGTGCTGGGGTGTGAACGCTTGTGCGACGTCACCGAACCGACGTGGCTCGAACGCCGACGCGTCAGCCACGCGCAGTACTGGGTGTGTCCCGAGATCCGTTACGTGTTGCTCGTTGATGAAGACGTACGGGCCGCCCGCCGGGTGTCGCCACTGGCCAGAGCCGTGGTCGGTCTCGAACACGTTCTCGAAACCCATCGAAGCCCAGAACGCAGCTGTCGCTGCGTAGTCCCGCGTCTCGATGTAGAAGCCCTCGAATCCTTCAGTCGCCATGCCCCTGGCTCCTTTCCGTCGGCGAGACGACGTCGAGCCGGCGCGGACCGCACTCGAGCAGTTCGTCGAGTTGGCGCAGCGTCCAGCGCAGGTTTTCGATGTCGCCCAGGGTTGCGTACCAGCCGAGGTGACTGGCGCCGATCTGGAGTTCGTAGACGTGATGGCGGACGGCCACGTCAACGGCCTCGGATGCCGACAGCGTCGGCACCACCCGCTCCCACAGGTCGAGGGCTCCGATGCCCTCATGCCAGCGACCCCAGAACGTGCACCACGCGAGGTCGTAAACGGCGTCACCCCAGGTGGAGCACTTCCAGGAGAACACCGCGGTGACCGATTCCGCCCCGGGCGTGACGAGGACGTTGTAGTGGAGCAGGTCGGAATGAACGAGTTCACGCCGATCGCGACAGGCATCGAGCAGCGAGCGGATGCGGCGGTCAACGGCCGTGAACGTCCGCTCTGCCGCTGGATCTCCGGCGACACGTGGTCGCCACCCCGCCGTGTGGTGACCAGGTCGATCGGTGATGCCGGCGAGCAACCAGTCGCGCCACGCAGGCACGACGATTCCGGTGTCGGGCACGCTCCGGAGGCCAGCGAGCAACTCGACGACGGTCGGCCCGAGCGCGTCGGCCTGATCGGGGCCGATCTCTTCCAAGAACCGGCCGCGATGCCGACGCGAGATCGCGAACCACCGACCAAACCCTTCTGCGATGGCGAGGACCTCAGGCACTGGGAGCTCCGTTGACCCGTAACGCATGGCGATCTCGTCGTCACGGAACCCATCGGGCCCGTCGTTGATGCGGAGAACCAGCTCGTCGTCGCCGATCCGATAGCCATACGCGGCCGACCAGAACCCTCCACCGAGCGCCTCGAGGTCCATCGGATCCGCGCCGTGGTGAGCGCGCAGGAACTGAACGACTTCAGAATCCGAGGGCCGCTTGTCACTTGGTCGCATCAGCGTCACGTTTCCTCCAGACAGACGACTGCCTGTTCGCGTTGAATCAGGTCGGATTGCGGCCGAGAAAGCGGGCGACGCTCAAGAACGCCGTGTGGGCGACCATCCGGTGGTCCGGCCGCACCGCCTGGCCCTCGATGTGCCAGCCGCGATGCAGCACTTCGATCGTGCGGGCGTCGATCCACTTGCCCTTCAGCGCCTCGCGCACCTGCACTGCCTGCGTGATCGAGGGCGTGTAGGCCAACAGCAGTCCGCCCGGCTGCAGCACGGCCTCGGCGTTCGGCACCACATTCCACGGCTCGGGCAGGTCGAGTACGACCCGATCGAACATGCCCAGCTCGGCGTCGATGCCCTCGTAGCTGTCGGCGATGTGCACGTCGTACCGGTCGAGTACCGGGGCACCGAGGAAGCTCTCGACGTTCTTCTTCGCACGATTGGCGAAGTCTTCGCGGATCTCGTAGCCGACGATGTCGGCGCCGTAGCGCAGCATCGTCATCGACAATGCGCCCGATCCGATCCCCGTTTCGAACACGCGCACACCCGGCCCGATGTCGGCGAGCATGCAGATCGGTGCGAGGTCCTTCGGATAGATCACCTGGGCCCCGCGAGGCATCTCGACCACGAAGTCCTCGAGCGTCGGCCGCAGCACCGTGTACTCGGAGCCCTTCGTCGAACGGACCACCACGCCTTCGCGCTGGCCGACCACCTCGCTGTGCGCGACGAACCCGTTGTGGCTGTGGAACTCGCCGCCGTCGACGAGGTCGATCAGGTACCGACGCTTCTTCGAATCGAGCAGCAACGCCTTCTCGCCTGCTGTGAACACTCCGGTCATCGTCGTCTCCCACGCGTCAGCACCATCTCGACCGGCACGGGTTCGTGCGCACTCGATTTCTCCACCAGTCTGCAGAACGCACAGACCTCACCGGTCGTCGGCGAACCGCAGCGTTCGCACTCGTTCAAGTCACCCGCAGCGGCCGCGGATTGTCCTGCGAGCAGCGGCGCCATGCGATCGAGAAAGCCCAGGTAGAACGACGCCTTGGCACCAGGCGATTTCGCCTCGACAGCGTTCAGTGACTCCTTGTACGAGAGGTGACGGTTGCCTGCTGCGATGGGACACTCCTCCACCACGTAGTCGATGTCGCGCACGAGACACCACGCGGCCATCTCGCGTTCGGTCAGCCGGATCAGCGGTTTGGCCTTCTTCGGGAAGCCGTTCGTCGCCGGCAGTACCGGCATCTGGCGGGCCAGGTAGTCGATGTCCCAGCGCAGCGTGTTGCCGAAGAGCACCGCCGCCTCGTCATCGAGGTTGTGACCAGTGACGACGACGTCATAGCCGCCGTCGAGGGCAGCCTGGTCGAACAGCCGGCGCTTGGAGAGCCCACACGCCGAACATGGCACCCGGCCGGTCGCACGGGCGGCAGTGGGAACGTCGTAGCCGTAGTGCTCGCGTAGGTCGATCGTCACGAGATGCAAACCACGCTCGTCGGCGAACCGGCGGACGTAGCCGCCGCTGTCGGTCGAGTACTCGCCGATTCCCAGCCCGATGTAGAGGCCGTCGGCTTGATACCCGGCCTCGATCAGCATGTCCCACACCGCGAGCGAGTCCTTGCCACCGCTGACAGCGACGAGGATCCGGTCGTCGGGTGCAAGCATGTCGAAGTCCTCGATGGCCTTGGCCATCTGACGCCGACAGAGCTGCTGGAGGTGTTCGGCGCAGAACTTGGCGTTGTGACGTGGCAGGTCGATCACCGCCGGCGCCTTGCACACCTTGCACTTGCTTCCCACCGCGGTCACGAGACGAGCACCATCAGGCGGCTCCGCCAGAGATCACCGGGCGCACCTCGATGGCGTCGTCTTCGTCGAGACGAGCGTCACCCGGCACCAGCGTGCCGTTGCAGATCACGAGATGGGATTCACGGTCGAGGCCGAGGTCCTCGAGGAGACGGTTGACACTTCGCCCACCGGCGACCTCGATCTCCCGCCGCGGATTGCGCAGCAGGACCTTCACGATGCCCGCTGAGCCGCCTCGAGCTCGGCGCGTGCGTCGGCAGCCAGCGTGGACTTCGTGGTCCCCGTCTGCCTGCGCTGCTTGCGGGTCATCGGAGCGTAGGTGGCCACGGTGATGACATGGCCGATGCCGATCCGCCGCGCCATCAGCCGCTCGGGCCGTTTGCCGAAGGCGCCCTGCAGGAACCTCGATGACGATGATGAAAAGCGCGACGGAGCGCCAGAGTCGGCTCGGCCCGAACAGCCCATGCCGCATCGCCTTGCGCCGGATGATGTAGCGCGGGCGCAGGAGAACCGGGAATTGGGCCATCAGATCCGTCGGATCTCGACGACCGCGCTGCGCTTCTTGCCCGAGCGCTTGCCGAGCAGGAAGAAGATCACCAGCAGCACGATGCCACCGGCGGCGACGGTGGTGGCGATGGTCGACTTCTTGTCGTCGACCTTGCCCTGCACGTCACCCTGGAGTGCCCTCAGGCGATTCTCGATGTCCTGCGGCGTGATCTTGCCGGCCGGCTCGGTCTTGGTGGTCTTGGCCATGACGCAGGCTCCTTACTTGGGTTCCTTGTGGAGGGTCGCCTTCTTGATCCGCATCAGCGTGATCGCCAACACGATCGACGCGGCGATCAGCACGATGAGGTACGACACCCACGACAGGCTGCCCGTCGCCGATCGCTCCCATTCGGTCTGCAGGAGGCGCAGGAGACCGATCAGGATGAGCACGAGGCCCAGACCGAGTGAGACAGCGGCCGCAAAGCCCCACCCGAGCCAGCCTCCGGCGCCCTTGAGCGGCCCGAGGGTTTCCTGCTTCGCGTACTCCTTGACGTAGTCGATGATCTCGCCGACGGACGCGCCCTCGGCCTGCTTCGCCTTCTCCGCTTGTCGGGCGAGACGCTGTTCGAGATCGCTGGTGTCTGACACGGTCATCGTTTCTATCACGAAAGGCGGAACTTCAACATGGCCACGACGTCGTCGAGGATCTCGTCGAGCAGGTCGAGGCGCTGCGTCGGTCCGGGCGCGGCGAGCAAACGAAATCTGTCGGCCGGCCCGATCGGTGCCAGCGTGGCGAGGTGGTACGTCGCCAACAATGCATCGTCGGAGACGTCGTCATCGCCGGAGTCCACCGATGTTCCGCCGAGATCACCGAGACTCGAGTCGGCCTCGACACGCTCGGCGACTCGATTCGCAAGCGCTCGTGCTGCTCTCACTCGAGCGTGCGAGGCGGCGACGGCGACGGCGAGCCCCGGCGGATCAGGTTCCTCGTCGGGCCAGTCGTCGACGTCGGCGATCGGATACGGATCGTCCGGCAACCACGCGTTGATCCTGATGCGTCGCGTCCCGACGGCGACGAGCGCGTAACGGTTCTCGTCGATCGCGTCGACCTGCAGCATCCGGGCAACCGTGCCCACCATGACCCGATCGTCGCCACCACCCGTCTCCCAGCCGTGCGAGATCAATGCCTGGCCGAACTCCGGTTCACCGTCGGCACGCAGGCAGTCGCGGATCATGTCCCGGTAGCGAGGCTCGAAGACGTGCAGTGGGAGCACCCCGCCTGGGAGGAGCACCGAAGCGAGCGGGAACATCGCCATGACCGCCATCGGCGTCAGCGCGGTCCAAGCGTTGCGACGTCCGGACCCGTCGGGTGGGCGGCGAGCCGCTCGGCAAGTGCCCCCCAGTAGGGCAGGTATCCATCGGCGGTGACGGAGCCGGGACCGTTCAAGACCAGAGCAAACTCCACGCGGTCGCCATTGCGGGCGTCGAAGTACCCGGCGAGCGCCTTCACCTCCGGCGGATCGGCGTCCGCCGGTGGATTGATCAGCGTGCCGGTCTTGGCGACGAGGGTTCCCTCGACCGGACTACCGAGGAAGTCGTCGATCAATGTTCCGCTGCGACCAGCGACCGCCAACCCCTCGACGGCGGGCGTGTCGGCAAGGTGATCCAGCACGCCGACCAGCGCATCACAGGTCAACCGGTTGTTCGCGCTGAGCCCGGAACCGTCGGCGAGCACCGTGCTGTCCATCGGGATCCCCCACGAGCGGACCGTCGTGTCGAGAACCTGCAACCCGGCCGCCGTCGTGCCTTCCCCGGTCCCCGCCACACCCAACTCCTTGACCAGCATCTCGGCGGTGTCGTTGTCGCTGTTGGTGAGCATGTCGGCGACGATCGCCGACAATGGCGCGGACTCGACCGTGGCGATCACCGGCGTCTCAGGTTCGACGACACCCGACTCCCACCCGCCGGACACGGCAACGCCACGATCACGCAGCAGTCGGGCGAGTTCGCGCGCCGCAGCCTCACCCGGATCGCGCTGGCGACCCGACCGGCCGACGGTCCGGCCGTCGTTGACCACGAGCCCGCCGATCGGGCCGGCATCGACGAAGGCCACACCTGTACCCCAGGTCGGATTGACGTACTGGTCGTCGTAACGGGTGGCATCGCCGACGACCGACCCGCGAATGCTCGTGATGCCGGCGGCGACGACGGCGTCGGCAAGCGCGTCGAGCGAGGTACTCGCCGACATCTCGGGTGCGTCGTCGTCGAGCGGGAAGTCCGCAGCGACCAGGAGCGGGTCGCCGCCGCCGACGAGGTAGAGGTCGCCCTCGACGACACCGTCGACGGCAGGCGTCGCGGCGACCGATGTGGTGAACCGATGGTCGGCACCGAGAACCTCGGTGGCGGCACCCGCGATCAAGAGCTTGTTCGTGCTCGCCGGGATCACGCCGACATCGCCGTTCCAGGAGCCGATCTCTCGGCCGTCGACCGACACGGCGAGACACGACCGTTCATCGACGTATGCAGCAAGTTGCTCCATGGCGGCTGCCAGTTCGTTGTCCGCCCCGAGGCGGGCGAGGACCGCCGGCGCCCGGCGGTAGGCGGCCATCGACGTGGTCAGCGCTGGACTCGGGTCTGCGGTCGCGCCGACGTCGTCCGATGCACTCGGCACGGTTCGTGCCGCCGCTTCGTGTTCGTCGGCCTGTGCATCGCTCCACAGGAGCAACGCCGTGAGCCCCGCGACGGGCACGAGCGCCATCAGCACGAGCCACACGAGCGGGGCGAGTCGGTAGCGGACCGGGACGCCTTCGACGGGCGCAACGGTGCCGGGCGGCGGTGAAGCGACCGGGCTCATCGCGGGCCCACATCCGCCGGCGACGCGCCTGCCGGATACGTGTCGAGCGCATCCGCGAGCGCCTCCCACACCGGCCGGTACTCGCTCTGGTCCGAGATGGTCGGGCCATTGAGGATCAAGACGTACTCGACGGCGCTGCCGCCCTCGACGGGAAGGAAGCCTGCGAGGGCCTTCACGGCCGGAGGATCGACGTTGAACGGCGGGTTGTTGAGCGTGCCGGTCTTGCCGCGCAGACGACCCGCGACGGGATGATCGACGAACGCGGTCGCCAGCGTTCCGGTCTGGCCGGCGACGGGGAGGCCCTGCCCGACCGGCGAGTCGAATCCCGTCCGTTGCAGCACCGTGATGATGGCATCGCACGTGAGACGGTTGTCGAGACTCAGTCCGGACCCGTCGACCAAGACGATCGGCGCCACATCCACTCCCCACTCGACCAACTGCTCGCGCACCAGGCCGAGTCCCACCTCGCGGGTGCCCGGTGTCGACACGGTGACGCCGAGTTCCTTGACCACCATCTCGGCGGTGTTGTTGTCGCTGTTGCCCAGCATCTCCGCGACCACGTCGGACATCGGCGCTGAGTCGATCGACGCCAGGGTGGTCGCACCAGCGGGTGCCGTTCCGCTCGAGGCCACACCGCCGACGTCAATTCCTCGCGCTTCGAGCAGTTGTGTGAACTCGCGAGCGGCCGATTCGTTGGGGTCGCTCCCGCGCAGAGGGTCGCCGAGCACCCGCGAGTCGTTCGCCATCAATGCGTCGTACGGGCCACCTTCGAGTCCGGCCACGCCCTCGCCCCAGCCAGGGGCGTAGTACTCGTCGTCGTAGCGGCTGCCATCGCCGACGACCGAACCGGTGATCTCGGCGACACCCGCCGCAGCGACGCGGTCGGCGAGCGTGTCGAGCGACGTCGGCGACGTGACGGGGTTGAGTTCGAGGTTCGATTCGCCATACCAGTCAGACGACAGCAGTGGGTCGCCGCCGCCGACCAGGAAGAGATCGCCATCGACGACACCGCCCTGGGGTGCTGATGCGGTCACCACGTTCGTGGTGTAGCGGAAGTCCGGTCCGAGCTGTTCGAGTGCCGTTGCGGCGATCGGGATCTTCTGGTTGCTCGCCGGAATCACGGCGAGGTCGGCGTTGTGTTCGCCGATCATCTCGCCGTCGACCGAGACCGCTCCGCACGATCGGTCGTTCAGCGACGACAGGAGCGGGCTGACCTCACCAGCGAAGGCATCGCTGTTGAGCTCTCGGGAGATCAGCGTCGGGAGCCGTCGAAGCGACACCACGCCCGTCGCCAGCGCGGGAGTAGGTGCCGGCACGGCGGCGGCGGGTTCGATCGGTGGTGCTGCCTCATTGTTGTCGTCCTGGCTCGTCGACCACGAACGCACCCCGAGGAGCGCGACGATCGGAACGACCGCCACCACGAACAGGACGATCCACGGTCCGGGACCGCGACCCTGGCCTCGGCGCCGGTCGGTCGGTCGTCGTTCACTCACGGGCGATGCGCCTCGCGAAACTTCGCGTAGCGCACGAGATGACCGAGTGCCGTGACGGCTTCTCCCCCGCTCGGGTAACACAGTCGACCGAGCCGCCGGACCGTCGCCGGCCCGGCATTGTCGGGGTCGGCGACCGCCAACTCCGTGGCGACGAGGATCGGCTTGCCGGTTGCCAGGCTCAACTCGTGTGCCGCCTCGGCGAACCGTTCGTCCTGGCGCTGGTGATAGGCGACGATGCGCTCGAGTCCGTGATCGGGGTAGAAGCGGCCCTCGCTCATCATCCGCGCCTGGTTGCTCTGGATCCCGATTCCGAGGTAGATGACGGCGTCGACATCCGGGTGCTCGGCGATCAACGCCATCACCTCGGGGATCGTGTCGCGCACCTCGCCGCCCGCGCAGTCGACGGGGTTGTTGCGACTCCACCTCGGGGGCAGTTTGGTGTCGATCGCCGCCTGCAGGTCGACGGGGAGATCCATCAGCACGAGGTCGGGATCGCGGGTGATCGCGTCGGCGGTCACGACACCCCAGCCTCCTGCGGTCGTGAGCACGATGGTGTTCGGTCCCTTCGGCAGCGGTTGGGTGGCGAACGTTGCCGCTGCTTCGAACGCCTCGGTCACGGTGGCCGCACGGGTGATGCCCGCTGCCCGACACTCGCCGTCGAAGATCTTGTCGTTCGCCGCGAGCGCCCCGGTGTGACTGGCTGCCGCTTGGGCGCCGCCCTCGGTGCTGCCGCCCTTGACCAGCACCAGTGGCTTGCGGGCAGCGGCTCCGGCGAGGCGGTCCATCAAGCCGCGCCCGTCGACGATGCCCTCGACGTAGGCGAGGCCGACCGCGGTTGCGGCATCGTCCGCATACCAGTCGAGGTACTCCGCGACGGTGACCGCCGCGGCGTTGCCCGCCGACACCGCACGACTGATGCCGACGCCACTCGCCCGCGCCATGTTCAAGAAACTCGACACGAAGTTGCCGCTCTGGCTCGCCACACCGATCCCGCCGGCCGGTGGGTACGGCGCCACGATCTGGGCACACAGATTGGCGGGTGTGCTGACGACACCCTGGCCGTTCGGGCCCGCGAGCAGGATGCCGAGCTCGTCGGCGAGTGCTACCAGTTCGTTCTCTGCCTGCTGGCCCTCGTCGCCCGCTTCGCCATAGCCGGCCGACGTGAGGAACGCCGCCCGGATCCCCTTGGCAGCACACGCCCGCAACAAGTCGGCGTTGGCGGCGGCAGGCGTGCACACGAAGACGAGATCGATCGCGTCGTCGGGCAGATCGGCGATGTCGGCGACCGTCGTGACGCCGAGCACCTCCTCACCCTTGAGATTGGTGCCGTACACTCCGCCCGAGTAGCCGCTCGCAAGGATGTTGTGGAGCGACACGAAACCGAACTTGCCGGGATGCGTCGAGGCACCCGTGACGAGCACACCCTTGGGGTCGAACAGCGCCCGGAAGTGGGCATCGGTCGGGCGCTGGCGGCCGCGGGTGCCCGCCGTGTCGGCGCGTGGGCCGAGTTCGACGAGACCGTCGACCGCGATGACCGAGCCGTCGGGCTGGACGATCAGCGGGTTGATGTCGACGCTTGCAACGTCGGTTCTCTCGGTGGCGAGTCTGCCGAGTCCGACGATCACGTCGACGAGCTGATTGCGGTCGACGGCGACCTCGCCGCGGAAGTCGTCGAGCAGCTTCTGGGTCGCGAGGTCGTCGATCATCTCCGACGCCGTGATCGCGTCGACGGGCGCCGGGCGGAACACCACGTCGGCCACGGCCTCGGCGAGAATGCCGCCGACGCCGAGCATCACCGTCGGGCCGAACTGTGGGTCGCGCACCACTCCGACGATCAGCTCGCGGTTGCCGGCGATCATCGGCGCAACGAGGACCGTCACGTCGCCATCGGCGGAAGTCGCTGCGGCGAGCAGATCGGTCGCAGCAGCCTCGACCGCGGTTCGGTCGCCGAGGCGCAGCTTCACCAGACCCCGCTCGGTCTTGTGGGCGATGGCATCGCCGTTCAGCTTGGCGACGACGGGGTATCCGAGTTCGTCCGCCGCTGCACCAGCTTCGATGGCCGTGGCGACGAACCGCTCGGCCGCGATCGGCACGCCGTACTCGGCGAGCAACGCCTTCGAGTCGCGCTCCGACAACGTCGTGTGCGCGCCGGAACCGTCGGGAGTCGTCTGTGGGATCGCCATGAAATGTCCACGGTACCCCTGGGCAACGGCCGCATCACGGTCACCCGTATCGCACCCCACCCCACCCCACGCTGCGATGAGCGAAACCGCCGGATACGGTCGCCTCGCTCATCGCGGGACAGAATCATCGTCGAGCCGGTACGGTGCCTGCCATCCGGCTCGCTCTACGCGCCATCGCTCATCGCGGCCGGCGGTTGCATGGCGAGATCAGGCGGGTGTGAGCGGCGCGGAAGAACGCGATGATGTGTTCGCTGCGTCGGTCGAGCGCTGCCGGCGCGAGCGGGTCCTCGTCGAGCAGGCCCTCGAGGAACGGTGCGTCGGAGAAGTAGCTCAGCAATGCCCCGTACCCGGTGAGCAACAACTGCTGCGGGTTCTGGTGGCGGAACACGCCCGCGTCCATCTCGCGTCCGAGGTAGTCGGCGGCCTGATCGAACATTGGGCGCAACACGGCTGCGAGGTCGATGCCGAGATGCGATCCACCGTCGATGGCCTCGCGCCGCATCAGCGTGACGTAGCTCGGGTTGTCGGCGAAATAGCCGAATCCGGCTCGCAGCACCTGTTCGACCTTCGGCCAGCCCGTCGCCGTGGACTCGATGGCGCCGGCAAGCCGGGCGAACCAGTCCGACAGGAGGCGTTCGAAGACTTCGCCATACAGCGCATCCTTCGACGCGAAGTGATGCAGCAGGCTGGGTCGACGGATGCCGACCTCGGCGGCGATGTCGTTGAGCGATGTTCCGCTGTAGCCGCCGTGCGCAAAACACGAAAGCGCCGCGTCGAGGATCTGGTCACGGGTGGACCGACCCTCGACGGGCGCTTCGCTGACTTCGTTCGATTCGTTCGCAGCGCCCGGGTCCGACATGTTGTCGGCGAACGCTACAGCCGTCTCAGCCGGAGGTGATCCGGCCAGTGATCAGGCAGGCGGGTAGACGCCCATCTGCTTGGCCTTGTCGGTCTGCCAGAAGATGTCCGCGATCTCGTCGATGTAGGCAACGAGTTGCTCACCTGCCGCGGGGTCCATGGTCTTCTTGGCCTCGCCGGCCTGATGGATCGCCTTCCAGAACAACTCGTGGAGCTGCGGGAACGCCGCGAAGTGGTCGGGTGCGAAGAAGTCGGCCCACAGCACCATCAGGTGATGCTTGGTCTCCTCGGCGCGCTCCTCCTTGATCGAGATACAGCGGGCACGGAACACCTCGTCGTCGGACTCGGCATACTTCTTGGCCGTCTTGACCACCGACAGCGCTTCGATCTTTGCCTGCGCCGGGTCGTACACCCCGCAGTAGAGATCGCAGTGGGCGTGGGCGACGGTGGCCGATGCGAACAATTTGGCGAACATGGTGACTCCTCAGTGCTGAGTGGTGGGGTGTGCAGTGTCGACGATTCCCGGGGGGACGTCGCATCGAAACATACACTCCGCCGCGATGAGGTTGCCCACCCGTCCCCGCTGGCCCCGGCGATTCGTGGTTGCCGACCGGTCGATGGAGCCGACGCTCGTGGACGGTCAAGGATTGATCGCGTTCCCCTCGACGCGGGCCAGGGTCGGCCAGCTGTGCTGCATCGAGCACCCACATCGTCCTGGGTTCTGGCTCGTCAAACGTGTCGAGGCGGTACTCGACGACGGAACCATGCGTGTGCTGTCGGACAATCGGGCCAGCACGTTGGCCGACTCGCGATCGTTTGGCCCGGTCCCCGTCATCGGCTCCTACCGGGTGGTCGTCAGGATTCCCCGCCGCCTGATGTGAGCAGTGTTGATCTGCGCCCGCCGCGTCCCGCCTTCCGGGACCCTCGGGGCACAGATCGAGCGGTGGGACACACGGGGCGCAGAACGTAGCGTGGTGCGCCATGCAGATCGTTGCCGCCCTGTTCGTCGAGAGCTTCGAGATGCGCGAGGCTCCGGGGCCGTCGACACGGATCGACATGACGGGCGTGATGTTCTCCCAGGCCGCTCCCGAGCCGGCTCCGGTCACGATCACGCCGCACCTGATCGGGCTGATCTTCTGCCCAGAGGGCGAAACCGGCAGCGGCGTCTTCGAGGTGATCTTCCGCCGAGGGATCGCGGAAGACAGCGAACAGGTCGCCCGCAACGTCAGCCCATTCACCGTCGAACCCGGCAAGTTCACCTATCGACTCGTTCGTGGCGAACTCGAGTTCCCCGACTACAGCCAGGTGTTCGCCCACTGCCGCGTCGACCTCGGCCCGTGGCATCTCGTGCCCTTCACGCTCCTCCCACCAGCCTGACGATTTCACCAGGGGTCAGACCCCTGGTGAAATCGGGTTGGTCTGGATTCCGAGGCTGTCGGGTACTCTCGCCCGCGTGTCGTTGACTGCAGAACAGGACCAGCTCGCCGTCTCGCTCATCCGTGGCATGGCCATGGACGCCCCGCTCGCCGCCAACAGCGGCCACCAGGGCACGGCGATGGCCTTGGCCCCACTCGGCCATGTGCTCTACAGCCGGGTGATGAAACACGATCCCGCCGATCCGGCGTGGCCCGACCGTGACCGCTTCGTGCTGTCGAACGGCCATGCGTCGATCCTGCAGTACTCGCTGCTGTTCCTCTCGGGCTACGGGCTCGAACTCGACGACCTGAAGACGTTCCGCCAGTGGGGATCGGCGACGCCCGGCCACCCCGAAGCCGGCCATACGGCAGGCGTCGAAGTCACGACCGGCCCGCTCGGACAGGGTTTCGCCAACGCCGTCGGCATGGCGATCGCCGAGGAGAATCTGCGTGCCCGTTTCGGCGCCGAGGCACAGGATCACTTCACGTTCGTGATCGCCGGCGACGGCTGTCTGATGGAAGGCATCAGCCATGAAGCGGCGTCGCTCGCCGGCCATCTCGGCCTCGGCAGGTTGATCTGCGTGTTCGACGACAACCTGATCACGATCGACGGTCCGACCAGCATGTCGACCGGTGACGACGCGGCGATGCGATTCCGCTCGTACGGCTGGGACGTCGTCGATCTCGGCGAGATGGCCGACGACCTCGCTGGGCTCGAAGCAGCGCTCGACGCAGCGAAGCAGCAGACCGAGAAGCCGTCGCTGCTCATCCTGCGCTCGCACATCGGCGAGCCCTCCCCCGACCACGTCGACACCAACGGAGCACACGGCAATCCGTTCACCACCGACGACGTCACGCGCACCAAGGAGATCATGGGGATTCCCGACGAACCCTTCTGGGCGCCCGATGAGCTCGTGGCTGCCTACCGCAACCATGTCGGCGAACGGGGCGCGACGGCTCGCAGCGCATGGGCGAACAGCAGCACCTCCGTCACCGCCACGCCCGAGTGGCAGGCGGCGTGGGCCGGGACCGGCACCGACGGATGGGACGCCGAACTCCCCGCCTACGACCTCGGCGAGTCGGTGGCCACGCGCAAAGCGATCCAGAAGGCGCTCGACGCCACCTACGACTGTCTTCCCGGTCTGATCTCAGGCTCTGCCGATCTCACCGGCAGCAACGGCACCGGCCTGGCGCGAACCACCGCGTTCACCGCCGACGATCGCAGCGGTCGTTACCTGCACTACGGGATCCGCGAACACGCCATGGGCGCGGCGCTCGTCGGGATGGCACAGCACGGCGGCACCCTGCCGATCAGCGGCACGTTCTTCGTGTTCTCCGACTACATGCGACCCTCGATCCGCCTGGCGGCACTCTCGGGGGCAAAGGCCTGCTTCGTGTTCACCCACGACTCCGTCGGCGTCGGTGAGGACGGCCCCACGCACCAGCCGGTCGAACATCTCGCTGCACTACGCGCGATTCCATGCCTGCACGTCGTGCGACCAGCGGACGGAAACGAGACGATCCACGCCTGGGCCGACATCGTGCGCCACGACGGTCCGTCCGCTCTGATCCTGAGCCGTCAGAACATCCGTGTGGTCACCGACGGCTCTGCAGTCGCTCGCGGCGCCGGCATCGTGACCGACTCCGATGGCGACCCGGAGGTCGTCCTGGTTGCGACCGGCAGCGAGGTCGAGGTCTGTGTCGACGCCGCCGAGCAGCTTCGTGCGCAGGGTCGCCAGGTCCGCGTGGTGAGCCTGCCGAGCTGGGACCGCTTCTCCGCTCAGGATGAGGACTTCCGCGATTCGATCCTGCCGGCCGGCGTTCCCACACTGTCGGTCGAAGCGGCCACCACGTTCGGCTGGGAACGCTGGTCCGACGACTCGATCGGCATCGACCGCTTCGGTGCAAGTGCACCGGGCGAACTCGTCCTCGAACAGCTCGGCATCAACGTCGACCACGTCGTCGAGCGGGCCAACGCACTGCTCCCCTGATCGCATTCCACCTCCATCCCCCACCTCCATCTCGAAAGGACGCCATGGCTGACAACCGGATCATCGCTCTCCACGACGAGCAGGGCCAGAGTGCCTGGCTCGACAACCTGAAACGCGGCTACATCGCCTCGGGCAGACTCGTCGAGATCCGCGAAAGCGGCGTGCGCGGCTTGACGTCGAACCCGTCGATCTTCCAGAAGGCGATCCAGGACTCGTCCGACTACGACGAGCAGTTCGCCGAACTCCGTTCCGCAGGCACCCCCACGAATGACGCGTACTGGGCGATGGTGATCAGCGACATCCACAGCGCCTGCGACGTCTTTTCGAAGGTCTACGACCACTCGGACGGCGTCGACGGCTACGTGAGCGTCGAGGTCGACCCGGGTCTCGCGCATGACGGACCCGGAACGGAGACGGCGGCTCGTGAGCTGCACGAACGGATCGACCGGCGAAACCTCATGGTCAAGATCCCCGGCACCGAGGAGGGGCTCGCCCCGATCCAGCAGATGATCGCCGAGGGTCGCTGCATCAACGTCACGTTGATCTTCAGCCTCGACCGCTACTCGAGAGTGATCGAGGCCTACCTCGCAGGACTCGAGCGGCTCGCGATGGACCCCGACGCCGACCTGTCAGCAGTGGCGAGCGTGGCGAGCTTCTTCATCAGCAGGGTCGACTCCGAGGTCGATCGTCGCCTCGACTCGATCGGTTCCGACGAGGCACTTGCCCTACGCGGCAAGGCCGCCGTAGCCCAAGGCAAGCTCGCCTACCAGCTCTTCCGCGAGGCGTTCTCGGGGCCACGTTGGCAGGCCCTCGCCGATCGGGGCGCCCGGGTGCAGCGGCCGCTGTGGGCATCGACATCGACCAAGAACGAGGCCTACCCCGACACGCTGTACGTCGACGAGCTGATCGGGCCTGACACGCGTGAACACACTGCCCGAAGCAACACTCGAGGCGTTCGCCGACCACGGCACCGTCGATCGCCGCGTCGATGCAGACGTCGATCACGCCCGCGCCGTGTGGCAGGCGTTGGCCGATGTCGGCGTCGACATGGACGACGTGGCCGCGCAACTCGAACGCGAGGGCGTCGCCAGCTTCGCGTCGGCGTTCGACGAACTGATCAGCGCGCTCGACACCAAGGCCGCCACCCTCCCCTGACCATCCGCACCCCTCCCCAGCCCGAAAAATGCCTCGTTTGTCGCGCTGAGCGCGCAGATCCAGGCATTTTTCGGGCTGTATTGGGCTCGCGCGGGGAATGGTCAGACGTCGATCCAGCGACGGGGGTAGCCGGACGCTCCATTGGGGGCGACGGGGGCGGTCTCTTCGGTCTGGGGCTCGCCGGTGCCGTCGAACGCGCGTGACTCGATCATGTGGCGCCCGGGTTCGAGATCGAGGGTCACCATCCATTGCGCCCATGTGTCATTGGACGGGACCCCGCCGAGGTCGGCCTGAATCCACGGGCCACCATCGGAACGAACTTCGACACGGGACACGCCGCGATGGATCGCCCATGCGATCCCCCCGACGACCACGTCGTTGGCCGTAGCACCCGGTCGATCGGTGTCGATCCGCGACATCGTCTTGATCGGCCCGTTCTTCGACCAGCCTCGGGGTACCCAGTAGGCGTCGTAGTCCTCCCACCGAGTCAACTCGATCTGCGTGACCCACTTCGTGGCAGACACGTAGCCGTACAGCCCCGGCACGACCATGCGGACCGGGTAGCCGTGTCGGGCGGGCAAGGGCTCACCGTTCATGGCGATGGCGAGCATGGCATCGCGCCCGTCCATCACGATCTCGGTCGGAGTACCCGCCGTCCAGTCATCGATCGATCGGCTGACGATCTGGGTCGCCTCGGGCCGCACCCCGGCCTCCTCGAGCACGTCGCGCAACAGCACTCCCTGCCACAGTGCGTTTCCGATCAGATCACCACCGATCGGATTCGACACGCACGACAGCGTGATGTACCGCTCGACCTGCGGGCGGGCGAGCAGGTCGTCGAACGTCAGCTCCATCGGCTTGTCGACCATCCCACCGATCTTCAGCCGCCAGCTGTCCTTCGACACCTGCGGCACCACCAGCGCCGTGTCGATCCGGTAGAAGTCGGCGGTCGGCGTGATGAACGGCTCGAGGCCATCGAGTGGGAGCTGTGCGTCCGCCGGCAGCCCCGGCGCCGGTACGTCGACCGACGGCAAGCTGAGCACGCTGCGCTCGCTGTCGACTTCGAATCGTTGTTGGAGCATCCTGCCGACCCCGCCGGCGATCACCGCGATCGAACCGATGCCGATCGCCCCGCCGACGAAACGTCGACGGTCGACACCCATCGGCTGTGCGGCGGGCTGCTCAGCGTCGACGCTGGTCGCCGACACCACCGGCCGCGGGGCGAGGTACAAGAGCACGGCGATCGAGACGGCGGTCCCGACGATCGTCGGGAGCAGCTTGAGCAATGTGGGCTCTGGACGCGTGAGGACCGCCCAGGCACCGACCACGCCGGTGACGCAGGTCAACGCAACGGCGGCAGAGCGAGCCCCGCGCATCGCAAGCACTCCGACGCCGATTCCGATGCCGAGCAGCACAACCAGCGCTCCGAGGACCAGCACGACCTTGTCGTTGGTGCCGAACGTCTCGATCGCCCAGTCCTTGAGTGGCCTCGGCACCCAGTCGATGAACACCTGTCCGACCGGCACGACCGGCGACGACGTCCGCTCGACGAGGCCCACCACGAGTTCGGCCGCGGCGAGGCCCGCGCCTGTCGCGACGAGGCCCAGCACCGGACCCATCCATCTGGGCCCGTACGATCGGTCGTTCATGGCCCCAGATGTATCGGACTCCGCACTCGCCCAGGCTCGAAAGATCGTCTCCGAGCTCGGTGTTTCCGAGAATGTTCGACTCTCGGAAGAGCTCGTTTCCGAAGCGTTGGGACTCATCACCGATCAGCCTGACACGCTCGATCTCAAGATCGCCACTGCAGCCCTCGCTGAGATGCGTGACGCCTACGCGATGTTCGCCCCGTTCACGGACCGCCGGAAGGTGGCGATCTTCGGGTCGGCACGCACACGTGCCGATGATCGGCTGTACGGGCTCGCAGTCGAACTGGCGCGCACTTTGGCCGCACACGGATGGATGGCCGTCACCGGAGCCGGGCCCGGAATCATGCAGGCAGGCATGGAGGGTGCCGGGCGCCAGATGTCGATCGGCGTCTCCATCCGGCTGCCGTTCGAGTCGGGAGCCAACTCGGTCATCGCCGGTGACGAGAAGCACGTCAGCATGAAGTACTTCTTCACCCGCAAGCTGATGCTGATCAAGGAGTCGCAGGCGTTCGTGTGCATGCCAGGCGGCTTCGGGACGCTCGACGAGATGTTCGAGCTGCTGACGCTCACCCAGACCGGCAAGGGCGTCCCGGTGCCGATCGTGTTGCTCGACGCACCCGGCGATCCGTTCTGGGAGGGCGTCGACACGTTCGTCCGAGAGCAGCTGATCGCCCGCGGACTCGTCTCGGCCAATGACGTCGATCTGTACACGATCACGAACGATGTCGGCGAGGCGGCGCGCGTCATCGAGGGGTTCTACGCCAACTACGACTCGGTCCGATACGTCGGCGACCACCTCGTGGTCCGGATGCACCAGGGCCCGACCGATGCGCAGCTGGCAGAGCTCAATGACTGGTTCGGCCACCTGGCGTCGAGCGGAGCCATCGAACGCGCCGAGCCGTTCAAGATCGAGCGACGCGACGACGACAAGCTCGACCTCGATCGGATCTCGTGTGTGTTCGCCAAACGCGGCTACAGCGACCTGGTCGCCATGATCCGCGTGCTCAACAGCTACATCTCGTCGAGTTGACGCAACACGGCGGCAGCCTTTTCGATCGCTCGGCGGGCCTGCATCAGCCTCTTGTCGTCCACAGGACGTGTGATCTCGCCGTCGGCGACCGCCTCACGCAGCCGGTCGAACGCGATCTCGTCGAGATCAGCAGCAACGGCCTCGAGCCGCTCGACATACGAGGAGTACTCCCCCGTCATCGCCCGGCGACTCCGAGCGCCTCGGCGACGATGTCGACGGGGTGTTTCACGGGAAGGTCCAGCACGCTAGCAAGATGCATCGAGCACCCTGGGTTGGCGCTCGCCACCACCGCGGCGTTCGACCCGTCGACAGCCCGGTCGATCGAAGCGATCTTGCGCTCGCGGATCTCGCCGGCGAGTTCCGGTTGCAGCACCGAGTACGCACCGCCAGCCCCGCAACACAGGCCGGCATCGTCGAGTTCCACGATGTCGGCGACGTGAGCGAGCAGCGTCCTCACCGGTTCGTGAGCGCGCTGAACGTGGCGGAGGTGGCACGGGTCCTGCACGACGACCGCGCAGCGCGGGCCCACGGGCGCCGGGAGTTGGCCGACGCGATCGGCGAGCCATTCGGAGATGTCGAGCACCCGGGCACTGAACCGCCGGGCATCATCGGAGTCGAGCAGGGTTCCGTAGTCCTTCATCGATGCACCGCACCCGGCGGAATTGACGAGGATCGGAGCGTTGCCGGGCATCGATGTCATCGCGTGCACGGCCAGGGACACGGCATCGTCGTGGAGTCCGGCATGAACGTGCAATGCCCCGCAGCAGCCGCCGCTGGAACCGGGCACGGCCAGCGTGGCGCCGGTAAGTGCAATCAGTGCTGCGGTGTTGCGGTGCGTGTCGCGCTGCCAGGCATCCATCACGCACCCGGTGAAGAGCCACACGTCGTCCCCGGTCGTGTCGACCTCGGGTGCCCGGCGCAGCGGGAGCGGCGGAATACCGAGGCGCTTCGGCACCAGTCGCAGCCGCTGCCCGACCGCCAGCACCGTCGAGCCCACCAGGAGAAGTCGGTGGCGAGGCAGGATACGGAACCCGATTCGCTGCCACCACGGGGTGATCCGGCCCTGCGCTGCGAGCGTGGCGCGGGTCTCCTCCATCAGCGCACCGAACTGGACGCCGCTGGGGCAGGCGGTCTCACAGCCGCGGCACTGGACGCAGGTCTCGATGAAGTCGATGAACTCGTCGTCGATCGGCATCTCGCCCCGGTCAACCGCCTTCATCGCGTCGATCCGGCCTCGTGGCGAGTACCTCTCCTCGCCGGTCACCCGGAACGTGGGACAGTGCGGCAGGCACAGACCACAGCTCACGCACGTTGCAGCCAGTTCGGCGTCGAGCCCGAGGACCGACAGGCCGGTTCGTTCGGAGCTCGATGTGGCGACCATGGTCCGGCCATCGTACGTTCTCGCCCGCCGGCCAGGGGGTCCGAAGCGACCAGTGGCTCACGGGGCGGTGTACGCCCAGGTCGCGCGCAGAAGCTCCTCGCCGTTGTCGTTCCCTGATGCTCTCCACATCACCCTGAACGCACGAGTCGACAGCGCGCCGGCGTAGCCGGCAGTGAAGCCGAGGTCGATTCCCGACAGTGACCACAGGTAGATGCAGACCTTCCCGGCCGGTGCGGTCGGGTTGGTGGCGCTTCCGCTGCACGTGGGGTCGGCGTCGGCACCGGACGTGGCGAAGTTCACCTCTGCATGGGTGAGCGGGACGGGTGCGATTCCAGAAAGGTTGACGGTCAACGAATCCAACCCCGTGTTGGTGGGTTGGTGACCGTCCCAGCTGAGTTCACCGGTGACGGTGATGCCCGAGGGAATGACATCCCAGGCCGAATACCCGCGGGGCCCAGTCGCTGCGGCTCCGGCGACGGTGTAGCCGACGATGTCGGCGATGACATCGACCTGCGCGCCAGCCACGTACGGGCCGTACACGATGTCGATGTTGCCAGCCGCCGGCAAGCCGACCTGCACCGAGTTCGGCACGATGTCGCCCGACGCGAAGTTCAACGATGAGGTCTGTGTCTGACCCGTTGCATCACCGGGCCGAACCGCCAGATAACCGCCCTGACACACCACACCGGGCCGATTCAGACACTGCACGGTCACGTTCAGCAACACACCCGTCGCCCCACCAGGCACCACCGTCAGCGACCCGGTGCCGGTCGGAATCGTCCCGGTGACCTGCAGCGTCCGCGACGTCCCCCGTTGGAATGGACCGGCCAAACCGACATTGGACTCCGGACGCGTATCCAACACGCGCACCACCGGGTTGATCATCACCACCGACGAGGGGGGACTCGACGCTGCCTGCACGGCGACCAGACCGCCGGTACCCAACGTCACCGCGACGGCGGCACCGATCGCCGCCCACCGCGACCTCCACATACGCGGCCGATCACTCGGAACAACGTCAGAACGCATGGTTCGCTCCCTTGGTCCCCCAGGGCCCGCTGGTCAGGGCCCGACTTGCCGACGTGACGTCAGTGCGGCGAAACGCCCAGTCTCCATGCTTCAACTGCCCTCGCCATCAGACCAGGGTCCAAAGGCACCAACCCGAATGGTGCAACCATCCGTGGCCGAGCGTCACGGATCGTCCTGACGCAGACTCGTGACCCGGCGCTGCTACTCCTGTCCGACGCATCGACAGGCGTGAACGTGTACGCTTGGCGCATGACTGCCGTCGAGCGCATTCCCGAGATCGTCCAACAACTCCGCGACGGGTTTCACAGCGGCGTGGTCCGCGACCTCGAGTCGCGGCGGGCACAACTCCGGTCCCTGCGCTCGATGTTCGTCGAGCAGGAAGACCGGCTGATCGACGCGTTGGTCGCCGACGTCGGCAAACCCCGCATCGAGGCCTACACGACCGAGATCGCGTTCACGATCAACGAGATCGACCACACGCTCAAGCACCTCGACGCGTGGAACAAGCCGTCCAAGGTCAAGGTGCCGATCACGTTCAAGCCCGGGTCCGCCACGCTCCGGCCAGAGCCGCTGGGCACCGTGTGCATCATCGCCCCGTGGAACTACCCGGTGCAGCTGCTGTTCGCCCCACTGGTTCCCGCTCTGGCGGCCGGCAACACCGCCGTGCTCAAGCCCTCCGAGGTCACCCCGTCGGTGTCGGCACTGATCGACGAACTCGTGCCGAGGTACTTCAACGCCTCGACGGTGGCCGTCGTCACCGGCGCGGTCGATGAGACGACGGCACTGCTCGAGCAGCGTTTCGATCACATCTTCTACACCGGCAACGGCAAGGTTGGCCGTGTGGTGATGCGTGCAGCGGCCGAGCACCTGACGCCGGTCACGCTCGAACTCGGCGGCAAGAGCCCGGCCATCGTCGCCGCCGACGCCAACATCGAGGTGGCCGCCAAGCGCATTGCGTGGGCCAAGTTCCTCAACGCCGGACAGACCTGTGTCGCTCCCGACTACGTACTGGTCGACGATGCCGTCGAAGACCAGTTCGTCTCCGCTCTCGCCGACGCTGTCACGACCTTCTACGGCGCCGACCCCAGGCAGTCGAATGACTACGCCCGCATCGTCAACGAGCACCATCACGACCGCCTGATGAAGCTGCTCGAGGCGGGTGGATTCGACGCGACGGTGACCGGCGGTACCGGCGATCGTGGCAGTCGATACATCGCACCGACCGTGCTCGCCGGTGTCAAGCCCGATGCTGCCGTGATGGAGGACGAGATCTTCGGACCGATCCTGCCGGTGCTCACCATCGGCGACGTCGACGAGGCGATCCGGTTCGTCAACGACCGCGACAAGCCACTCGCTCTCTATGCGTTCAGCAGCGATGACGACACGCTCGAACACGTCGTCGCCAACACATCTGCCGGCGGGGTCACGCTCAACCACGCCATCATGCACCTGGCCGTGCCCGACCTTCCGTTCGGTGGCGTCGGCGAGAGCGGCATGGGGTCATACCACGGCAGAGCGGGGTTCGACACGTTCAGCCACCCCAAAGCCGTCCTCGACAAGCCCACCCGGCCCGACCCGTCGCTGATGTACCCGCCCTACACCAACCTCAAGCAGAAGATCCTCCGCAAGTTCCTCTGACGCGTGACCTCGTTCGGCTACTGGGCGGTCCAGGGCGGTGCGTCGGGGTCACCGCGCCAGTAGCGAAGTCGACGTTCGGCCTCCGGACGCGCACGAGGATCAACGATCGACGCGGCCACACGCATGAGCGTGGCCGCGACGAGACGGAGCTCGGCGAGAGCGATCGCCGCTGGCTCTTCGCGCATCGACGATCCGTAGCCACGCGCGAACTCGTCGTACTCTCCCGGCCGACCGCCCCACCGTTCCGCCAGCGTCAGCATCGGGCCGTGGTCCCAGCCGGGCGGCGCGAGACACATCAGGTCCCAGTCGAGCAACACGGGCCCATCGGCGCACATCATCACGTTGCCCGGGTGCAGGTCGCCGTGACATACGACGACCTCGTCGAATTCTCGCCAGTGACCATGGCGTTCGATGATGGCATCGAGGCCCCGCCTCGCCGGTTCGTCGAGCGCCGGACCAGCGCGTTCGAGCAGCGATTCGAAATCCCACCACGGAAAGGCGGTCGGTGATGGGAGCGGTACCGACCGCGGCACGGCCTTCGAATCGGTGTCATGAACGCGTCGGACGAGTTCGCCGACGACGAACCAGTCGACGGGTGATGTCGCCGCGTCGATCCGCTCCCACGCCGTGACGCTCAGTCCATCGACAACCACGACGTCGTCGCGAACCGCTCGAGGCACCGAGACTCCCTGGTCGCGCCAGAACTGCGCGAGTTCGAGCGACACCTCCGCGGGCGCGGTCGGGGAACTGACGCGGAGCACGACCGGTCCTGCGGTGAAGATCGCATTCATCCCACATCGGAGCAGGTCGGGCGCATCGAGGCGCCAGATCTGTGCTGCTGCGGTTGCCGCCCGGCCGGCTGACCCCACATCGGCGACGGGACGGTCGATGTACGCCCGCAGAGGCGTCGTCACGACATCGCCAGCACATCGACACCGGGATTGAGCCGCCCCGTGGGGTCGAACTCGTGCTTGATGCGAGCGTGCAGTGCTCGCACCGCCAGATCGATGACCGCGTCAGCGGGCGGCTGCGTGTGATGTACGACGCCGACTCCGATCTCGGCCACGAACCGTGCGTCGTCGCTCACGGCCAACATCGGCAGCTCCGAAGGCGGCAACGACCAACGATGAGGAGGCAGCGGCGGTGGGCCATCGACCGTGGACAGGTCACCGAGACGAGCCTGGTTGGTCAGGTCGTCGGCATGCCCGTCGAGCAGCACCCACGTCGTGTGACCGTCCCAGAGCATCGACGTCGGGCGATACAGGCACCCGAGCAACTCCCACGGATCGCGCTCGCTCGTGAACCACCGTTCGCCGACCGGCAGGGGCCGCGTTCGCAGGATGACATCGGCGAGCAGGCCGAGCGTGCCGCACGAGCCGACGAGCAGTCGGCACAGGTCGAACCCACTGACGTTCTTGACCGTCGGGCCGCCCGCCTTGACCACCTCGCCCGCAGCCGAGGCGTAGCGAGCCTGCAACACGGTGTCACGCATCGGCCCCCAGCCGAGCCGTCGCAGGCCGCTGCGGCCCACCGCCAGTGCTCCGCCGACCGTTCCGGAACTCGGGATGGCGACGCACTGTCCGTGCTCGGCGAGGGCGGCATCGACCTCGTCGACCGGCGTTCCCGCTCCGCAACACAGTGTCATCTCGGCCGGTTGGATCCATTCGATTCCCGACGGGGCCATCACGGTCCTCACGTCCGGGACCGCCCCGCCGCGGGTTCCGAGACCCGTGATCGTGACCGGGTCGTCGGCGCCGACGGCTTCGGCGAACGACATGACCGCGGCATCCCTCGCCGACGCGCTCACACCCACACACCCTCGGGCACACTGTGGATGTCTCCGCATCCGGCCGGGCTCGGCAACACCTTGTCGGGGTTGGACAGCATCCTCGGGTCGAACGCCCGACGCAGGTCGGCCTGTGCGGCGAGATCGACCTCGGAGAACATCAGCGGCATCAGATCGCGCTTTTCCAGACCGATGCCGTGTTCGCCACTCAAGACGCCGCCGGCGGCCACCGACACCCGGACGATCTCGTCACCCGCGGCATGGACGCGCTCGGTGACGCCCGGCTCGCGGGCGTCGTACACCAGCAGCGGGTGCAGGTTGCCGTCGCCCGCGTGGAAGACGTTCAGCACCAGCAGTTCGTGACGGGCGGCGATCTCGTAGACCTGAGCGAGCACCTCGGGGAGCTTGTGCCGCGGCACGACGGTGTCGTGGAGGTAGTAGTTCGGCTTGATGCGTGCGATGGCGCCGAATGCCGACTTGCGTCCCTTCCACAGCAACGCCCTCTCGGCATCGTCGGCGGCCACCCTGATCGTCCCGACGCTCCGTTCACCCGCCAACTCGCGGATCCGCTCGACCTGGGAGGCCACCGACGCAGGAAGTCCGACAACTTCGATCAGCAGCGCTGCTGCCTGCTCGACCGGCAGCCCGGCATGGATGAACTCCTCGACGGCCTGCAGGCAGAGCTGATCCATCATCTCCACGGCAGCCGGCACGATTCCGGCGGCGATGATGTCGCTCACCAGTTGGGCCCCGTCGGCGACTTCGGCGAAGTCGAGCAGCATCGTGGCGACGTCCGGCGGGTTCTGCATCAGTTTGACGCACACCTTGGTGGCGACGCCGAACATCCCCTCGCTGCCCACGAAAGTGCCGCGCAGGTCGTAGCCGACCGGTTCGGGTTCTTCGCCGCCGAGCACCGTGACGGAACCGTCGGGCAGTACGACCTCGATCGCGTGGATGTGGGCGCTGGTCACGCCGTCGGCGAGGCAGTGCGGGCCGCCGGAGTTGTTGGCGACGTTGCCCCCGATCGAACACGTCTGCTGACTGCTCGGGTCAGGCGCGAAGTGCACGCCGAGGTGGGTGATCTGCGTCGACAGGTCGAGGTTGAGCACGCCGGGTTCGACCCAGGCCATCCGGTTGACCGCATCGACGGACAGGATCCGGTTCATCTTCGACGTCGAGATCACGATCGACCCGGTCGGCGGCACCGCTCCCCCGGCCAGGCCGGTGCCCGATCCTCGCGGGACGAAGGGAATGCCGAACTCATTGGCCACCTCGACGATTGCCTGAACGTCGCCGGTGGTCTCCGCGAAACACACCACCGCTGGATGCCCCTCCAGGTTGGACGCGTCGCGTCGATACAGGTTGACCTCGGCCGCGCCGTCGCGCACCTGATCTGGTCGCAACCGCTCGCGTAGCCGTGCGACGAGCGGCGTGGTCACCGCGGCGCCTTGCGCTCCTTGCGGCGCATCACGATGACACGACCGCTCTCGACCGGTACGCCGTCGACGAACACCTGATCGTTCGGCGCGACGTGCTCGTCGAGCGACGTCAGGCGACCCTCGCGTCGCGCCCGGAGTTCGTCCTCGGTGTGCCTCATCACCTGACGTCCCTCGCGAACCGCGTCGACGACGTCGCTCGTCTTGGATCGAACGGTGCTGGCCGCCGACTTCGCGATCTGCGTGGGCGCCATCTGCGACGCGGTCTCCTTGACCTTCCTCTTGGCGTAGCCCGCTGATGCAAGGCCGGCGACGACACCACCGGCGAACCACGTGACGCGCTTCATCATGCTCGTTTCCTCCATCGTGACGAGGTCACCTGTGCCAACTCGTCAGGTGCACCAGCGCTCTCGATGGCGTGCACCTCGACCGGTCCGTTCGTTGTCCGCTTCGGAGCCCCACGTAGGCGGGCGATCGTCCGCGAGGTGCCGCGAGCGAGGCCGGTCGCCTTGATCATCGGCGCCGAGAACGTCGTGCGGGCAACCCGTCCCCCCACGGCATCACCGATCGCTTCGGCCGACCCGAGCACTCGATCGAACCGTTCGAGGTCGGCACGGGCCTCGTCGACGGTGGCGCGCGCCTCGTCGGTGGTGGCAAGCAGTTCCCGGATCAACGGCGTGGTCTCCATTCGCAATTGGTCGACCTCGCGCCGGACGTCGCGTAGTGTGTCGAGCACCCGGAGCAGCACCACGATGAGCGCGGCGAACCCGATCGAACACAGGACTGCAGCGACGATCAGGACGAGTTCGCCGGCGCTCACGAAGCGTCCTCCGTCGAAGTTCGGCGCCGGCTCATCCGCTCGCCGATCGCCGCTTCGTCGCCGTGTTCGCTCGGTTCGTACCAGTGTCGATCGACGAGGGAGTCCGGCAGGTACTGCTGGGCAACGGTTCCCGACGCATGGTCGTGAGGATAGTCGTAACCCTCGCCGTGGCCGATCGCCGCAGCACCTTGGTAATGCGCGTCGCGCAGATGCGGCGGCACTTCGCCGACGGCACCCTCGCGTACGTCCGATCGGGCACTCCAGATGGCGACGGCGCTGCGGTTGCTCTTCGGCGCCGTGGCCAGGTAGATCGCCGCCTGCGACAGGTTCAGCTGCGCCTCTGGCAACCCGACATGCTCCAGTGCGTGGGCCGCTGCTACCGCCACCTGCAGCGCGTTGTTGTCCGCGAGGCCGACGTCCTCCGACGCGAAGATGATCATCCGCCGAGCGATGAAGCGGGCGTCCTCACCGGCCTCGAGCATTCGAGCGAGCCAGTAGACGGCGGCATCGGGGTCGGACCCCCGCATCGACTTGATGAAGGCACTGACCACGTCGTAGTGGTCGTCGCGTCCGTAACGAAGCGCGGTCGTTCCGAGTGCCGCCTCGACGTGTTCGAGTTCGACGGTGCGGTAGCCGGCAAGCGCGCACGACACCTCGAGCGCCGTGAGCACCTGGCGCCCGTCGCCACCGGCCCGGTCGACCAGCAGCGTGACCGCGTCGGGGGCGGCCGTCGCGCCTTCGGCCTCGAGGCCGCGATGCACCAGCGTTTCGATCGCCGCGCGGTCGAGCGGTTCGAGTCGGAACAGCGTCGAGCGACTCCGCAGCGGTGCGTTCACCTCGAAGAACGGGTTCTCGGTCGTGGCGCCGATCAACGTCAGCGTGCCATCCTCGACCGCGGGCAGCAGGGCGTCCTGCTGCGACTTCGAGAACCGATGGATCTCGTCGAGGAACAGGATCGTTCCCTGGCCTCGTTCGCCCAGTCGTTGGCGGGCGCGTTCGATGGTCTCGCGAACGTCCTTCACCCCGGCATTGACCGCTGACAGTTGCTCGAACGCGCGGTCGGTGCTGCCCGCGACCGCCAGCGCCAGCGTGGTCTTGCCGGTGCCCGGCGGGCCCCAGAGCAGTGCCGAGGTGAGACGGTCGGTCTCGACGAGGCGCCGCAGCGGTTTGCCGGCACCGACGAGGTGGTCCTGGCCGACGACGTCGTCGATCGTCCGTGGTCGCAGTCGTGCCGCGAGTGGCGCCCGCGCGCGTCGCTGCTCGTCGGCGGCGACGGCGAACAGGTCGTCGTTCACGGCGTGAGCACGGTCCGATAGACATCGCGGCGGAAGCCGACGACGTGCTCGACGAGCCACTGACACTCGACCCAACGCCATGCGACGAACTCGATGTCGTCGGGAGTCGGGACCACGTCGTCACTCAGCACACGGAAGAAGTACCACCGTTGCGCCTGGCCGAGCCGTTTGCCCTGCGAACGCACGTGGTCGGGAAACTCGTACACCAGCCAGGTGGGATGCTCGCCCGTCAACTCGACATCGTCGGGTCCGAGCCCGGTCTCCTCGCCGAGTTCACGCCACGCCGCAGCGATCGGCGCCTCGCCGACGTCGATTCCTCCCTGGGGCAATTGCCAGGCGCTGGGGACGTCGCTGCGCTCGAATGCCAGGACCTCGCCGCGTGAATTGGTCACGACGGCGACGACTCCGGCTCGGAAGTTCGCGCTCGGCATCAGGCTGCGTCACCGGCCGAGACTGCGCAGACGGTCGCGAACGTCGGCGAAATCGTCGTCGAATTCGAGGATCGTCGAGAACCACCGTCGGGCGCTGATCGGGTCACCCATCCGATCGTAGAGATCGGCGATGACGTACCACTGACGCAGATGGAAGTCGCGCACGGCCTTCGGTCGCTTCGTCGCCGGTTCCATCAGAGCAAGCGCACCACGCAGATCGTCCTGGTCGGCAAGTGCCCCCGCGGCGACCATGCGGCCTTCGGCCATGATCTCATGACTGGGCGAAGCCGCCTTGATCTCCGCCCACACACGATCGACCGCAGTCCAGCGGCCCTGGGCGCGTTGGCAGTCGGCGATGACGGGCAGCAGTGCGGGGTCGGGATGCAGATCCTGGGCGGCTTCGAGAGCGCTGACGGCCTGCTTGTACAGACCCAAGCGGTAGTTGGCAAGGCCGAGCAGTTCGTGGGCCGCGGCGACGGACGGCGCCTCTTTGGCGATCGCCGACGCGAGACGGCGTGCCTCCTGGAAACGCTCGCGATCGAGTGCTTCGGATGCCTGTTCCAGTCGTTCGGTGAGTCGGGCGCCTCGCTGAGCGCCGAGCGCCGCGGTCAGTTCGGCGGCGACCTCCGGGTCGAGCGGCTTGGGCGAGCGATGCTTCGCCGCCGCGGCGTCATCGGACGCCGCTCGTCGAGCGGCGTTGGAGGCTTCCCGGCGCACCGAGCCCTCGTCGATCCACTGTTCGGTCGTGCGCTCTTCGATCTTGCGACGTTCGACCTCGGGGTCCTGCGGCGCCCGCGGTGCGCGGCGCTCCTTGACCGCCTTCGAACGACGCTCCGCCTCGGTCATCGGCTTGCTCACCCGCAGCCGCGGATTGCCGCGACCCGGACGTCCCGAACGCCCATCATCGGGGCCACCGCGGCCCTTGCCGCCCGACCGTGAACCCGGCTTGCCGCCCGACCGCGAAGTCGGCTTGCCGGACGGGCGCCCCGAACTGCTTCGACGGGCGTCATCGCGGCGCGGGGGACGAGAAGACGAGCCGGAAGACATGGGTCGCCATGCTACGGCGCGCCAAGCTGCATCGACGCCGATCACGCCGAAAACGCGAAGAACGCACTGCCGGCAAACCCGGTCAGTGCGTTCCTCGATCGAAATCCGGCGACGTCCTACTCTCCCAGGGGATCTCTCCCCAAGTACCATCGGCGCTGACAGGCTTAACTTCCGTGTTCGGGATGGGAACGGGTGTGACCCTGTCGCTATGGTCACCGAAATCAGTTGTCAAAGAGGGGTGACCCTCAAGGACTCCAGAGCAAGCACGAGCTGTTCAAAACCAAGCCCTCGGCCGATTAGTACCGGTCAGCTGAGCGTGTTACCACGCTTACACTTCCGGCCTATCAACGTGATGGTCTCGTCACGGGCCTTACTGCGTTAACCGCATGGGAATACTCATCTTCAACCGGGTTTCCCACTTAGATGCTTTCAGCGGTTATCCCTTCCGTAGGTAGCAAATCTGCGATGCTTCTGGCGAAACAACAGACACACCAGAGCTACGTCCGTCCCGGTCCTCTCGTACTAAGGACAGCAGTTGTCAGTATTCCTTCGGCTGCGGAGGATAGGGACCGAACTGTCTCACGACGTTCTGAACCCAGCTCGCGTACCGCTTTAATGGGCGAACAGCCCAACCCTTGGGACCTGCTTCAGCCCCAGGATGCGATGAGCCGACATCGAGGTGCCAAACCTTCCCGTCGATATGGACTCTTGGGGAAGATTAGCCTGTTATCCCCGGGGTACCTTTTATCCGTTGAGCGACCACACTTCCACACGTGATGGCCGGGTCACTATGCCCTACTTTCGTACCTGCTCGACTTGTAGGTCTCGCAGTCAAGCTCCCTTGTGTCATTGCACTCGACGGCTGATTGCCAACCAGCCTGAGGGAACCTTTGGGCGCCTCCGTTACTCTTTAGGAGGCGACCGCCCCAGTCAAACTACCCGCCTGGCGCTGTCCCTGATCCGGATCACGGACCGAGGTTAGAGCTCCAAAGTACGCAGGGTGGTATTTCAACGACGACTCCACACTGGCTGGCGCCAATGCTTCCAAGTCTCCCACCTATCCTACACAACGCAATTCAAAACTCAACACCAAGTTATAGTAAAGGTCCACGGGGTCTTTCCGTCCTTCCGCAGCTAACGAGCATCTTTACTCGTACTTCAATTTCACCGGGTCTATGGTTGAGACAGTGGGGAAGTCGTTACGCCATTCGTGCAGGTCGGAACTTACCCGACAAGGAATTTCGCTACCTTAGGACCGTTATAGTTACGGCCGCCATTCACTTGGGCTTAGGTTCACAGCTTCGCTCCGAAGAGCTAACCGTTCCCCGTGACCTTCAAGCATTGGGCAGGCGTCACAGCGTATACAGCGCCTTGCGGCTTCGCACGCTGCTGTGTTTTTGGTAAACAGTCGCTACCCCCTGGTCTGTGCCACCCTCCTCAGCTCGAGCCGTAAAGGCTTTCACCAAAAAGGGTCCTCCTTCTTCCGAAGTTACGGAGGTAATTTGCCGAGTTCCTTAACCATAGTTCTCCCGCTCGCCTTGGTATTCTCTACCCGCCCACCTGTGTCGGTATGGGGTACGGGCTCTGTGCCAACTCATTGCTGGGCTTTTCTTGGCAGCATGGAATCAGTGACTTCGCGGTATGTCGCTCGGCATCGCGTCTCAGTGTTACGGCTCCAACTCTCATCGGAACCCACCTACACGCTTACCCCAGGTCTACCATCGCCTGGGTTCACCTATCCTCCTGCGTCCCCCGTCAACTATCCGCCAGCTGCTCGGTCGGTTCGCTACCCGAAGGTAACAGCCCCAACGTTGCGGCTCTTGGACTTGGCGCGGGCACAGAGGTACTGGAATATCAACCAGTTGTGCATCGACTACGCCTTTCGGCCTCGCCTTAGCTCCCGACTCACCCTGGGGGGATTAGCCTTCCCCAGGAACCCTTGGGCTTTCGGCGGAGGGGTTTCTCACCCCTCTCTCGTTACTCATGCCTGCATTCTCACTCGATGGCGCTCCACGACTGGTTTCCACCGCCGCTTCGCTGCACCATCGACGCTCCTCTACCGCTCCGAATCGACCGAAGTCTCATCGAAGCCCATAGCTTCGGCTCAGGACTTGAGCCCCGTTACATTGTCCGCGCAGAATCACTCGACCAGTGAGCTATTACGCACTCTTTCAAGGGTGGCTGCTTCTAAGCCAACCTCCTGGCTGTCTGTGCAATTCCACATCGTTTTCCACTTAGTCCTGAATTAGGGGCCTTAGCTGATGATCTGGGCTGTTTCCCTTTCGACCAACGAAGCTCATCCCTCGTGGTCTCACTGCCGTGCTCTGGAGTACCGGCATTCGGAGTTTGATTGGGTTCGGTAAACTTGTAGGTCCCCTAGCCCATTCAGTGCTCTACCTCCGGTACTGAACACACGACGCTGCACCTAAATGCATTTCGAGGAGAACCAGCTATCGCCGAGTTTGATTGGCCTTTCACCCCTATCCACAGCTCATCCCCGCCATTTTTAACTGACGTGGGTTCGGTCCTCCACGGAGTCTTACCTCCGCTTCAACCTGGCCATGGATAGATCACTCGGCTTCGGGTCTACAGCATGCGACTTCACGCCCTATTCAGACTCGCTTTCGCTTCGGCTTCCCATCACTGGTTAACCTTGCCACACACCGTAACTCGCAGGCTCATTCTTCAAAAGGCACGCCATCGCGGCCATACCCGAAGGCATGACGACGCTCTGACTGTTTGTAAACCAACGGTTTCAGGTACTATTTCACTCCCCTCCCGGGGTACTTTTCACCTTTCCCTCACGGTACTGGTTCACTATCGGTCGCCAAGGAATACTTAGACTTATGGGGTGGTCCCCACAGATTCACGCCGGCTTTCACGGTTCCGGCGTTACTTGGGATGACAGGCGGATAGTACGTACATTTCGGATACGGGGCTGTTACCCACTCTGGCCGACCCTTTCCTGAGTCGTTCTCCTATGCAGCACTTGTAATCCGTGACACATCTGATGCTGTGTCTCCTGGTCCCACTACCCCGCACCAGCAACGCCATCAGGCTTGGCACTGGCACGGTTTGGTCTCTACCCTTTTCGCTCGCCGCTACTCAGGGTGTCGCGGTTGCTTTCCTTTCCTCGGGGTACTGAGATGTTTCAATTCCCCCGGTTCCCTCCTACTGCCCTATGGGTTCAGGCAGCGGTAACACTCCATGACGAGTGCTGGGTTTCCCCATTCGGACATCTGCGGATCGAGGCCTAGTAGACGGCTCCCCGCAGCTTTTCGCAGTCACTCACGTCCTTCATCGGTTCTTGGCGCCAAGGCATCCACCGTTGGCTCTTATTAGCTTGGAAAGAACAAGTTATCTCGTTCATTAAAGCAGTCCGAAGACCGCTTCGAAAAGATGCTCGTGCTTGCTCTGCAGTTCTCAAGGAGCCACCTGACCAGCGGTGCCGGCCACGACCATGAGACTCTCTGCGAGAATCTCGAGGACACGACCAGCTCGACGCTGGGGTGTGAGGGAACAACTCCCTCAAAACGGAAGAGAAGACGGTGACCGACGATGCACGTGTCGACAAGAGGGACCGAATCCCTGCAATTGTCGATCGTTTCGACGACAGTCCACCAGTGCACCAACAGGTGTGTCTCGCACCCGGATCGAACGAAATGTCGATCATCGAGTGGAGAAGCACTCCTTAGAAAGGAGGTGATCCAGCCGCACCTTCCGGTACGGCTACCTTGTTACGACTTCACCCCAATCACCGACCCCACCTTCGACGGCTCCCTCTCTTGCGAGTTGGGCCACCGGCTTCGGGTGTTGCCGACTTTCGTGGTGTGACGGGCGGTGTGTACAAGGCCCGGGAACGTATTCACCCTGGCGTGCTGATCCAGGATTACTAGCAACTCCGGCTTCATGGAGTCGAGTTGCAGACTCCAATCCGAACTGAGACCGGCTTTGTGGGATTCGCTCACCCTCGCGGGATCGCAGCCCTCTGTACCGGCCATTGTAGCGTGTTTGCAGCCCTGGGCATAAGGGGCATGATGACTTGACGTCATCCCCACCTTCCTCCGAGTTGACCCCGGCAGTCTCCTACGAGTCCCCACCATTACGTGCTGGCAACATAGGATAAGGGTTGCGCTCGTTGCGGGACTTAACCCAACATCTCACGACACGAGCTGACGACAGCCATGCACCACCTGTGTACCGCCCCGAAGGACACCCTATCTCTAGAGCTTTTCGGTACATGTCAAACCCAGGTAAGGTTCTTCGCGTTGCATCGAATTAAGCAACACGCTCCGCTGCTTGTGCGGGCCCCCGTCAATTCCTTTGAGTTTTAGTCTTGCGACCGTACTCCCCAGGCGGGGCACTTAATGCGTTAGCGACGGCGCGGATCTCGTTGGTTGAGACCCACACCTAGTGCCCAACGTTTACGGCATGGACTACCAGGGTATCTAATCCTGTTTGCTACCCATGCTTTCGCTCCTCAGCGTCAGTTACGGCCCAGAGCGGCGCCTTCGCCGCTGGTGTTCCTCATGATATCTGCGCATTTCACCGCTACACCATGAATTCCCCGCTCCCCTACCGTACTCTAGTCATAGCAGTATCGGGTGGCCTCTCTGGGTTGAGCCCAGAGTTTTCACACCCGACTTACCAAACCGCCTACGAGCTCTTTACGCCCAATAAATCCGGATAACGCTTGGTGCCTACGTGTCACCGCGGCTGCTGGCACGTAGTTGGCCGCACCTTCTTCTGTAGGTACCGTCATTTTCTTCCCTACTGAAAGCGGTTTACAACCCTAGGGCCTTCTTCCCGCACGCGGCGTTGCTGCATCAGGCTTTCGCCCATTGTGCAAGATTCCCCACTGCTGCCTCCCGTAGGAGTCTGGGCCGTGTCTCAGTCCCAGTGTGGCTGATCATCCTCTCAGACCAGCTACCCGTCGATGCCTTGGTGAGCCGTTACCTCTCCAACTAGCTGATAGGCCGCGAGACCCTCCCGATCCGATGAATCTTTCGTCACTCCGCCATGAAGCGGTGTGACGGCATCCGGTATTAGCAGTCGTTTCCAACTGTTATCCCAGAGATCGGGGCAGGTTTCTCACGTGTTACGCACCCGTTCGCCACTAGATCTTCCGGAGCAAGCTCCATGGACCTCGTTCGACTTGCATGTGTTAAGCACGCCGCCAGCGTTCATCCTGAGCCAGGATCAAACTCTCCAACAAAAACGTGGCCAGCCCCTCGAACCCACCGAAGTGAGCGTTCAGAGCCGGCGACGATAGTCAGCGAGCGCACCATCCGAGTCGGGAAAGACCCATGTGGACGATGCGTCCTTGCTGTTCGATCGACCCGAGGTACAAAGCTCGAGCCGACCAGTTAACCGTGTTGCTGCCGTCAGGGTAGACGACAGCGAAATTGACAGACAGTTCCGTGACCATCCCGAGGGATGGGCGCGTACTGCCCGCACTGGCGTTCTGTCTTCTCTTCCGTTTTCAAGGAGCCGAAGCTCAGGCACGCACCATGAACGTAGGAGATCCTTGCGGGTCTTCGTCGTTCGGCGTTGGTGCCGAGTGGCCTTTCCGGAGGGTTGAACCGCTCCGTGAGGCGGAGTTAGAAGATAGCAGTTTCGCAACGCTTTGCAACACGCCTCACGAAAATATTTCGACGAGGTGGTGCGACTTCTTCCCCTTGCGCAGCAGCAGGTACTTGCCGTGGACCAGTTTCTGGCCGCTGAGCAGGGAGTTCTCGTCGAGCTGCACACCGTTCGCGTAGAACGAACGCTGAGTGAGTGAACGCCGAGCATCGCCGTTCGACGTCGCCAATCCGGCACCGACGAACACGGCGATGGGATCGGCGAGATCGCCTGCTGCGAGCCGTGAAGACGGGATCTCGGCGCCGAGCGTCGTGAACGCTGCCTCCGAGGCGGCGGTCGGATCGCCGGCGAACAACAGTTCCGCCGCCTCAGCGGCCGCGACAGCGGCCGGAGCGCCGTGTACCAGTGCGGTCATCTCGTCGGCGAGGGCACGCTGGCCAAACCGGAGGTGCGGTGCATCGCTGTGCTCGGCAACGATCGCCCGCACCGCCTCGATGGGCTGCAGCGAGAAGGTCAGGAGCTGTGATTCGACCAGTTCGTCGGGCGTCTGCATCCAGTGCTGGCGGAACTGGTACGGGCTCGTCTTGACCGCATCGAGCCACACACGAGCGCCCGTGGTCTTGCCCAGCTTGGAACCGTCCGGCGCCAGCTGCAGCGGCCACGAGAATGCGTGCACGTGCTCGCCGCGTTTGCGGCGGATCAGGTCGACGCCGGCGATGATGTTGCCCCACTGATCCGAGCCGCCGATCTGGATCGAGCAGCCCAGGTTGTCGTGCAACCAGAGAAAGTCGTTGGCCTGCAACAGCATGTAGCTGAACTCGGTGAACGAGATGCCGTGTTCGGAATTGACCCGCAACTTGATGCTCTCGCGGGCCAGCATCTGGTTGACCGTCACGTGCTTGCCGACGTCGCGCAAGAACTCGAGCAGGGTGATGGGCTGCGTCCAGTCGCGGTTGTCGACCAGCTCTCCCCGACCCTCGCCGACATCGACGACCCGGCTGAGCTGCTCCTTGATCGCGGTGACGTTGTGGTTCAGCGTCTCGTCGTCGAGCAGGTTGCGTTCGTCGGAACGCCCGCTCGGGTCACCGACCATCCCTGTGGCGCCGCCTGCGAGAGCGATCGGCCGATGGCCCGCGTCCTGGAAGCGCCGCAGCATGATCAACCCGATCAGGTTGCCGACGTGGAGGCTGTCGGCGGTGGGGTCGCAGCCGTAGTAGAGCGCCACCTGGCCCCGGGCGACGGCGTCTCGCAGCGCCTCACGGTCGGTCGAGTCGTGAATGAGGTGACGAGCCTCGAGATCGGCGATGAGATCATTATCAGCCATACGGCACGCAAGGGTACTGTCACGCCGTGGCCGACCCCGCGGACGAATCGCACGACGACGAACTCCGACGCCACTTCGAGAACTTCTCGACGACGTCGAGCCCCCGGGCACCGCTGTATGCCGCGCTGTCGGCCATCGTCGCTCGCAACCGTTCGCTGTACGGACTGTTGCACCACGCACCGCCGACGCAGCGGCTCCCGGTGCTGCTGTTCGCGTGCGTCCACGAACTGCTGCTCGAACACCCCGACAGCGAGCTCGCGCAGTGGTACCCCAATCTCACCGAGGCCCATCGGTCGCCGACTGACCGGTCGCTCGGAGCGACGTTCACACGCTTCACCGAGGAGCACCGTGACCGGCTCGCGGACCTGCTGTCGACGAGGACGACCCAAACCAACGAGGTGGGTCGCTGCGGTTCGTTTCTCCCCGCCCTCGGCCTGCTCGCCTCCGAGGTCGGCGCGCTCGGTCTGCTCGACGTGGGCACGAGCGGTGGCCTGAATCTGCTGCTCGACCGCTACGAGTACCGCTACCGCGCTGCCGACGGCGCCGAGCGTCTCGTGGGTGATCGGTCACCGGTGGCCATCACGGTCGAGGTCACCGGCGAGGTGCCCGTGCCGTCGGTGCTGCCGACGATCGCCACCCGCTGCGGCATCGATCAACGACCGATCGACGTGACCGACGACGCCGAAGCCCGCTGGCTCGAGGCGTGTGTGTGGCCGGACCAGGCGGACCGGTTCCACCGCTTGGTGGCCGCGATCGAGATCGCTCGTGCCGCCCCGCCGGAGATATTGGCCGGTGATGCCGTGACCTCGCTCGCACCGCCCATCGAGCGGATCGGCGCCCGAGCACATCCCGTCGTCACGAACTCGTGGGTGCTCAACTACCTCACCTCCAGCCAGCGGATCGCCTACCTCGCCGAGCTGGAGCGCATCGGTACGGAACGCGACCTGTCATGGGTCTACGCCGAGGCACCGGCTCACATCCCCGAACTGCCCAACGAACCGGACCCGAAGAGCGCCCACCGCACCGTGTTGTCGATGGTCCGTTGGCGCGATGGCAGGCGTTTCGTCGACCACCTCGCGACGGTGCACCCGCACGGCTTCTGGATGCACTGGCGCTGACCCCGTTCTCGTGAACTCATACGGGAATAGTTCCCCAACGAGTTCACGAGATGCGAAAGCGCCAGGGGGTGTCGACCGCCTTGGTGAGACCGATACGGGGGCCGACGATCGGGTCGACGGGCCGCGGTGTGCCGTCGTCGAGGATCCTGATCGGGCCAGCACAGCAGAGATCGACGCCGTTGTCGTCGCCGACGATGCCGAACGCCTGGCACAGCTTGCCGGGGCCGTCAGCGAGCGGGAGACGTCCGCGCCGCCGGAGCATCTCGTCGACGCCCGCGACGGGTTCGAGCGCCCGAAGCAGCACCGCCTGACCATCTCCGTCGGCGCCGGTGACGATGTTGGCGCACCAGTGGATCCCGTAGCTGCGGTACACGTACAGGCGCCCAGGCGGGCCGAACATGACGGCGTTGCGCGGTGTCGGCCCGCGGAACGAATGGCTGGCCGGGTCGTCGGACAGGTACGCCTCGGTCTCGACGATCCGTCCCGTCATGAGTACGCCGTCACGGTCGACGACGAACAGTCTGCCGAGCAGGTCCGGGGCAACGACCGGCGCGTCCCGAGCGAACCATGAGCGCTCGATCAGGGAGCCAGCCGTTCCTGATCGGCGGCGAGCATCGCCCGGTACGACTCGAGCTGCAGCGGCAGCGCCTCAGGACCTGCGGCACCGCGAGAGGTCCGCATCTGAACGCCGACACCTGGCCGCACGAGCGCAGCCGCCTCGGCTCCCAACCTCGGGTCAGCGGCGACGAGGTCTCGTAGCGCTCCCTCCCCCGCCAGCGTCGCTCGCACGTGGGCGCCGACGATCGCATGGGCCTCGCGGAACGGTGTGCCCGAGCGAACCAGGTACTCGGCGAGGTCGGTCGCTGCCATCGTCTCCTCGTCGGCCGCGGCTTGCATCGCTTCGGGCACAAAGGTGGCAGTGGCGATCATGCCGGTCAGCGCGGCAACGGCAAGGTTGACCTGCTCGACCGAGTCGAAGAGGGGTTCCTTGTCCTCCTGGAGGTCGCGGTTGTAGGCGAGCGGGAGGCCTTTCAGCGTGGCCAGTAGCCCGGTGAGGTTGCCGATCAGTCGGCCGCTCTTGCCGCGGGCGAGTTCGGCGATGTCGGGGTTCTTCTTCTGCGGCAGCATCGACGAGCCGGTCGCGTAGCCGTCGTCGAGCTTGGCGAAACCGAACTCGCCGGATGTCCACAGCACCCACTCCTCGCCGATGCGCGACAGGTGAATCCCGACGAGTGCGAGGTCGAAGACGGCCTCGGCGACGAAGTCGCGATCGCTCACCGCGTCAAGGCTGTTGTCGAACACGTTGGCGAAACCGAGGTCCGCGGCGTTGCCCACCGGGTCGATCGGCAGTGAAGACCCGGCGAGTGCACCGGCACCGAGCGGCGACACGTCGAGACGAGTACGGGTGGCCAGCAGGCGATCGACGTCACGCGCCAACGCCCAGCCGTGGGCCAGCAGGTGATGGGCGAGCAGCACTGGCTGCGCCCGCTGAAGGTGGGTGTAGCCCGGCAGGTACGTGTCGCCGGCGTCGAGCGCCCGCTGGAGCAGCACCTGCTGCAGGTCGTGTGTCCCGCGGGCGACGTCGAGCAGTTCACGTTTGCACCACAAGCGAAGATCGGTGGCGACCTGGTCGTTGCGGCTGCGAGCGGTGTGCAGCTTGCCACCAGCTGAACCGGCGAGTTCGGTGACGCGCCGCTCGACGGCGGTGTGGATGTCCTCATCGCTCTCGACGAACACGAACTCGTCGGACTGCATCTCGGTGGACACTCGATCGAGTGCGTCGAGCACCGCGTCGCGCTCGACATCGGTGAGCAGTCCGACTCGTGCGAGTCCCCGCACGTGGGCCTGTGACCCTGCGATGTCGTCGCGCCACATCGTGCGATCGAACGGGAGGCTGACCGTGTACGCCATGAGCGCCTCGGCGGGGCCGCCGGCGAACCGGCCATGCCACAACGTCTTTGCCTCGCCGTGGTCGCTGTCGCCCTCGAAGTCGGTCATGTCAGTCCAGTCCTGCGAGATCGCGGAGGTGTGCGGCGAGCGATGAGCCGTCGGTGGCGGACGAGACGCACATGAGCGTGTCGTCGCCGGCGACGGTGCCGAGCAACCCGTCGACCCGGCTGCGATCGAGCGCCGATGCGACCACGTGAGCGCAGCCTGGAGGGGTGCGCAGGATGACGATGTTGCCCGAGCAGGAGACCTCGGCGACCCACTCGCCCATCACCCGGCGGAGCTGGTCGACCGGTGCCAGACGATCAGGAGCGAACTCCGGGATCGTGTACACGGTGTTCCCGCTCGGCACCCGCACCTTGATCGCACCGATGTCGTCGAGATCACGTGACACCGTGGCCTGTGTGGCCTCGATGCCGTGCTCGGCGAGGAGCTCGATCAGCTGCGGCTGGCTGGTGACCTCGTGGTCGCCGATGATCCGGCTGATCGTCGCCTGGCGTTGGACCTTGCTCATTGCGTACCGCGGATCGTGGTTCCCGGAGCGCTGGGCTCGGGGAACTTCGAGTGGAGGAGGAAGGCGAGGGCGCCGCGGGCAGCGTGGAGTCGGTTGTGGGCCTGTTGGAACACGACCGACTGCGGACCGTCGATGACGTTCGCCGCCACCTCGATGCCGCGGTAGGCGGGCAGGCAGTGCATGAACACCGCCGTCGGATCGGCGAGTGCCATCATGTCTGTGTCGACGGTGTATCCCTCGAACCGCTGCAACCGCTCCTGCTTCTCGACCTCCTGACCCATCGACACCCACGTATCGGTGTGGACGGCATGGGCACCGGCAACGGCGTCGGCAGGGCGGTGCGACTGCTCGACCGATGCTGCGCCGAGCAGCGCGAAGCGTTCGAGTTCCACCAGCGGAGCATCGAAACCGTGTGGACACGCGAAGCGGATGTGCATCCCGAGCAGCGCCGAGATCTCGGCGAGCGATCGGGCCACGTTGTTGAAGTCTCCGACGTAGGCCACGGTCTTGCCGGCGAGGTCGCCGAGACACTGCTGCATCGTCAACGCATCCGCGAACGCTTGCAGCGGGTGTGAATGATCCGACAGCATGTTGACGACCGGAATGTCGACCACGGCCGCCATCCGGGTGACAGTGAGGTGGTCGAACACCCGAGCGGCGATCAGTGCGTGGTAGCCCTCCATCACCTTGGCCACGTCCTCGACCGGTTCGCGGGTGTCGAAGCCGACCTCCTCACCACGGGTATAGATCGGATGACCACCGAGCTGCGACACGGCCATCTCCATCGAGTGACGGGTGCGATTCGACGGCTTCTCGAAGATCAGCGCCGCACCCCGACCGTCGAGCGGCCGGCCGAGTGAATCGATCGGTGCCTCAGCGAGTGTGAGGATCTGTCTGATCTCCTCGGTGGAGAAGTCGGTCACGTCGAGCAGGTGTCGGTTGGGTGCGGTCATCGCGCCTCCTCCACGAGTTCGTCGCCGAATGCCCCAGCCAGCGACGCGGCGATCATCGCGACGGCCTCGTCGACCTCGTCGTCGGTCACGGTGATCGGCGGCACCAATCGCAGCGTGGTCGGCGTGACGGCGTTGACGATCAGTCCGAGTGCGAGCAGATCGTTGTAGACGGCCTTTGCGTCGATGCCCTCGGCCAGTTCGACTCCGAGCATCAGACCGTGCCCACGTACGTCGACGACGCCGGGTACGGACCGCAGGGCGCCGGTGATCCGCGCACCTTGACGCACGGCAACCGCCGGCGCGTCGAGACGCTGCATCTCGTCGATGACGGCGTTGACGGCAGCGGTGGCGATCGCTGTGCCGGAATAGGTGCTGCCGTGGTCGCCGGGCTGGAACACGGCAGCCACATCGGCGCGCGCCCAACACGCCCCGACCGGCATGCCGTTGCCCATCGCCTTGGCCAGCGTCACCACATCGGGGCTCACGCCGGAGTGCTCGAACCCGAACCAACGTCCGGTGCGGGCGAAGCCCGTCTGGATCTCGTCGACCATCATCAATGCTCCGGTCTCGTCGCACAGCTCGCGAATGCCCTGCAGGTATTCGGTGGTCGCCGGGTGAACGCCGCCCTCGCCCTGGATCGGCTCGATCAAGACCGCAGCGACCGTGCCGTCGACCGCCTGGCGCATCGCGTCGAGGTCGCCCCACGCGACGTGACGGAAGCCATCGGGCATCGGCACGAACGGTTCGTGCTTGGCGGGTTGTCCGGTGGCGGCGAGCGTGGCCAGTGTGCGGCCGTGGAAGCTGCCGAGTGCGCTGACGACCGTGTGTCGGCCACGACCGCCATGCTTGCGGGCGAGCTTGATGGCGCACTCGTTCGATTCGGCGCCGGAGTTCGTGAAGAAGATCTGGCCCCGGTGACCGGTCGCTTCCAGCAACAGCTCGTTGATCTTCACGGCGGCTTCTGTGGCAACCGGATTGGCGAAGAAGTTCGACACGTGGAGGAGCCGCTCGAGTTGATCGCCCACCGCTTCGGCGACGACCGGGTTCGAGTGTCCGAGCGACACGACGGCGATCCCGGCGAGGAAGTCGAGGTATCGCTTGCCGTCCGAGTCCCACAGCTCGGTGCCTCGGCCCCGTTCGAACATGATCGCGGGCGGTCCGAACACGGGCATGAACGGGCAGTTCGACATGGGTGCGTGGTCGAACGCGTGTGACGAGGAGGTGGTCATCCGGTTGCCCCTTCCCGGGGTTCGTTGCCTGCGGGTTCGTTGCGATGGTGCATCACCATGGTGCCGATGCCGGCGTCGGTGAAGATCTCGAGGAGGAGCACGTGAGCGATTCGGCCATCGAGGATGTGGGCTCGGTGCACGCCGTTGCGCACGGCGTGGGTGCAGCTGGCGACCTTGGGAATCATGCCGCCCGCGATGATGCCCTCGGCGATCAGCTGGTCGAGTTCATCCGCGGTGACCTGACGGATCAAGCTGGCGGCGTCGGCGACGTCGCGTCGGAGGCCCTCGATGTCGGTGAGATAGACGAGCTTCTCGGCCCCGATCGCCTCCGCGATGGCCCCGGCAACGGTGTCGGCGTTGATGTTGAACGATTGGCCGAACTCGTCGCTGCCGATCGTGGCGATGACTGGAATGAACTCGTCGTCGATCAGTCCGTGGATCACCTCCGGGTTGATCGCGGTGACATCGCCGACGAACCCGAGCCGCTCGTTGCGTGCGGTGGCTCGAATCAGTCCGGCGTCGACGCCGCTGATGCCAACGGCGAATCGGCCGTGCACGTTGATCGCAGCCACGAGCTGCGGGTTGACCTGCCCCTTCAACACCATCCGGGCGATGTCGACGGTTTCGGCGTCGGTGACCCGAAGGCCGTCGACGAATTCGGGTTGCTTGCCGAGCCGTTCCATCATCTCGGAGATCTGTGGACCTCCGCCGTGCACGACGATCGGACGCATCCCGACGAGGCGCATCAGCACGATGTCCTCGGCGAACAGCGTGAGCGCGTCGTGATCGGACGTGCCCGCGAGCGCGTTGCCACCGTACTTGACCACCACGGTCTTTCCGGCGAATCGTCGGATGTACGGCAGGGCTTCGACGAGGACGGATGCCTTGAGTGACGCTGCTTCGTTCTCCGGCTGTGGTTCGGGGCCGGTCATGGTGCGAGTCCGATCATCGAGAGTCCGGCAGTCTCGTCGAGGCCGAGCGCAATGTTTGCGGCGTGCACCGCGCCGCCCGACGCGCCTTTCGTGAGGTTGTCGATGGCGCACATGGCCAGCACGGTGTTGGTGCGTTCGTCGTAGCGGGCGTTGACGTGAGCGGCGTTCGAGCCGAGCACCGACTTGGTTGCCGGCGGTCCATCGAGCACTGCGACGAACGGCTCGTCGGCGTAGAACGAGCGGAGCGCGTCGGTGACAGCGGCCTCGGAGCAGCCGGGCGTCGCCGTCGCTGCGCACGTGGCGAGCAGGCCACGGCTCATCGGAACGAGGTGCGGCGTGAAGATCAGTTGCGCGCCGATTTCCTGCTCCATCTCCGGTGTGTGCCGATGCGACATCAGTCCGTATGGAGTCGCGTTCGAGTCGATGTTCGTGAACACGTTGGTGTCGGTCGGCGCTCGTCCCGCCCCGGTGATGCCGGTGAGCGTGTTGACGACGACCCCCGTGGTCTCGACGAGCCCCGCCTCGACCAGCGGCCGCAACGCGAGGACCGCGGCGGTCACGTGACAGCCGGGGGTGGCGACGAGTGGTGCACCCTTCAGTTCCGCGCGATGCAGTTCGGGGAGGCCGAGCACGGCCTGGTCGAGGAGGTCGAGTTGCGTGTGTTCGAAGCCGTAATAGGTCGGGTAGGCCGCGGGGTCCTTCAGGCGGAACGCCGCCGACAGGTCGACGACGCAGCCCACCGTGCCGACGAGTGACGGGGCGAGTTCCATCGAGGCGCCATGGGGCAACCCGAGGAAGATGAGGTCCAACCCGTCCACGGTGGACCGGTCGAACTCGGAGAAGACGAGATCGGGATACACCGCCTGCAGCGAAGGATAGAGGTCGGCCGCTCGCCGTCCCGCCATCGAATCACCGGTCGCGACGACCACCTCGAAGTCCGGGTGCTGGGCAGCGAGACGCAGCAACTCGGCGCCGGTGTACCCGGACGCCCCGACGATTCCGACGCGGATCATTGCATGACCATACACGACTTCGTATGTTCATCCAACGTCATTCGTCGAGCGATGAGTTTCCGCGCGGACAGGTCGAGCGGAACCTCATCGCTCACAGGTTTTACTGGCAGACTGGACGTGATGATTCCCGGGACGCCGCCCACGAAGGGACGCCTCCTCGTGGCCACGCCACCCCTCGAGGATGCAAACTTCGACCGAACGGTGATCTTCGTGCTCGAACACCACGACGAGGGCGCGATCGGCGTGGTGATCAACCGACCGAGTTGCGAGGCGCTCGACGAACCACTCGACCGGTGGATCGACCTGCAATCGGTGCCGTCATCGGTGTTCTCCGGAGGCCCGGTCGAGGAGTCGGCGCTGATCGCGTTGGCCGAGACCAAACGCCCGCTCGCGGATCACGGCGAGTACCTCTCTCCCATCGTCGGCACGATCGCATCGGCCGACCTCACCGCCGATCCGGCACTCGTTGCCGCGGAAGTTCACGGAGTCCGTGTCTTCCGCGGCTACGCCGGCTGGGGACCGGGCCAACTCGAAGGAGAGATCGAGGCCGGCGCCTGGCTGGTGCTCGATTCCGAGCCCGGCGATGTGTTCTCCGGCGACCCCGACGAACTGTGGCGTACGGTCCTTCGCCGACAGCCCGGTCGTCTCGCCTGGCTCGCGGACGCACCCGACGACCTCAACGCGAACTGACGACTCCGACCACGCCGACGTGGTCGTTGGACTCCAGCACCACGCGAGTGACACGATGACGCGCCATGGCCGACCTGGACCACTCCCGCAAACGTCTCCTCGAGGAACGAGCACACCTACAACGTCAACTCGACGACGTCGAACACGACCGCACCGGCGACGGCCCGATCGACATGCTCGGCGGAGATGCGGCCGCTGACACGTCGATGGCGACGACCGAATTGAACCTGCGCTCGGACCTTGCGCACTCGATCGTCGAGATCGACGCCGCTCTGCATCGCATCGAGCTGGGCACGTACGGGCTCGACGAGGAGACGGGTGAGCCGATCGATCCGGAACGGCTCGACGCGATCCCGGCGGCGCGTACGAACGTCAGGTGACTCGATCTCTTCGTGTTCCGACGCCCGCCCCGTTGCCACTGCTCCTGACGACCGTTGCGTCGCAGCACCGTAGGTTGGGCCAATGACCGCCGACTGGGCTCGACCGATCGTCCACTTCGAGATCCTCGCTCGCAACCCCGAGAGACAGCGACGGTTCTACGGCGAGCTGTTCAACTGGCCCATCGGCGACGGTCCGATCATGAACGTGCCGAGCGGGCTCGGCGGACCAGAGCCGGGTCCTGCCGGCCACATGCGCCAGAGCGACCGCTCCGGGCTCGCGCTCTACATCCAGGTACGCGATCTCATCGACTCGCTCGGCCGGGTGCCGGGACTCGGCGGCACCGTTGTCTCAGAGCCCTTCGACGTGCCGGGCGGCCCGACCATTGCGGCCATCGAAGATCCGGAGGGGAATCCCCTCGTGCTGGTGCAGCAGTAGTCGCAGCCACTCAACCTGCGCCGTGGAAGCGCTCGACGACGACGTCGACCAGCAGCGCAGCGAATTCGTTGCCGAGATCGTCTGCTTCGAACGCCTGCTGCGCCGCGATCCCCGACTCGGAATCGGCCCAGATCGTGATGACCAGCCAGCGTCCGTCGTCATGACGTCCGAGCGTTCGGCGGACGAATCCCGGTTGCTGGTAGGCGAACTCGACCTGGACCCGTGCGTCGATCGCGCGGAAGGTTGTCTCGTCGACACCGGGCGCCAGCCGAAACGTCAAGATCTCGAACACGACGGTGACGCTACGGTCCAATGATGGACGAGTGGTGGATCGAGCCGATGCGACGGGCATTCGGTGGCCGATCGGTGGTCCTGGCGGGCGCGATGGGATCGTCATGGACCGAACACATCGAGCTGCTGCGATCGGCCGGCGTGAGCAAGCTGCTCGTGATCGCCACCGAGGGTCGTGGTGCCGGTCCGCTGCCCGATGTGCCCACCGTGATCGTCGAACCACCGTCGGAGCTCTCCCAGATGGAGCGGATCCACGCGGCTGACCGGACCCTGCACGACCCGACCTCCGAGATGGTCGAGGCGATCAACGCCTTCGATCCGCGTCATGACGCGATCGTGATCGGCACGTTCCTGTCGACGGCGGCCGCATTGGACGGGCGCTCACTCGTTTCGTACCGACGCCCGGAGTGGGTGGCACTCGAGGACAAGGTCGTCGTCGACGCGTTCTGGGATCGTGCCGGCATCGAGCGGGCACCTTCGACCGTCGTGCCGATGGACCAGGCCGTCAGCGCATCGGCGACGCTCGATCGTGGCGACGGCACGGTCTGGGCGGCCGACGCCCGCGACGGCTTTCATGGCGGCGCGAGTCAGACCTTCTGGGTCAACGACGAACCATCCCGAAGGCACGCCAGGGTGAGCCTGCACGAGATGTGCGACTCGGTGCGGATCATGCCCTTTCTCGAGGGTGTCCCGTGTTCGATTCACGGCATCGTGCTTCCCGACGGCATCGCCGTGCTGCGTCCCGTCGAGATGGTGACGCTGCGACGTGGGCACGAGTTCGTCTACAGCGGATGCACCACATTTTGGGATCCGGAGCCGGTGGTGCGCGAGCAGATGCGCAATGTCGCTCGTCGTGCCGGGATTCAACTGCGCGATGAGGTCGAGTTCCGCGGCACGTTCACCGTCGATGGCGTGGTGACCGCGGAGGGGTTCCTTCCGACGGAACTCAACCCGCGGTTCGGCGCGGGCATCATGACGATGGCCCGCGGCGCCGGGATTCCGATGGTGCTCGTCAACGATCTGATCGTCGGCGGGCACGACATCGGCCGCAGCGCTGTCGAACTCGAAGCCGATGTCGTCGCCCTCGGTGATGCACGGCGCGGCGGCGGCACGTGGACGGGAGGCTTCGACTTCGACGCAGAACTCGAGTCCGAGCCCATCCAGTACCGCGACAACGCATGGTCGTGGGCAGACGTCGACGGCCCCGTTGCCGGGCGCGTCACAGCCGGTGCCGGCTATGTCCGCTGCCTCTACGTCCAGACGTCGACACCGATCGGCCCGTCGACCGGCGCACGAGCCGCGGCCTTCTGGGACTTCGCCGCCGCCGAGTTCGGAATCGACACCGCCGGCCTCACCTCGGCTCGCATCTGATTTCACCAGGGGTCTGACCCCAGATGTAACGATCAGGTGGTCAGCGCGGCGATGGCGTCGTCGACGCGATCGACGGGCACCAGCAGGTGATCGTGGTGGTAGCCGGCGAGCACGTTGCACGAGATGTCGAGTGCCGCGAGTTGCGCACTCACCGCAGCGGTCAGGCCGACAGCGTCGAGGCTCGACTGAACGGTCAGCGTGAGCCAGGCGAATTGAACCGTGGTCGCCTGCCCGGCGCGTTCAGCGGCCTCAACCGGCAACACGATGGTGGTCAGGCGACCCTCCTTGACGACCGCATGCGCCGCGGCAATCAGCCCGGGCGTGGGAACCTCGACGGCGATGTAGGCGAACACGCCCGGCCGTCGCTGCACGGCCAATGTCGCGAGCATGAGGTCGAGATCGGTTTCTCCAGGTGCAACCATGCACTTCAGCTTCGCAGCCGTGTCAAACCGTTGTGGCGCGGTCGTGTCCAAGCACGTCGGCCATCGATGGAAGACTGGGCATTCGTCAACAAGGGGGACCCGCCATGACCACCTCACCACTTCTGCCCGGCCGACTGGGCACCCCGGATCTCGACCTCCGCGACGATCCACGCGCCGACCCGCGAATGCTGGCAGCAATGGCCCCGATCGGCCTCGATGTGGCCCCGCCGCCGTCGCCGGTCACGGCAGCCAGTTCGTTGGAGGAGATCTTGGAGGCGTGCATGCTCGCCGAAGCCGGGTTCCAGATGGCGTTCGGGATGGTGAACCAGCCCACTGCAACGCCAGGTGTGTCATCGACCGTCGAGACGATCACGGGTTCTGATGGCAACGACATCACGTTGTACGTCCATCGTCCCGACGGCGTCGACGCTGCACTTCCCTGCATCGTCCACACCCATGGCGGTGGCATGACGATTCTCACTGCCGCCGATCCCGGCTACGCCGCCTGGCGTGACATGCTCGCGGCGACGGGCCTGGTCGTGGTCGGCGTCGAGTTCCGCAACGCCGGCGGCGCACTGGGGCCGCACCCGTTCCCCGCCGGCCTGAACGACTGTGCGAGCGCGGCGCAGTGGGTCATCGCGAACCGAGCGTCCTTGGGAGTGTCCACCGTGGTCATGTCCGGCGAGTCGGGTGGCGGCAACCTGTCGATCGCCACTGCGCTCAAAGCAAACGAGGAGGGCTGGATCGACGGCATCGCCGGCGTGTACGCCCAGTGCCCGTACATCTCCGGCGCGTACGGGGCCCCGCCTGCCGAACTGACCTCGATGTTCGAGAACGACAAGTACTTCCTCGACGTCGAGAACATGGGAGCCATGGCGAAGGCATACGACCCCGAGGGCGCCAACACGACGAATGCGCTCGCTTGGCCGATGCACGCTGCCGCGAGCGATCTCGCGGGACTGCCACCACACGTCATCTCGGTCAACGAACTCGATCCGCTTCGAGACGAGGGTCTCGTCTACTTCCGCAAGCTGCTCGGCGCCGGTGTCTCCGCGGTGAGTCGCACGGTCAACGGCACCTGCCATGCCGGCGATTGCCTGTTCGCCGACGCGATGCCCGACGTGGTTGCAGCGACGGTCCGCGACATCAAGGCGTTCGCCGACTCGCTCTGAGCAACCGCCACGGAGCACCCGAAAGCAGTGCTGGCCGACTATTCGGGGAAGTCGGCCGACTCCTCGACCACGGCCTGACCCGCCACCTCGAAATCGACCCCAGCCGCGACACCCGACTTCTCGAACGGGTAGGTGCCGGGCGCGAGAGGGATGACGACGTTGCCGAGGTTCACGAGACCGGCACCGATGCTGATCCCGCCACCGTCGAGCATGGCGCCGGCCGCACCGCAGGTCATCGTTGCGATACCGCCCTCCATCTCCTCGGAGAACAGCGCAAGCGCGGGCTGGCCGTCGAGATCCTGCGGTGTGCCGACGATGGTGACGCGTCCGCCGGTCTGGGTGCCCGTGGCCAGGCCACAGCCGGGAATCTGGGCAGACAGCGCGATCTCGACACCGCCCTCACCCACCCATTTGCCGACGAGGTCCGGGTCGTCGCCGCTGTATTGGCCCATGAACAACTTGCCGATCGTGACCGTGCCCCCGATCTGCACCTCGCCAGGCATGCGGTACGAGATGGTGCCGGTCAGTGTGAGGTCGATCGCGCCGGCCTCGATCTTCACGACAACGGTCTTCTGGTCGACGCCACGTTTCGAGCGCGCCTCGAACGTGAGCGTCGCCTCGCCGGGGGCGGCCGGTGCGACGTAGGTGAACGTGGCCGGGTCGCCAGTCGCCTCGGGAGGGTCGATCGTGTCTCCCCCCGCCGTGACCTCCGCGGTGATCGGCAGCTGCAGCACCCGCTCCTCGTAGCGGTGTTCGACGGTCGCCTCAGCGTCGGTGCGTGAGCTCGGAGCGACGCTCGACGGCATGTCGACGATGAGCTCGATGCACTGCCCCTTGCTCCACCCCTCTTGCGCAGTCAACAGGGCGAGTCCGGTGAACCATGTCGCGAAGTCGGAGGCACGTTGTGCCATCGCTGCATAGTCGTCCGACGTCGCGGTGCTGGAGGCCCGACCGACCGTCATCGAGTCGACAGTGGACCCATTGCCGGAAAACGATCGGTCGTCGATCGACCACGCCCCCTCGATGTACGAGGCGTCTGACTGAGTGCCGTCGGATGCAGTGGTGCGCGTTGCCTGGCTGGCATCGATGTCCGTCACCATCTCGGCGATCTTCGCGTCGTCGCCGACGATCGCTGCGCCCGTGGCCGTGAACTCGAGTTCGGACGAGACGACTCCCTTTCCGGGCACATCCATCGACAGATCGAACCGCATGAACATCTCGAAACCGGATTCGCCCGCTTCGTCGGGGCAGGCGTTGTAGCTGATCCGGATCTCGTAGCTGGCTCGCGGCGACCCCGCTGGCATCCCTGCCACCGGGTCGAGCTTGGCGGTCACCGTGATTCGGCTGCCACGCTGCTCTCGACTCATCTTGAACCCCTCGGACAGGGCGATGTCGGTGGGCCCGCTGTCACCGGGTCCGTCGTGCCTGACCAAGAGCGTCATGAAGATGCCGACGATCTTGAGTGCTCCGTCCACTCCCTCCTGCGACGGTGGTTGTGCCACAGGCATTGGTGCGACCGGACGGGCGTGTGTGACCGCGGCCGGAGAGGCGAACCCGGCGATGGTGACATCCGCGCCTTGCTCGGCGTCACCAGCGTCGGCGCTGTCGAAGATCGCCGACACCTGCGCTTCGACGTCCGCGCGGCGTTCCTCGGCCTCGGCGATCGACGCCGAGCCCGACTGGCGGAGCACTGCTTCATCGAGCGTGACACCGTGGGCGGCGAGGGCGTCGACGAACGCTGCCTCGACATGCTGCTGCAACCGCAGACCTGCGCCGTCGTCAGGCGAGAGCGTGAGGCCGGACGCGTCCGGAACGAGTTGGCCCGGGCTCGACGGTGGGCTCTGCGTCGCCTGGCTGCCGTCGGTGCCGCTCCCACCCGATCCACCGCTGCACGCCGAGACCGCGACCGCCGCGAACACGAGCAACCCGCCAAGGCGGCGCTTCATGTCGCGACAGTACAACTACTGTCCGTGACGCACAATGGCCGAGTTGCACGTCGCCGACGGCCCCGAGCGGCTCAGCTCCGCAGTTGGGCGCCAAGCTTCGTGGTCGCCGCCTCCACGCCGCGCCGGACGTCGGCAATGTCGGCATCGGTGAGGTTGCGATCCGCCGCCTGCAGGCGGACGCGGTACGCCAACGACCGGGTTCCTTCAGCAGCGCGCTCGCCGCGGTACACGTCGAACAGGTCGACGTCGACGAGCAGGTTGCCGGCGCCCTGGCGGACGGCCTTCTCGACCTTCTCGGCCGGGATGTCGTCGGGGACCACGAACGACAGGTCGAGGTCGCTCGACGGATACCGGCTCGTCGGCTTCCATTGGGTGGGCTTCGGCTCGCGGTCGAGGATCTGGTCGAGGTCGAGTTCGAGGATCGCCACTCGCTCGTTCACATCGAACGCCGCCAGCACGTCTGGCGCCACCTCGCCGACTGCGCCGAGCGGGTCCTTGCCGGCCTGCAACGTGGCCGATCGGGTCGCATGGAGGCCTGTGGGCACCTTCGACTGGTCGATGCGCGCCCCAGCGCCGAGGGCGTCGGCAAGCTCTCGCCACACCGCCATCGCCGCCGGCGCTTCCCTTCCGGCGAGCACCACCGTGAGGGCCTCGTACTCGCCGGGAAGCTCGCCAACGGCTGGTGGATAGACGTGCCCGATCTCGAACAACGCGACACCGGTGCGGCGATGCGACTCGTTGTAGGCGATCGCGCGCAGCAGTCCCGGCCGCAGCGAGGTGCGCAGCACGCTCTCCTCGGCGACGAGCGGGTTCGTGATCCGGAGGGCGTCCGATGGGAGGCCCACCTTCGCCAGCGTGTCGGGCGCGAGGAACGGGTTGGGCATCGCCTCGGAGATCCCGAGGCCGAGCAGCACCTCGCGGGCCAGGCGACGTCGACGCTGACGAACGCTGAGTTCGCCATGCACCACGGACTTCGGCACGGTCTTGCCGAGGCGGTCGTAGCCGTAGTGGCGGGCGACCTCCTCGATCACGTCGACCTCCTCGGTCGAGTCGAGGCGCCAGCTCGGCAGGAGAACGTCTCTCGTGTCGCCGGCACCCGACACGGTGTAGCCGATCGGGTCGAGCAACGGCGGCAGGTCGTCGGCGCTCAGCTCGGTGCCGAGGATCCGGTTGACGGCACTGATGCGCACCGGCACCGAACGGTGCTCGGCGGGGAGGGATGCGCTGCGAGTGTCGACGGCGCCGGCGTGCACGACCAGTTCAGGGCATGTCTCGCCGAGCAGTTCGATGAAGCGGGCGATCGCGAGCGGCATGCCGTACGGATCGACACCGCGCTCGAAGCGTGCGGAGGCCTCGGATCGCAGGTTCGTGCGCGTGACGGACTGCCCGATCCCGACGAGCGAGAACCACGCCATCTCCAGCGCGACGGTGGTGGTGGAGTCGCTGATCTCCGTGTCGAGTCCACCCATGATGCCGGCCAGTCCGATCGGCGTGTCGTTGGCATCGCAGATGAACAGGTCATCGTGGGTGAAGGTGCGGTCCTCCCCATCGAGGGTCGTGAGGTGTTCGCCATCCTCGGCGAGACGGATCCGGAAGCCGCCACCGCCGAGCGTGGCGAGGTCATACGCGTGATTGGGCTGATTGAGCTCCAACATCACGTAGTTGCTGACATCGACGACGTTGCTGATCGGGCGCATCCCTGCCGCGGCCAGCCGACGCGCCATCCACTCCGCGGATGCCTTGACCTCGATGCCGGAGATCACGGTCGAGGTGAATCGGCCGCAGCGATCGCCGCCGACGATCTCGACCGGGGCCGCTCGTTCATCACCGGTGACGGTCAGCGTCGGAGACGGCGGACGGAACTCGACGCCGAGCTTCGCGGCGAGATCTCGGGCGATGCCGACGTAGCCCCAGCAATCAGGGCGATTTCGCGTGACATCGGCATCGATCAGCACGTCGATGCTGAGCCCGAGCGCTTCACCGTATGGACGTCCGAGCTGCACGTCCGGCGGCAGCACTCGTATGCCCGAGTGGTCGTCACCGAGGCCGAGCTCGCTGGCCGAGCACAGCATCCCTTCGGAGTCGATACCGAGGATGCCGCGCCGTTCGATCGTCATCCCGTTCGGCATCGTCGTTCCGAGCGTCGCAAGCGGAACGATGTCGCCTGCAGCCATGTTGAACGCGCCGCACCAGACGTGGCGCTCGTGGCCGTCGCCTGCGTCGACGTAGACGCGTTGCACCTTGGCGGCGTCGGGATGCTGCTCGAGCCTCAGGACCCGAGCGGTCACGACGCCGGGCACCGTCTCACCGACGGTGGTCACGGAGTCGACCTCGAGGCCGAGCGACGTGAGAGCCATCGCAACCTCGTGGACGTCGTCGACGTTCGTCGGGTCGCCGAAGTCGCCGTATTCGTTGAGCCAGGACAGAAGGATCTTCATCAGAACTGCTCCAGGAATCGAATGTCGTCGGTGTACATCTCACGAATGTCGTCGACACCGTGACGCTCCTTGGCCATGCGATCGATACCGAAGCCGAACGCGAAACCGCTCCACTCCTCCGGATCGAGGCCGACGGCGCGCAACACGTTCGGGTGCACCATGCCGCAGCCCCCGAGTTCGATCCAACCGCCGTCCGGGCGTTGGATGTCGAACTCCGCGGAGGGCTCGGTGAAGGGGAAGTAGCTCGGTCGCAGGCGCGACGTGAAGCCGGGGCCGAAGAACGCCTTGGTGAAGGCATCGATCGTGCCGGCCAGGTCGGCCATCGTGATGTCGCGGTCGATCACCAGGCCCTCGATCTGATGGAACACCGGCATGTGCGTCGAGTCCGGCGTGTCGCGGCGGAACACGCGCCCTGGTGCAACGATGTAGATCGGCGGCTCACTCTCGAGCATCGTGCGGATCTGGACGGGTGACGTGTGCGTGCGCAGCACCGTCGTGCCGGGTTCTCCACCCGGAGGGACATGGTCGACGAACAACGTGTCCCATTCACCTCGGGCGGGATGCCCGATCGGCATGTTCAGGGCCTCGAAGTTGTGCCAGTCGGTCTCGACCTCCGGGCCTTCGGCGACTTGGAACCCGAGGCCGATGAACACGTCCTCCAGCCGTTCCCATGCCTGGGTGACCAGGTGAGCGTGACCGCGGGTCGGCTTGCCGACGAACTCGGTGAGGTCGAGCCGCTCGGCCTGGACACGCCCGGCGATCGCCTCGGCCCCGAGTGCATCACGACGAGCGTCGAGGGCATCGGTGACCGCCGTGAGCGCCTCGTTGATGGCGGCGCCGGCGGCCTTCTTGTCGTCGATCGATTCGAGCGACCCCAGCCGGGTCTTGAGCTGGGCGAGGTCGCCCTTCTTGCCGACGAGTCGTGGGGTGAGCGATGCGATGTCGTCGAGGCCCGTCGCCGTGGCGATCTGGGCGAGTGCGGCGTCGCGGGCGGCGGTGATGTCAGTGAGCACGTGGACCTTTCGTGGGCGTCGAACGAGGAACGATCAGGCGGAGACCCCGGACGAACGCTGGAGACGGCACAGGAGCGAGTGGCGTGTCCCCGGTTCAGCCGGGGCGTCGAAATCGCTGCAACTGTGTCTGCACGGGTGCGAGGTTAGCGCTCCGCCATCTCAACCGACGTACAGGTTCTGTCGGGAATGCTCCAGCCCTGCCGCACGCTTGGCTCCATCGGCCCAAGGCCGAACGGCCGAACGGCCGAACGGCCGAGAGCGAATCGGGTTGTTGGCCCTTGTCGGCAGCGGGGAGTTGGCGCACGATTGAGGCGTACCGAACGAAAGGAGACCGACCATGTCGATGTCACCCCCTCCAGCGCCTCCGCCTGCCCCACCACCTCCGCCTGCCCCACCACCTCCTCCCCCGCCGATGTCAGGACCCACGCCCGCCGCGAGCGCTGGGCCCTCTCCGGCTCGGCTGACGATCGACCACCCCGAGCAACTGAACCGCGTCACGACCGGGGCCAACTTGGCCCTCCTCGCCGACAGCTATCCCTCCACCGTCGACGAGCGGATCGTGCACTTCGACATCGACGACCCCGACGATGTCGAACGCGACCTCAATCGATGGTTGCCGCTCGTGAAGTGGTTCCTGGCGATCCCGCACTTGCTGATCTTGTTCTGGTTGTGGATCGGTGCATTCTTCGCCGTCGTGTTCGCATGGTTCGCAATCCTGTTCACCGGTCGCTACCCAAGAGGACTTTTCGACGACGTCGTCGGCGTCGGACGGTGGAGCCCGCGGGTGTACGCGTATGCGTTACTGCTCGTCACCGACCGCTACCCGCCGTTCGAACTCCGCTGAACCCATGGCAATCCGACTCGACCACACGATCATCCCCGCCGTCGACGGCGAACGCTCGGCCCGCTGGTTCAGCGAACTCTTCGATCTGGCTGACCCGATCCGTTTCAGCGTCTTCTGGCAGGTGACGACCGATGACGGGATCGACTTCGATTTCGACAGCTACGGGCCCGACGGGGCCTTCACCACCGGCCACTATGCGTTCCTCGTCGACGACGACGACTTCGACGCGATCCTCGGACGCATTCGAGCCGACGGACTCGCCCACTGGGCCGATCCCGGACGGAACCGAGCGCGGAACGATCAACCGTCATGACGGCGGCCGCGGCGTCTACTTCGCCAGTCCCGATGATCACCTCTTCGAGATCATCACGGTGCCATACGGCGGCGGGTGAACGACCGGGTTCGATGTCGCCCGATCGACAAGACTCGCGGTGTGCACATCGTGTACCACTTCAGCGAGGACGCGTCGATCGATCGTTTCGCGCCTCACGTCCCACGTTCGAACCCGGCGCAGCCACCTGCGGTCTGGGCGATCGACGACGCCCACGCACCGCTCTACTGGTTCCCGCGGGAGTGCCCTCGCGTGACGGCATGGCCAAGGGTGCCCGCCGAGGTCGACGGGTTCCGGTCGGCGTTGTGCACCACAGCGCTGCGGGTCCACGCCGTCGAACTCGGCTGGATCGACAGGATCCGAACGACTCGGTTGTTCCGGTACTCCTTCGATGCTGGACAGTTCGATCCCTGGCCGAAGGCAAGCGGGTACTGGACGAGCACCGACTCCGTCGTGCCGGTCGAGGTGGAGCCGATCCAAGATCTGCTCGAGGCACACGTACGTGCCGCCATCGAGTTGCGGGCCGTGCCGTCGCTCTGGCCGCTCCACGATGGCGTCCAGTCCGACGAGTGGGACTTCAGCATCGTCCGAATGCACAATGCGGTTGCGCGACCATGAACCGGGTGATCCGCCGCGCCGGCGTGCTGGATCACGATGCAATCAAGCGCGTGGTTGCCGCCGCGTTCGGTTCCGATGCCGAGGCCGAGCTGGTCGAAAGAATTCGCACGTCGCCCGAGTACGAGCCGTCGATGGACCTCGTCGCCGAGATCGACGATCTCGGTGTGGTCGGCCACGTCATGATCAGCCGGGCGCTGCTGCGGACGTCCACGCCGAGCGACCGGTCGATCGTCATGCTGTCGCCGCTCGCTGTCGCACCCGCCGCGCAGGGCACCGGTGTGGGGGGAGCGCTCGTGCGGGCGGCCACGGCGATCGCCGACGAGCGAGGCGAGCCACTCGTCGTGCTCGAAGGGAACCCGGCCTACTACTCCCGGTTCGGCTTCGTCGCCGCGGCCGATCACGGCATCACGTTGCCGTTGCCCGAGTGGGCTCCCAGACGCGGCTGGCCAGGTCCTGTTGTTGTCGTCGTTCGACGCGACCGACGACACGTTGCGCGGCACGGTCGCGTATCCAGCCGCCTTCGACGGTCTCGACTGACGTTTCCGAGGAGTGACGTCACCGCAGGCCCGGCACGGCGTGACGCTGGGTCAGGTCGATGGGGTGCCCTGATGAAAGTCGAGGCGCCAACGGCCGCGTCGACGAATCCAGACCGATGCCCGCTGGCCCGTACCCCTGGTCTCGATACTGCGATATGTGACGAGCGCTGCGTCAGGGCCGAGGGACCGAACCTCCATGTCGCTCAGTTCTGTCTCGATCGGGCCGATGTCGACATCGAGGATCGCATCGCGGGTGTACCGACGCCCGGACCATCCGAACTCCGTGAACGTCTCGGTCAGGTGCTCGTCCATCCACGATGGGTCACCACGGGTGGCGTCGGTCCACATCGATCGTTCGAGTTCGAACAGCGTCGCCGTGGTGGCGTCGTCCACGGTCGTGATGTCGTCAGCCGCATCAACCGGTTCCGCCAGGCGCACTCGGTTGCCGTCGGGATCGGTGAGATCGATCTCTCGACCCCACGGTTGATCGTCGACGCCAACCCCGAACTCGACGCCCACCGCGTCGATGTCGTCGACCCAGATGTAGACGAGCCCGTGAGGGTTGGCATCACCGACGTGCTCAGAGAGGTGGATCTGCGCTGTTTCGCGACGGATCCCGACGTAGGCGGGCAGATGCGGCTCGAAGCGATGCTCGAAGAGCTGTTCGAAGCCGAGCAGGCGGTACCAGGCAACAGCGCGCGAGGCGTCGGCAACTCGCAGGATCGGCACGACATCGGTCGTCACGGCCTCGCTCCGGTCGCGACGAAGGCGTAGCTCCATTCGCTCGGTGCGCCGTCGTCGATCAGAACGTAGATGCCGTCGTCGGTCTCGAACTCGATCGCTGGAGGAAACGTCGCTGCCCGCCATCCTGTTGGCCCTCCCTGACACGGGATGAGCATCCGGTCTCCATCGTGCATCCGACGAGTCTGCTCCATCCCGGGGACCGACGCCATCGTTGCCTACGCTCGATGCGTGGCCGTGCTCGTACTCGTCAACGGACCGCCCGCGTCCGGCAAGTCGACGATCGCCGTCGCTCTCGTCGCGAAACGGCCGATGGCCCTCAACCTCGACATCGACGTGATTCGGGGTCAGCTCGGCGGGTGGTTCGACGATCCGGAGGCGGCCGGTCTCGCCGCTCGTTCGCTCGCGGTGTCGATGATCCGTACCCACCTCAGCGCCGGACACGACGTCGTGGTGCCACAGTTCCTGGCTCGTGTCGATTTCATCCACGAACTGGAACGCGTCGCGGCCGCCTCCTCGACGCGCTTCATCGAGGTGGCACTCGTCATCGATCGGGCCGAGGCTCTGGAGGCGTTCGAGACACGACGGCGCAGTCCCACTGGAGGGACCCATCGGGACGCAGAGCTTCTCGTCGACCGATCGAGCGATCCCGACGCGCTCGGCGGCATGTACGACCGCTTGGCCGGGCTGCTCGATCAGCGTCCACACGCGCACCGGATTCCCCTCGTTCGCGGGGACGTCGATGCGTCCGTCGCGCTCGTCGAGGCGGCAATCCGATCGTGACGGAGATCAGCGACTGCGCTGGCGAGCCGCTTCGAACACGAGCACGGTTGTCGCCATGGCGACGTTGAGCGACTCGCTGCGCCCCACGTGCGGAATCGTGACCCAACGCCGAACCGGCCCGACGGTGTCGGACCACTCATCGGGCAGGCCGGCGGCCTCGTTGCCCATCACCAGAGCAGTCCGACCGGTCAGGTCGGCGTCGGTGTAGGCCTCGACGGTCCGACCGGGAGCGTCGTGGCTGGACGTACCGATCGTGACGAGCCCGGACGCCAAAACGTCATCGAGCGTCGCCTCGACCACCGGCACGTGGAACAGCGCACCGGCGGAAGCTCGGACGGTCTTCGGGTTGTAGGGATCGACACTGCCGGCGGTGAGCACCACAAGATCTGCACCGGATGCCTCCGCCGAGCGAAGGACCGTTCCGAGATTGCCGGGATCGCCGACGCGATCGAGCACGACCACGAACGACGCGGCCGCGAGCAGGCGTTCCACCGCGCCGTGGTCACGCATCTTGACGATGGCGATCGGATTCTGCGGCGTTTGCGTCGACGCCACCCGGTCGAGGACTCCTTCGGCCAACTCGATCACCGGCCCGGCTCCTGCCACGCCCGGTTCGGCCACGCCATCGGCTTCCTCGGCAACGAACTGCGCCTCACACTCCCAGCCGGCGGCGACGGCCTCGGCAACGAGCACCGGTCCCTCGACGACGAACCGACCCTCCTCGTGACGCGAACTACGGCGCCCGATCAGGCGCCGCAGTTGCTGTACTCGTGAATTGTTGAACGCCAGCGCACTCATCGTGCAACAGTGTGGCCGAGTGAGCAGCTCGGTCCTCCCGGGGACGGGGCCGGGGAGGACCCAGACACTCGACGGGTCGTCAGTCGAGCGCGGCCTTGGCTGCGTCGACGAGCTTGGCGAACGCGGCTGGATCGGTGATCGCGAGGTCCGAGAGGATCTTGCGGTCGACTTCGATGCCTGCGGCGTTCAGGCCCGCGATGAACCGGCTGTAGCTCATGTCGTGCTGCCGGGTTCCGGCGTTGATCCGCTGGATCCACAGACGACGCATCTCACCCTTGCGGGCGCGACGGTCGCGGAAGGCGTAGTTGCCCGACCGCATGACCTGTTCGTTGGCGGCCCGGAATGAACGGCTCTTGTTGCCGTAATAGCCCTTGGCCTGTTTCAGTACCTTCTTGTGGCGCTTCTTCGATGCCACACCACGCTTCACACGTGCCATTTCGTTTCCTCCTCGGAACGTTCAGTCGGAGCCCAGGCTCCGGGGTTGTCTCAGCGCTCGGCGAGGAGGCGCTTGATCTTCTTCTCGTCGGTCGGATGCACGTCCGCGTCGCGGTCGAGTCGATGCTTGCGCGACGACGTCTTGTACTCGAACTTGTGCTGGTTGTTCTGCTGCTCGTGACGCAGACGACCGGTGCCGGTCTTCTTGAATCGCTTAGCTGCCGTCTTCGACGTTTTCATCTTCGGCATCGGATACTCCTTGTTCTGGTTCGCTGGCAACGATCGGTTCCGGCGTGTCGGTTGCGGCCTCTTCGGCCTGCGCCTTGCGCTCGGCCTCGATGGCCGCCTTCTTGATCGCCTCTTGGGCCTGTTTGTCCGGCGACAACGTCATCGACATGCTGCGACCCTCGAGCCGCGCTTGGGTGTCGACTTTCGCTGCCGGACCCACCGCTTCGAGCACGTCGTCGAGAATCTTCGACCCGAGCTCTGGGTGTGCCATCTCACGACCTCGGAACTGCAAGGTGATCTTGACCTTGTGGCCCTCTTCGATGAAGCGGATCACGTTGCGTGTCTTGGTGTCGAAGTCGCCCTTGCCGATCTTCGGCCGGTACTTCACCTCTTTCACCGACACATTGGTCGACTTCTTGCGCGCTTCCTTTGCCTTCTGTCCCTCTTCGTACTTGAACTTGCCGTAATCCATGATCCGGCAGACGGGAGGGTTGGCGTTCGGGGCCACCTCGACCAAGTCGAGTTCGAGACCTCGGGCCATTCTCAGCGCATCGGGAACGGCCTTGATTCCGAGTTGATCCCCGGTCGGTCCGATGAGTCGGACTTCACGAGATCGGATGCGGTCGTTCACGCGGTGCTGGTCGCCCCGTTGTTCTGGTCGCGGTGCTATGGCTGATCACTCCTGTGCAATGGGCCTCCCCAGTGTCTGAATAATGTTGGCGCTCGACGCGAACCGCACGCGGAGCGACCCGACACTGGACGGCGTGGTCCTCGTCGGACCCGTCGACCGGGGGCTGGTCTCAGCCTTGTGACCTGGACGCACCGGTTGCATCACTGCAGATGGTGGCCAGGTGGGGGTTTCCCCCACTTCGCCTCAATTGTGCTCGGTAGGGTAGCGCACGTGAGTGACGAAACCTCTGAACCCGACCTGGACGGCCCGGACGACCTCGATCCAGCCACGATGGATGCGTTGGCCGACGCCGAACAAGCGATGAAGCAGGCCCGTGACCGACTGGCCGAAGTGCCCGCTGAGGTCGTCGTCACGAATCATGTGATGGGGCTCTACGAACTGGCGGCAATCCACCTGTCGGCGTCACCACCGGACCTGCACCAGTCCGTACTGGCGATCGACGCCGTGGCCTGTCTGGTCGACGGTCTCGGTGAGCGTCTGGGCGAGGAGTACTCCACGATGCGCGATGCGTTGAACAACATCCGCCTCGCGTTCGTCCAGATCAAGGGCCAGGTCGCCTCCGCGGAGTCGGCCGACTGAAGCGACCGGTCGGGGCGTTTCGTACCCGATGGTCCTCAACGGTGACGCCCTCGCCACGGAGAAGATCTCGTTGGTCGTCGGGATGACCACTGACGAGCCGGCCGGATGCGTTCACCACTCGCCACCACGGCACTTCGACATCCGTGGTGGCGAGAATTCGGCCGACCAGCCGGGACGACTTCGGGAAGCCGGCATCGCCGGCGACATCACCGTACGTCGTCACCTCGCCTTCTCGGAGCGCCATCAGCACGTCGAGGATCCGCCGCTCGCGTTCGAGGCGCGGATCGTCGTTCACGGACGGATGTTCGCAGCTTCCCAACGCCCGAACTTGGCGAGCAGGTCGAAACTCACCTCGACATCGACGTCGATCGAGCGCGTACCGTCGGCGATCTCGATGCAGTGGAACGGGTGCTCGGCTCCCTCACCGGACACAATCGTGCCGAGCCCCACCGCCTCGTCGAAGTCGACCACGGTGCCTCGACGGCCGGTTCCCCGCTCGAGTTCGGTCACGGCACGATCTTGGCGATCGGCATCTCGACGAGATCGGTCGCGCCGGCGTCACGCAACGCAGGGATGACCAGGTTGATCATCTTCTTCTCGACCACCGACTCGACGGCGTAGCCGCCTCCGGCGAGCGGCGACATCGTGGGCGACTTCATCGACGGGAGGACGGCGAGCACGTCGTCGCGGCACTCCTCGGTGACGTTGAGCTTCAGCAGCACCTTCCCACGGGCGTCGAGGACGCCGTTGAGGAGCGTCATGATCTGCTCCATCGCCTTGGCCTTCTCCGGGTCCTTCAATGACTCCGGGTTGGCGACGACCTCGGTGTAGCTGAGCATGATCGTGTCGATCACCCTCAGCCCGGCCGCGCGCAGTGCTCGCCCGGTCTCGGTGATCTCGACGACGCAATCGGCGATGTCGGGGATCTTCGCCTCGGTGGCACCGTAGGAGAGACGCACCTGAGCGTCGACACCATGGTCGGCGAAGAAGCGCTTGGTGAGCTCGGGGTACTCGGACTGCACGCGCACGCCACGCGGAAGATCCTCGACCCTGGTGGCCGGGTTGTCGCCGGCGACGGCGACGACGAGCTGGATCGGGTTGCTCGTTGCCTTGGAGTACTTCAGTTCGCCCAAGCTCTCGACGACGCTGCCGGTCTCCTCCACCCAGTCACGCCCGGTGATACCGACATCGAACAAACCCTCGGCGACGTACACCGGGATCTCCTGCGGCCGCAGGATGCGCACCGAGTCGATCCGAGGATCGTCGATCGTTGCCTGGTAGTCGACCGTGGAGGAACGAAGTACCGGGAGGTCCGCTTGCTCGAACAGATCGAGCGTCGCCTTCTCGAGCGAACCTTTCGGGAGGACCAGTCGCAACATGATCGCCGAGGCTACCGGCCACGCCCGCCCGGCTCCGCCGACGTTGTCAGTGGGAGGTGTCGGTGTCGGTGAGGAGGCGCAGTGCGTGCGCAAGGACGTCGAGCACAGCGTCGAGCTGTTCGATGCAGCCCTTGGTGCTGCCCGGTGTGTTGACGATGATCGATTGGCCACGCATGCCGGCGACGCCGCGGGACAGCCGGCCGAGCGGATTGCACAGCCGCATCGCCTCGGCGAGACCTGGTGCATCCCGATCGATGACGAGCCCGTGTGCCCTCGGGGGTCTGGTCGCGCGGCGCGAAACCGGTCCCACCCGTCGAGACGATCAGCCCTGCGAACCCGTCGGTCATCTCCGTGAGCGCGGAGGCCACCGACTCGGCTCCGTCGGCGGTCACCCGATGCTCGACGACGTCGAAACCGTTGGCGTCGAGATGGGCGACGAGGGCTCGTCCACTGAGATCGTCTCGGGCACCGTGTGCGACGCCGTCGCTGACCGTCAGGACCTTCGCGCTGGGCTGGATGTCGTCGGGGCTCACGAGGTCCGACGGTACCGAATCATCGCCATGCCGTCGGTGTCGGCATCAGAGGGCAGCACTCGCCAACCCTGCTCGAAGGGCCGCCATGTCCCGACGGACGGCGGGGTCGGATCGACCTCGAATCCGGGTGGCGTCGAATGATCGACCGACTCCTCGGCGGTGATCGTGCACACGCTGTACACGAGTCGGCCGCCCGTGGCCACCAGCGTGGCAGCCGACGCCAACAGCCGACCCTGCAGTGCGGCGAGCTCGCTGATGTCGCTCGGCTGGATCCTCCAGCGGGCGTCGGCCCGACGACGGAGCGCTCCGAGCCCAGAACACGGCGCATCGAGCAGGACCGCGGTGAACGAACCCGGCGAGAACGGCGGGGCGACGCCGTCGGCAACGACGACCGGCAGGTCGAGCCCGAGCGTGCGAACGTTGTCGGCGACGAGCCGCGGCACGGCCAACACGCTGGTCGTTGGCGATCACCGTCGCACCCCCGGTCGCCATCGCCGTCGCCTTGCCGCCGGGGGCGGCGCACACGTCGAACACCAGCTCACCCTCGCTCGCCTCGACCGCCGCGGCGACCCATTGCGACGACTCGTCCTGCACGTAGCCGTCGGCGCGCATGGTGACCGGCGGGGGCTGATTCATCCGTTCGAGCGACTCCATTGCGTCGTTTCCGAGTTCGGTCCGGAACACCTCGACGATCCAGTCCGGATAGCTGAGCCGAGCGCCGTCGGACGGCCACGACATGTCGTCCACGGACAGCCGTGCCACCTTGCGCAGCACCGCGTTGACGAAGCCGCGGGTGCGCTTCGGTGCCAACCCGACGGTCTCGCTCACCGCGGCGTGCGCAGGGACGCCGGCGAACACGAGTTGGTACGCACCGAGGCGGAGCACCGATCGCGTGGCGTCGTCGGGAGGCGATGTGACGAAGCGGTCGACGACGGCGTCGCATGCTCGTCGCATCCGTGTGGTTCCGTAGACCAACTCGGTGACGAACCGCCGATCCATGTCACCCAGGCCCGACGATGCGAGCATCGGGCCGAGCACCAGGTTCGCGTACGCACCGTCGGCCTCGATACGTCGCAAGGCGTCGAGCGCGACACGCCGTGCGGTCCGCGGCGCGGCTTCAGCGGCGCCTGTCACAAGTCGCCGAACAGTTCGTCGGGCTTCGGCTGAGCACCGTTGCGCCACGCGTCGTACGCCATCGGCGCCTTCCCCTCGGGCTGCACGACAGTGGGGACGACGCGACCGCCCACCAACCGTGCTTCGTTGACCTTCAAACGCCTACCCCGGAACGTCGTCCAGGCACCACCCACTCGGATCAGGCGGTGCACCTCGACGGCGGGTCTCGACCAGTCGATCTCGAAGTCTGCCGCTGTGAACTTCGAGGCGTAGGTGACCTCTCCGCTCTGCGCCTCCGGCGAGCCGATCCACTCCACCAACGGCCGCCGCAGCGTGTCGACGAGCAGGCTCGTGCCCTCATCGACGAGCGCTGCGCGAAGCTCGACGGCCGTGGTCTCCGACCCGATCGGGACCTCGCCGCGTGCATACACACCGCCGGTGTCGAGGCCCGCTTCCAGCGCCATCACACACACGCCGGTGACATCGTCGCCGGCGAGGATCGCCCGCTCGACCGGCGCGGCACCGCGCCAGCGAGGCAGCAGCGAGAAGTGCAGGTTGACCATGGGGATCACCTCGAGGACATGGGGCTTGATGATCTGACCGAAGGCCACGACGACACCCAACTCAGCACCGTCGTCACGCACCGCCGTCAGCACGTCGTCGACGTCGTGAGACACCGCAAGGCCGAGTTCGAGTGCTGCCGCCTTGACCGGGCTCGGCGCGGTCGAGCTTCCCCGCCCTCGACGCTTGTCGACGCTGGTGACGACCATCACGACATCGTGGCCGGCACCGACGAGAGCCCGCAGTGGCGCAACGGCCATGTCCGGGGTGCCGAGATAGACGAGCTTCACGGGGTCGGTCAGCCCAGGCCGAGACGCCGTTTGATCGGGTTCCGCGCGGCCTGACGGCTGGCTTCCTCCTCGATGCGACGGTACTCCTTGATCGCTTCCTTGCGTTGGTTGCCCTCCAGCCGGTCGAACATCAGCACCCCATTGAGGTGGTCGATCTCATGCTGGAACATGCGAGCCTCGAGCTCGTCGGCCTCGACCTCGATGAATTCGCCGTTGAGGTCGATACCACGCACCAGCACGGTCTTCGGTCGCAGCATCTCGACATAGAGGCCGGGAATCGACAGGCAACCTTCGTCGTACAACCACTCACCATCGGACTCGACGACCTCGGGGTTGATGATCGCCAGCGGGTTCTCGTCGATGTCCCACACGACGACCTGCTTCTGCACGCCGATCTGCGGAGCAGCGAGCGCGATGCCGTTGCCGGAGTCGACCAGGGTGTCGAACATGGCATCGATCAGCCGGATGACCTTGCCGTCGACATCATCGACCCGCGACGCCTGGGTTTTCAGCACAGGGTCGCCGTATGTCCGGATCGTGTACGACATCCGTGTCAGGCTAGAGGGAGTGTCCTCCGAGCAGTACTTCGACGACGACCCGACGGTGCCGTCGGAGCCGATGATGGTCGACGTGACCCTGCCCGACACGGCGTTCGTCATGGAGACCGATCGCGGTGTGTTCTCCCGCGGCCACCTCGACACCGCCACGTCGATGTTGTTGCGTGCCGACCTCCCGATCGCGTCGAGGGGCGACCTCTTGGACCTCGGCTGCGGTGCTGGGCCGATCGCGCTCACAATGGCTCGCCGCTCCCCCGACGCCACGGTGTGGGCCGTCGACGTCAACGCCCGCGCCCGTGACCTGTGCACCCGCAATGCCGAACACAACGCGCTCACGAACATCCGCGTCGTCGCGCCATCCGAGGTGCCGCAGACCGTACGGTTCGCGACGATCTGGTCGAATCCACCGATCCGCATCGGCAAGGCCGCACTCCACGACCTGCTCGAGCACTGGCTCGGCCGGCTCGGCACCGCGGGCAGCGCCTCGTTGGTCGTGCAGAAGCACCTCGGTGCCGACTCGCTGCAACGTTGGATGATCGAACTCGGCTACCGCTGCGACAGAGTCGGCTCGAAGGCCGGCTACCGACTGTTCACCGTGAGAAGCGACCGGTGATCGCTCTCGACGCGATCCGTCGCGCGGCCGCCACGATCGCACCGGAAGCCGTGGTCACGCCGACGCTGCAGTCCGAACGGTTGAACGCGCTGGTCGGCGCCACCGTGTTCGCCAAGGACGAATCGCAGCAACGCGCCGGGGCATTCAAGTTCCGCGGCGCGTTCAACCGTCTCTCGGTCATCCCGATCGCGCATCGACCCCGTGGCGTGGTGGCGGTGTCGTCGGGCAACCATGGTGCTGCGGTGGCGTGTGCCGCCCAGATTCTCGGGATCGAGGCGACGGTGCACGTTCCGGAGGATGTTGCCCCTGCCAAGGCTGCCCTGATCGAGCAGTTCGGTGCCCGCATCGTCATGTTCCACCGGTTGACACCCGACCGGGAAGCAGGGGCACGCCGGCAGGTCGCCGACACCGGCGCGACGTTCGTTCACCCCTTCGAGGATCCAGTCGTGATGGCCGGCCAGGGAACGGCCGCACTCGAACTCAACGAGCATGCCGGCGCGCTCGATGTACTCCTGGTCCCGATGTCGGGAGGCGGGTTGATGGCGGGGTGCGCGTCGGCGATGCACCAGCTCGATTCCGGGTGCGAGCTGATCGGGGTGGAGCCCGCCGCGGCCGACGACACGCGCCAGTCGTTCGCTGCCGGCCACCCGGTGCGGATCGCCCAGCCGGACACGATCGCCGACGGCTTGGCCGTCACCGCCCCGGGCGACGCGACCTTCGCGATCAACAGCGAACTCGTCGACGACGTGGTGACCGTCAGCGAGAACCAACTGGTGGAGGCGATGCGAGTCGCACGCGACCTGCTCGGCCGACGCCTCGAACCGAGTGGCGTGGCCGGTCTCGCATCGGTCCTGGCAGACACCTCCCGGTTCCGGAACCGACGAGTCGGCATCATCCTCTCCGGCGGCAACATCGACGACGCCCGCTTCGACGCGCTCATCTCGTTCTGACTTCGACCGTGAGCGAGGTCAGCCGGTGCGCTCGACACACATCTGGACGATGTCCTCGAAGGCCGAGGTGAGAGCGCCCACGTCGACGGGGACCCGTTCCGACGAACCTCCGTCGATCGAGACGTAGAGGTCCAGCCCAAAACGCTTGGTGACCTCGGCCAGTGCGTGCGGGTCGCATCGGTTCACGCTGAACGTCAGCGGGATCCGGAGGGTCCCGGCGCCCACCTCACCCGGCAGCGATCCCGCTGGAGCTTCAGCGGCCACGAGAACAGTGCCGGCGACATCGGTGATCTCGATGGTCCGACCGTTGCGGACGGGAACGATCCCGAGGAGTGCCGAGACGTCCCCGTCGGACGTCACGAACGCATCGGTGAGTTCGAGCTCGGTCTGCGTGTCGACGGCGATCGCTGCACACTGCCTCGCCCTGATCGAGTCGAGGATGTCCGTCCCGGCCACCGGAATTCTCGCTGCTCGTGCGGCGCCCTGCGCATCGGTGAATTCGACAGCCAACGCTGCTTTGACCGGTTCTGAAGATTCACAGTTCTCCACCGTTCCGAACGGCACCTGAATCGCCACCTGCCGACCGGTACGCAACGACGTCGTTCGAGGACGTGATGGCGTGGTGACAAAGAACGTGGCAATCAGTTGCCGCTCGGTCAGCAGCAGATCCTCACCGGACTCGTTGCGGGTACGGACGTTGATCAGCCCACGATCGATGAGATCCCGCTGCCGTGTGATGATCAATTCAGCGGTGACGCCGTCCAACGGGTCAGCCTGCACCGGCTCGGAGTCGGACCCGCATGCGGACACACCGAGTGCGACGGTCGCAGCCATGAATACAGCCCGCGACGCGGCGGCTGCGAACGCCCTCTGCACACGATCCTCGAGTTCGTCGAGCCCCACGTGGCGCATTGTGACATTTCGATGTCCCGCCTGAATGCCATGCTGACCCGCGATGTCGGGTGACCCGCTCCACCAGATCCGTACGCACCAGTCACCAACACCTGCACCACCGCCACACTCACGCTCTGGCGTCCCTGACCCGAGCCGCCGGGCGGCGGCGGGTCGATCAGATACGGGCAGGGTCGACCTCGACGCGGATTCGCGAACCGGATGGACGCTCGGCTTCGTTGAGTGCGAGGCCGAGCGTCGCCCAGTCGGCGGCACGCACGAGGAATCGGTGCTCGCCGTCCCCGCCGACCTGGACATCGCCCGGGAGCTGCGCAATCACCTCATCGGCACCGGCTCCGGACACGACCGCCAGCGCACCGAACGGCGGCAACCCGAGCAACTCGCGGCGGGTACGTTCGCCGGCGAGCACCAGCGAGGGGTCGCCGGTGCGGGCGGCGACGATCACATCGTGATCAGGCGTGAACGTCTGGATCATCACCTCGGGTGCGATCCGACCTGCCCGGACGATCAATGCCATCGCCTCTTCGCTCGCCCGGAACCGGGGCGCCAGCATCTCCGAGTCGAACTCCAAGAACGCGACGACATCGGCCGAGCGGATGCGATGCAGTACAGCCTCGGTGCCCACGTACACGTCAGCCCTCGCCAGCGGTTCGACGTCGGATCCGGTGACCGACACGACAGGCCGCGCCGCCGCTGCTTCCAACTCCTCGCGCAACCGGGTCACCCCCGGACGAAGGTTGGCGAACCGAGCGGCCCCGCACGACTGGCACACGGCCGGGCGCGTCGTGCTGCAGCGCCGGCACGCCAGCCGACCGTCGTCGTCGAGACCGACCGCGGCATCGCACGTTTCGCACCGGATCAACGAACGACATGATCGGCAGGCGAGCACCCGGGCGCGCCCGGTGATGTTGCTGACGCACACCACGGTGAGTGCGGGATTGCGGATCCGTTCGATCAGCTCCGAGGTGACCAACGAACGCTTCCACGGGTCCTCGTCGGTGCGTCCGACCACGGTGACACGAGGCCAGCCGGCGCGTTCACGAGTCGCAGGCGGATGCACGACACCGCTGCCTGCGTAGTCGACCACGGCGGTCAGCGTCGGTGTCGGCGACACGAGCACGAACGCCACGCTGGCCCGTCGGCAACGCTCGACCAGCACGTCTCGGGCGTGCCACGTGGGTGTGCGCTCCTCCTGGTGGGCTTCGTCGTGTTCGTCGAGGAGTACCGCCGCGGCAAGACCAGGGCACGGAGCCCACACCGCCGATCTCGTGCCGATCACCACGTCGACGCCACCAGCCGCGGCGGCCCAGTCGTCGGGGACGACAGCGACCGAGAGTCCCGCTCGGCGCAGTCGCGTCGCCAACAGCGCCACGCCGTCTCGTTCGGGGGCCACGACGAGCGTCGGGCCGACTCCAACTGCTGCGAGCAGCGTTGGCATCACATCGACCCGCGGCGCGAGGCGCAGCACTCCCCCGCCGTCGGCCAACAACTCACGAGTCGCCGGCGAGACAGGCGCGGGTCTCATTCCGGTGCGGCGGTTCGTCGGCAGGGTGACCACCGCACGCGTCGGCGATGCGGTGACGAGGAACGGTCGGATCCGACGGGCGGCCCACCGCACCGAGGCCCACTCCGCCAACTCGAACAAGCCCGCGGCGGGTCCGTGGCCGGTCACCTTCGCGATCGGCTTCAACGACGCGATCGAACGGCCGTCGGTCGACTCACTCGAGACCGCCGACACCCACCCCCCGATCCGGCGACCGTGCAGTTCGACCCGCACGATCGTGCCCACGCGAACATGCGCGGCCAGATCGGGCGGGATCGAGTAGTCGAACTGTTTGTCGAGACCGGTGACGTCCGGGACGACGGTGGCGACCGATGACGCGTTCGCGACGCCGGTCACCGCACCTGGCCCAGAACCGGACTCAGGCGCCGACGGCGCTCTTGAAATCGGCCAGGCGGCTCAGCTCTTCCCAGGGGAAGCCTGCGCGGCCGAAGTGGCCGTATGCGGCTGAGCGCTTGTAGATCGGACGCTTCAGATCGAGGTCACGCACGATCGCTCCGGGGCGCAAGTCGAACGTCGAGCGGACGGCAGCCTCGATGGCGGCCGGATCGATGTGCGACGTGCCGAAGGTCTCGACGAGGATGCTCATCGGCTGCGCCATGCCGATGGCGTAGGCCAGCTGCACCTCGCAGCGATCGGCCGCACCGGAGGCGACGACGTGCTTGGCGACCCAGCGGCCGGCATAGGCGGCCGAACGGTCGACCTTGCTCGGGTCCTTGCCGGAGAAGGCACCGCCACCATGACGACCCATCCCGCCGTAGGTGTCGACGATGATCTTGCGGCCGGTGAGGCCGGCATCGGCAAAGGGGCCGCCGCGGACGAACTGCCCGGTCGGGTTGACGTAGATCTCGAAGTCGTCGTCGGCGAAGCGCTCGGGGACCGTCGGACGGATCACCTGGTCGATCAGGTCGGGGCGGATCACCGTGTCGCGATCGACGCCGTCTTGGTGCTGGGTGCTGATGAGCACGGCTTTCAGCGCCACGGGCCAGCCGTTGTGGTACTCGTAGGTGACCTGGGTCTTGCCGTCGGGGCGCAGGTACGGCACCTGGCCGGACTTGCGGACCTCGGCGAGGCGCTCGGCGAGGCGGTGCGCCGTCCAGATCGGCAACGGCATCAGATCGTCGGTCTCGTTGCAGGCGTAGCCGAACATCATGCCCTGGTCACCAGCACCCTGCAGGTTGAGGATGTCCTCGCCGGACTTGCCGCCGCGGACTTCCTCGCTCGTGTCGACGCCCTGGGCGATGTCGGGGCTCTGCTCGTCGATCGACACGATGACGCCGCAGGTGTTGCCGTCGAAGCCGTACGTGGCGTTGTCGTAGCCGATGCCGTTGATGGTCTCGCGGGCGATCTTCGGGATGTCGACGTAGGCCGACGTGGTGATCTCGCCGGCGACGACGCAGAGGCCGGTGGTCAGCAGCGTCTCGCAGGCCACGCGGCCGTCGGGGTCCTCGGTGAGGATCGCGTCGAGAACGGCGTCGGAGACCTGGTCGGCCATCTTGTCGGGGTGGCCTTCGGTGACGCTTTCGGAGGTGAACGTGTACGTGCTCATGCAAAGTCCTGTCGATGTGGTGAGCGGATGGAGACGTGTATGTCGATGATGGTGTCGATGACGGCCCGAGCGACATCTCGCTTCGATGCGAGGTCGATCTCGACAGGCTCCGCGTCGGGCCGCAACAGCGTAACCGCGTTTGTGTCGTGTGCGAAGCCAACCTGCGGTGCGCCGACATCATTGGCGACGATCAGATCGAGGTGCTTCGCGCGGAGTTTCGACGTCGCATTGGCGACCAGATCATCGGTCTCGGCGGCGAACCCGACCAGTACCTGACCTGGACGCTTCGCTGCTCCCAGGCCGGCGAGGATGTCCGGTGTCGCCTCGAGCACGATCTCGGGTGCCCCGTCACGCTTCTTGAGCTTGCCGGGGGCGGCCGCCGTCGGTCGGAAGTCGGCGACGGCAGCGCTCATCACGATGACGTCGTGATCCGCTGAGGCAGTGGTCATGGCGGCGCACATCTGCTCGGCGGTCTCGACCTCGACGAGTTGGCAACCGATCGGCGTCGGCAGGGCCACCGTCGACACCAGCGTGACTCGGGCACCACGGGAGGCGGCCTCCGCGGCGATCGCGTAGCCCTGCTTACCCGAGCTGCGATTGGCGATCACGCGGACGGCATCGATCGGTTCACGGGTACCGCCGGCCGACACGACCACCGACACGCCCGTCGAGGTCACCGGGACCGAGGATGCGTTCGACGGCCGCCACGATGGTTGCTGGATCGGCCAGCCGGCCGGCGCCGACATCGCCACCGGCGAGACGACCCGACTCGGGCTCGACGATGTGGACACCTCGGGACCGAAGCACGTCGACGTTGTCGACCACGCTCGGGTGTTCCCACATCTCGGTGTGCATCGCCGGGCAGACGACCACCGGTGCACGCGTGGCGATCAGGGTGTTGGTGAGCAGATCCGTCGACAGACCCATGCGGTACGCGGCGAGCAGCCGGGCGGTCGCCGGAGCGACCAGGATGAGGTCGGCGCCCTGTCCGATCTTGGTGTGTGGGATCGGCGTCGTCGCGTTGTCCCACAGTTCGGTCTGTACGGGCTCGGACGCGAGCGCGCTCAGGGTCGTGCGCCCGATGAAGTGCTCGGCGCCCTCGGTCATGATCGGCACGACGTGAGCGCCGGCATCGACGAGGCGACGACACACCTCGATGGCCTTGTACGCGGCGATGCCGCCAGTCACCCCCAACACGATGCGCTTGCCTGCGAGCATCAGTGTTCCCCTCCAGCGTTCGTGGGCGGGTCGGTGGTGACCCGGCCGATGTTCAGTCGTCGCCAGCCTCGGCGGCGGCCTCATCAGCGGTCGTTTCGTGCTCGTCGACCTCGGGCTCGTCGGGAACCACCGGAGCTTCGGTCCAGATGATCTTCTCCTGGGCGATCTCCTCGAAGCCGATCGACAGTGGCTTGCGGGCAACCGACGACACCTGCGGCGGAATCATGTGGCCGAGGCCGTCGCCGAGCTGATTGAAGTACGAGTTGATGTTGCGGGCCCGACGCGCAGCGAGCGTGACGAGCGTGAACTTCGAGTCGACCTTGTCGAGCAGTTGCTCGATGGGCGGATTGATCATCGTGTCGTGGTCGAGCGCCATAAGCGCAACATCCTACCGGGCGCGAGCCGATTCGATGATCTGCAACATCTCCTCGATCGTGTCGGAGAGATCGTCGTTGACCACGATGTGGTCGGCGAGCGCACGTCCGACGGGCTCTTCGACCTCGGCCTTCTTCAGCCGGGCAAGCACCTTGTCTCCCGGGTCGCCCCTCCCCCGCAACCGGCGTTCCTGCTCGTCACGCGACGGTGGCACCACGAACAGCAGCAAGGCATCCGGGAACAGACGCTTCACCTGCTGGGCGCCGTCGACCTCGATCTCGAGCACGACGTCCTGGTCGCTGCCCGGTTCCGGCAGCGGACTGCCGTAGTAGTTGCCGAGGAACTCGGTCCACTCGACGAAGCCACCCTCGGCGATGTGCTGTTCGAACGTCGCGGTGTCGGTGAACACGTAGGCGTCGGGATCCTCGGACAGCCGACGCTCGCGCGTCGTCCACGATCGGCTCAGCCACAATCGGTCGTCGCGACGCACGAGCGCGTCGACGATCGTGCCTTTGCCGACCCCGCCGGGGCCCGAAACGACGATGATCACGAAGGGCTCGGTCAGCCGAGGAGTTCGAGGAGTTTCGACTTCTGCTGGCTTCCGAGACCCTGCACTCGCCGGTTGTCGGCGATTTCGACGTCTTCCATGATGCGGCGGGCCTTGACCTTGCCGACGCCGGGAAGCGATTCGAGCAGGGACACGACCTTCAGCTTGCCGACGTTGACGTCGGTGGATGACAGGGCGTCGGCGAGTGACATCGAACCCATCTTGAGGCGGGCCTTGATCTGGGCGCGTGCAGCGCGGGCTTCGGCTGCCTTGGCGAGCGCCGCCGTACGCTGCTCGGGGGTCAGCTGTGGAGGAGTAGCCATGCTGGTCAAACTATCGCGGCAATGTCCGCGAGCCGGGTCAATCCGCGTTCGACCGCCCACTCGATGAGTCCCTGCTGGATCGTCTCCGCAGCTCCGGGATCGGCGAACGACGCGGTACCGACCTGAACTGCACAAGCGCCGGCCAGGAGGAGTTCGACGGCGTCCCACGCCGACGCGACCCCACCGACGCCGACGATGGGGATCTCGGGGAGCGCTCGATGGACGTCGTGGACCGCTCGAACTGCCACCGGGTGGATCGAGCGGCCTGACAGACCGCCGCCACCAGCGCCGAGCGTCGGCGCAAGTGTGCGAGGGTCATAGGCCAGACCGAGCAGGGTGTTGATACATGTGACTGCTTCCGCGCCCGCGCCCATCACCGCCTCGGCGATGTCGATGATTCGATCGGTGTTGGCGCTGAGCTTCGCCCAGCGGGGGCGGCCGCACGCAGCGGTTGCCGCGATCACTTCGGCCGAGAGTGCCCGGTCGTGCGCGAAGATCGATCCACGACCTTCGAGATTCGGACACGACAGGTTCACCTCGACCGCCACCACGTTCGCCGGAGCGGCAGCGAGCAGCTGTGCTGCCTTCGCATAGTCGTCGACGGTTCGACCCCAGATGCTCGCGACGACAGTCGCGCCGCAGGCGACGAGGTCGCCGACGACATTGTCGAGCCAGTACTGAACACCGGGCCCCTGGAGCCCGACGGCATTCATCATCCCCTGCGGCGTGGGATGCAGCCGGGGCGCGGGATTTCCCGGCCACTCGTATGCAGCGAGCGACTTCGTGACCACCGCCCCCAACGCGGCCAGGTCCATGTGACCGCCGAGTTCGGTGCCGTAGCCGGCGGTCCCCGAGGCCGTCATCACCGGCGCGTGGAACACGACGCTGCCGACGGTGACTCGGGTGTCGATCACGGCGCGCTCGGCACCGGTTCCGATGCCGACGTCGCGTGATACTCCTGCAGCGTCTTCACGGTCAGCACTTCTCCCGTTCGCTCGGACAGGCCTTGGACGGCGGCGAGCGCCGCGTCGACGGTGGTCACGCAACTCACCCGGTGCAAGCTCGCGGCCTTGCGGATCTGTTCGCCGTCGCTGCGCCCGAGCGCGCCGCGCGGCGTGTTGACGACGAAGCTGATCTTGCCGTCGGCGATCAGGTCGACCGCCGTGACCCGGGTCTCGCCGTCGTCGCCGACCTCTTGCACCTTGGCGACCACCTGGTCGACCGGTGAGTCGAATGCCGCGAGATACGCCGCCGTCCCCTCGGTCGCGGCGATACCCAACCCAAGTGCACGGAACCGCTGCGCGACCACCAACCCGGCCGGTTTGTCTGGGTCCGCCAACGACAAGAACACCGTGCCGGTCGTCGGCAGGATCGTGCCGGCCGCGAGTTCGGCCTTGTAGAACGCCCGGCCGAATGTGTCGGCGATGCCCATCACCTCGCCGGTCGAACGCATCTCGGGTCCGAGCGCCGGGTCGACCTCGGGGAACCGGTTGAACGGCATGACCGCTTCTTTCACGGCCACATGACCGCCGACTGGCTCACGCAGCAGACCCTCGCTGCGCAGGTCGGCGAGCGTGGCGCCGAGCATCACCCGAGTGGCCACCTTCGCCAGGGGCACGCCGGTCGCCTTGGCGACGAACGGCACCGTACGACTGGCGCGTGGATTGGCCTCGATCACGTACACCGTGGTGCCCACCACCGCGTACTGCACGTTGATCAGGCCACGCACATCGAGGCGCTTGGCGATCGCCGCGGTGTACGACTCGATCACCTCGACGACCCAGGTCGGCAACGTCGGTGGCGGAATCGCACAGGCGGAGTCGCCGGAGTGCACGCCGGCCTCTTCGACGTGCTCCATCACGCCACCGATCAGGACTTCGCCGGTGTGATCGCGGATCGCGTCCACGTCGACCTCGGTGGCATCGGCCAGGAAGCGGTCGATCAGCACCGGACGTTCGGCCGACAGGCCGCCCTCCTTGCCGAGACTGCCGAAGCCAGCCAATTCCTCCATCGCACGAGCGAGGTGATTTCGGTCGTGGACGATCTGCATCGCCCGTCCACCGAGCACGTAGCTCGGACGCACCAGGACCGGGAATCCGACGACGTCGGTGATCGAGAGCGCCTGCTCGAGGTCGATCGCCGTGCCACCAGGGGGCTGCGGGATACGGAGTTCGTCACAGATCGATGTTCCACCGCTCGCGGTCCTCGGCGGCGTCGATCGAGTCGGGCGAGGTTCCGGCAACCAGTTCGGGCGGGATGAGCCCGGACAGCTTCAGCGGCGTCTGACCACCCAGCGACACGATCACCGCTTCGGGGCGTTCCACCGCGATCACGTTGAGGACGTCTTCCTTGGTGAACGGTTCGAAGTACAGCCGGCTCGATGTGTCGTAGTCGGTCGACACCGTCTCGGGGTTGCAGTTGACCATGATCGTCTCGAAGCCGGCGTCGCGGAGCGCGAACGAGGCGTGAACGCAGCAGTAGTCGAACTCGATGCCCTGGCCGATCCGGTTCGGACCCGAGCCGAGGATCACCACCTTGCGGGCATCGGAGGAGCGGACCTCGCTCTCGTCCTCGTAGGTCGAGTAGTGGTACGGCGTCTCGGCGGCGAATTCGGCCGAGCAGGTGTCGACGGTCTTGTACGTGGGCATCACGCCTGCCAACTCGCGGGTGGCGCGCACGTCGTCCTCGGACATCGACCACACGTGGGCGAGTTGGGCGTCGGAGAACCCGAGTCGCTTCGCGCGCCGCCACGAGCGCGTGGACATGCCGTCGAAGCCCGTCTCGGCAAGGGCGACGCGCTCCTCGGCGATCATCGACATCTGATCGAGGAACCACGGATCGATGCCTGTCGCCTCGTGCACGGCGTCGATCGACACGCCGCGGTGCAGCAGTGCGCCGACCTGCTGGATCCGATCAGCTGTCGGGATCGCGGCCTGGGCGAGCAGTGCTTCGTCGGACAGGTCGGCCAGCTGCGCGTCTGCCGGGTCGCAACCCAGTCCGAGGCGGCCCTGTTCGAGCGAGCGCAACGCCTTTTGCAGACTCTCGGGGAACGTGCGCCCGATCGCCATCACCTCGCCGACCGACTGCATCTGGGTGCCGAGCACACCGGGGGCGCCGGGCAGCTTCTCGAACGCCCATCGCGGAATCTTCGTGACGACGTAGTCGATCACCGGCTCGAAGCTCGCCGGCGTCGCTTTGGTGATGTCGTTGGGGATCTCGTCGAGTGTGTAGCCGACGGCGAGACGGGCAGCGATCTTGGCGATCGGGAACCCGGTCGCCTTCGATGCGAGCGCGGACGACCGCGACACGCGCGGGTTCATCTCGATCACGACCTGACGGCCGGTGGCCGGCTCGACCGCGAACTGCACGTTCGAGCCGCCGGTCTCGACGCCGACTCGTCGGATGCAGGCGAGTGCCGAGTTGCGCATCTCCTGGTATTCGACGTCGGTGAGCGTCTGGATCGGGGCGACCGTGATCGAGTCGCCCGTGTGCACTCCCATCGGGTCGACGTTCTCGATGCCGCAGATGATCACGCAGTTGTCGGCGTGATCTCGCATCACTTCGAGTTCGTACTCTTTCCAGCCGTACACAGATTCCTCGATCAGGATCTCGCTGATCGGGCTCGCCTGGAGGCCGTTCGCGGCGATGTGTTCGAACTCCTCCGGCGTGAACGCGATCCCCGTACCGCGCCCCCGAGGATGTACGCAGGGCGGATCACCGCCGGCAGGCCGATGTCGTCGACCACCGTGCGGGCTTCGTCCATCGTGTGCGCGGTTCCCGAGCGCAGACAGTCGAGGCCGATGCCGACCATCGCCTGTTTGAAGATCTCGCGGTCCTCGGCAGTGGCGATCGCTTCGGCGTTGGCGCCGATCATCTCGGGCTTGCCGGGTACGCCGATCAGCCCGCGCTCGAACAGCTCCATGGCGATGTTGAGTCCGGTCTGGCCGCCGAGCGTCGGCAGCACCGCATCGGGCTGTTCACGGTCGATGATGGCCGAGACCACCTCCCACGTGAGTGGCTCGACATAGGTGGCGTCGGCGAAGTCGGGATCGGTCATGATCGTGGCCGGGTTCGAGTTGGCGAGGATGATCCGGTAGCCCTCGTCGCGCAGCACGCGGCAGGCCTGCGTGCCCGAGTAGTCGAACTCGCAGGCCTGGCCGATCACGATCGGGCCGGAACCGATGATCAGGATCGAATGGATGTCGGTGCGCTTGGGCATCAGCGACGCGCCTTTCCGGTCGTCGCCTGCGACATCATGTCGGCGAACTCGTCGAAGAGATAGTGCGAGTCGTGCGGGCCTGGGTTCGCTTCGGGATGGTGCTGCACGCTGAAGGCCAGCTCGCCGTCGACGCGCAACCCCTCACAGACCCCGTCGTTGAGGTTGACGTGGGTCATCGTTGCCGTGCCCGACAGCGAGTCCGGGTCGACGGCGAAGTTGTGGTTCTGGCTGGTGATCTCGACCTTGCCGGTGGCGATGTTGCGCACCGGGTGATTGCCGCCGTGATGACCGAACGGCAGCTTGACGGTGCCGGCGCCGATCGCTCGGCCGAGCAACTGGTGGCCGAGGCAGATCCCGAAGATCGCCACGTTGCCGAGCAGGCCATTGATGGTCTCGACGCCGTAGGGCGCCATCGCCGGGTCACCGGGGCCGTTGCTGAGGAACACCCCGTCGGGGTCGCGGGCGAGGATGTCGGCGGCGGTCGTGGTCGCCGGCACGACCTCGACCGTGCCATAGCGCGACAGATTGACCGCGATGTTGCGCTTCATCCCGTAGTCGATCGCAATGATGCGCGTGCGGCTGTCCGGATCGAGCGCGGCCACGGTGTACCCCTCGGCCACGGTCACCTGACGGACGAGGTCGACACCGTCGGTGCCAGGTTCGGCGGCGGCAGCGCTGCACAGTTCGGTCTCGCTCGCCGAACCGAATGCTCCCGGCATCGCGCCCGTGTCGCGCAGGATCCGGGTGAGCCGTCGCGTGTCGATACCGGCGATGCCCGGCACGCCGTTCTGACGAAGCATCGAGTCGAGGCTCGAGTCGGCCCGCTGGTTGCTGTGGCGGCGAGCGAGTTCGCGCACGACGATGCCGCGACAGAAGGTGCCTCGCGACTCGAAGTCGGTGGCGTTGACGCCGTAGTTGCCGATGTGCGGAGTGGTGAAGCTGATGATCTGGCCGGCGTAGCTCGGGTCGGTGATCACCTCCTGGTACCCGCTGAGCACCGTGTTGAACACGACCTCGCCGGTAGCGATCGACGCCTCGTCACCGATCAACTCGCCCTCGAACACGCTGCCGTCGGCGAGCACGAGCGCTCCCTCGCGAATCACCGCACACCCCCGACCTGGGTTCGTGTGAGCGACAAGGTGGCGCGTGGACGTTTGCGCTCGCACAAACGGAGTGGGGCGACGAGTGTTTGCATGTATATCCAGTCTAGTGCATGTTCATTCATCAGCGGAGGGCCGACCCGTCTCGGACGACAGGTGTGCCGTCGAGGATCGTGTGCAGGACCCGCCCGCGGAGGGGCATCCCGATGTACGGCGTGTTCCGGCTCTTGCTGGCCAGGCGGGCCGGTACGACCTCCCACACCTCGTCAGGGTCGAAGATCGTGAGATTGGCGGGCTCACCGGGCGCGATCGGGCGCCCGTGGCGGTCGGCCACTCCTGCGATCACCGCCGGCTTCCACGACAAGGCTGCGACCACGTCGGCGAGTGCCATGTCGAGCGACGCCAGTGACACGCCGAGCGCGGTCTCGAGCCCGAGCATGCCGGGTGGCGCCTGATCGAGCGGCTGCTCCTTGGTCTCCGGAGCGTGCGGCGCGTGGTCGGTGGCGATCGCGTCGATCGTGCCGTCTGCGAGGCCGGCGCGGATCGCAGCGAGGTCGGCGGCGGTGCGCAGCGGCGGGTTGACCTTGTAGAGCGCGTCGTACGTCGCAAGGCGTTCGTCGGTGAGGCTGAAGTGGTGCGGCGTCGCCTCGGCGGTGATCGCCAGCCCGTCGGCCTTCGCGGCGCGGACCAGCTCGACGCTCTTCACGGTCGACAGGTGGAGGAAGTGCATGCCGACGCCGGTGAGACGCACCAACTCGATGTCGCGGTGGAGCATCAGCTCCTCGGCGATCGAGGGCCAGCCGGGTAGTCCGAGCCGGCTGCAGCAGGCGCCCTCGTGCATCACCGCTCCCGAGGTCAGACGTTCGACCTCGCAGTGCTGGGCCAACGTGATGCCGAGGCCGTCGGCGTATTCGAGCGCCCGGCGCATCAGGAGCGGATCCTGCACGCCATTGCCGTCGTCGGTGAAGATCTTGACGCCCGCCGCCGCGAGTTCGGCGAACGGCGTGAGGCGATCGCCGGCCCGGCCGACGGTGATCGAGCCTGATGGCAGCACCTCGCACAGCCCTGCTCGTTCGCCCTGTCGACGAACGAAATCGACGACTTCGACACAGTCTTGCGTGGGGTCGGTGTTGGGCATTGCGACAACCGCGGTGTATCCGCCCCGCGCGGCCGCCCTGCTGCCGGTCTCGATGGTCTCGGCCTCTTCACGTCCCGGCTCACGCAGATGTACGTGCAGGTCGACGAAACCGGGTGCCAGTACCAGACCGCGGGCGTCGATCACCTCGTCGCCGTCGACTGGCTCGAGCAGATCAGCGACCTCGTCGACGACGGTGCCGTCGACTCGTACGTCGACGCGCCGTTCACCAGTGGAGTCGATGACGCGCGCGCCGCTGATCAACAGGCTCATTGCGAGCCTCCTTCCAGAATGACCTGAGGGGTGACGTCCGCGATGATGTCGGCGTCCGGAGCCGAGTGACCCGAGCCGAGCAGGTCGAACAGCACCGCCATCCGCACGGCGATGCCGTTGGTGACCTGCTGCGTGATCACCGAGCCGGGGAGCTCACCCGGATCGACAGCGATCTCGACCCCACGATTCATCGGACCCGGATGCATGATCAGCGCGTGCGACGCCAGCGCCGCCGCGCGTTGCGCGGTGAGACCGAATCGCTGTCGTGTACTCCCGCAGACTCGGTACGAGTGCCTCGTTCATGCGCTCCTGCTGCATGCGCAGGAGATAGAGCACATCGACATCGCCGATCACGTCGTCGAGTCGGTCGGTCACGAGGTCCGCGAACGAGTCACCGATGTCGGGCGGCAGCAGTGTGCGCGGAGCCACCACGGTGACATGCACACCGAGCATGCGCATCGCGGCGATCGTGCTGCGAGCGACTCGGCTGTGCTTGACGTCGCCGACGATCGCCATTCGGAGCCCATCGAGACCGCCCGTGCGGCCCAGGGCGCTGCGCACCGTGTAGGCATCGAGCAGCGCCTGGGTGGGATGGGCGTGCCAGCCGTCGCCGGCGTTGATCACGCTGGCCTGGGTCCACTGGTCGATCAGGTGCGGCGCGCCGCTGGAGCGGTGCCGCACCACGAACGCATCGACACCCATCGCGGCGATCGTCTCGATCGTGTCGCGCAGGCTCTCGCCCTTGTTGAGACTCGACTGCGACACGGCGAACGTCATCGTGTCGGCGGAGAGTCGCTTGGCGGCGGTCTCGAAGCTCAATCGGGTGCGCGTCGAGTCCTCGAAGAACACGCTGCAGACCGTCTTGCCGCGCAACGCCGGCACCTTCGGGTTGGGGCGACGGTTCACCTCGGCCATGTGGTCGGCGAGGTCGAGGATGCGCACGATGCCGTCGGCGCCGAGATCGTCGATCGTGAGCAGCGACCGGCTCGGCCTGCTGTGCGCCATCACAAGATCACCACACCGTCCGCGCTGGCGGTGACGCGTTCATCGGCGCTCGTCGGCAGGTTCTTGCCGATGAAGTCGGGCCGGATCGGGAGTTCGCGGTGACCACGGTCGACCAACACGGCGAGTTGCACGGCCCGTGGTCGCCCGTAGTCGGACAGGGCGTCGAGTGCGGCCCGTACGGTGCGGCCGGTGTAGAGCACATCGTCGACGAGCACGACCGTGGCAGCGTCGATGTCGCCGGGAAGATCGCTGACGGCCCCGGGGCTCACGGGGCGCAACCCGATGTCGTCGCGGTAGAGGCTGGCATCGACGGATCCGACCAGCACGGGTGCGCTCGGTTCGTCGCCGCTGGCGATGATGCGGCCGATCTCGGCGCCCAGGCTGTCGGCGAGCCACACACCGCCGTGCGCGATTCCGACGAGCACCACGCCATCGACCCCACGGTTGCGTTCGATGATCTCGTGGGCCATGCGGGTGACGGCACGTCGCACGTCATCGGGCCCGAGCACCTGCTTGGCGCTCGCGGCTGAGTTGTCAGCAGCCATCTCTTCTCCTCCGTGCGAGCCTCACGGGACACGCTTCACGGTGAGTGCGAACGTAGCAGCAACTACTGTCCGTGCCATGCATGATCTTGTGATCCGTGGGGGACTCGTCGTTGACGGCACCGGAGCGACGGGGCGTCTCGCCGACGTCGTCGTGAACGATGGGGTGATCACCGACGTGATCGACGCCGACTCGGGAGAATCCGCTGGCGAGGCGACCCGGGTCGTCGATGCCACCGGCAAGGTGGTGACACCCGGCTGGGTCGACATCCACACGCACTACGACGGCCAGGCGTCGTGGGATCCGTTCCTCACGCCGTCGTCGTGGCACGGGGTGACAACCGTGGTGATGGGCAACTGTGGCGTCGGGTTCGCTCCCGCCGCACCCGATCGGCACGAGTGGCTGATCGAGTTGATGGAGGGCGTCGAGGACATTCCCGGCACGGCGCTGACCGAGGGCCTGACGTGGGACTGGGAATCGTTCGAGGAGTACCTCGATGCGCTCGATCAACGCCAGTTCGTGATCGACATCGGCACGCAGGTCGCACACGGTCCGGTCCGTGGTTACGTGATGGGCGACCGTGGTGCAGCCAACGAGCCACCGACCGACGAGGACATCGCGGCGATGGCCGACATCGTCGAGCGGGGCCTGCGTGCAGGTGCGCTGGGGTTCTCGACGTCGCGCACACCGATCCACCGTTCGAAGTCCGGTGAACTCGTGCCGGGCACGAACGCCGACAGCGACGAACTGTTCGGTATCGCCGATGCCCTGGCCCGAGCCGGGCACGGGGTGTTCCAGTTCGCACCCGATCACGCCCATCTTCCCGTCGACGAGTGGCCGTGGATGAAGGAACTCGCTCGCCGCACCGGCCGAACGATCAGCGTCAACCTGAACCAGCCCGACGACGCTCCGGATCTCTGGAAGGACGTGCTGGCGCTGCTCGACGAGGCACACGACGAAGGCATCCCGATCGTCGCCCAGGTGGCGGGCCGTGTGGTCGGGTTGCTGATGTGCCTCGAGGGCAGCTTCAATCCCCTCGCGTTCCATCCGGCATACGCACCGCTCGCCGGATTGCCGCTCGCTGAACGTGCATCTGTGCTGGCCGATCCTGCGCTTCGCGATGTGTTCGCCAGCGCACCCGCCGAAGGAGGCGATCTCTACCAGAAGCTCGTCCTCGACCGGCTCGATCGCTTCTGGGCGGTCGAGGACGGCGACATCGACTACGAGCCGCCGGCCGACGACGCACTCGCGGCGACCGCCGAGCGCACCGGTCTGCGAGCAACCGACCTGATGATCGACCAGCTCGCATCGAACGACGGCAACGGCATCGTGCTCACCCCGTTCTTCAACTACGCGTACGGTGACCTGTCGTTCAGCTACGAGGTACACCGCCACCCGAGGACGCGGATGGGTCTGGCCGATGCCGGAGCCCACTGCGGTGTGGTGTGCGACGGGGGCACACCCACGTTCATGCTCACGCACTGGACCCGTGACCGCTCTCGAGGCCCCAAGCTGCCGCTCGAGTACGTGGTGCGACGCCAGACCCAGGAGACCGCCGAGCTGTACGGCCTCGGCGACCGTGGCGCCCTGTTGCCGGGTCTGCGCGCCGACATCAATGTCATCGACTACGACCGACTCACCTTCGGCGCCGCCCGGATGGCCCACGACCTCCCCGCGGGCGCTCGACGGCTCGTCCAGAAGGCGAAGGGCTACGACGCCACGTTCGTCGCCGGCGTCCAGATCGTCGACCACGACGAGTTCACCGGCGAACTCCCCGGCCAACTCATCCGCGGCCCCCGCTGATTTCACCAGGGGTCTGACCCCTGGTGAAATCGTCAGTCGGGAAGCGGGACGGAGCGGTCGCGTTCGTAGAGGACCCAGATGTCGTTGCGGGCGACCTCGGTGAATGCGTCGGCGACCTCCAGCCAGTCGTCGACGAGATTGCCATCGAGGTTGACCGGAAGCATGACGAACTCGACGCGCTCTGAGCGCCCGGTGAGGCGCGCGCCCTCCATCGACGTGTCCGGCCCGTACAGCAGCACCCGGAACGGCACGGGGAACTGGTAGATCTCCTCGCGGTACGCCAGGTGCGGCGTCAGCCGGTAGTTCGCCGAGACCACGGCATCGTCGGGTATCAGTTCGAGGAGTTCTCGGGCCGACGTCGCATACACGTTGTCGGGCTCGCCGTAGTACATCGAGGTACGACCCCACGGCATCGGCGCCCACAGGTATGCCGTCACCAACGTTGCCGCGGCGAGCACACCGAGCGCGATCGGCCTCACCCGAACCGCCAGCGCGCTCCCCCGGACGACCACCGAATGCTCGCGCATCGCCCCGATCGCATACACGGTGCCGATCGCCAACGCGGGCACGGCGATCAGGCTGTAGTGGTAGTCGATCTGGTACTGGTACCAGAACGTGCTCAGGACGTTGGTGAACAGCACGAGCCCGCTGATCAGCGCCACGTCGGGCAATCGGGCGAACAGCCAGGCGAACGGGGCGGTCATCTGCACGAGGTACCAGGGCCGATCGTCGCTGCGCAGATGCTCGACGAGCCGTGCCGGATTGGTCAAGCTGGTCTCGACGAGTCCGCGGACACCGCCGAACGGGATGCGCCAGCCGTTGCGCGTCGGCACCCCGATCAAGCTGCGCATCACGACCAACATGGCAACGGCCATGAACGCAAGGCTTCCGAAAACCGTCAGCAAGCCGGTGCGCCGGTCGCGTCGGATCGCGACCCAGATCCCGAGCGGCACGATCACCAGCGAGACGTCTTCCTTGACGAGCAACGAGAGCACGACGAAGACCGTGTACAGACGCCACTTGCGTTCGAGCGCTGCGTAGATCGCGAAGCCGACGAAGACGCCGAGAAACGCGTCGGGGTGGAAGTTCTCGAGGTTCGTCCAACCGACCGCGGGATGCAACAGGTACGTGGCGGCGCCGATCAACGCCCACCACTCCGATCCGAGCCGTCGCCGGGCGTAGAGGAAGACCGGAATCGCACCGGCGGCGATGGCCGCCGACTGCGCGGTGAACATGATCCACGCCCCCGGCGCGATCCAGTACAACGGCACGAGGAACAGCAGTACGAACGACGTGTGGTCGCCGAACAGGTTGCGACCCATCAGTGTGACGAACGGCGCGTCGAACTGCGAGAGCAGCCACATGCCCTGGTCGTAGAGGGCCGAGTCGTACGTCGCGGTGCCGAGGGCTCGATGGATGTTCAACGACCGGAACGTGAAGTACCAGGTCCAGATCACCAGCGCTCCGGCGAGGAACACCTGCGGTCCCGTCGGTGGCGTCACCCGGTGCCACCACCGTACCGATGGTACGACGTCGTCGATCCGGCCCGATGCCTCGGTGTCGGTCGCCGCTCCCCCCGATCCGGCCGGCGTCCCAGGCTCCCCGTTCACGACACGATCTGCGCCCGCAGCGTCCCAACGCACGATCTGCGGCCGCAGCGTCCCGGAATCCGGGACTGTCGGGGCCCAGATCGTGAAACGGCCGGGCGGAGGAGGAACGGTGGGGGCACAGATCGTGTCAACGCGGAACCACCGGGGCTCAGATCGTGCCGGAACGCGAACACCGTCCTACTCTCGCAGGTCGCCCACCAGCGCTGAGAGCACCCCGTTGACGAACTTGCCGCTGTCGTCGGTCGAGAATCGCTTGGCCAACTCGACCGCTTCGTCGATCGCGACAGCGACGGGGACGTCGGGACGGTGGGCGAGTTCGAATGCGCCGAGGCGCAGCACGTTCAGGTCGAGCACCGGCATCCGAGCGAGCGTCCAGCCCTTGGCGCGGGCGGCGATGGCCGCATCGAGTTGCTCGACGTGCTCGCCGACACCGGTCACCAGCAGCACGGTCAGTTGATCCGGTTCGAGCACCTGGAGTGCGAGCGCGTCGGTCGGCGTGATGCCTTTCGAGTACGCCTCGTACAGCAGGTAGAGCGCCCGTTCACGCGCGTCGGAGCGGTCGTCGGGGCGCGGCATGGCGGCCATGAGATGTGGTGGACCCTGCGTCAGACGCGGGTGATGTAGTCGCCGGTGCGGGTGTCGACCTTGACCTTGTCGCCGGGCTCGACGAACAACGGCACCTGGAGCACCTTGCCGGTCTCGAGCGTGGCGGGCTTGCGTGCGCCGGACACCCGGTCGCCCTGCACGCCGGGCTCGGTCTCGGCGATCGTCAACTCGACCGAGGCGGCGATCTCGACGCCGATGATCTCGCCTTGATACTGGGCGATCTGAGCAATCATCTGCTCGGTCAGGTAATCGGCTGCCTCGCCGAGCGCGACGTTCGGCACGTTCATCTGGTCGTACGTCGAGGTGTTCATGAACACGTAGTCGTCGCCGTCCTTGTACAGGAACTGCATGTCCTGGCGGTCGACGATGGCCTGCTCGACCTTGATGCCGGCATTGAACGTCTTGTCGATCACCGCGCCGGACTTGACGTTGCGGATCTTGGTGCGCACGAAGGCTCCACCCTTGCCCGGCTTGACGTGCTGGAACTCGATGACCTGGAACAGTCCGTTGTCGAGTTCGAGCGTGATTCCGTTCTTCAGGTCGTTCACGGAGATCTGGGGCATGGTCGTGTCCTTTGTCGGTCGTTGTCCGGGTTCAGCCCGGGAATGGTCGCGGCACCGTGTGCGTGAGTGGCTGCGAGCCGGTTTCGGTGACGACGAGGAGGTCCTCGATGCGGAATCCACCGAAGCCGACACGATAGAGCCCCGGCTCGACCGTCACCACGTTGCCAGCGCCGATCACTTCGTCGGAAGCCTGCGAGTGGAACGGCGACTCGTGGATCTGCAGGCCCACACCATGTCCGGTTCCGTGAAGATACCAGTCGAGGCGGCCCGCCTGGTCGAAGACGTCTCGACACACCGAGTCGAGTTCGCGAGCGGAGATCCCGGGGCGCAGGGCCGCAACGCCGGCCCCGTGGGATGCCTCGACGAGGGCGTAGACCTCGCGTTGCTGGTCGGTCGGCTCGCCGATCACGTACGAGCGGGTCATGTCGGAGTGGTATCCGTCGACGAGCGCGCCGACATCGACGATCACCGTGTCGCCCTCGACGATCGTGCGCTGCGATGCCTCGTGGTGCGGTCGGGCGGCGTGGTCGGGCCCGCTGGCGACGATCGTGTCGTAGCTGCGGTCGTCAGCACCGTGGAGGCGCATCCGGTACTCGAGCTCGTTGCGGATGTCGGCCTCGGTCACCGGCTCGTCGACCGTGGCGAAGATCATCGGTTCGACCTCGCCAAGCGCGCGATCGGCGGCTCGTGCCGCGGCGGTCATCCGTTCGATCTCGGCGTCGTCCTTGATTCGGCGTTGAAGCCCCACGAGCGAGTCGGTCGGCTCCAACGCGACGTCTGCAGCGAGGCGCTGCCACTCGACGTGGCTGACCGACGCTGGATCGAGGCCGACGGAGGTGGCTCCGGCGAGCGAATCGGCCAGTCGTTCGTGCAGCTTCACCCTCGATGTCTCCGCGATGACGGTCGCCCCACTCGACGCCGTCTCGGCTCGCGCCCGGTCGCCGTAGCGGCCGTCGGTGCCGAGGATCAGCTCGCTGGAGGTGAGCACCGCCCAGCCGTTCGAACCGGTGAACCCGGTCAGCCAGCGAACGTCCACCAGATCACTGAACAACAACGCATCGCAGCCATTGCCGAGCGGCAGCCGAGGCTGAATCGTCGCAACCCGCCGAGCGTGGTCGATCGGAGCGAAACGTTCGGTGTCAGACACCACGTGTGACGAACCGTTCCAGGGTGGAGCGAACGGCCGTCTCGGGAACCTGTTCGACCACCTCGACACCGTCGGGTCCGTCGAGCACGAACGTCAGCCCATCGAGCGCCTTCTTGTCGCGCTCCATCAACGCCATCAGTTCGTCGACGTCGAGGCGCTCCGGCGGTGTGATCCGCAGCCCGTACTCCCCTGCCACGATGCGACGGTGCTCGTCGACCCGATCGTCGCCGATGCGGCCGAGTGCGAGCGCGAGTTGGGCAGCGAACATCAACCCGATGGCGACGGCCTCTCCGTGAGCGAGGTCGTGATCGGTGGCAGTCTCCAGTGCGTGGGCCAAGGTGTGGCCGTAGTTCAACACTGCCCTTCGACCGCCCTCGCGCTCGTCCGACGCGACGACCTCGGCCTTGATCTCGACACACCGCGCGATGCGCTGGTCGAGCGGCAGCGCCAGCAGGTCGTCGCCGGTGAGGAAGTGGTACTTCGACATCTCGCCGAGCCCACAGCGCGTCTCGCGTTCGGGCAACGTGGCGAGTGCATCGAGATCGCAGATCACGCCCGAAGGCTGCCAGAAGGCGCCGACGAGGTTCTTTCCCTCGGGCAGATTGACGCCGGTCTTGCCGCCGATGGCGGCGTCGACCATGCCGAGCAGCGTGGTCGAGACGTGCACCACCGGCGTGCCACGGTGCCACGCGGCTGCCGCGAAGCCGGCGACATCGGTCACCATCCCGCCGCCAACGCCGACGACCACGTCGCGTCGTGTGAGTCCCTGACGGGCGAAACCCCGCATCAACGACTCGATCGTCGCCAGCGACTTCGCGGCCTCGCCGCTGCCGATGACGTGGGTCTCGACGTCGTGATCGGGCAATGACACGGCCAGCGGAATCTCGTCCTGGGTGACCACGGCGACCCGCCGCGCCGACGCAGGCAGCAGACCGGGGAGCTCGACGATGGCCCCCTCACCGATGACCACCTCGTAGGAACGGTCGTCGAGCGGCACGTTCACGCGCAACATCGCAGCACCGCCTTGGCGACATCGTTGGGCGAACGGTGATCGACGGACACCACGGCGTCGGCGACCTCCTGGTACAGCGGGGTCCGCTCGACATACATACGCCGCAGCGTCCCTTCGGGGTCGTCGTCGAGCAGCGGTCGATGCATGCCGTTGCGCACCCGATCGAGCAGGACATCGACGTCGGCCAGCAGCCACACGACATGGGCATCGGCACCCGACAATGCCGCGCGGTTCCGATCGCTGAGCACCACACCGCCCGCCGCGGCGATGACCGACGGTTCGTCCTCGGCCAGAGCCTCCACGAGCGTCTCGGTCTCGAGCGCTCGGAAGGCCGCTTCGCCGTCGGTCGACCAGATCTCTCGAACCGTGCGCCCTGTTCGCCGCTCGATCATCTCGTCGGAGTCGAACAGGGGACGGTCGAGCTCCGCCGAGACCATGCGCCCGACGGTTGACTTTCCGACACCCATCATCCCGACGAGCACGAGATGAGTCACGGCAACGTCGCCGCGAACGCCTCGGCGTTGCGGACGAACTCGTCGAGCGAATCGCCACCGAACTTGCGCTGGGCTTCGGCGGCCAGCACGAGTGCCACCATCGTCTCGGCCACGACGCCCATCGCGGGCACGGCCGTGACATCGGTGCGTTCCTTGAACGACACCGTGGACTCTTTCGTGACCGTGTCGACCGTCTCGAGGGTCGGCACGTTGAGCGTCGCCAGTGGCTTCATTGCAGCGCGCACCACCAGAAGTTCTCCGTTGGAGATGCCACCCTCGGTGCCACCAGCGAGCGTACTGCCGCGACGGTAGGCGCCGGCATCGGCATCCCACGAGATCGGGTCGTGGGCGATGCTGCCGCGGCGTCCGGCCACTTCGAAGCCATCGCCGATCTCGACGCCCTTGACGGCCTGGATGCTCATGACCGCCTGGGCGAGCAACGCATCGAGTTTGCGATCCCAGTGGACGTGACTGCCCAGCCCGACGGGTACACCGAACGCGAGCACTTCGACGACGCCGCCCAGCGAATCGCCGTCCTTGGCGGCCGCCTTGATCTCGCCGATCATCGCCTCGCTGGCATCGAGGTCGAAACATCGCACCTGGCTCTCGTCGACGCGATCGAGCTGATCAGGTGTCGGACGAACCGCTCCGGAGGGGACGCATGCGGCGCCCATCTGGATGACGTGGGAGATGATCTCGACGCCGATGTACGACAGCAGCGCCTTGGCCACCGCACCAGCGGCGACGCGAGCGGCCGTCTCGCGGGCGCTCGCCCGTTCGAGGACGTCGCGGGCGTCGGTGAACCCGTACTTCTGCATGCCGGCGAGGTCGGCGTGACCGGGACGCACCTGCGTGAGCGGTGTCTTGGTCGCCCCCGGAGCGGGGCTCATCTCTTCGTGCCACTTGTCGCTACGGAACCACTCGCTGTTCTTGATCTCGATCGCGATCGGCGACCCGAGCGTACGGCCGTGGCGAACGCCGCCGATCAGCGTGAGTTCGTCAGCCTCGAATCGTTGCCGAGGACCGCGTCCGTAGCCGAGCCGACGACGCCCCATCTCGACTTGGATCTGCTCGACGGTGATCGGCAGACCCGCCGGGAGCCCTTCCATCACGACGACGAGTGCCTGCCCGTGAGATTCGCCCGCCGTGAGATACCGCAACATCGAGACGAGGCTACCGTCCGGCGTCGTCCGCTCGCCGGGAACGATTCGCCAGCGCGGCCTCGGCGGCGTGGCGCATCACGCCGAGGTCTGGAAGGTCACCGAGCCAGGCGACCTGCTGCAGCGCCGCCTGATGGATCAACATGCCGAGACCGTCGATCGTGCGAGCGCCGACCTGCTCCGCGGCAGCCAACCACGGCGTTCGGAGAGGGTGGTAGACGAGATCGACCACGATCTGTGACGGATGCAGCCGTTGTGCAGCACACGGCAGGTCGTCCACGGTCGCCTCGTTCGGGGCGATCCCCATGCCGATGCTGGTGGCGTTGACGACCAGGTCGGCCCGATCGATGTCGTCGCCCGAGCCGATCTCGGCCACCGCGGAGAGCGCACACGCGGACGCCGCCCGGTCGGCGCTCCGATTGATCACCCGAATGGATGCTGCGCCGGAACGACCCAGCGCGTCGATCACCGAGCGAGCCGCACCACCCGCGCCGATGACCGCGATCTGGGCGTCGGCGACGTCGATGCCCTCCTCGGCGAGCGACTCGACGAAACCTGCTCCGTCGGTGCTCGATCCGACGAGATCGTCGCCGTCCCAGCTGACGGTGTTGACCGACCGGAGCGCCGCGGCGGCAGGATCGAGCCGATCGACCGATGCGGCCGCGTCGTGCTTGTGTGGCATGGTCACCGACATTCCAGCGATGCTGAGCACGCGCATTGCGGCAATGGCATCAGCGCCGTGCCCGGCCGCGACGTCGAATGCGACGTAGGACCACTCGACCCCGGCGGCGTCGAACGCCGCTTGATGGATCGCTGGCGACAGGCTGTGCGCGATCGGCGATCCGATCAGCGCCACGAGCCGGCGCTGGGTCACAGCAGCCCGGCCTGGCGAGCCAGTTCGACGTTCCGATCGTGCTGCCAGCCTTCGGACGCGAAGACGTGGCCGCCGTTCTCGTCGGCCAGCACGTAGTACAGGTAGTAGCACTGCGTCGGATTCGCCAGTTCGGCGCAGATCGGATCACCCGCCGGGGGGTTCGGGGCCGGGTTCAGGGCTGCTTGGATCGATGCCCGACCGGGCGCGGCGATCGGTGTCGGCGGCAACCCTGTGTGCATGTAGGTGTTGTACGGCGTGTCGATGGTGCGCAACTGGGAGAACGCCATCTCCGGGTCGAGCCCGGCCTGATCGCGCCCGTACAGCACCGTGGCGTCGATCTGCAGTGGAAGTGGCTCGTCCGGGTTCACCGCAGAGATGTACAGCCGGTTGTGGATCACCCGCGAGATCTTCGCCCGGTCCTCGGGAACGCGGGCCTCGCGCTCGATCATCGACGCGATGATCAACGTCTCGTACTCCGTTCGGCCGAGCGCGGCGGACTTGTTGACGATGTCCTCCTGGTCTCCGACCCGTTCCATCAGTGCGATCATGCGCTCGATGACCTGGCCCTCGCTCTCGGCGTTGGAGACGTAGTAGGTGTCCGGGAACAACAGTCCCTCGAGCGATGTGACGTTCGACGGTTGCCAGGTTGCGCGGATGGTCCCGTCGGTCGCGGCTGCGAGGAACTCGTCCGCGCCGAGACGGTCGACGGAGGTGTCGAGCCGGTTCGCCATCTTGCTCAGTGTGAAGCCCTCGGGGAACGTCACCTTGGTGTAGGTCTGCCCCGGTGGCGTGCGCAGGCGCCCGAGCACGTTGCCCATGTGGTCGTTGGGGCGGATCTCGTAGTAGCCGGGGGTCAGCTCCAAGCCACCTTCGCGTTCGACATACCACTCGAAGATGTCGGGATCGGTGATCAGGCCGGCGTCAGCCAGGCGTAGCGACACCGATTCGAGATCGTCCTGTTCGTTGACCGTGAAGCTCTGAATGTCACCCGGCGCACCTTCGGGGTTGATCTTGCCGAGGTACCACCAGCCGACGAAACCCGCGATCAGGATCGCGACGACGGCAACGGCCATCGACGCCCACACGACCCATTTGACGATGCGACGGTCGCCGCGGAGGCGCTCGACCGAGCCGGTCTGATCGGTGGCGTCCCACGGGTCGGTCGACCAGTCGACGGCCGGGCGTGAGTCGGGATCGACCTGGGCCTCGGGGAGCAACGGGTCGAGCTGCGTCACTGCTTCTCCTCGGGCTTCGCGTTGCGCTCCCACTCGCCGGCACGGTGATCGAGCCACGCCTGCAGCATCACGGCGGCAGCGACCTTGTCGACGACCTTGCGGCGTTGTCGGGCGTCGAGGCCGGCTTCGAGCATGCCGCGTTCGGCGGTCACCGTGGTGAAACGCTCGTCATACATCGTGACCGGCACCCCGACAACGCTAGCCAGCTGCTTGGCCTCCGTCTCGGCAGACCGCGCGGCGGGGCCTTTGGTGCCATCGAGCGACAGCGGCAGGCCGACCACCACGAGTTCAGCCTCCTCGTCACGCACGAGTTTGGCGATCGCGGCGTGATCGTGGCGGCGCGACGACGACCGGTGCACGGTGGTCAGAGCGGAGGCGACGGAACCGGAGATGTCGCTGACGGCGATGCCGATGCGTTTCGAGCCGAGATCGATCCCCAACGCTCGGATACCCGGCGCCCGGACGCCCGGTGGACGGCTCACGGCGCAGCGGCGAGAAGTCCGGCAGCTGCCTTCGCGGCGAGTTCGAGCGCTGCGGGAATCCCCGTGACGTCCTTGCCGCCAGCGGTCGCGATGTCGCCCTTGCCGCCTCCCCCGCCGCCGACCGCCTTCGCGGCGTCCTTCAACAAGTCGGACGCGGTCCACCCACTGCCTGTTTCGACGGCGGCCACCAGGCCGACGCCGCCGCTCGTCGTCTCGCCGATCAGCACCACCAGTCGGATTCCCGGATGCTGGCGCACGGCCACGGCGAGTTCGCGGAGGTCACCGGGGTTGAGACCGTCGACCTGGGTGACCAAGACCCCCTCGTGTGCGATCGCCGCCAATTCGCCGGCGCGCCCCATCGCCAGTTGGGCTCGCAACGCCTTGATCTCGTCGTGTAGTGCCTTGGTCTCGTCGAGCTTGCGCTGCATGCCGACCAGCAGATCGTCGGCCGACGACCCGACAAGGCGAGCGGCGTCGGCGATGAGTTGTTCGTCGCGTTGCAGCAGCGCAACGCTGGCGTCGCCGGTGACGGCCTCGATGCGGCGAAGGTTCGAGCCGATCGACGATTCGCTCACCACCTTGATCGTGCCGATGTCGCCGGTGGCACGCACGTGGGTGCCGCCGCACAGCTCGATCGACGACCCTGCTTCGAGGACCCGCACGATGTCGCCGTACTTGTCGCCGAAGAACGCGATCGCTCCGAGCGCCTCGGCTTCGTCCTTGGTGGTCTCGAAGATCCGAGTCGGCGTGTTGCGCAGCGTCTCGGTGTTGGCCAGGCGCTCGATCTCGAGGATCTGGTCGCCGGTGACCGCCTCGTAGTGGCTGAAGTCGAAGCGGAGACGGTCGGGTCCGACCATGGATCCGGCCTGCTTGACATGATCGCCCAGCACCTGGCGCAAAGCATGGTGCAGCAGGTGCGTCGCGGTGTGGTTGCGCCGGATGGCGGCTCGGCGATCGGAATCGATGGTCACCGTGGCTCGCTGGCCAGTGGTGATCGTGCCGTCGACGATGCGGGCGCGGTGGCGACGAAGATTGGGCAGCGCGAACGTGGTGTCGAGCACTTCGGCGGTGCCGGTGTCGGTGACGATGATGCCGGTGTCGCCGATCTGGCCGCCGGACTCGGCATAGAACGGGGTGCGGTCGACGAACACGTCGACCAAACCGTCGTCGGACTGCTCGGTCGCGACCGGAACCACGGCGAGCACGCGGCTCTCGGCGCTGTCGTCGACGTAGCCGACGAACTCGGTGACGCCGAATTGTTCGGCGACGTCTCGGTAGGCGTCGAGGTCGACGCCGTCGTCGGCACCCTTCTGGGCGGCCTTGGCCCGCTCGCGCTGGGCTGACATCTCGGTGGTGAACCCGGCGAGGTCGACGGCCACATTGCGTTCGGCGGCGATCTCCTGCGTCAACTCCAGCGGGAAGCCGTACGTGTCGTGCAACAGGAAGGCAGTCGAACCGGACAGTTCGGTCGTGTCGTCGTCGAACTCACCGTCGAGGATGCCCAGGCCGTGCTTGAGCGTCTGGCGGAAGCGCTCCTCCTCCTTGGTCATCACGCTGACCACGAAGTCGCGATTCTTCACGATGTCGGGGTAGGCGTTGCCCATCACATCGATGGCGACCTCGGTGAGGCGCGGCATCACGAGTGACTCGGTGCCGAGCAGGTAGGCGTAGCGAACCGCACGACGGATGATGCGACGCAGCACGTACCCGCGCGCTTCGTTCGAGGGGAAGACGCCGTCGTTGACGAGCATCGCGCCGGAGCGGGCGTGTTCGGCCAGCACCCGCATCGCGAAGCTCTCGCGGTCGTCGTAGTCGCCGACGCGGTACGACTTTCCGGTGATCGAACAGGCTTCGTCGATCATCGGCTGCATCAGATCGGTTTCCCAGACCGAATCGACGCCCTGCACGAGCGCGAGGATTCGTTCGAGACCGGCACCGGTGTCGATCGACGGCTTCGGCAGCGGCGTCCGGCTGCCGTCAGGTGCCTGATCGAACTGCATGAACACGAGGTTCCAGAACTCCATGAACCGGTCGCCCGCCGGGTCGCCGAGCGGGCCACCGTCGGGCCCGAACGCGGGGCCGCGGTCGATGTGGATCTCGCTACACGGGCCACAGGGCCCGGTGTCGCCTGCCTGCCAGAAGTTGTCCTTGTCGCCGAGGCGCTGGATGCGATCCATCGGCACGCCGACCATCTCGTGCCAGATGGCTTCGGCCTCGTCGTCGGACTCGTGCACGGTGATCCAGAGGCGGTCGCCATCGAATCCCCAACCACCGTTGGCGGGATCGCCGGTGACGAGATCCCAGCTCCACGGGATCGCCGACTCCTTGAAGTAGTCGCCGAAGCTGAAGTTGCCGAGCATCTCGAAGAACACGAGGTGGCGCTTGGTGCGACCGACGTCGTCGAGGTCGTTGTGCTTGCCACCCGCACGGGCACACTTCTGTGAGCTCACCGCCCGAAGGAACGGTGGCCGTTCGTCGCCCACGAAGTACGGCTTGAACGGCAACATACCGGCCACGTTGAACAGCACCGTCGGGTCGTGCGGGATGAGACTGGCCGACGGGACGACCGTGTGGTCCTTCGCGGCGAAGAAGTCGCGGAAGGAGTCGCGCAGCTGGTCGGCGTTCATCGAGACGGTCATATCCCGGGCGAGCCTATCGACGCAGGTAGCTTGCTCGGCCGTGAGTACCGCCGCCCCTCCTTCCCATCCCGCGCCGCCCGACGACCTCCACGAATGGATCAGCTTCGAAGACCCCGACGAGCACCGCACGTGGGTGTTCGACGCCACCTATCTCCGTTCGAACTACACCTGCATCTACGGCTGCGGCTGCAAGGGCATTCTCGACACGCCCGCCCCAGAGTTGCAGCAGGGTTGCTGCAGCTTCGGCGCGCACTTCGCAGACGACGCCGATGTCGAGAACCTGCGGCGTCACGCCGCGCGGCTCACGCCCGAACAGTGGCAGTTCCACCGCAAGGGCCACGGCAAGAAGGGCTACCTCGCCGACGGCGAGCCGGCGGATGACGCAACGGTGCCGACACTCACGCGATTGGTCGACGACGCCTGCATCTTCCTCAATCGAGTTGGCTTCGACGGCGGAGTCGGCTGCGCGTTGCACATCGCTGCACTCGAGGCGGGCGAGCGGCCGATGGATTGGAAGCCATCGGTGTGCTGGCAGGTGCCGATCCGCCTCGAACACTCCACCGACGAGTCGGGCCACGTCACCTCACGGCTGCGCGAGTGGAAACGGCGCGACTGGGGCGAGGGCGGCGACGAGTTCGCCTGGTGGTGCACCGAGGAACCCGACGCATTCGTCGGCAGCGAGGCGCTGTACGTGTCGGCCAAGGACGACATCGTCGAATTGGTCGGCGCACCGATCTACGAGCTCATGGTCGCGCAGCTCGAGCGCCCGAACTGGGTCCCACTCCCCCATCCCGCCGTCCGCCGCCGCTGACGTACCCGATGTGCCGCGCACACCGGTCGCGAGCTGCGTGCGCACCGATGAGCGAACCGACCGGATACAGCGGTTTCGCTCATCGCAACCCCCGAGAATCTTCCACCGATGAGCGAACCGACCGGATACAGCGGTTTCGCTCATCGCAACCCCGATCGCGGGAGGCGTACCGAACCGGCGCCTGGCAGATGGTGTAGGCGTCAGTCGTCGGTGTCGTCGTCGTCGAAGGTGACGCCGTACTTCTCGGCGAGCGCGGCGTACTCATCCTCGTCGTCGTCGTGCGACGACGAAGGCGCCGAACGGTCGCCGAAGCCAAGATCAAAGGCTCCCGGACCGGACTGCTTCAGTTTTCTCGCCTCTTCGAATCGGCGATGACGACCCTTCTTCACGACAGGGCTCCCACACACTAGAAATCTGACATTCGGGCAAAGGGTAGCGGCGAGACCAAAGATTTCTCTGGATGCCGCGAAATGTCGTTGTCCGTCCGGATCAGTCCGAGACGGAGTGCAGGCGCAGCCGACCTTCAGGGTCGAAGGTGAGCCCAGCCTCGCCGCCGACGAGGCGGCGGATGCCGTCCCCGACGAGCTCGTTGCGCCACCCGGCACCCAACCGTGCCTCGTCGTCACCGCGCAGGAATGCGACGATGTCGGCACGAGTGGCCAACAGGGCCGGGTCGAGGCGTTCGTCCTTGGCGAGCTGGCCCACCCAGGCCGACACCAGGGTGACCGCCGGGCGCATGCTGCGGTCGAGATCGTCGACCGACACCGGCGGTGAGGGCGGTGGCGACCCCTTGGCGGCACGGACGGCGTCGAGGATCTCCTCGGCGATGGCCCCTCGCGAGTGCCGATCGTCGACGCCTCGGGCCTGGGCGAGTTCCTTCGTCGACGACGGTGCCCGTTGCGAGATTCCGAGGATCGCCAGGTCCGGCAGCACCTGACGGACCGGAACGTCGGTGCGCATGGCACGCCGCTCCCGCCACGCGGCCACGCTCTGGGCGACCGCCCGGGCGCTGGGCCGCAACGAGCGGGCGTCCTTGAGCCGCAGCCAGGCGTCGTCGGGAGCGGACCCGCTCGTCGGACGGGTGCGCAGCTCCTCACATGCGTCCTCTGCCCACGCCAGCCGCCCGACCTCGGCGAGCTGCGCGACCAGCCGCTCGTGCACCTCGAGGAGGTACTCGACGTCGACGGCGGCGTACTGGCGCTGACTGGCCGACAAGGGGCGGCGAAGCCAGTCGGTCAATCGGTCGCCCTTCGGTGGCGAGATGCCGATCTCGCCCTGCAGCAACGAGACCAACGACGGCGTGCCGTAGCCCACGAAGCCGGCCGCCAGCTGCGTGTCGAACATCTTCTCCGGCACCGATCCGACCGCATGGGTCAGCACATCGAGGTCCTGCTGCGCCGCGTGGATCACACACAGGGCGTCCGAGGCGAACAGCTTGCCGAACGGCGTGACATCGACCGCGAGCGGGTCGATGAGCGCCATGTCCTGGCCGTCAGGAGTACGCCACGCAACCTGCACCAGCGCAAGCTTGGGGAAGTAGGTGCGCTCGCGGTGGAACTCGGTGTCGAGCGCATAGCGAGGCTCGCCGATCAGTGTCTCGACGAGATCGACGAGATCGCTCTGGCGGTCGATCCAGCGGTAGATGCCGGGAGTGTCAGGCACCGGCGCACACCGGATCCGGCGCCGGTGACGACCTCGAAGCCGGCAGCCGACCAGGCGATCATGCCTCCGGTCACGTTCACGACGGTGCGACCCTGGTCGCGCAGAAAACTGCATGCCCGACCGGATCGAGCGCCTGAACGACACACGAGGTAGGTGGGCTCGCCATCGAACGCGTCGACGTTGCCCGGCACCGTTGCCAGCGGTACCAGCGCGGCGTGGCCGATGTGGCCCTGCTCCCATTCGGCGGGTTCGCGGACGTCGATGATCGTGGCCGACGGTCCGAGCGCCGCAAGATCCTGTACGGAGATTTCGTCAGCTGTCACGACCTCAAGGGTACCGATCGAGATCCTCCGGGGTGTTGATGTTCTGCAGCGCCACCGGCGCAATGTCGACTTCCACCGACGCCAGGCGGCCGATCGTCGTGTGCAGCGCCCGTTCCCCCTCGTCGAAGCACCGTCGGACCTGATCGATGGCCAGCGGATTCCAGATCGCGCAGGTCGGCTCGATCTCCGAGGTGCGCGCGACGACGACGTCGGCATCGGGACATGCCCGTGCAGATCCGACCATGGTGGTGAGATCCGCCGCGCTCAACGCCGGCAGGTCGCACGCGACGATGAACACACCACCGACGACGAGGTCGGACGCGGCGAACAGCTCGAGTACTCCGAGCACGCCGCCGAGCGGTCCGGTACCGGGGTACCGGTCGGGCAGCACCGGCATGGCGAGTTGTTCGAGTTCGACGGGATCGCCTCCGTACGCGACCACGCTGATACAACCGGCGCCGCGGAGCGCTGCGGCGACCCAGTCGGCCATCGGCACACCGTCGATCTCGATCAGTGCCTTGGTGCGACCCATGCGTCGGCTCGCGCCGCCGGTGAGCACAGCACCAACCAACGGGCGAGCGGCGTCAGGCAGCGGGAATCCCCGTCGGGTCGAGTTGCAGCAGGAACGTGTGACAGCGATCCGCCTCGTCCGTCTCGCCGATGTCCGCGGCCAACTCGCCGAGCCCACGCAGGCACCGAAGGAATCCTCGATTCGTCGGCTCCGACCAACGCACGTAGCCACTGCCACGCCAGCCATTGGCCCGCAGCGCGTCGAGCCCTCGGTGGTATCCCACGCGGTACGCCGAGTACCGCTCGATCGCGTCTCGGCCGAGATCGCCGAGTTCAGCCCAGCCGTCGAGGTATCGAGGCGACGATGCAACGACATCGGCCACGGCAGCTCGCCGCTGGTCGATCGACAGGGCAAGTGCGGTATCGAGCCGCGCCGACAACTCCTCATCGACGCTGGGCAGGACGGTCGTCGGAATCCCGGACGAGAAGTTGATCGGTTGGTCGCTCACGCCGTGGGATCGTAGGGGACGACTGGGCCCGCGGCCTACAGTTGCCCGGGTGCTCGCCCTGACCCTCGACGATGCCGAGACGATCGCCATCGTCGCTGCCACCGCGCTCGCCGTCGGTGCCGTGGTCTCGTTCTGGGTGATGAAGTCGATCGCGCAGAAGCTCGCCGTCGCCGCCCTCCTCGGTGTGCTCGCGTTCGCTGTCTGGTCGCAGCGGGTGTCGTTGCAGGACTGCGCCGACAAGGTGCAGGACAACTTCGAGCTGGCCGGCTCTGACGTGGTCGTGGCCGACACCGAGTGCTCATTCTTCGGGATCACCGTGACCATCTCGGACCCGCGCCCGGACGCCCCCTCGAATGGCAGCTGACACACCTGGGGTCGTCGAGTCGAGCAACAGCGTCGACGGGCGGACTCTCGCCCGACTGACCGCCGCGAAGACGGTCACCAACGTCGCGCTGCGATGGATCCCGCCGTTCCTGCCGACGCTCGAGCGGGCGTTCGGGGCAACGACCACGCAGCTCACCACCGTCCTCGGTGTCGGCGAGGCCGCGGGATTGTCGACGATCTTCGTCGGGCGCCACCTCGATCGTGGTCGGGAGCGCACCGTGATGATCAGCGCGCTCGGCCTGGTCGGCGCGTCGGCGGTGCTCGCCCTCACCGGCACGCTCGCCACCTTTGCGGTCTCGTTCTTCATCCTCGTGTTGGGCGTCTCCAACCTGACCGTGGCAGGCCAGGCCTGGATCAGTCACCGGGTCGACTACCGGTGGCGGGCCCGTTCGATGGGCCTCTACGAGACGTCATGGGCGATCGCCCTGCTCGCCGGGGCGCCGATCGTGGCCGTCCTGATCAACGTGTTCGGCTGGCGCGGTCCATTCGTCGCGATCGCGATCGCATGCGCCCTCGCTGCGGTCCTCGTCGCCAGGACACTGCCGCCGCATGAGCCGCCCACCGTGCTCGATCCGGTGGATCCCGTCGAACACGACGACCAGTCCGGTCCGCCCCAATCGACCGCGATCACCGCACGCGCCTGGCTCGTGATGATCGGGTCGGCGACCACGGCAATGGCGGGTCTGTCGGTGTTCGTCATCTCGGGAAGCTGGCTCGACGATGCCTTCGGCGTGTCGACCGGCGGGATCGGTGCGGTGGCCATGCTGTTCGGGGCGACGGAACTCGTGTCGAGCCTCGGCAGCGCTGCCTTCGCCGACCGGGTCGGGAAGTTGCGCACCACGATCGTGGGTCTTGGCTCGCTCGGTGTCGGACTGGTCGTGATGGTGAGTGCCGACGACGAGCTCTGGGTCGGAATCGTCGGATTGATCGTGTTCCTGCTCGGCTTCGAACTCGCCTTCGTCGTCTCGCTCTCACTGGTCAGCGAGTCGATGCCCGACGCCCGCGGCAAGACGCTCGCGGTCAGCAATGCCGTGGGAACTGTCGCACGGGCGACCGGCGCAGTGGCGAGCGGATGGCTCTACGGCATCCACGGGATCGACGGCACCGCAGTGCTCTCGGGTCTGGCCGCCGTCGTCGCCGTCGGATCGCTGATCCTCAGCCGGCGGCTGCCGTCTGGTCGCCGCTGAGCGCTGACCAGAACGGTGCGATCGCGGCAGCCACGGCGTCGGGATGGGTGTGGGGTCCGCCATGACCTGCTGCGGGCACCATGGCGGCCTCGCACCGGGGAATCATGTCGACGAGCGCTTCCATCCCGGTTCGATGGTGGGGCCGAGCGTGCTCGCCGTACAGCGCGAGCACCGGCGCCTCGATGGCGCGTCCCTCCCACGGGGGCCGTCGACGCAGGTCCGCGAGTTCGCTCACCATGGCGGCGCCCTCGGCCCGACGTTCGGCCTGCTTCGACGCGGGGAGGCGTTCCCAGGCGGCGTCGCCGACCAGGCGCCGCATGAACGCCTCGGCGGCGTCTGCGGAATCATCGGCCGCCATCGCTGCCGCGCCTGCGGAGTTGCCTGGCCACCAGTCGAGCCACGACAACGGTGTCTCGTACACGACGACGGCGGCGACGAGTTCGGGTCGACGCGCCGCGAGGCCCAGCACGATGTTGCCTCCGAAGCTGTGGCCGATGACGAGGGCCAACTCGGGCGCGTACGAGACCAGGAGATCCTCGAGGTCGTCGATGTTGGCCTCGACCGTCCAGGGCGGGCCGACGTGGGCGGAACGTCCGTACCCGCGACGGTCGTACCGGATGACCCGGTGCTCTGCATCGAGACGACGGCTGAGCCGCAACAGCCCGGCGGATCGGTCCATCGAACCGTGGACAACCACGGCCGGCGGCGACGATCGATCACCGGCCGCATCTGACCACACGCGAGCGGCCGTCATTCGACACTGACGATTCGCAGCACGTCGGTTGCCGCGTCGGGAGGCCGTTCCCGGTTCGAATCCGGTGCACCGGCGAGCACCAGGACCCGGTCGCCTGACGCGATCAGACCTGCACGCAGTGCTGTCTCGACCGCGAACCACACCATCTCGTCGGTGCTGCCATACAGGTCGACTTCGATCGGTGTCACCCCCCAGCTCAGCGCCATCGACCGCACCACGTGCGGGTGCGGCGACAGCCCGATCATCTCCGCCGACGGGCGAAAACGCGCCATCGCCCGCGTCGTGCGGCCGCTGCGCGTGCAGCACAGGATCGCGGAGACCTCGGCATCGTTGGCCGCCTGCGAGGCGGCATGGGTGAGCGCCGCGGTGATCACGTCGATCGTCGACATCTGCTCGTGGTGCGAGAGTCGCTGCTCACGCCCGAGCCGGTCCGCCCACCGCCGGTACGAGGCCTCAGACTCGGCTCGCTCCGCAACGGCAGCCATCGTTCGAACGACCGCCGCCGGATCGTGTCCGATCGCCGTCTCGCCCGACAACATCAGGGCGTCAGTGCCATCGAAGACGGCATTGGCGACGTCGCTGACCTCGGCGCGTGTCGGCGACGGTGCGGTGATCATCGATTCGAGCATCTGCGTGGCGGTGATCACGGGAACACCGGCCTCGACACAGTGGCGGATGATCCGCTTCTGGAGGTGCGGGACGTCCTCGATCGGACAGTCGATACCGAGATCGCCACGCGCCACCATCACCACGTCGGCCGCGGCGATGATCTCGTGGAGTTGTTCGACCGACGCGCTCGTCTCCATCTTCGCCACGAGATGCGCCCGATCGCCGACCACCTCGCGCACCTGCTCGATGTCGCCGGGTGATCGGACGAACGAGACGGCGATGAACTCGACGCCGGCCTCGGCAACGGCGGCGGCCAACACGAGATCCTGCGCGGTCGGCGATGGCAGCCGCAGACGGTCCGACGCCAGGTGGACCCCAGGTCGCCCGGTGGCCTCCCCACCGGTCTCGATCTGGGCGGTGACGACCCCGTCACCGACGTCGATGACGCGCATGGCGATCGCACCATCGCCGAGCTGCACCCGCGCGCCGACGGCGAGGTCCTCGATCAGCGTCGGGTAGTCGACCTGGATGCAACGGTCGTCGCTGGGCCCGTTCCCGCTGACGAGTTGCACCGTCGTACCGGTTCCGAGCACGACACCGCGGTCTGGAAAGGCTCCGGCGCGGACCTTCGGCCCCGGCAGGTCCGCGAGCACGGCCACAGGTCGCCCGCGTTCCGCAGCGACGGACCGGATGCGGGCGAGCACGTCGAGGTGTTCGTCGAGCGTGCCGTGGCTGAGGTTCAATCGCATGACCGAGGCGCCGGCATCGATCAGGTCGCCGAGCACTGCGGGCGACTCGCTCGCGGGTCCGATGGTCACCACGATCTTCGTTCGCCCGGTCATATCTGCTTGTCTATCTCAGAATGGAACTGCTGATCATCCGCCACGGGTTGCCGGTACGACGCGAACTCACCGAGGGCGCAGCGGATCCCGAGCTCGCCCCCGACGGCATCCGACAGGCCGAACGCCTCGCTGCGTATCTCGAGTCCGAGCACATCGACGCCATCTACGCGAGCCCGATGGCGCGAGCGAAGCAGACCGCTGAACCGCTCGCCGAGCTCTTGCAGCTCGACATCATGATCTCTCCCGGCGTGGCCGAATGGGACCAGAACAGCCCGGAATACGTGCCGGTCGAGGAACTCAAGGCGGCCAACGACCCACGGTGGCATGCGATGCTGGCCGGCGAGTGGTCCTCCGACGAGTCCGAAGAGGACTTCCGAGCACGCGTTCTCGACGCGGTCGAGACGATCATCAACGACCACCGCGGTGACAAGGTCGCCGTCGTCTGCCACGGCGGGATCATCAACGGCTATCTGTCGCACATCCTCGGCCTCGGCGAGTTCGCCCGCGGGTTCTTCTATCCGAACTACACCTCGATCAACCGGGTGGCCGCAGCGTCCAGCGGGGAACGCTCGATCGTCACCGTCAACGAGACCAGCCACCTTCGTGGCAGCGGGCTCCCGATGGGTCTGTTCCAGCGGGGCTGACGGTGAACGAGACCGGCACTTCCACCAGCGTCGACGATCTGATCGACTTCCTCGATGCGTCACCGTCGCCGTGGCACGCGGTCGAATCGACCATCGATCGCCTCGACGGGTTCGTCCGCGTCGATGAGGCCGAGGCGTGGAGCGAACTCCCCGAAGCCGGCTACGTCGTGCGATCCGGCGCGGTGATCGCGTGGCGACTTCCCAGCGATCCGACCCCGGCGCACGTCCCATTCCGTCTCGTGGGTGCCCACACCGATTCGCCCTGCCTGCGCGTCAAGCCGCGGCCCGACACCGGTGGCCACGGCTGGAAGCAGCTCGCCGTCGAGGTCTATGGCGGCATCTTGAACAACAGCTGGCTCGACCGTGATCTCGGCGTCGCCGGGCGCGTCGTCGCTGCGGACGGTTCGGTGTCGTTGCTGAACGTCACCGAACCGGTCGCTCGGGTGCCGCAGCTCGCCGTGCATCTCGACCGCGACGTGAACGGCGGTGGGCTCACGCTCGACGCCCAGCAGCACCTCACGCCGGTGTGGGGCGTCGGTGCGGCGTCGGTCGGCGAGTTCGCCACCTGGATCCGCGACGTCGGCGGCCTGTCGGACGATCCGGCCTGGTGGGAGCTCTGCCTGTACGACGTCCAGGGCGCCGCCGTGATCGGCGCCGATCGCTCGTTGCTCGCATCGGGACGACTCGACAACCAGGTGTCGTGCTGGGCTGCGGCCGCGGCGCTCACCGCGTCGACGCCGACCGACCACGTCGCCGTCGCCATGCTCAACGACCACGAGGAAGTGGGTTCGTCGAGCAACACCGGGGCCGCCGGACCGTTTCTCGAATCGGTGCTGTCACGGATCGTGGCGGCACGTGGCGGTGGCCCCGAGCACCTGGCGCGGTCGCTGGTGTCGTCGTCGTGCGTGTCGGCAGACAACGCGCACGCCGTGCATCCGAACTACCCCGAGCGGCATGAGCCCGGTCACCGTCCGATCGTGAACGCTGGACCTGCGATCAAGGTCAATTCGAACCAGCGGTACGCCACCTCCGCCGAGACCGCCGCGACGTTCCAACGTGCATGCGAACGCGCCGGAGTGCCATGGCAGGTGTTCGTGTCCCGCAACAACATGCCGTGCGGTTCGACGATCGGCCCGATCACAGCCACCCGACTCGGCATCGCCACGGTGGATGTCGGCGTCCCGCAGCTGTCGATGCACTCAGCCCGAGAGCTCTGCGGCGCCGACGACCCCGCTCATCTGGCAGCCGCCCTCCGGGAATTCCTGAACGACTGAGTTCATCAGCCGACGCGGGCCTCGGCCAGATCGAACAGCCGCTGCAGCTCGATCGACAGCCGCTCGGATGCCTCGGTGACCGCGCGTCGAGGGGCCCGACCAGATTCGCCGACCTCGACGGTGAAGGGCTCACCGATCACGACGTGCACCTTCCTGGGTCGGATCATCTTTGCGTGACGCGGCATGACCCGGGCCGAGCCCCCGATACCGACGGGCACGATCGGCACGCCGGCACGTGCTGCAACGAACGCGGCGCCGTCGAAGAGTGGATGCAGTCGCGGGCCGTCCTTGCGTTCGCCTTCGGGGAAGAGTACGAGCGGTTCGCCGTGTTCGAGCACCGAGATGCACCGGGTCAGCGCTTCGCGATCGGCCGTGCCCCGGTTGACCGGGAATGCACCCAACGCCGAGAACAACCAGCCCAGGCTTGGGTACTTCCAGATCTCCTGCTTGCCCATGAAGCGGATGCGCCGGGTGCTGACGCACGCCACGATCGGTGTGTCGACGTAGCTGCGGTGCACGGGCGCGAGCACGTAGGCGCCGGTCCTCGGGAGGTTGTCGCGCCCGTCGATGTGCATGCGCGTCAGCGCCTGGGTGGTCCAGCACACGAGCGAACGGAACACTCGATACGTCACCAGGCTCGCCCGCGAATCCGAGGCGAGCCGGGTCTTCGGTTTCGTCATGCCGGGATCAGCTCCATCACGCGCTCGACGACCTCGTCGATCGACAGACCGGTCGTGTCGACGGTGATCGCATCGGAGGTCTCGGTCAGCGGGCTGTCAGCGCGGGTCGAGTCCTTTCGATCGCGTTCGATGATCGACGCCTCGACGTCGTCGACGTCACCGCCGATCTCGGCCACACGCCGTTCGCGCGCGGACACGAGGTGATGCGGTGACGAACAGTTTCAGCGTTGCGTCGGGGAACACGACCGAACCGATGTCGCGCCCCTCGACCACGCCACCGCCGTGTTCGGCGACCCACGCCCGTTGGCGCCGAACGAGTTCGGACCGCACACGGCCGTTGGCGGCAACGGCGCTCACCGCAGCGGTCACCTCACGTCCGCGTATCTCGACCGTCGCATCGACGCCGTCGACCACGACGGATGAACCGTCGAGTGTCATCTCGACCGCGTTCGCCAGTCGCCGCGACGTCGTCGGCCTCGGACGGATCGATACCCCGTCGGAGCGCCGCGAACGTCACCGCCCGGTACATCGCTCCCGTGTCGAGGTACTCCAGCCCGAGCCGAGCGGCAACTGCTCGACCCACCGTGCTCTTGCCGGCGCCCGCAGGGCCGTCGATGGCGATCACCGTCGGGGCGCAGCTCGTACTGGCGGTCACCACGACACCCCGAGCGGACGGCCCTCGTCGTATCCGGCGGTGCTCTGCACACCGACCACCGCTCGTTCCTGGAACTCTGCGATCGAGTCGGCCCCAGCGTACGTGCACGCCGAGCGGACACCGGCGACGATCTGGTCGATGATGTCCTCGACGCTCGGACGCTCCGGATCGAGGTACATCCGCGACGTGCTGATGCCCTCCTCGAACAGCTCCTTGCGGGCACGTTCGAACGCCGTGGTCGCCCTGCGTGCGGTGCTTGACCGCCCGGTTCGACGCCATGCCGAAGCTCTCCTTGTAGAGGCGGCCATCGGGGTCGCGGAGTGTGTCGGCAGCGGATTCGTGCGTGCCTGCCAGCCATGAACCGAACATCACGCTGGCGGCACCGCCGGCCAGCGCCAGCGCCACATCACGCGGGAAAGCGCACCCCGCCGTCGGCCCAGATGTGGCGGTCGAGCCGGCGCGGCCTCGTCGGCGCATTCGAGCACTGCCGAGAACTGCGGGCGCCCGACACCGGTCATCATCCGAGTGGTGCACATCGCCCCCGGACCGACACCGACCTTGACGACGTCGGCGCCTGCCTCGATCAGCTGGCGTGTACCGTCGGCGGTCACGATGTTGCCGGCGACGATCTTGGCGTCCGGCAACACCTGGCGAACCGACTCGATGGCGTGCAGGGTGCGGGTCTGGTGGCCGTGCGCGGTGTCGATCACCAGCACGTCGACGCCGTGCCCGACGAGTTCCTTCGCCCGCGCCGCCGGATCGCCGTTGATGCCGACGGCCACGCCGACCATCAGGCGACCATCGGCGTCGACTGCCGGCTGGTAGATCGTCGAACGCAACGCGCCCTCCCGGGTGATCACGCCGAGCAGACGACCGTCGTCTCCCACCACGGGGGCCACCCGTAGCCGGTTACGACCGAGGTGGTCGAACGCGTCGGCCGGCTCGATGTCGGGGTTCAGGATGTGCAGACTCGAACTCATCACGTTGCGAAGTTGGGTGAACCGGTCGAAGCCGTCGCCGTCACGCTCGGTGAACACCCCGAGTGGCGCGCCGTCCTCGACCACAACGACCGCGCCGTGAGCCCGTTTGTGGATCAACGAGAGCGCGTCGGCGATGGTGGCGTCCGGGCTCAGGGTGATCGGCGTCTCGAACACGGTGTTGCACCGCTTGACATAGTCGATCACGCCGGCCACGACGTCGACGGGAATGTCCTGCGGCAGGATCGCGATGCCGCCGCGTCGTGCCACCGTTTCGGCCATACGACGACCGGCGACGGCGGTCATGTTCGACACCACGAGGGGGATCGTGGTTCCGATGCCATCAGGGGTCCGCAGGTCGACACTCATCCTCGAGGGCACGTCGGACAGGCTCGGCACCATGAAGACGTCGCTGTAGGTGAGATCGAAGCCGGGTTCGGGGTGAAGCATGCGCATGGGTTCCTCCTCGGGTCGTGTGGCCCGCTGCGGGCTCACCGACTCGACTCGTTTGACGAGCGAGCACAGGCTAGGGCGTAGCCTGACGGGTCCATGACCTCTCAACTCACGCCGCCCGTCGTCTTGGTGCACGGTTGGGGAGGATCGTTCGAGTCGACGTGGCAGCGCAGCGGGTTCACCGCCCTGCTCGAAGACGCCGGGCTCGACGTGGTCGGCGTCGACCTGCTCGGCCACGGCTCTGCGCCGAAGCCGCACGACCCCGACGCCTACGCCGATCTGACCGGACGAGTGATCGACGCACTCCCCGAGCACCCTGTCGATGCCATCGGGTTCTCGCTCGGGGCGATGACCCTCTTGCGCCTGGCCATCGCCCAGCCCGACCGGTTCAATCGGATCGTGCTGGCCGGAGTCGGCACGAACATCTTCGACCGCGACGAGTCGGGCACCCGGGCGATCGTCGCCGGCCTCGAGTCGGTGGCGGCCGGCGGCGATCCGTCGACGCTCGACAACACGGTGCGCCTGTTCACCCAGTACGCGAGCCAGCCGGGCAACGACATCGAGGCACTCACGGCGGTGATGAAGCGGCCCGCATCCACCGACATCACCCCAGAGGGATGTGCCGCGGTGCGGTGCCCGGTGCTCGTGGTCGTCGGCGACCACGACTTCGTGTATCCCGGCGACGGGCTCGCAGCCGCGTTCCCGAACGGTCGCTGCGAGACGCTGCGCAACGTCGACCACTTCGCCACCACCGAGTCCTTCGGGTTCTTCGATGCCGCGCTCGAGTTCCTCGACGCCATCTGAGCTCTGACGATGACGTCCGACGACCTCGTCACCCAGGACGTCGAACGGGCTGCAACCGCGATCCGATCAGGTGGGCTCGTCGCCCTACCGACCGAGACCGTGTACGGGCTGGCCGCTGATGCGACGAATCCCCTCGCCGTGCAACGAATCTTCCAGATCAAGGGACGTCCGGGCGACCATCCCTTGATCGTCCACCTCGCATCGGCATCTCACGTCGAAGCGTGGGCATCGACGGTGCCGGCGACTGCCCGTGTCCTGATCGAGGCGGCGTGGCCCGGCCCACTGACGGTGATCGTCCCCCGGAGCACCGGCGTGCTCGACGCTGTCACCGGCGGGCTCGACACGGTCGGGCTCCGCGTGCCCGCTCACCCTCTGGCGCTGGAACTGCTCGACCAGGTCGCCGTGGGCCTGGCGGCCCCGTCGGCAAACCGGTTCGGTGCCGTCAGCCCGACCACCGCCGAACACGTGCTGCGCGACCTCGGCGATCGGCTCGATCCTCGGCGCGACGTGATTCTCGACGGTGGACCGTGCCCGATCGGTGTCGAGAGCACGATCGTCGACTGTGCAAGCACGCCGCCACAGATTCTGCGAGCGGGTGGGGTGCCGGTCGAGGATGTGCGGCGCCTGCTGGCAGGCGACGTCGCCGATGCGTCAGGTCCGAGCCGGGCGAGCGGGATGCTGGCGTCACACTATGCGCCGCGATGCGCGGTGCGGTTGGTCGACTCTGCCGAGGACGCGGTGGCACTGCGTGCCGGCACGGTCGGCGGCGAGATCCTCGACCTCACCGACGATCTCGTCACCTACGCCCGCGAGTTGTATTCGAGGCTGCGCGATGCCGACGATCGTGAGGTGCGGACCGTGATCGCCGTCCTGCCTCCCGCCGAAGGATTGGGCCACGCGATCCGCGACCGGCTCACCAAGGCGTCCGCGCCCCGACCGGGCTGAACAACGCTCGACGATTTCACCAGGGGTCAGATCCCTGCTGCAATTCAAGCGTGCTCATGGCCAGTCGATGGCGTTCAGATTGCTGATCCACGCATCGCGCACACTGATCACATCAGGTAGCGGGGCGCCGTCGACTGCGGCAATGGTCACGCTGACCGTGGAGGCACCGGCGTCGGGGACCACGTCGAGGCGGCACCAGCAATCGAACGGCTCGTTGAGAGATGTGTCGAGGCGGTACGGCGGGTCGTCGTCGAGCACCTCGCCGAGCCATGACGCGACAACGAGCATCGCCTCGAAGGTCTCGACCGGAAGTGCCTCCACGGTGAACGAGGGCGCATCGCGAGCAATACCCCACAGGGGACCGTCCGGGCGCGACATCCGATTCCGGTCGGGCCGACCTGCGGTCGACCCATCGGCGTCGCTCTCCATGGCCTCGTCGTCAACGCCGCTGTGGACCGCGAGAAGGGCTTCATCAGCCGCTTCGTTGATCCGTTGCATGTCGGCGGGGTCGCCGCCCTGGTCGGGATGGTGAGCCTTCGCCAGCCGACGCCGGGCGGCGCGGATCTCGTCGCTGCTTGCGTCACGACCGAGACCGAGCGTGGCGAACGGATCCGGCCGGGCCATCGAGGTCAACGACCCGCGTCACGCAGTTCGGCGTAGCGCTCGCGGAGATCGCCCGACTCGACCGGCTCCACGACGCCGGCTCCGGCGCCGAGACCCCACCGTTGCTGCACCGCGGCGTGATCGACACCGCTTGCGACCGCTGCGGCCTGCACCGCCGCTCCCGCGGCGACGGCTTGATCGACCCCGGCAAGCACGAGCGGTTGGCCGACCAATCCCGCGAGCACCGAACGCAGCGCCATCGAGTTCGCCCCGCCACCGGTCAACACCACCCGGCCGGTGATCGACGCGTGAGCTCGCAGCGCATCGAGCGCGTCGAGCAGACCGCACGCAACGCCGTTCACCGCAGCGAGGGCGAACTGCTCGCGCGTGACATCGCTGCGCAAACCGCCGATCAACCCGGTTGCGTCGGGGCGGTTCGGGGTGCGTTCACCGTCGAGGTACGGCAACAGCACCGGCACGTCCGCGTCGCCGACGGCGTCGAGCGCGAGGCGGTCGAACTCGTCGTGGTCGACGCCGAGCAGGCGGGCGACGGCGTCGAGCACCTTGGCCGCGTTCGACGTGCACACCAGGGGCAGGAACCGACCCGTTGCGTCGGCGAATCCGGCGACGGCGCCGGACGGGTCGGCCGTGGGGGCATCGGCAACCGAGAACGCCGTGCCCGACGTGCCGACCGACAGCGCAGCGTCGCCGGGGGCGAGACCGAGGCCGAGCGCGGCGGCCATGTTGTCGCCCGTCCCGACCGCCACCGCGATGTCGTTCCAGGAGCCGGCCACCTCGAGGGGCCCCAACACCGTCGGTACCACGTCGGCCCACTCACGGCCCTGGTCGATGATCGCCAGAATGTCCCACCGGTACTCGCCCGTCGACGGCGACCAGTAGCCGGTACCCGAGGCATCACCACGGTCGGTCGTGTAGGCGCCGGTCAGTCGGTGCGTGAGGTGGTCGTGCGGGAGCAGCACCCGGGCCATGCGCTCCCATACGTCGGGGTGCGACCGGTGCAACCACGACAGCTTCGTCGCGGTGAACGCCGCCACCGGCACGCTGCCGACGGCGTCTGCCCAGGCGGCGGGGCCACCCAGCTGTGCGATCAGCCAGCCGGCATCCGACGCCGACTCGGTGTCGTTCCAGAGCTTGGCCGGGTGGATCGGCTCGTCGTCGATGTCGAGTGCGACCATGCCGTGTTGTTGGCCGGCCACGCTGATCGCCTCGATTCGAGCACCGTCGGGGAGATTTCCCGAGGCGCGCTGCCACGCGTGGTCGAACGCCTCACTCCACGAACGTGGGTCTTGTTCGCTGCGCGGCGGTGTCACCGCGGGGTGTGGTGATGATGCCGAGGCGACGATCTCGCCGCTGTCGAGGTCGCGGACTTCGACCTTGGTGGATTGGGTGGACGAGTCGACGCCGGCAACGAATGGCACCGCCGCAGACTAGATCCAGTCGACCGACCGGCCCCAGGCGCCCAACGGGAACGCCACCCACCGATGAGCCAACCAACCGAATACAGCGGTTTCGCTCACCGCAACCCGCGAACGCCACCCACCGATGAGCCAACCAACCGAATACAGCGGTTTCGCTCACCGCAACCCGCGAACGCCACCCACCGATGAGCCAACCAACCGAATACAGCGGTTTCGCTCACCGCAACCCGCGAACGCCACCCACCGATGAGCCAACCAACCGAATACAGCGGTTTCGCTCACCGCAACGCGGTGGCACGCCCGGGTCCGTCACCGGCCCTGGAAGTCGGGGTCGCGCTTCTCCATGAATGCCGTGACACCTTCGGTGAAGTCCGCGGTGCGCAGGAGCGGCAACAGCTGCAGGAAGACGTGGTGGACGTTCTGTTCGAACGTCTCGGTCTCGGCGGCGCGCATCATCCGCTTGATCGCGCGCACGGCGAGGGGTGCGTTGGCGGCAATCTCGTTGGCCAGCGCCGTCGTGCGGTCAGCAAAGTCGTCTGCCGTCACGACATGATTGACGAGACCCAGGTCGAGCGCCTCGGCGGCGGTGAGGGTGCGCCCGGTGAAGGCGATCTCGGCAGCCTTGGCGTAACCGACCATCCGTGGCAACAGCCAGGTACCACCGCTCTCGGGCAGGATGCCGCGCTTGGCGAAGCCGGGGTTGAGCTTGGCGGTGTCGACGGCGATGCGGATGTCGCAGCCCAGCGCCAGGTCGAGGCCGTACCCGGCCGATCCTCCGTTGAGCGCACAGATCGTCGGCGTGTCGAGATTGTGCAGCACCACCGGTGGAGCACTGCGCAGATCGAACTCACCGGAGAACGTGGCATCGCCACCACCGAGGTTGCCGAGGCCACCCTTGGGCCCCGCCATCTGTGCCTGGAGATCGAGACCGGCACAGAACGCCCGTCCCGAACCGGTGAGAACGATGCAGCGCACATCTGAGTCGTGGTCGGCGCGCAGCAACAACTCGCTGATCTGTTGCAGCATCGCCCCGGAAATCGTGTTCATCCGCTCGGGAGCGTTCAAGGTGAGCGTCGCGACGTGGTCGACCACGTCATACAACACCTCGGTGTTGTGGCCCGAGCTCTCGTTGGAATCAGTCGTTTCCTTCACACCGGCGAAACGTAGTGCCTCGCATTCGAGTGGCACGATGCGTACAATCTGGCCACCTGAGAAATGCGGGCAATCCGGCCCGCATTCCCACAAGGGGGAGAACCACAACATGAAAGCAACCCGCGTGAAGCGCGTCGGTGCATTGTTGGTCGGCCTGAGCCTCGTTGCCGCAGCATGCGGCAGCGACGACGACAGCAGCGACAGCGCAACAACAGATGCCACCGAGACCACCGACGAGATGGTCGAAGAGACCACCGCTCCGGAGTCCACCGACGACATGACCGAGGAGACCACGGCGCCGGACACCACCGACGACATGGTCGAGAGCGAGACCGTCCAGGCCGCTCCGAGCTGCACCGGTGACAGCGACGGCGTCCTCGCCATCGCCACCGTGCTGCCCGAGACCGGGAACCTGGCGTTCCTCGGCCCGCCCGAGTTCGCTGGTGCCGAACTCGCCATCCAGGAGATCAACGAAGCCGGCGGCGCCCTCGGTGCCGACGTCACCCTCGACCAGGGCGACTCCGGCGACACGTCCACCGACATCGCCAACCAGACCGTCGACCGTCAGCTCGCTGCTGGCGGCGATGCGTTCATCGGTGCAGCGTCGTCCGGCGTGTCGTTCACGTTCATCGACAAGCTCGTCGAGAACTGCAAGATCCACTTCAGCCCGGCCAACACCTCGCCGGACTTCACCGACTACGCCGACGACGACCTGTACTTCCGTACCGCTCCGTCCGACGTGCTGCAGGGTCGCGTGCTCGCCGATCTCATGATCGAAGAGGGCGTCACCACGGCCACCTTCATGGCGCTGCAGGACCCGTACGGCGAAGGCCTCCTCAAGTACTCGACCGAGCCGTTCGCGGACCAGGGCGGCGAAATCGTCGAACAGTTCACCTACGACCCGCAGGCCGCCGAGTTCTCGGCCGAAGTCGACAAGGTCGTTTCGGGTGACCCCGAAGCACTCGTCATCATCGGCTTCGAGGAGACCTCGAAGATCCTCACCTCGCTGTTCGAAGCAGGCTTCACGCCTGCCGACGGCAAGAAGATCTACCTGGTCGACGGCAACGTCGGTAACGCACTCGGCGAGCAGCTGCCCGCCGGATCGATGGAAGGCATCCGTGGCACCCTGCCCGCAGCCGAGATCACCGGTGACTTCCAGGATCGTCTCCTGGCCGTCGATCCGGAACTGATCGACTTCAGCTACGGACCGGAGACCTACGACGCGGTGATCATCGTGGCCCTGGCCGCGCAGATCGCCGGCAGCGATGATCCGGCAGCGATTGCTGCTGAGATCAACGGTGTCACCCGCGACGGCGAGAAGTGCTCCACCTACGCTGACTGCGTGGCGCTCATCGATGCCGGAACCGACATCGACTACGACGGACCTTCTGGCCCGCAGACGTTCGGCCCCGAAGGCGAGCCGACCGAAGCGAGCTTCAAGATCCTCACCTACGATGCGAACAACGAGGTCGAAGCCGGAACCGCAACCGAGTTCCGCTTCGCCAAGATCTGATCACCCAGATCTGAACTGAACACCTGATGACGGGGGGTCGCCTGCGGGCGGCCCCCCGTTGTCGTTTTCAGTCGTTGCGGAACTGCTGGATCACGTGTCGGCATGCAGGCTCATCGAGGAACGCCTGCTTCACCTTGCGACGGTCCAGCTTGAAGATCTCGGGTTCCAACACCGACATCACCTTCTCGATGCTGTTGAACCACTCCCCGACTGCGCCTTGTACCTCTCGGTCGTCGATCCGATCGGCTCGATCGGCCATCGCCGAGCGCTGATCGGCGAGTTCTTCGGAGCCGAGCGCGGCCCCGGATGCGAGTTGATCGCGCACGATCTCGGTTTCGTCGATCTCGGGGAGCTGCAGCGTCGCGATCCGATCAGTCCACGCGATCAGAGCCGAATCGGCCCGTTCCAGGCCTGCGGCGATGGCCGGTCCGCGTTCGTCGGGCGGGAGCGATGCGATCCCCGCGACGGAATCGTTGACGATGTCGACCAACTCGTCATCGAAGCGTCGCAGCTCCTCGCAGACCGCTCGGGCGAACTCCGATTCCCCGGATTCGGATGCGCATGCCGCGAGTGACACGCTGGCCACCAGGATCAGCCCAGCAGCCGGTCTGGTGAACATGGCCCGGGGCTTTCGCCCTCGTCAACGCGCCTTGGCGAGGGTGCCGAGGTAGAGCTCGATCACCTTGGGGTCCTTCAGTAGTTCGTCTCCGGTACCGGTGTAGGCATTTCGGCCTTGATCGAGCACGTAGCCGCGATCGCAGATCTGCAGGCAACGGGCGGCGTTCTGTTCGACCATGATGATCGACACGCCCGTCGAGTTGACCTGCTTCACACGCTCGAAGACCTGATCCTGCAGCACCGGCGACAGGCCTGCGCTCGGCTCGTCGAGCAGCAGCACGGACGGTTCCATCATCAGCGCCCGGCCCATCGCCAGCATCTGGCGCTCGCCGCCGGACAAGGAGCCCGCACGTTGGTCGATCCGCTCGCCGAGCCGAGGGAAGATGTCGACGACCTCGTCAATCATCTCCGCCACCCCCGACTTGCGGAGGTAGGCGCCCATCTCCAGGTTCTCGCGGATGGTGAGCGACGGAAAGACGTTGTTGATCTGCGGGACGTACCCGATACCGCGCGACACGAGGAAGTTCGCCTTCTTCCCGGTGACATCGTCGCCGCGGTACCAGACCGTGCCCTCCGTGACCTTGATCAGGCCGAACAACGCTTTGAGCATGGTCGACTTGCCGGCACCGTTGGGGCCGATGATGCCGATGAGTTCACCGTCACCCAGGATCAGTTCAGCGCCGTTGAGGATGTTCACGCCTGGCACGTAACCGGCAATGACGTTCTCGACGTGGATCAGATGGTCAGACATCGGACTCGCTCCCCGCTGGATCAGCGTCTTTCGTCACCTCAGCGACCGCTTCGCGGATCTCCTCGGTCAACGCGGCATGCGACGACCCGAGGTACGCGTCGACAACGGCGGCGTTCTCGCCGATCGAACGTGGCGGTCCCTCGGCGATGATCATCCCTTCGGCCATGACGACGACCCAGTCGGAGATGTCCTGCACGACGTCCATGTCGTGTTCGACGAACATCACGGTGATGCCCTCCGACCGCAGGCGCTTCACATGGCCGAGCAGCGACTGGGTGAGTGCCGGGTTCACACCTGCCATCGGCTCGTCGAGCATGATGAGCGTCGGATTCGCCATCATCGCACGCGCCATCTCGAGCAGCTTGCGCTGCCCGCCGGACAGTGCTCCCGCGTACTCGTCCTTCATGTGCGTCATGTTGAACTCGTCGAGGATCTCGAGTGATTGGGCCTCGACACGCTTCTCCTGGCCGTGCCAGCCGCTGAGCAGACCCCGCCACATCGCTTCGCCGGTCTGGCCCTGCGCGGCGAGCATCATGTTGTCGAGCACGGTCATCTTCGCCAGGACCTTGGTCAGCTGGAACGTTCGCACCATGCCCTTGGCGGCGAGTTGATGAGAACGCTCTCCGCTCGTCTCGGCACCGTTGAAGACGACGTTGCCCTCGTCGGGGCTGTCGAAGTTGGTGAGCAGGTTGAAGAACGTGGTCTTGCCGGCCCCGTTCGGGCCGATCAGCGCCGTGATCGCGCCGCGCTGCACCTCGACGTGTTCGACATCGACGGCTCGCAGCCCTCCGAACGAACGACTGACGCCGTGCGCGACGAGAATCGGATCCGGTTTGGCGGCACCGGGAACGTGTTCGACGCCGTCGAACATCCCGGTCGCCGGGTTGTCCCACTCGCGCTGGAGGCCCGCAGCTCCGCCACCGCCCGACGTGCGTCCGAACTCGACGGCGTCGTCCGCTCCTGTGGTGTCGTCACTTGCGGGCATCGATTGCAATCTCTCTCTTGTCGCCGAAGATGCCCTGGGGTCTGAAGATCATCAGGAGCATCAAGGTCAGCCCGACGAGCATGAAGCGAACCGGGCCGACCTGCGAGCGCTCCATGATCTGGTCCGGCATGATGTCGTTGTCGATCAGTTCGATCAGCACGTTCTCGGTGAACGACAGGATGATCCAGAACAACATGGCGCCGATGACCGGCCCCCAGATCGTCGCGAGACCGCCGAGGATCGCCGCCGTCAGCGCGAAGAACGTCTGCTGTGTGGCGTAGTTGTCCGGCTGCACCGAGTTCTGCTGGATGGCGTAGAACATGCCCGCCAAGGTGCCGAACGAGCCGCCGAGGATCAGCGACTGCATCTTGAAGCGGAACACGTCCTTGCCGAGGGCGGTTGCGGCATCCTCGTCCTCACGAATGGAGCGCAGCACGCGTCCCCACGGCGACTTGACGAGACGCCACACGATGAACACCGACAGCAGCACCAACGACCAACCGACGACCAGTTCCCACAGGTCAGCGCCGCTGAACTCGAGATTCAGGCGCCCGAAGACACGGAATCCGTAGGTCTGGCTGTTGTTGAACGGATTCCAGCTCTGAAAGCTGTTGGCGAACCCGTTGATGCCGTTCGAACCACCGGTGACGTCGCTCAGCGTGGCGGCGCGCACGATCAATCTGATGATCTCACCGACTGCGATCGTGACGATCGCGAGGTAGTCGGCTCTGAGCCGGAGCGTCGGCAGGCCGAGGATCAACCCCAACACCACACCCGCCAGCAGACCGACGATGATACCGACCCACAGTGGAGCGCCGAGCGTGTTGGTCGTGATCCCGACGCCGTATGCACCCGCCGCCATGAAGGCGACCTGGCCGAAGTTCAGCAATCCGGTGTAGCCGAAGTGAAGGTTGAGTCCGATCGCGGCCAGGGCGAAGATGATCGCCTGCTGCGAGATGCCCGATCGGAAGGCATTGGAGATGATCGAGTTCCAATCCATGGCCCTAACCGATCCGCTGCTTGCGTCCGAAGATGCCGTGAGGCATCACGAGCAGGATCCCGACCATCACGACGAGCGCTCCGACGTTCTTCAACTCGGGGGCAACGACGAGCGTGGCCATGAACGTGAACACTCCGATCACGAGCCCACCGACCATTGCTCCGAAGTCCGTACCGAGGCCGCCGAGCGTGACCGCTGCGAACACCAGCAGCAGCAACTGCTGACCCATCAACCAGTTGATCTGGCTGTTCAGGCCGAAGAAGACCGCTCCGGCGGTGACGAGTGCGCCACCGACGAACCACACGGCGGTGACCGTGCGGTCGACGTCGATACCCGTCGATGCCGCCAGGTCGTTGCTGTCGGCCACGGCTCGCATCGCCTTGCCGAGCTTGGTCATCCGAAGCGCCAGCGCCGTGCCGACCAGCATGAGGACTGCCAGCACGATGACCAACAACTCCTTGGGAAGCACATCGACCGGCCCGATGGAGAACAGGATCTTGGTCTGCACCGCGTACTGCTCGTAGGGCCGCGACCGTTCACCGAAGAGGAACAGGAAGAAGAACCTCAGGAACAGCGCGAGACCGATCGAGATGATCATCATGGCGGTCAACCCGGTCCCGCGTTTTCGCAGCGGTCTCCACAACACGAGGTCGGTCGCCGCCGAGCCGAGGCCACCGAAGACGAGGGCGATGATGCCGGCGAAGATCAGGTTGATGCCGAGGATCGAGTTGAAGAAGTAGGCGACGAGCGCACCGAACACGATCTGCTCCGAGAGCGCGAAGTTGACGAGGCCGGTCGTTCCGTAGATGAGCGAGAGACCGATCGCACAGAGCCCGATGATCAGTCCGAAGATGACACCCTCGAACAACAGACGTGCACCTCGCGTGAGCAGACCGTCGCTCGTCTTGTCTCTCGCTGCGCCGATGGCGTCGCCCTCTGCGAGATTGAACAGGACCCTGGTCGGCTGGCCGATCCGCGCCTCGACGGGCAGGATCTGCTTGTCGGCGCGGACGAGTTCGACGTTCTCGGGCAACGAGTCGACGTTCAGTTCCACTGCGTACTGACCAGGCCCTGGCAGTGCCACGGACACGTAGCCGGTTGCATCCGATGTTCCCCGACCGATCTCGGCTCCGGTCGACTCGACGACTCGATCGGCGATGACCGCCTCGTACACGATGATCTCGGCGCCTTCGATCGGGAGGCGATCGCCGCCGTCCTCGGGCTTGGCGAGCAAGATGGTCTCCACCGACTCGCCGGTCTGGGCTGATGCCGGTGCCGCCGGGAGCAGGCCGACGAGGCCAACCACCGCGAGTACGAGCCCGATGAGGGTCAAGATGCGACGACGCGCAACGGAGGTGTCTGGCATAGTCGCCGGAGCTTAGGCGCGTTGGGACGTGTGCACGAAGAACCTCGGGTCTTCGCTCGTTTCATCGGTGTGACCATTTCGCTGCGCACCGCCGAGCGGTTCGAGTGCAGCCTGGACGAACTGCACCGTCGAAACCCACAGTGCGGTCGCACCGGCGACGTGTGCGGCGACCAGCGTGGCAGGGATGTCGTTGAAGTACTGGACGTAGCCGACACCGCCTTGGATCACGGCGAGGAACATCCACGCCGAGATGTGACGCGACAGTCGGTCGAACAGCGCCCGGTCGCGTCGCAGCACCACGACGGTCGCCAGGAACACGACGACGGCCACCCAGACGGTGACGCTGTGGATCTCGGCAACGGTGGAGATGTCGTATCCGTATCGCCTGGCGGTCTCGTCACCGGCGTGCGGACCGGCGCCCGTGACCACGGTTCCCGTTGCCAACGCAGCGGCCACAAGGGCGCCAAGAGCCACCATGAGCCCGGTGACGAGCGGCGTCACGCCGATCGAGGAACGGGGAACGAGATGTTCGGGCCGAGCCCGGTGGATCGCGACGAGACCGAATCCGATCGACAGCATCGCCAGCAGGAAGTGCGACTGCACGAGGAACGGGTGCAGGTCGCCACGCACAGCAATCCCGCCGACGACACCGTTGCCGAGGATCGTCACGAGCACGGCGAGCGACGGCACCTCGAGGCCGCGTCGAGCCGGTCGGACCCGGAACGCTCCAATCGCCATCAGCAGGGTCGGTATGCCGACGAGTCCGCTGACGAGCCGATTGATCTGTTCGATCGCCGTGTGACCACTCGACACATCGATGAACCGTTCGTTGTTGCAGTTCGGCCAGTCGTCGCAGCCGAGGCCGCTGCCGGTCAACCTCACGATTGCGCCGGCGATGGTCAGGAAACACACGCCTGCCACGGTGATGATGGCGATCTGACGGAATCGGCGTAGCGACATCGTGAATCTCGGGCGGGAGGAGCCCTCGTGTGCCATACGTCTCCGAGGATATGGCTAGCGTCGGCCAGGTGCTGAGTTCGTTCGACGACTTTCCGATCCACCAGACATCGCGTCCGATCGCCCAGACCGCGACGAGCGACATCAACCACTACGACCGATACTTCTTCAACGGCTACACGAAGGACACCCGCCTGTTCTTCGCCACGGCGATGGGGTTGTACCCCAACCGCCACGTCGTCGATGCATCGTTCAGCGTGGTCGCCGACGGCGGCACTCCGGCCGCCCGCCAGGTCAGCGTGTATGCCTCGGGCCGCGCTCCGGCCGATCGAGCCGACGCGAACGAGGTCGGTCCGATCAAGGTCGAGGTGCTCGAGCCGCTCAATGCGCTGCGGGTGATCGTCGATGCACCCGAACACGGCCTGCGTGCCGACCTGACGTTCGTGCGCCGGTCGGCCCCGATCGAGGAGCCGCACTTCTTCCAGCAGGTCGGGCTACGCGTCACGTTCGACTACACCCGATTGACCCAGTTCGGGGGATGGGAGGGTTGGATCGAGATCGACGGTGTCCTCCACGACCTCGCGCCAGGCGAGACCCTCGGCAGCCGCGATCGCTCGTGGGGCGTGCGCAGCGTTGGCGAGCGCGTCCCGACCGGTGCCCCGGTCGCCGATCCTCAGTTCTTCTGGCTCTGGGCGCCGATCAACTTCGACACGTTCTCGACGCACATGGACGTGACCGAACTCTTCGACGGCAAGCGCTGGCACGAGACCGGTTTCATCGCCCCGATCGCCGGCCCGCACGGCGCGGCGCCTGCCGAGGCGATGCGGTCGATCGATTACGACATCGCCTGGCGGCCGGGGACCCGCACCGCGGCCTGGTTCGAGGTGACGATGACGCCGTGGGCCGGTGAGCCGACCACGATCCGCCTCGAACCGCTGTTCGAGTTCCAGATGGCGGGACTCGGGTACTTGCACAACGAGTGGGGCCATGGCGTGTGGAAGGGCGAGTTGGAGGTCGGTGGCGAGCGTTGGGATCTTCCTGTCGACGATCCGACCGCGCCGGATCGCCTGCACGTCCAAGCGATCGTCCGCGCGACCACCACCGGCGGCCTCGGCGAGCACGAGGGCATCGGGATCCTCGAACAGCTCGCCATCGGCCGCCACGACCCCACCGGGCTCACGGGCATCTTCGACGGCTGGCAGCCATAACCCCGTCCCACACCTCACCGATGAGCCAAACCGCCGTATCCGGTCACCTCGCTCATCGCAACACCGGTCCCACACCTCACCGATGAGCCAAACCGCCGTATCCGGTCACCTCGCTCATCGCAACACCGTCCCACACCTCACCGATGAGCCAAACCGCCGTATCCGGTCACCTCGCTCATCGCAACACGGGTAGACCCAGGGGTGACGGCGACCTCAGTCCTCGCGAGGAGTCATGCCGCGAGGCCTCACCGGAACTACGTGTGGCGGATGGTCATGCCGCCGTCGACGGCGATGGTGGCGCCGTTGACGAAGCTCGATGACGGCAGGCACAGGTTGAGCGTCACGTGCGCGACCTCTTCGGGGAGGCCATATCGGCGCAGCGGGACCCGACGCCGGGCGTAGGTCGCCTTTGCCTCGTCGGGGATCGCTGCGGTCATGCCGGTGTCGATCGGACCAGGGCAGATGCAGTTGACGGTGACGCCGTGGCGGCCGAGTTCGACGGCGAGGCTGCGGGTCAGGCCGGTCACGCCGGCCTTCGACGCCGCATAGGCGGCGAGTCCACCGGTAGCGACGATCGATTCGGTCGATGCGATGTTGACGACTCGGCCGGAGCCGGAGGCGATCAGGTGCGGCAGTGCGAGCCGGATCAGCCTGGCATGCGAGGTGAGATTGATGTCGAGTGTGCGACCCCAGTTGTCCTCGAACTCGGCCTCGTCGCCGAATGCCGAGCTCACCAGCGACACGCCGGCGTTGTTCACCACGATGTCGAGTCGCCCTCCCCATGCCACCGCCTCGTCGACGAGCGAGCGCAACTGCGCATGATCAGCGACGTCGCATTCGACTCCCAACGCCCGACCGTCTCCGTGGACCGCACGAATCTCGTCGACCACAGCGGCGACGCGGTCCGCGCCGATGTCGGCGACGACCACTCGAGCTCCTTCGTCGGCGAAGAGATGGGCCGTCACACGACCCATCCCGCTCGCCGCGCCGGTGACGATCGCCACCGCTTCGTCGATCGACCGCGACAGCGACGTCAGCCGGGCCGAGTCCATCATGTCTGCCGCCGAACCGCTCAGGCCGACCAGCGCTGCGCGCCGCCCATGCCGTACTGCTTCAACACGAGCGCCCGTTCGGGGGTGATCGCCACGAACCCGGTTCCCGGCGAATTGTCGGGGCCGCCGGGAGCGAACGCGCCGAGGTCGTAGTCGAACACGCCGTTCCACAGGCGGCGTTTGGTGTCGAGGTCATCGAACACCTCGGCGACACCCCACACCTCGACGCCGTCGCCCTTCTCGGTGACCTGCCAGTGCATCGCCACATTCGGGTTCGTGGAGATGTTGCGGGCCTTGACCGAGTCGGTGCCACCCATGATCCAGCACACGTCGCCGTCCCAGCACGGATGCACGGGCACCACATCGGGTCGGCCGTCGGCGCCCACGGTCGCCAGATGTGCCCATGGGCTCAAGCCCGCGGCGAACGCCTTCACATCGTCGAGGTCGATGCGGTCGGTGTCGTCACTCATGGACGAACCGTACTCAGCGGCGGACTTCGTAGAACGAGTTGACGGAGTGCTCGACGTCGAGCGTCCGGAATTGCAGAAGCCCTGCCGCCGCGGCCATCTCGCGCGCCTTCGACGCGGGCAGCCCGAGCGTTCCGAGCCCCGCCCCGCCGGGCTCCGACAGCGCCGACGACATGCACGACAGCACGCTGATGCCGTACATCAGCGACGCCATCGGGTTCTTCTCGACGTTCTCGGCGAATGTCTCACGGCCCTTGATGTCGACGAGCAGCCACGTTCCGTCCGGAGCCAATCCGTCGGCGATCGCACAGATCATCTCCTGCGGATGGGTCATGTCGTGGATGCAGTCGAATGTGGTGATCAAGTCGATGGAGTGGTCATCGGGCAGTGGCTGATCTCGGGGATCGACGAACCGGACGTTGTCGGCGCCTTCCTCGCGGCGACGGTGTTCGGCTCGTTCGAGCGCGTACTTCGAGATGTCGTAGCCGACGAAACGGCTGTTGGGGAACGCGTCGGCCATCAGCAACACCGCTCCCCCGGCACCGCAGCCGATGTCGGCGACGGTGATGCCCGACTCGAGCCGTTCGACGAGGCCGTCGAGCGCCGGCAGGACCGTCGGGATGAGGTGGTGGCGATTCCACGGCTCGAAGCTCCGTTCGATCCCGACGGCACCCTCGGGACCATGGCTGTCGTAATCGTGGCCGATTCCGGTCTGAAAGCTCTCGGGCATGGCATCGAGTGCAGCCATCGTCTGGGGGAACCTGTGGAACATCCCCATCCCGAACGACGGGTGGTCCGGCGAGGCCAGCACCGCGGTCGCCTCGGGCGTGAGCCAGAAGCATTCGGTGCCAGGAGCCCCCTCGGTGTCGACGGCGATCAACTTGGCGGCGGCCTGGTTGTAGGCCCATTCGCGTACCCAACGTTCGTCGAGGCCCGCGCGCTCAGCCAGCTCCGTGGTGGTGATCGGCTCGTCCGCCGCAGCCAGTGCGCTGTAGAGCCCGAGCTTGTCTCCGAGGTGGATCATTCCAGCGGTCACCGCACCGTTGAGCTGGGTGAACACCGAGTACGAGTAGAACTTGAGTCGATCGGGATCGGGTGCGTCGGCCATCGCGACGACGGTAGATCGTTGCCCGGCTTCGATCCGCAGCGAGCACGCCCCACCTCGCCTCCTGCCCGTCCGGACCCCACCCGCGGGCAGGATGCCCTCCCGTGTCAACGGGTGCGTTCGTCTCGGTCGAGATGCTCCAGATCGCTGAGCTTGGTGAGTGAGAAGGTGTAGCCGTCGTCGAGCCGCAGCGCCTCGACCCGGCTGACCGAGGTGTGTCCCAGCACGAAGCGGTCCCACTCCCACGGAGTGGCTTGCAGGCCGAGCAGATGACCGATCGTGACCGAATTCGTACCGGCGTGTGCCACGAGTGCGATGCGAGCGCCAGGCTCCGCGATCTGCCACACCGGGAGCTCGGTTTCGGATCGCACGACACCGCGGTCGGCGAGGAACGCCGACGCTCCCACTCGAATCCGCCCGACGAAGTCGCGGATCGACTCGCCGCCGTCGAGTCCGTTCCAGCGCTCCTCGGCCGGACGCCCTTTCAGTTCGGCGTAGGCTTCTGCCGCCTTCTCCGCCGGGCTGCCGTGCCACATCGGGTCACGGATCTCCTCGAGCCACGGATCGATCATCTCGTCGACACCGAGCGCGTCGAGCAGCGGCAGCGCCGTCTGGCGGGCGCGCACCAGAGGCGACACCAACACCTCGTCGAATTGTTCGTCTCGCAGCCAGCCAGCGAGTCGCTGCGCCTGTCGATGGCCACGCTCTGTGAGCGGGGGATCGACCACCGCCAGGCCGTCTCGCACCCACTCGGGTTCGCCGTGACGAATCAACACGATCTCCATGGGCGACGACTGTACGGGCAGTCGACACCGGTAGCTTGCGCAGCAGTGGCGAACGATGGCGGAGCACGACCCGGCTGGTACGCCGACCCGCTCCGGCGCTTCGAACTGCGGTACTACAACGGCACGAACTGGACGGCGGACGTGTCGAACCGTGGCCAGCGCTTCGTCGACCCCCTCGGCACCGAGGTCGATTCGCGTCTCCAGGAGCCGGCACCCGCGATCGTGACAGCCAGCTCGTCGAGTGGATTGGCCACCGCGTCGATGGTGCTCGGGATCATCGCCGTTGCGATTGCCTGGATACCGTTCATCGTCGCGTTCGGAGCGATCGCCGCGCTCCTCGCAATCGTCTTCGGCGCTGTTGCGCTCCGACGGTGCGGGACCTCTGGCGTGGGACGCAGCCGCGCCGTCGTCGGACTCGTCACCGGAGCCGTTGGGCTGCTGATCGCTGCCCTTGGCGCCGTCCTGACGTTGGTCGTGCTCGACGTCTACGACACCTACATCGACCCGCCTCCCCACGAGACGACGATCACGTCGTGCGAGATCGAGGGCTCCCGGGCGGTCGCGTCGGGTGAACTCACCAATCTCAGCACCGACGCATCCGACTTCACGGTGCTGATCGGCTTCGTGCGTCCCGGCACCGACAACCCGCATCGCACGAGCCGCGTGGTCCTCGACGCCGTCGAGCCGGACACCCCCGCGGAGTTCGACGCCGAGCGTCAGGTCGATCTGGACGACGTCGAGTGCATCGTGATCGAGGTCACCGGTCCACTGCCGTTCGGACTCGAGCTCGACTGACGCCACACGACGTTCAGACGGTGGTCGCCGACACCCAGGCGTCATAGAGGGTCCGGTACGGCCCGTCCTGGGCGAGCAGATCGTCGTGATGGCCGTCCTGAACGAGCCGTCCGTGATCCAACACCAGCACCCGGTCGGCACGGGCGGCCGTCGACAGCCGGTGGGCGATGGCGATCGTCGTCCTCGATGCGGCCAGGCGTTCGAGCGCCCGAGCGATGCGTACCTCGGTGAGCGCATCGACGGAGGATGTCGCCTCGTCGAGGATCAAGATGTCGGGATCGGCGAGGCCGGCACGCAGCAGCGCCACCAGCTGTCGTTCGCCCGCGGAAAGCTGATCACCGCGTTCACCGACGCCGGTGGCGAGCCCGTTCGACAGCGAGTCGACCCAGTCGCGCACGCCCAGGTCGTCGACGACCCGCTCGACGTCGCGCACGTTGGCGCGCTCGTCGGCGAATGCGACGTTGGCGGCAACGGTGTCGTCGAACAGGAACGGCTCCTGCGACACGACGATCAGACGCGAACGCAACTCGGCTCGGTCGACCTTGCGCAAGGGAACGCCACCGAGGTCGATCTCACCGATCGTCGGGTCGGCGAAACGGGCGATCAACCGTCCCAACGTGGTCTTGCCAGAGCCGGTCGCTCCGACCATCGCGACCTGCTGACCTGGCGGGATCGTGACGTCGATGTTCTTCAGCACGGCCTCGTCGGCTGTCTCGTCGCTGCGACTCCGGTACGCGAACGTCACTTCGCGGATGTCGATCTGGAGCTTCCCGGGCGGCAGCGGAATCGGATCATCGGGCTGCGGCGGCCCGACGGGCATGTCGAGCACCGACAGCACTCGGCGCAACCCGGCCACCGCCATCTGGGTGGTATCGAGCACCTCGGTGAATTCGGCGATCGGTTCGAGGAAGCGATAGGTCAGGAAGATGAACCCGACGAGCGCACCGGCGGTCAGCCCGCTCTCGGGGCCACGCCACACCCCGACGCCCACCACCGCCGAGATGGTGAACGCCGAGAACACCTCGCCTGACGGAAACAGGAACGCCCCGATCAGCGCTGCGCGGATCTGTGCAGCGGCGGTCGTCTCGACCGACTCCTCGACCTGTCCCGCGATCGCGTCGCCTGCGCCATAGGCGCGGATCGTCGGGCCTCCGGACACGAGTTCGGCGATCGAGCCGAGCGTCTGACCGTTGCTGTGTCGGGCGCGGTCGTAGGCGACCAGCAGTCGCGACTGCACCGCGCGCAGTACGAACAGCAGTGGGACAGCCACGGCGAAGGCGACGAGTGCCAGCACCCAGTCGTAGGCGAGCATCACGCCGGCGACGATCACCATCAGGGTGCCGTCGACCAGCCACGCGAGACCGCCCCACTGGAAGAACCGCGCCAGCGTCTCGATGTCGCTGGTGACGCGGGCGACCAGGCCGCCGCGGCGTTCGTCGTTGTGGTCGGCGAGACTCAACTGGTGGATGTGGCCGATCAGCCGCACGCGCAGGTCGTGCAACGCCCGTTCGCTTCGCTCGCCGAGGCGGAGCGAGGCCTGGCGGAACGCCCAACCCGAGATGATCACCGCGAGTGCGCCGAGCAGCGCCATCTTCACGATGACGTCCATCTGCACCTCGCCGGCCTCGATCCCGTTGTCGATCGCCTGCTGGATCAGGATCGGCACCACGACACGCCCCGATGCGCCGACCGCAGCGAACAACCACGTGACGCCGAGCCCCTGGCGCAGGATGGGTGCCGTCTCGAGTCCGCGGCCGATCGTGCGGACCGCCGAGTCCTGGCTCGGCGGGGTCAGGGTGCCGACCCGTGCCGCCAACGTCGGATCGATGCTCATGACCCCATCACACCTGTGGTGACGTCGGCCGACGCAGATTGGTCAGTGGGTGCACCACCTCGATCGCGGTCCGCTTCGAATGCCTCGACCAACTCCCGATACGCACTCGTCGTCAGCAACAATTCGTCGTGCGTGCCGTGCGCGGCGACGCGCCCGTCAGCCACGAAGACGACGTCGTCGGCCAGGGCGATCGTCGACGGTCGAGACGCCACCATCAACACCGTCGAATTGCTGAGGCGGGTCCGCAGATGCTCGAGGATCAGCGCTTCGGTCGCGGGGTCGAGCGCCGAGGTCGTGTCGTCGAGAACGAGCAGGCTCGGCTGGCGCACGAGCGCCCGTGCGAGTGCGAGACGTTGACGCTGACCGCCGCTCAGACTGATGCCTCGTTCGCCGACCACGGTGGCGAGCTGTTGCGGGAGACGCCGCACGAACTCGGTCGCCGCAGCCTGGTCGAGAGCGTCCCAGATCTCGTCGTCGGTGTAGCTCGTGCCGAGTTCGACGTTGTCGCGAATGGAGCCGCTCGACAGGAACGCCTCCTGGAACACGATCGATCGTGCACCGTCAGCGAGGCGAACCTCGCCGATTCCGGGGGCGATCAACCCTGCCGCGAGCTGAGCGAGCGTCGACTTACCGGAACCGGTGGGTCCGACCAGCGCGGTGACACTCCCCTGCCGCACCGCAAGGTCGACGTCCTTCACCGTCGGCGGACCATCGCCCTCGTGGGCGAACGTGACCCCGCTGAACTCGACCCCCAGGCCGTCGGCGGCGACCCCGATGCGGTCCATCGGATCGGGTTCGATCGGCTCGTCGAGCACCGTGCGGATCCGCTGCCACGCGGCCATCGACCTCGGCAGTTCCGACAGCGTGTAGCCGATGAGTCGCAAGGGGAAGACGAGGAGTGTGAACAGGAAGATGACGCTGGAGAACTCACCGACGGTCACATCGCCGGATCGCACCCGCAGCGCGCCGATCACCACCAGCAAGATGTTGGTCAACGACGGGATCACGTCGAGCAGCGCCTCGAACCAACTCCGCAGCTTGATGGCCTGCACGCGTGACGCCCGCACGCGGTCGGCGAGGCCACCCAGTCGTTCGGTCTCGCGTTCCTCGGCGCCGTAGGACTTGACCAACTGGACGCCCTCGAAGCTCTCGTGGACGCCGGCCGAGAACTCGCCGAGCTGGTCCTGGGCCCGGGTGAAGTGCGTCGACACGGCCTTCTCGTAGATGACGTTGGTGATGATCAGCAGCGGAAACACCACCAGTGCCACCATCCCCAGCGGAACGTCGATCGCCAGCATCCAGATCGTCGACGCCACCAGCATGATGATCGTGCCCGAGGCGAACGGGATCGGCGCCAGGACGCTGACGGTCGCTTCGGCGTCGACGCCGGCACGTTGCACGAGATCGCCGTCGGCGCGACGGTTGTGCCAACTGACCGGTTGGGCCACGTAGCGCTCGACGACTCGATTGGTGAACGTCTGCGCAACACGCCACATCGTGATCGACGCATAGCTGCGCCGGACCACGATCGCGATCGCACGGAGCACGCCGACGCCGATCACCAGTCCGAGCCCGGCGAGCACCGTGTTCGTCGACACTCCGCCCTCCTCGAAGGTCGGCAGGATCACGTCGTCGATGACACGGCCGATCACGACGCTCGAAACGACGGTGAGCAGCGCGAACACCGCAGCGCCGGCCATCGCGATCGTGAAGAGCTTGGGATGCACCTTGACCAGTTCGGCGATGAAGCGGGCGTTGCGGCGGGTGCGGTCGATTGCACCGAGTTCGTCGTCGGGCGCGACGGGTTGGTCGGTGATCGGGTCGGCGGACTGCACGGGACGTTTCTACCAGCCTGGGCCCGTCATATCGTGAGACATTGTGAGCACCGACGCCCCCGCCCCGCCGAGCTACGTTCCCGGTGGCCAGCCCGGACGCTGGCGCAAGTCGCCGGTCCGGCGCGTGCTCCTGTGGGGCGCAGTGGTGCTCCTCATCGTGTTCTGGGTCTGGGCGCTCTTCTTCGCCACCAAGGAGGCCGTGAACAAGGTCGACGACAGGGCCTGGGCGGAACGTGCCGAGGCGTTGTGCGTGACCACCAAGGCCCAACTGCGCGAACTCGACGCGCAGGCGTCCGCGGACCTCACGGTGCGTGCCGATCTCGTCGAGGAGTCAACCGATCTCCTCAGCGAGATGCTCGACGACATCGTGGTCGTCGTTCCGACCGACGAGAAGGGCCAGGCGATCGTGCCGGAGTGGGAGTCCGAGTACCGCCTGCTGCTCCAGGATCGATACAACTACGCCGAACGTCTCCGCTCGGGTCAGAACGTCCCCTTCACCGAGACCGCCATCAACGGGGTGCCGATCACCGAACGCATCGAGAAGTTCGCGCTCGACAACGAGATGCCCACGTGTGCCCCACCGCGCGGCTCGGTGATCTGATCACCGCGAGTCGAGCGGCTCGTCCATTTCGATCGTCTTGATGACGCGGGCGGGCACGCCCGCAGCCACGCAGTTGTCGGGGAGATGGCCCGTGACCACGCTGTTCGCCCCGACCACGACATGCCGTCCGATCGTTGCGCCCGGAAGCACGACCGTGCCGTGGCCGAGCCACGATCCGTCGCCGATCGACACGGGTCGCTCCGGCATCACCTGTTTCGAGATGGGAAGGTTCGGATCGCTGTAGCCGTGGTTCTGATCGGTGATGTACACGTGATGGCCGGTCCACACGTCGTCACCGATCGTGATCTGCAGGTGGCCGACGATGCCACTCCCCTTGCCGATCAGACACCGGGCTCCCACCGAGATCACCGGGTCGCTGACCATCTGCTGGCCCGGCACCATCCCTGCCGACAGCGTGATCTGCGGGCCGAACATCGTGCCCTCGCCGATGTGGATGTACTGCTCGTTGAAGATGGTGTTCGTGGGGAAGCAGATCACACTGCCCGCGCCGAGGTGCCCGAAACGCTTGCCGCGTCGGGTGTCGGGGCCGATCGCTCCGAGTTCGATCGCCATCTCCCACGCTCGGATCACTCCTTCACCCACGGCCCGCTTGATCCCCGTGTGCAGTCGATGCATCGGACCATCAGCGGGTGGCGGTCGATCCAGCACGATCGCCGACGCTACCGCCCTCGCCCCACCTCCCCGCGATGAGCGAAACCGCCGTATCCGGTCGGTTCGCTCATCGCACGCTTCGTACAGTGGGCCCATGGCCACATCGGATCACCTGCGCGAACCCGACACGATCCTGCCGGTCGGTTCGATCACGGATGTTGCCGGGATCCGTGTCGGCCACCACCAGCGACACGGTCGGGGTTGGCAGACCGGCACGACCGTCGTGTTCGCACCCGATGGTGCAGCGCCCGGGGTGTCGGTTCGCGGCGGTGGTCCGGGCACGCGCGAGACCGACGCACTCCGGCCCGAGAACCTGGTCCAGACGATCCACGCGATCTGCCTGACCGGTGGAAGCGCGTTCGGGTTGGCTGCCGCCGATGGCGTGGTGGCGTGGCTGGAGGAGCGGTCGCTCGGCTTTCCTGTCGGCCCGTTGGACGAACTGCAGGGCGTCGTCCCCGTCGTCCCTGCAGCCGTCATCTTCGACCTCGGCCGTGCCGGCCGGTTCGACCATCGGCCGTCCGCCGAGTTCGGCCGACGAGCGATCGCGTCCGCGCGTGTCGCCCAGCGGTCCTGGGGGTCGGTCGGTGCCGGGACTGGGGCGCGCGCTGGTGGCCTCCAGGGCGGCGTCGGCACCGCAAGCACGACGGTCGACATTCCGGGTTCGACGCCAGTGACGGTGCAGGTCGGGGCGGTTGCGGTGGTCAACGCGAACGGGAGTGCCATCGATCCGACCACCGGCCTGCCATGGGCTCCTGGCCGATTCGATCTTCGATCGCCGAACGCTCGCGACCGAGCGCGACTCGTCCGTCACCTCACCGGGCAGGCAGCAAGTCTGAACACGACGATCGGGGTGGTGGCCACGTCCGCCTCGCTCTCGAAGACGGAGGCCTCGAAGATGGCCGATGTCGCCCACGACGGGCTCGCGCGGGCGATTCGACCGGCGCACTCGATGTTCGATGGTGACACGATCTTCGGTCTTGCCACCGGTGAGCACGACATCGGTGACCTGCCCGCCGCGATGCGCTCGACACCATCACGCCAGAGCACCTTCAACCTGATCCTGCGAGCAGCGGCCGAGGTGTTCGCCGACGCGTGTGGCCACGCCGTGCTCGCGGCCACGACGCTCGGCGATGCCCCCGCCTACGCCACGCTCTGCGCGTCGGCCCGTCGGCGCCCGCGGAGGCGGCCGACGCCGGCCCAGTAGCGTTGCAGCGTGGCGACTGTCATCGACAACCCGGCCGGAATGCGCGCCTGGGCCGAGGCCACCCGGATCTCGCAGCAAGCAATCGCTCTCGTCCCGACGATGGGCGCATTGCACCGCGGACACCTACAGTTGGTGGACACCGCCCGGCGCCTCGCCGACAACGTCATCGTGTCGATCTTCGTCAACCCGCTGCAGTTCGGCGAGGGAGGCGACTTCGACCAGTACCCGAGACCCATCGAGGACGACCTGCGCGCCTGTGGGGCTGCCGGCGTCGACGTGGTGTACGTGCCGACAGCGGCGGTGATGTATCCGGACGGGTTCTCCACGACCGTTCACGTCGCTGGGCTGACCGACACCATGGAAGGAGCGTCGCGGCCCGGCCATTTCGACGGGGTTGCCACGGTGGTCACCAAGTTGTTCACGGCCGTCCGGCCCGACGTTGCGGTGTTCGGCGAGAAGGACTTCCAGCAACTTGCGATCGTGCGCCGCATGACCACCGACCTCCACCTCGGCGTCGACATCGTCGGCCATCCGACCGTTCGAGAGCCCGACGGGCTCGCGTTGTCGAGCCGGAACCGGCGCCTGGACGACGCCCAACGTGTGGCGGCCCGCTGTGTGCCGCAAGCACTCACTGCCGGTTGCGAGACCGTCAGCTCGGCCGACTCGGACGCCGCTGCGGTCATCGAGGCGGTCTCACGGGTCATCGGAGCGCAGCCGCTCGCCGAACTCGACTACGTCGCGGTCTTCGATGCGGACACGTTGCGTCCGGTCGAGCGGTTCGCCGTCGACCAGCGACAGCCGGGGCGAGTTCGACTGGCAGTCGCCGTCCGATTCGGCGAGGTGCGCCTGATCGACAACGTCGACCCGTTCGCAGACTGAGCCTGCGACACCGTCACTGCAGGCGATCGGCAACCCCGGTGACGACGATCAGCAGGACGGCGCCGTTGAACAAGGCGTGGGCGACAATCGACGGGCCGATTCGTCCCAACAGCGCCACGGCGACACCGAAGGCAATCCCCACGCCGCTGAGAACGAGGACCAGTCCGACATTGCCGACGCCGCGTACCGGATCGACGTGGGCGATGCCGAACAGTAGGCCCTGCGTGACGACAACGGCGGTCATCCGCATCCGGCTACGAAGTCCACGCATCACGACGCCCCGGAACACCATCTCCTCGACGACGGGGGCAGCGATCACTGCGGTGATCACCAACGACACGACGTACGTCCGATCAGCGCTGATTTCCTCGATCCCCTCGGTGTTGCCCACCAACGGCAGGCCGAGCGCGATGACGATGGCCCCGACCGCCACCTGCGCGGCGATCGCACCGAGCCAGATCACCGGGCCCCACCCGAGATCGGCGAACTCCGGAGTGAGCCCGATGTCGGGACCGAGATCCCCACTCCCCCAACGCCGGGACGCGTCTCGACACCACCAGACCGACGGGCCATATCCAATGGCCGCGAGAATCGCCACGTAGACGGCAACCGGCCAGCCGAAGCCGACGACGGAGTCGAGGACGAACTTCGACGCCAGCAGCGACGCGCTGAGGACGACGATCGCTCCCAACGCCGCGCGCAGCGGCAACGTCGCGAGCGGCCGCGTCCGTGCCGATTCGAGCGCGCCGACGGCCGTTCCCGGGATCGGTGGGGGAAGCACATCGCTCATCGTCGGTCGGTTCTGGTCAAGAGAATCTCGAGAGTTCCTCACGTTTTCGGCAAGACCGTTCAAGAACGTACCGCCACCGACCGATTCAGTTGGGAACAAATGTCCGCGACCCTGCCGATGCCGACCCAGGAACCTTTCCGCATGACCTTGCTCTACTCCTCCGTCGCCCGCCCAACACGGAGAGGCGCGCGTCATTGGATCACCGCAATACTCGGCCTCGCTGTACTCGGCACGACGCTGGTGGTCGGCGGCCCGGCACCTACCGCGACTGCTGCGGGACCCACCGACGACGACTGGCTCGGAATCGTCAACGTGTATCGGACACAGTCGGGTCTCGCTCCCGTCTCCAACAACGCGACGTGGTCGTCAGGTGCCAGGAATCACTCGTGTTGGATGCTGCTCAACGGCATGGCCCACGATGAAGCGCCGGGTTCACAGGGATACACCGCGGACGGGGACGAAGCCGGCAACAGCGGCAACATCGCCGTCTCGAGTAGTTCCTCGGCGACCGCTCGTAGCCACGTCGAACTCTGGATGACCGGCCCGTTCCACGCGATCGGACTGCTCCGGCCGTCATTGCAGCAGGCGGGCTACGGCATGTGCGCAAGTCCGCCCAACCCGTCCAACACCCAGTGGAAGTCCGCCGCAACCCTCGATGTCCTGCGAGGCAACAGTTGGGGCGCTCCCAAGCCGGCAAGCCCCGTCGTGTTCCCCGGCAACGGAGCCACCACCAGCCTCACACGCTTTGTCGCCGAGTCGCCCGATCCCCGCAGCTTCTGTGGGTGGGGAGCGCAGAGCGTCGGTCTTCCGCTGATCGCGATGATGCCGTCGAACGTCACGGCAGCGACGGCCACACTGGTGGGACCGGGCGGTCCGATTCCCACCTGCGTGCTCCACAAGGCCAACACCACCGGTGCAGCGAGTTCGATCCTGGGTGGCGACAACGCCGTCGTGGTCGTACCCGCGTCGCCGTTGACCACCGGGATGTACTCGGTCGCGGTGTCGTCCAATGGTGGCAGCGCGAACTGGAGCTTCAACGTCGACCCTTCGGCGCCGCTCGGCGTCGACGAACCCCCGCCCGGAACGTCACGCGCTCTCGCCCCGGGTGCCCCCTTCCAGCCGGTGACGCCGTTCCGATTCGCCGACTCACGTTTGAACCACGGCATCGGCCTGCTCCCCGCAGGCCAGCACATCCGGGTGAAGGTGGCAGGTACGCCAGGAATCCCCGCCGATGCCACTGCGGTCAGTGCCAGCTTCACGATCACCGAACCCATCGCAGGCGGCTTCTTGACCGCCTACAACTGTCTCGGCGGACTTCCCGCGGTCTCGACGCTCAACTACGAGCGCCAGCAAACAGTGTCGAACCAGGCAATCGTTCCGCTCGACGGCGGCGATGTGTGCCTGTTTTCGCTCGCGACGGCCCACATCGTCATCGACATCAACGGTTACGTCGCTCCCAGCGGCACCCAGACATTCAGCCCTGTGCAACCCAAGCGGCTCCTCGACACGCGCAACGGCGCCATGCTCAACGCCGGGGTCCGCATGGCGGTTCCGATGACGGGTGGGCCGAGTCCGGTCCCCGCTGGAGCGACCGCCGTCGCCATCAATCTGACCGCAGTTCAACCCTCGACCGACGGTTGGATCCGTGCGTTCCCATGCGATCAGAGCGAGCCCGACACCTCGTCCGTCAGCGCCCGATACACCCGGGTCACCGCCAGTTCGGTGATCGTGCCACTCGCAGCCGACGGCACCATCTGTCTCACGTCGATGATGTCGTCCGACGTGGTGATCGACGTCACGGGGTGGTTCGGTTCCAGTGCCGGCCTCGATTTCGTGCCGGTCGACCCGATCCGCCTCACCGACACCCGTTCGTTCGATACGACCCTCAACCCGTGGACCAGAGGGCAGATGCTCCCCGCCGGAACCGTCGTCGAGATCGGTGTCGCCGGGGTGCGCGGCGTGCCTGCAGGCATCAGCGGCGCCACGATCAACCTGGTGGCCCTCGGTGCCTACTCCCCCGGGTGGCTGCGCGTCGTCCCGTGTGGCGCAGAGTCCGACGTCTCGAACGTGAACTTCTCGAGCCCTGCCCCCATCGCCAACGGCGCCAACGTACGCCTCAGCGCCTCCGGCACGATCTGCGTCGTCGGCATGTCGACCACGCACTTCCTCATCGACATCACCGGTGTCTGGAAGTGAGTGTCGCCGGTCAGCGGTGCACCGCGTGGTCGGCGATCGCCGCCCGGTAACGGATCGTGTGGACGCTGTCACCTGACAGGATCGCGCCGCGGCCGAGCATGCGTCCGAATTGCCAGTTCGACAGCCCGAGTTCCGGTGCGTTCAATGCATAGTGCCCGTCGACCCAGCGGGTGAACCCGTTGCCCACGAACGGAGCATCGACCGCGTCGTAGAACCGATCGAATTCGTCGGGATCCTCGGTGACGATCGATGCCACGAATCGCGGACTGAAGCTGTTGCAGAGGTCGACTGCGTCGTCGAGTTCGTCGACGACCACCAGCGTGAGCTCGGGTGAGTGCTCCCACTCCCATTCGTGCGCCAGTTCCTCCCCGGCCAGCGTCGATGCACCCGGTTCGTCGATGGTGCCTCCGGCCCGCGTGATCGGCACGAATCGATCGAAACGATCCCGGGGAACATACTTCTCGCTCCCGGCGACGACGTGGAGCCGGCCGTACGTTCCGCGATTCGAGGCCGCCTCATCGAGCGCCTCGAGGAGAACCGGCACCAACTCGTCGGCCCGACCACGGAGTACGACAGCCACGTTCAGCGTGTTGCAGACCTTGCGGTCGAGCGAGTGGCGCACCGCCTGCGCAAGGGCAACAGACGACGCCGAGCGTCCCGCGACCATCCAGGCACCCCCGGTGCCGTGGAGGCTCACCGGTGTTCCCGACTGCGAGGCCACGGCCCCGAGTTCGGCCACGGCAGCTCCCGAGCCGCGAGCGACGGCAAGCGCCAGACGTTGATCGGCGAACAAGGCGTGGCCGGCGGCATGTGTCGGCGAGTCGACCAGACGAACCGTTCCCGCGGGCAGTCCGGCGGCCACCAACGCTGGTGCCAGCGCGTGCTCGACGATCGCTCGAGCGGTGCTGAGCGCATCGGAGCCGATGCGGAACACGACGGTGTTGCCCGTGCGTACGACTCCGCAGGCATCGGCGAACACGTTGGGACGACCTTCGAACACGAACCCGACGACGCCGAGCGGCGCCCGTCGCGCTTCGACGGACCAGTCGCCGTGGTCGAGAACATCGACGACACCGTCGCGTCGGCTCGCCGAGTCGCGCCACCCGCGAAGACCGCTGACCATGTCCGTCCGCATTCGATCGTCGAGCACGAGCCGCGTGGTCGAACGACCTCGGGCGGCGCCAGACGCGACGTCGGCCGCGTTCGCCTCAGCGATCGGGGCAAACCGCTCGTCGTCGTCGAGCAACGCGGCGAACCAGTCGAAGAAGTCGGTGATCTGATCGTCGGTCACAGCCGCCAGTTCGGCGAAGGCGCGGCGAGCGTCGGCGACCGCGTCCGCGACCAGCGTCCCCACGTCGGCGGGGATCAGCAGCAGTTCTCCTGTCGATTGCACGACGACCAAGCGGCCTCCGGACGCGAATCGGGCGGCCAGATCCGCGGACACCACGGCGACACGATCGCCACCGAACGGGATCTCCTGACCCTCGGTGAGACGGGTGAGCGCTCGTACCTCGGGCTGCGACGACACGGCGTTAGCGTAGGCACGTGTCCACCTCCCCGCTCTACTTCCGCCAGCTGTTGTCCGGCCGTGACTTTGCTGTCGGCGATCCGCTCGCTTCCCAAATGGTGAACTTCGTCTACGCCGTTGGCGATCGACGAACCAACGAGTGCGTCCTCGTCGATCCGGCCTACGCCGTGAAGGAACTCATCGATCTGCTCGGCGCCGACGGCCTGACGGTCACCGGGGCGCTGGCGACTCACTACCACCCCGACCATGTCGGCGGCTCGATGATGGGTCACACGATCGAAGGCATCGCCGAATTGCTCGACCACGTCGACTGTCCGATCCACGTGCAACACGACGAGATCGAATGGGTGACGAAGTCGACCAACGTCACCGATGACCACCTCGTCGGTCATGACTCGGGCGATGTCCTGACGGTCGGCGGGATCGAGATCTCACTCGTCCATACGCCTGGGCACACGCCGGGCAGCCAGTGCTTCTTCGTCGACGACCGGCTGATCGCCGGTGACACGCTGTTCCTGGAGGGCTGTGGACGCACCGATCTCCCGGGTTCAGACCCGGCGAAGATGATCGAGAGCCTCCGCCGTCTCGCGGAAGTCCCGGACAACACGATCCTGTTCCCCGGACACCGCTACTCGATCGCCAGCAGCGCCACCATGGACGTCGTCAAGGAGACCAACTTCGTCTTCCAGTGAGCACGGACACGGTGTGCCAGGGGCGTCAGCGGATTGGGGCACTTCAGCACGAGTGAGGGTGCACAGCGCGCTCTCCCGCGGGTGTGATGCGAGAGCCTCGAGCTGTCAGTCGCCACTCCGCTGCGGTCCCAGGCACCTCGTGTATGTCAGCAGTCGGCTTTGGCGGGGATCGCGATCTCGAGGCCGACGTAGAACGCTCCGTAGCCCGCTGTGTTCACGTTGGCGGCGTTCAAGGCATCGACGGTCACGTCGAACTTCGAGGCGACCTTGCCCGGATAATCGCCATCTACGAGCGTGTACGTGCCCTGAGAACAGTTGTCGCCGGCGTCCGGGATCGTTTCGGTCGGTGTTGCCTCGGTGTCGCCGTCAGCGGAGGTGTCGGTGGTTTCGGTGCCGGCCGCCGTGACCGATTTGGCGCCCGGCGGGATGAGGATCACCGTGCCAGGAAACGGAAACTGCCCCGGGTCGGTCCACTCGTTGACGGCCAGGAGGTCTTCGAGCGTGATGGCGAAGCGGGTCACCAGTACGTAGGGAGCGTCCCCCGACTGCACGGTGTACTCCTGCGTGCCCTCGACGATCGCGTCAGGATCACCCGCCAGCGTGTCGGTCGGAGGTTCAGTCGTGGCCGGCGGTCGGACAACAAAGGCGGTGGACGCCGCGCTGAGGTCGATGGTCGACTGGGTGGCGCCGGACTCACCGCCACCGCACGACGACAAGACGACGGCACCGATCAAGGCGGGGCCGACGAGTGCACCGAGTCGGCGCACGCCGGTCGTGGAACGTGACGATTGCATGCCGGACAGAGTATGCCGCGCGGAGCACCCGATGTCGTCAGCACGTGATACGCGGTGACGCGGTGCCAGGAGGCTCAGCGGATTGGGCTGGAGCTGGCGTTGCGATGAGCGAAACCGCCGTATCCGGTCGCTTCGCTCATCGGGAAGAGAATCTCACGGGTTGCGATGAGCGAAACCGCCGTATCCGGTCGCTTCGCTCATCGGGAGGAGAATCTCGGCGGTACCTCATTCGTTCGGGTCCCGAAATGCTGTTTCCCAATCCGCTGAGTCCCCAGGCACCGGCCTCACCGGTCAGACGAGGGGGCGGTCGGTGGGTTTCACCGGTGATGGCAAGCGCGTCTCGCCCATCAGGTATGCGTCGACGCCCGCGGCGCAGGCACGGCCTTCGGCAATCGCCCACACGATCAGACTCTGACCGCGTCCCATGTCGCCGGCGACGAACAGACCGTGCTGGTTGGTCATGTACCTGCCGTCGCGAGCGACGTTGCCGCGGGCATCGAAGTCGACCTCGAGCGATTCGAGCCACGAGCCCTTCTCGGGGCCGACGAAACCGAGCGCGAGGAACACGTAGTCGGCGGGGATCTCGTGATCGGTGCCGTCGACCTTGACGAACGCACCCTCGACGAGTTCCACCTCGTGAAGCCGTAGCGCCCGGACCCGACCATTGCCGTCGTCGAGGAACTGCTCGGTGTTCACGCTGTACATGCGCTCGCCGCCCTCTTCGTGCGCCGAGGTGACCTTGTAGGTCATTGCGAACTGTGGCCACGGGTTGTTCGATCCTCGATGCTCCGGGGGCTTCGGGAGGATTTCCAGCTGCGTGACCGATGCCGCACCCTGCCGGTGGGCCGTACCGAGACAGTCGGCCCCGGTGTCACCACCGCCGATGATCACAACGTGTTTGCCGTTGACATCGATCGGTGATCGATCGACGTCTCCGAGCTGCACACGGTTCGCGTGTGGCAGGTACTCCATGGCTTGATGGACCCCGCCGAGTTCCCGGCCGGGAATCGGCAAGTCACGCCATGCCGTCGCGCCGCATGCCAGCACGACGGCATCGTGCGACGCGCGCAGCACCTCGATGTCGACATTCTCGCCGACCACCGCGTTGGTGCGGAATTCGGTACCTTCGGCCTCCATCTGTTCGATGCGCCGGTCGATGTGGCGCTTCTCCATCTTGAACTCGGGGATGCCGTATCGCAGCAGACCGCCGATCCGATCGGCGCGTTCGAGCACCACCACGTCGTGGCCGGCGCGCGTCAGCTGCTGCGCCACAGCCAGGCCGGCCGGCCCCGATCCGATCACGGCCACCCGCTTGCCGGTTCGGACTGCAGGCACGTGCGGTGTGACCCACCCCTCGTCCCATGCCCGCTCGATGATCTCGACCTCGACCTGCTTGATCGTGACGGGGTTCTGGTTGATTCCGAGCACACACGCCGACTCGCACGGCGCCGGGCACAGCCGTCCCGTGAACTCCGGGAAATTGTTCGTGGCGTGCAGGCGTTCGATCGCGTCCTGCCAGTGGTCGCGGTAGACGAGATCGTTCCAGTCGGGGATCAGGTTGCCGAGCGGGCAACCGTTGTTGCAGAACGGGATCCCACAGTCCATGCATCGGCCGGCCTGATGCTGGAGCGTCTGCTGGTCGAAGTCCTCGTAGACCTCCTTCCAGTCGCGCAGGCGTACGGGTACGGGGCGCCTCGTCGGCGTCTGGCGATCCCACTTGAGAAACCCGGTCGGTTCACCCACGGGCGGCCTCCATGATCTTGTCGACGGTCTGGGTCTCGTCGAGGCCGGCGGCCTCGGAATCGGCGATGACGTTCAGCACCCGCTTGTAGTCCCGAGGCATCACTTTTCGGAACGCCGAGAGGGCGGTGTCCCACTCGGAGAGGATCCGACCTGCCACCACCGAGGCCGTGAGGTCACGATGGCGCGTGACAGTCCCGATCAGGAACTCTCTGTCGGTGTCGTCGAGGGCTTCGAGCGCCACCATGTCGTAGTTCACCTTCGCGGCGAACACCTCGTCGGGGTCGTACACGTACGCGATCCCGCCCGACATTCCGGCGCCGAAGTTGCGGCCCGTCGGACCGAGCACCACGACTCGGCCCCCGGTCATGTACTCGCACCCGTGGTCGCCGACGCCTTCGCTCACCGCCGTGGCCCCAGAGTTGCGCACACAGAAGCGCTCGCCGACGATGCCCCGCAGGAAGATCTCACCACCCGTCGCGCCGTAGGCAATCACGTTGCCGGCAACGATCTGGTCCTCGGCAAGGAACGTCGAGAACGGATGCGGGTGCACGATGATCCGACCGCCGGACAACCCCTTGCCGACGTAGTCGTTGGCATCGCCGACCAGGCGGATCTGAATCCCCGCCGGAACGAACGCGCCGAGACTCTGGCCCGCCGATCCGGTGAGGGTGATGTCGATCGTGCCGTCAGGCAGTCCGGCGCCCTTCCACTTCTTGGTCACCTCGTGGCCGAGCAGCGTGCCGACGGTGCGGTTCACGTTGCGCACGGGAAGGTCGATCGACACGTGGTGACCGTCGTCGATCGCCGGTTGCGCCAACTCGATCAGCTGCTGATCAAGCGCCTCGTCGAGCCCATGGTCCTGACCGACGCTCTGGATCAGCGTCTGTCCGTACGGGTTCTGCGGCACGGCCAGGATCGGGCTGATGTCCAGCCCTGAGGCCTTCCAGTGGTCGATCGCCTTGCGTGCGTCCAGCGCTTCGACGTGGCCGATCATCTCGTCCATCGTGCGGAAACCCAGTTCGGCCATCCACTCGCGCACCTCGGTGGCGATGTATTCGAAGAACGTCTCGACGAACTCGGGCTTGCCGCTGAACCGGGAGCGGAGCTCGGGGTTCTGGGTGGCGACGCCGACCGGGCAGGTGTCGAGGTGACAGACGCGCATCATGATGCAGCCCGACACGACGAGCGGTGCGGTGGCGAAGCCGTACTCCTCCGCACCGAGCAGCGCAGCGATCACGACATCGCGTCCGGTCTTCATCTGTCCATCGGCCTGCACGACGATGCGGTCACGCAGGCCGTTGAGCAGCAGCGTCTGCTGCGTTTCGGCGAGGCCGAGTTCCCACGGCCCACCCGCGTGCTTCAACGAGGTGAGCGGACTGGCGCCCGTACCACCGTCGTGCCCGGAGATCAGCACGACGTCGGCCTTCGCCTTCGAGACACCGGCGGCAACGGTACCGACGCCGGTCTCGGCCACCAGCTTCACGTGCACCCGTGCTGATGGGTTGGCGTTCTTGAGATCGTGGATCAACTGCTTGAGATCCTCGATCGAGTAGATGTCGTGGTGGGGCGGCGGGCTGATCAGGCCGACGCCCGGGGTCGAGTGCCGAGTGGCCGCGATCCACGGATACACCTTGTGGCCCGGGAGTTGGCCGCCTTCACCGGGCTTCGCACCCTGCGCCATCTTGATCTGGATGTCGTCGGCGTTGGTCAGGTACTCCGAGGTCACGCCGAAACGACCCGAAGCCACCTGCTTGATGGACGAGCGACGCTCGGGGTCGTACAACCGCTCGACGTCCTCGCCGCCCTCGCCGGTGTTCGACTTCGCTCCGAGGTGGTTCATCGCGATCGCGAGCGTTTCGTGGGCCTCGGCGGAGATCGACCCGTAGCTCATGGCGCCGGTGGAGAACCGGGTGATGATCGCGCTCGCCGATTCGACCTCGTCGATCGGCACCGACGGCCGGTCGGAAGCGAACTCGAAGAGGCCGCGCAGGGTCATCAGCTTCTCGGACTGGTCGTCGACGCGCGAGGTGTATTCCTTGAAGATGTCGTAGCGCTTGGCACGCGCGGCGTGCTGGAGCTTGAACACGGTCTCGGGGTTGAACAGGTGGAGTTCACCTTCACGTCGCCACTGGTACTCGCCGCCGAGTTCGAGCTTGCGGTGGGCGCGCTCCTCGGGCCGGGTCGGGTTCGCCATGGCGTGACGGGCGGCGACCTCGGCGGCGATCTCGTCGAGGCCGATTCCACCGAGCTGTGAGATCGTGCCGGTGAAGTAGGCGTCGACGACCGGCCTGCCGAGGCCGATCGCTTCGAAGATCTGCGCTCCGGTGTACGACGCCACCGTCGAGACCCCCATCTTCGACATGACCTTCAACACGCCCTTGCCGCAGGCCTTGATGTAGTTCTTGACCGCCTTCACGGGATCCATTCCACCGAGACCGTGCATGTCCTCGGCGATCAAGTCCTCGATCGACTCGAACGCGAGATACGGATTGATCGCACCGGCGCCGTAGCCGATCAGCAGCGCCATGTGATGCACCTCGCGGGCGTCGCCGGCCTCGACGATCAGCCCGGCCATCGTGCGTTGCTTCGTGCGCACGAGGTGATGGTGCACCGCTGCGGTCAGCAGCAGCGATGGGATCGGGGCATCGACGGTGTCGGCGTTGCGGTCCGACAGCACGATGATGCGCGCGCCGCTCTCGATGGCGTCCGAGGCCTGCTCGCAGATGCGGTCGATCGCGGCGCGCAGGCCGGCGCCGCCGTCAGCGACCCGGTAGAGGCCCGACAGCACCTTGGCCTGCAGGCCGGGACGGGTCCCGTCGTCGTTGATGTGGATGATCTTGGCCAGCTCGTCGTTGTCGATGATCGGGAACGGCAGCGACAGCTGTCGACAGCTCTCCGGACCGGGGTCGAGGAGATTGGCCTCGGGGCCGACCGACGCCGACACCGCGGTCACGACCTCCTCCCGGATCGCGTCGAGCGGCGGGTTCGTGACCTGCGCGAAGAGCTGTTTGAAATAGTCGAACAGCAGACGGGGTCGCTCGGACAGCACCGCGAGAGGCGTGTCGGTCCCCATCGAGCCGAGTGCCTCTCCCCCGCTCGCCGCCATCGGGGTGATCAGGATCTTCAGCTCCTCGTGCGTGTAGCCGAACATCTGCTGGCGCCGCAGGACGCTGTCATGGCTGAACACGATGTGCTCACGTGCGGGCAGATCGGGCAGGGCGACCATGCCGTCGGCCAGCCACTGGCTGTACGGGTGGAGTGCCGCCAGTTCCGACTTGATCTCGTCGTCGCCGACGATACGGCCCTGGCGGGTGTCGATCAGGAACATCTTGCCCGGCTGCAACCGGCCCTTCGCGACCACCTTGGATGGGTCGACGTCGATGACTCCGACCTCGGACGCCATCACCACGAGGTCGTCGTCGGTCACCCAGTAGCGACTGGGCCGCAGTCCGTTGCGGTCGAGGACGGCGCCGATCATCTCGCCATCGGTGAACGCCACGCTCGCGGGACCGTCCCACGGTTCCATCATCGCGGCGTGGAATCGGTAGAAGTCGCGCTGCTCCGGCGACATCGTCTCGTGGTTCTCCCAGGCTTCGGGGATCATCATCAGCATGGCGTGATGAATCGGATAGCCGCCGAGGTGCAGCAGTTCGAGCACTTCGTCGAAGCGGGCGGTGTCCGACGAGCCGGGCGTGCAGATCGGGAATGCACGATCGATCCCGGGGAGCAGGTCGCTCTGCAGCATCGCCTCGCGGGCGCGCATCCAGTTCTGGTTGCCCTGGACCGTGTTGATCTCACCGTTGTGGGCGACGAACCGGTACGGGTGCGCCAGTGGCCACGACGGGAAGGTGTTCGTCGAGAATCGAGAGTGCACCAGGAGCAACGCTGACTCGACACGGGGATCGAGCAGATCCGGGAAGAACTCACTCAACTGCGGTGTGGTGAGCATCCCCTTGTAGACGATCGTGCGAGATGACAGCGACGCGAAGTACGTGTCGAGCTCGCCTTCGAGTTCGCGCCGACTTCGCTTGCGTGCCACGAACGCTTTGCGATCGAGATCGATGCCGGTCGCACCGTCCGGATCGGACACGAAGAGCTGCTTGAACGTCGGCATCGCTGCGCGTGCGGTCTCGCCCAGGCAGTCGGGGTTGGTCGGAAGGTCACGCCAGCCGAGTACCGTCAGACCGGCCTCGTCGACGGTTGCTTCGATGGCCGCCATCGCCTTCTCGCAAGAGCCCGGATCGGCCGGCAGGAAGGCAACGCCGGCCGCATAGGCACCGGCGGGCGGTAGGTCGAACTCGACGACCGCTCGCAGGAACGCGTCGGGTACTTGGATCAGGATGCCGGCACCGTCACCGGTGTCGGGTTCGGCACCCGTGGCACCACGGTGTTCCATGTTCGTGAGTGCCTTGAGCCCGGTGAGCACGAGCTCGTTCGAGCGCACACCCTTGAGGTTGGCGACGAACGACACACCACACGAGTCGTGTTCGTTCCTGGGGTCGTACAGGCCGATTGGGCCAGGGGGCTGTTGCATCATCACATCCGCGTGTCTCGAAATTGCACGGTCCCGTGGGGTACCGGTCGACGATGACCGGCGGGAGCGGTCGACGGTGACCGGCTCGTACGGGTGCCCGAGACAACGCTGGCTCGAGGCGGGGTAGCTCCCAGCATAGGACGTGAAGTGGCCGGACAGAAAGATCGTTCGCTCGTGATCCACCACCCCGCCACCGTTTTCGTGAACAACTTCACCTCTGAGGGGTGAAGTTGTTCACGAGATCGGCGGGTTGGCGTGCGAAAGTGTCCGGATGAGCCACCAGCACCACGCCACATCACCGGACGGCACGTCGATCGCGTGGAGCCGGACCGGGTCCGGCGAACCGGTGGTGCTCGTTCACGGCATCACCGAGTCGGCAGCTTCGTTCGATCCGGTCATCGAGCGGCTCGTCGCCACGAACGAGGTGATCACCCTCGACCTTCGCGGTCACGGCAACTCCGGGAACGCCGACACGTACGACCTCGCCGCGATGGCTGGCGACGTCGCCGCCGTGATTGCTGCGGCCGGCGCTGCCCGCCCGCATCTGGTCGGACACTCCTTGGGCGGTGCCGTGGTGACCGCAGCCGGATCGATGCTGGACGTCGCGAGCGTGGTCGACATCGACCAGTCGCTCCAGCTCGGCGAGTTCAAAGCCCAGCTGATGCCCGCCGAAGCGATGCTGCGCGACCCTGCGCAGTACCAGCTGGTCGTCGATGCAATGTTCGAGATGATGATGGGAGATCTCCTGCCCAGCACCGAAATCGTTCGGGTGAACAACCTGCGCCGCGCCGACCACGAGGTCGTGCTCGGCGTCTGGGAACTTCTGCTGACCGAGCCGGTCGAACAGATCGCCGAGACCGTCGACGCTGCTCTTGCCGGCTACCGAGGCCGCGGGGTGCCCTACCTCGCACTGTTCGGACTCGACCCCGGCGAGGGGTACTCGCGGTGGCTGGCCGAGCGCATCCCAGGCTCGACGGTCGAGTACTGGCCCGACCACGGCCACTACCCGCACCTCGTCGACATCGACCGATTCGTCGAACGCCTCCGCACCTTCTGGCGCTAGGTGGTACATCTGGGGTCTGACCCCAGATGTACCACCTCACACGTCGGCGTAGACCGGAGGGCGCTTCTCGAAGCCGGCCATGACCGCTTCGATCTGATTCGGCGTGCCGATCTGCGCGCCGATCGTGGCCCGCTCGGCGGCGAACTGCTCAGCGGCACCATCGTCGAAGATCCGATTGAACAATGCCTTCGACCCCCGCACGGCGCCTGGGCTCATCCCTGCGATCTCCCGCGCCATCGACAGGGCATCTTCGCGGGGTGTGTCGCTCAGCTTGGTGACGAGGCCCATCTCGGCCGCCTCGGTCCCCGAGAAGAGCCGCGCTGTGAACGTGAGTTCCTTTGCGATGTCGGGTCGGACGAGCTTCGACAGGAGGAACGTCCCGCTCATGTCGGGCACCAAGCCCCAGTAGACCTCACGCACCGACATCTTGGTGTCGGGGTGCACGATGCGGATGTCGGCACCGAGTGCGATCTGCAGTCCGCCACCGAGGGCGTGGCCATGCACGGCCGCGATGACCGGGACCTCGAGTTCCTGCCACACCCAGCACACCTGCTGGCCCAGATGTGTGATCCGACCGTCCTTCATCTGGCCGGGGTTTCCGTCGGACCGGCTCGCGGCCTGCTCGGCGTCGTCTCCACCGGCCATCGCCTGGAACGACGAGAAATCGAGTCCTGCGCAGAACGAGGCACCGTCACCGGACAGCACGACAGCGCGCACCCCGGGCTCGGACTTCAGCTGCTCGCCTGCCTCGGCGATCGCCGCGAACATGGCGTTGTCGAGCGCATTGCGCTTGTCGGCACGGTTGAACACGACGTCGGCGACGCCGTCGGTGATGGTGATGAGCACGCGATCGGACATGGCGCCGAGTCTCGCATCTGCGCAGGACCGCCGACGAACGGACCGCAGCGCGATCTCGAGCACTCCTCGACCACCGGGCGTTCGACCGGCACACCGAGGTACCGAGGTGCCCCCAGCGAGCGGATCTCGCCTCGGCGATTCTCGTCGAGCCCTCAGCCCTTGCGGGCGATCAGCGATCGATCGATCTCGGCAACGGTGCGAGCGCCGGTGAGCGACATCGTCCGCACCAATCCTTCGCGGAGGAAGTCGAACAGCTGATCGACCCCTCGCTCACCCGCAGCGCCGAGCGCATACAGGTACGGGCGTCCGACCGTCACGGCATCTGCTCCGAGAGCAATCGCCTTCACGATGTCGCTGCCGCGCCGGACACCTCCATCACAGATGATGGTGACATCATCACCGACGAGGTCGCGCACCGGTTCAACCAGATCGAGCGGAACCGGGGCATCATCGAGTTGGCGTCCGCCATGGTTCGAGAGACCGATGCCCTCGACCCCCATCGACACGGCCTGTTGGGCATCGGCGACGGTCTGGATTCCCTTCACGGCGATGGGACCGTCCCAGATCGAGCGCAACCAGTCGATGTCGTCCCATGACAGCGACTGATCGAAGTGGCCCGCAACCTTCGCTGCGAGCGAGATCGGTGTCGAGCCGTCCAATTCGCTACGCCCGACGACGTTCGAGAACATGATCGGTTCGTTGCGAAGGAAGTCGAGCGTCCAGCCTGGATGGATCGCTCCATCCACCAGCGTTCCCGGCCCGATCTTCGGCGGCAGGGTGAATCCCCGGCGAACGTCGCGCTCGCGACGGCCGAGCACAGCGGTGTCGACGGTCAACCACACCGTCGTGTACCCAGCTGCCTTCGCCCGTGCGACCAGTTCCTCGACGAGCGGACGGTCCCGCCACGTGTAGATCTGGAACCACTTGTCGGTGGTGCACACAGCCGCAACGTCCTCGATCGAGCGGGTCCCCATCGTCGACAACGAATACGGGATGCCGGCGCGCTGAGCCGCTCGGGCGACCGCGAGCTCACCTTGCGAGTGGGCGATTCTCGAGTAGCCGGTCGGCGCGACGATCAACGGCATCGACGCTGGTCGACCCAAAATGGTCGTCGAGGTGTCGAGATCGCTCACGTCGCGCAGCACCCGCGGGCGGAACTCGTACCTGCCGAACGCCTCGACGTTGCCCTGCATCGTTCGTTCGTCCTCGGCGCCACCGTCGATGTAGTCGAAGACTCCGCGAGGCAACCGCCGTCGCGCAACCGCTCGGTAGTCGTCCACCGAGACGCAACGCTGAAGCCGACGCTCGACGGGATCGAACGTTGGTCTCCTGAACCGTACGACCGAACGGAAGGTGCTGATCATGCCCACGGAGGCGATCGTACGCGACTGACGCGCACGATGTGCCAGACGCCGCAGACGTCAATCGACGATGCGCAACCCGCTCGGAGTCATCGAGGGTTCGGCCTGGGGCAGGTCGACGACGAACTCGGTGCGGTGCGCGGGAAAGAGGTGCTCGCTCAACAGCACGGCTCGACCGCTGGAGTCGGTGGTGATTCGCTGACACCGCAACACCGGCGATCCAGCGGGGACGCCGAGCAGACGAGCGTCGGCCGCCTCGACGAGGTCGGCCCCGATCGTCTGGGTCGCGCCCCGCAACTCGACGTCGAGGAGTTCGTAGAACGGTCGCCGCTCGACGTCGCGACGCGACAGGTGCGCCCCGAGCTCAGCCGGACACCAGACCGTCACGACGGCGAACGGCTCGCCGTCGGCAAGGTTGACACGCTTGACCCGCAGCACCTGATCGACACCGAGCACCCGCTCGACCCGCTCGGGTGCGGACTCGTACGCGAATTCCTCGATCTTGCGTTCCGACAGCTTGCCGACGCCTTCGACGTGCGACTCGATCGTCGCCAGCGATTGGAGACTCTGCGGCACGGGTTCGGTGGACACGAACCAGCCGAATCCCTGTCGGGCGGCGATCAGCCCCTCCTCGCGGACGAGTTCCAGCGCGCGGCGGACCGTCACTCGGGACGCACCGAATTCCGTGGACATCTCGGCCTCCGACGGCAACACCGAACCGGAAGGCGACTCGATCGCACGCTGGCGCAGCTCGTCGGCAATCTCCTGGTAGCGGATGTGTCGCATGTCGTCTCCCGACGGCCCCGGCGCTGCGTTGTCGGCTGGTTGCACCGGGACCAACTTGTATTATAGTTGTCTACATGACCGATGCCAGCCAGGACCCACGCACGAATGGTGCCACCACTCCCATCGAACTCGTCGAGAGTGTCTACGCGAGCCTTCCCCAACGCGTCGCCGCCGGTCGCGAGCGACTCGCTCGACCGCTCACACTCACCGAGAAGACCCTGATCAACCACCTCTCCGACCCGAACGAGGCGATCGAGCGCGGCGGCACGTACAACGACTTCCGTCCCGACCGAGTCGCCATGCAGGACGCCACTGCCCAGATGGCACTCCTGCAGTTCATGACCGCCGGACTCTCCGAGGCGGCCGTGCCTTCGACGGTGCACTGCGACCACCTGATCCAGGCGAAGGTCGGAGCCACGATCGACCTCGGCGTCGCGGTCGACACCAACAAAGAGGTCTACGACTTCCTGCGCTCGGTCTCGGCCAAGTACGGCATCGGGTTCTGGGGCCCCGGCTCGGGCATCATCCACCAGGTGGTCCTCGAGAACTACGCCTTTCCGGGCGGCATGATGATCGGCACCGACAGCCATACACCGAACGCCGGCGGCCTCGGCATGATCGCCATCGGGGTCGGCGGTGCCGATGCCGTCGACGTGATGACCGGCTTCCCGTTCAACGTCCGGTGGCCGAAGGTGATCGGCGTCAAGCTCACCGGGACGCTCAGTGGTTGGTCGAGCCCCAAGGACGTGATTCTCGAGGTCGCCCGCGTCCTCACCGTCGAGGGCGGCACCGGCGCGATCGTCGAGTACTTCGGCCCCGGCGCCGAGTCGATCTCGGCCACGGGCAAGGCAACGATCTGCAACATGGGTGCCGAGATCGGCGCCACCACATCACATTTCGCCTACGACGCCAACATGGCCGCCTACCTGAAGGCGACCGGGCGTGAGGCGATCGCGGACGCCGCCGACAAGGTCGCCGACGACCTGCGCGCCGACGACGGCGCCGTCTACGACCAGTTGATCGAGATCGACCTGAACGAACTCAAGCCGTTGATCAACGGCCCCCACTCGCCCGACCGCGCCCACAGGGTCGGCGCCGCCGGAGTCGGTGCCGCTGCTCGTGACAACGACTGGCCGCTCGAGCCGTCGGCCTGCCTGATCGGGTCGTGCACCAACTCGTCGTACGAGGACATCACCCGCGTCGCCTCGATCGCCCGTCAGGCGGCCGCCGCCGGCCTGACTGCGAAGTGCGAACTGCTGATCACACCTGGCTCCGAGCAGGTGCGTGCAACGATCGAACGCGACGGCCTCCTCGCCGACCTCGAAGCGATCGGCGCGACGGTGCTCGCCAATGCGTGTGGGCCCTGCATCGGTCAGTGGTCGCGTCCCGAATCGATCACCGGCCAGCCGAACACGATCGTCAACTCGTTCAACCGCAACTTCCCCAAGCGCAACGACGGCTCGGCCAAGACACTGAGCTTCGTCACGTCACCCGACACAGTGCTCGCGATCGCATTGTCCGGGCGCCTCGACTTCGACCCGACCGTCGACACGATCACGGCGCCGGACGGCACCGAGATCACGCTGGTCGAGCCGGTCGGCGAGGTGCTGCCCGACGCCGGCTACGACCCAGGAGTCGACACCTACACCGCTCCCCCGGCCGACGGCTCGGGCGTCGAAGTCGCCGTGTCGCCCACCTCCGATCGCCTGCAGTTGCTCGCGCCGTTCCTCGCCTGGGACGGCAACGACTATCAGAGCCTTCCGGTGCTCATGAAGGCCCAGGGCAAGTGCACCACCGACCACATCTCGGCCGCCGGTCCGTGGCTGAAGTACCGCGGCCACCTCGAGAACATCTCGGGCAACCTGTTCGCCGGGGCGATCAACGCCTTCACGGGCGAGGCCGGGACCGGCAAGGACATCACCGACGGCGAGACCCGTCCGTACCCCGACATCGCCATGCGGTATCACGAAGCGGGCATCAACTGGGTGGCGATCGGCGACCGCAACTACGGCGAGGGTTCTTCGCGTGAGCATGCGGCGATGGAACCGCGCTTCCGCGGCGGCCTGGTGATCCTGGCACGCTCGTTCGCCCGCATCCACGAGACCAACGCCAAGAAGCAGGGCCTCCTGCCACTGACGTTCGCCGACCCCGACACCTACGACCTGATCGGCGAGGACGACCACATCAACGTGCTCGGCCTCCCGCCGGTGCCGGGCCAGAACGTGCGGTGCCAGATCGTGAAGCCCGACGGCACCACGATCGACTTCGAGGCGGTCCACACCTTCAGCCCCGAACAGGTCGAGTGGTTCCAGGCCGGTTCCGCCCTCAACATCGTGCGCCAGAAGGTCGCCGCCGCCGGCTGAGTGGTGCATCTGGGGTCATACCCCAGATGCACCACTCAGGCGCGGGCGGTCAGGGGAAGGCGCATGGCGATCACGGCGCCGCCGGTTTCGGTGTTGGCGGCGCTGACCGTGCCGCCGTTGGCTTCGACGATCGCCTTCACGATCGTGAGGCCGATGCCCGTCTCACCGCGTTGATCCCCGCGCTGGTAGCGGTCGAACACCGTGTCGAGCTTCGCCGGGTCGAATCCCGGACCGTCGTCGGCGATGTCGATCACACCGTGGCGGTCATCGACCCGGCTCGTCAACTCGACCCTCGTGGCTCGCCGGACCGCGTTGCGCACGACGTTGTCGATCGCCTGGCGCAGCAGCGCCATGTCGGCGTCGACCACCACGGGATCCGATGGCTCGGCGATCACGACACAGCCGTCGTCGCGCACCGATGCCGCCACTTCCTCGGCAAGCAGGTCGAGGCGCAGCGGAGCCAGGCGTGGGATCGCCTGGCCCGAGTCGAACCGGACCAGATCGAGCAGCTCGTTGATGCCCGTGGAGGCCCGTTCGGCCGCGGAGCGGATCTCCGACAGCGAGCGCACGTACTCCTCGTTCGAACGCTCCCGGGCCAACGCCTGCGAACTCGACGCCGTGATCACCGCCAGCGGTGTGCGCATCTCGTGAGCGGCGTCTGCGAGGAAGTCCTGCTGCGCCCGGAGCATCCGTCGGGTCGGCCCAAGCGCGAGCCCGGCGCCGAACCATCCCAACCCGAGACACACTGCGCCGAGGCCGATCGCCAACAGCCAGGTCCGCTGACGCAACGCGTCGAGGTCGTCGTGCAGCCAGCCCGAATCGGCGACCGTCACGAACGCCTCGCCGTTCTGCAGCGGCCGAATGTACGCACCGAACGTCGTGTCGTCGACGGCGAACGAACGAAAGCCGGGCCACTGCCCCGTGTCGCTCACCCAGGTGTACAGCGGCGGTTCCAAAGCCGTCTCCACCAGCGGCTCGTTCCACCCATCGTTCGAGTTGACGAACCATGCCTCGAAGCCGACGTCGCGCTCGTCGGTGATCCACGCCCGCTGGACCACCTCCATCTGGTCGACGAGCTGTGCGTCGAACTCGGATCGGATCGCGTCGGCGCGTTCGCTGCGCCACAGCAGCAATGGGCCGAGCGCCAGCAGCGCGGCGACCACACCGAACAACACGGCGAGTCGGAGCCGGAGCCGGCGGAGCTTCACGACCCAGACTCTCCCACGATGATGCGGTAGCCGACACCGCGGATCGTCTCGATCGGTGTCACAGCACCTGGCAGCTCCAGCTTGCGTCGCAAGTTCGCCACGTGGACGTCGACCACGTTCGAGAGTCCGTCGTAGTTGGCATCCCAGACGGCGTCGAGAAGCTCGGTGCGCCCCACCACCTGCCCAACTCGGTCCATCAGATAATGAAGCAGTGCGAACTCGCGGGCGGTCAGCGGCACCTGGATACCGGCGCGGCGCACGGTGTGGGCAGCCGGGTCGAGCTCGATGTCGGCGGCGCTCAGCAGTGGTGCCCGAGCCCCATCGGGGCGGCGCAGAAGTGCCCGGACCCGCGCAGACAGCTCAGGATGGTCGAACGGCTTGGTGAGATAGTCGTCGGCGCCCGCATCCAGCCCGGTCACCTTGTCGCCGAGCGAATCACGGGCGGTCAGCACCAACACCCGCGCCGGGTTCGCCTCGCCGCACAGGCGTCGACACAGGTCGAGGCCGTCGCCGTCGGGCAGCCCCAGGTCGAGGACCACGACGTGGTAGGCGGTGTCGTCGACGGCGCGGTGCGCCGCGGCGAGCGTGCGCTCCCAGTCGACGGCGTGGCCGTCCTCGGCAAGTCCTCGTTGGACCACCGAGCCCAACGAGATGTCGTCCTCGACGACCAGGATGCGCACCGACGCATCGTTGCAGATCCTTCATGAAGACGCGATGAAGGAGCGCTTCACGGAGGGTTCATCGTCGTTCAGGTCTCATGGCGCCATGGCCATGTCTCCTGCCTCGCTGACCACCGTCGACCCGTCGTTCACCGCCCCGATCGACACCGTCGACACATCGAGCAGGGTCGCCCAGCGCCTCACGTTCGGCCGACCGTCCGCCGAACTGGCTGCATGGTCGAGTTCCACATCGGTCGATGTGGTGCACTCGCTTCTCGCCGAGTCACCGCTGGACGTCGAAGCACCCGACCTCGACGGCGACTCGGACTACTGGGAGCCCATCGACTGGTGGATCGATGTGCTGCGCCGACCCGACACCGGCGTCCACGACCGGATGGTGTGGTTCTGGCACGGCCACCTCACGTCCGGGCTCGACAAGTCCGGCCCGGCCCGGATGATGCGCCAACACGAACTCCTGCGGACCCACGCGCTCGGCAACTTCCGCGCGCTGCTGCAGGAGATCACACTCGACCCAGCGATGCTCGGATGGCTCGACGGCAACGGCAGCCGAGCCGACTCTCCGAACGAGAACTACGGCCGTGAGGTGATGGAGCTGTTCGCCCTCGGGCGGATGTCGGGCGCGTACACCGAACGCGACGTGCGCGCTGGCGCCAAGGCGCTCGCCGGCTGGTACGTGAACGACGACGACTCGGTCGAGTTCGATCCCGATGCGGGTCTGCGCCGATCGGTCGAGTTCCTGGGCGCGAAGGTGAAGACCGCGACTGATGTGATCGACGCGATCTGCGACCAGCCGGCGTGCGCCCCGTACGTTGCCGACGCCGTACACCGCTCGTTTGTGGGACGCCCGGCCGGCCCCGAGCGACTCGACGAACTCGCCACCGTGTTCCGCGACGGCGGACTGGAGATCGCACCGCTCGTCATTTCGATCGTGACGCACGAAACGTTCACCGACGACTCGTCGCTGCGCCCACGGTCGCCGCTGGAGTGGTTCCTCGCCGTCGAGCGGCTGATGGACGTGCGGCTCGACTCGTGGTCGCTGGAGCTGCTCGGCCAGATGCCGATGAACCCGCCGAACGCGGCGGGATGGCCCGACGCCAACGCCTGGATCTCCAGTGGCGCCGTGCTCACCAAGGCCCGCATCGCTCTCGACTCGTGCTGGGACACCGCCACGCTCGACGCAACCGACCCGGTCGGTGACATCGTCGGCCGCGCCGGTCTCGTGACGCTCGGCGCCGATTCGCTCGGCGTGCTCCACGACGTCGCCCGGCGTGCCGACGGCCGGCGCGAGGTGTCGAGCCTGCTCCACGCCACCGTCGCCATGCTCCCCGAGTTCTCCCTCACCTGACCGCCCGAAGCCCTGTCCGCATCCGCCGACCCGATCCACCTGGAGCCCACCATGCCTGCCCGACTCTCACGGCGCGAACTGATCGCCTGGATGGCGGCCGCCACCGGCGCTGCCGCCACCGGCACCACCGTCTACCGCGCCCAGCACGATGCTTCCGACCACGCCACGTCTCCGGCCGGCACCCCACGGAGCTCGCCCGGTGCCGACGACGGTCCGGTCGCGCGTGCCGCTGGTTCGGCGTCGAACGCGTCGCCGGTCGACGGACCGCCGCTGCTCGTCGTGCTCGAGATGGCGGGCGGCAACGACGGACTCTCCACCGCGATCCCCTACGGTCTCGGCGCCTACTACGACCTACGGTCACGCACCGCCGTCGAACAGTCGGAGGTGCTCAGGATCGACGACGAGATCGGCCTGAGCCCGTCACTGGTCAATCTGCACCAGCGCGGCGTCTCCCTCGTGGAAGGCGTCGGATCATTCGAGCCCAGTGGCTCGCACTTCGAGATGTTGCAGCGCTGGTGGGGCGGCAAGTCGACCGGCACCCCGGCGTTCACCGGATGGGTCGGACGCCTGGCCGACACGCTGCGGTCGGATGACGCTCCGGTGACGGCGATCTCGATCGGATCGGGAGCGCACCCGATTCTGCGTTCCGAGCACGACTCGACGATGTCGCTGGCCGACGTCGGCGCCCTGAACGCGATCGTCGGCGCCGACGACGACCGCTTCGCCATGATCTTCCAGGAGTCGCTCGTCACCCTCGGTTCCGCGGCGGGACGTGGTGACATCGACGCGGCGCTCCGACGCACGATGGCCAGCACGATCGATTTCTCCGGACGGTTGCTCGACGACACCGCCGACGGTGGTGACGACGGCGACGGCTCCGACGGCGGCTGGACGGGATCGGGGCTGAGCTCTGCGTTGCAACTCACCGCCACGATCTTCGCGGCGGACGCCGGGGTGCGGGTGGTGCACGTGGTGGTCGACGGAGACTACGACACCCACGAGGGCCACACCTGGCGGCATCCGCAGTTGATGACCGACCTCGACGCGAACCTGTCGGCGTTCCACGACGACCTCGAGCGGCGGGGTCTCGGCCAACGCGTGTTGGCGATGACCACGAGCGAGTTCGGCCGCACCGCACGCGACAACGACTCGGGCGGTCTCGACCACGGCACAGCGTCGACGATGCTGCTGTCCGGGCCCGGCACGTCGGGTCGCTTCGGTGAGCCGTCGTCGTTGACGAAGCTCGACGACAACGACGACCTCGTCGCCACCCTCGCCTTCGAGTGCTATCTGGCCGGGGTCGTCGAAGGCTGGCTCGACGTCCCCGCCGGCGAGGTGTTCGGCCCTTCCGTCGAACCCCTCGCCCTCTCCCTCTGAAGAATTGCAGCAGGGGTCTGGCCCCTGCTGCAATCGGTACCGTGGTCGGCCATGGAGATGCGCGAGGCGATCCGCACCAACGGCACGGTCAGGGCGTTCACTGACGAACCGGTTGACGACGCCACGATCGCGAGCATCCTCGACGATGCCAGGTTCGCTTCATCAGGCGGCAACCGTCAGCCGTGGCGCGTCGCCGTGGTCGAGGATCCGGCGCTCCGACGGGAGTTGGCCACGTTGATGCAGCCGGTGTGGGACGAATATCGCGAGACGTCGTCGACCGGCGGCAACCCGTTCAACGTCGTCGACTATGTCAAGCCCACCGAGATCACGCCGAACAAGCACAACGATCTGCTCGAGCGCATCGAGTCGATCCCCGTCGTTCTCGCCGTGGCCGCCGACCTGTCGAAGGTGGCGATGATGGACGCCGAACTCGACCGGGCCTCTGTCACCGGCGGCGCCTCGATCTATCCCTTCTGCTGGAACCTGATGCTGTCGGCGCGCGCCCACGGCCTCGGCGGGGTGATGACGACGTTTCTCAGCCGCGTGGAGCCCGCCGCCGCGCCGCCGCTCGGCCTGCCGGAACACCACGCACTGGCGAGCACCATCTTCCTCGGCCACCCGGTCCACCAGCCGACGAAGCTCAACCGCAACCCGGTCGAGTCGTTCACCACCGTCAATCGCTTCGACGGCCCACCCTTCGACGGCCCGGCGTGACGTTTGGTGTCTGACACCAAACGTTGCGTTGGTGGTCAGCGAGCGTCGATCGCGGCACGGACTTCAGCGACGTAGTCGCCCACCGCGTCAGGACCGGCGTCCATCAGCCGACGGACCACGCTGGCCCCTTGGATCACGCCGTCGGCCACTCGGGTTGCCTGATGTGCCTGCTCGGCATTCGACACACCCACGCCAACCAGTACGGGTGTGTCGGTGATCTGCTTCAACCGAGCCGCCAACGCGGTCGCCGTCCCTGCCAGGGACTCACGTTCGCCCGTCACGCCGAGAAGGCCGACCGAGTACACGAACCCACGACACCGCGCCACAACCCTGGGCAGGCGCTCGTCGGGAGCGGTCGGCGCGGCGAGCATGATCGTCTCGATGCCCTCGGCATCGGCGGCGTCGCACCACGGGCCGGACTCCTCGAGCGGCAGATCGGGCAGGATCGCCGCACTGACGCCCGCCCGCTTCAACTGCGCCGCGAACCGCTTCGGACCCGGGTGGTGCACCAGGTTGTAGTACGTCATCACTGCGAGCGGGATGTCGACGTCGAGCGACGGCACCTCATCGAGGATCGACGTCGGGGTCACACCGCGCTCCAGAGCCGCTTGGGATGCCTGCTGGATGACCGGGCCGTCCATCACCGGATCGGAGAACGGGATACCGATCTCAACGGCGTCGGCACCGTTGGCGGCACACGCACGAATGGCCTCCTGCCAACCCGGATACCCACCCGTGATGTACGGCACCAGCAGCTTGCGGCCGCTGTCACGCTTGGCCCGGAACTCGGCTTCCAGCCGACCGTGGCCGATGTCGCTCGCCGTCATGGGCGCGCCGCCAGGATGTCCATCATCTGCGCGACGTCCTTGTCGCCGCGGCCGGAGAGGTTCACCAACACGGTCTGACCCTGAAGGCTCGGAGCTTCGCGAGAGATCCAGGCAATGGCATGGGCACTCTCGAGCGCCGGGATGATGCCCTCGGTCTGAGCCAGCAGCTGGAACCCGTCGATCACCTCGTCGTCGGTGACCGACGGATACTCGGCCCGCCCGATCGACGCCAGATACGAGTGCTCGGGTCCGACGCCCGGATAGTCGAGCCCGGCCGAGATCGACAGGGCCTCTTCGACCTGGCCGACCTCGTCCTGCATCAGGTTGCTGCGCATGCCGTGCACCACCCCTGGGACGCCACGGCCGATCGCCGCGCCACCCGCCGGCTCGACACCGACGAGTCGTGTCGACGGCTCGTCGACGAACCCACTGAAGATCCCCATCGCGTTCGATCCACCACCGACACAAGCGACCACCACGTCCGGCATTCCGCCCGTCATCTCGGCGATCTGGACGTGCGATTCGTCGCCGATCACCGACTGGAACTGACGCACCATGTACGGATACGGGTGCGGACCGACCACCGATCCGAGACAGAAATACGTGTCGCTCACGTTGGCCACCCAGTGCCGCATCGCCTCGTTGACGGCGTCCTTCAGCGTTTTGCTCCCGCTCTCGACCGAGTGGACCTCGGCACCGAGAAGCTTCATCCGGAACACGTTGAGTTCCTGGCGGGCGACGTCGACCGCACCCATGTACACGGTGCACTCGAGCCCCATCAGCGCCGCTGCCGTCGCTGACGCCACACCGTGTTGGCCGGCGCCCGTGTCGGCAACGATGCGCTTCTTGCCCATCCGTTTGGCGAGCAGCGCCTGACCGATGACGTTGTTGATCTTGTGCGAGCCGGTGTGGTTGAGGTCCTCGCGCTTGAGGATCAGCCGGAGTCCGAGCTGCTCACCGAGGTTGTGGCACTCGGTCATGATCGACGGGCGACCGGAATACTGCGTGTGCACCCGCATCAACTCCGCACGGAACTCGGGATCGCCCCACGCCTCGTCGAAGGCCGCTTCGAGTTCCTGGCACGCCGGAACGAGCGTCTCCGGGACGAAGCGACCGCCGAAGTCACCGAATCGCCCGGTCTCATCGGGCGGTGCGGTGAGTGTGGTCGCGCTGTGGTCGAGCGTGGTCATTCGAAGTCCCAGTCGTAGGGGATGTCGTCGTCGCCGATGTAGGGCTCGGCGGCGTGAGCGCGGGCGTTCTCGATGAAGCGTTTGACGGCGAGCGCGTCCTTCTTGCCAGGTGATTTCTCGACGCCGGTGGCGACGTCGACTCCCCACGGCTGGACCTCGGTGATGGCAGCTCCGACGTTGTCGGGATTCAGGCCGCCCGCGAGGATCAGCTTCAGCGAATCCGGCGCGTCGCCGGCAAGCGACCAGTCGAACACTTTGCCCGAGCCTGGCTCGGGCGAGTCGAGCATGATCATGTCGGTGCCGTACTGGTCGGCGCGCGGCAGGTTCTCGTCGCCGGCAGCGAACGCCTTGATCACCCAGCGGAAATGCTTGGTGACCTCGATCGTCTGAGCCGGGGTTTCGCGCCCGCTGAGCTGCACCGCCTTGACCCCGGCCCGGTGCGCGGTGTCGACGACGAGCTTCGGATGTTCGTTGCGGAACACCCCGACCGTGAGGATTTCTGCCGGCAACCGTCGGGTGATGTCGTAGACGACCTGAGCGGCGACCTGGCGGGTCGACGGAGCGAAGATGAACCCGACGGCGTCGGCACCCATCGCAACCGACAGCAGCGCGTCATCTTCGTTGGTGATCCCACAGATCTTCACGAACATCGACGGTCACGGTACCCGGCCGAGAGTGTGCGGCGAGAGACCGATTGCGCGGCCAGGTCTAGGATCGACGTGGTGACGGGCGATGCGGGGCTACCACCACGCCATGAGGCACTGCGGCGAATCGATCACATCGTCGTGCTGATGATGGAGAACCGTTCGTTCGACAACCTGCTCGGTTGGCTCTACGACGAGAAGCACCCCACGCGCGATGGCCAGCCCTTCGAGGGCCTCCACGCCGACATCTGGAACCCGTTGGCGAACTCCGATGACGGGGTGCCGTTCACCGAGCGGGTCTACGTCCGCAAGAACGGTGAGGTCGGTCGTGGACGGCGTTGGAGCAAGCTGACCGACGCTCCGATCGACTACTCGCTCCCCCACCCGGATCCCGGCGAGGGGTTTCGGGCGACCAACCATCAACTGTTCGGTTTCCACGACGTCAACGAGACCGACACACCCGAGCCGTCGATGGACGGGTTCGTCAACGACTACCAGGCGAACATGCTCAGCAGCGCCTACATCTACGGTGACGATCCGAGCGACCCGCGAGATCATGACCTGCTTCACCCACGAGCAGACCCCGGTGCTGTCGACGCTCGCCCGCGAGTTCGCCGTGTGCGACCACTGGTTCGCGTCGGTCCCGAGTCAGACGTTCCCGAACCGCGACTTCATGCATGCGGCAACATCCGATGGCCACGTCACCAACACCCCGCCGACCTGCCATGCGCCGACGATCTTCAATCGGATCGAGGAACGCGCCGCGGATTCACGAGACGGCACCGGGACCAAGGTTCCGACCTGGGGGGTGTACTCGGGCACGGAGGGCACGTCGTTCTTCTCGCTCACCCGACTCGTGATGCAACGAACGCTCGGTGACCATCGGTTCGGAGGCTTCCATCCGATCGCCCGGTTCGCCGACGACGCCCGCGCCGCTCAGCTTCCTTCCTACACGTTTCTCGAACCGCAGTTCACGGGCCGGTACCAGAACGACCAGAAGCCGCCGTCGGACATCCGACCAGGAGAGGATCTGATCGGCTGGGTGTACGAGACGCTGCGTGACTCGCCGCTGTGGGAGCGGACGCTGCTCGTCATCACCTACGACGAACACGGAGGGTGCTTCGATCACGTCGCACCGCCAGGGGGCGCCACACCACCGGACCCGACGTGCCCGATCGGCGACCAGGGCTTTCGCTTCGATCGGTTCGGGGTGCGCGTGCCGGCCGTGCTCGTGTCGCCGTGGATCGAAGCCGGCACGGTCGCCCGCCCCGCCGGCACCACACCGTTCGATCACACTTCCGTGTTGGCCACGATCCACGAGCGCTTCGGAACACAACCCTTGACCGCGCGCGACCGGGCCGCACCGGACCTCTCGTGCGTGCTGACCCGCGACACACCTCGAACCGATCGCGTCGAGGTCCGACGTCCTGAACCGGTGCTCCTTGCAGCGATCGAATCCGCCACCACCGGTCCGGTTCACGCTCTGGTGCTCGACATCGCCGAAGCCCTGGCCGCACAGACAGGTCGTCCGGTCGACCACGGTGACGTCCACGGCTACATCCACGACGCCTTCGCCGAGCACCTCGGCGCGCAACGGAGTCGCGAGTGACAACACCGGCCCGATCGGCAACACTGGTCATCGTCGTGCCACTTCGGGACGGCATGGGACAATCGGGGACGGGGACTCCACATGACCACAAACGAGGGCAACAGCCCCACCGGGATCCATGGTGACGTCGCTGTCACAGCGCTCGGCACCTTCTACTACTCATCGCTGCAGACCCTGCTCGTGTACTGGCAGGTGGAGCCTGAGCTCGCCGCCCGACTCATGCCCCGTGGCATCGAGGCAGCGGTGTTCGACGGCAAGGCGCTCATCAACCTCAACTTCGAACGCTATGCATCGATCGGCGGCACGTACGACGGCATCGTCAACGAGGTCGAGTTCAACGTGGTCGCAGCGCCCACCCGCCTGCGCGACGCCACATTCGAGCTGACAACAGCACAGTTCCTGAGCGGCGACGACGAAGCCAAGATCTACGGGAACTATCGAGTCCAGGTCGCCTGCGACAGCGCCGTCGCCGTCCAGGCCGGCAGCGCCAAGTACGGTGAGAACAAGTTCGTCGCCGCGTTTCCCGACTACAGCGTGCCCGGCGCCAATGCCCCCGGGGTCACTGCGTGGTCGATCCCGTGCATGACCCAGGACACCGACGGCGAGCTCATCTTCCAGCTCGATGTGCCGACTCTGCCGGGCGCACCGATCCTCACGCCGAGTTCGCCGATCGCCGATTGGGCCACCCTCGTCGGCTCCGACGGCAAGACGCGCCTCGTCCAGTCGGGACGAAACATCTTCGGGATCTTCTAGAGCTGGTTCACGACCACCGGCGACACGATCGAACCGCTGCCGACAGGCACTGCCGTCCTGACCGTCGGAACCGCGGCGAGCAACCCGATGGTGGCCGCATTGAACACGGCGTTCGATGGCAACGAGATCCCGGTCGCGATCGCTCTGTTCGACTCGGCGCCCGCCGCAGCATCCACCCACACGCTGCTCAACGAGCCCATTGGCGACACGTGATGGAAACCGCGCCGGTGTCGGTCGGCAGGACAACCCCTGCAGAGTTGCCGCCAGGATTCCGCGATGCGTTCCTGCGGCTGTCGTCATCGCTGACGGGGTTCGACGAGGTCGACCTGGAGGGAACCGGCCTGGTCGAGCAGTACGCCGCCCTGTTCGTCACGATCCTCGACGATGCCACGGCCGTCATGTTCACCGCCGAGGTCGCCGCGCTCGCAATGACCGACAATCGGCGTGACCAGCACGAGGCGCTCGACGCGGCGCTCGCGTCCGACGTGGTCGGACCGCTCCTCGCGAATGTCATCACCCTGTGGTACCTCGGCGCCTGGCAGAAGCTGCCCGACACCTTCTGGGCCGCCGTCGGTCGACCGCGACCGAACACCGACGCGTCACACATCCCGTCATCGCTCGCCTACGAGGAAGGCCTGGCATGGCGTGTCGCGTGCGCCCATCCACCCGGAGCCCGACCTACGGGGTACGGCGGATGGGGGCTCGCGCCGGTCGTGCCGGTCCGAGAGCTGCCCCCGATCGCTCGCGGTGGCCGACCGGTCACCAACGACCGCTCCGAGGCGACGAGATGACCGACACCGAGTCCCGCCCGAACTACGACGTCGTCATCATCGGCGCCGGCGTCATCGGCGCCGCGATGGCACGCCGGATCTCCGATGCCGGCAAACACGTCCTCCTGCTCGAAGCGGGCACCGGCGATGCGCTCGAGTGGAACCGCTACGAACAGTTCGTCGAGACGTTCCGATCCGCGTCGCCCAAGGCCACCTCGACCGGATATCCGAACAACACCGCAGCGCCGTGGCCAGACGTGCTCGACATTCCCAATCCACCCGACTACACCATCGCTCCGGGCAAACCGGTCGACACGGGCTACTACGTCGAAGCGGGTCCCATCCCGTTCCGCAGCGACTACCTCCGCATGGTTGGCGGAACGACCATGCACTGGCAGGGCAGTTCATTCCGGATGCTGCCGAACGACTTCCACACGCACGACACGTACGGTCGAGGTGACAACTGGCCGCTCTCCTACGACGACCTCGATCCGTACTACGAAGACGCCGAACTCGAGATCGGCGTCGCGGCCGACGTCGAAGACCAGGCGTACCTCGGGATCACCTTCCGCCCAGGGTACGTCTACCCGATGAAGCGCATGCCGCAGAGCTACCTCGACACGTGGCTCACCGGCGCCATCGGAAACCTGCCCGTCACCATCGGTGGCGAGCAGTACACCGCTCGCGGGATTCCCCTCCCACAAGGGCGAAACTCCGAGCCCAACCCCGACTACAACCATCGGTCCGGCTATCAACCCGTGTCCGCCGTCGGCAATCGCGACGCCGGCCAACGCTGCCAGGGCAACTCGGCCTGCATGCCCGTGTGCCCGGTCCAAGCAAAATACAACGCCGCCAAGTCCGTGGACGACATCCGCCACCGCCCCACCGTCACGCTCCAGGTGAAGTCGGTGGCATCCGACCTGAACGTCGACCCCACGACCGGGCGCATCAGCGGTGTGGTCGTCAAGCGCTATGACGACCCCGCCGACCCCGCCCCTCGATACACCGAGGAGACCATCACCGCCGCAATCGTGGTCCTCGCCGGCAACGCCATCGAGAACGCCCGGCTGATGCTCACCTCCGGCGTCGCCACCTCGAACGCTCACCTCGGGGCCAATCTCATGGACCACCCGTACCTGTACATCTCGGGAGCGGCCCCCGAGGCCGTGTACCCGTTCCGCGGACCCGACACCACCACCGGCATCGACAGTCTCCGCGACGGCGCGTTCCGTTCGCTCCACTCTGCGTTCAGGGCGAGCGTGTCGAACTGGGGCTGGTCGGGCTCGCCCGGCGCCGACGTCAAGGCGCTGCTCGGCAAGGGGGTCTGGGGACGACAGCTTCGCGACCAACTCGGCGACCGTCTGACCACACAGGTCAAGCTCGGGATCATGCTCGAACAGCTTCCCGCGTCGAGCAACCGGGTGACCGTGTCGCCGGACTACACCGACAAGCTGGGCAACCAGCGACCGATCCTCAGCTACGACATCGACGACTACGTGCTTGCCGGCGCCGAGGCGGCCACCGACGTGGCAACGACCATCTTCGACGCCGCCGGCATCACCGACGCGACCGACTGGAATGGCCAAGCCGCGGCCAACAGCGTCGGCTACACGTACAAGCGTTTCAACGGTCGCTGGTATGCGATCATGGGATCCGGCCACATCGCCGGGACCCATCGAATGGGCACGTCTGCAGCCGATGGGGTCACCGATGCCGACTGCAAGGTGTTCGACCACGACAACCTGTACGCCGTCGGGTGCGGATCGATGGTGTCGATCGGCACATCGAACCCGACGTTGACCGCCGTGGCCATCGCCTGCAAGTCCGCCGACGCCGTCGTGAAGGCATTGCGATGAACGAGACGACACCAGCGGTGAGCGCCGACGACCATGCACAGTTGCTCGCCGATCTGCAACTCGCACTTCAGGTCGAACATGCGACCGTCCCGCCCTACTTCACCGCGTGGGTGTCGCTCGGCGATGCCGTCGCCTCGAACGAAATCGCCCACCGCATCCTGCGCAGCGTGTTCATCGAGGAAATGCTCCACATGACCCAGGTGGCCAACCTCCTGCTCGCCGTCGGTGGAAGCCCTCGCCTGGCCTACCCCGGATTCGTGCCGAGATACCCCCACAGCCTGCCCGGTGCTGCTCCCGGTTTCGCGGTCGACATCGGCCCGTTCTCCGAAGACGCAATCGAGACGTTCATGCACATCGAACGGCCCGCCACGCCCGGTAGCGGCGGCGAGGAACGCGATTGGCACACGATCGGTCAGCTGTATGAAGGCGTCGCCGCCCGCTTCCATCGTGTGATCGATGAGCAGCCCGAACTGCTCGCCGAGAACCTGCACCGCCAGATCCCTGCCTCGTCGTACTACGGCTCCGGCCGGCTCGTCACGATCGCCACCGCTGACGACGTCGACGCCGCCATCGAAGAGATCAGCGTTCAAGGCGAGGGTGCCGAACCAAGCGTTTTCGACGACGATCTGTCGATCTATGGCACGGGCCGGGAACCGGCGCACTTCTACCGTTTCGAACAGATCTCACGACGTCGCCTCTACCAGGCGGGTGACACCGTGGCATCAGGGCCGACCGGCGAGCCGATCGACGTCGACTACCGCGCCGCCAGTCCGATGCGCGTCAACGCCACGCTGAGCGACTACGAGTCCGACCCCGCGGTGCACGAGCGTCTCGTCGAGTTCAACGTCTTGTACGGGCGGCTGCTGAGTTCACTCGAAGCGGCCTATGCCGGCAGCTCCACATCGTTCCAGACCGCCACCGCACAGATGTTCGCACTCGGCCAGGCGGCATCGGCGATCTCGCGTGTGCCGCGATCCGCGCGGGGGAACCGTCGGGTTGCCCTTCGAACCGATCTTCACCAGTTGAACAGGCCCCACGATCCGCGATGATCTGCACCAACTGCGGAATTGCATCCTCATCCGACGGACGGTTCTGTGGCGCGTGCGGCCATGCCATGAGGGCCCACTGCTCGGCGTGCGATGGCGACCACCCCGTCGGTCACAAGTTCTGCCATCAATGCGGCGCGTCGCTCACGCGAGAGGACACGTCGACCGATCGCTCGGACCACGCACCGGTCCGCGCAACCGCTGAAGGCGAACGGCGCCATCTCACCGTCATGTTCTGCGACCTCGTCGGCTCGACGTCGATGTCGGAATCGATGGACCCAGAGGAGCTGAAGTCCGTCGTCCTCGCCTACCACCAGGTTGCCGCCAAAGCAATCGAAGGCGCCGGCGGCTACGTCGGGCACTACATGGGTGATGGCGTACTGGCCTACTTCGGATACCCGATCGCCGACGTGCATGCCAGCGTGCACGCTGTGCGTGCCGGCTTCCGCCTCGTCGATGCGGTGCACGAGCTGCGCTCGCAACATCCCGGGCTCGAGGTGCGCGTCGGAGTCCACAGCGGCCTTGCGGTCGTCGCCGACATGGGGGCCGGCGAGAACCGCCAACTCCACGACGTCGTCGGTGACACACCGAACACCGCAGCGCGCGTACAGGGAGCTGCGGCGCCTGGTTGCGTCGCCGTCAGCGCGACCACCTGGGAGGAGTGCAAGGACTTCATCGAGTTTCGGCCTCTCGGACCCCATGTACTTCGCGGTCTCAGCGAACCGGTCGAACTGTTCGAGGCAGTCAGCGACAGCGGTGCCGAGAACCGACTCGACGTCGCCGCTGCTCGCAGAAGCCTGACCCCGCTCGTCGGCCGCATGAGTGAGCTCGACCAGTTGCTCAGCGCCTGGCAGCAGACCCGTCAGGGTGACCCACAGGTGGTCTGGGTGACCGGAGAACCGGGCATCGGAAAGTCCAGGCTCGTTCGCGAGCTGATCACCCACGTGCGCGATGCCGGTGGCATCGAGATCGACTTCCGGTGCTCGATGTTGCACCAGCGGAGCAGCCTGCACAGCTCCATCGAGCAGTTCCGGCGCTTCATGATCACCGAGACGGGAGGTGTGTCGATCGAGGGATGCGAGCGTCTCGCCGACTCCAACGGAACGCCACGCGGCCTGGCCGTTCCTGTCATAGCCGGTCTGCTGAACCTCCCCATCGTCGAGCCGTATCAGGTGATCGAGGGCTCTGCAGACCACGTACGTCGCCACACCCTCGACGTGATCGAGCGCCTGATCGGCGATCGCGCTCGGCGCCAACCCGTGCTCGTGGTCATCGACGACATCCAATGGATCGATCCCACCACCGATGCGCTGATGGAACGTTTCCTCGGGCCGCGCCAGCGCGGCGACGTGATGACCATTGCCACATGTCGTACAGATCACGGTGTCGAGGTCCCCTCTGCCCCCCACCACCAACACATCGAACTCGACCGACTCGCGGACGAGCACGTGCGCGAGATCATCCGGCTGGTCGCCAGCGACGACCTCATCTCGGACGCGGTGATCGCCCAGGTGTCCCAACGGACCGAGGGCATCCCACTGTTCGCCGAAGAACTCACCCATCTCGTCATGTCCGGCCCGTCAGGCGACACTCCGGCCGTACCCGCCACCCTGCGCGATTCCCTCACTGCCCGCGTCGACCGCCTCGGCCCCGAGGCCGACCTGCTCCGGGTCCTGTCGATCTTCGGCCGTGAAGCACCGGACATGCTCCTGCAGAGCGTCAGCGGCCTCAACCGTGAACGGTTTCTCGCCGACATCGAGCAGCTGATGCAGACCGGCATGGTGATCCGTCGTGGGACGGGCGCCAACGCGGTGTACTCGTTCCGTCACGCCCTCCAAGAAGAGGTGACCTACGAGTCGATGCTGCGTGCGACGCGTCGCCAACTCCACGGACGAGTCGCGACCTCGTTGGCGCAGCGGTTCGCGGACCAGAGCTCGGCCGAGCCCGAGATGTCGGCGCGGCATCTCGAGTTGTCGGGTGATGTCCGCGGGGCGCTTCCCCATCTGCTGCGAGCCGGCGACCGAGCCGTTGCCATCTCCGCCCACCACGAAGCCTTGGCCCACCTCGAACATGCACTCGAACTCGTCGAGACACTGCCGGAAGGCTCCGATCGCGACGACAACGAACTCGAGGTATTGGTTCGACTCGGCGTGCCTGCGACGGCGTTGCACGGCTACGGCTCGGCGCTCACCGACAGCGTGTATGCCCGCGCCCAGGAACTCGTCGAACGTGTCGGCGAACATCCCGACAGATTCCTCGCGCTGTACGGGCTGTACCGCACCCGGCTGCTGCAGGCGCGGTATGGCCAAGCCCGAGAACTCGCCGACCGGATCGCCGCGCTCGCGGCCGCGAATCCCGAACGCGCCGAATTCCTCGTCGGTGCTGCCCGAGCGCTCGGAAGCCTGGAGTTCTACGTCGGCCACGATCAGTCTGCAGCCCTCGCGCACCTCGAACGAGCGCTCACAGCTCCTGACGCCGAGCGGCCTGGGGCCTACATCGCGGGCCTCAACGACGTGATCGACCCGGTGATCACGTGCCGGCTCTACGCGGCATGGTCGAACTGGCTGCTGGGCAACGCCGACGAGGCGCGCCGCCTCAGCGACCATGCCATCGATGCGGCCCGCCACCTGCGCCACCCGTTCACACTGTGTTTGGCCCTCTGCTTCGACACCTGGCTGTGCCAGTTCGAAGGCGACGCCACTCGTACGGTTCAACGGGCCCAGGAGGGGCTGGAGCATGCCGAAGCACACGGTTTCCGGTTCTGGGTCGGCTGGGCCAGGATCCTGCGGTCGTGGGGCGAGGCACAACTCGGCCGGACCGGCGCGGCCGCCGAGATGCGCACCGGGCTCGACGCCTGGACCGCGGAGGGTTCGAGCCTCGGCGAGACGTACTTCCTCGGCCTGATCGCCTCGGTCGAGTTGGACGCCGGCGACACAGACGCCGCACGAGCCACGATCGACGGCGCGCTCGCCGTGGTCGAGGCGCTCGATGAGCACTTCTGGGAACCGGAGCTTCTCCGACTTCGAGCCACGATCGAGCAGGCACAGGGGTTCGACGCCGCGCTGATCGAAGCGACCCTCGAACGGGCCCAGCAGATCGCCCATGGGCAGCGAGCGCTTGGCCTCCTCGATCGCATCGACGCCACACGAGGTTGCTGACCGCACGAGTGGTCGTGCTGCCACGGTCGAGATTCACTACCGATGTGTGGGCGCGCCTAACGTCGACGGGGCATGGGACGACTCGATGACATCGACATGTCGGCGAAGCTCTCGACCGACGAGTACGAGAAGCGACTCACGGCCGCTCAGGAACGTTTCGTCGAGCTCCGCCTGACGCTCGGCGGCCAGATCGGCGACAAGGGCCTCGGCCCCGGACTGCTCGTCGTCATGGAGGGCGCCGACGCCGGTGGCAAGGGCGGAGCCATCCGTCGTATCGTCGAACGGCTCGATCCGCGCCACTTCAGCGTGTACGCCTATGCCAAGCCGGACGACCGCGAGAAGCGTCACCACTTCCTGTGGCGATTCTGGACGATGATCCCCGGGCTCGGTGGCCTGTGCCTGTTCGATCGCAGTTGGTACGGACGGCTCCTCGTCGAGCGCGTCGAGAAGTTCGCCACGATCGAGCAGTGGACCCGCGCGTACAACGAAATCGTCGAGTTCGAGCGAAGTCTGGTCCTCGAGGGCGTGATCCTCGTGAAGTTCTACCTGCACATCAGCAACGACGAACAGCTCGCACGATTCGAGGGCAGGCGCGACGATCCGCTGCGCAAGTGGAAGCTCGTCGAGGAGGACTGGCGCAACCGCGAGAAGTGGGACCAGTACATCGAAGCCGCCGAGGACATGTTCGAACGCACCGACCACCAGCTCGCGCCGTGGGACATCGTGTCGGGCGAGAACAAGAAGTGGGCCCGGGTGACGATCCTCGAGACTCTCAACCAGCGCATCGAGGACGGCATCACCCGCTGGGAGATGCTGAACACCCCGACCGGTTGACCGACCGGTCGGACGGGGGCGAACGGGGGAATCATGTCCGACTTCGACATCAAACCGCTGACCGCGGATCATCGCCAGGCTGCCGAGGCCTTCGCGGCGAAGATCCCGCACGGCGACCGAGCATTCATCGACCGATCGCTGCTGAGCCAGGTTTCCGTGGCCGGTTGGACCCGGCGTTCGACCGCGCGACGTACGGGGGCGTTCGTCGGCGACGAGATGGTCGCGATCATGACGGTCAACCAGCGGGCGGGGTGGATGCATCGGGTCGGTGAACTGCGTCTCGTCGTGCTGCCCGAAGCACACGGCCAAGGCCTCGCCCCCCGACTGGCCCACCGCGCCGTCGACGTCGCCCGCGAGATGGAGCTCAGCAAGCTCTACGTCGAGGTACTCGAACAGCTCGAACAGGTGGTGGCCATGTTCATCACACTGGGGTTCATCCAGGAGGCAGTACTGCGCCACCACGTCGTGGACGGCGACGGCCGGCCCGGCAACCTGTGCATCCTCAGTCGATTCCTCGACGAGCCGGTCAGCTGAGGAAGCTCCGTTCCGTCGACCATCCATCGGGCACGCCCAGCTTCGCCACCGGGAGCGGACTCACGGAGCGATACTCGTCGGCCCACTCGCGGCGATGATCTCGCCGGCAGCATCGACACCGACCACACGAAGGGTCATCGGCTCATACAGGTAGGGGCCACTTGCGTCCGTCGGCGGCGCTTCGGGCAGGCCGCCCAGGTAGATCTCCGTCTCGGGCCCACTCCATGCCCAGTACGTCTGGCCGTCGGACGCCGTGAGCGTCAGGGCGTACAGCGCCACGCCATCAGCGGGGCTCCAGGCCAACCGTGGGAACTCGCCGTTGGCGGATTCCGGGGTGGTCACCTGGATCGTGGCGACACCGGAGACCTCGGCGAGCTCGTCGGCAGCCGTCGCCACGGTCTCGGTGGTGGTTGCCGTGGTGGTCGCGGGGCTCTCGGCCGACGTGTCCGACCGAGCTTGGGTCTCCTCCACCGACACCGAATCGCGCCCGATCGACACATCAGCGCCAGAGTTCGAGTCGCTCGACGAGCCCGCACAGGATCCGAGGGCAACCAGCACGACCGTCGCGAGAACCCTCGCTGCAATCACAACTTGTCCGCCTCGGCAAGTGCCTGCTTGGCCAGTTCCTGATCGCCGAGTGTCGTGGCCGCGAGGTGCAACGTGATCAGGTCCTGCTTGTTGCCGGCGGCCGCGGCCGCGGTGAACTTCGATCCCAACACGTTCTTCAGATCGGTCTGGAGCTGCTGCCCTGCGGGCCCGGCACTCGACCCGAGAGCGCCCGCCTGCACCCCGGCGAGGATCGCGGACCAGAACTGCTGGACGTCGAAGAGGTCCTCGTGGGCCACCATCTTGACGAGCAGCTCGGTGACGACCCCTGCGATCGCCGTCGAGAAATGGCCCGGCGTCGCGATGCCACACGATGCGTTGCGCGGAATACCCTCGGCGAACTCCTCGGCCCGACGCAGGAGCGCGCGAAGCGCCGACGGATCGTACGTGCCGGCATCGATCGCCATCGACATCTGCACCCCATCGGCGACCAGTTGGTCGAGCGCAGCCAGTTGATCGGCGGACGCTGCCCCCTGCTGGCTGACGCGCAGCGCCGACCAGAACGCCCGGTGGACGGTCAGTGTGCCGCCCGCGCTCGCCACGACCGCCGCCGATGCGGCAATCTGAGTGGTGAACGTCCCGGAGGAGATCACGCACCCGGCGATCGTGATGTCGAGTGGCACCACCGCGAGGTCCGCCGCGCCGAGCGGTATCGCCACCGGCACGCTTCCGAAACCGTCCACGTCAACCGATCCAACGATCGAGCCCGAGACAGGAGCCAGGACCGGGTCCGTTGCAGTCCCGCTGAACCCTCCAGCGACGTCGATGTCCACCTTCGCCGTGGCTTCAGGGGTGACGCCGAGCGCGTTCGGCGCGCTGAAGCTGAAGTCGCCGGTGGGGATACCTCCGGCGAAGGTGGCGTTGAACTGCCCTGACCCTTTTCCCGAACCGATCGCGTCAGTGAATGTCGCCGACGCCTCCCAGACCATTGCCCCCTGCCACGTGCCGTCCACGAACCCGGCGGGCCCTGTTGCGTTCGCAGGACCGAAGGCGATCAGAGCGCTCACGGCAGTGAGGAGACCCAGTCCACATCGACCGACCCGCGAACACGTCATCGTTGACCTCCCCGAGATCACTCCTCGAAGTCGACTGTAGACCTCTCGTGGAGCTCGTGCTCCGATTTCTTCAGGCGATCAGCTCAGCGATCGCCGCCGCCGGGTCGTCGCTGGTGACGAGGGTTTCACCGACCAGGACTGCGTCGTAACCGGCAGCCCGCAAGGACCTCGCGTCGTCTCCCCCACGCACACCCGACTCGGCGACTTTCACGGCATGATCGGGGATCACACCCGCCATCCGAACAGCGCGCTCGTGATCGACCTGGAACGTGATGAGGTCACGCTGATTGACGCCGATCAGCATCGCATCGGCGCCAAGCGCGTGTTCGAGTTCGCGTTCGTCGTGGATCTCCACCAGCACATCGAGGCCGACATCAACCGCGAGCGCATGCAAACGCGTCAACTCGACCGAATCGAGGGCGGCGGCGATCAGCAGCACGCAGTCCGCCCCCATGATCCGGGCGTCGAGCACATCGCGCTCGCCGACGGTGAAGTCCTTGCGGAGCACCGGCAACGAACACGCTGCTCGAGCGGCCTGCAGGTCGGCCACCGAGCCGCCGAAGTGCTCGACATCCGTCAGTACCGACAGACACGCCGCTCCCCCGCGTTCGTAGGTCGCAGCGATCGCCACCGGGTCGAGGTCCGCGTTGAGGTCGCCCTTCGACGGTGAGCGCCGTTTGATCTCGGCGATCACGCCGAGATCGCCACGACCGCTCAGCGCTGAGCGGAAACCCCGAACAGGCGGCATCGCCCGCGCCTCGTCGAGCAGCCGCTCGACCGGTCGGGTGTCGGTGGCGGCGACGGCTCGATGACGATCGAGGATCTTGTCGAGGTAGGTCGACGCCATCAGGACCTCGAACCGCGGGTCAGAGGCCCTTGCCTCGCACCGGCGTCAGCATCGTCAGCTCGGGCCGACCGGCGAGGATGCCACCGAACGCATTCATGATCTGCTTCATCACGTCGCTGGTGCTGTGGGCCTGGAGCGCGTCGCCGTCGGCGTACAGCTCGTACATGTAGGCGACGTTGGCGTCGTTGGGATCTTCGAGGAGTTGGTACAGCAACGTTCCCTCCTCGGAGCCGACATGGTCCATCATCGGGGCGAGACCTGCGTACAGGTCGTCGCGCTTTCCGTCGATGCAGGTGAACTTGGCGATCATGGCAACTTGACTCATGAGCGCCGACCGTAGTTCCCGGGACCGCTCAGAACCCCAGCCGATCAGACACCGTTGCGAGCAGCTCGGCGATCGGGACCCGCACCTGTGCGGTGGTGTCGCGGTCGCGGACCGTGACAGCGTTGTCGTCCAGCGAGTCGAAATCGACGGTGACCGCAAGCGGTGTGCCGATCTCGTCCTGGCGCCGGTAGCGCTTGCCGATGTTCTGGGTCTCGTCGTAGTCGACCATGTAGCGCTCGGCGAGCAGCTTGCGGACCTCGTGGGCGAGCGGCGTGAGCGTGTCCTTCTTCGACAGCGGCAGCACCGCCACCTTGTACGGGGCGAGCCGTGGATGCAGGCGCAACACCGTTCGTGCCTCGCCGTTGACCTCGTCTTCGTCGTACGCGGCGAGCAGGAACGCCGCCATCGTGCGCGTCGCTCCGGCCGCAGGCTCGATCACGTACGGCACGTAGCGTTCGTTGGTCTGCGGATCGAAGTAGTCGAGTCGCTCACCAGAGTGCTCGGCATGCTGCTTGAGGTCGTAGTCGGAACGCTGGGCGATTCCCTCCAGTTCGTCGAATCCCCACGGGAAGGTGAACTCGACATCGGACGTCCCGCTCGAATAGTGCGAGAGCTCGTCGTCGTCGTGCGGGCGCAGGCGCAACATCTCCGGCGGGATGCCGTGATCGACGTACCACTGCAGTCGGGCGTTGCACCAGTACTCGTACCATTCCTGACTGGTTTCAGGAGGTACGAAGAACTCGAGTTCCATCTGCTCGAACTCGCGGGTACGGAAGATCCAGTTCTGCGGCGTGATCTCGTTGCGGAAGCTCTTGCCGACCTGGGCGATGCCGAAGGGAGGCTTCTTGCGTGACGTCTGCAGTACCTGCGCGAAGTTGGTGAACATGCCCTGCGCGGTCTCGGGACGCAGGTAGGCGTCGGCGCCGGTGCCCTCGACCGGTCCGGCCTGGGTCTTGAACATCAGGTTGAACTCGCGTGCTTCGGTGAAGCTCTTCTTGGCGTCGCAGTTCGGGCAGACCTCGGGGTCGTCGAGCTTGTCGAGACGGAACCGCTGTTTGCACTCGGTGCAGTCGACGAGCGGGTCGCTGAAGTTCGCCAGGTGGCCCGACGCCTGCCACACCTGCGGTGGGCTCAAGATGGCGGCGTCGATCAACACGACGTCGTCGCGCTGCTGCACCATCGAACGCACCCACGCCTCTTTGACGTTGCGCAGCAGCAGCGAACCGAGCGGCCCGTAGTCGTACGTGGACCGGAAGCCGCCGTAGATCTCCGCCGACTGGTAGACGAAGCCCCTGCGCTTGCAGAGGCTGACGATCTGTTCGAGGTCGGTGGCAGGCATAGGGCTTCGAGGCTACCGATCGGCCGATTCGGTTTCGTCGGGGATACGGCGACCCCGCGCCGCGATTTCACCAGGGGTCAGACCCCTGGTGAAATCGCACGTCCGGATCGTCAGTGGGTTTCGAACATGGCGACCGCTTTGAGGCGGCGCTCGATGTGATATTCGAGGGCACGGGTGGCCATCGAGGACACCTCGTGGGTGATCGGCGACTCGTCACGGGCGAGCGCCTGCACGAGTTGGCCACCGAGGATCTCTCGCAGGATCTCGAGCGCACCGGGGCTGATCGCCTGCCCTGACCGGCACGAGCGGCAGAGCACCCCACCTTCGTTCAGATCGAAGGCCACGACCTGGGTGTCGGGTTCGGACTCGCCACACCGTACGCACTGGTCGAGTTCGGGCCGCACGCCTTCGTTGGCCAGCAGTTTCCAGTAGAACGCGGCGACGTTCAGAGCCGACGGTGTCGACACGATCGTCCGCAGCACGCCGACCAACATCCGGTACAGCTGTGGGTTCGGTTCGCGCTCCAACGACAGCTGATCGACCGCTTCGACCGCTGCCAGTCCCTGCGATGCCCGGTCGAGCGACGACAGCATCGGCGACAACGGCTCGACCGCTTCGGCCTGACTGACGATGTCGAGTTCACGGCCGCGGTACAGCAGGAGTCGCACATGGCTCATGGGTTCGAGGCGGGCGCCGAACTTCGACTTGGTCTTGCGTACTCCCTTGGCGACGGCACGCACCTTGCCGTTCTCCGCGGTGTGGAACACCACGATCCGGTCGGACTCGCGCAGCTTGTAGGTGCGCAACACGACACCCGTGTCCCGATACAGCTCGCTCACGATGGATCGGTCACCAGGTCAGGCGTCGTCGTCGTCGAGGCCACCGAATCGGCGTTGACGGCGGGCGAAGTCCGCGATCGCTTCGAGCAGATGGTCAGGAGACAGCTCGTTCCACGCCATCGGATGGAACACCAGCTCACCGTACGCGAGTTCCCACACCAACGATGGGGGCAGACGCGTGGACTCGCCGAGCACGACGATCAGGTCGGGTTCACAGTCGGCCGGCGCGTACAGCGCCTCCGCGACGGTCGCCTCGTTCACCGGTTCGTCGGGATGCAGGCGTTGCATCGCTTCGGCGAACCGCTGACGACCGTCGCCGCACGGATCGACGATCACATGACACGATCCGACCACCCGGTGCCACCACTCGAGGTCGACGGGGTCCGCCCCGGGCTCGTAGGCACGCAGCGTCAGGAACGAGGCTCCCGCACGATCGGCGATCGCGCCGAGGCGATCGACACGGTCGTCCCACCGATCGTCGCCCAACTCGTCCCAGTCGCGCAGGGTGCCGCCGACGACCATGATGTGACGCAACAGCTGCCGAGTCAGGTCGCCCTCACGCGCACCGACCGTCGATGGCGACGCCGCCCGAGGTGCCAGCGACGCTGACGACTCGGGCCGGGTGTTCGTGACCGACGGTGGCACACCCCCATTCTTCCACGCCGCGGGCCGTCAGTGCTGGCTGGCTAACGTGACGCCGTGCCCTCAGAACCCATCGAGCCACCCGACGGCACCCCTCCACCCCTCCACGTCGCCTGCATCATGGACGGCAACGGTCGGTGGGCCGGCCGTCGCGGGCTTCCGCGCACCGAGGGCCACACCGAGGGCGAGGAGAACCTCGCCCGACTCGTGCGTGTCGCGGTGAAGCGCAACATCGGATGGTTGACCGTGTTCGGCTTCTCCACCGAGAACTGGCAACGCCCGCGGCCCGAGGTGCGCCACATCCTCGGTTTGCACGAGAAGCTGTTCGGGCGCGTCGCCGAGCTGAACGAACTGAATGTCCGCATCCAGTGGATCGGCCGGCCATTCGACTCGCCGGTGGCCAGGACACCGAGGTACGTCCAGCGGGCGATCCGCAAGGCGATCGCAGATACGGCGGACAACACCGGCATGGTCCTGACGATCGCGTTCGACTACGGGGGCCGTTCCGAACTCGTCGCCGCGGTCGAAGCCGCCCGCACGACCGACGACCGCATCACCGTCGACACGATCGGCGAACATCTCTACCTTCCCGAACTCCCGGCGGTCGACGTCCTGGTGCGTACCAGCGGCGAGTTGCGGGTGTCGAACTTCCTGCTGTGGCAGGCCGCCGGGGCAGCAATCTATTTCACCGAAGCACCCTGGCCGGACTTCGACGAGCGCGAACTCGACGCTGCGTTGGCGCTCGCTCGATGAGCGACGCGCTCGCCCGGGTCACCACCGCGCTCGCCAACGCCGAGGACCGCGTCGGACAACAGCAGATGGCCGACCTCGTTGCGTCCTCGATCGCGAACCGGCGCCACCTCGTGGTCCAGGCCGGCACCGGCACCGGCAAGACGCTGGCCTACCTCGTGCCGGCGATCGAAGCCGATGCCCGAGTCGTCGTGGCGACCGCCACCAAGGCGCTGCAGGATCAGTTGGCGACCAAGGACCTGCCGTTCCTCGCCGAGCACGTGGGGCGCGACTTCGACTGGGCGATCCTCAAGGGCCGCTCGAACTACGTGTGCCTTCAGCGGCTGCGCGAGATGAGCGCCGGCGCGGAGGGCCAACTCGAGCTCGAAACAATGGCGCTGACGACCAAAGTCGAGATCAAGCGGCTCGCTGAATGGTCCGGCACGACATCGACGGGAGACATGGCCGAACTCGACTGGACCCCATCCGACAACGCGTGGCGAGCGGTCAGCGTCGGCAGCGACGAGTGTCCCGGCGCCGACCGATGCCCACTCGGCGATCCCTGTTTCGCCGAGCAGGCCCGACGACGAGCGGCCGCGGCCGACGTCATCGTGGTCAACACCCATCTGTACGGACTCAACGTCGCCAGTGGCGGCGCGATCCTTCCCGAACACGACATCGTGGTCTTCGACGAGGCGCACGTCCTCGAGGACATCATGAGCGACACGGTCGGCGTCGCGATCGCGCCCGGCCGTTTCACCGCGCTGTCGGCCATCGTGCGCCGGATCCTCGACGACCCGAAGCTGATCGGCTCGATCGCCGAAATCGCCGAAGCGCTGCGCGACGCGTTGACGCCCCACGTCGGCAATCGGCTGTCGACCCCGTTGCCCGACTCGGTACAGGTGGTGCTCGCCGACGCCCGCCTCCGGCTCGGTCGCGCCAACGAGGTCCTCGTGGCGATCGACACCAGGAACGAAGACGCCAAACAGCGTCGGTTGCGCGCGCAGACGATGACCGGACGCGCGATCGAACAGCTCGACATCGCCATCGAGGGGCGTGAGGGTTACGTCGCGTTCGTGTCCGGTTCACGCGATGCACCGCGCCTCGAAGTCGCGCCGCTCGACGTCGGCCCGACCATGAACGAGGGTGTGTGGTCGCAACGAACGGCGATCCTCACGAGCGCCACGATCCCGTCGTCGCTCGCGACACGGGTGGGGATCGCTTCCGAAAGCGTCGACGTCGCCGACGTCGGAAGTCCTTTCGACTACGAACACCACTCGATGTTGTACTGCGCGATGCATCTCCCGAACCCGAACTCCGACGGCTTCCGCGCCGCGGTGCACGACGAGCTGGAGGCGCTGATCACAGCCGCGGGCGGGCGCACCTTGGCGCTGTTCACGAGTTGGCGCTCGATGGACGAAGCGGCCGAGGCGTTGCGAGAACGGATCGATCTACCGATCCTCACCCAACGCGACCTCCCGAAGCCGGCGCTGATCAAGGCGTTCGCCGACAGCGACGAGACGTGCCTCTTCGCCACAGCCGGATTGTTCCAGGGCGTCGATGTTCCCGGCCAGACGCTGTCGCTCGTGGTGATCGACCGCATCCCGTTCCCCCGCCCCGACGATCCCCTGCTGAGTGCTCGCCGCGAACAACTCGGCCCGACCGCGTTCTCCGAAATCGACATCCCGCGTGCATCGATGATGCTCGCTCAGGCGTGTGGACGGCTGATCCGTTCGGCAACGGACAGAGGCGTCGTTGCGGTGATGGACCCGCGTCTCGGCACCGCCCGGTACCGCTGGGACATCATCAAGGCGCTGCCGCCGATGAAGCGCACCAAGGTCCGCGCCGACGTCGAAGCATTCCTCCGCGACATCGCCGCGGGTTGACCGATTTCACCAGGGGTCAGACCCCTGGTGAAATCAGGTGATCGATGCGGCGAAGATGCCGCCGATCGTCGACGCCAGGATGCCGTTGAACTCGTCGTCGCTCTGGCCGGCGTTGAGGCCCTCGGTCAACGCACGCGAGAAGCTGGCGATCATGCCGTGCTGGCGCGACAGACGCTCGTTGGCCTCGTCGCGCGGGTAGCCGCCAGACAACGCAACGACGCGCACCACCCGCGGATGCTCGATCAGCGAGGTGTAGAAGTCGTCGACGCTCGGGATCGACAGCTTCAACATCACCGACTGGTCGTCGCCGAGCCCGTCGAGTTGCATCGTGATCCGATCGCGCAACAGACCTTCGGCGGCCTCCTTCTCGGGGCTGTGGATGTCGACCTCGGGTTCGATGATCGGCACGAGGCCGGCGGCGATGATCTCCTTGGCGACCTCGAACTGCTGATCGACGACCGCGTTGACGCCGGCTTGGTTCGCGAGCTGCACGACCGAACGCATCTTGGTGCCGAACACGCCGAGTCCGACGGCACGCGCACACAACTCGCTCAGACCGGGGATCGGCTTCATGATCTGGGCGCCGTCGGCGACATCGGCGAGGCCCTTGTCGACCTTGAGGAATGGCACCACGTTCTTGACCGACCACAGGTAATCGGAGGTACCGCGACCCTCGACCTGGCGATCCATCGTCTGTTCGAACAGGATCGCGCCGAGGACGCGCTCGCCCGTGAACGCCGGCGAAGTCATGATGCGAGTTCGCATGGCGTGCATCAGGTCGAACATCTCGTCGTCGTTCGTCCAGGCGTCCTCCTCGACGCCGTACAGCTTCAGCGCCTTCGGGGTGCTTCCACCGCTCTGGTCGAGCGCAGCGATGAACCCCTGACCGGTCCGGACCTTGTTGAGCATCTCGTTGTTCACGATGACGACTGTAGCCAGTGCAACACGGACGCGCCGTCGGCCACATCGGACTGGTGACCAAGGACCCACGGGTCACTACGGTCGGCGACATGACCGACGCCGAACCTGCGAGCCGCGTGGTCGACTGCAACATCGTCGACGCGATCGCAACGATCACGCTCGACTCCCAACACAACCGCAATGCGTTGTCCCGCCAACTCCTCGCCGACCTGCACCGATCGCTCGACGAGGCCGAAGCGGCCGATGTGCGCGCCATCGTGCTCACCCACCTCGGTCCGGCGTTCTGCGCAGGCGCCGACCTCAAGGAACGTGCCACGGCAGGCAGCGCGCCCGCCGATTCGTCGCCGTTCGTCGGCGCGCTCGAACGATTGATGGATGCCGCGTGCCCCACCATCGCCGTCGTCAACGGCGCCGTCCGCGCGGGCGGCATCGGGCTGATGGCGTCGTGCGACCTGGTCGTCGTGCACGACTCGACCACGTTCGCGCTCACCGAGGTTCGCATCGGTGTCGCCCCGGCCATCATCGCCGTGCCGATCCTGCGCCGAGTGCCGCCGAGCCAGATCGCGGCGGCGATGCTGACCGGCGAGCAGTTCGACGCTGAGTCCGCTCGCCAGATGGGACTCGTCACGCACGTCAGCAGAGACGTGGTGTCGACCGTGGACGATCTGTGCGACGGAATCCTGCGAGGCGCGCCCACAGCCGTCGCCGCGACCAAGCGGATCCTGCACACCGTGGCGGCGATCGAACGCGACACTGCCTTCGCGGCCATGGCGAAACTGTCGAACGAGCTGTTCAACGGTCCGGAGGCCGCCGAGGGCATGACCGCATTCGCCGAGAAACGACTGCCGAACTGGTCGGGATCCGTGCGGTGAGCGCGACGAAACAGTCCGTCATGATCGACGTCCCGAACGGGATGCGGATCGCCGTGGATGCGTGGGCCGGCGCGGGGCCGGCCGTCGTGCTCGCCCACGGTGGCGGGCAGACCCGCCACTCGTGGGGCGGAACTGCGGCGGCGCTTGCGGCACACGGCCATCGTGTGGTGTCGATGGATCTGCGCGGTCATGGCGATTCGGCGTGGGACGCCAACGGCGACTACTCGATGCGGGCATACAGCGACGATGCACTCGCCGTCGCCGACTGGATCGGCGAGCCGGTGGCGTGGGTCGGCGCCTCGCTCGGCGGCATGACGGGGTTGCATGCGGTCGATGCGCGGCCCGAGCAGTTCACCGCGCTGGTGCTCGTCGACATCACGCCTCGGCCTGCAGCTGCCGGCGTGGATCGCATCCTCGAGTTCATGGGCAAGGACGCGGTCGCCGGCTTCGCAAGCCTCGACGATGCCGCCGATGCGATCGCCGCGTACCAACCCCACCGGCCCCGCCCCAGCGATCTGTCCGGCCTGGCCAAGAACCTCCGACTCGGCGAGGACGGACGCTGGCGTTGGCACTGGGACCCGGCCTTCCTCGACCTGCGCACCGGCGGTACGAGCGAGCATGCTCGCGACACACACCACAGCGAACTCGAAGAGATCGCCCGTCGCCTCACCTTGCCGGTGCTGCTGGTGCGCGGCAAGCTCTCCGATCTCGTCACCGAGGCCGAGGTCGCCGAGTTCCGTGAAAAGGTGCCGCACGCCGGATACGTCGACGTCGCCGGCGCTGCACACATGATCGCCGGCGACAGGAACGACGTGTTCACCGATGCGGTCGTCGAGTTCCTCGAGTCACGCTGACGATCCGCTCGACCCAGGTCGGCCACGGGTCATCCGTCACTTCGCGTCTCGACGCGCGACAATGTGTTCATGACCAGGAGCCAAGCACTGCACGATCGCATCGTGGGACAGAACCTCGCGAAGCGATTCCTCGCCAACGTCGACCGGAATACCGACGTCGAAGTCGTCCGATGGAAAGACGCCGACGGGGCCTGGCACAGCTGGACGATGACCGAGCTGGCGGACACCGCCGCCCGACTCGCAACGGGGCTCTCCGGCCTCGGAGTCGGCAAGGGCGACACGGTGGTCCTGATGATGCGCAACCGTCCCGAGTTCCACGCGCTCGACCTGGCCGTGCTGTTCCTCGGCGCGACACCCGTGTCGATCTACAACTCTTCGGCCCCTGAGCAGATCGACTACCTCGTCAACGACTGCAAGGCCAAGGTGGCCATCGTCGAGGAGGATGCCTTCCTCGAGCGGTTCCTCAAGGTGCGCGAGTCGCTGAGCACACTCGAGTCGATCGTGATGATCGAGCCCTCGGAGACCGCCGGCGATGCCGTCGTGACGTACTCCAGTCTCGACGCATCCGCTCCGGCCGACCTGCGCGAGCTCGCCGAGATCGCAACCCTCGACGACATCGCCACCGTCATCTACACCTCCGGGACCACGGGGCCGCCCAAGGGCGTGATGCTGTCGCACGCCAACGTCGTCTGGACGCTCGAGTCGGTCGGTCAGTCGATGCGCGAGCAGACCGACATCGAGGACTTCGCGGGCAAGCGGCACCTGTCGTACCTGCCGATGGCTCACATCTTCGAGCGCCTCCTCGGGCACTACTACCTGCTCGATTTCGCCGCCCAGGTGACGTGCTGTCCTGAGACGTCCCAGCTCACCGCGTACACCGCCGAAGTCCGCCCGAACGTCTTCATCGGTGTGCCGCGCGTGTGGGAGAAGCTGTATGCCGGCGTCAACGCCGCCCTCTCGGGCGATCCCGAGAAGTCGAAGGCCTTCAACGAAGCCGTCGAAGCGGCGCTGCCGATCGTCGAGAAGATGACCCGAGGCACCGCCACCCAACAGGAGATCGACACCTGGAACTTCCTCGATGAGGTTGCATTCAAGGCTGTACGCGGGCTGATCGGTCTCGACGAGACCGAGATCTGCATCACGGGCGCGGCCCCGCTGCCGGCGGAGATCCTCGCCTGGTTCCGCGCCATCGGCGTACCTCTCACCGAGGGCTACGGCATGTCGGAGACCACAGCGGTGCTCAGCTGGGCCAACGATCCGAAGCCCGGGTGCGTTGGCCGTGCGGCTACCGCTGTCGAGCTCAAGATCGCCGAGGACGGCGAGGTGCTGTGCCGCGGCGGCAACAACTTCGTCGGCTACCTCGGCAAGCCCGAACAGACCGCCGAGACGATCGACGAAGACGGCTGGTTGCACACCGGCGACATCGGCGTGCTCGATGACGACGGGTACCTGAAGATCGTCGATCGCAAGAAGGAGCTGATCATCACCGCCGGCGGCAAGAACGTCAGCCCGGCCAACCTCGAAGCGGAACTGAAGATGATCCCGCTCGTCGGCCAAGCATGCGCCATCGGCGAGCAGCGTCCCTTCATGTCCGCGCTCGTCGTGCTCGATCCGGATGCCGCGGCCGCCTGGGCAGCAGCGCATGGCCTGTCGGGTGACGATGCGACGACGGCTGCGCTCGCCGAGAACCCCGACGTGATCGCCGAGATCGACGCTGGCCTCGTCGAGGTGATGTCAGGTTTCAACAATGCCGAGGCGGTCAAGAAGGTCAAGGTCCTCGGTGACGAGTGGCTTCCCGACTCCGATCTGCTGACGCCGACCTCCAAGCTCAAGCGCCGCGGCATCCTCGCCAAGTTCGCCGACGAGATCGAAACCCTCTACGCCAAATGACGCCCAGCGATGAGCGAACCGACCGGATACGGCGGTTTCGCTCATCGCAACACCGGACCGACACCCAGCGATGAGCGAACCGACCAGATACGGCGGTTTCGCTCATCGCTGGGCGGGCTCGACGCGTCAGGACGACATCAGTCGGTAGCCGATGCCGCGGGCGGTGACGATCAACTTCGGGTCATCGGGGTGGTCCTCGATCTTCAGCCGCAGGCGCCTCACGTGCGCGTCGACGAGCCGCGAGTCGCCGAGGTACTCGTAACCCCAGACGCGTTCGAGCAACTGATCGCGCGACAGCACGGCGCCGGCGTGGTCGGCGAACTCGCACATCAGTCGGAACTCGGTCTTGGTGAGATTGAGTTCGTCCCCGCCCTTCAGCACGATTCCCTGTTCGCGTCGGATCTCGACGTCGCCGAACCGAGTCGCGAGCGGCGTCGTCGCCTTGCCCTGCAGGTGCACACGACGCAACAACGCCCGGATGCGCGCAGCCAGCTCCTTCGGCACGACCGGCTTGGTCACGTAGTCGTCGGCACCGGCTTCGAGCCCGGCGACCATGTCGTGGGTGTCGGTCTGTGCCGTGATCATGATGATCGGCACGATGCTCTCGGCACGCAGTGCGCGACAGACGTCGAAACCCGACATGCCAGGTAGCCGCAGGTCGAGGAGCACCAGGTCGGGTGGCGTCCGACGGAAGTCGTCGAGACCGGCTTCGCCGTTGGGTGCCTGGCGGACCTCGTACCCTTCGTCTTCGAGCGCCATCGACAGTGCAAGGCGGATTCCGTCGTCGTCCTCGATGAACAGCAGTGATTCCATGAACGTCGCCAGTGTTGCGCGTCGCAGGAACCAAGCGTGTGCTTTGTTACCGAAATCGCACACTTCCCGCAAGAGTCCGTCACACAGCCGCAGCATCATCATGACTGTTCACGCTGCCCCGGTGGGATGCCTTCCTCCCCCTGGCATTCCACCGGCAGCGGGTGAACCACTCGCCGAAGCTGTCGGACGGCCGCCGATGCCCGCCACCTGCAACACTGAGCCGGTGGCCCGGCGTCGAACCCTCCGCTTGCGAACTCGCGTCACGCTGTTCTTCGCGTTCATCGCGTTGCTCGCGGGGGTGGTGCTGATCGGCGTCACGTACGGCCTGACGCGCAACAACCTGCTCGACGAGGACCAGAACGCGGCACAGCAGCAAGCACTCGCGAACGCCGACCTCGTTCGAGAACAACTCACGATCGTCCCCGACGAGATCGGCGTCTTCTTCGACGACGTACTGCGCACCGACACCGACGGGTTCGCCGTGCTCAGCTCGGGAGACCCGACCGCCCAAGGCACGAGCACCAGCGTCCTGCACCCGATCACCGACTTCCCCGAACGTCTGGTCAACAGCGTCCGTGCCGGCGTCAGCGCACTCGAGAACGCCACGATCGACGGCTCGGACTACGTCACGGTCGGGGTCTACATCGCCGAGTACGACACCGGGTACTTCGAAGCCTTTCCTCTCGCCGAGACCTCCTCGACGCTCACAGCGATCCTGACCGCACTGTTACTGGGCGCGCTCGGCACCGTCGTGCTGGCCACGCTCTTCGGGCTGGCCACGAGTCGGCGCCTCCTGCGGCCGTTGAGCCAGGTCGCCGACGCGGCCGCCGACATCGCATCTGGTGGCCTCGACACGCGACTCGCGACCGAGTCCGATCCCGACCTCGATCGGCTCGCCGGGTCCTTCAACGACATGGCCGACGCCGTCCAAGCCCGGATCGAGCGCGAGGCCCGATTCGCGTCCGACGTCAGCCACGAGCTCCGATCGCCGATCACCGCTCTCACCGCTGCCGTCGAAGTCCTCGACGGACGCCGCGACGACATCCCGGAACGGACCCAACAGGCACTCGACGTGGTCGTGGACCAGGTGCGCAGGTTCGACAGTATGGTGATCGACCTCCTCGAGCTCGCTCGACTGGACGCCGGTGCCACCGACCTCACCGTGGAGGAGGTCTCGCTCGTCGACCTGACGCAACGGGTGGCGGCCCGATACGGCGAACCCGACGTGCCGATCGTCGCGGTCAGGGGCGCGCCGCATGAGGTCGCGCTCGACAAGGTCCGATTCGAACGTATTCTCGGCAACTTGCTGGAGAACGCGCGCAACCACGGAGGAGGAGCCCTTCGTATCGAACTGACCGCGGCCGCACCGGGTCGGTTCCGCCTCGCCGTCGAAGACGGCGGGCCCGGTGTGGCGCAGGGTGAACGGGAACGAATCTTCGAACGGTTTGCACGAGGCAGCGCCGCCCGCCACCGCATCGGCACCGGCCTCGGCCTCGCCCTCGTCGCCGAACACACCGCGGCAATGGGCGGAACCGCCTGGGTACAGGACCGCGTCGGTGGTGGCGCACGGTTCGTCGTCGAGCTCCCCGAGAGCGTCAGCGCCGAGGTGCTCGGATGACCGTCGGCCGATGGAAGTCCACGGCCGTGCTGGCGGCACTCGTGGCGGTGGGTGCTGCGTGCGGTGTCCCCACCGGCGATGACAGCTTCGAAGTGATCCCACCCGAGGAGGATCCGTTCGAACTCGACGCCACCTCGACAACCACGTCGACGACCACGACGACGACCACCACGCTGCCGATCACGCCGGACACGGTTGAGACGACGACAACGACCCCAATCCGCACGGAACCGGCAGAGATCTACTTCTTGACCCTTCGCGGCCGCCTGCTCCCGGTCGTCTTCGAACTCCCGCCACCGATCGCTGCCGAACAGGTGGCCGACGTCCTCGAGGCCGGGCCGCCGCCGGATCAGCCCCTCCTCGATTCACTGATCGAGGAGGGGCTGATCGTGAGTTCCAGCGAGAGTCGCGCGGTGCTCACCATCGACCTCGACCCTGCGACGTTCGCCCGTATCCCCAGCACTGAGCAAACCGAAGCCATTGGACAGATCGTGATGACGATGATCAGCAGCCTTCGACGGGTCGGGTTCGTGAACTTCACCATCGAAGGCGAGCCGATCTCGGTCAAGAAGGGCAACAGCCTGTTGTCGGACGTCGGCGAGCCGCTGGCGTATGACGACTACATCAATCTGCTCGCGACGCCCCCACCTGCGGTGGCCTCGACGACGCTTCCGCCTGGGGATTCTGACAACAGCACGACCACCACGTCGGTCGCGGACCAGTAGACGTGGTCAGTAGCCCAGGCGCTCGACGCGCTCGGGACGGCGCTGCCAGTCCTTGTCGACCTTCACCCGCAGCTCGAGGTATACGCCCTCGGGGAGCTGGGCGCGTGCCCGCTCGCCGGCCTGCTTGAGGATCTGGCCACCCTTGCCGATCACCATCCCCTTCTGACTGTCGCGTTCGACGATGATGTCGACGCGGATCCGCGGCCACTCCCATTCGACCACCTGAGTGGCGATCGAATAGGGCAGTTCGTCGCGGGTGACCGCGAGCAGCTGCTCGCGGACGAGTTCGGCGACCCAGCGCTCCTCGGGGAGATCGGACACCTCATCGTCGGGGAAATAGTGCGGGCCGTTCGGCATCCGACCCGTCAGCTCGGCCACGAGTGCTCCGATGCCTTCGCCACTGACGGCTGACACCGGGAAGTAGGAGTCCGCGCCGAGCTCGCTCGCCGCGCCGAGCATCGCCAGCACCTGCTTGCGGCTCGCCACGTCGGTCTTGTTGACGATCACGACCGAGTTCGCGACGTCGAGACGATCGGCGACCCACCGGTCGCCCTTGCCGAACGGGTGGGTGGCATCGAGCACGAGACAGGTGACGTCGACGTCCCCGACACTGCCGAGCGCAGTTGCGTTGACCCGCTCACCGAGCGCCGTCACCGGCTTGTGCAGGCCCGGCGTGTCGACGAACACGAGCTGCGACTCCGCACGGGTCAGCACCCCCATGATCCGATGCCGGGTGGTCTGTGGCTTGTCCGACACGATGCTGACCTTGCGACCACAGATCGCATTCACGAGCGAGGACTTACCGACGTTCGGCCTTCCCACGAAGGTGACGAAGCCGGACCGGAAGGCCGGCTCGCCGTCACGCAGCGAAGGGGACAGGTCGTCGGTTTCGTCGGGCATCGGTCCAGTTTGCCAAGCTCGGGTCCATGACCCGCATGATCAACGGCATCGATGAACTCAAGACGCTCGTCGGCGAGCACCTCGGCTACTCCCCGTACGTGGAGATCACGCAGGAACAGGTGAACACGTTCGCCGACGCAACCGGTGACCACCAGTGGATTCACATCGACCCCGAACGCGCCGCGGCCGGCCCGTTCGGCGGCCCGATCGCCCACGGCTACCTGACACTCTCGCTCGGCCCGATGCTCTCCCCGCAGATCTTCGCCGTGACAGGCGTGTCCATGGGCGTCAACTACGGCGCCGGCAAGATCCGTTTCCCGTCGCCGGTACCGGTCGGCTCGAAGCTGCGCCTCGGCGTGACCCTGACGTCCGTCGAGGACATCGCCGGCGGCGCCCAGGTCACCCAGGAGTTCGTGTTCGAAGTGCAAGGCGCGCCGAAACCGTCGTGCGTCGCCGAGGTGATCTTCCGCTACTACGTGTAGCACCTGTACCGGGTTGCGCCGGTCGAGGAAGATTCGCGACGACTCCTAGACCGAGGTGGGGTCGCGGCGAGCGATGAGGACCGCCAGCGCGCCGAGAAGGAGTGCCATCATTCCACCGATCGCAGATCCGGTCGTCGCACCGGACCACGGCCCGGTCGACGGCAACTGGTTCGGCTGGGTCGTTGTGGGTGCCTGAGCACCGCCCGAACCCGCACCGGCTGTCGTGGCCGGCCCCGTGGTGGCCGGCCCAGTCGTGGCCGGCCCAGTCGTGGCCGACGCGTCACTGGTCGAGGGCGCAACAGTCGTGGTGGTGGTGCTCGTCGTGCTGGTCGTCGTCGTGGAGGTGGTGCTCGTGGTCGGTGGCGGAGCGGTGGTGAGGTCGACCTGGCTCTGCGCTCCGAGCGCATCGCACGCAACGGTGGTGCTGTTCGCGGTGTTCGTCACGGTGACATTGGTGATCCACGCCGACAGGGTGCTGCTGCCCGGCGTCCCGGCCGGAACGGTGTACGCCACCGACGCGATTGGACCGCCCGCCGGAACGGTGACACCGTTCGATGATCCCATTGCGGTGCTCCCGTCAGGCAAGCGAACACTCAGCTGCCAGTTGCCGGTGAACGAGACGCCCCCGGTTCCGTACACGAGTCCGTAGCTGACCGTCTCACCGGGGTCAACGGCCGATCCCGGGAACGACGCCTGCAGTTGGAACGTCGCTCCAGCGGGAAACGAGTTGACGCAGCTGTACTGGGCGCCGTTGGAAGGATTGCTCGTCGGCGAAGAGGCCACATCGGCCGACGACGTCCCGCTGATCGCAAAGGTCGCGGCTGCTACTGCGACCACGGCGAACATGATCTTCTTCGTCGTACTGACCCGCTCACTCATGGGATCAAAACGTAGCAGCGTCCTCAGTTCCTGCGACAATCTGGGAAGTCCCGGCCGTACCGACCCGTCGGTCTACGACTTCGCCCTCTCGAGGATCTCGAACTCATCGACGATGCGCGCCGCCAGGTCGGCCAGATCCGGAATCTGTTCGCGATCGGACACCAGGCTGACGCACAGCCGGTCACCGACCGAGATCGCTCCGATGTGCAAGCCCATCCCGTCGACGACGCCGAGGATCGGGTAGATCGCGGTGACCTGGGCGCCCAAGGCGTACTGCGGTTCTTTCGACCCCGGCACCGACGTGATGGTGGTGTTGAACGGTGGCATCAGGCGGTCGGCCAGCGGACTGCGCTCGAGCAGTCGCGACGCCACGATGCCGAGCAGCGGGGTGCCACCGCCGATGCCACGAATCTCGGCCGCGGTCATCGCGTCGTGACGGGTCACCGCCTCGCCGATCTGCTCGTGAGCGATGGCCAGGCGTTCATTCACCCGATGCAGATTCGTACTCAGACTGACGACCGCGCCGGCGATGCCTTCGATCGCTTCAGGATCGTTGACCGACAGCGGTACCAGCGCCTTGAGTGTCTCGCGGGGCAGTTCGTCGTGCTGGAGGAGCCACCACCGCAACGCTCCCCCGCACACGGTGGTGAGCACGTCGACGGTGCTCACGGAGAACCTCGACCGCACCTTGGCGATCCGTTGAAGGTCGAGTTCCGCACTCGCCCAACGCCGGTGCGGTCCGATTCTGGCGTTGAACGACGTACGTGGAGTGATACCCGACTGCTCGGCGATCACGATCGAGCGCTGCGAGCGCTGATTCATCAACGCGAGTGCTGGATTCATGATGCTGCGCACGCCGGGGATCGAATTCAAGGTACGCGGCACGTTGTTGAGCGTGCGCATCGGGTCGACCACGGCGTTCAGCCAGGCACGTGTGCCGATGTCGTGCAGCGATGGGCCGGGTTGTGGGATCCAGGTGCGCAGCTCGTCGGTCGGTTCACCGATCAGGTCGGCCGAGTCGCCGATCAGGCCCGCACACAACGAGTTGCCCGTCGATGCGGCGAGTGCCGCGAGGTGCATCTTGAACAGCAACGCTGCACGCCCATCGGCAAGCCCCGAGATCAGGTAGAGCTCCCACAACGGGCGACCTCGATCGAGGGGTCGGCAGTGAATCCGGGCCACGAGGTCGGCGAGCGCATTCGGATCGTCGGGATCAGGCACGGCGATGTGACGCAGGTGGTAGTCGAGATCGAAGCCTGCGTGGTCGCGCCACCAGGGGCGATCGAGGTTCAGCGGAACCTCAGCGAGCGATTGGCGCAGCATCGGGAGCTCGTCGAGTCGAGCGTTCACCTCCTGTCGCAGCAGCTGGGCATTCAGACGATGCGGAGCATTCGCCGCGTCGACGATCGTGAGCGTCGACGTGTGGCCGAGGGCGTTCGGGGTCTCGATCGCCAACAGGCGGGAGTGACCTCGTTCGATCTGCGATGTCGGCATTCTCGTCAGGCTCGCGAGGCGCTCGCCATGGTCACTGCATCCCGATCGGGGTCGGGATAGCACCATGCCATCGCCGACGGTGCCACGAACGGCTCCCATTCGCCGTCTCGCTGGGCCAGACGGTCTGCCACCGCCCAGATTGCTGCCGCATTGTGACCCAGCCCGATGTGGGCGCCGCGGACCTCGACGTTCTCGGAAATCGGCCCTACCGGCTGCAGACACGACCCCGGCGCCACCACGCCGTCCTGTCGGGAGTAGATGACCGTCGACGGCACCGGGATCACGGTCAGATCGTGACCGCGCCGACCTCGTTGGACGCCGGCGAGCTGCGACAGTCGACGGACGCTCTCGCTGAGGTTCGCTTCGGGATCCTCGACTCGTATCGGGCTGCCCAGCGAAATCACCTGCCGTACTCGATCGGGATGATGCAGTGCAAGCAGCCGACCCATGATTCCGCCCAGGCTCCAACCGACGATGTCGATCGGACCGCCGTTCTGTTGCACGAGTTGATCGAGCCGGCGGAGCAACTGACGGACGGTCTCGTCGTCCGGCCCGACGTTCAAACCCAGACCCCAGGGCGCTGGACGGTGTCCGAGCGCGCGGAGCGCGAATCGCAACGGCGCTGTCGACACGTCACCGGCGGTGAAACCGGGGAGAACGAGCACTCGTCGACCGACGCCGCGCGGAGCGGTCGCCAGCCACGGGGCCGACAGCACGAACGCGCCGAACTCGGGGATCGCGAGCAATTCGGAGATCGCTGGTGCTGGCCGTTGCATACATTCAGGGTACGACACCAGGGCCGGCGACGCGGCTTCTTGGCGACGGCGTTCAGCCCAAGGCCACGAGCGTCAGTTGTGTACGAGCGTCGTAGACGCCGCCACCCACGTGGACGTCGTCGACGAACCACGACGGATTGGCAGACATCACCGAGTGCCAGTCGATCACCTCGACCAGCGGATCGGCGAGCGCCCGCGAGTCGAGCACGGCATTGAACGTGGCAGTCGCAGCTGGAAAGTCGAACCGATTCCCCGCCTCGCGGCGATACGCGACGTTGATCCACCACACACGAGCACCGGGAGTCACCGCCCTGAGTTGTTCATCGATCCAGGTTCGAGCGAGAGCAGGGTCGCCCGCGCCGGCCTCGAGATCATTCGAGCCGAGTCCGATCACCCAGCAGTCGGCTTCACCCCACGAGGCGCGGAGGCGAAGTGCCGCGGACACACCGCTGTAGGGATCTCGAACGGAGCCCGGTATGCGTCGACTTCGCTGACCATCGACGATGAACGTGTAGCCCGCTGACGCGAGTGCCTGTCGCAGGCGACCGGCGGATGCTTCGGTCAGCGAGTCACCGACGACGACGACCCGGCTGCAATGAGGCGGGGTGGGTGGTGTCACCTGTACCTGTGTGCCCCGTGACGCGGTGTGCCACGCGGTCGCTGTCGACGTGAGCCGCGCCGAACCCGCGTCGGCCGACGATGGGCCGTCGACCGCGATCAGCGCCAACGAGCCGAGGCCGATGCCGACGGTGACGAGACCACGGAGCGTCCCGCGTCGATGGCGCATCGCTCGAGGATGGGTCGAACGGGTCGAGAGGTGACGACCGTGATCGGTACCATCATCCTGTGACCGACAACCGTACGATCTGGCGTGACGCGTTCGGCGACGCCACGCTGCGCGAGGGTCGATTCGCGACGATGTCCGGCATACCGCTCGAGCCGGTGTACGGTCCCGACGACGGCGAGTTCCCCGGCGTCTATCCGTACACGCGCGGACCACATGCGTCGATGTACCGGTCGCGGCTGTGGACGATGCGCATGTTCGCCGGCTTCGGCACGGCCGACGACACCAACTGGCGGTTCAAGGAGATCATCCGCTCGGGCGGCGACGGCCTCTCGACCGCGTTCGACATGCCGACGCTGCTGGGCCTCGACTCCGACGACCCGATGTCACTCGGCGAGGTCGGCCGCTGCGGTGTGGCCATCGACTCCCTCGCCGACATGGAGGACCTCTACGCCGGCATCGATCTCGGTGAGATCACCACGTCGATGACGATCAACAGCCCTGCAGCTCCGATCTTCGCGATGTTCGTCGCCCAGGCCGAGAGGGCTGGCGTGCACCGCAGCCGTCTCGGTGGCACGCTGCAGAACGACATCTTGAAGGAGTACCAGGCGCAGAAGGAGTTCGTGTTCCCGCCGCGCCAGTCGATGCGTCTGGTGCGCGACACCATCTCGTTCACGGCTGCGGAGATGCCACGGTGGCATTCGATCTCGATCTCCGGCTACCACATCCGCGAAGCGGGCTCGACCGCCGCGGAAGAACTGGCGTTCACGCTCGCCAACGGCTTCGCCTATGTCGAGCTCGCGCTGCAGGCCGGTTTGCCGGTCGACTCGTTCGCTCCCCGACTGAGCTTCTTCTTCAACGCTCACATCGACTTCTTCGAGGAGATCGCGAAACTGCGCGCCGCGCGGCGGATCTGGGCGCGCTGGATGAAGGAGCGCTACGGCGCTCAGCTCGAACGGTCGATGCAGCTGCGTTTCCACACCCAGACCGCTGGAGTGTCGCTGACCGCGCAGCAGCCCGAGGTCAACATCGTGCGTACTGCGATCGAGGCGCTCGCCGGGGTGCTCGGTGGCACGCAGTCGCTGCACACCAATTCGATGGACGAGGCGCTCGCTCTGCCGACCGAGAAGGCGGCGCGCATCGCGTTGCGCACCCAGCAGGTGATCGCCCACGAGACGAACGTCACCCACGTCGCCGACCCACTCGGCGGTTCGTACTTCGTCGAGGAACTCACCGACGAGATGGAACGTCGGGCCGAGGAGATCTTTGCCACGCTCGACGAGTTCGGCGACGGTTCGATGCTCGACGGCGTGATCACGGGCATCGACCAGAACTGGTTCCAGGGCCGCATCGCGGACTCCGCGTACGAGCTCGAGCGGATGTTCAACGCCGGCGAGCGGGTGATCGTCGGAGTGTCGGGGTTCAAGGAGGGCAACGACGACGACGACCTCGAGATCCTGCGCATCTCGAACGAGGACGAGGACCGTCAACGCAAGCGACTCGATGCCATCCGCCACGACCGCGATCAGGCCGCAGTCGATGCGGTCCTCGCGAAACTCCGCGCCGAGGCCGCAGACCCCGAGGTCAATCTGATGCCGACGCTCATCGAGGCGTCGCAGGCCTACGTGACGCTCGGCGAGATGATGGGTGCCATGGCCGACGTGTTCGGTCGCCACACCGAAGTCCCTGTGATCTGAGCATCGAGGCCAACATGAGTGAACGCATTCTCGTCGCCAAGGTCGGCCTCGACGGCCACGACCGCGGCATCAAAGTGGTGGCTCGCATCCTGCGCGACGCGGGTTACGAGGTGATCTACACCGGGTTGTTCCAGACGCCGCAGACCGTGGCAGCGGCCGCCGTCGACGAGGACGTCGACGCCATCGGACTGTCGATGCTGTCGGGCGCGCACATGACCTTGGCGCCGCTCGTCGTCGACGAGGTCCGCAAGCTGGGCAGCGAGATCCCCGTCATCGTCGGCGGCATCGTGCCCAACCAGGACGTCGAGGCGCTGATCGCCGCCGGCATCGCCGCGGTCATCACCCCCGGCGCCAACGCCGACCGGGTCGTCGACACCATCCGCACCGTTCTCGCCGACTGAATTGCAGCAGGGGTCTGACCCCTGGTGCAATCGCAGGGACGCGATTTGAGAGGTTCGGGCCAGGAGCCGTACCGTGCGCCGGTGACACTTGTGGGGAACGGTCCGTCCGACGTCGAACTCGGCCTCGCTGAGGTTCACGAAGCCATCGCAGCTTCGCGGCCCGATGCCGACTGCCTCGTTTTCGGTGACCATCGCTACTCGTGGGCCGAGATCACCGAGCGCACACGCCGACTCGCCAACCACCTGCTCGGTGCCGGGCTCGGCGTGCACGCGGAGCGGTCCGAACTCGCCGGCCACGAGAGCGGCCAAGACCACTTGGCGATCTACCTTCACAACGGCAACGAGTACCTCGAGTCCATGCTCGGCGCACTCAAGGCACGAGTCGCCTCGCTGAACGTCAACTACCGATACGTGGCCGAGGAATTGCTGTACCTGCTGAACGATTCGCAGGCCACCGCCGTGGTCGTCCATTCCGCATTCACCCCGACGCTCGCCGAGGTTCTCGACCGGTTGCCGACGCTCCGAGTGATCCTGCAGGTCCCCGATGACTCGGGGCACCCGCTGCTGCCAGGCGCCGTCTGGTACGAGGATGCGCTGGCGGCGGCGTCGCCGGAACGGCCCGACGTCGAGTGGAGCCCCGACGATCTCTACATGCTCTACACAGGCGGTACCACCGGGATGCCCAAGGGCGTGATGTGGCGCAATGGCGACGCGATGGTCGAGTGCTTCGGCGGCTCGAAGACGGCGACATCGATCGAGGAGTTCGTCGCCGAGGCCAACACCGGGCTACAGGCGCTGCTCGCTCCTCCGTTCATGCACGGCGCCGGGCACTGGATGAGCTTTCGCACCTGGCTCGGCGGCGGCACGGTGTTCGTGCAGTCGATTCCCGAACGGCTCGATCCGGTCGACATCTGGTCGTTGATCGAACGCGAGAAGATCAACTTCTTGTTGATCGTCGGCGATGCGTTTGCCCGACCACTGCTCGACGAGCTCGACCATCCCACCGACGGGCGGGGATACGACCTCACGTCGCTCACCGTCGTGCTGTCGGGTGGCGCACCCCTGTCGGCGCCGCTGAAGGACGAGTTCCTCGCACACCTCCCCACGCTGATGATCGTCGACGGGTTGGGATCGTCCGAGGCGGGCGGCCAGGTGTCGCACGTGTCCACGGGCGGCGGAGCCACCACCGGCACCTTCGAGATCACGCCCGGCAACGTCGTGCTGTCGGCCGATCTCGATCGCGTGTTGGCGCCAGGAGACCCCGAGATCGGTTGGCTCGCCAAGACGGGACGGCTGGCACTGGGATATCTCGGCGATCCGGAGAAGACCGCTCGCAGCTATCCCGTCGTCGACGGTGTTCGCTATGCGATTCCCGGCGATCGGGCTCGGCTGCTCGACGGCGGCATCGTCGAGCTGCACGGGCGAGACTCGGTCACGATCAACTCCGGCGGCGAGAAGATCTTCGCCGAAGAGGTCGAGGCAGCGATCAAATCGCATCCCGGTGTCTACGACTGCATCGTGGCCGGCCGACCGAGCGAGCGCTGGGGCAATGAAGTGGTCGCCATCGTGCGTATTCGTGAGGGCTACGACGTCGACGATGAGGCGCTGCGAGCCGCTGCGGCCCAGCACATCGCTCGGTACAAGCTGCCCAAGGAGATCCGCTACGTCGAGGAGATCCTGCGGTCGCCGAGCGGCAAGGCCGACTATCGGTGGGCCAAGCAGGTCGCCGCCGACCCCGTAGCCTGAACCCGGTGACCGACCCCGCAACGACGCGTCCCTCCTGGGACACCGACGACCTCCCGCAGGGCGACGAGAAGGTCGCGGCCGTTCAGGGGATGTTCGATGCGATCGCGCCGAAGTACGACCGGCTGAATCGGATCATCTCGTTGCGCCTCGACGTTCGCTGGCGAAAGCGAGCCGTCCGCGACCTCGCCCTCCCGGCCGGAAGTGTCGTGCTCGACCTCGCGAGCGGTACCGGCGACCTGTGCATCGACCTCGCCGCCGGTGGAGTGCGCCCGATCTCGATGGATCTCAGCTTCGGCATGCTGTCGGCCGACCGGTCGGGTGTTCCTCGCGTTCAGACCGACATCCTGCGGCTCCCGGTTCCCGATTCATCCGTCGACGGAGTCACCTGTGGCTTCGCACTGCGGAACCTGGTCGACCTTCCCACGTTCTTCGAGGAACTGGGTCGTGTCGTGCGTCCCGGCGGGAGGATCGCCCTCCTCGACGTGGGCGTGCCGAGCAACCGGATGGTTCGTTGGGGCAACGACATCTACTTCGGCAAGGTCGTGCCGCGGATCGGCGCGCTGCTCTCCGACGGCGCCGCGTACCGGTACCTCCCCAAGAGTGTGGCCTACCTGCCGACACCCGAGGAGATGTTGACGTCGCTGCGGTCAGCCGATTTCGCTGACGCCACGCACGCACAGCTCTCCGGTGGACTGACGCAGCTGATGGTCGCCACCCGCGATCGATGAGGGCCGTCACCCGACCCTTGTCGGTGTACACGGCGGCCTCCGTCGACCTCAACGATGTCGCCGGTGGCGACGGCGTACTGTTCGTACGCAATGCCGTCGGTGTCGCCGGTCGCGGTGTCGCAGCGACCGTGCCGGTCGACGAGGCGGCAAGCTTTCTCGCCGAGCTCGACCACGACTCCACCGTGCCGGAAATGGGTCCTGTGGCGCTCGGCTGCGTGCCGTTCGTGCCGGGTTCTGCAGCGGCGCTGACCGTCCCCCGCGTGCAGTTCCGCAAGGACCCCTCCGGTGCAACTTCCGTCACCGTCGTCGGCGACATCGACGACGCGGACGACATCGTCGCCGATGCCCTCACTCCTCGTTCGCCCGCTCCGGCCACCGCGTCCAGTTGGTCGATCGAGCCGGGGGTCGACGTCGAGGCGTACCTCGAAGCCGTCACCGTGGCCCGCGACGCAGTACGCGCCGGCGGCTTGACCAAGGCTGTGATCGCCCGCCCGATCATCGTGCACTCGAGCGAGGAGATCGACGTCCACGCCGTACTTCGGCGGCTGCGAGCGTCGTTCGGTTCCAGCTACCGGTACGCGATCGATGGGTTCATCGGAGCCTCTCCAGAACTGCTCGTCGAGATCGACGGGCCGATCGTGCGATCCCACCCGCTCGCCGGCACGGCGCCACGCACCGGCGATGTCGACAACGACGCTCGCATCGCCGCCGACCTGATTGCCAGCACGAAGAACCAGATCGAACATCGCGTCGTGATCGACGTCGTCCACGACACGCTGCTGCCGTGGGCGAGCTACCTCGACTGGGAACCCGAACCCTCGATCGTCACCGTCGCCAACGTGCAGCACCTCGGTACGCGCATGGAAGGCATGCTCTCGCAGCCCGGGCCGTCGGTGATCGAACTGGTGCGGGCGCTGTCGCCGACGCCGGCACTCGGCGGTCATCCCCGCGATGCGGCGATCGAGTTGATCCAACGGGTCGAGGGATTCGAGCGAGGCCGCTACGGCGGCGCAGTCGGTTGGGTTGACGGTGTCGGCAACGGCACCTGGGCCGTGGCGATTCGCTGCGCCGAGCTGTCCCACGACCGGCGCTCGGCCCGCCTCGTCGCCGGCGGCGGGATCGTCGCCGACAGCGACCCGCACGCCGAGCTGGCTGAGACCCAAGCCAAGTTCCAGGCGATGCTCAGCGCCATCGTCCGCCCCTGACCTGCGCCGACCGACGCTGCCTCAGCGATGAGCGAACCGACCGGATACGGCGGTTTCGCTCATCGCGACCGATCAGATCCACTGTGCGATGAGCCAAGCGACCGGATACGGCGGTTTCGCTCATCGCGACACGGGACACGCCCACCGCCGAGCGGGTGGCCCGAACGATTTCGGGCCACCCGCATCGGATCACTGATCGGACATGGAGAGCTCCTGCATGTAGACGAGCGCGCCGGGCGTGCCGTTGCCGAGATCCCCGGTCGGCAACGTCCAGGTATCGACACCGTGGATCGTCCCATCGGTGGCGACGAGTGTCGCGGTGCCTCCCGAGTACCAGACCGTGGCCTGCTCGTTGATCCGGACCATGATCTTCGAGTAGAGCTCCTTGCGCTCCTCGAAGTCGTCGGTCGCGATGGCATCGAGTGCCCAGCCGTAGACCTCGGCGTCGAACCAGTTCGGGAAGTTGCCCACCGACTCGGCAGGATCGGCCAGGAACGGGTTGATCGCGGAGCTCGGGTCGGCCTGGGTTCCCCAACGCCAGCAATGCGCCTTGTGCGAATCGCTGATCGCGTTGTTGATGTGCGTCGCCTGGTCGAACTGGGTCAGCGTGACATTGACGAGATCTGATCCGGTCCACACCTGCTCGAGCACCTGCATCGCCGCGATCAGCGTCGGGTCGGGCGGGCATGAGAGTTCGACGTCGATCTTCTCGCCCGCCGCCTTGCCGTCGGAACGGGTCGGATCGTCGATGTACTCCTGCAGCAGCGCGGTCCCCGCATCGAAGTCGAACGTCGGGTAGACGTCGGCGGCCGCCTGGGTCCACCACGGACTGTCGGCGGAGAACCACTGCGTCACCGGGATCGAGATCCCGGCACCACCCAATGCTTCGATGACGCGCTCTTGGTCGTTGAGGTGGTTCAGCCCGAGCCTGACCCTGACGTCGTCGAACGGAGCGACAGCGGTGTTGAACATGCCGCCCCCGGTGCTGTTGCCCTGGAATTCGTACATGTCGATTCCGGTTTCCTCGCGGGCGTCACGAATGGTTCCCTGCCGGCGAGTCTCCATCATGTTGACCGTGCCGGAGATCAGCGCGTCGAGCCTGGTGCCCTCGTCGGGAATCGGTCGGAAGACGACCTCGTCGAGATATGGGAGCTGATCACCGTTCTCGGCGACTCGCCAGTAGTTCTCGTTGCGGACCACGACCGTCTCGTTGTCGATGTCGCGTTTCGACATCACGAACGGTCCCGTTCCGATGGGCGCCGTGCTGAAGCCCGCAGAGTCGGCAGCCGCGGCTGCCGGCTCGAACACGTACCCCAACTCGACCGAGTTCAGGTTGGCGGGGAACGCCGAGTTCGGCGCCTCGAGCGTGTAGACCACCGTGAGGTCGTCGACCGCTTCGACGCCGGTGAGCCCGGTCGTCGCGATCCGCCCCGACGAGATCGCGCCGGTCTGTTGGATCGCGTACATGTCGACGATGGTCTGCGCGGTGAGCGCAACGTCGTTGTGGAAGGTGATCCCTGGACGCAATGTCATCGTCCAGACAGTGAAGTCGTCGTTCGCTTCGACCGACTCGGCGAGGTACCCCTCGTACTCACCGTCAGCGTTCTGCTGGACCAAAGGATCGAAAATCGTTCGTTCGAGGTTCACGCACGGCTCGGAACATCCGTCCTCCCACGGACGCAGGCCGGTCGCCTCGGCTTCGAGTCCCATCGTCACCGTGCCGCCGTACACCGCCGCGACGGTTTCGGTGGCGACGGTCGTCTCGACTGCTTCGGCTTCGACCGTGGTCTCGGTGGATCCCCCATCGGTCGTGTCGTCGGTCGTGACCGACGTGGTGTCGTCGGCGGTCGTGTCGTCCGAGGAGCTGTCGTCGCTGCCGCACGAGGCGGCAGCGAACGCAAAGATCAGCGGTACGGCGCAGGCCGTGACAAGTCGACGTTGTCTCATGAATTTCCCCCTGTAGTTCTGACTCAACGGTTGCACCTTGTGGTGACAAAGCGTAACTTACACCACCTCACCGATTCGTCAACACCGGGGACCCCATGCCGTACGCCCACCGCCCGAACATCCACGACGCCGACAGTCACCTGATGGAGGGCTTCACGTGGCTGCGCGATCATGCCGACGCGACCACCAAGGCGTTGTTGCCCGATCTCTCGCCGGCACTCGACAAAGCCGGTTCTGGTGCCGGACGGGCGATCCGACTCGGCGAGGCCCGCATCGGCGATCTCGACCAGACCGCAGAACTCGAACAGAACGTGATCGCGTCAGCCAAGGGATGGTTGGCTCTGGGCGCGATGGACAGCGCTGAACGCACGCGGGCGCTCGACCTGCTCGGCTTCGACTCGCAACTCGTCTTCTCGACGTTCTCGGTGGGACTGTTCGCGTTCTCCGACGACCCCCAAGCGGTCTACGGCGGTACCAGCGCCCACAACCGAATGATCTCGGAGTTCTGCAGCGATGACGACCGGCTGATCGGCGTCGGCTTCCTGCCGCTCAACGATCCGCAGCGGTCGTTGGCGTCGCTCGCCGAGGCGCTCGAACTCGGTTGCGGCGCACTGTGGGTCGCGCATGCGACGTCGTCGGGTCGTTCGCCGTCGCACATCGACAACGACCCGGTGTGGGCCGCCATCGAGGCGGCCGGCGTGCCGATCGTGATGCACATCGGCGCGGGCAGGAGCTCGATCTCGAAGGCGTGGCACAACAACGGACGTCCCCGTCCAGTCGACCTGCACGGTGGCGGCGAGAACCTGCGAGGCAAGGACCTGCCGTCGGTGCACCACGCTGCCGAGACGTATCTGACCGCGATGGTGCTCGACGGCGTGTTCGAACGATTCCCTGAGCTGCGGTGCGGCGTGATCGAACTCGGCGCCTCGTGGGTGCCGTCGCTCCTCAGCCGCCTCGACTACGCGGCCAAGAGCTTCGCTCGCACCGAGCCGATGATCGGCGAACTCTCCATGAAGCCGTCGGACTACATCCGCCGCCAGGTCCGCTTCACGCCGTTCCCGGGCGAGGACGTCGCCGAGATGATCGACCATTCCAGCGCCGAGCTGTACCTGTTCTCCAGCGACTACCCCCATCCCGAAGGCACCAAGGATCCCATCGGGAAGTTCGAACGCTCCTTCGACGAGCGGGGGATCGACGCCCCAGCGCGTCAACTCTTCTACGAGGACAATTTCCGCACGCTGGTGCGCAGCTAGGTTCCGCCGTCGTGCCCAGCAGCATCGACGATGCACCCCGTCGTCGCATGAGCAGCGACGACCGTCGTCGCCAGCTGCTCGACACCGCCTCGGAGATCGTCGTCGAACACGGGTCGGCCGCCATGAGCATGGAACGGCTCGCCGAGGTGGCCGGAGTGTCGAAAGCACTGCCGTACAAGCATTTCGCCAACAGCGACGACGTGCTCGCGCGGTTGTACCGACGCGAGAGCCGGGGGCTGGGCGCCGCTGTCTGGAGCGCACTCGCCGATGCCCCACCTGACAGCGACCTGATCCGCGTCGGTGTGCACGCATATTTCGAACAGGTCGTCACCCGCGGCGCGGTGTTGGCGGCATTGTCGCAGCCCGGCTCGACGGTGCCCTCGATCGCCGACCCCGGTCGGGCCGGTGTGATCTTCGAAGTCGAGGTGCTCAACCGTTTCCACGGGCTGCCGCGCGACAGGGCGAAAGCGGTCGCAGGGATCATCCAAGGTGCCATGGTGGGCGCCGTGAACACCTTGCACGCCGGACGCGGCACCCGCCGACAACTCGAAGACGACCTCGTGACGGCAATCGGGTCGATCGTCGCTGCGGCCTCGTAGGCCCGCGCTGGTTCGATCACACGCGATCAGCGAGCGTCGAGCACCGCACTCACCGCCGCGTGGAGTTCGGCGTGGACCTCGACGTTGTGGCGACGCTCAGTCGGCACGCAACACACCCAGGGACCGGGCTGGGCGAGCTGCTCGACGAGTTCGTCGACGGCCTGCACCGTTCGGGCCTCCAACCCGTACGACGTTGCGAGTGCCACGAGGTCGACGCCGAGCGGCGTGCCGAACAACTGCTCGAATCGATCCTCGGCCAGGGCCGTGGCCTGCGGCAGGAACGAGAAGATGCCCCCGCCGTCGTTGTCGACGACGACGATGCGCAGGTCGACGTCACGTCGCTCCAGCGATGTCAGCGCATTGCTGTCGTGCACGAATGCCAGGTCGCCCAGCAGCACGAAGGTGGTCCGCCCGGTGAGCGCCCGGCCGAGCGCCGTGCCCAACACCCCGTCGATGCCGTTGGCACCGCGATTGGCGTACGCCTGCGCCTTCACTCCTCCGAACCACTCGAGGTCGCGAACCGGCATCGACGAGGCGACGACCAGGTCCGTGTCGTCGGGAATCGCCTGGGCCATCGTCCGAGCAACGCCGGGTTCGGTCAGCTCGTCGAACGCGGCAAGGACATCGCCGATCACCCCATCGGCGACCTGGTCGACGGTGATCCATGACGCAGCCCATTCCGGGTCGGCTGTCGGCGCCGACGACACCTCTGCGAGCAGATCGTCGATGTCGACAACGGCGGTCACGTTGTGTTCGGGATCGATCACGCCCGGGCCACCGACTTGGAGCAGCGTGGCACCGGCGTCGGTGGATCGGGCAGTCCACTGCGCCAGCACCTTCGACGCCGCCGGCCGGCCGATACGAACGATGACGTCGGGAAGGTGGCCGGTCGCGAAGCGCTCGTTGCGCAGCAGCGCGTCGGCCGTCGAGATGGCTCCCGGTAGCCGACGCATCCGCGACACCGGATCGGCGATGATCGGCCAGCCGGTCAGATCCGCTAGCTGCACCACTTGGTCGGCGGCGACTCCGCTACGACCTCCGAGCAGGATCACCCCGCGGGCCGCGCCGCCGTTCAGAACCACGTCGGATCGACGTGCTCGCCCACCGTGCCCAACTGTTCGCGGCGCGGTGTCCGATCGTGCTGGGAGTTCACCGACCGCGCCGATCAGCGGCTCACGGAATGCGAGGTTGAGCTGCACCGGGCCGCGGGCCGCGTGGCGCCACGTGTCGATCGCCAGTTCCCGCCACAGCGACCGCTCGCCGTCGGCCGGCACACCAGGGTCGCGCGACCACACGACGTGACGTCCGTACAGATCGACCTGGTCGATCGTCTGCGGCGCGCCGACACCACGCAGTTCCTCGGGGCGATCAGCGGTCAACACGATCATCGGGATCTCAGAGAGTCGCGCCTCGACCACCGCCGGATAGAAGTTCGCCGCCGCGGTGCCGCTCGTGCACAACAGCAGCGCCGGACCGCCATCGAGCGCGAGACCGAGCGCGACGAACGCCGCCGACCGTTCGTCGTGGACGACGTGGACGTTCATCTCGGAGCAGTCCGCGAGCGCCAGCGCCATCGGCGTCGATCGTGATCCGGGAGCGATGACGGCGTGGCGAACTCCGAGAGCCAGCCATTCGTCGACGAGCGTCGCACAGAACGTCGCCTGGACGTCCTGCGGGCGGGGTTCTGCAGCGCCGACCATTGCCGACAGACGATAGGCGCATACCGTGTCGATCATGACGGCGATCGCGAATCAGGAGTCGACCCGACCGACGGTGACCGTCGAGGTGTGGTCCGACGTGGTGTGCCCGTGGTGTTACATCGGCAAGCGGAAGTTCGCCACGGGACTCGGCCAGGTCGAAGCGGAGCTGGCCGAGCAGGGTGTCGGCGTCGTCTTCGACGTGTCGTACCACCCATACCAGCTCGACCCGACCGCAGCGCCAGGAAGCGCCAGCCCGGTGATCGAGGCCTACGCAAAGAAGTTCGGTGGTCCCGAACGCGCCGAGGCGATCATCGCGAACGTGTCCGAGCGTGCCGCCGAGGTCGGTCTCGAGTTCCGGATGGATCGGGCATTGCGCGCCAACACGCTGCTCGCCCACCGCCTGATCTGGTTGGCAGCCCAGCCCGAATCGCCGGTCGCGCAGGACGCGACGAAGGAACGACTGTTGAAGGCGTACTTCCATGACGGTCTGAACATCGGCGATCCCGATGTGCTCGCCGACTGCGCCGCCGAGGTGGGTTTCGACCGCGACGTGGTGTACGAGTTCCTCGCGTCCGCCCGCGGTGTCGAAGAAGTGCGAGCCGAACTCGACATGGCGGGCGACAACGGGATCACGGCGGTGCCGACCTACGTGGTCAACGGACGGTGGGCGATCCCGGGGGCACAGGAGCCCGAGACGTTCGCCCAGGTGCTGCGCAAGATGGCCGACCAGGCGGTTGCCGAGCAGGTCTGATGGCTCACGACGACGCCGGCCCGTCGCATCGCATCGTCCTCGCTCACGGCTTCACCCAGACGGCGCGATCGTGGGCGACGTTCGAGGGGTTGCTGCGTTCGCAGATCTCCGACGTCGAGACGATCGCGGTCGACCTTCCCGGGCACGGCGACGCGGGACCTCCGGCGGCTCTCGATCTGTGGGCGAGCGCGTCCCGGTTGGTCACGGCTGGTGGTGTCGGTACGTACGTCGGCTACTCGATGGGCGGACGGGTGGCGCTCCACGCGGCGCTCGCCGCGCCGGACAACGTGCGTCGGCTCGTGCTGATCGGAGCGACCGCGGGCATCGACGACCCCCACGAACGCCACGCACGTCGCGACGCCGACGATCAACTGGCGGGCCACATCGAGGCGGTCGGAGTGCGGACGTTCGTCGACGAGTGGCTGGCCAACCCGTTGTTCGCCGGGCTCACCGAGGCGACCGCGTTGCGAGCCGACCGACTCCGCAACACCGCTGCCGGGTTGGCGTCCAGTCTCCGGGCCACGGGAACCGGCACGCAGACCCCGTTGTGGGATCGCCTCGGCGAGATCGAGGTTCCCGTGTTGGTGCTCGTGGGCGAACACGACGCGAAGTTCACCGACCTGGGTCGACGCCTCGTCGAGGGACTTCGCGTCGCCGAACTCGTCGTGATTCCCCACGCCGGCCACAGCGTCCACCTCGAGCAACCCACCGCCACCGCCACCGCGCTCGCAGCCTGGCTCGCCACCCACCCGCAGCGATGAGCCAAACCGCCATATCCGGTCACTTCGCTCATCGCAGGCCCACTCCCACCCGCAGCGATGAGCCAAACCGCCATATCCGGTCACTTCGCTCATCGCTGGGCGTCGTCAGATGGCGAGGCCGATCGTGACCAAGAGACCCCACGCGAGTTCGAGCTTGCCGGTCTCGCCCAGCACAGCGATGAGCGCCGGCCCCCTCGCACCGCCGAGGACGGCCCTGACCGGTCGGATCGTCAGCGGGAGTGCCAGGAACCCGAACAGCACCGGGACACGCCAGAGCGCCGCAACTGCCGACGACACGAACGCGGCGCCGATCAGGACGACGTAGAACCAGCGTGTGCGCCGGTCTCCGAGGCGGACCGCGAGTGTCTTCTTGCCGACCTCCCGATCGGTCGGAATGTCGCGCAGGTTGTTGATCACCAGCAGCGCGCAGGCCAACGATCCGACGGCGGACCCCATCACCAACGACAGTGCGGTGACCGATTCGATCGCGGCATACGTCGTACCCGCTGTCGCCACCAACCCGAAGAACACGAAGACGAACACCTCACCGAGGCCGAGGTAGCCGTAGGGCTTCGGACCCCCGGTGTAGAACCAGCCGGCCGCGATCGCGGCGGCGCCGACGAGCAACAGGACGAGCGATGTCGAAAGCGCTATCGCCAGCCCCGCGACGGCGGCGACCCCGAAGGACAGGAGCGCCGCCTTCCTCACCTCGGAGGGGCTGGCGAGTCCGCTGGCCACCAATCGGGTCGGGCCGACCCGGACGTCGTCGGTACCTCGTACCCCGTCGCTGTAATCGTTCGCGTAGTTGACCCCGATCTGCAGCGCAAGGCTGACCACGAGCGCCGCAGCGACACGCCACCACACGACATCGGCCGGCTCGCCGACCGCCGCCGCAGCACCCACGGCAACCGGAACCACGGCTGCGGGCAACGTCCGGGGCCGTGCTCCGGTGATCCAACGATTCATCTGTGCGCCATGATGGGGCCATGACGCAGCTGTGGCAACTCGGGGCACTCGAACTCGCTGATCGGATCCGGTCCAAAGAGGTGTCGAGCAGGGAGGTGCTCGAGGCTCACCTCACCCGGGTCGACGAGTGCAACGGCGCGCTCAACGCCATCGTCCGCGTGCTCGCCGATGAGGCTCGTGGCGCCGCTGACGCCGCCGACGCAGCACTCGCCGCCGGCGCCGAGATCGGTCGGCTCCACGGCGTGCCATGCACCGTCAAGGAGAACATCGACGTGGCGGGAACGCCGACGACGCAGGGCGTCAAGGCGTTGGCCGACGCCGTCGCGACGATCGACTCGCCGACTGTCGAACGGATGCGCGCTGCGGGTGCGATCCCGTTCGCGCGCACGAACCTGCCCGACTTCGGACTCAGGGTCCACACCGATTCCGAACTTCACGGACCGACCCGCAATCCCTGGAACCCGAACGCAACCGCCGGCGGATCGAGCGGCGGGGAGGGCGCGACGATCGCATCGGGGATGAGCCCCATCGGGCTCGGCAACGACATCGGCGGGTCGCTGCGCAATCCGGCGCACTGCTGCGGCATCGCCTCGCTCAAGCCGACGGTCGGTGTGATCCCGATGGCCACGGTCGTACCGCCCGAGGACATGACGCTGTCGTCGCAGTTGATGGTCGTGGAGGGGCCGATGGCACGCAAGGTGGCCGACGTGAGAGCGGGGCTCGAGATCCTCGCCGGCCAGCACTGGCGCGATCCTCGCAGTGTCACCGCAGCACTCACCGACTGTGACGACGGCGAACGCCTGCGGATCGCCGTGATGGCCGACCCGCCAGGCGGCACCACCGATCCCGGCATCGCGGCCGCGATCCGCTCGGTCGCGGACCGACTCGCCGATGCCGGACACGACGTGGTCGAGGCAACGCCGCCCGGCTTCGAACGAACCGTCGACCTCTGGCGGATGCTGATGATCGACGACATCCGAGCGCAGAAGGATCTCCTGCCGCTCGTCCTCGGCGTCGACGCGATGGCGTTGCTGACGATGTTCGACGAGTCGTCGGAGCCCACACGGGTCCCCGACACCCATCTGATGCATGCCGAGCGGTACAACCTCATGCGTCAGTGGTCGGCGTTCCACCAGGAGTACCCCGTGATGTTGTCGCCGACGTGGGCTCGACGTGCGTTCGTGCCCGGGGCTGATCTCGATCCGGACACCGGCGTCGAGATGATGACCGAAACGATCCGACCGGTCATACCGTCGAACCTGCTCGGCACGCCTGCGGTGGTGACGCCCGCCGGGGTCGTCGACGGACTTCCGGTCGGAGTCCAGGTGATGGGAGACCGGTTCACGGACCTGCGCTGCCTGACCGTCGCGGCCGAGATCGAATCGCTCGTCGGCACGATCACGCCAATCGACCCGATCACCGCGTGAGTCGACTGGTCGCGATCGATCTGCCGGGAGGCCCCGAATTCGTCGACGAGTTGCTGCGCGTCTGGGATGCCGGCGATGCCGCGTTCCCCGTCGATCAACGACTCCCCGACGTGGCCAAGCGCGAGTTGTGCGACGTCATGCGCGTCGGCCACGAGATCGAGTCCGGCGACGCGTTGGTCGTCGCGACGAGCGGCTCGACCGGCGCGCCGAAGGGCGTGGTGCTGACCCACGAGGCGGTCGCTGCTTCGGCGCACGCGACGAGCGAGCGGCTGGGTGTGCAGCCCGAAGATCACTGGCTGGCGTGCCTCCCACTGTCGCACGTCGGCGGCCTGTCGGTGGTCACGCGGGCACTCCACACGGGCGCGAAGCTGACCGTGCTCCCCGGCTTCGAGACCGAAGCCGTCGAACAGGTACGAGCAAGCCTGGTGTCGCTTGTGGCAACTGCGCTCGCCCGAATCGACGCTTCACGGTTCCGCACGATCGTGCTCGGCGGCAGCCGGCCACCCGACGGCCGTCCCGCCAACTGCGTCACGACCTACGGGATGACCGAGACCGGCAGCGGGGTCGTGTACGACGGGGTACCGCTCGACGGCGTCGAGGTCGACATCACGGACGACGGCGAGATACGGCTGCGAGCGCCGATGCTGCTGCGCTGCTACCGCGATGGCTCCTCCCCCGTCGACGTCGATGGCTGGTTCTCGACCGGGGACCTCGGTGTGTTCCTGTCCGACGGGCGCCTGCACGTCGCCGGCCGGCGCGGCGACCTGATCATCACCGGCGGCGAAAACGTCTGGCCCGAAGCGGTCGAAGCCGCTCTCGCCAACCATCCGGCCGTCGCCGAGGTGCTCGTGCGTGGCGTCGACGATCCCGAATGGGGCCAACTCGTCGAGGCGGTCGTCGTGCCGGCTGGCGTGCCGCCGACGCTCGCGTCGATTCGCGCTCACGTCAAAGAGCACCATCCGGCGTACATGGCACCCAAACGGCTCACCCTCGTCGAGTCGCTTCCCCGCACGTCCCTCGGAAAACTCCGCCGCCACCCGACCTGAGCCCGAAAAATGCCTGGATCTGCGCGCTCAGCGCGACAAACCAGGCATTTTTCGGGGACGGCGTGACCCGGTGGGTGTTCAGCCGGCTGCGGAGACGCCGGCGCCACCGTCGATGACGTAGGTCTCTCCGGTGATCCAGCTGGCGAGGTCGCTGGCGAGGAACGTCGCCAGGTTGGCGATGTCCTGCGGATCGCCGAGGCGCTTCAGCGGCATGCGGGCGGCGAGCTGCTCACCGAAGTTGTCGACGAGAACCGCGGCGAAGTCGGTGACGACGAGGCCGGGCGCGATGCCGACAACCCGGGTGGGTCCGAGTTCGGAGGCCAGCTGACGGGTCATGTGGATCAGCGCCGCCTTGGTGAGGTTGTAGATCCCGAGGCCGCCACCGTCGGTGCGCAGACCGCCGACCGAGGCGATGTTGATGATCGTGCCTGGCTTCTCGTTGAACGCCTGCTCCCACGCCGCCTTGCACCACAGCATCGGAGCTTCGAGGTTGACCTGGAACGTCTTGTCGTAGCGGCCCTTGTCGACGTCGAGCGTGCGGCCGTAGTACGGGTTGGTCGCGGCGTTGTTGACGAGGATGTCGAGCCCGCCGAATCGTTCGATCGTTGCGCTGACCGCGCGCTGTCCCGCGTCAGCGTCGCCGGCATTGGCGGCGAAGATCTCGACGTCGCCGGTCATCTCGGCGCGAGCCGCCTCGAGCTGATCCTGCTTGCGGCTGTTGATCATCACCTTCGCTCCCGAGGCCGCCAAGGACGCGGCGATTGCCCTGCCGATCCCCTTCGAGGCGCCGGTGACCAGCGCGACCTTGCCGTCCAGTGAGATGTCCATGGCTGCCGAAGCTATGTCGATCCGACCAGGCCCGACGAACCGGTGCCCAGCCGCGCAGTCCGCGGCGTCAAGCGCGGTCGAGGTAACGCCGATGAAGGTCGGCCGGCCACTTGCGATCCGGCGAGATCCCGTCGGCGTCGATCAGTTCGATCCTGATGCGCTCGTGGTCGTAGCAATTCAGTTCGAAGTTGTGGCCGAACGGGTCGGCAAGATCGAACGCCCAGCACAGGTCGAAGTCGCACAGGTCGTCGGGTTGCAGCGGTACACCGTCGGCCGTACAGATCTGGCCCGGCAGCGACCTGGCGAAGGCGATGAAGCTCTCGGCGTCGAGGCTGAAGGCAACGTGCTGCGGCACGATCGGCTGCCCCTCTCTCGCCTGGAACAGCGCCAGCGACGTCGCGCCACCATCAGCGGAGATCTGCAGTGGCCCACCATCGACACCCTCGGCCCAGAACGCGTACTCCTCGACCGGCTCCAACCCGAGGTTCTCCGAGTACCACGCCGCGGCCGCCGCCCGGTCCGCCACGACGAGGTGCACGTGATCGAGACGGCCGAGGCGGAAGTTCTGAGGTGTCCCCACGCACGCCACGGTAGCCGTGAGTCGACGACGCTGACGTCAGGGGTGGCGTTCGATCTGATCGATGGTGACGAGGTGGCCGGCGACGGTGATCATCACCGAAGCTGCGATCGCGATCGACTGAAACGCGAACACGAGGGCGAAGTACACGGCGAAGCCGAGGAACTGGCCGAACCCGGTGACCGAGTTGACCGCTCCGCTTGCGACACCAGCGATCAGGCCGGTGATGAGGAGCCGCCCGGTCACGTACCAGAACCGCTCACGGGTGAGCCGCCAGCTGCGGGTCACTCCGATGCCGTGACCGCCGACCGCGGCGACCACCGACGCCAGCGTCAACCGCACCCAGAGCCACGCCGTGGCGACCATCACGAGGAACGCGACGAACAACACGGTGAGCACGATCGCTGCGCCCCCGCCGCCACCGACGGCGACGAACACGACCGGCAGCGACGCGACCATCCAGACGACCACGAACGCCAGGAACACGACAATGCCCGATCCGATCACGGCCGGCACCCGGCGAAACGCGATCCCAACCAGATCACCGAGATGCTCGACTGGCCGATCGCCGCTGGACGGTTCGGCCAGATGCGGCTCGACCGCCCTCGCGACGAGAGCGACCGACCACGCCCACGCAACGGCGATCGCCCCGACGAGCACGATGATCCAGGGCACCGCCGACCAGAAGGTGTCCTGGATCAACTCCCAGGCACGTTCGGCCTCGGCGTTCGTCAACTCCGCGGTCATCGAGGATCCGGTTGGGCCGAACGTCGTCTGATCGATCTCGAGCAACCGACGCAGCTCGCGTCCGTCGTCGCTACCGAACGCCGACATGACCAACACCCAGCCGGCGGCACCGACGAGCAGCCACACGGCCACCAACAGCAGACCGACCCTCCGCATCGCAACCTTGACAGCGGCGACCCCGTGTTCGAACCAGGCCGAGAACGACAGCGGGTCGCGGGCCGGCGGCACCCACATCGGAGCTCGGTGTTCGGTCCAGTGAGTGCCGTCCCAGTACCGCCACGTCCACGGTTGCTCAGGGTCGTCGTACCATCCGGACGGCGGCATCGGGGGTGGGCCGGTCGGCCAGGTCACCGCAGCAAGCTACCGCGATGAGCGAAAGGCGCCTAGACGGTCGGTTCGCTCATCGCACGGGGAGGGGGATGCGTCGCACCCGTGTCAGTCGTGCGACTGGCGAAAGCCCGCTGGCGCGGCACCGTGCCAGTGAAATCGTTCGAGGAGATCGAGCTCGAGCGAGCGCATCACCGCGGTTTCCTCGAGTTCCGCGTGATCGTGGCCGAGCACGTGCAGGATTCCGTGCACGACGAGCAGCGCCAACTCGTCGTCGAGCGTTCCGGCGTGATCGGCGAACTGCTCCGCGGCAACTGCGGGGCTGATCACGACATCGCCGAGCAGTGTCGGAACTCCGGGCACCGGCTCGTCGTCCATCGGGAACGACAGCACGTCGGTCGGGCCCGTCTTGCCCATGTGTTCGACGTTGAGTTCGGCGATGTCGTCACGATCGACGAATGTCAGGGTCAGTTCGCCCTCCGCGGCGCAGTCGGTGAGCACCTCGAGGGCCAACCGTCGCCATCGTTCGACGTCGACGACCGACTCTGGCGAGTCGTCGGCGATTCGTTCGTCGGAAGCGACAACAGTCGGCATCGTATCGCTCATGAGTGACGCTCGTCAGGTTCTCACCCGTCAGCGGGACGGGTGTCCTGCTGCTCGTACGCAGCGACGATGTCGGCGACGATCCGGTGGCGCACCACATCGGAACCCGAAAGCCTCACGAAAGCCAGTCCGTCGATCCCGGCGAGGGTCTTCTCCAGCCCGGCGAGCCCACTCTTGCCGGTTGGCACGTCGACCTGGGTGGTGTCGCCGGTGACGACGACACGCGAGCCGAAGCCGATGCGGGTGAGGAACATCTTCAACTGTTCGGGCGTGGCGTTCTGGGCCTCGTCGAGGATGATGAAGCTGTTGTTCAAGGTCCGTCCTCGCATGAACGCGAGCGGCGCAACCTCGACCACCTGGCGTTCCAGCAGACGCTGGACGGCGTCGGGATCCAGCATGTCGTAGAGGGCGTCGTAGAGGGGACGCAGGTACGGATCGATCTTCGCCATGAGATCGCCCGGCAGGAACCCGAGTCGTTCACCGGCCTCGACGGCAGGGCGGGTGAGGATGATCCGTTGGACCTCCTTGGCCTGCAGTGCCCTCACCGCCATGGCCACGGCGAGCCACGACTTGCCCGTGCCGGCCGGACCGAGACCGAACGTGATCACATTCTCGGCGATGGTGTCGATGTAGCGCTTCTGGCCCGCGGTCTTCGGCTTGACCTGACGTCCCTTGGCCCCGCGCAGCACCTGGTGACCGAGGATCTCGCTCGGACGTTCGCTCGCGCCGACCATCGTCATCACCCGATCGAGCGTGACGTCATCGAGCGGCTGGCCCGCCTGGAGCAACGTCGACAGCTCCTCGAACAGGTTTGACACGACGATGACGTCGGCGGGCTCCTCTCCGGAGATCCGTACCTCGTTGCCGCGAACGCTGATCCGGGCCGAAGGAAACCGCTGCTCGATCTGGCGGAGGTGCTGATCACGCGGGCCGACAAGTGCAGTCATCACATGGGTGCCGGGAACGACGACGGTCGTTGAGGGGGTGCTCGTTGCCATACGGTGCGTGGGTCCTGGCCGCGAGACTACCGCTCGCGACGTGTCGCATGGCACGAGTGTCGGATCGTGGTGCCCGGACGCCGCGGAACATGCGAACTACCGTCGTGTCATTCCATGACGCTCCCCCGACACTTCCCGTTCCGAGCGACGACGATCCCCATGATCGTGTTCGTGTTGCTCGGCGCGCTGGCGGCGACCCTCGGTCCGGCTGCTGTCGGCCGGGCGCAGGTGATCGACCTGCGCCCGCTCGCCGACGATGCGGGGATTTCCTTCGGTGCCGCCGTCGACGTCGACGCGCTCGGCGACGACGCCTACCGCCAACTGCTCGTCGACCACGTCAACCTCGTCTCCACTCGAGGAGACCTCGCGATGGCGGTCGTGCAACCCCAGCCTGGTGTGTTCGATTTCAGTCGGGCCGACGCAGTCGTCGACTTCGCCGTCGAGAACGAGATGGTCGCACGGGGCCACGAATTGATCGACGGCGCGGTGCCAGGCTGGGTGAGCGCGGGGAGTTGGACCGCCGAAGGTCTCGGCGAGGTCCTTCGCGAACAGGTTGCGGCAGTCGTTGGGCACTACCGCGATCGCAACCCGGGCGTCGTGATCCAATGGGACGTGGTCGGCGACGCGTTCCTGGCCGATGGTTCACCGCGTCCCACGATCTGGCAACAGGTGATCGGTGACGACTACCTTCGCATCGCCTTCGAGGCAGCCCACGAGGCCGACCCGAGTGCTCTGTTGTTCTACGACGACTTCTACGACGACGTAGCGGTGACCCAGGACGCCCTTGCCTCGGGTGTCCCGATCGTCGCGGGAGCGAACGCCGAGCGCACGACATGCGAGGCCGTCGCGAAGTGCGTCGGGGTTCGCGACCGGATCGCAGCCCTCGTCGCCGATGGCACGCCGATCGACGGGGTCGGCTTCCAATCGCACCTGCTCTCTCCAGATCCAGCTGATTCCGGCCCGTTCACCAGCTGGGTCGGCGAACTCGGGCTGAGCTGGGCGGTCACCGAGTTCGACGTGCCCCTACCGGTCACCGAGGTCACCAACGCTCAGAGCCTCGAATTCCAAGCCGGGGTCTACGCGGACGCTCTCGCGGCGTGCGTCGACGCATCGAACTGCGACACCTTCGTCACATGGGGGATCACCGACCGTTTCTCACCGATTCCAGCGGAGACCGGCGGGGCATTCGACGGGGCGCTCTGGTTCGACGCGAACGACGCGCCGAAGCCCGCATTCGACGCGATGGCCCAGGTGCTGGCACAGCGCGGGCCGCCCGCCACGACCCCGCCAACCGAGGCAGTGGCGGCGCCGACGACCGAGTCGACGGTGACACCCGAAACGACCGAGAACACCGACGACGGAAACGACACGATCGTGGCCGTGCTGGTGGGCCTCGCCGCGCTCGGCGCGATCGCCGGAGCGATCGCGATCGCCCGCCGACGACGGAACTGAATCTCCACCGATTTCACCAGGGGTCTGACCCCTGGTGAAATCGGAAAGGGAGGCGACGATGAGAATCGAACTCATGTACACGGCTTTGCAGGCCGTTGCCTAAACCACTCGGCCACGTCGCCAGTTGAGGGACCGAGGATAGCGGTCCCGCGCGCTCACGGTGCAGTGCGTCGGGGATCGGCGCCGTACCAGGCGGCCAGGCGACCCAGTCCCTCGTCGAGGGACACCGCCGGAGTCCAACCCAGGTCGTCGCGGGCAGGTCGAGGATCGAACCAGTGGGCGGTGCCGAGCTGCTCGGCGAGGAACTGGGTGAGGGGTGGTTCGTCGACGCGACGCAGCAGCGGCCAGGCGCGTTCGACGATGGCCCCGACCGAACGCCCGACGCGCAGCGACACCGACCTCGGCTCGAACGGCACACCAGCTGCGCCACAGATCCCCTCGACCAGCTCGCGGATCATTCGCGGCTCGCCGTTCGACACCACGTAGGCCCTCCCGGAACATGGAGCACCAGGCCTCACCGCGTCGAGGGCGGCGACGAGCGCATCGACCGCGTTGTCGATGTATGTGGTGTCGACCAGCGCACGTCCCCCGCCAACCAGTGCCAGCCGGCCAGCCGCAGCGCGCTCGACGATCCGCCCGACCAGCTGCGTGTCACCCGGTCCCCACACCAGATGGGGCCGGATTGCCACCACACCGAGTTCATCACTTGTCGCTGCGAGTGCCTCGAGTTCGGCCATCGCCTTCGACTCGGGGTACCAGGCGTGCCGACGCCCGAGAACCGGAGGCTCGGCGGCACCACCGACGATCGGTTCCCCACCGTGCGCCACCGACGGCGACGACACGTGCACGATCCGGCCGATGCCCCGACGTTGCGCAGCGGCGACCACATTGCGGGTGCCGTCGACATTGATCGACCGGTAGTCCTCCCACTCGCCGACCACGCCAACCTTGGCGGCCAGATGCACGATGGCATCGCAGCCGCCTGCGGCCGCGACGAGCACGTCGACGTCGCGGATGTCGCCGAGTTCCTGCTGAACGGGTAGTGCGGCGAGGGCATCGGAGCGACTGCGTTGGTGCACCACGACGTCATCGCCACGAGCGGTCAGTGCAGTCGCCACTCCGATGCCGATCAGGCTCGATCCGCCCGTGACCAGCACTCTCATGCGACCAGCTCCATGGCGTCAACGACGTCGTGAGAGGCTTCGGGCACGACGTCCGGCCAGTACGTCGGCGGCCCACGACGCCACGAGCGTTCGGTCGATCTTGGCGTTGTGCCGGATGTCGACGGGAAGCTTCGAGACGGTCAGCACCGACGCCACCGGCTCGTCAACCGCCTGCCGAACGGCGTTCACCACCTCGTTGCCCGCTGGGCCGTCTGCCGCCGACGGGTCCTCGATGACCACGACCAGCTGTTGGCTCCCTACCGGACCAACGCCGACCGCAGCAACACGCGCCGACCCGAGCGCCCGCTCGACCAGCCGCTCGACCGGGACCGAGGTGATCGGTCCGTCGAGGCCGTGGATCACGTGCACCGCGCGGCCTTCGACCCACAGACGTCCGTGAGCGTCGAGATGGCCGACGTCACCCGATCGATGCCAGTCGCCGACGTCGCCTGGCCGGGTCTCGCGCTGGGTCGCCCACAATCCGAGGTAGCCGTCGGACACCCAACGCGCCCGTACCAGGATCTCGCCGGTGGAGCCGACGTCGAGTTCCGCCGGCAGGTCCTCGGCGTCGAAACCGAGCGCTGCGATGCGTACCTCGGCGCCATCGACCGGATGGCCGACGCAGACCCCGCCGAGGGGATCGTCGCGTTCGGCCTCGTCGATGGCAGCGAGGTCGATATCGGCGATCGGCAGCACCTCGGTCATCCCATAGGGCGTGTGCAGCGACGCCGCAGGTGCGAGTGCGGCGATGGCGCGCAACGTCTCGCTGGGCACGGGTGCGCCTGCGGAGAACACCACTCGGAGACCCGAAAGGCCGGCATGGCGGGCCTTGGGTTGCACCGTTGCGACAACGTTCGCGAGCGCGGCCGGAGATGCGAATGCCAACGTCGCCCGGACGCGAACGCACGCGTCCGCGAGCGCATCGGCGGTCAGTTCGCCCGGCTTGGTGACATCGACGTCGGGCAACGCGGTCGGGATGCCGAGCGCCGGGCCGTACAGCGCGAACGGCGCGAACGCCGCCACGAGGCGATCGTCGGGCGTGATCGCATAGGTCGTGGCGAGCGCGTCGCGTTGGGCCGCGAGCTGGCCGTGGGTGTAGCGGACTCCCTTGGCAGGACCGGTGGCGCCGGACGTGAACAACACCGCCGCCTGATCCGCAGAGCATGGGGCGGCGGGCATCCCGCCGACAGCAGCGGCCACCAGTTCGCCGACATCGAGTCGGGTCGCGCGCGGCGCCCATCGCAGCGCGGCCGAGGCGATCCGTGCCTGCCGCGGCCCGATCACGAACTGCGGTCGGGCCGACCGCACGGCTCGACCCAGCCCACGTAGCCCCAGCCCACGGTCGGCGATCACCGTCACACCCCCGGCGCGCCAGACACCGTAGACGGCCGCGACGAGGTCGACACCGGGCGGCGTGAGCATCGCAACGTGATCACCCGGCTGCAGCCCCTGTCGCGACAACTCGCAGGCAACCGCGTCGACCCGTCGGGCCAGCTCGGCGAAGGTCACCGCGTCTCCAGACGAGAGATCGACGAACGCTTCCGAACTGTCGCTGCGACGTTCATCCAGGCCCGCCCACAGTGGACGGGTCTGATCGTCCGGCCGCGCCGCTCCGGCTTCGACCATCGTGGACGTCGCGCCACCGGCGAGTCGGCCATCGAGGAGTTCACCCAGCCAGGTCCCGGCGACGCCGGCCACGTCTGCTTCGGCCATCACCAGATGATTGGCACCGGCGAAGCGATGCGTCGTCGAGTTCGGGAACCGTGCTGCGAGGTCGTCGGCGAAGTCGTCGTTGAACACCGGGTCGCGGGCCCCCCAGGCCAGCAACACCGGCGCCGTGATCGACCCGAGACGATCCGCAACGTCGGCAATCGCGGCCTCGGAGGGATGACCGGCGCGCAGCGGGATGTCCCCGACGAAGTCGGCGATCGCCGCACGGGCCGGCGCGGTCCGGTACGGGGCACGGAATGCCTCACGATCGATCTTCGTGATTCGTCGCCCTGACAGACGCACCGTTCCCTCGACGAACACCGGCGTCCCACGACACACGGCGTCGAGCAGCCACGGCGATGCCGCAAGCCGTATGATTCCGGGCGCCGAGCGTCCGTCGGGCACTGCGATTCCGGTGTTGCAGAGGATGAGGCCCGCCACCTGCTTGGGATCCTGGACCGCCCACCCCATGGCGATCGCACCTCCCCAGTCGTGTGCCGCCACCACCAGCGGCGAGTTGCGATCGAGGTCGAGCGCCACGATCACATCGTCGAGATCGCGAACCCGATCGGCGTAACGCCGCGGCGCCGTTCGGTCGCTGTAGCCCATACCGAGCTGGTCGACCGCAATGACGCGATGGGTGGGATGCAACCGGCGCAGAAAACTCGCCCACGCATAGCCCCAGGTCGGATTGCCGTGCACGCACAACACCGTGGGCGCATCCGGGCGGACATCAGGCGTGCCGGTGTCGAGCACGTGCCATCGATGAGAACCGCCCTCATGGCTCGCGACGTCGAGCAGGCGCGACCATGCCGGGTCGATCCCCCATCGACGCCAGGTGTCGGCGGCCGGCACAGGCGGCGTGTCGTCGGCGACCGTTCGGTCGCCGTTCGGAGGGGTCGACGCGGTCACCAGACGATTTCGGTGAAGCTCGTGTTGAGCCCCGACCCGATGCCCATGCACAGCACGCGGTCGCCCGTCTGGATCCGATCGGCCGACTTCGCCAACGTCAACGGAATCGCTGCCGGTCCGACGTTTCCGTACTTCGGGAATGTCAGCGGCGCCTTGTCGGGATCGATCCCGAGACGCTCGGTGATCAACCTGGTGTGCACCTGGCTGACCTGATGCACGATGTACCAGTCCATGCCGACTTCCCAGTCGAACGCGGCGCCGGAGTGCTTCCAGGCCGCTTCGGCGAGGTCGAGCCCCGCCACGAGCAGACCGTGGGTGTCGGTGGTCATTCGATCGAGATCGCCGACGCAGAGTTCGTGGTGCTGTGTTCCGGATCGGGCGACGCCACCGACGAGCTTGTGGGCCTCGGGGTGCTCGTCGAGCCGGCACAGCACCGCCGCCGCAGCACCAGAGCCGAGCGTGAGCGACGCGAACTCCGCGAACACGTCGGCGGCTTCGGTGGTCGACTGCTGCAGTCGGGCGATGGTGGTCTGCTGGGTGTAGCGACTTCCTTCGCCGTCGACGATGAGCGCGTAGTCGATCGACCCGGCGTCGATGGCGGCGGCGGCGATCTGCATGCCGTTGATGAAGCCGAGGCAGGCGTTGCCGACGTCGAAGTTGAGACAGCTCGGACCGAGCTGCAGTTGGTGGTGGACTGCGCAGGCCACCGACGGCTCGAGATGATGCTTGCACACCGATGTGGAGATCAACATGCCGACCCGCTGCGGATCGATCCCCGACGCGTCGAGCGCTGCCTGACCCGCCATCGCAGCGGCCTGGTCGAACGTGACGCCTTCGGGCCACCAGCGCCGTTCCTCGATTCCGGCGAGGTCGGACAGCGTCCCCGCATTCAGGCCGGTGCGTTCGTAGGTGGCGGCGAGTTGCTCGTCGATCCAGGCCGAGGTGACGATCTCGGGAGCATCGACTGCTTCGACCGCGAGGACGCCGACGTTGCGGTGTGTCAGTACGGAATTCTCGGTCATCGGCGGTCCTTTCCCATCGTGCGCCGCAGCCTACGCCATCGGGTCGGCACCCGTTCGGTCGACCGTCGACGGGCGCCAGCAACTACGGTCGCTGGCGGTTGCCAATCGACAGACACAAGGGGAACGGATGGAACTCGGACCAGGCAAAGTTGCGGTCGTCACTGGGGCTGCGAGCGGGATCGGCCTCGGACTGGCGAACGCCTTCGCCGCAGCAGGGTGCTCGGTCGTGCTGGCCGACATCGACCAACAGGCACTCGACGCTGCAGCCGCCGAGGTCGCCGCGCACGGCGTCGAGACGTTGACAGTCGTCACCGACGTCAGCAAGGCCGAGCAGGTCGAGGCGCTCGCGACGGCAACGACGGAGCGCTTCGGCGCCGTCCATGTCGTGTGCAACAACGCCGGCGTCGGTGGTACAGGTGATCCGTGGCTCGGGCCGATCGAGACGTGGGAGTGGGTCCTCGGGGTGAACCTGTGGGGGGTCATCCACGGCGTGCGGGCCTTTCTACCGCACCTCGTGATGTCGGGCGGCGGCCACATCGTCAACACCGCGTCGATGGCGGGGCTCTACCCCGGATTCGCCGCGCCGTACGACGCCACCAAGCACGCAGTCGTCGCGCTCACGGAGGGTCTGTACTCGACGGTTCAATCCGCGCAGTTGCCGATCGGTGTGAGTTGCCTGTGCCCAGGCTGGGTGCGCACCGGAATCGCCGAGTCCGATCGCAACTGGCCCTCCGAACTCGGCGATGCCCCCGAGCGCACCGCAGCGCAGGAGGTGTCGCTGAACTATCTGCGCCGCGCCATCGACGAGGGGATGCCGCCCGCGGCCGTCGCCGACCTCGTGGTCGACGCGGTGCGTGAGGACCGGTACTGGGTGTTTCCGCATCCCGAGTGGGTCGAGATCGCGATGGAGCGATTCCATTCGGTCGGCGAGGGCCAGAACCCGTCACCGCCCGAACAGTTCCCGGGCATGCCTCCGAGGTCACAGATGCTCGCCGAGGTGATGGCAGCCATGCTCGCCGACCAGCCGAGCACCGACTGACCCTCGCCGCACCAACCCGGTCGCCCCACACCACGATGAGTTTCCGCGGACAGGTCGCGAAGACTCATCGCTCGTGCGTTGACCCCCAAAGCGATGAGTCTCCGCGGACAGGTCGCGAAGACTCATCGCTCGTGGTTCAGCCGAGGCGATACACGCGGGCGGCAGTGCCGCGAAGCATGGCATCGCGGTCGTCGGGCGGGAAGTCCGCGACGAGCTTCTTGAATGCGTTCCACACGGTTCGGTACGAGAGCGAAAAACGGTCGACCGGGAAGTTCGACTCGAACATGCATCGCTCGGGGCCGAACTGCTCGATCGTGTGCAGGTAGTAGCGGCCCTGCGCGTCGATGAATTCATCCGACGTCGGTGGACGCTCGGCGGTGTGCCAGCCGAAGCCGTTGTCGGGCATCGCGAGGCCGCCGATCTTGGCCACGACATTCTCACACGCGGCAATGTCGGCGATGTCGGACTTCCACTGTTTGAAGATCTGCTCGCGCTGCGATTCGTACGGCCCGACGCCGAGCGGTGTCCCGAAGTGATCGAGCACCATCGTCGTCGACGGGACGCTGCGGGCGAGATCGAGGAAGTCCCGGTTCTGGTAGTGGTAGTGCCAGGTGTCGTACGTGAGACCCCGCTCCCCCAGCCTCGCCACTCCGGCGCGAAAGGTCTGGTCTGCGTACAGCCCCGCGGGTGCGCCGCCGGGGATCATCAACACGTCGGGATGCAGTGCGTGCGACCCGGCGTGGCGGATGCCGCGGAACCGGCCATTGCCCGCCGCGTCGTGGGCGTCCAGCACGGCATCGAGGTTCACCGCGTCACGGAGGTCGGCGTGTGCGACAATGCCCCCGATCACCTGTCGCCCGGATCGCTCGGCCTCGCCGGTGACGAACGATGTTTCACCGACGGGAGCGAACGCATCAACGACGGTTCGGTCGTAGGCCGCGCCGCACTCGACGAAGACCGTGTCGACGATGTTGTGACCGCTGCCGAGGTCGGCCTCGAGATCGGTGAGCCCGTAGGGAAGCGAACCGCCGGCAGGCCACAGGTGGTGATGCGGGTCGATGATCGCAGCGTCGGCATCGACGATGTCCTCGACGACGGAGTCGAGCCACGCTTGCGATGACGGTTCGCGAGGAGGTGCAGCCATGGTCCGATCGTAGGGAACAGTACTGTCCCGACGTCACCCGGAACACCCACCCGATCCGCCCACCGATGAGCCAAACGACCGGATACTGCGGTTTCGCTCATCACAACCCCCGTCGCCGCCCACCGATGAGCCAAACGACCGGATACGGCGGTTTCGCTCATCGAAGCCCGCCACGTGCACTGCGGCGCGCGACGGCGAAAACGCGAGAAACCCCCGCCGAAGCAGGGGTTCCTGGAGCGGACGACCGGGATCGAACCGGCGACCTCAACCTTGGCAAGGTTGCGCTCTACCAACTGAGCCACGTCCGCGAGACCGCTGTGAGCGGTGTTTCGCAGCCGTATGTTAGCGCCCCTCGAGTGATTCCGAACAACCCCACCGTTGTTGGCCGATCGCCGTGAATTCCACCGCGTGAACGCCGTCAGACGCGTGGATCCGAGACCGCCTCTGACTCGGAATCCGGCTCCGTCTCGGACTCCGGTTCGGACTCGGTGTCGATCTCGGGCACGGACTCGGAATCCGGCTCGGACTCGGTGTCGGTGTCGATCTCGGGCACGAGGTCGGTTTCGGTCGGGGTTGGGTCGCGCTGTTGCGGCGCAACACCTGGGCCGAGATCGCTGAACGAGGTCACGGGATGATCGCCTCGTTCGAACTCCTCGTCGATCGCAGGAGGACGCGAGGCGGGGGTGAGGGGCTTGGCCCCCTCGGGCCGGAGTTCGTCGAGCATGCGGCGCTGCGTCGACGGGTCCTTCTTCTTCCAGTCGCCGTCACCCATACGTTCCAGCGGAGCCAGGACCTCGAGGTCCGGTTTCGTCTGGCGGACGATCCAGAACCCGAGGAGAATGAGGATGAGTCCGATCACGATGAGTCCGATCACCATCGCGTAGACGAGGCGGCTCGACCCGGGGTCGCCCGCGCCGACGAGGACGACAGTCGACGGTGAGGGAGCGAGACGATGAACGACGGTGGGCACGGGTCCCCGATTGTGTCAGCTCGGGGTGGTTTCGGCACGGATCACCGCTGGTGGCGGGGACACCAGACGGTGGTGCGACCACCGACAGCAGCGCGCTCGAGCGGCGTTCCGTCGCGCTCGCACGGGGCGCCCGAGGCACGCACCATCGGCGTCAACACACCGGTGGTGCTCCCTCCACGGGCGAGCATGATCGGAAGCCGCCGACGGATCACCGATGCGACACGCTCCACCTCGGCGCCAGAGAGTGAGTCCACCCTGCGTCGCGGGTCGAGACCAGCCCACCAGAGCACCTCATCGACGCACAGGTTTCCGAGGCCGGCCACCACGTGTTGATCGAGCAGCACCGACTTCAACGCACCGCTCCTCCTCGTCATGGCACGGGTCAGACGTCGCGGTGTCACCTCGGTGAAGTCCACCCCGAGGTGGTCGAGGTCCGGATCGAGCGAGATGCGACCCAGGCGTCGGGGATCATTGAAGCGCAACGCGGGTGGGGCCAGCCGGCCGCCAGGAGTGGCAAACAGGACCAACCGGTCCCAGGCGCGGTCGTCGCGACCTGACGCGTAGGCGAGCTTGTCGATCGACGCATCGCCGTCGACGACGAGCCGACCGGTCATCCCGAAGTGGAGTCCGATCGTCGCTCGGTCGGTCTCGAGCAGCACCACCTTGCCGCGGCGCCGTGCTCCCACGAACCTCGCGCCGAGGGCAACACCGGCGAATCCATCGGCAACCACCCGTTCGTCGATCGTGGCCTCGATGATCGTTCGGCCGATGAGCGGCACGCACGAGCGACGCCAGATCTCGGCTTCGAGACCCTCCGGCACGGTCAGGTGGTCGACGAGATCGACTTCGACGCGTTGGCGAGGAATCGCTCGAGCGGTTCAGCGAGTTGGTCGCTGTTGATCAGGAACGCGTCGTGGCCGTGCGGCGAATCGATCTCGACGTATTCGCTCGACACGCCGTTGGCCGCCACGGCGTCGTGGAGCTGCTGCTGCTGGTACGCGGGATAGAGCATGTCGCTCCAGATGCCGACCGCCATCGTGGGCGCCACCACGCGGAGGATCGCCCGTTCGAGCGATCCCCTCCCCCGAGCGACGTCGTGCAGGTCCATCGCCTTGCCGATCGCGAGGTAGCTGTTGGTGTCGAACCGGCGCGCCAACTTGACCCCGTGGTATTCGAGGTATCGCTCGACCTCGAAGCGTTGCCACATCCCGAGCGTGTCGCCGACGGCGGTCTTGTCGGCGAGTTCACGTCCGAAGCGGTCGGTGAAAACGTTGTCGCTGCGGAACGTCACCTGGGCGACCATCCGGGCGATCTCGAGACCTTCCGTCGGACCATCGCCCGGCTCTGCATCGTAGTAGTCACCACCTCGCCACTTGGGGTCGAGGCGAATCGCACGTCGACCGATCGCACCCCACGCGATCTGCTGCGCCGTGGCCTGCATACAGGTGGCCACTGCAACGAGCGATCTGACTCGGCGCGGATACATCACGGCCCATTCGAGCGCCTGCATCCCGCCCATCGACCCGCCGATCACCGACAGCCACTTCGCCACACCGAGGTGCTCTCCGAGTTGCGCCTGGGCGCGAACCATGTCACGGATCGTCACCACCGGAAAACGCGATCCGTACGGCTGGCCGTCGACGGGATGCAGCGACGCGGGCCCGGTGGATCCCTGGCAGCCCCCGAGCACGTTGGCGCACACCACGAAGTATTTGTCGGTGTCGATCGGCTTGCCCGCTCCGACGTTGTCGTCCCACCAACCCGGAGCCGGATGCCCCCGACCGGATGGGCCTGCGGCATGGCTGTCGCCGGTCCACGCATGGCACAGCAGAATCGCGTTGGAGCCGTCGGCATCGAGACGCCCCCAGGTCTCGTAGGCGACCACGACATCAGCCAGCGCCACACCACAATCGAGCGCGAAGCGGCGACCCTGGGCGAACGTGAAGAACTTCCGATGTCCGGGTTCGTCGCCGACCGACCAGGCGCCGGTCACCGGGAGGGGCGGGAGTGTCGTCATCGAGTCGTGTGCGGGCCGTTGCGATCGTCGCCGGCCTGTCCGACGCATGGTAGCAACGCGGCACTGCGCCCGGCCGGGAGGTATCCACCGCCCTCCACCCCGCTGCCCGTCCACGCGCGTTGCCATGAGCGAACCGACCGTATACGGCGGTTTCGCGCATCGCGGAGGGAGTGCCGGGGTCAGGTGATCGTGCCGATGACGGGTTGGGCGAGCACCATGCGCTGCTCGTAGCCGGTCTCGTACGGCATGAAGCCGTTGCGGTCGGGATACATCAGCTGCACCATCTCGAACGGTCGATCGTCGTACCAGGCCGCAGCCGTCGCGAAGTACGGTCCCCACGGCGCCAGGTCGACGGGTGCGAACAGGCACCTCAGGTCGTTGTCGAGCAGGCCGACCACCTCGACCCCGATCGGAATGTCGGTGCCGCCCCGACAGGCGTCTGCGACGAGCGTCAGCAGTCCTTTCGAGGCCGATGGAGTCAGCCCGAACACCGCCACCTCGGGGAAGCCAACATCGGCGGTGAGCCCGATGGTGTAGGCGTAGCCGGGAGTCGGCGGCACGCTCTCTGCGTCGGGTGGGATCGCTTCGAGAGCCCACCCGCTCGTTTCGATCATGAAGTCGATCTTGTCCCGATCGCTCATCGCGTCGAAGCGCTCGGCCAGATGGTCGTTGGGGTGATCCTTCACGAGCCCCGACGGTACTCAGTGCCCGAATGTCACGAAGACTGCGTCGCGGCACGTGCAGGGCCCGAACATCGCGATCGAGCGTCGCTTGGCGCAGGAGTGTCGACCACGTTGGCGAGACGACCCGTCAGTGGAGGTTCTCGATCTCGAATGACGGCACGTCGTCGGCCGGTTCGAAGCCGAGCACCCGACCGTAGAAGTAGAGGTCGGACTCGAACCAGCGCACGATCGAGTCGGCCGCCCTGAAGCCGTGCCCCTCCCCGTCGAATGTCTGGTACGCGACCGGGAGCCCGTTCGAGCGCATCGCCTCGACGATCCGCTCGGAATGAGCCGGAGGCACGACCGTGTCGTCGCTCCCCTGCAGCACGAGCAGCGGCGCCGAGAGGCGCTCGGGAAAGTTGATCGGCGACCGGCGGGCGTATTCGTCGGCCGCTTCGGGCCACGGTCCGATCAGGCCGAAGGTGTACTGCGATTCGAACTTGTGATCGTCGGTGATGAGCGCCGACATGTCGGTGACGCCGAACAGATTGGTACCGGCGGCGAACACATCGTGATCGGCGAGCGCGAGAAGTACGAGCGTTCCGCCGGAACTGCCGCCCTCGATCACGAGCCGTTGACGATCGACATCGCCCCGGTCGGCGAGGTACCGCGCGGCGGCTACTGCGTCATCGACGTCGAGGACGCACCAGTTGCCGAGCAACTTGCGGCGGTAGGTACGTCCGTGGCGGGTGCTGCCTCGGTAGTCGACGTCCACGATGCCGAACCCGCGACTGGTCCAGAAGCGATGTCCCCGACCGGGCACCAGCCGGCGCTGGGCCGCGCCGGTCGGCCCTCCGTGTACGAACACCATCAACGGCGGAAGTTCGCCCTCGGGAAGTTCGGCGTCGGGATTGGCGGGGGCGTAATACAGGCCGTGCGCGACGTCGTCGCCGCTCGTGGGGAAGCTGATCAGTTCTGGCTCAGGCAGGAACGCCGGGTCGAAGCCGAGATCGTGACCCGGTCGGAGGACCTCGACACGGTCGCCGCGCACTCGTACCACCTCGTTGCTGGTCGTGTACGAACTGCCGACGAGCGTGTACGAGTCTCCTGCGCGCCGCAGCGACCCGATCGTCGAGTACGCGAGGTCGACGTCGAGACTCAACCGGTCGCCAGTGCAATCGCCGAGCACATGGGCAGCCTCGGCGTGACGCGCGCCTCCGAACACCCAGTGGGGTTCGACGATCTCGAAGGGCCCAACCGCCTCGGGTGCGAGGTCACCGGTCACGATGTCAACGCGATACAGATTCCACCATTCGTCGCGGTCCGTGACGACCACGAGCGTCCCGTCGCGCCACCACAACGGTTCCTGCAGCGCCTCGGCGCCGTTGCCGGCGATCTTGCGCGCGTTGGTCGCCCTCGCGCCGTCCAGGTCGGCGATCCACAGTTCGGTCGCATCCCACGGCATGTTCGGGTGCATCCATTGGATCCACACGATCGAGCGGCCGTCCGGCGACACGCGAGGCGCGGCGTAGAAGTCGGCTCCCGACGCAACCACCTCGATGCGCATCGAACCGTCCGTGGCGACTGCGACGATCTCGTTCACCGGCTCGCCGTCGCCGTGGCGTTCGTGCACACAGACGAACCAGTCGCCGTCCTGGGTCGGTCGACCATCGGCGTACCGCATCGAACGGGGCCGTGGCGGCTCAGGCGTCAGCAACAGCGGCTCGCCTCCCGGCTCGATGCGTCGCAGACGTTGGTCGCCGAACTCGACGTAGTACGCCGTGCGGTCCCCGGCCCACCATGCCCCACCGCCGTACTCGTGCACGCTCGTGCGCACGTTGACATCCGGAGCGGTGACGTCCTGTGTCGTACCGTCGCGCCAACGAACAAGCGTGGTGCGCCCACCATTGTCGGGCCGTGACTCAGCCCACCAGACGTCGTCGCCGTCGGGGATCACCTCGCTGATGCCGACCGAACCTGCCACCAACGATCGGGCCGTGATCGGCGACGGCCAGGTACCAGCAGGTCGCACAGTCATCAACGCAGGTTACGCCGGTGCGGCTACGCCCCACCGATGAGCGAAGCGACCGGATACAGCGGTTTCGCTCATCGCAACCCACGAGACTCTCCCACCCATGAGCGAAGCGACCGGATACAGCGGTTTCGCTCATCGCAACCCACGAGACTCTCCCACCCATGAGCGAAGCGACCGGATACAGCGGTTTCGCTCATCGCAACCCACGAGACTCTCCCACCCATGAGCGAAGCGACCGGATACAGCGGTTTCGCTCATCGCAACCCACGAGACTCTCCCACCCATGAGCGAAGCCCCAGGCACGGCGTAACCGGCGGGCTGACCCCGGGCACCGCGCCGCCGCTCAGATGAGGCTGAACGAGTCGAGGTCGAGGGCCTGGCGGAGGTGGCGTTGGGCCATGGCGCCGAACATCGCTTCGCTGCGATCGTTGAGAGTGACGATCTGCGACGCCATCGCCGCGACCGCGAGCCCGGCGAACGCGTCACGCCGGTACTGCTCCCACACCCAGGACTCGTCGAGCGTGATGCCGTAGGCGCCGAGTGCTTCGAGGTAGACGGCAACGAGATCGCGTTCGTGGGCACGCCGTTCCGGCGGCAGCAGACCGGCCCCGATGAAGTACGAGAGATCGGTGATCGGACTGCCGTGGGCGGGCGTCTGCCAGTCGACCACGGTCACCGGCGGGCCACCGTCTGGCGTGGCGAAGAGCATGTTGTCGAGCCGGTAGTCGCCGTGGGTGATCGCCCTCGGACCAGAGCGACCGCCACGCCAGGTTCCGATCACCGATCCGAAACGTTTGGCGAGTTCGAACTCGTCGGCGCTCAGGTGCGACCGATACGTGGACGAGAAGCCGGGAAAGAACATCTGCCACATCATCGCCAACCCCGCGCCTGCCTCGTCGCCTGAATCGGCGCCGTCGGTGGTTCGGTCGTGTTCGATCCAGTCGATGTCGTACAGCGTCGGATCGTCCCAACGCGGACCGTGCAGCTTGGCCAGCTCGCGCACTGCGTCACAGGCCCGAGAGAACGTACATCCGGTGAGTTGATCGCCCTGCGTCGCCGGTGCCATGTCCTCGAGCACGAGCACGAACGCGTTCGTGGCCGCCGTCCAATCGCCGTACAGGCACGCCGGCACGCGCATGTCGACGGTCGATGCGAGTTCGGTGTAGAAGCGCGTCTCGCGCTCGTAGTGACGCAGCATCGCCGCGGTTGTCAGGCTCGTCTCGTCGGTCGCCGGGAGCTTCACCACGACCGACCGCGGCAGCTCCGCCTCGGCATCGGGCATCGCGACCCTGATGTTGACGCCGATGTGACCGTCGCCGATGTACTGCGAGGTGACCGGCCCGACGTCACCACCGAGCACCGACGAGAGCCATTCGGAGGTGACGTCATCTCCGCGCATGGCGCGGCACGGTAGCGCTCGACGACCGCTACCGTCGTGCCCGAGATGTACGGATTCCTCCTGCGTCCGAAGTGGATCGCGTTCCACCTCCTCGTGTTCGGAACGGTCGCGGGGATGGTCTGGTTGGCGTTCTGGCAGCTCGATCGCCTCGACCAGCGCCGGGCGTTCAACCACCTCGTCACCGAGCAGATCCACCAGCCGGCCGCACCGCTCGACGAACTGCTCGCCGACGCGGGCGACGTCCCGGAATCGATCGAGTGGCGTCAAGCGATCGTGTCGGGCACCTACCTCGCCGACCAGGTCATCTGGTTCAACCGATCGCAGGATGGAATGGCCGGCGACAACGTGCTCAGCGCGCTCGTGACCGACGATGCCACCACCGTGGTCGTCAACCGTGGCTTCGTTCCGCTGGGCGCCGACGCGCCGGACCCACCGGCCGTCGAGACCGAGATCCTCGCGCGTGTCCGTGTCCCGCAGGAGCGCCGGCGCGGCGAGTTGACCGACGCGGCCGACGACGCCGAGCAGGTCACCGAGGTGCGACGCATCGACCTCGACCAACTCGCCGCACAACTTCCCGGAGAGGTGGTGCCGATCTATCTCGATCTGATCGATTCGATCCCCGCGCCCGGCCCGGACGACCCGGTGCCCGTTCCTGCGCCCACGCTCGACGAGGGCCCCCATCTGTCATACGCCGCGCAGTGGTTCATCTTCGCGACCTGCGTGCTGATCGGCTGGGTGCTCGCCGTGCGCCGGTCGATCCGCTCGCGTCGTCGCGAGATGCTCAAGGCCGCAGCAGACGAGCAAGCGTTGCCGGATTCCGACCCGCCAGCCGACGTCGCAGCTGCCAGCTCGATGACCGGAACAGACGAGTCATCACTGCGCTGACCTCGCCGGGCGGTGCATCCACCCGGAGATACGCGGTCCAGTCCTCGATCGAGAGACCGAAGAAGGCGTCGAAGAACGCCCGCGCGTCGTCGTCGTCGAGACCGAGGAGGACGTCGAGGCCGTAGTCGTGGAGCACGCGCGTTCGTCGCAGCGCAGTCGGCAACACCGCCTCGGCGATGGGCGCAGGGTCGACCACGCCGGGCGAGATCGCCAGCGCTCGACCGATCGCTGCAGCGACGCGCGGGGCAGCACGGATCGAGGCGGAAACCGAGTACCCCGTCGCCGGATGCACGGAGCCGGCGGCCGCTCCGAAGGCGACGATCGACTGCCCCGGTCCGGGCCGTGAGCCCCCGAGTGCGATGCGCACGTACTCGGTGCGCACCGCGCCGGCGAGCACGCTGTCCGGGTGACGTCCGAGTCACGCGGCGAGCCGGGGCAGCAGTGCGATCGGCTCGATCGCAGGGCGCGCCGCCAACACCGTCTCCTCGATCAGCCATCCGTCCCGAACCGGCAACGAGTAGCAGAACGTGGTGACGCCGCTGGGACCGACGGTCGACGCCAGGCCGTCCGGGCCGACGACCCGACGAAAGTCCATGAACGTCGGCTGGCCGAGGTCTCCCGTGGGGGGCTCGGGCAGCACGACGCCGAGCGCTGTCTGCCAGGCTGGAGGCTGCTCGCCGGTGCGCCTGGCGAACCGAGCGGGCCAGCCGGTCGCGTCGATGACCGCCCGAGCGTGGATGACGCCTCCGCCGTCCAGATCGAGTCGATGGCCAGTGGCACTGCCGACCGCGGCAACCGCGACCGCGGTCACTCGGACGATTCGGTGGGTCACTTCGTCGCGCAGCACGGACCGCAGTCGATCGTTGTCGAGCGTGGCGTACGTTCGAGCGAGCCGATGAGGCCGCGCGCCGTACGCCCACATCTCGCTGCTCGACACGGCGACGACGGCGTCGATGTCGAGCAGCTCCGCCCCGGTGTCGTCGAGGAGATCGTCCGTCCAGGTGCTGTACGTGGCAGCCCAGTCGACATCGTCGCCGACCAGTACCACCTCGATCCCGATGGCATGGCACGCCCGTGCCAGCGCGCTGCCGGCAGGGCCGTCACCGACGACGACGACGTCGACCTGATCACCAGATGAGGCCGTCGGTGTCGTCGCCGTCGTCGAGGCCGTCGATGGGTTCGCGGTCACTGCCGTTCGAGTTCGGCCATGCGCCGGAACTGCTCGACGACGTCGGGGGTCGAGTGGTTCGGGTCGAGCGTCCGGTAGACCGTCTCGACGTTCACGGCGATGCGCCCGAATTCTCCCCACTCACCGAATCGCTCGTCGAGGCCGAGTTCCCGACCGATGTCTCGGGCTGCGTCGAATGCGTCCATCCCGGCGGTGTGACGCGCCGACGCGGCCTCGTCGACGAACGACAGGTAGTCGCGCACGGCGACGATTCCCGCCGCGTCGGTCAGCGGTCCGTGCCCGGGGACCACTGTCTCGGCGTCGAGGCCGAGCATCAGGTCGCAGGCCGCGATCCAGTTCGACAGCGGGCCGGCCCACACGATCGGTGTGCCGCCGATGAACAGGATGTCTCCGGTGTAGATCGTCCGGGCGTCGGGTACGTGGACGATCGTGTCGCCCGCGGTGTGGGCCGGACCCACCTCGTACAGCTCGACTCGTCGACCACCGACGTCGAGATCGAGTCGCCCGTCGAAGGTGCGGGTGGGCGCAACCAGTTCGATGCCATCGAAGTTGAAGTCTCCGAAGAACGAACGGAACAACTCGCCGACGTCGCCGGGAGCCTGGTTCAATGCGGCGAGCATCGCCGGAGGCACCTCGGCCATCTCGTGGGCGGTGGCCGCTGAGGCGACGATCTCGACATCGGGCCGCCGGCGGGTGACCTCGGCATTGCCGTAGCAATGGTCGCCGTTGGCGTGGGTGTTGATCACGGTGTCGACCGGCGCGGTCACGGTTGCCGCGGTCATCGAATCCAACATCGCCGCGGTCAGGTCGAGGTCGAACAGCGTGTCGACGAGCAACGACTGGCCCTCACCGACGATCAGCCCGGCGTTGCTCCAACCCCAGCCACCATCGGGCTGCAGGTAGGCGAAGCACCCGTCGTCGAGTTCGTGCAGCCCGTGCGTGTAGTCAGCCGACGTCACCATCAAGCCATCTTGACACGAGCGAGCACCGGGCCACCTTCCCCGACCACACGCCCCACCGATGAGCCAAACCGCCGCATACGGTCACTTCGCTCATCGCAACGCGACCACACGCCCCACCGATGAGCCAAACCGCCGCATACGGTCAATTCGCTCATCGCAACGCGAAGTCAGCGGTCCGCGGATCGGAGCCAGCGGGCGCTGAGGCGTTCGGCGAGCATCGTGGTCGGGAGATGGGTGCCGACATCGGGGATCGACGGGAACACCGACGCGTCGCACACGTAGATCCCCTCGTAACCGACCAGGCGACCGTCGTCGTCGACGACCGTGCCCATGGCGCAGGTACTCGATGCATGCACGTAGTCCCCCACCGCTGTGCGCACCCACCGCTCGATCGAGTCGCGGTCGCGCAGCGCAGCGCTCGTCGTGCCGAACGCGTCGATGTAGACCTCCTCGACGATCTCGAGGAATGCCGACGTAGCGAGCAGGTCGAGCGCCATCTGTACTCCTGCGACGAGCCCGGCCACGTCACGCGAGTCGTCGAGCAGTGCGAAGTCGACCAGCGGCTCGACGGTCGGGTCGTCCGATGCCAACCGAACCGTCCCCGACCTGCCCAGCGGACGCATCCACGCAACCATGAGCAGGCCGAGTCCGGGTGCGTCCGCGCCCAGATGGTTCATCGGGAGAAACTGCCACGGATCACGTTGCAGCAGCGTCCCGATCGCCAGGTCACCCGGCGATCCGACACACCCGTCGCGCAACTGCAGCGTCAGCGGTGCCGACGGATGATCCTGCAGCCCGGCCCCGACACCCGACGTGTCGACCTCCGATCGAAGCAGGATCGCCGGCGTGTGGATCGCCCCCGCCGAGAGCACCACTCGATCGGCGGCGATGACGGAGCCGTCGACCAGTCGCACACCGACGGCTCGACGGTCGTCCAACAGCACGCGGTCCACCGGTGACTCGACCTGTACGACGAGGTTGCGACGTTCGCGAACGGGCCACAGCGACGCCTCCGCCGAGGTGACCCGGTGCCCGTTCCGGCGGTTCAGTTCGGCGCGTTCGGCGTCGGGCGCCGACGCCAACAGCGCCCGATCGACAGCACCGAGTTCGGCATCGTCGGCCTGCTCCAGCGGCAGTTCGATCGCCCTCCATGCATCATCGGTGTCGGTCCATCCCCATGACCGGTACAGCGCCGTATCGCCACGCAGCGCGACCATCGCGTTCACGGTCGACGAACCACCGATGCCACGCCCTCTCCGGTACGGACTCGCCGGCCCACCGGTCGCTCGCGTCGCCTGGAGCGAGGCAAAGGTTCGACCCGGAACTTGGAGTGCCGCGAAGGCGTCGGCGCCTCCGAGCGGTCCGTCGAGATCGCGTCGGACCAGGTCAGGACCGGCCTCGACGAGCGTGACATGGCGGTCGGGATCGGCCGACAAGCGGTTCGCGACGACGCATCCTGCCGAGCCCGCTCCGACGACGACCCATGTGGATCCATCGGCTCGATCGGTCGTCGTCATGATCGGAGCGTACGACAGATCATTCAAGACCCCGTCTGCAGATGCCGATACCGAAGGTGGCATGGATGACACGACCGACACCCTCACGATGCCAGGCTTTCCTCCGCCACCCCCGGCAGCGTCGGCACCAACACCGTGGCCGGGTCAGATCAGCCAGGCCGGGCCAACGCTGCCCGCGGTGACCCCCCAGGTTCCGCGGCCCGCCACGACCGACACGAACCCGTTCAGCGCTGCGATGTTCGGCGCCACGCCGGCCCCCACGGCCTCACCGCCCAGAGGTCGCAGCGGATTCCGCCGGACGCTGAGATGGCTGTTCCTGCTCTCGATCGTCGGCGGGCTCGCCTTTGCCGGATTCACCTACGGACCGGACCTCGTCGAGCGCTTCACGGGTGCCGAGGAGAGCAACGGGCCTGCCGCCCCACTCGTGTATCCGATACCCACTGCCGCACCCGTCGGAATTCGCAGCTCGACGTTCACCGTCAGCGAACCCGATGCCTTGGGTGGCACCCAGGACTACGAGGTGACCGTCGACTTCGAATCTGGTGTCACCCACGTCGTCATCCCGCGCACGGACACGCCGGACCTCGAGATCCTGACGTTGTGGGATCAGTCGTTCATCCGACGAATCGATGAACCGACCTGGTACATCCTGTCCCGCGGCGACTTCCCCGTCGACTTCTCGCTCGGGCGGAGCCGATGGGTACGCACCCTCGACGACCTGCTGCCGCCGGCGATCCGCCAGTTCACGACCATCGACGACGCCACCGAATCGTCGGTCGGCACCGAGCCGGCGCGTCGCCTCGTCGTCTCGGCTGATCACGCCCTCCTGTTGCAGGCCCAGACCGCCGCCGCGACCCCCACCGCCGACGGTGCGCCGCCACCAGCGCCACCTCTCCCTCCGGGCATCATGGTGCAGCCAGGTCTCGATGGTGTCGACGGTCTCACGATGGAGATCTGGATCGACGACAGCGGCATCGTACGCAAATCGGTGATGCCTACAGAGCTGGGCGGCGAGACGATCACGGTCACGTCGGTTTCCGCGGAGCCGTTCGAGCCGGTGTTCCCCACCCCGGACGTGGTGCACCCGCTGACCGCCCAGGTGCTCTTCCACCTCGGCATCTGAGGCCGAGGACCCGCAACGAAACATTTTGTACAATCGCCGGGAGCCCGACCCACGCGATCCGTAGGGTCGGCGCAGTGGCCGACCGGCATCGACTGACCATCCGCTCCATCGATCCGGACCCGCGCGGCACGTCGATCCGATCCGCTGCTGCGCACCTCGGCATCGATCTGCCCGAACCGGTCGAGATCGCCGACGTGATCCACGTGTCGGGCGCGCTCGACGACGATCAGCGAACACGACTGGCGGCGGCGGTCGCCGATCCCCTCCTGCAACACGCGTCGTGGGACCCGCCGAACTCTGACGGCATCGAGGTCACGTTCCACCCGGGCGTCACCGACACCGCCGCCGACGCCGTCCTGCACGCTGCATCGCAACTCGGTATCGAACTGACCGAAGCGGCAACCGCACGTCGGATCGAGTTCGGCGCCGCCACCGGGGTCGACCGCGCCGACGAGGTCGTACGCCGCGTGGTCGCCAACGCGGTCATCGAACGCTGGGGACATGGGCTCGTCGAGCCTCCCCACCTCGACGATGCCCCGGGGCACGCTGACGCCGAGCTGATCACGATCCGGGGCCTCGACGACGACGCTCTGCTTGCTCTCAACGTCAACCGCTCGCTGTACCTCGATCTCGAGGAACTGCGCGTGATCCGTGACGAATACGAGCGCGTCGGCCGTGACATCACCGATGTCGAGATCGAGACCCTGGCGCAGACGTGGAGCGAGCACTGCGCTCACAAGACGTTCCGCGCGATCATCGACACCACCGGCGGGCCCGACGGTCCTGCCGCGGTCGCCCCGCTGCTCGCCCAACTCCGCGCCTGCACCGACTCGATCGACGCGCCGTTCGTTCGCTCGGCGTTCGTCGGCAACGCCGGAGTGATCGAGTTCGCCGAGGGCACCACGATCGCCCTCAAGGCCGAGACCCACAACCATCCGTCGGCCGTCGAACCGTTCGGCGGTGCGAACACCGGAGTCGGCGGTGTGATCCGCGACGTGCTGGGCATCGCCCATCGCCCGATCGCCGTCACCGACATCCTCTGTTTCGGGCCAGCCGATCTGCCGCTCGCCGACCTGCCCGAGGGCGCGCTGCACCCACGACGGATCCGTGAGGGCGTGATCGATGGCGTTGCCGACTACGGCAACAAGATCGGCCTGCCGACCGTTGCCGGCGCCGTGCTGTACGACCCGGCCTACACCACCAACCCGCTCGTGTTCGCCGGGTGCATCGGCACCGCTCCGAGCCGCCCACTTCACGACGGACCCCTCCCCGGAGACCGCGTGGTCGTGCTCGGCGGGGCAACCGGACGCGACGGGATCCGCGGCGCCACGTTCTCGACGGCGACGATGGACGCCACCACCGGCGAGGTCGCGGGCGCGAGCGTGCAGATCGGCGACCCGATCGTCGAGAAGCTGCTGATCGACGCTGCTGATCGGCGCTGAGGACCTCTACTCGGCGATCACCGACTGCGGAGCCGGCGGGCTCTCGTCGGCGATCGGCGAGATGGCCGAAGGCGTCGGCGCCGACGTCGACCTCGACCTCGTCCCCCGGAAGTACCCGGGCCTCGACCCGTGGGAGGTCTGGCTGACGGAGGCCCAGGAACGCATGGTGATTGCGGTGCCGCCCGACCATCTCGCGGACATGCAGGCGCGTTGCGATCGCGTCGGGGTCCTCCTCGCCGATGTCGGCACGTTCACCGGCGACGGACGCCTCGTCGTGCGCCACCAGGGCCACGTCGTCGTCGACCTCGACACCGGATTCCTCCACGATGGACGCCCTCAGCGTCGGATGACCGCGGAGCTCCCGACCCCGAACCGTCACGACCACACCGGGCGCACTGTGGCCGATCCGGCGGCGACGATCCTCGCCCTTCTCGCGCACCCGAACATCGCCTCGAAGGCCGACACGATCCACCGCTACGACCACGAGATCCTCGGCGCCACCGTCGTGCGGCCACTCGTCGGCGCCGCAGCGGACGGACCTGCCGACGGCGTCGTGCTCGCCGACCCCGGCTCGGTCGAGGGCATCGCCATCGGGATCGGCGTCAACCCGTGGTACGGGCTGCACGACCCCGAAGCAATGGCGTTCGCGGTGATCGACGAGGCGATCCGCAACGTCGTCGCGGTCGGCGCCGATCCTGATCGCGTGGCCCTGCTCGACAACTTCTCGTGGGGCGATCCTCGTCGAACATCGACCCTCGGCGAACTCGTCGCCGCAGTCGACGGATGCTGCGCCGCCGCCCGGATGTACAACGCTCCGTTCGTGTCCGGCAAGGACTCGCTGAACAACGAGTACGTCGGTGCGGACGGCAAACGCCACGCGGTGCCGCCGACGCTCGTGATCACCGCCGTCGCGCACGTCCCCGACGCCGATCACTGCGTCACACCCGACCTCGCCGAACCCGGCAACGTGCTGGTGTTGATCGGGCAGACCGAGGTCGAGTTCGCCGGCTCGCACCTCGACCTGGTGCACGGCGCCCCGGCGAATGTGGGCGTGGCCCCCGCGCCCGATCCCGACGCCCCCGAGACGTACCGACATCTCCACGCCGCGATACGTGCTGGGCTCGTGGTCGCCTGTCACGACGTGAGCGAGGGCGGCCTCGCGGTGGCCCTCGCCGAGATGTGCATCGCCGGCCGCCTCGGAGCGCAGATCGAGACGCTCCCCCATGCCAGCCTCACGACGGCGCTGTTCAGCGAGTCGTCGGGACGGTTGATCGTGGAGGTACGTCCACGCAGTGTCGACGCGTTCTTGAAGATCATGGGGCGCAGCGCCACTCGGATCGGTGCCGTCACCGACGACTCGCTGCTGTCGATCCGCGGCGTCGAGCCGATCCCCGTCGATCGCCTGGCCGATGCGTTCAACCACGGAGCGCCACGATGAGCAAGGTCCGAGCACTGGTGATCGCCGGACCCGGCACCAACCGCGACCACGACGTCGCACACGCGCTCGAACTCGCGGGCGCCGATGCCCGGATCGTGCTCGCCTCGGAACTCGTCGCCACTCCGACGCTGCTCGGCGAGGTGAGTCTTGCGGTCGTCGCCGGAGGATTCAGTTACGCCGACTCGCTCGGTGCCGGCCGGATGCTGGCGCTCGACCTCGCACTCGGTGTCGGCGATGCGCTGCGTCGCTTCGTTGCCGACGGCCGCCCGTTGATCGGCATCTGCAACGGCTTTCAGGTGCTGACCGCCGCCGGCCTTCTCCCAGGAGCGCTCGGCCACAATGCACAGGGCCGTTTCGACTGCCGATGGGTGGTGCTCGACCCAGTGCCGGCGAGCGTGTCCGTGTGGACGGCCGGCATCCACGACCCGATCGACTGCCCGATCGCCCACGGCGAGGGCCGCTACGTGCATCCCGATCCCGACAGCCTGGCCGCCGCCGGCCAAGTCGCCCTCCGCTACCGGAGCACGAACCCGAACGGATCGGTGGCCGACATCGCAGGTGTGTGCGACCCGTCGGGGGTGGTGCTGGGCCTGATGCCACACCCCGAGAATCACGTCGTCGCCCGCCAGCACCCGCGACACTCCCGCGGCGGCGGAGGCGAAGCCCACCTCGGCTTGCGTCTGTTCGACAACGGCATCCGCTACGCGAAGGGCCTGTGACGACCATGCCGACAACGCTTGCGAGCCCACTCCCCGAACCGCTGCTCGACGTCGAACTGCCACTGCCCGACGCCGCGCCGGCAAGGTGCGCGTGTCGTACGCGCTGGCGGGTCGGCGGCGGCTGTTCGTGACCACCGACCGGTTGTCGGCGTTCGATCGCATCATCGCCGGCGTGCCCTACAAAGGTCAGGTGTTGAATCAGTTGTCGTGGTGGTGGTTCGAACACACCCGCGACATCGTCGCCAACCACGTGCTGTCGACCCCTGACCCGAACGTCTTGATCGCCGCCGAAGCATCCCCGCTCACCGTCGAGGTGATCGTTCGTGGATACATCACCGGCGTCACCGACACCGCACTGTGGACCAGGTACGCGGCCGGTGAACGTACGATCTACGGACACGTCTTTCCCGACGGATTGCGCAAGAACATCCCGCTCGCCGAGCCGATCGTGACCCCGACCACCAAGGGCGCCGACGGCGCGCACGATGAGCCGCTGTCGTCGGCGGCGGTCGTCGCCGATGGTCATGTTCCCGCGGAACTCTGGAGCCGGGTCGAGGCAGCGGCACTCGAGTTGTTCCAGCGCGGCAGCGAGCGTGGGCTGCACGCCGGGCTGATCCTTGCCGACACGAAGTTCGAGTTCGGTGTCGATGGCGACGGCAACCTGCTGTTGATCGACGAGGCCCTCACCCCCGACTCGTCACGCTGGTGGGTCGAGGACAGCTACGAAGCACGCCTCGCTGCCGGCGAGGAACCCGAGAGCCTCGACAAGGAGGTCGTCCGCAGGGCGCTCGCCACCGCCGGGTACACAGGCGACGGGCCGATTCCCCAACTGCCTGCCGACGTCTGGGAGGCGACGGCGAGACGGTACATCGATGCCTTCGAACGCCTCACCGGCGTCACCTTCGTCCCTGGCACCTACCCTGTTTCATCCCGGATCAACGCCGCACTGGCAGGACTGGACATCGACTGACATGGGCACACCGATCACCCTCACCCCACTCTCCGACCACACACCCGCCGACAACGTCGACGACTCGCCGAAGGACGAGTGCGGCGTGCTCGGCGTGTCGACGCCTCACGGTGAGGGCGTCGCCCAACTGGCCTTCTTCGGACTGTTCGCCCTCCAGCACCGCGGTCAAGAGGCCGCCGGGATCGCAGTCAGCGATGGCACGCGAGCCCGCGTGCACAAAGAGGCCGGACTGGTCGCCAACGTGTTCACGCCCGAGACCCTCGCCCCGCTCACCGGGTACCACTCGATCGGCCACACCCGTTACTCCACGACCGGTTCGAACGCCGAGCGCAACATCCAACCGTTCCTGGTCGAGACGATGCACGGCCCGCTCGCCCTGGCCCACAACGGCAATCTCGTCAACGCCCCCGCGCTGCGCGAGGAACTTCTCAGCCGAGGATTCGGACTCACCGCCACCAGCGACTCCGAGGTGATGACGTTGATGCTCGCCGCGGCAGGGGGCCAGACGTGGCAGGAGCGGATCGAGCGGACGTTGCCTGCCTGGAAGGGTGCGTTCTCGCTCGTGCTGCTCGCCGCCGACCACGTGATCGCCGTACGCGATCCGTGGGGATTCCGACCGCTCTCGGTCGGCCGACTTCCTCATGGCGGTCATGCCGTTGCGTCCGAGACGTGTGCGTTGTCGACGCTCGGTTGTGTGGACATCGACGAGGTCGAGCCGGGCGAGATGGTCACGCTCAAAGGCGCCGAGCTGCACCGGTCACAAGTCCTCGCGCCGCAACCCCGCAGCGCACGGTGCACGTTCGAGTTCGTCTACTTCTCGCGGCCCGACTCGGTGTGGGACGGCCACAATGTCCACCACGTCCGCCAACGCCTCGGCCTGCGACTCGCCCAGGAGGCGCCCGCAGACGCCGACGTGGTCATTCCCGTACCCGACTCCTCCATCCCCGCAGCGATCGGGTATTCGAACGAGAGCGGTATCCCGTTCAACGACGGCCTGATCAAGAACCGCTACATCGGACGCACGTTCATCGAGCCGTCGCAGGACATCCGCGATCGAGGCGTCGCGCTCAAGTTCAACGCGCTGCGCGAGAACCTCGAAGGCAAGCGCGTGGTGATGATCGACGACTCGCTCGTCCGCGGTACCACCGCAGGGCCGCTCGTCAAGCTGGTCCGTGACGCCGGAGCGACCGAGGTCCATGTGCGCATCACGTGCCCACCGATCACCGATGCGTGTCACTTCGGTGTCGACATGGGCCACGACGGTGACCTGATCGGCGCCCGGATGACGATCGAGGAGATGCGCGAGCACATCGGCGCCGACAGCCTCGCATTCCTGTCGCTCGACGGGATGATGCTCGCCGTCGCCGAGCGCGAGAGCGGTGACGACGACGGCTACTGCAACGGCTGCTTCACCGGTAGGTACCCGATCCACGTCGGCGACGCCCAGGCCAAGCTCGCCTTCGAAGGCGTCCTCGCGTGACCCTCCCCGCCGTTCTCGTGAACAGTTCCACCTCTGAGAGGTGGAACTGTTCACGAGAACAGCACCGAGTAGGGAGTTCTGGCTGATGCGGGTGCTGGTGATCGGTGGAGGCGGGCGCGAGCAGGCGATTGCGTGGGCGTGTCGGCATCACGGCCACGACGTCCGACTCGCTCCGGATCTCGGCGATGCGTCGACCGACGACACCGACCTCGTGTTTCCCGGTCCGGAAGCCGCGCTCGCTGACGGCGTGGCCGATGAGTGCGCTCGTCGCGAGGTCCCGTGCTTCGGGCCGACCGCCGAGCTGGCCCGTCTGGAATCGTCGAAGACGTTCGCACGGGAGTTGGCGACATCGCTCGGGATCTCGGGACCCCGGTTCGCATCCTTCGACGACCACGACGCGGCGATCGCCTGGTGGCGTGAACTCGGTCGTCCGGTGGTCGTCAAACTCGACGGGCTCGCGGGCGGTAAAGGCGTGTCGATTCCCGACGGCGAGGCCGCGACCGTCGAGGCGATCCGTTCCACCAGTGGCCAGTTCCTGCTCGAGGAGCGGTTGACCGGCCCCGAATGCTCGCTGTTGGCGTTGTGCGACGGTGTGCGGGCGGTCGCGCTACCGTTGGCCCAGGACCACAAACGGCTGGGCGAGGGCGACACCGGCCCGAACACCGGCGGCATGGGCGCGTTCGCCCCGGCAGCGGTCCCCTACGACGCCGACGAGCTCGTGGCCGAGTTCGTCCAGCCCATTCTCGACCACTTCGCTGCGGCCGGGACGCCCTACGTCGGTGTGATCTTCGCCGGACTGATGCTGACCGCCGACGGGCCGCGACTGATCGAGTACAACGTCCGCCTCGGCGACCCTGAAGCCCAGGCGGTGCTCCCGCTGGTCGAGACCGACATCGCCGAACTCGCCCAGCTCGCCACCCACGGCAGGCTGGATCAACTCCCCGTGATCGTCCGATCGCAGGCCGCGCTCACCGTGGTCGCCGCTGCGGCCGGCTACCCCGAGGCGCCGGTGGCCGGCGCGGCGATCGCCGACGAGATGGTCAGCGGTGCGATCGGCCCCGATGGCACCACGACGCTGCGTTTCGACGCCGGCGTCGACGCGGACGGACGCGTCGCCGGCGGCCGTGTGCTCGCCGTCACCGGGATCGGGTTCGATCTCGCCGAGGCTCGTGCGGCCGCCTACAACCACATCACCCGAATCAGTTTCGACGGGATGCAGTTCCGCCGCGACATCGGCTGGAGGGCATTGGGCGCCGAACTCACGTCGTACGCGGCGGCCGGTGTCGACATCGACGAAGGCTCCCGCGCGGTCAGCGAGATGAAGGCCGCCGTCGAGGCGACGCACGACAACGGCGTGCTCAAGGGAGTGGGCTCGTTCGGCGGCGTGTTCTCGGCCAAAGCGATCCTCGAACTCGACGATCCAGTGCTCGTGGCGTCCACTGACGGTGTCGGCACGAAGGTCGAACTGGCGGCCCGCCTCGGGATGGTGCGCGGCGTCGGGATGGACATCGTCAACCACTGCATCGACGACGTCCTCGTGCAGTCGGCACGTCCGCTGTTCTTCCTCGACTACATCGCCGCCAGCGTGCTCGATGCCGACATGGTTGCCGAGGTGGTTCGGGGGATGGCCGAAGCGTGCCGCACCGCGGGATGCGCTCTGCTCGGCGGCGAGACCGCCGAGATGCCCGGCGTCTATCAGCCCGGAGCCTTCGACATCGCCGGCACCCTGGTCGGCGTCGCCGAACGGTCCGAGCTGCTCCCCCGCCCCGATGTGGCCACCGGTGACATGCTGGTCGGCGTGGGCTCGAGCGGGCCGCACACCAACGGGTATTCGCTGTTGCGCAAGATCTTCGACTGGATCCCGATGGACGTGGTGCCCGACGGGTTCGAGCGGCCACTCGGCGAAACGTTGCTGGAACCACATCGTTCCTACCTCGACGTCCTGCGTGCGGCGCTCAGCTCTGGCACCGTCAAGGCACTGGCACACATCACCGGCGGCGGGCTGCCCGAGAACCTCCCGCGCGTGCTTCCGGATGATGTCGATGCGGAGATCCGACTGGGCTCGTGGCCGGTGTCGCCGCTGTTCCGACTCGTCCGCGAGTTGACCCCCCAGATGTCGACCGACGAGCTGTACCGCACGCTCAACATGGGCATCGGCATGGTGGTCGTCTGCTCGTCCGACGAGGTGGCGAGGCTGCAAGCCACGATCGACGAGCCCACCTGGGTCATCGGCAAGCTCGTCCCCGGCACGGGCACCGTCCGCCTGAGGTGACGCCGGCCGGCGCGACCCGATCAAAGCCCGAAAAATGCCTGGATCGGCGCGCTGAGGCGCGACAAACGAGGCATTTTTCGGGCTTGTTGGGGGCGATGCGGTGGATTTTTCGTTCAGCCGGCCGGCCACCCGTCAAGCGGATCGGTAGGTTCGACACATGGGAACCTCCGCTGCCCGCCGTAAGCGACTGGTGGTGCTGGTCTCCGGCTCGGGGTCGAATCTGCAGGCGATCATCGACGCCTGCGCCAACGACCGACTGCACGCCGAGGTCGTGGCCGTCGTGTCGAACAAGCCGGATGTATTTGCGCTCCAGCGAGCCGACGAGGCTGGCGTGCCCGCCGTGCATGTCGGTGTGCATCCTGGTGAGGAGCGCTCCGACTACGACGCCCGCCTCGCCGACGTGGTCGCCGGCTTCGACCCGGACCTCGTGGTGCTCGCTGGCTGGATGCGCATCCTCACGATGAGCTTCCTCGGTTGGTTCCCGCAGCGCGTCGTCAACCTCCACCCCGCTCGCCCCGGCGACCTGCCCGGTACCGGAGCCATCGAGCGGGCCTGGCAGGAGGCCGTCGACGGCACACGGACCCACACCGGTGTGATGGTGCATCTGGTTCCCGACGAAGGAGTCGACGACGGACCGGTCCTCGGCACGGCGAGCGTGGCCATCGATGTCGCAGGGGGATTCGACGCCTTTGCCAAACTGGTCCACGACACCGAGCACCAGCTGCTCGTCGACACGCTCACCGAACGTTGCTCAGCCGCACCCGACCGCACGCCCGATCTGACGGAGGTCTCCGCATGACCCGCACGAACCCGAACGACGACTTCTTCGACCGCTTCGAGGCGCTGACGTTCGACGACGTCGTGGTCGTGCCCGGCTGGTCCGAGACGCTGCCCGACGCTGTCGACACCGGCGCCACGTTCGCTCGCGACATCGAACTCGCGGTGCCGCTGGTATCCGCCGCGATGGACAAGGTCACCGAGGGCCGCATGGCTGTGGCGATGGCCCGCCACGGTGGGATCGGAGTGATCCACCGCAACATGTCGATCGCCGACCAGGCCGCCGAGGTCCAGAAGGTCAAGCGTTCCCAGTCGGGCATGATCACCGACCCCGTCACCCTGTCACCCACGGCACTGCTGCAGGACGCCGAGGACCTGATGGCGAAATTCAAGTTCTCCGGCGTTCCGATCACCGACCCTGACGGCCGCCTCGTCGGCATCCTCACCAACCGCGACATCCGGTTCTGCGAAGGTTCAGACTTCGAACGGCCCGTCACCGAGTTCATGACCGCCGAAGGCCTGGTCACCGCCGAGGTCGGCACCTCGCTCGACCAGGCCAAGGCCATCCTGCAACAGCACCGCATCGAGAAGCTGCCACTCGTCGACGGCGACGGCCGCCTCGCCGGCCTGATCACCGTCAAGGACATCCAGAAGCGGCTCGACTTCCCGAATGCGTCACGCGACGGGCGGGGCCGACTCCGTTGCGCTGCCGCTGTCGGAGTGGGCGCCGACCTCGAAGACCGCGTCGAGGCGTTGGTTGCGATGGGCGTCGACGCCGTGTCGATCGACACCGCCCACGGGCACTCGGCCAATGTCGTCAAGGCGATCCAGCGCATCAAGGGATCGTGGCCCGACCTCGCCGTCACCGCCGGCAACGTCGTCACCGAAGAAGGCGTCGAGTCACTGGCCAGCGCCGGGGCCGATGCTGTCAAGGTCGGCGTCGGCGCCGGTTCGATCTGCACCACCCGCGTCGTGTCGGGTGCCGGCATGCCGCAGCTGTCGGCGATCTGGTTCGCCGCCAAGCGCGGCCGCGAGCTGGGCGTGCCGATCATCGCCGACGGGGGCATCACGTTCTCCGGCGACATCGTGAAGGCGGTCGTGGCCGGCGCATCGACCGTCATGCTCGGCTCGCTACTCGCCGGTACCGAGGAGAGCCCCGGCGAGATGGAGCTGTTCGAGGGCCGCCGTTACAAGAGCTACCGCGGCATGGGATCGATGGGCGCCATGACCGGCGACAGCCAGGACCGATACGCCACCGGCCAGTCCTCCGGTGGGACGACCGCCGTCGGTGCCGGATCGAACAAGCTCGTGCCCGAAGGGATCGAGGGCCGCGTGCCCTACGCCGGCCCGCTCGGCGAAGTCGCCTACCAACTCGTCGGCGGGCTGCGGTCCGGCATGGGGTACGCCGGAGCGGCGACGCTCGACGCGCTCCGCGGCGCCCGCTTCATGCGGGTCACCACCGCCGGCCGCGAAGAAAGCCACCCGCACGACGTGACGATCACCAAGGAAGCCCCGAACTACCAGCGTTCCTGACGCACCGGGGCGGTCCGGCAACGTGCGGGCGACCAACGGCGGTTGATCGACGTTCAGATCGCGGTCAGGGCTGCGACGACGTCCACCATCGCCTCGCCGGTGTTGCCTGCCAGGAACCGGTCGCAGTACGGCAGCGCTGCGGACATCCCACCGGTGTCCGGCTCGAATCCGGCGGCCGCCGCCCGAGGATTCACCCATACGACACGATGGGCGAGAAGCGACAGTCGCTTCATGCTGCGCTCCAGCTGTCCGGGGTCGTCGGAATCCCATCCATCCGAGCAGATCAGTACGACGGCGCCACGAATCGTCGTGTTCCACGTCCGATGGTGCAGGAGCGTCTGCAGGCTCGTCGCGAGCCGGGTGCCAGAGAATCGGTCGGTCACCGTGTCGGTCACCTGCGAGATCGCCTCCGAGGGCGATCGGTGCCGAACAGCCGGAGTGATGCGGCTGAGCGTCGTGGCGAATGCAAAGATCTCGGCGCGGTGCTCGATCGCCAGGGGTCGCGTCAGGTGGAGGTAGGCCCGTGCGTAGTGCTCCATCGACGCACTCACATCGAGCAGGACCACGATGTTGCGGGGGTGCCGTTGTGGCGTCGAGTGCAACCAGGTCATCACGTCGCCACCGGTGTGCATCGAACGTCGCAGACTCCGACGCATCGCGATCGGCCCGCTCGAACGGGTGGTCCGGCGACGGCGGGTGCGCCGCTGCGGCCACTGTGTCACCGCTGATTCGAGCAGTGCGCCCACCCGCTCCAGTTCCGCTTCGTCGAGCAGATCGAACGGGCGCTGCATCTCCGACACGGTTGGTGACGGTCGCAGCTCGGGAATCGCGAGATCGTCGCTGTCGTCCTCGCCGTCGGCGGAGTCGTCGAAGCTGATCGACGGGAGCGTCGCCCACGGCAGCCCGACCGATGCAGTCGACGCGTCGGCGAGCTCTCGACGCAGCGGGACGAGCCGTTCGTCGTCGCGGAGGGAGGGTGCCGGCTCCTGACCCCGTCGTTCCGACCTCAGGGTCCCAGCTTCGGTGTCGAAGATGGCTCCGAAGACGGCGTCGAAGCGCTCGAGCTGGGCCTGGTGGTTCACGAAGCTGAGACGACAGACCCAGTAGAGGTCCGACAACGTCATCGGCCCGGCCACGTCGAGCGCCGTGGTGCATCGTTCGAGCGCCGAGAACGACACGTCGACACCGGCGCGGCGGAGCCGGTCGGCGAACGTCGCGGCGAAGAGCGCTCGGTCGACGCCGGCGAACAGCGTGTTCGTCACCGCCGCTTCAGCACCATCCTCAGCGCGATCAGGACGGCGATCACGGCGACGACGGGAATCAGTCGCTTGTAGACCGAGTTCCCGGCGTACTCCATCAGGTCGAGTGTCTCGGCCTGTTGCGGACGGGACCGGGCCGGCTCGACGGCAGTGCCAGGTCCGGTTGCGCTCTCTGCGGCAACCTCGTCGATGATGGCCTCGCCGAGCAGTTCCTGCTCGATGCAGTCGACGAACTGGTCGATCAGCTTCCCCGACACCTCCGCGATCATCCCCTTGCCGAACTGGGCGACCTTGCCCGAGATCTTCAGGTCGGTGGTGATCGACACCTTCGTGCCGTCGCCATCGGTGGCCATGTCGGCCGTGATCGTCGCCGAGGCGTTCCCCGACCCGCGCGAGTCACGTCCCGACGCCGAGATCTCGACGTGGTGGGTCGCCTCGTCGCGCGTGACGAAGACAGCGCTGCCGGAGTAGTCGGCCGTCACGGGTCCGACCTTGATCTTGACCTTCCCCTTGTACTCGGCGTCGTCGTGATCGGTCAGCGCCGCCCCGGGCAGACAGGGGGTGATCAGCGGGATGTCGGTCAGCACCTCCCACGCGCGGTCGATCGGCACGCTGACTCTGAACTCGTTCTCGAGCTTCATGGTGTTTCTCCTGTTTGGGTGGCGGACGTCGCATCGGTGACCGATTCGAGTGTTGCTCGGATCGTGTCGACATCGTCCGGTGTCTTGGCGATCGCACCGATGGTGGCACGAGCGGCGTCTCGTTCGAGTTCGGAGATGCCGAGCGCGTGGAGCGCGCTGACCCAGTCGATCGCTTCGGCGAGTCCGGGTGGCTTGTCGAGTTCGAGCCCTCGCGAGTCCGAGACGAAGGCCGTCGCAGCATCGATCAGCGCCGTCGAGGCGCCGGGGACGCGCCGGCGCACGATGGCTGCGGCACGTTCCACGGTCGGATACTCGATCCAGTGGTAGTAGCAGCGACGCTTCAGGGCGTCGTGCAGTTCCCGGCTGCGGTTCGAGGTGAGGATGACGATGGGCGGGCGCGCCGCGGCGAACGTGCCGATCTCGGGCACGGTGACCGATGACTCGCCGAGGAACTCCAGCAGCAGCGCTTCGAACTCGTCGTCGGATCGGTCGATCTCGTCGATCAGCAGGACGGGCGGCAGGTCGCCGACGTCGCGCACCGCGGCGAGCAGTGGCCGGTCGAGGAGGTACTCCTCGGTGAACAGGTCGGTCTTGGAGATGCTCTCGGTCGTCACCTCGGCGAGGCGGATCGACAGCATCTGGCGTGGATAGTTCCACTCGTACAGCGCTTCGGACGCCGTGATCCCTTCGTAGCACTGCAATCGGATCAGCCGGGTCTGGAGTGCTGCTGCGAGGGCCTTGGCTGCCGTGGTCTTGCCGACACCGGGCTCGCCTTCGAGCAGGAGCGGCTGGCCGAGTCGCATGGCGAGGAACAACGCCATCGACAGCCCCTGGTCGACGAGGTAGTCGACCGCGTCCAACCGCTCGCGCAGGTCGCCGAGGTTCTGGTCGGACATCACGACGACTCCAGCAGACGCTCGTAGTCGGCCCACGTGTCGACATCGATCGGGACCGGGCCGTCGATGACCGCCTCGGCGACGACGTAGCAGCCGGATTCGAGGAGTTTCCACACCGCCTTGTCGCCGTGGAGGTCGGCGAGATCGGCGAACACGGACCTATCGAACCAGAACGGGTGGCCGCGGCCGTCGTCGTATCGGCACACGGCGAGCGCTGCGTCCGTCGATTCCGCCGTTGCCCGCAACTCGGCGACCGACCTCGGATCGACGCCGGGTTGATCACCGAGCAGGAGTACGAGGGCTTCGGCGCGAGCGTCGATGGCGGCGAGGGCTGCCACGATCGAGGACGAGCAGCCCGTCGTGTAGTGCACGTTGTCGACGACTTCGCACCCCGACAGGTCGACCGTCGACCGAACGTCGTCACCGGCACCGCCGAGGGCGACGATCAGCTGGTCGAACGCGCATCGGCGAGCACTGTCGAGGGTGGCGTCGAGCAGGGTGCGGCCGTGATAGTCGAGCAGTTGCTTCGGTTGGCCCAGCCGAGTCGAACCTCCGGCCGCGAGCACGAGCCCGGTCGTGAAGCGTCGCACTAGCCGACGCCGAGCTCCTCGGCGTACCGGGTTCTGCAGCCGGGATTGCAGAACCAGTGATCGGTGCCGTCGTGGTGCAGGTGCGCGGTGTCGTCGCCGATGGTGACAGTCATGCCGCACACCGGATCGATCGCAGTGTCGGGTCGTCGCAGTTCTCCGTCGGGCTTGGGTGCCTCGAGGCCGTCGACGCGGATCGCCCGGACGACGTCGGCGAGAATTGACACAGCGATCTCCTCGGCGGTGAGCGCACCGATGTCGAGGCCGACCGGGCTGTGTACGACCCGGCGCTCCTCCGGGTTCAGGTCGAGCGACTCGATCACGGCCGCCCCGCGCGTCCGACTCGCCACGAGCCCGATGAATCCGACACCAGCGTCGAGTGCCGCACGGATCGCCTGCTCCTCGCCGCGGCCATGGCTGGCGATGATCACGGCGGTCGCATCGTTGACTGTCTCAGTGTCGTGATCGACCGAGAAGCCCAGTGGAGCACCGAACTGCACCAGAGCGTCTGCGATGGGGGTGGTACCGACCACCGCGATCCGGGCACTCGGTAGCTTGGGGTCGAGAAACACCTCGATGGCCCCTCCCGACAAGCAGGGGTTCACCACGGTGACGGCACCCGGCGTGTCAGGGAACGTCTCGCTGCCGTCGGGCAGGATCCGCAGCAAGACCGTGTCGCCGCTCTCCAGGGCGTCGAGGGCAGCGACGCGTACCGACTCCTCGGCGCACTGGCCGCCGATGAACCCTTCGATCGAGCCGTCGGGCAGCACGATTGCCGCATCACCCGGACGCGCCGACGTCGGGCATTGCGCCCGCACCACGGTTGCCTGCACGAATCGCCGCCGTTGGGCGACCAGCTCGCCGGCGCGGGCGGAGACCTGCTGTGCCATCGAGAGCATCAGATCACCAGCGTTCCCATCAGATCGGCGGCGTGTGGTTGCCCTGCATCGTCTCCCACACGCGACTCGGGGTCAATGGCATGTCGGCGTGCCGGATGCCGTAGGGCTTGAGTGCGTCGATGACGGCGTTGACGACAGCGGGCGGCGAGCCGACGGTGGCCGACTCCCCGATGCCCTTGGCGCCGATCGGATGGTGGGGTGACGGAGTCACGGTGTGGCCGGTCTCCCAGTCCGGGACCTCCATCGCTGTCGGGATCAGGTAGTCCATGAGTGATCCAGCAAGACAGTTGCCGTACTCGTCGAACGAGATCATCTCCATGAGCGCCATGCCGACACCATCGGCAAGGCCACCGTGCACCTGGCCCTCGATGATCATCGGGTTGATCTGCGTTCCGCAGTCGTCGACGGCGATGAACCGCCGGACCTTCACCTCAGCGGTGCCGGGGTCGACGTCGACCACGCAGATGTAGGCACCGAACGGGTACGTGAGGTTCTCGGGGTTGTAGCAGATCTGTGCTTCGAGGCCGCCTTCGATGCCGTCGGGGAGGTCGCCGGCGCCGTGGGCCCGCATGGCGACGTCCTGGATGGTCACCGACTTCTCGGGGTCGCCCTTCACGCGGAAGGTGCCCGCTTCGTATTCGATGTCGGCGACCGACGCCTCGAGCATGCCCGAGGCGATGATCTGTGCCTTGTCGCGTACCTTCCTGGCGACGAGCGCCGCGGCCGCACCGGACACCGGGGTGGAACGCGAGCCGTAGGTGCCGAGCCCGAACGGGGTGTTGTCGGTGTCGCCGTGCACGACGTCGATGTCCTCCGGCGGGATCCCGATCTCTTCGGCGATGATCTGCGCGAACGTCGTCTCGTGGCCCTGACCTTGGGTCTTGACCGACAGCCGGACCACGGCCTTACCGGTGGGGTGGATGCGGAGTTCGCAACCGTCGGCCATGCCGAGCCCGAGGATGTCCATGTCCTTGCGGGGCCCGGCGCCGACGGCCTCGGTGAAGAACGAGATGCCGATGCCCATCAGTTCGCCGCGCTCGCGCTTCTCGGCCTGCTCCTTGCGGAGTTCGTCGTAACCGGCCATCGCCATCGCCTTGCGCATCGCCGGTTCGTAGTTGCCCGAGTCGTACACCCACCCGGTCTTGGTCTCATACGGGAACTGCTCGGGTTGGATGAAGTTCTTCAGACGCAACTCGGCGGGGTCCATGTCGAGTTCGTGCGCGAGCACGTCGACCATCCGCTCGACGAGGTACACGGCCTCGGTGATCCGGAATGAGCACGCGTACGCGACACCGCCGGGCGCCTTGTTCGTGTACACCGCGGTCATGTGGGCGTATGCGGCTTCGATGTCGTAGCTGCCGGTGAACACGCCGAAGAAGCCGGCCGGATACTTGGTCGGGGCGGCAACACCATTGAAGGCGCCGTGATCGGCGAGCACATGGGTGCGGATGGCGCGGATCTTGCCATCCTTCGACGCGGCGATCTCGCCGCGCATGATGTAGTCACGGGCGAAGCCGGTACTCACGAGGTTCTCGGTGCGGTCCTCCATCCACTTCACCGGCTTGCCGATGACGAGCGACGCGACGATCGCGCAGACGTAGCCGGGGTAGATCGGCACCTTGTTGCCGAAGCCGCCGCCGATGTCGGGGGCGATGATGCGGATCTTGTGCTCGGGCAAACCTGACACGAGCGCATACACCGTTCGGTGGGCGTGCGGCGCCTGCGTGGTGCTCCACAATGTGAGCTTGCCGGACACTCGCTCGAAGTCGGCGACGCATCCGCAGGTCTCCATGGGGGCAGGGTGCACCCTCGGGTACACGATGTCCTCGCTGACGACGACTTCGGCGTCGGCGAACACGGCCTCGGTCGCATCCTTGTCGCCGGTCTCCCAGTCGAAGCAGTGGTTGTTCGTCTTGCCTTCGAGGTCGTCGCGGATGATCGGCGCGTCGGGCTCGAGGGCCTTGCGCGCGTCGAACACGACGTCGAGGTCCTCGTACTCGACGTCGATGAGCTCGAGCGCGTCGCGCGCCGAGTAGCGGTCCTCGGCGACGACGAATGCGACCTCCTGATGCTGGAAGCGCACCTTGTCGGTGGCGAGCACCGCCTGGACGTCGTTCGACAACGTGGGCATCCACGCCAGGTTCTTCTCGGCCAGGTCGGCGCCGGTGATGACCGCGACGACCTTCGGGTGGGCTTCGGCGGCGGACTTGTCGATGCTGACGATACGCGCGTGTGCGAGGGGGGATCGCAGGATGGCGAGGTGCAGCATGCCGGGGAGTTGCACGTCGTCGCAGTACTGACCCATGCCGCGCACGAAGCGGGGGTCCTCCTTGCGAAGCATGCGACCGAAGCCGACCGGCTTGTGGTCGTTGAGGTTGTTGTCGGGTGTCGGAACAGCGTTGGTCTCGACGTCGTCGGTGATGGTCATGATGCACTCCCGGTGGGGCTGAGGGTGACGGCCTGTTCACGTTCCTTGGCGGCGGCCCATTGGATCGAGCGGACGATCGTGGCGTAGCCGGTGCAGCGGCAGATCTGGCCGCTGATGGCCTCGCGGATCTCGGCGTCGGTGGGGTCGGCGTTGCGGTCGATGAGCGCACGGGCGGTCATCATCATCCCGGGCGTGCAGAATCCGCACTGCAGGCCATGGCACTGGATGAAGCCCTCCTGCACGGGGTCGAGTTCACCATCGACCTCGAGGCCTTCGACCGTGCGCACATCGTGTCCGCCGGCCATGGCGGCGAGCGTGGTGCAACTCTTCACCGGCTCGCCGTCGACCCACACCACGCACGTGCCGCAGTTGCTGGTGTCGCAACCCCAGTGGGTGCCGGTCATGCCGAGGTGATCTCGCAGGTAGTGCACGAGCAGTACGCGCGGCTCGATGTCACTCGTGACTTCTTCGCCGTTGATGTTCATCGTGACGTCCATGTCTGGGTCCCTTCGTGCCTGCTCAGGCGGTGGCGCGTTCGACGGCTTTGCGGAGCGAACGGATCGTGAGTTCCTTCGCGAGGTGGGTCTTGTAGGCGACGGTGCCCCGCGTGTCCTCGGCGGGAGAACAGTTGTCGGCAGCGATCTGTCCGACGAGCGCATACAACTCCTCCGACGGTGGTTGACCGCGCAGCGCTGCCGAGATCGGCTCGATGTTGGTGAGATTGGGGCCGACGGCGCACAGACCGACGCGGCCGTCGGCGATCACGTCACCGTTCATCGTCACCGCGGCGCCGGCCGACGCCACGGCCCAGTCGCCCGCCCGACGCTCGACCTTGTGGTAGGCGCTCGACGAGTTCGACCTGACGGGGATCCGTACCTCGGTGAGCATCTCACCGTCGCCGACCGCGGTCTCGTAGGGGCCACGGTGGAAGTCGTGCATCGAGACGACGCGTTCGCCGGAACTGCTGCGGATGACACACTGCGCCTCGACCGCGTCGCAGACCGCCGAGAGGTCTTCGGACGGGTCGGCCTGGCAGAGCGAGCCGCCGAGCGTGCCGCGGTTGCGGACCACGGGGTCGGCGATGACCTTCTCGGCGTCGCGGAAGATCGGGAGCACCCCTGCGAGTTCGTCGCTCTCGAGCAGCTCACGATGACGTGTGAGCGCACCGATACGTACCTCGTTGTCGCTGATGCGGATGTACGACAGTTCGGCGCTGAGGTCGTTGATGTCGATCAGGTACTCGGGGTTGGCCAGGCGGAGTTTCATCATCGGCAGCAGGCTGTGGCCCCCTGCGACAATTCGTGCTTCGCTCCCCAGACGTTCCATCAGCGAGATCGCGTGGTCGACACTGGTTGCCCGTTCGTACTCGAACGGCGCTGGTACCTGCATGGTGCCCCCTCTTGACGTGTTTCCCCGGATGCACTCTCGCGGGTCGGAACCTTCGAGTCAACGCGGACTTCAGCAAATGGTTAACTTGCCGTACTGATGACTCCGGCGCAGCTCCGCACGTTCGCTGCCGTCGCCCGCCATGGCAGCTCGAAGGCCGCTGCGGCCGAACTCGGGGTGACCGAGGCGGCCGTCTCGGGAAACGTGGCTGCGCTGCGCAAGGAACTCGGTGACGAGTTGTTTCACCGGTCGGGTGCTGGGCTCAGTTTCACTCCCGGCGGACTGCGCCTCGCATCGCGGGCCGTCGAACTCCTCGGTCTCCAGGACCAGACTCGTCGCGAGGTCCGAGCGGCTGCCGACGGTCAACGCATCCTGCGGATCGCTGTGTCCTCGCTGTTCGGGGAGTACGCAGCTCCCGGGTTGATCGAGTTGTTCTCCACCCGCGCCGACGACCTCGAGGTGGAGATGAGTGTCTGTGCCCCCGCCGACTTCGATCGCCTGCTCGTGGCGCGTGCGGTCGATGTGGCCATCGGCCCCGCGTCTCGTCAACAGCGCGAGGGCATCACCAGCAAGGAGTTCCTCCGATACCAGATCGTGGCAGTCGTCGGCGTCGGGCACCCGCTCGTGACGGTCGGTTCGCGGGACCTCGGGGTGCACACGTGGCTTCTCGGACCTTCGGCGGTCGACCCGTCGAGCAGCGCCTCGCGGATGCTGAAACGTCTCGGCATCGCCGAGGAGCATCAGCGCATCTTTCAGAACCACGCTGCCGCCCTGGCGGAGGCACGAGGCGGGCACGGCATCGCGTTGTGTCCGATGCACATGTTGGGAGCCGAGCTCGGCGACGGTCAATTGGTGCGCGTCCAAGCGCACGGGACGATGATCGATGGCGTCTACGCCACCTATGTGCTGCGACAACAGACACCGAATCCGCTGGCGAGCGAACTGGTGCGGTTCATCTCGACGCCGCGGGCAACCCAGGCGATGCTCACGGGGAGCGGCGCGAACGTCCGCCGCTTTCGGCCACGGGTACACGTCACGCTGTGGAGCTGAGGTCGCCACTCGGGAGCCATCGCCTCACCCCGCCTTGCGGGCGATCACGAACTGGTGGTCGTTGCAGAAGCGGTAGATCCCATGGCGGTCCTTCAGGGCCTCGACGGACTCCATCACCAGCGGCCGCAGTACGTCGGCGCCGACCTTCTGAAGCGCGGGCACCGCCGGGCCGACGCTCGAGATCGCTCGCCACGCCGTGTCGGCGTCTGGCCACTCGATGGTCGAGGTGCGACCACCCCGCTCGAGCACCTCGTACCCGGTCGACTCCAGCATCGCCTCGGCGACGCCGGGACGGGCGATGTCGTTGGTACGGCGCATGCCGTTCAAGTGCGTCTCCGGTGAGTTGAGGGCGAACGTGATGAAGCACGGGCGGAGGTCGAGATGTCCCGTCCCCCAGAAGCTGATACCGATTCGGCCGCCCGGCTTGAGGACCCGGTGAGCCTCGGTGAGCGCTCCCTCGCACCCGCCCCACACCCCATTGATCGACGTGACCGCATCGAAGGACGCGTCGGGCCACGGCAGTTCGAACATGTTGCCGACGCGCAGGTCGGCGCCGGGCGAGCGGTCGCGGGCGATCTCGACGAGCGGGGCCGCCGCGTCGATCCCGCAGGCGACGGCACCCATGGCATCGGCGTAACGGACGGCGAGCCCCGACCCGCAGGCGACGTCGAGCATCGACGTCCCATCGTCGACGCCGACGCGCCGAAAGATCGCCTGGATCACATCGACCGCGTAGTGCTCGAAGAGGCAGGCCCAATCGCGTGATCGCTGCCCCCATGCGATCCCGGCCACCTCCCAGTCGTGGCCCTCCGGGGCATCGATGCGATGGCCTGCGCCGGTCGTGTCCTGCGGTGTGTCGCTCAGCTTCATGGGATCCATCGTGACGATGACGCCCGATCGGGTCTTGGAGACGGCATGGAGATCCGTCTCCCGATGATCTCCATGCCGTCTCCAAGCATCCATCGGGGGCCGTCCACCACGGTGGTGCTCGACAACCACCGACCCGGAACGGGACACCGATCCTGTCCAGACACGAAGGAGCACCCGCCATGACCATCACCGAAACCCCCGCTGTCGACAACGGCGTCAACGTCGACGCCCTCCTCGGCGCCCGCGAGCACATGACCGAGATGCCTGAGCTGGCGCAGTTCCAGTGGCGTGCCGACTGCGAGTGGGTCAACGGAACCCACAGCCGCACCACCGTCGAGAAGTTCAGCGGCGCCGGCGGCGAACAGACCCACCGCCAGCCCTACTCTGCCGACACCGACCACCCAGAGCTCTTCGCCTCGGCCGACAACGGCCCGACCCCGCCGGAGATGCTCCTGATCGGCCTGGCCGGCTGCCTGACCGCCGGTGTGGCCTCGGTTGCAACCCACCGCGGCGTGCAGTTGCGTTCGGTGAAGGCCACGGTGGAAGCCGAGATGGACCTCGCCGGGATCCTGGGCATCGACGGCGATGTCCGCAACGGCTTCTCGGCGATCCGGGTGCACTACGACATCGACGCCGAGGCCACCGAGGCCGAGCTCGAGGGCATCGTCGCCCAGTCGCAGAAGCGATCGGCAGCGTTCGACGTGATCGCCAACCCGACATCGATCGTCGTCTCGGTCAACTGATCGGCTGGCGGACCGACGGACAACGACCACCGGAGCGAGTTCGATGACCACCGCACGAACCACCGACGTCGTCGTGATCGGAGGAGGGCAGGCCGGCCTGGCGATGAGCCACTGCCTGACCCGCCGATCCGTCGATCACGTCGTGCTGGAACGTGGCGACACCGCGAACTCCTGGAGAACGCAGCGTTGGGACTCGCTCCGGCTGCTCACACCGAACTGGCTCAGCCGGCTGCCCGGCTGGGCCTACCGCGGGAACGATCCCGACGGCTACATGACCGCGCTCGAGGTCGCCGCCCATCTGGACGACTACCGGCGCTCGTTCGACGCGCCGGTGCGAGCCGGCATCGGCGTGTCGAACATCGACTCGTCGGAGTCCGGTCATGTCGTCACCACCGACGACGGCGAATGGACGGCCCGGGCGGTCGTGTTGGCCACCGGTGCGTGCAGCGATCCTCACATCCCCGCGATCGCGAACGACCTGCCGGACCACCTCGACCATGTCACGCCGATCGGCTACCGCAACCCCGATCAGCTGGCAGACGGCGGCGTGCTGGTCGTCGGGGCGTCGGCGTCGGGGCTGCAGATCGCCGACGAACTGAGCCGATCTGGTCGGGAGGTGACGCTCGCCGTGGGCGACCACGTCCGTTTGCCCCGCACGTACCGGGGCATGGACATCCATTGGTGGATGGATGCCGTCGGCCACCTCGACGAGCGGTACGACGAAGTGCCCGACATCGTCCGCGCACGTCGGCTGCCGTCACTGCAGTTGGTTGGCACGCCGGAACACCGCGACCTCGACCTGAATGCGGTGGCGGCCAACGGGGCTCGGCTCGTCGGTCGCCTCGTGGGGTGCGGCGGGCACCAGGCCCAGTTCTCGGGCTCGTTCGCCAACATGTGCGCCTCGGCCGACCTCAAACAAGGCCGGCTGCTGGACCTGTGCGACGAGTACGCCAGCGCCCACGGGCTCGACGGCGAGCTCGGCGACCCGTCGCGTCCCGTCGCGACGATCGTGGGTCCTGCGGTGCTCGAGGTCGACCTTCGACCGATCGACACCGTTGTGTGGGCCACCGGGTTCCGGCCGACCTACCCGTGGCTCGACCAGCGGCTGCTCGATCGGAAGGGACGGCTCGCACACGAAGGCGGTGTCCTCGCAGCGCCCGGTATGTACGTGCTCGGGTTGCCGTTCCTGCGACGTCGCAAGTCGAGCTTCCTCGACGGCGTCGGGCCCGACGCCGACGACCTCGCCACCCATCTCATCGACCATCTTGCGACCACCGCGAGGCGGCTGGGACCGGGTCCGGCGCGCCACCGCATCCGAACGTGACAAGCTCGTCCGACAGGCTGGTGAGCGGATGCCGTTCGCCAGCGGGGGGCGTGCGCATGATCATCGAATTCAACGACTGCGAACTCGACCTCGACCGGGTCGTGTTGCGGCGTGGGGGGAGCGATGTGCCGATCGAACCACAGGTGTTCGACGTCCTGCAGTATCTCGCCGAGCACCGGGGTGAGGTGGTGCGCAAGGAGGAACTGCTCGACGAGATCTGGGGTGATCGGTTCGTGAGCGAGTCGGCGCTCACATCGCGAGTGAAGTCGGCCCGTCGAGCCGTTGGCGACGACGGCACCCGTCAGGCGGTGATCCGCACCGTGCACGGCAAGGGCTACGAGTTCGTCGCCGAGGTGCGCGTCATCGACGGGCCAGCAGGCGTGGATGACACGAGCGCTGCGAGCGACGGTTCGGTGGAGGAGTCGTCGCACGAGCTCCCGATTGCGCTGCAACGGCTGATCGGCCGTGACGAGTTCCTCGAGGAATTGGTCGCGGAACTCGGCGAGAGCCGGCTGATCACGCTCGTCGGAAGCGCTGGTGTCGGCAAGACATCGCTCGGGATGGAGCTCGCACGGGCGGTCGCCTCCCACTACGTCGATGGCGTCTTCGTCGTCGAGCTGGTGACGGTCGACGACCGCGACGCGGCCTACGCATCGGTGGCCGGTGCGTTGGGGGTGAACACCGGCCTGGGCCTGTCGATCGAGGACGCGATCGTCGACGTCCTCCGCGCCCGCAATGCACTGCTGCTGCTGGACAACTGCGAGCACCTGGTGGAGCCCGTCGCCGAACTGGTCGAGCGGATCCTGCGTTCGGCGCCTCGCGTCTCGATCGTGGCCACGAGCCGTGAACCGCTGGCGGTGATGGGCGAACACGTCCGGCCGGTTGCGCCGCTGCCGGTCGCCGATCTCGAGGCGACGCCGTTCGCCGACCTCGCCGCCGTCCCGGCCATCGCACTGTTCCTCGAACGCGCGGCAGGCGGCCGACCCGCGCTTCGAGCTGACCGAACAGAACGCACCCGCAGTGGTGGAGATCTGCCGGCGGCTCGACGGGATCCCGCTGGCGATCGAGCTGGCGGCGTCGCGGGCCAAGGCGATCGACGTCGCCGAGATCGCGAGCCGGCTCGATGAGCGCTTCCGGCTGCTGAAGGGGATCCGACGGGGCGCCGACCCGCGTCATCGCACACTGCAGGACGCGATCGGTTGGTCGTACGAACTGCTCGACGACGACGAGAAGCGGTTGTTCGCCTCGCTGGCGGTGTTCGCCGGCCAGTTCGACCTGACCGCGGCAGAATCGATCTCCGACGGCGACGACGACGTGCTCGACGTGTTGACGCGGCTGACCGAGCGGTCGATGCTGGCGGTGAGGCGTTCGCCCGGCGGAGGCACGCGCTACGAGATGCTCGAGACGTTGCGCGAGTACGGCCGGGGTCGCCTCGACGACGCCCGCAGCGTGACGCTCCACTCCACGCACGCCCGTCAGTTCGCCGGCGCGGCCGCGGTAATCGAGTTGGGTCTGAACTCGGGCGACGAGGGCGCGGCGGTGGCTCGTGCCGACGCCTCGTTCGCCGATCTCCGCGCCGCACAACGGTTCTCGGTGGAGATCGGCGACGTGGACACCGCCTTCGGGCTTGCGTGTGCGATGCGCGAGTACGGGATGCGCACGCTCCACTACGAGGTGTTCACCTGGGCCGATGCGATGTCGGCGATGCCCGACGGCTCCGAGCACCCGGCGTACCCCGTGGTGCTGGGCGTGCGTGCCTACGGAGCGTTCTGCCGGGGCGAGTTCGACCGGTCGATGGAGTTGGCCGACGCCGCCAAGCAGGCCGAGCAGGCACTCGGCGTCGAGCCGGTCGGGTTGGCCGAGCGGGTGCGGGCGAACGTCTACTACGCCACCGACGAGCTCGAGCGGGGGATCGCGGAGAACGCCGACCTGATCGAACTGGCCGAGGCGTCGGGGAACGACTCACGGCGGGCCCATGCCTTCTACATGGCGTCGGTCGCAGCGAGCTCGTGCGGCGACTACGACGACGGTCACCGGCTGAGCCAGTCCGCTCGACGGGCGGCCGAAGTCACCGGCGGTGTCACCGACCTGGCCTGCTCGTGGGTGGCGGAGGGGTTCTCGATCCACGGTGACGACGCGCACGCTTTGAGCGCGTTCGCCCACGGCGACCGGCTGGCGCGTTCGGTGGGAAACCGGTGGATGAGTGCGTTCGCCCGCACCGAGATCGGCGCTCTCCGGGTGTCGCACGGCGACCTGGAGGCCGGTTGCGAGGAGCTCGCCGAGCAAGTCGACGTCTGGTACCGCACGGGCGAGTGGGCGCAGCAGTGGCACACACTCATGCGCTGTGTGATCGCACTCGATCGGATCGGCCAACCCGCTGTGGCCGCCGAAGTGCTCGGTTCGATCGAGGCGCACAGCGCGATCGGCGCGCCGCCGTTGATGGTGACGCTGCGCGACCTGGTGCTCGACACGAGAGCGTCGATCGAGACGCAGCTCGGTTCCGACCGGTCCGCTTCCTGCCGGTCGACCGGCGCAGTGCTCCCCGTCGCCACCACGGTCGAACGCACTCGCAGCGCACTCCGTGGCCGGCCGCTCGAGACCTGACCCGCGCATTCCACGACGGCACGGCGCTCTTGCATCCAACGACGTGATCGTCAAGACTTCATCAAGGCGACGGAAAGGGGCGGTGCGTGCGGCGACAGGTATGGACGATGGCAGCCGTGTTCGGCGGGCTGAGTGCGGCCGCCGTCGTTGCGGTGTCACCCGGCGCTGCCGCTCGAGAAGTCCACCTGACCGCTGCGGGTGACTATGGCGCGAGCGCCTACACCGACGACGTCCTCGTCGAGATCGCCCGCCGAGACCCCGATGCGCATCTCGCTCTCGGTGACCTCGCCTACGGCTACTCCTCCACCCCGTATCAGTGGTGCGACTATGTCAAGCAGCGCGTCGGTGAAGGTTTCCCGTTCCAGTTGATCTCGGGCAACCACGAGAGCGAGGACAACAACAACGGCGACATCAACGACTTCGGCGCTTGTCTTCCGAACCAGGTGCCCAGCATCAGTGGCACCTACGGGCGCGAGTACGTGATGGACTTCCCGGTGAACGCGCCGCTCGTGCGCGTCATCCAGGCGAGCCCGAACCTGACGTTCGAGGGCACCCGATGGACCTACGCCCGCGGGGATGCACACTGGCGGTGGCTCGAGAACGCGATCGACGACGGACGCGCCCGCGGCGCACAATGGATCATCGTCACATCGCACTACCCGTGCCTGACGGTCGGCGCCAACGGCTGCCCATCCAACGACGACTTCTACGACTTGTTGATCGACAAACGCGTCGACCTGGTGCTTCACGGCCATGACCACTCCTACGCGCGGACACATCAGCTGGCCGCCGGCACTGCGGCCTGCCCGACGGTGCCGCCCCGTACGACCAACTCAGCGTGCATCGTCGACACCGACAGCGAGTTCCGATCCGGCATCGGCACCGTGTTCGCAACCGTCGGCACCGGAGGTATCGAGTTGCGCGACGTGAACGCAACCGACAACGAGGCGGGCTACTTCGCAGCGTGGTCCGGAGCCAACTCGCAGCCGAGCCACGGCGTGCTCGACCTCTCGATCACTGCCGACGGGCTCTCCGCCAGCTTCGTGGCGACGTCCGGCAGTTTCAGCGACGCCTTCACGATCACCCCCGGAGCACCGCCACCTCCCGCGCCCACGACCACCATCTCGCCGAGCACCACCACGCCGACGACGACCTCCCCGACGACCACGACCTCCCCGACGACGACCACGACAACGACGACGACCTCCCCGACGACCACGACCACGACAACCACGACAACGACGGTCGCGGCGACGCTGCCTCCGGGCCCGTCGCCAATCGCTGCGGACGCTTTCGAGCGCTCGGTGACAAGTGGCTGGGCAACCGCTGACGTCGGCGGAGGCTGGACCGTGTCGAGCGCGTCGTCGTTCGACGTTGCAGACGGTGCTGGACGGCTCTCGAATCCTGCGGGCGTGAGCCAGCAGGCACACCTGCGGTCGGTATCGGCAACCGATGCCGATGTCCGGGTGACGCTGTCGAGCGACAAGGTGGCGAGCGGGAGCGGCTTGTATGTCTCCGTGATCCCTCGGTCGATTGCCGGGGGCGGCGAATATCGGGCGGTGTTGCGCACCCGCTCGGACGGTCGCCACACGCTGCGGCTCGATCGTGGTTCTGAGACCATCGCTCCCGAGATCGTTCTCTCCGACATCGTGACCGCACCAGATCGTCGTCTCGACGTACGCGTCCAGGCGATCGGCACGAATCCGACGACGATCCGAGCGAAGGCCTGGGCAACCGGGACACCTGAACCGGCTGCATGGCTTCGTTCGACGACGGACGCCACCTCGTCCATGCAGCACCCCGGCGCGATCGGGTTCTACACCTACCTCTCGAGCTCGGCCACCAATGGGCCCATCACCTCCTCGATCCACGACCTCAGCGTCGACGCGCCCTGAGCGGCGACCCAATCCGCTCGGGGACGAACCGGTCGTGGAGCAGTGACCAAACACGAAACTCGACCATGAATGGGAAGGCTGGGCGGCGCCGGCTCGGTTGATCACCGACGATGCCGAGTTTCGCCACCGACGAGGAGAGCCCCACATGATCGGTCACGACCCGACCCGCACCTACCGAGCCGCGGTGATCGGCGCCGGCTCGGGTGGCCTCACGCTGGCGATCGGTCTCGCGGGATTCGGCCATGACGTCGTGCTGATCGAGGGGGGCAAGGTCGGTGGAGACTGCACCAACCTCGGATGCATCCCCTCGAAGGCGCTCCTTCACGCCGTTCGCGCCGGCAACGACGACCCGATCGCGTGGGCACGGGCGAAGCGTGACGACCTCGCCCGCCGCGAGGACGACGAGATGGCTCACGACGAACGGATCCATCTCGTGCGCGGCTGGGCATCGCTCACCACCTCGCACGGACCCCACGTCGTGCGGGTCGACAACGGAACCGCAGCCAGCTTCGTGCGCGCCGATCACATCGTGATCGCCGGCGGATCGCGGCCGGTCACGATCGAGATCGAAGGGCTTGGTGGCGACCGGGTCGTCACGAACGAGGAGCTGTTCGAACTCGAAGCAGCACCGAACACGCTGCTGATCCTCGGCGGTGGTGCGATCGCGATCGAGATGGCGACCGCGTTCGCCACGATCGGCACGAAGGTTCACATCGTCGAAGCATCGAATCGGCTGCTCGCGTCGGAAGACCCACTGATCACCGAGGTGATCGAGCGATCCCTCGAGATGCGCGGCGTACAGCTGCATCTCGGCACCTCGGTCGACTGTTTCGACGGCCCCACGGCGCGTCTGGCGGATGGCTCGGTGATCGCAGGAGTCGATCGGGTCCTCATGGCCATCGGGCGGCGCCCGCGACTCGACGGGCTCGGCCTCGAACGTGCCGGCGTCGATGCAACGGTGTCCGGGATCAGCGTCGACGACTGGGGTCGTACGTCGATCAAGGGGATCTGGGCGGTCGGCGATGTCACCGGCACCACGCTCACGACGCACGGAGCAGGGGCCATCGGACGCCGAGCGGTCCGAGCGATCGCCCTGCCGAAGGTGCCGAAGTTCGGTCGTGTCGGTGCAATTCCCACCGCGGTGCACGGCGATCCCGAAGTCGCATCGGTCGGGATGTCACTCGGCACGCTCGATGAGTTCCCTGCAACTTCCCGCCGACGCATCGTGGTCGACCACGCCGACGTCGACCGCGGCTACACCGACGACATCTCCGACGGCCGCCTGGTCGTCGACGTCGAGCGGTTCACCGGCCGGATCCTTCGCGCCGCCATCGTGGGGCCGGGGGCAACGGACCTCATCGGGATGTTCACCATCGCGATCGACAACGGCATCAGCCTGCGGAAACTGTTCACGTCCGTCCATCCGTATCCGTCGCATGCCGAGATCATCCGTGAGGCCGCCGACGAGTTCGCCCTCTCGACATTGCCGAACCTTCCACGCGAGTGGACCGCAATGGCCAGAGGCCGTCTGACACGCCGTCGATGACGGGACTCAGAGATCGAGATGCGAATGGTCCGCCTCGACGACGTCGTGGCCGGCGTCGATCCATGCGCGGATCCCGCCGACGAGATCCCCGACATCGGTGAAGCCGAGATCGAGCAGGTTCGACGCAGCCATCGACGAGCTGTAGCCGCCATTGCACACCAGCACGAGCGGTTGGTCGAACGACGTCACTGCGGGGTGCCGGTAGCCGTTGGCAGGATCGAGGTGCCATTCGACGACGGTGCGCGGCACGTGGATCGACCCGGCGATCACGCCGAAACGAGCACGGTCAGTGGACGTGCGAGTGTCGACGACGGTCGGGGCATTGTCGGAGACCAAACGGTCGGCGAGTTCGAGCGCGGTGATTCGAGCGATGCGAGTCCGAGCGGCGAAGACCGTGTCGTGGATCGTGGTGCGCTCGGTGCGACTCAACACGGTGATCGGCACCCCTTCGACCCCGACACGTCCGCGCTCGGTCAGGTCGAAACGGTCAGCGGCCTCCTCGGACCCGTCGCCGATCAGCACGACCTCGCCGCCCGGGCCGACGTGCTGGGCGGCGCAGTGCACGATCGCCGCAAGATCGTCCGGTGCGTCAGCGGGCTCGACGATCACCAGCGAGTACCGGACCGGTAGCTGCACGCTCGGCCAGTCACCTCGGACCGCATCGATGCACACGTCGCGATCGCGCAGCGCGATCGCGACCACCGAATCCCCATCGCCGAGCACGAGCGCCCGACGATGCTCAGCGAGCTGATCGATCAGCGTGTCGAGCGGAGTCACCCGACAACCCTAACCACAGCCCGAAATATGCCTGGATTGTCGCGCTGAGCGCGACAATCCAGGCATATTTCGGGCTGGACTGGACGCGTCAGGCGAGCTTTTCGACGAAGGCTTCGAGTTGGCGCAGGTTGCGACACTCGTAGACACCATCGGTGTGCGTGCCGTACTCGCCGACGATCGAGTCGCCGGTGTTCCAGTAGCTGCGCGGTTCGGGGTTCAGCCAGTACACGTGCCGCGCCTTCTGGGCGATCTCCTTGACCACCCACGCCTGACTGGCGTGGTAGTTGTTGCGGGCGTCGCCGAGCAGGAGGACGGTCGACTTCGGGCCGATGTCCTTGCCGTAGCGCTCCCAGAAGACCTCGAAGGCATGGCCGTAGTCGGAGTGTCCGTCGACCCACACCACGTCGGCTTCGGTGTTGACCCGATGGATCGCCTCGGTGATGTCCTCGGTGGCCTTGAAGTAGTCGGTGACCTCGTCGATGCCGTCGATGAACACGAACGAGCGCACCTTCGAGAACTGGTTCTGGATCGCGTACACGAGCATCAACGTGAAGCGGGCGAACGCGGCGACCGACCCGGAGATGTCGGCGACCACGATCAGCTCGGGCTTGGCCGGACGCGGGTACTTGAACTTCGGCTCGGCCGGTACACCGCCGTAGCTGAGTGAGTGTCGCACCGTGTTGCGGAAGTCGAGGGGACCCTTGCGGCCGTGGCGGCGCTTGCGAGCGAGCCGGGCAGCGAGTTTACGGGTCAGCGGATACAGCGACTTCTTGAGCGCCTGCATCTCGTCACGCGACGCATGCATGAACTCGACGTCCTCGGGCAGTGGCTTGCGCAGCGTCTTGGCCATTGCCTCGGCGCCGCGGTCGGCGACGAGCCGGCGGCGGATCTCGGCTTCGATCTCGCCCTTGAACTTCTCGATGCGGTCCTCGAACTCCTCCTTCTCGAGGCGCTCCTCCAGCGATGTCAGATCGCCGTCGGCGTCCTGACGGGCCTGGTCCATCATCTTTTCCAGCATGCCGTCGAGGTCGAGATTCCGCAGTGTGCGGTACAGGTAGTACGTGCCACCGACGGGGCGCCCCGGCTCCATGCCGGCGAACCGCTGCACAGCCTGCTTCGCCATGGCCCGCATCATCCCCTGGTCGCCGTTCATCAGTGCCGACATCAGCATCTGGGCGATCTCTTCAGGGGTGAGGTTGTCGAGGCCGCCGGCGCCTCCGGAACCCTCCTGCTTCTGCTGCTCCTGCAGCTCACGCCACAACTCGTCGATGTCGGTGTCGTCGTCGCCGTGGACGAGCTTGTACTCGGGGCCGCGCAGGCTGAAGTACACCTCGAACACCGTCTCGAAGCTGCGCCAGTGCGCGTGGTTCTTGATCAGCGTGGCGCCGAGCGCGTATTTGAACGCTTCGCGGTCCTCGATGGGGATGTGCTGCACGGCTTCCATCGCGTCGAGGTTCTCCGTGAGGCTGACGGGCAGCCCAGCATTGCGGAGTTCGACGACGAAGCCGTTGAGGAGATCGAGCATCAGACGATCACTCGTCGACGGAGAGTTCCTTCGCCGCCTTGGCGATGTCGGTCTGGTACTTGAGCAGCACGTTGAGTGTGTCCTTGGCGGTCTGCTCGTCGATGGTGTCGATGTTGAGCAGCATCAGCGTGCGTGCCCAGTCGAGGGTCTCCGACACGCTCGGCGCCTTCTTGAGGTCGAGCTGGCGGATCGAGCGGACGATGCGGGCGACCTGGTCGGCGAGGTGCTCGGTGATGTCGGGCACCTTGGCGAGCACGATCTCCTTCTCGCGTTCGAGCTGCGGATAGTCGACGTGCAAATACAGACAGCGACGCTTGAGCGCCTCGGACAGCTCGCGGGTGTTGTTGGACGTGAGGAACACCAGCGGGATCTGCGTGGCCGTGATCGTGCCCAACTCGGGGATCGACACCTGGTAGTCGGAGAGGATCTCGAGGAGCAGCGCTTCGGTCTCGACCTCGACGCGGTCGACCTCATCGATCAGCAGCACCACCGGATCGGTGGCGGTGATCGCTTCCAGCAGCGGGCGTGTGAGGAGGAACTCGTCGGAGAAGATGTCGTCCTTGATCTCGGTCCAGTCCTCCGGGTTGTCGCCGCGCTCGGTCTGGATGCGAAGGAGCTGCTTCTTGTAGTTCCACTCGTAGAGGGCTTTGCTCTCGTCGAGGCCCTCGTAGCACTGCAGGCGGATGAGTCGGGCGTCGGTGATCTCGGCGACCGACTTCGCCAGCTGGGTCTTGCCGGTACCGGCCGGGCCTTCGACGAGGATCGGCTTCTGCAGGCGGTCGGCGAGGTACGCGACCCCGGCGATGCCCTCGTCGGCGAGGTAGTGGACATCGCGCAGGGCGTCGCGCACCGACTGCACACTCTCGAAACGGTTGGTGGTGCTACCGGGCGCCCCGGCATCCGTGGTCGTCATGGCGACGACGCTACCCGGCGCCTTGACCCGCGGGTCAATTGGGATGTCCTACGGTGCGGTCATGCCGGGAACTTCCTTCGACCGTGTGGCCGCCATCTACGACGAGACCCGCGGCGGCGAACGACGTGGTGATCACTTTGCCGACGACCTCGCACCCTGGATCGCCGGACCGACCGTGGTGGAACTCGGCGTCGGGACCGGCGTGATCGCCAACGGACTGCGCCGCCACGGCATCGACGTCGTCGGCTTCGACCTCAGCGGGTCGATGATGCGAGCAGCGGTCGATCGCATCGGTGAACGGGTCGCCATGGCCGACGTCGACCGGCTACCGATCGCCGACGACTGCGTCGACACCGCCTACTTCGTGTGGGTGCTGCAGCTGGTGCCCGACCCGGTCGCCACACTTCGCGAGGCCGCCCGCGTCGTGCGCCCCGGTGGTCGGGTGATTGCCGTTCTCTCCATCGGCGAGTATTCATCCGACGACGAGATCGCCCCGATCTTCGACGGCCTCGCCGCCTTGCGCACCGAGCGCCTCAGCCGCAGCGAGATCGTCGCCGCCGACCTTCGCACGATGGCGCTCGAACACGAGGGATTCACCGGATGGGACGAGTTCGAGAGCTCGGTCACCGAACAGATCCACGGAATCGAGAACCGCATCTACTCCTCGATGTTCGACGTCGACGACGCGACGTGGGCGGACGTGGTCGAACCCGTCCTCGATCAACTCCGCACACTCCCCGACCCTGACCGGCCCCGCCTGCGCCGCAACCGCCACCCCCTTCTCGTGTGGACGATTTCACCAGGGGTCTGACCCCTGCTGCAATTGGTGCCGCGGGGTGATCGGGCGGCAGCACTAGCGTTCGCTCGGATGAATGGACTGCTGCGGAGCAACGTCGTCGTTGCCAGCGGCACGGCCATCTCCCGCGTCACCGGGTTCCTGCGACTGACGGTGCTGCTCTACGTGATCGGCCAGAGTGCCCTCTCGGACGCGTACCTGATCGCCAACGAGACACCGAACATCGTCTACGACCTCCTCCTCGGTGGGCTGCTGTCGGCAACGCTCGTGCCGCTGTTCTCGACGTTCATCGAAACCGACGACGACGAGGCCACCAACGTCCTCCTCACCGTGTCGATTGCGCTGATGGGCCTCCTCACCGTCGCCGCCGTGATCGCCGCGCCGGTGATCTTCGGGCTGTACTCGGTCAACATCGCCGACGGCGTCGATCCGGATGTCTACCGCGAGGTCGGCACGACCCTCGCGCGCATCTTCCTGATCCAGATCTTCTTCTACGGCCTCGTCGGCCTTGCCAACGCGTTCTTGAACAGTCGTCGACGGTTCTTCGCAGCGGCGTGGGCACCGATTCTTCCCAACGTCGTCATCATCGCGTTCCTGCTGTCGCTGCCCAATCCGGGCTCCGGGGACTGGCAGTTGGAGCAGGTGCTCACCGATGACCGGCTGCGCTGGACCCTCGGTCTCGGCGCGACCGTCGGGATCGCGTCGATGGCAGCTGTCCTGGTCCCCGCCATGTTCGCCACCGGGTTCCGGTTCCGACCCAACTTCGACCTGAGGCACCCGGCGGTGCGCACTTTGTTGTCGCTGTCGTTCTGGACGATCGGTTTCGTCGTCGCCAACCAGATCGCCCTGCTCGTGGTCCGCAACCTGGCTGCGCCGGGCTCCAGTGACGCGAGCGCGTACATCACGGCGTTCACGTTCTTCGTCCTCCCGCACGGACTCCTGGCCGTCTCGATCGCGACCACGTTCCAGCCGGAGATGTCACGATCGGTCGCCCGGCGCGATCGCATCGGTTTCGTCGACCAGGCGTCGCTCGGGCTGCGGATGACCGCGCTGTTCACAATCCCTGCCGGCGTCGGGATCTTCGTGCTCCGACAGCCGATCATCGGGGCGTTGCTGCAGCGCGGCGAGTTCAGCGCCGAGGATGCCGACGCGGCCCAGCGAGCGCTCGCCGGACTCGCGCTCGGACTCGGGGCGTTCTCGATCTACATGTTCCTGCTGCGCGGGTTCTATGCGCACAAGGACACCAAGACGCCATTCAAGATCAACGTCGTCGAGAACCTGATCAACATCGTGCTCGCTCTGGTGCTCGTCGACCGCTACGGCGTGTTGGGACTCGGACTCGCATTCGCGTTGGCGTATGTGATCTCGTCGCTGTGGTCGATGCAGATCCTCAGCTACAAGGTGCCCGGGTTCTCCGTGCGCTCGACGTTGCGCAGCCTTGCCCCGATGGTCCTCGCCGCAATCCTGATGGCCGAGGCCGTGTGGTTGGCCACCCAGCAGATCGGTGGCACCACGGGTGTCGACGCGGTCGTGCGCCTCGTGGTCGGTGCCGTGGTCGGCGTGGTGGTCTACCTCGGCGTCCTGTTCGCACTCGGAGTCCCCGAACTCGACGCCGTCCGCCGCCGCCTCCCCTTCTGACCCCGACCCCCAGCGCCGTCTTCAGGTGGGCAGGACGACGAGGTCGTCGCGGTGGACGACTTCGTGGTTGACGCCATCGGGGAGATCTCCGGTACGCAGCCCGACCACCCGTCGAGCGGTGTCCGCACCGACCGCCGCCAACCCACGCGCAAACGCCCGGCCGTCCGGGCCGACGATGTCGACAGTGTCGCCTTCGGCGAACGCCCCTCGCACCGCCACCACACCGGCGGGCAGCAGGCTGTTCGGACGATCGGTCAGTGCCCGCTCGGCACCGGCATCGACCTCGACAGCGCCCATCACCTCGGAGGCGAACGCGATCCACAGCTTGCGCGCCGACAACGTGCGGTCGTGAGCCTCGAATGTGGTACCCACCAGTTCTGCCGACACCGCACCGGCCAACACATCGGGGCGTGACGCGCGGGCGATCACGCTGCGCAACCCCGACCACGACGCCATGCGCGCCGCGGTGAGCTTCGACGCCATGCCGCCGCTCCCCCGCCCGCTGCCGCCGGCCTCTGCGCGGACTGCCAGCAACGGATCACCGACGTGGACCAACGGGATCAGCGTCGCCGCCGGATCGCGCCGCGGGTCAGCGGTGTACACGCCGTCCATGTCGGTGAGCAGCACCAGCACGTCCGCTCCGATGCTGTTCGCGAGCAGCGCTGCCAAGCGGTCGTTGTCGCCATAGCGAAGTTCATCGTTGGCGATGGCGTCATTCTCGTTGACCACCGGAATGCAGCCCAACTCCAACAGCCGCTCGATCGTGCTGCGGGCGTGGAGGTACTGGGTGCGGTCGACGAAGTCGTGCGGGTCGAGCAGCACCTGGGCACCAAGCAGATCGTGGCGTGCGAGCTCACGGTTGTACGCCTCGACCAGTCGACTCTGCCCGGCCGCGGAGATCGCCTGCAGTGTCTGCATGTCGGTCGGACGCTCCGCGAGCCCGAGCGCAGCGACTCCCGCTGCCACGGCACCGGACGAGACGACGATCACCTCGTGGCCGTCGCTGCGCAGTGCTGCCACCTCGTCGGAGAGCTTGGCGACCGCAGCGACGTCGATGGCGCCACGATCGTCGGTGATCGAAGCGGTTCCGATCTTCGCTACGACACGCATTGTGGCCTCAGAGATCCGGCGAGTACTCGAAGCTGAACTCGCCGATCCAGATGATGTCACCCTCGCGGGCACCCGCCTTGGACAGCATCTTCGGTACGCCGAGACGGTCGAGTCGATAGTCGATGTACGACAGTGCTTCGGGAGTGGTCACGTCGTTGAGGGCGACGACACGCTCGACATCACGCCCGAGCAGCCGGAACTCGCCGTCGGCAATCCGCTCGACGGCCGCTCCACTCGCCTCGGGTCGCAGAACCACCACGCCCTCTTCCCACTCGATGCTCTGGCGAACGTCGTGGACCTCGCGCGCGAGTTGGCCGACCACGTCGGACACGCCCTGGCCCGTGACCGCCGACATGATCGACCCTGTCCAACCCAGTGTCGCCAGTTCGTCGGCCTGCACGACATCGGCCTTGGTTCCCACGACCACCCGAGGCCGGTCCAACAGGTCGGGACGGTAGGCGCCCAACTCGTGCAGCAGGATGCGCTCCTGCTCTTGCGGGCTGACACCGTCCATCGATGCCAGGTCGAGCAGCAGGCACAGCACTCGTGCCCGCTCGATGTGGCGCAGGAAACGGTGCCCGAGCCCCTTGCCCTCGCTGGCGCCTTCGATCAGGCCGGGGATGTCGGCGACGACGAACTCGGTCGCGTCGTCGACCCGAACGACGCCGAGGTTCGGCTCGAGCGTGGTGAACGGGTAGTCGGCGATCTTCGGCTTGGCCGCGGAGATCACACTGATGAACGTCGACTTGCCGGCGTTGGGGAAACCGACGAGGGCGACGTCGGCCATCAACCGGAGTTCGAGTTTCAGCCAACGCTGCTCGCCGTGTTCGCCCTGTTCGGCGAAGCTCGGCGCCCGCCGCTTGTTCGACAGGAACTTGGCGTTGCCACGTCCGCCTCGCCCGCCCGCCGCGGCGAGCCAGCGGTCGCCGTGGTTGACGAGTTCGGCGAGCATGTCGCCGGAGTACATGTCGAACACGACGGTGCCCATCGGCACGGTGATGTCGAGCGACTCGCCACGGCGGCCGTGCATGTCCTTGCCCTTGCCGTGCACGCCGTCGTCAGCACGACGGTGCGGGTGGTCACGGAACGCGAGCAGCGATGACACGTTGTGATCGGCGACCAGCCAGACGTCGCCGCCGTTGCCGCCATCACCACCGTTCGGCCCACCCATCGCCTCGGGACCTTCACGGCGGAAGCTGATGCAGCCCGCGCCGCCATCACCACCGCGAACGTTCAGTTGGCACTCGTCGACGAACTGCGACATTTCTTCGAGGCTAACGCCCCCGACGCGACGCCATCTCCTATCGTTTTCCCATGGCCGATCTTCCGTTCCCGGACTCGCGCGAGGACCGGGCCGAGCGGTGGGCGGCGACGATGACCGGCCACGGTGCCGACGACGTGGTCGTCGCCCATGCCGACTCGACCGCAACGGTTGGTGACGCCGTGGTTCGAACCCGCGAAGCCCGCGAGGACCACGAGGCCGCCGCTCTCGCCAGCAACGCCACCCGAGCACTGGGCGCCGGCAACCGGGCCATCGACGAGGAACCCGACCCGTTCCGGACGTGTTTCGAGCGCGACCGCGACCGGATCCTGCACGACTCGGCCTTCCGACGCCTTGCCGGCAAGACGCAGGTCTTCGTGTTCCCCGACGACCACCAACGCACGCGGATGACCCACGCCCTCGAAGTCGCGCAGGTGGCCAGATCGATCGCCGAGTCGTTGAGCCTCAACGTGCCCCTCGTCGAAGCGATGGCGATCGGCCACGACTGCGGTCACGGCCCGGGTGGCCACGCGAGCGAGGATGCGCTGTCGCCCTACCTCGACGGTGGTTTCGACCACGCCCCCTGGGGCGCCGATGTCACCCTCCAGCCGCTGAACCTGTGCGCGGAGACGCTCGACGGGATCCGCAACCACTCGTGGAGCTTGCCTGCACCACGAACGCCGGAGGGCGAGGTCGTCTCGTGGGCAGACCGGATCGCCTATGTGTGCCACGACTTCGAAGACGCCGTCGCGGCCGGCATCGCCACCGCCGACATGCTGCCTGCCATCGTCGCCGAGCGCTGCGGACGCGACCGCTCACGCCAGCTCGGCACGTTCGTACGAGCGATGGTGACCGCCACGACAGCCACCGGTCGCATCGGCATGGTTCCCGACATCGCCGAGGCACTCGCCGAGTTCCGACGGTTCAACTACGAGTACGTATACCTGCGTCCTGCGAGCCAGCAGCAGGCCTCGGCGGTGGTGTCGCTGCTCCGGGCGTTGGTCGAGCACTACGCCGACCGACCGCACGCGATTCCACACTCGACGATCGCCGCCGCGCTCGGCGATCGAGCGGACTACGTCGACGCGGGCGGTCCCGAAGCGCTTCGATCCGCAGTCGCCTACGTGGCAGGAATGACCGATCGGTTCGCCTGCCAGCAGGGCCTCGCACAGCTGTCGTGGGACCCGGCAAAGCTGCCACGCGGCATCGGCGTGTCGGGGATCGGTTACTGATCGGACGGTTCAGCGCGCCAGCGGCGAGTGCGTGCCGATGTACATCGCCCGGATGCCGAGCCCCATGATGAACAGGCTGCCGAAGCCGTACAGCAGGTAGACCTTGTCCTTCACGAACGGGCTTCCGCGGTAGCTGTAGAGGATTCCGACGGCGACGATGCAGCTGAATCCGTACAACGCATGGAACTGATCGAGTTCGAGCCCGTACCGGTCGAGCATCACGACGCCGACGATGGCGATGACGAACGCGGACACCTGCGCCACGGTGGTCGCCCACCACAACGGCCGCACCCGCAACACCGGAACGACGTGAGCGGCGAGCGCCCATACGCCGACGGCCGCGTTCGACAGGATCAGAAACCATGCCAGCGAGCGGTGGAAGTCGTACAACGCCACGGGAGTGCGGACGGTCAGATGCCGCAGTCGCCGCCGCCGAGGATGGCGGTGACCGTGGCATCGTCGGTCACGCCGGTGAGAAAGCCACGCAGGCTGTCGTTGACGTAGAAGAACGGCGGCGTGAAGTCGTCCTCGGGATTGATGGTCGCCGCGGGATAGGCGGCGCGGACATCGACCACCCGCGAGCCGATCATCACGCCGCGGGTCGTCTGCAGCCCAACCGGGGCAGCACCGATCTCGCTCTGGTCGCCATACGCATAGCCGAAGAAGTGCCGGCGACCCTGGACCACTTCGGACACGTCACCGAACAGCAACGTGAGCACTCCCCACGACACCTGGCGGAGTTCGTCACCCGAACACAACCCGATGGTGAGCGGGTCGATCCAACCGGTGTCGTTGCTCGGCGGACCCAGGTAGGAGTTCATGTACTCGATGACGCCGTCGGGGTCCGCCCCGAAGCCCGCAGTGCCGATGCCGTCGCCGCTCAGCAGGAGTTCGGCGACCGCCGGATCGGCCACCGTGGTGCTGGTCGCCACGATCGTCGTGGTGGTGGTGGTCGTGGTCGACGTGGTGCTGGTGGTCGACGTCGTGGATGTCGAGGTGGTGCTGGTCGACGAGGTCGGCGGCAACAGCGTGAACTCGGTGGTCGCGGCAGGGTCGTCGCCGGAACCACCACACGCGGCGAGCGCGAGTCCTCCGATGATCAACAGGGCAACATGGCGCCGAATCATGACCGACATCATGTCCGAGTCTGCCCGATCAGCGGCGGATCCCGCCGTCACCCCCGTCCCACCGATGAGCCAAACCGCCGTATCCGGTTGCTTCGCTCATCGCAACCCGCCACCCTCGCCCACCGATGAGCCAAACCGCCGTATCCGGTTGCTTCGCTCATCGCAACCGGAGTGGGCGGTCGGAGGGTCAGGAGCTGGGGAAGATCCAGCCGAGGCGCACGGGTGGTTGGGTGTCGTGCTCGATGAACCATTCGGTACCGAACGACTGGGCGAACACCTCGTCGGGCATCTGCAGGAAGAACGACGTCTCCTCGATCTGGCTGCGATGACAGCGCATCGCGTTGCGCTTGGCGTCGAGGTGGGCGGACACGTCGACCGCCAGCGTCAGTTCGGCTTCCGGCGTCCCCATCGGGTTGCCGTCGTCGGCAGGTCCGTTGGGGTCGAACTCGACCTGCTCGGTGCCCGCGTCGCCAAGCTGGGCACCGGCCTCGCGAGCTGCTGCGATCATCCGCACGAACGCGTCGCGGTTCATCGTCGCCTCCAGCACCCGAACGTCCGGCACCAAACGCGCCGCCGCCAACCCGACCCGATGCACGGCGACATGATCTGGATGTCCGTAGTTGCCGTGCCAGTCGTAGATCGTCAGAACGTCGGCGGATTCCGCTCGCAGCACCTCGGCGAGCCGGGCGCCGGCCACGTCGGGATCGGCGAGGTGGAAGCTGTTCGGGTCGTCGTTCTGCTCCCAACCGGTCATGCCCGAGTCGGTGTAGCCGAGCCAGACCACCCGGTCGATGCCCAGCACCCGAGCGGATGCCTCGGTCTCGGATCGGCGACGCTCGACCAGTGTCTCGTTCGTTCCGAGGTCGGCCGGTACCTCGCCATGGTCGCCGTTGGTGGCCACCACGAGAACCACACGGTGGCCATCGGCGGCAGCACGAGCGATGGTGCCGCCGGTGCTGATCACCTCGTCGTCAGGATGGGCGTGGAAACAGACGAGCGTCGACATCGCCGGTGATTCGATCAGCCAGCCTGGCGAATTGCACCCCCCTCAGCCCACGCGTCGATCGTGGACACATCGACGCCCCACGCCTCGAACACCTCACGCGTGTGCGCGCCGGCATGCGCCGGTGGACTCGCGACCTCGGCATGGGTGCGACTGAACCGCGGTGCGGGCGCTGGTTGCATGGTGCCCGCGACGTCGATGAACGTCTGACGTTCGACGTTGTGGGGATGCCGGGCCGCCTGGCTCATCGTGAGCACGGGGGCGAAGCACACGTCGGTCGTCTCCATCAGCTCGCACCATTCGGCCTGGGTCTTCTGGGCGAACACCTCGGTCAAGCGGCTCTTGAGCGACGCCCATTCGGCCCTGTCCATCTGCTTCGCGAACTGTTCGTCGCCGCCGAGACCGGTGAGCCGCATCAGCTCCGCATAGAACTGCGGCTCGATCGAGCCGATCGAGATGTACTCGCCGTCGCTGCACTTGTAGACGTCGTAGAAGTGGGCGCCGGTGTCGAGCAGGTTCGTGCCACGAGCGTTCTCGTCGTGCATGCCGATCGATTTGAACGCCCAGAACATGGACATCAACACGGCGGCGCCGTCGACCATCGCCGTGTCGACCACCTGACCCTGACCGCTGCGCTGGGCTTCGAGCAACGCGCACACCACGCCGTACGCGAGGAACATGCCACCGCCGCCGAAGTCACCGACCATGTTGAGCGGTGGCACCGGGGCCTCGCCGGCCCGACCGAAATGCGACAGCGCACCAGCCAGCGCGATGTAGTTGATGTCGTGGCCGGCGGCCTGCGCATAGGGGCCGTCCTGACCCCAGCCGGTCATGCGTCCGAAGACCAGCTTCGGGTTGCGGGCGAGGCACTCGTCAGGGCCGACGCCGAGGCGCTCCATCACGCCGGGTCGGAACCCCTCGATCATGGCGTCGGCTGATTCGACGAGCGTGAGCAGCGCCTCGACCCCGTCCGGGTGCTTGAGGTCGATCGCGACGTTCTTGCGTCCGCGCAGCAGCACGTCGAAGTGCGGACCGTCGGGCACGGGGCCGCGGACGGCGCCGGCTCGTTCGACCCGGACCACCTCGGCGCCCATGTCGGCGAGCAGCATCGCCGCGAACGGACCGGGGCCGATGCCCGCGATCTCGATGATCTTGTAACCGCTGAGGGGTCCGGCCATGGTGTTCAGCTCCGATTCGTGGATGGGTGGGTGATCATGCTGGCTCGGACGTGGCCGCCGATTGCCTCGGCGAGCACCGGCCAGAGCGGCGCGGGATGGTCGTGGCCCATGTCGGCCAACAGCAGGTACCGCGATCCGGGCACGAGTTCGGCGGTGCGTTCGCCACCCTCGGGGGTGATCAGGGTGTCGTCGCGCCCGTGGATCACGAGCATCGGAACCGCGAGCGTCGAGAGACCCTCGCTGCGGTCGCCCGACGCATGGATGGCAGCGAGCTGGCGGATGGTGCCTTCCGGATAGAAACACCGGTCGTACTGCGCGGCTGCGACGTCCTGCAACCAGGCGGGGTCGTAGTGCTTCCTCGACGCCCAGATCCGTGAACTCAATGATGCCGCGATGTACTCGTCGCGTTCAGGTGGAGACGGTGCGAGCAGCGCATCGAGCGCCTCGGGAGTGGGCTTGCCGACACGCGGATCACCGGGGCTGCTCATGACCGACGTGACGCTGGCGATGCGGTCGGGATGCTCGATCGCCATCGTCTGCACGATCATGCCGCCCATCGAGTTGCCGACGATGTGTGCCCGGTCGATGCCGAGGTGATCGAGCAGACCGATGCCGTCGGCTGCCATGTCCGACAGCGTGTACGGCACCGGTGGGACGGGTTCTCCCTGCAGTTGTGCGGTCAGCACCGCTCCGGGCGACACGAGCTGTCCATCGAGTTTCGTCGACAGGCCGACATCACGATTGTCGAACCGGATAACGAACAGCCCCTGCGCGACCAGTTGGTCGATGTACCCGTTCGGCCACGAGATCAGCTGGCTGGTGTAGCCGTTGACCACCAGCAACGGCGGATTCGTCGGATCGCCGGTGGTGACGTACTCGAGTTCGATCCCCGATGGGAGTGCAGCGTGTGGCATCGGCCCGAGTGTTGCAGAGCGATTCGACGCGACGGCAAACGGAGCGTGTCGATGCGATCGCGATCGATGGGGGAACCACGATCGAGTTCGAATCGAACGGTTCGACGATCGACCTGCGCCCCGGCGGCGGATTCGGTGGTTGCGCCAGTGCGATCTGCGAGCCCGGCGCGGTCGCCGACGGCTGGGTCGTCACGGCCGGCCACGGCGCCCACCGGCTCTGGCCGGACCTCGTCCGAGGTCACAGTGCTGCCGACAACCGGTCGATCGCGTGCGGTGTACGCGCACCCCACCAGAAGAGATCCTGGCCGTCGATCCTGACGATCGTTGCCGTCGGCAGCGCTCCTGCGATTTCATCGAGGTGAGCGTCGGTGAACACGTAGGGCTCGCTCGGTACGAGCACGAGATCCGGACAACGGTCGGCGATCTCGCGCAGCTCGACCGTCGGGTACGGGTCGGCAGCGTCGGCGGTCACCAGGTCGACGCCGAGCAGGTCGAGCAACGACGCGCCATACGTACCCGTGGCGATCGACATCCACGGCCGTCGCCAGATCGGAACGAACGCCGTCCGACGCTTGCCAGCGCTGGACGACCGACGACCACAACGTGCTCGGCACAGCGTGTACGTGTCGGGTGAGGCGTGAGCCAGCGCGGTCAGCTGTTCGACGAGGTCGACGGCATCGTCGACGGAACGGACGTCGCTGACGAACACCTCCAGCCCAGCGGCGACGAGCGCGTCGTGGTCCTCGATCCGGTTCTCCTCCCGGTCCATCACCACGAGGTCGGGGCGCAGGTCGACGATCGCGTCGATGTCCGGGTTCTTCGTGCCGCCGACGTGCAGCAGGTCGGGCTGTTCACAGAACCGGGTACAGGCCACCACGTCGGCTCCGAGCGCCAGCAGCGTCTCGGTGCTCGACGGCACGAGGCTCACGATCCGCTGGTTCGCGCTCACGTCCCGAGCAACCGACGCTTCTGACGCTCGAACTCATCGGGCGTGAGCGTGCCGCGCATCAGCATCAACTCGAGCTTCTCCAGCTGCCCGGCCACGTCGACGACGCCCTCGGCGCCCCGCCCGCGCAACTCGCGGGCCTCCATCTCGGCGTGCAGCACGCGCTGGACCCGGTCGGGTTGGCGAATGTCGGTGAACCGTTGCTGGCCGCTGTCACCACCCGACTCGATCAACAGGTCACCCGCACCCACCAGCCGTTCCATGATGCCCTGGCTGAAGTGCACCGTGTTCACACGATCGATCGGGATCTCGATGCCCCGCTTGCTCAGCAGGCCCGTCCGGAAGATCACCCGCCGATTGGTGATCACGAAATGCGTGGTCAACCAACGTCCGTAGCGACTGACGAGCCACAACGAACTGGCCAAGATCGCCGCGATCACCGCCCAACTCGCGGCCGTGCGTGTCGTCGAATCGGCATCGGTGACCGACAGCGTGACCACGCCAGCACCGATCGATGCGACGACGGCACACGTCGGGCCCGCCAGGAACCACCAGTGCGGGTGCAGGTCGACGCTGACGGTCTCGTTGTCGTTCAACAGTCGGGTCGGATACGCCATGACTCAGTCCGAGGCCCCCAGGCGTTCACCCTCCCGCCGGACGCGCCCAGGCCGAACGTGCAGTGTCTCGATGGCGTATCCGTCCATCTCGACCACCTCGAACTCGCCGAGTTCGGTACGGACGCACTCCCCCTCGGCCGGGATCTCGTCGAGGACGTCGATCACATAGCCGGCCACCGTCTGCCAGTCGCCATCGGGCAGTACGACCCCGGTGCACTCCTCGAACAGGTCGACGCGCATCGTGCCCGGGATCTTCCACCCGCCACCGGCGAGCGGCTGAGCATCACCGAGACGCCGGTCGGACTCGTCGTCGAAGTCGCCGATCAGCTCCTCGATCACGTCTTCGAGCGTGACGAGCCCGAGGACCATGCCGTGCTCGTCGACGACGAGTGCGATGTGCTGGCGCCTCGTGCGCATCTCGACCAACAGATCCTCGAGTCCGTGGTGCTCCGGTGTCACCATGATCGGGCGGGTCATCGTGCCGGCCGTCGTCGTCGTCCAGGTGCCGTTCGCCAGCCGGAGAACGTCCTTCGCGTGCACGAATCCGCGGACGTGATCGAGGTCGCCCTCGTGCACGACGACACGGGTACGACCGGTCCGATGCGCTTCAGCTGCCACGACGTCGGCGGTCACCTCCACGCCGACGGCGACGATGTCGCGCCGCACGGTCATCGCGTCAGCGGCCGTCAGCCCCGACAGCTCCAGCGACCGAGCGAGCAGCTCGTGTTCCTCGGCCGCGAGACCACCGTGGCCTGCCGACTCCTCGATCAAGAGCAGCAGGTCGCTCGGCGAGTGGGCCATCGCCCGCTCGCCCTGCGGCTCGACCCCGACCGCCTTCACGGCGACGTTCGCCATCCCGTTGAGGAAGCGGATCAACGGTCGCAAGACGCTGACGAAGAGCCGGAACGGACGCGCGAGGAGCAGCGCCGAACGCTCGGGATGGGCAATCGCCCACGACTTCGGGGCCATCTCGGCAACGACCATGTGCAGGAACACGACAATCGACAACCCGATCGAGAACGCGATGATGTGTCGGGTCGTGTCCGACAGCGAGAACGCCTCGCCGAGCACGCCTTCGATGATGCCGGCCACCGCCGGTTCGGCCACAGCACCGAGACCGAGCGAGCACATCGTGATGCCGAGCTGCGCGCCGGCGAGCATCAAGGTGATCTCGCGGAGCCCGGCAAGCGCGTGACGGGCGCGGCGGTCGCCCTCGGCGGCAAGCTGCTCGATGCGCGATCGACGCGAGGCGAGCAGTGCGAATTCCGCAGCGACGAAGAAGGCGTTGAGCGCGAGCAACACGACCGCCAAGCCGATGCCGGCCCAGTTGACGTGGATCCCCTCGGTCGCGGCGAGCATCAGCGTTCACCTCGCTGCTCGTCGCCGCGACGGACTCGCCGGAGTCGTCCGGGCGTGCCGAGCGGTCGTGGTGGGCGGCCTCGTCGAGCGCGTCGGGATCGACGCGCAGCTCGATCCGTTCGATGGCGAACCCGTCCAGGGCGAGCACGTCGACACGAATGCCATCGACGGTGAACGAGTCGCCCACCTCGGGTATCCGTTCCAGACGATCGAGCACGAGACCGGCGACCGTGTCGTACTCGCCATCGGGCAGGTCGAAGCCGGTGATGCGTTCGATCTCGTCGGGCCGGGAAGATGCGGCCACCGACCACACGCCCGGCTCGGTCTCGACGTGGTCGCCCGGCGCGCTCGGGTCGTACTCGTCCTCGATGTCGCCGACGAGTTCCTCGACGATGTCCTTGAGTGTCACCACGCCGGCGGGACCGCCATACTCGTCGATCACGATCGCCATCTCGGTCGCCCGCGACCGAAGCTCCGCGAGCACCACGTTGAGACCCGCCGCCTCGGGGACGGCCAGGATGTCGTGGAACAATTCGGACACGTGCGTCGTCTCGTAGTCGGACCGCTCGACGCCCAGCAGGTCCTTGGCATGGACGACGCCCTGCACCTGGCCGTCGAGGTCGACGACCGGAAACCGCGAGTGTGTCGAGGCCATCAGATCGCGCAGGTCGGACGCGGTGGCGTCGATGTCGATCGTGACCACCCGATTCCAGGGGACCATCGCATCGGACGCTTCCAGTTCACCGAAGTCGATCGCCCGTTCGAGGAGCGCCGCTTGGCTCTGCGTGAGGTGTCCGCTCTCGGCGGACGAGTCGACGATCAGGTCGAGTTCCTCGGTCGACACCGCCCCTCGCAACTCCTCGACCGGCTCGACGCCCACGAGTCGAAGCAGTCGGTTCGCCGATCCGTCGAACAGTCGGATGATCGGCCCGGCGAGACGCATGAACAACCACATCGACGACGCGAGCGTTCGAGCGACCGGTTCGGGCTTGGCGATCGCCAGGTTCTTCGGGGCGAGTTCGCCGAAGACCATCTGCGCCATCGTCGCCAGGATCAGTGCAAGCGTGATCGAGATCCCGAAGGTGACCGACTCGGGAACACCGACGGCCACCAACGCCGGCTCGATGACCGAGGCGATGGCCGGCTCGGCGATGAAACCGACCAGCAGGGTGGTGACCGTGATGCCGAGCTGAGCCCCCGAAAGCATGAAACTCAGCCGTTTGTGGACGTCGATCGCACGCTTCGAACGGCGATCGCCTTCCTCGGCCTGCTCCAGGAACCGGCTTCGGCGAGCAGCGACGAACGCAAACTCGACGGCCACGAAGTACCCGTTGGCTGCGATGAGCGCAACGACCCCGAACAACCCGAGAGCAGTCAGCACGGCGTCAACTTCGTTTTCGGTCGGCGGACATGGGTGGTCAGATGTTATCGACCGTCACGGCGTGCCGCTGCGACGCATCTTCCGGACGGCGTCTCGTGCATCGTCCTCGTCTACCATCGCCCGGTCCGCCCCGGCAGAAGCGGGCGTCCGACGACATGACGACATCGAGCGAACGCATCCTGGCGACCCCTCCCGTCGTCCGCCGTCTGTTGGCCGTCGAATTCGTGTTCTCCATTGCCGAGGTCACTGCATGGATCACGGTGCTCGTCGTCGCCTTCGATCGAGGTGGAGCAGGTGCGACCGGTCTGGCCGTGGTCGTTCAACTCGTCCCGACCGCCGTGCTGGCACCGGTGGTCGCCGCTGCGGGAGATCGATTTCCCCGCCAACTGGTGCTGTCCGTCGGGTTCGGCGTCCTCGCGGTGTCGGCGACCGGCATCGCCGTCTCGCTCGCTGTCTCGGCGGACCTCTGGCTCGTCTTCGCACTTGCGGCGGCCTTCACGATCTCGCTGGAATCGACGCCGGCCACCATCGCGAGTCTGCTGGTGCGCCATGCCCGCACGCCAGTGCAACTGCTGCAGTGGAATGTGTCCCAGTCGTTCGTGCGCACGGCCGGAAGTCTTCTCGGCCCGCTGCTCACGTCGGCAGCGCTCGTCCTGGCGGGAGCATCATGGGTGTTCGCGGCGCTCGCGCTGATGTGCGGGTTGACCGCAGCGGCCATCGCGCTACGCCTCCCGCCCGACGATCGCACGACGTCGACGGCAGGTTTGCACACGGTGCTGAGCGCGGCTGCCGACGGCATCGCCTACGCAGCCACGACATCCGGCCCACGACGAGTGATCGGGTTCATCGCTGCGACCGGACTTCTGATCGGATCGTTCGACGTGGTGTTCGTCGCAGTCGCCTTCGACGAACTGGGTCGCGGCGGCAGCGCAGCCGCGATGTTGTCGGCCGGATTCGCCGCCGGCGGGCTCCTGGCGTCGGCGTTGATGCACCGACGAAGAATGTGGAGCCTGTTCGCTCTCACGACGATGGGGGTACTGCTGTTGTCGCTACCGCTGATCGCGCTCGGCCACATCGGGCACCTCGTCACCGCCCTGCTGCTCGTCGGCACGCTCGGGGCCGGCGATGCGCTCGTCGAGGTCTGCGGCCACACCCTGCTGCAACGCGCGAGTTCCGAGTCGATGACGAGCCGTGTCTTCGGAATCCTGCGCTCGTGGTTCTTCCTTGCCATGTCGGCCGGCGCGGCGATCGCGGGCGTCGTCGTGACGCGGCACGAGCTGTCGACGTTGCTGGCGTGGATCGGCGTGGCGTCCGCGATCGTTCTCCTCTTCGCGTCGCTGGGTCTCCGACGAGTGGCGACGCGGTCCGTCGACATCGATGCGGCCACGTTGGAGTCGCTGCGCACCGTCGGATTTCTCGACCTCCTGCCACTTCCGACCCTCGAGGAACTCGCCGATCATCTCGAAGTCCGCGTCGCCGACCCGGGATGCGCGTTGATCACCGAGGGCGAAGACGGATCCGAGTTCTTCGTCCTCGTCGAGGGGGCCGTCGAGATCAGTGTGCAGAACGAGATCGTTCGCGAGGTGGTGGCCCCGTACTCGTTCGGTGAGATCGCGCTGTTGCACGACTGCGTTCGAACCGCCACGGTGACCGCTACCCAACCGAGCCGACTCCTGGTGATCGAAGGACGCGACTTCCTCGATGCGATCGGTCGCATCACGACGAGCAAGACCATGGCACTCGATGTGGCAAGTCGGTTTCGACGTCCAACAGATGGAGCCTGAGCCCACGCACTATGGTCGCGCAGATGTCAACCTTCCACGAGCTCGAGATGACCTCGATCACCGGCGAGCGGGTGCCGTTCGATCGGTTCGAGGGCCAGATCTGTCTGATCGTCAACGTCGCCAGCGCTTGAGGCCTCACGCCTCAGTACGCAGGTCTGCGTGCGCTCCATGAAGACAACGACGACGTCATCGTGCTCGGATTCCCGTGCAATCAGTTCGGAGCACAGGAACCCGGCTCCGACGCCGAGATCCTCGAGTTCGCAACGTCCAAGTACGACGTCACGTTCCCGATGTTCAGCAAGATCGAGGTCAACGGAGACGGTGCAGCGCCGCTGTACAAGTGGCTCAAGAGCGAGGCGCCCGGCGATGGAGACAGCGCTGAAATCACGTGGAACTTCGAGAAGTTCCTCGTCGACGGCGCCGGCAACGTGGTCAGGCGATTCGGGCCACAGACGACACCGGAGCAGGTCGCCGAGGTCATCGAAACCTACCGGTGACCGGGGGACGGCGTGACGATCCATTTCACGTCGAACGCACGACCGACCATCGGTGTCGAGATGGAACTCCATCTCGTCGACGCGGTCACCGGTGAACTGGTATCTGCCTCCAACGAGATCCTCGCCGAGATGGGCGCTGCCCACCCGGGCGGTGAGCATCCGAAGGCCAAACACGAGTTGTTCCAGAGCACCGTCGAGATCATCACCGGCGTCTGCGAGAGCCCGACCGAGGCCGGCGACGATCTGCGTGCGACGCTCGCCGAGTTGCGCGCCGCCGCCGAACGACGCGGTTTGACGATCGTCAGCGCCGGCACGCATCCGTTCGGCCTTGCCCGAGAGCAACTCGTCAGCCCGCATCAGCGATACCTCGACCTCGTCGATGATCTGCAGTGGCCCGCGCGACGCATGCTGATCTGCGGGATGCACGTGCACGTCGGGGTTCCCGACGGCAGCCGCGCGATCCGTGTGATCGGCGAGTCGATGCGACATCATCCGCTGCTCTTGGCCTTGTCGTCGTCGAGCCCCTATTTCGAGCGTGAGGACTCGGGCCTGGCGTCGGCGCGGACGAAGGTCTTCGAGGGGCTGCCGACAGCTGGTCTCCCGCCTCCCCTCGCGGATTGGGCCGACTTCGAATCGTTCATGGCGACCCTTCTGGAGTCCGGTTGCATCCACTCGATCCGAGAGGTCTGGTGGGACATCCGGCCACACCCGGACTTCGGCACCGTCGAGTTCCGGATGTGCGACGCGACCCCGACGGTGCGCGAGACCATCGCTCTCGCCGCACTCGCCCAGACGCTGGTCGCATGGGACCTGCTACGCATCGACAACGGAACACTGCCGCCTCCGCCACGTGAGTGGACGATTCGCGAAAACCGTTGGCTGGCGACCCGGTACGGCATCGACGCCGAGCTGATCGTCGAACATCCGGACACCGGTCACCCCGAGCGGCGACCGGTGCGTGACCTCGTCACCGATCTCCTCGCCGAGTTGCGGCCGATCGCCGCCGAACTCGGCACGCTCGACCAGTTCGCCGACCTCGAACTGCTGCTCGAGGCGGGTTCGGGCGCTCAACGTCAACGGCGGGTCGTCGAGTCGGGCGGTACGCTCGCCGACGTGGTCCACCACCTCGCCGCCGAACTCGCCGCCGACACGATCACCGCCGTACCGGCGTCGCAGTGAACTCGCCGAACGCCCCGGCGGAGTTGCACCCGATCGACCGGTGGCTCACCGAACACGGCGAGGGCCTCATCGCTCTGCGTCGCAACCTCCACGCCCATCCCGAGCTGAGCGGTCAGGAGCACGCGACCACAGATCTGGTGTCGGAACGTCTCGAACTCGCTGGACTCGCCCCGCGACGCCTCGCCGTCGGAACCGGTCTCGTGTGTGACATCGTTCCCGCGACGCTGCCGAGCGCCGACTTCGACGGTGGCCTGGCGCTGCGCGCCGACCTCGACGCGCTGGCGATGCCCGACGAGAAGGACGTCGCATATCGCAGCCAGGTCAAAGGCGCCTCACACGCATGCGGGCACGACGTGCACACCGCGATCGTGCTCGGTGCCGCCTTGTACTTCGCCCACCACCCCGACCAGGTCCGCGGACCATTGCGATTCATCTTCCAGCCGGCCGAGGAACGTGTGCCAGGCGGTGCGCTCGACGTGCTCACCGATGGTGGTCTCGATGGTGTGGCGGCGATCGTCGGTCTGCACTGCGAGCCGAAACTCGACGTCGGCACGGTCGGGCTGAGGTCGGGGGCGATCTCGTCGGCGGCAGACATGGCGGTGATCACGCTGTTGGGGCCGGGCGGTCACACAGCTCGTCCCGAGTTGACGGTCGACCTCGTCGGCCTCGCCGCGAGGCTCGTCACCGATCTGCCAGGCCGAGTGGCCGCCAAGGTCGCCCACCTCGACCACGATCACGCGACCTTGGTCAAGGTCGTGTTCGGGTCGGTGCACGCGGGCGATGCCGCCAACGTGATTCCTACCCATTGCGTCCTCAAGGTGTCGATCCGCACACCGTCGCTGGTCGTCTGGGACGGCCTGCCCGACGTGTTCGAGCACGAACTGCGAGCCCTTGTGGCCGGATCTGGCGCCGAGGTCGAAATCGACTACACCCACGGTGTCCCACCTGTCGTCAACGACGCTGCCGTCACGGCCGTGGTCGGCGACGCCGTGCGCACGTCCTTCGGCGACGGGCACCTGGAGCAGGTCGACCAGAGCTGGGGCGGCGACGATTTCGCCTGGTACACACGTGAGGTTCCCGGCACCTACGTACGGCTCGGGGTGCGCGACCCCGACGGCCCGACACTCGACCTCCATGCCGGGCACTTCGACGTCGATGAACGGGCGATCGCGATCGGTGTCGAGCTGCTCGCGGCAACCGTCGAACGGTTCTTCGCCGCACGGTCATGAGCGCCGATACCTGGGTCTTCGGGTACGGATCGTTGGTCTCGGCAACGTCGATGGCGACAACGATCGGCCGGACGGTCGCCGACGCCGACGTTGCCGTCGCCCATCTCGACGGGTACGGACGCCGCTGGAACTACGGCTCCTTGCACCTGCGCGGCGACTGGCAGCACGACGGTGTCACCGTCACCCAGGGCCTCGTGGTGTCACTCGGGCTGGTGTCGTCCGACACCGAGAGCTGCAACGGCGTGATCGTGCGCGTCAGCACGGACGAGTTGGCGATGCTCGACTGGCGAGAACGCGACTACGAACGCACCGACGTCACCGGCGTGATCCGGCTCGACGACGGCTGCCGAGCCGATCGGGTGATGACCTATGTCCCGCGAGCCAGCGCGATCGAGCGCTACGAGTCGGCTCGCGATCGTCGGCAGGCCGGAATCCGTCAGTCGTACTGGGACCTCGTCCACGCGGCGTTCGGCGACCTCGGCGACGACCATCTGCAGCGGTACGCCGCGACGCCTGCCCCCGACGTCCCCGTCGTCGACATGACCCTGTCGATGCTCCAGGACCCGTAGTTCGGTCAGTCCGAATCGGCGGGCGGGAGCTGCAGGAGCTGTTCCCACAAGTCGTCGATCTGGATGCCCAGTGATTCGAGATCGCCGCCGTTGTCGATCACGTGCGTCGCTGTCGCCAGGCGTTTCTCGCGACTCAGTTGGCTGTTGATTCGTGCCCGGGCGTCGGATTCGTCCATGCCGCGTTGCTCGACAAGGCGTTGCACGGCCACCTCGACCGGGATGTCGACGACGATCGTTGCAACGAGCCCCTTGCGTGGGTTCTCGCCGAGCAACGGGAAGTCGAGCACCACGACGCGATCGGTCGAACGTTGCTCGTCGATCTGATGTTGGATCTCCGACTGCATCGCCGGATGGACGATGCCGTTGAGGTCCTTCAGTGCTGCCTCGTCGTTGAAGACGATCTTGGCCACCGCGGCCCGATCGAGAGTGCCGTCGTCACGGATGATGGAGACACCGAATCGCTCCGCCATGGCATCGAGGACCGGGCTCCCCGGCCCCTGGATGTCACGTGCGATCTGGTCGGCATCGACGATGACCGCGCCGCGTTCGGCGAGCATCGCCGAGACGGTCGACTTGCCGGCGCCGATGCCTCCGGTCAGACCGACCAGAATCACTCGGCGGGAGCTTCCTCCACGACCGCTTCCTCAGCGTGAGCTTCCTCAGCGTGAGCTTCCTCAGCGGGAGCTTCCTCAGCGGGAGCTTCCTCAGCGGGAGCTTCCTCAGCGGGAGCTTCCTCCGCGACGGCTTCCTCAGCGGCCTCGCTGGCCGGTGCCTCGGGAGCTCCAGCCTCGGGAGCAGCCTCGGCTGCGCCCTCGCCACCCTCGCCGTAGTACTCGGACCATGCGGCCTCGGCCTCGGCCGACGCCTCGCCCTGCACCCAGTTGCCGGCAGAGTCGACCTCGAAGTGCTCGCGGTACTCGGCGGCCAGTTCGCCACCTTCGGCGGCCTGTTTGATCGACAGGCTGATGCGACGACGGGCGAGGTCGAGATCGATGATCTTCACCCACAGCTCTTCGCCGGGGGTCACGACCTGCTCGGGGCTGTCGACGTGGTGCGCCGACATCTCCGAGATGTGTACGAGACCTTCGATGCCTTCGCCGACCTGGACGAACGCGCCGAACTGGACGAGCTTGGTGACCCGGCCGTAGACGAGCTGCTCGACCTGGTGGCCCTCGGCGAACTCCTGCCACGGATCCTGCTGGGTCGCCTTCAGCGAGAGACTGATGCGCTCACGGCTGTAGTCGACGTCGAGCACCTGCACCTTGACAGGATCGCCGACGGTGACGACCGAACCCGGGTGATCGACGTGCTTCCACGACAGCTCGCTGACGTGAATGAGACCGTCCATACCACCGAGATCGACGAACGCACCAAAGGAGACGACCGAGGAGATCGTGCCCTCGCGCACTTCGCCGACCTTGAGGTTGTTGAGGAACTGGTCGCGGGTCTCCTTCTGGTTCTCCTCCAGGTAGGCGCGACGCGACAGGACCACGTTGTTGCGGTTCTTGTCGAGTTCGATGATCTTGCAGTGCACGGTCTCGCCGATGTACGGAGCGAGGTCGCGCACACGGCGTAGCTCGACGAGCGATGCGGGCAGGAAGCCGCGCAGGCCGATGTCGACGATGAGGCCGCCCTTGACGACCTCGATGACCGGGCCGGAGACGACTTCGTCGGCTTCCTTCTTGGCCTCGATGTCGCCCCACGCACGCTCGTACTGCGCACGCTTCTTCGACAGCAGCAGGCGGCCTTCCTTGTCCTCCTTGGTGAGAACGAGGGCCTCGACGCGCTCGCCGAGGGACACGACCTCGGATGGGTCGACGTCGTTTCGGATGCTCAGCTCACGAGAAAGGATGACACCTTCGCTCTTGTAGCCGATGTCGAGCAGCACTTCGTCCTTGTCGATCTTGACGACGGTGCCGTGAACGAGCTGGCCGTCCTCGACGGTGACCATGGTGCCGTCGATCGCATCGGCGAACGACATGCCGAGATCATCGGAGGTGATCTCGCGGGGGGTGTAGACGCCCTCGTCGTCGAAGGTTCCCATCTGGTTGACGGGTGACTCGGAGGTGGTTGCGGTGTCGGACAAGGGACGAACTGCTTTCGAAACGGACGTGAGTAGATGAACAAGCGCGCCGCGGGTTGCGACGCAGCCGACCATGGTACCAGTGTCAACCCCGATCCGAAATGTGTCACTCCAGCCCGAAAAATGCCCCGTTTGTCGCGCTCAGCGCGCAGTCTCAGGCATTTTTCGGGCTGGGGCCGTGTGCGACGACGAGGAACTCGGGGGATTCGGTGGTCGCCGGATCGGAGCCGTACGCACCCGGTTCGACGCTGGAGATCGAGTCGACGACGAACTCGTGGCGCGAGAGGAGCAGGCGCAGCTCGCGCGGCGTGTAGCAGCCGGTCCAGAGGTCGACACGTCGAGCTTCACCCGTTTCGGAGCGGATCTCGGTCACTTCGTGCGACACGCCGGTGGCCGCGTCGAAATCGGCGTCGGCGTGGTACTTCACGGCGAAGTAGGCGTTGAACGCGCTCATGGCGAGCCGTCCACCCGGCTTGAGCGCCCGGGCCATCCCCACGACGACAGCGGCGTCATCCCCGTCGGCGGTCATCATCCCGAACGCTCCTTGACACAGGCAGATCACCGCATCGAACTCGGCCTCGAACGTCATCGAGCGGGCGTCGCCACGCTCGAACGTCGCGAGCGGTGGAGCTGCGGCGTTGGCGAGGTCGATGAAGCGTTGGCTGATGTCGACCCCGTGCACTTCGATGCCGCGCCGGCCGAGTTCGTGGGCGTGACGGCCGGTTCCGCAACCGACGTCGAGCACCCGCTCACCCGGCTCCAGGCCGAGCGCAGCCACGACGTGGTCGACCTCCTGGACCGTCCCCCTCGTGTGGGCATAGCGGTCGTAGGCCGAACCGAGATGGTCGGCGAGGTCCTCGAACCAGTGATCGCGCGCCATCTCCCGCTCGGTCAGTCGGGCGCGTCGGCCGCAAGATCGTCGATGTAGCTCTTCTCGAGGAACTCGCGTGTCGCGGCGTCGTTGGTGGCGACGAGCCCCTGAGCGTTGAGGATGTCGAGACCGTCGGGGGCGTCGGCGAGGCCAACCCAGCTCGCCACATCCCAGACCTTGCCGCGCCGGAATGCCTTGGCGCAGTGCATGAACACCTCGTCGGTCCGTACCACGATCGCCGTCGTCGGCCGTCGCAGCTCGTCGTTCCACCGATCCAACACCGACGCGTCGGTCGTCACCCATGCGGCGCCATTGACCCTGAGCGTCTCGTCCTTACCGGGGATGATCACGAGGAGCGCAGCGCGTCCGGTCGCGACGATCGCGCTCAGGCTGTCGATCAGATTGTTACCGTTGAGGTCGGGAATGGCGAGGTGGCGATCGTCGAGCACGCGGACGAAGCCCGGAGGACCACCGCGCGGCGACACGTCGAGCCCACCGTCGGCGCCGTCGGTTCCGATCAGCACGAATGGCGATCGGGTGACGATCCCGGCGCTCGCCTCGTCGAGGACCGATGTCTTCTTCGCGGCGGCGATCCGACTCGGCGACCGGTAGAGCTCGGCCAGCTCGTCGAGCGACGCGACGATCGATCCGACGGGTGCGCGGTCGGCGCCGCCTGCCACGTTCAGCCCTTTGCCGACGCCCACGTCGCTCCCCACGACACGTTCACTTCCAGCGGCACGTCGAGATCGGCAGCGTCGTGCATCAGCCCGACCACCAGGTCGCCCACGACGTCGTGCTCGGCGTCGGGCACCTCCACGATCACCTCGTCGTGGACTTGCAGCACCACCCGGCTGTCGTACTCGCCCGCCACCAGCGCCTCGTCGATGTGGACGAGCGCCACCTTGAAGATGTCGGCGGCGAGTCCTTGGATTCCCGCGTTCATGGCCTGGCGTTCGCCGGCCTGGCGCACCCGGAAATTCGAGTTCATCAGCTCCGGGATGGGACGACGCCGCCCGAACAGCGTCTCGGTGTAGCCACGCTCTCGTGCCTCGATCACCGTGCGATCCATGTACGCCTTCACGTTGGGGAACGCCACGAAATACGCGTCGAGGATCACGGCGGCTTCCTCGGTCGGGATGTTCAGCCGCTGGCCGAGCCCGTAGGCCTCCATGCCGTAGGCGAGCCCGTACGACACCATCTTCGCCTTCGATCGCTGCTCGACGGTCACCGACGACGGCTCGACACCGAACACCCGCGCCGCGGTGGCGTTGTGGATGTCCTGGCCGCTCGTGAACGCGTCGATCAGCCCGGGATCCTTCGCGAGGTGGGCGATGCATCGCAGTTCGATCTGGTTGTAGTCGGCGACGAGCAACGTCGTGCCCGACGCGGGAACGAACGCCTTGCGGAACTGACGGCCCTCGTCGGTGCGCACCGGGATGTTGTGGAGGTTCGGCTGATCCGACGACAACCGGCCGGTGCGGGCCACGGTCTGATTGAACGTCGCGTGGATGCGGCCGTCGTCGGCCACTTCGGCGAGCAGGCCCTCGCCGTAGGTCGAGCGGAGCTTCTCGACCTCGCGGTATCGCATCAGCGGCTCGAGGAACTCGGGCCACTGGTCCTTGATCTTCTCGAGCGTGGCCGCGTCGGTCGAGTAACCCGTCTTGGTCTTCTTCCCCGGCGACAACCCACGCTCGTCGTACAGGATCTCGCGCAGCTGTTTGGGCGAGTTGAGGTTCAGGTCGTCTCGACCGGCCACCTCGCGAAGTTGCCCCTGCAGGGTCTGCACCTCGTCGGACAAGCGCTTGCCGAGCGCCCGCAGCTCGTCGACATCGACGCCGACGCCGACGTGTTCCATCTTCGCGAGCACCAACACCAGCGGGTTCTCGATCGTGCGGTACAGCTCGGCCATCCCCTGGGCCTCCATGCTTGCCACGATCGGCTCGGCGAGCGCGTTGACGGCCAGGGCGTCGCGTGCCGCGAGTTCGGCGTCGCCGAGCGAGGTGCCGTCGAGGTCGAGCTGGCCGCTACCCGCGGCGTCGTCGGACGGGCGCGCGAACTTCGTGTACTTCTCGATCAGGTCGGGCAGCGTGTAGCGCGCCTCGGCCGGATCGATCAGATACGCGGCGATTGCCGTATCCAACGTGAGCCCACGCACTTCGACGTCGAATTCGAGCAGCGATCGCATCAGCGGCTTGACGTTGTGGCCCCGAAGGTCCGTGTGGGCGCCGAGCGCGGCCCGCACCGCAGCATCGGCGAGAACGTCGGCCGGGATCCACAACACCTCGGCCACCGATGCGTCGACGACGACGGCGATCCCGGCGAGCGGGCTGCGGCCGGGCTCGCCGACCCACGTGGCCGCGATGTCGAGGGCATCCGCCGATGCGATCGCCGCGGCAGCCTCGTCCGGTGACGCTGCAGTCGTCACCTCGGCGACGATCTCGGCTCGATCGTCGACGGGGCCGAGATCGACTGACGTGCCAATCGCCGAGAGCGCCTCGTTCAGCCGACCGGCCAACGTGCGGAACTCGAGGAAGTCGAACAACCGCTTGAGTTCGTCGGCGTTGGGCGTCACGCCCAACTCGTCGATGACGACGTCACCGATCGGGGCATCGTGACGCAACTGCATCAGTTCGAGGTTCTTGCGGGCGCGTTCTTCGTGTTCGGCGAGATTCGATCGCAGCTTCGGTGTCTGCTCGTCGACGTGTTCGAAGATGCCGTCGAGCCCGCCGTAGGTGTTGATGAGCTTGGCAGCGGTCTTCTCCCCCACGCCGGGCACACCAGGCAGGTTGTCGCTGTTGTCGCCGCGCAGCGCTGCGTACTGCACGTACAGCGACGGCGCGACGCCGGTGCGTTCCTCGATGCCTGCCTCGTCGTAGAGGGCGTAGTCGCTGACGCCGCGCTTGTTGTACAGCACCTTGACGTCGGGGTCGCGCACGAGCTGGTAGCTGTCGCGGTCGCCGGTGACGATGATCACCTGGTGGCCGGCATCGACGAGGAGGTCGGTGGCGGTGGCGATGATGTCGTCGGCCTCCCAGCCGGACAGGTCGATCGCCGTGATCCCGACGGCGTCGAGCACTTCGCGCACGAGGCCCATCTGCTGGCGCAGGATGTCAGGTGCGGCTTCGCGCTGCGCCTTGTACAGCGGCTCGGCCTCGTGACGGAACGTCGGCTCCGGACGGTCGAACGCGACCAGAACACCATCGGGCGTGTGGTCCTTGAGCACGTTGATCATCATCGACGTGAAGCCGAACACGGCATTGGTGACCTGCCCGCTGGCGGTGGCCATGTCGGTCGGGAGTGCGAAGAACGCCCGATAGGTCAACGAGTTGCCGTCGACGACGAGGTAGGAACCCATCGTCGCCCTCAGTTGGCGCCGGGTCGCAGCGAGCCGTCGAGGATGCGGTCGGCGACGTCGCGCATCCGGGTCCGTTCACTCATCGCGGTTCGTTGGATGAAGCCGAAGGCGTCGGTCTCGCTCAGGCCCAACTCGTCCATCAGCAGACCCTTCGCCCGATCGATGACCTTGCGGGACTCCAACTGCTCGCCGAGCGCGTCGATCTCACCCGTCAGCGAGCGCAGCTCACGGAAGCGGCCCATGGCGACCTCGATCGCCGGGATCAGATCGCTCTTCTGGAACGGCTTGACGAGGAACGCCAGCGCGCCGGCGTCGCGTGCCTGCTCGACGACCTCGCGTTGGCTGAACGCGGTGAGCATCAGCACGCCACAGATCTTCTCGCCGTTGATGATGCGGGCTGCCTCGAGGCCGTCCATACCGGGCATCTTGATGTCGAGGATCGCCAGATCGGGCTGAAGACCCCGCACCAACTCGATCGCCTGGTCACCTCGGCCGGTCTCACCGATGACCTCGTAGCCCTCCTCTTCCAGGGTCTCGCGCAGGTCCATGCGAATGATGGCCTCATCCTCGGCAATCACGACACGCAATGGCATGGTCCCTTATCTAGCAGGTGTCGCCTGTATTCGACTCCGCCACGTACACGATGTGCCAGGGTGACTGCGCGGATCGGTGAACAGCGTGTCGGGACTCGAACGAATCGTGCGCCGCTGAGATTGTGCTTCCGATGAGCGAAGCGACCGGATACGGCGGTCTCGCTCACCGCAACCCACGAGAACCTGTGGCACACGCGATGCGCCAGAGGGATCCGCGACGGCGAAACCGTGTCCGCGACCGGAACCAATCGCGGACCGCAGATCTCCAGGAGGTCGAACCGGCTCCGATCGCGAAGCGCCAGCCACCGTCCAATCCGCTGACGCCCCAGGCACGACGTGTACGTCACCAGTAGCCGGACATCAGCTCCGAGGACCACGTCGGTTGTCGCACCGTGCCGCGCGGATCGAATTCGCGCATGTGGGGCTTGATGTCGATCACCGGCGTGCCATCGATGGCGTCGAGGCCTCGCACCCGCACGGCCACCCCATCGACGCCGAGGACCTCGCACGTGGTGAGGCCGAGCCGGTTCGGACGCGAGCTGGCACGCTGAGCGAAGATGCCCACCTTCGGCCATGCCTCGTTGCCACGCGGGTGCCTGGCCCCGAGCGCGACCTGTGCCTCGTCGAACCGGTCGAACAGGAAGATCACTTCGATGTGCGAGAACTGGTCGAGACCCGCGACGGACTCCGGCGTGAACCGGTCGGCGTCGAGACGGATCACGCTGTCGACGTCGCCCCAGTCGTCGTCGATCCGGTCCGCTCTGGCCGACGAGACGTGCCCGATCGGGCGCATCGTGAACCCGGTCATCCGAACGCCGCCATCATCGCGGTGCTGATCGGGCGACAGAGCTCTCTCAGCCTGGCGCATCCCTCGACGTCGATGGCGTCGTAGGGCGCTGCGGCGAGTTCGTCGGTGCGCGCCTCGATCCAGTCCCGACGCTCGCGTCCCAGGGCCGTGAGGGCAAGGTCGGGGTCGAGCCACCTTCGCTCGCGCAACCGTTCCTCGGCCGCCAGCCAGTCGTCGCCCGAGCGCTGCCGGGTTGCCCTGAGGATGTCGGCCGACACGTCGCCAGCGGCAGCGTGGGTGACCAACGCCTCGCACCCGTCGAGCCCTTCGACCGTGAGCGCAGCGATGTGGCCGTCGCCGCGGAACTCGCGCAACAGTGACTGCGCGTGCCACAGAACGAGGTGGGGCTCCTGCGGCCATGCGAGCGACGCGTGCCCGGCAAACAGCGCGCGACCCTCCGGCCGATCGCATGCCGCGAGCGCCGCTGTCCGGGCAAGCTCGGCCGCTTCGACGATCTCGGGCCGATCGATGAGCGCCGCGGCATGAGCAGCGATCATCCGATCGGCGCCACGCAACCGGGCGGCGAGCACCTCCGCCGGAGCGACCCGACCCCAGACGCCCTCCATGCTGCGCCGAACCAGATCGGGATCGAAGTTGAAGAACGTAGCGATCACGATTTCCGCACCCACCGCCCCCATCGGTGCCGACCGCGATGCGAAGTAGCCGGTCATCCGATCGTCGATGCCGATCGCCCGATACTCCTCGCGCGCTTCGGCGGCGAAGTAGATCGCTCCGTGGATCGGCTCGAGCGTGCGCCAGGTCTTGCGGGCGATCAGTGGGTCCATCCAATGAGCTTCGCAGAGCCGCGCCGACGCACTGCGACCGAATCACATGCGGTCGAGCAGTTCGTCCTGGCGGACCTCGAGCGCTGCGATCTCTTCGACCACCTTGGCGCGATGTCGTGCGTGGGCGTCGACGTGTCGTCGCGCGTCACGCGCCTCGAACGATGCACCGGCAGTCTCCGAGACCAGTGCACGGATCGCCTGGTCGTCGGCGTCGTCGCCGAGGTGGATCATCTGTTCGTCGATCACCGCCAACTCGGCGCGCAGCGACTTGAGCCGTGTCGACACCTGCGACAGACGACGCTCGATCAGCCAGTTGCCCATGGACACTTCACGTTACAACCGCCTGCCGCGCCGTCTGCGGAGGGCCACGTCGGTCGCGATCCGCAATCGATTGTGTCCGCGCAGCTGCATCGGTCAGGATCTGACGGTGGCCCACTTGAGTGAGATCGGCGAACGAGACGGCTGGCGGTGTTGGCTGTGCGATCAGCCGGTCGACCCGGACATGTCGGTGAACGATCCTCGTGGGCCGAGCATCGACAGTCGGACCACCGAGCGAAAGGCGAAGGCGAAGGGCACGGCGCGGGGCAAGGGCACCGGAACAGGCCGGGAACGGCTTGCTCACCGGGCGTGCAACACCGGCAAGGGCAGCACGAAGCCGGTCGTCGAGTGGCCCGCCGACCTGCTGATCGCCGACCCGGCGGTGATTCTCGCCGCCGTCGATCGTGCGCAACGCAAGGGTGGGCGCGAGATCGTCGGCCACTGTTCGGACGAGGACGACGCTCGCGCCGCTGCCGACTGGCTGGTCGACCGGATCACCCGACTCGAACCCTCGCTCGAGGTGACAGCCGAGGTCGAGCTGGGCGGCGGCCAATTCATGGTGGTCCTGAACTCGCCACGGTGAACTCTCGCCGCGTCCAGGACGCTCGGGTGAGCGTTACATCTGGGGTCTGACCCAGATGTGACAGGACGACACGGCAACGGGTGGCGCGTGCCCCGGGTCGGACTCGAACCGACACTTGACGGTGTTTGAGACCGTTGCCTCTGCCAATTGGGCTACCGGGGCCGTGTGCGACGGCGAGACTAGCGGGCTTACCCGCCGGTAGCGCTCCCACTCGTTGTGAGAGGTCTAGCCTGCCCACAATGCTCGCTTTCACCTTCCCGGGCCAGGGGTCGCAGCGCCCCGGCATGGGGCTGCCCTGGCGCGACCACGAGAGCTGGGAACTGATCGACGAGGCCAGCGACATCGCCGGCCGCGACATCGGTGCCCTGCTCTGCGACGCCGACGCCGACGAACTCAGAGACACCCGCAACGCGCAGCTCACCACGTTCGTGTCGAGCCTGATGGTGCTCGACGCTGTCGAGCGCCTCGGCATCGAACCCAGCTACTGCGCCGGGCACAGCCTCGGTGAGTACACGGCGCTCACCGCCACGGGCGCGCTCGGCTTCGACGATGGGATCCGCCTCGTCTGCGAGCGCAGCGCCGCGATGCACGACGCCGGCCTCGCGCAGCCCGGCACGATGGCCGCTGTGCTCGGCCTCGACGACGACCAGGTCGACGTCGCCTGCCGGCGCGCCGACTCCGACGTGTGGGTGGCCAACTACAACGCCCCCGGACAGGTCGTCATCGCCGGATCGCCCCACGGCGTCGACGCGGCCACGGGCCACGCGAAGGACCTGGGCGCGAAGAAGGTGATGCCGTTGCAGGTGGCCGGCGCCTTCCACACACCGTTCATGACGGCGGCGCGCGATCGCCTGCGCGCCGCGCTCGCCGAAGCAGACCCACGCGACAGCGATGTGCCGGTCGTGTCGAACGTCGATGCGCTCCTCCACGTCCAGGCCGCGGACTGGGCGAGCCTGCTGTCGGCCCAGCTGTCGAGCCCGGTGCGTTGGAAGCACTCGTTGCTGACGTTGGCCGGTGCCGGCGTCACCGACTTCGCCGAACTGGGGCCCGGCGCGGTCTTGACCGGAATGGCCAAACGTACCGTCACGGGGAGCCGGACGATCTCCGTCGCGACACCCGAGGATCTCGACAAGTTGCTCGAGTGGGTCGGGGCCGGAACACCGACTGGACCACGACAGCAAGAAGGCGAACACCTCTTCGCTGTCGAGCGGCTGGTCGTGAGCCCCGCGGCGGGCATCTTCACGCCGGTCGGCGGCCTGGGTGAGGGCTCCACGATCGAAGTCGGCACGGTCGTCGGCCACGTGGCCGATGTCGAGGTTCGCTCACCGTTCGCCGGGGTGCTCCAGAGCTTCATCGCTCTCGACACCGAACGAGTCACCAATCGCCAACCGATCGTCTGGCTACGCACCGATCAATGAGGAGCTGAGCATGCCGAAAGTTCCAGCGGGTGTCCGAGGCGCGGCGATCACCGGGTGGGGCACCGCGCTTCCCGACCAGGTCGTGACCAACCACGACCTCGAACGCACCCTCGACACGAACCACGATTGGATCGTCGAACGAACCGGCATTCGCGAGCGACGGGTCGGCGGCACCACCGCCGCGCTGTCGGTCGAAGCCGGCCGTCAGGCCATCGAACGCGCCGGCCTCCAGCCTGGCGACATCGATGCCCTCGTGCTTGCGACGACGACGCCCGACCGCGCGGTGCCGGGCACGTCATCGACCGTGCAACACGCGCTCGGATCGACCTGCGGCGCCTACGACCTCAACGCGGCCTGCTCCGGCTGGGTGTACGGCCTCGTCAACGCTCACGGCCTCATCGTGCTCGGCGCCGAGAAAGTGCTGGTGATCGGCACCGACACCCTGGCTCGCATCACCGACTGGGACGACCGAAACACGGCCATCCTGTTCGCCGACGGCTCGGGCGCAGCAGTGCTCGAAGCCGTCGATGGCGGCGGCCAACTGCTCGGATGGGACCTCGCCGCCGACGGCAGCGCCGAGGACGCTCTGTACGCCGAGGTCGGCGGCAAGCTCCAGATGGAGGGACGCGAGGTCTTCCGTCGGGCCGTACGGATCATGGTCGAATCGGCGACTGCGTCGATGGATGCCGCCGGAGTCACCGCGGACGAACTCGCCTTGGTGGTGCCCCATCAGGCGAACATCCGGATCATCTCGGCGTCGTTGGAACGACTCGGCGTCGGCCTCGACCGAGCCTCGGTCGTGCTCGACCGCACCGGCAACACGTCGGCGGCGTCGATCCCGCTCGCACTGGCCGACGCGTTGGATCGTGGACGGATATGCCAAGGTGATCTGGTGTTGTTCGTCGGATTCGGTGCGGGAATGACCGCGGCCAGCGCCGTCGTCCGGTGGAGCGCGCCGGTGCCGGCACCGCTCGGAGGTGCGTCATGAGTCGAGTCGTGTTGATCACCGGTGGCGCCCGCGGCATCGGCCTCGCCTGCGCTGAACGCTTCGCGGCGCAGGGTGATCGTGTTGCGGTGACCTACAACTCGTCGCCACCGCCCGACGGCTTCTTCGGCGTGCGGTGCGACGTCACCTCGGTCGACGACGTCGATGCCGCGTTCACGGCCGTCGAGGAGCACTTCGGCGACCCGGTCGAGATCCTGGTCTCCAACGCCGGAATCACGCGAGACGGCCTGCTCTTGCGCATGTCGGAAGACGACTTCACCGCGGTGATCGACGCCAACCTGACAGCTGCATACCGCGTCGTGAAGCGTGCCAGCCGCTCGATGCTGAAGGCCCGGCGGGGCCGCATCGTCCTCGTGTCCTCGGTCGTCGGACTTCTGGGGTCGGCAGGGCAGGCGAACTATGCGGCCTCGAAAGCAGGTCTGGTCGGCTTCGCCCGGTCGATCGCCCGAGAACTCGGATCCCGCTCGATCACCGTCAACGTCGTCGCGCCTGGCCCGGTGGCCACCGACATGACCGCTGCGCTCGGCGACGACCGCATGGCGGAGCTCACCTCGATGGTGCCGCTGCAACGCGTCGCGCAGCCGGAGGAGATCGCCGGAGTGGTCGCCTTCCTCGCCTCCGACGACGCCGCCTACATCACCGGTGCCGTCATTCCCGTCGATGGCGGACTCGGCATGGGACACTGAGATCCGACCGACATCGCTCAGATCATCGGCTCACCGCATCCGGTGTGCCACACTGCTACATCCACCGACAAGGAGAACATCGTGGACCCAGTACTGTTTGCCCGTTTCCGCAAGTGCGCCGTCGAAGTGCTGTCCGTCGAGGAGAGCGCCGTCGTCCCCGAGGCCAACTTCGGCGATGACCTCGATGCCGACAGTCTCGACCTCGTCGAACTGGTGATGGCACTCGAAGAGGAATTCGACGTGTCCGTTCCAGAAGAGGAACTCGAAGGCGTCGAGACGGTCCAACAGGCCTACGACATCGTCGCCGCGAAGCTGTGACCAGCGGCGGCCGCCGCGTCGCAGTCACGGGTCTCGGCGTCGTCGCTCCCACCGGCATCGGGCGCACGGCGTTCTGGAACGGGCTGCTCGGACCCGGCATCAGGAGCGGTCAGTCGATCACGATCGACGACTGGGACCCCGCTCCCTACTTCGACAACCCCAAACAGGCACGTCGCACCGACCGGGTCGAGCAGTTCGCGGTCGCGGCCGCGGCTGAGGCCTTCGAACAGTGCGGTGGTGTCGACGCGATCGGGGTCGAACCCACTCGGTTCGGCACGATCTTCGCCACCGGAGTCGGCGGACTGCATTCGATCGAAGAGCAGGTCCAGGTTCGATTGGAGAAGGGCGAACGTCGGGTTTCGCCGTTCCTCGTGCCGATGATGATGGCCAACGCATCCGGCGCTTCGATCTCGATGCGTTACGGCCTGCAGGGTCCGGCCGAGACGATCTGCACGGCGTGCGCTGCGGGTTCGCACGCGATCGCCTATGCCGCGCGGCTGATCCGCTGGGGCGTCGTCGATGCCGTCGCCACCGGAGGCAGCGAAGCGGCTGCCACACTGACCGCCCTCGCAGGTTTCGGCAACATGACCGCGCTCACCAACGCGGGGATCAGCCGACCGTTCGATTCCGAACGCGACGGTTTCGTACTCGGTGAAGGCGCTGCGGTGCTGATCCTCGAGGAGTGGACGAGCGCCGTCGATCGGGGTGCGAACATCCTCGGAGAGATCCTCGGCGGAGCGAGCACCGCCGACGCACACCACATCACGGCGCCGTCACCCGGAGGTGTCGGTGCGATCGCGTGCATGCGCCTGGCGCTGGCCGAGTCCGGTCTCGAACCGGGTGATGTCAAGCAGGTCAACGCGCACGGTACGTCAACCCCGCTCAACGACGCCGCGGAAGCCGCGGCGATCACCGAGGTGTTCGGATCGGGCAACGTCCCGGTCGTGTCGACCAAGGGCGTGACCGGTCACGCCCTCGGTGCCGCCGGTGCACTCGAGGCAGCAGCGGCGCTGTTGTCGATCGAGCACCGCCTGATCCCGCCAACCGCGAACACCACGACGATCAGCGCCGACATGGACATCGACCTCGTCATCGGTGATCCGCGTCCGTGGGAACCCGGCCCGGTGATCTCGAACAACTTCGGCTTCGGCGGCCACAACGGCTCCGTCGTCGTCGCCCCGCCGACCTGACGATTTCACCAGGGGTCTGACCCCTGGTGAAATTCTTCAGGCGTCGGCGAGGACGAAGAGCAGGTCGCACTGGCAGGCGACCTCGCCGCCGACCAGGGCACGGCCCGAGCCCTTTCCGGCGCGGGCCGACATGCGACCGAGTTCCACCTCGAGGATGAGTTCGTCGCCGGGGACGACTTGGCGACGGAATCGAGCGCCGTCGAGCCCACCGAAGAGCGGCAGCTTGCCGGCGTACTTGGGATCGGCGAGCACCGCTGCAGCACCCACCTGGGCGATCGCCTCACACATCAGGACTCCGGGAAGCGTCGGGCGCCCAGGGAAGTGACCGGCGAAGAAGTACTCGTCGCCCGTGAGCGTCCATCGCCCCGATGCCGACACGCCCGGCACGATCGAGAGCAGCTCGTCGATCAGCAGGAACGGGGGCCGATGCGGCAACAACTCCTCGGGGCGAGGCAGTGCGGTGGCGTCGGATGTCGACATCAATGGCTCCAGTCGGGTCGTCGCCGGGCGTGGGCGTGGTAGTGGTCGGGGATGGAACGCAGCGTGTCATCGATCCAGAACGGTCCGGCATCGCGCGACTCCATCACGGCGGTCAGCTTCGCATGTAGGGCGGCTCGGGTGTCGGCCGGCGGTGCCGGGTCGTGCCGGCGCCACACCACCATCGGCACGCCGCACGAGTCGCAGTCGGCGATCCAGCACTGCTCGTCGCTGTGGAACCACTCCGTGAACGGTGTCGCTTCGCAGAGTTCGCACTGGGTGTCGCCGTCCACGCGTCGCACCGTAACCGCAAGACCTGGGCTCGGGAACGGTCAGTCGGTGCCGGGGCGACGGGTCGACTCGCGGCCGGGATCGCCGCGAGAGCCGGGTGGGTAGGTGGCGGCGAGCTCCTCGGCGGTCGGCGATCGCTTGCGATACGCATCGGCCGGCAGCAGGCTCACGATCGCCGCCATGATGCGCTTGGTGTCCGCCTCGAGCGACCGGCCAACGAGCCGGACGGGCTCACCGACACGAATCCGCACCGTCGGTGGGTCGGTCAGGTTGAGCACGTTGGGGAGGCGGCTCGAACGGGGCCACACCCGTTCGGTGCCCCACATGCCGACGGGGATCACCGGCGCGTCCGTCATCCGTGCCAGGCGGGCTGCACCCCATCGCCCCTTCGGCTTCTGAAAGAACGCGGGTCCACGTGGAATGGTGCCCTCCGGCATCATCGTCACCATCTCGCCACCGTCGAGTGCAGCCGCGGCGGCAGCGAGTGGCTCGTCGGAACCCGTCCCCCGGTCGACGCGGATCCCACCCATCGCGGCGGCGACCGGTCCGACGATCGGGGCGTCGAACACCTCCTTCTTGCCGAGGAAGCGCACCGGGCGGCCGGACTGGGCAATCGTCAACGACATGGCCGCTACGTCGAAGTAGCTGCGGTGATTGGCGACCAGGATCGCTGCCCCAGTCGACGGGATGTGCTCGACGCCGTCGATGTCGAAGCGGGCGTACGGGTAGGCCGACGGACGCGCGAAGCGCATGGCGACCTGCTGGAACTCGAGACCGATGACCGGGATCTTGAGGACGCCCGGAGACACATCGAGATTCAGCGTCGGCCAACGACGCGCCGCTGCGACGAGCACCATCCGCGGGTCCGGGTTGACGACGATCGGATGGCCGACGGCGGCCAGCATCGGTGTGTCGTAGACGCTGTCGGAGTAGGCGTAGCTCTCGGCGAGATCGACATCGTGACGGGCGGCCCACTCGGTGATCGCCGCCAGCTTGCCCGCCGACCACACGAACGGACCATCGAGTGTGCCGTCGTAGGTACCGTCCGCGGCCACCCCGTAGCGTGTCGCCACGACGTCGTCGAGGCCGAGGTGGTCGGCGAACGGTCTGACGAGATCGTAGGGCGACGTGGTCGCCAGCACGATCGGTCGGCCTGCCTCCCGATGTGCGGCGAACGCGGCCTCGGCGAACGGTTGCACCATGGCGCACAGATCGTCGGCGACGGTCTCGGCGGCCTCGACCATCGCCGCCTGTGACCGTCCGGCGGCCAACGCCACGGCCTGGCGGGCCAGCACCATCGACGGCAGCGTCTCGCCGATCGCGTTGAACAGGCCGAACAGCAGTCGCTCCCCCGGGACCGGCTTCGGTCCGGTGAGACCAGCGACGCGCATGGCGCCGGCGAACACCTCTCCCGAGGCGCCCGAGAGCAGGGTGCGATCGAGATCGAAGAAGGCGGCGCCGGAGGAAGTCACGATCCGAGACTAGGTCACGGTCGATCGGCCGGACACTGGGCCGAAAAATGGGAAAGACCCGGATGGGGGATCCGGGTCTCTCAACCAAGAGAAGTCCTCCGGTTGGGGAAACCGGTTCGTGGACTCCTCTATCGAGTGGAACATGGGGGGTGTTCGCACTGCGATTTGCTTGTGAAAGTATGCACGTGAACAAGCGATCGTGCAAGTAGAACAAACAGATACTTGGTATCGTCCGCAGAGATGGACGTCAGGCAGCTCTCCACGCTCGTGGCGATCGCCGACCACGGCACCTTCTCGGCAGCCGCCCGGGCGCTCTACACGGTGCAGTCGAATGTCTCCAGCCACATCGCCCGCCTCGAGAAGGAGCTGGGCGTCACCCTCGTCGATCGGGCGCAGGGCGGACTGACCGAGGACGGGGCGCGGGTCGTCGAGCGGGCGCGTCGGATTCTCAACGAACTCGACGACATCGCCGCCGACATGTCGAGTCGCCACGCCGAGGTGGTCGGCCAGACCCGGATCGGTGTCATCGGCACCACGGCACGCTGGTTGATCCCCCGGTTCCTGGGCGACCTCAGCGAGCGGCATCCGAACGTGCGGGCGATCGTCCAGGAGGGTGCCACGTCGTCGCTCGTGCCCAACGTGCTCACCGGACAGCTCAACGGAGCGATCGTGCACCTGCCCGTCGACGAACCCGAACTGGTCATCGAACCCCTCTTCGCCGAGGACCTGCTGCTGCTCGCCCCGGACGGCCACCCGCTCGCCGATCGCGACGTGATTCCCCTTGCCGACCTCGATGAGATCCCGCTGCTGCTGCCGCCTCCCGGAGCGGCATTGCGTCGCGTGCTCGAACGGGCAGCAGCGAATGCCGGCGTCACACTGCGTGCCCAGGCCGAGGTCGACGGTGTCCGGCTGCTCGCCTCGCTGGCATTCGCCGGCTTCGGCGCAGCGATCGTGCCGGCGACCGCAGTGCCCGATTGGCTGGAAGGGACATTCCACCGCATCAGCGTGCCCGAACTTCCCCGACGCGTCGTGGCCTTCGCCCGCCGGCGACGTCCGGCGGCGAGCGCCCCCACGATGGCCGTGCTCGACGTGCTGCGATCGGTCACCAGTGAACACGGTGCGCTGCAACACGGCATCCACACCGACGCCGCCGCCATCCCGATCAACCGCTGATCGTGCGGCCACCTCGCGACCACCGATCGCGGTACTGTCCGCAGCGATGACCAGCGTCGCTTCACCCCAGCTCGCACTCACCCGGCTCACACCCAGCGACGTCCGGGTCACGATTCGCGAGCTCGACGGTCGCCCGGTGGTGTGGGCCGAGTTCGACGCCGACGACCAGCCGACCCGCCTGACCAGCCCCAGCTCCGAGCAGTTGGTCACGGCCGCCACAGCGGCCCACGATCGCCAGCTCCCGCTGGTGTTGGTCCTCGCGACGTCGGGCGCCGACATCAACGAGGGCGTCTCGGCGCTGCACGCCTGGGGCCGCGTGGCGGCCGCCCTGACCGCGTGCTCCGGCGTGGTGCCGACGGCGGTGATCGTGTCGGGGCCAGCGGTCTCAGGTCCAGCACTGCTGCTCGGTATTGCCGACCTGACGGTGATGACCGAGAGCAGCTACGCCTTCGTGAACGGGCCGACGATGGTCGAGGAGTTCACCGGGGTCGCCGTCGGGATCGAGGAACTCGGCGGCGCCGGGCACCATGCGAGGTACACCGGGGTGGCGACCGCCGTGGTCGCCGATCGGTCCGCTGCCATCGAGATGGTCACCGACCTGCTCTCGTACCTTCCCGATCACGTCGACGCCGAGCCGTCCCGACTCGACACCGACGATGTCGTCGGCCGACGGTGCCCCGAGGCCGGCGACCTGATTCCGCCGTCATCCACCGGGAGCTACGACGTTCGCAAGGTCGCCGCTGCGATCGTCGACGAGGATTCGATGCTCGAGCTGCGCGATCGGTGGGCCGCGAACGTCGTGACGGCATTCGCCACGATCGGCGGGCGCCCCGTTGGCATCGTCGCCAACCAGCCAATGGTGCTCGCGGGCACGCTCGACATCCCGGCCTCGCAGAAGGCGGCCAGGTTCGTCGCACTGTGCGATGCGTTCAACCTCCCGATCATCACGCTCGTCGACACCCCTGGCTTCTACCCGGGCAAGGATCTGGAGTGGCGCGGCATGATCCGCCACGGCGCCCAGCTGGTCTACGCCTACGCCCGCGCAACCGTCCCGCGCATCTGCGTGATCCTTCGCAAGAGCTATGGCGGCGCCTACATCGTCATGGACTCCAAGACGATGGGCAATGATCTGTGCCTGGCGTGGCCGTGGGCCGAACTCGCCGTGATGGGAGCCGGTCAGGCCGCCGCAATCCTCCAACGCCGGGCGACACCGGAGGAACGAGCGGCGTTCGAGGCCGACTATGCCCATCGCCTGTTGAATCCGTATGTGGCAGCGGAACGGGGACTGGTCGACGCGGTCATCGATCCGGCGGACACCCGGATCGAGATCGCCGCGGCGCTCGAAGTGCTCCAGGACAAGCGCGAGACACTCGGTGGACGCAAGCACGGCAACAGCCCGCTCTGACGGCGGCGCGGTTGGGGTGCGAGCGGCCTTTCGGCACTAACGTGACGGGAGCGGTCGGGGAGGAACCTCCGACCGCGCCACCCCCAGAGTTCGCGCCGCGAGAGGAAGCCACGTGCCCGACACCATCACCATCACCGACGATCGCACCGGAAAGACGGTCACCGTCCCGATCGAGGGCGGGGTGTTCCCGTCGTCGGCGTTACGCGAACTCGACCCGTCGTTGTACTGCTACGACCCGGCCTACCTGTCGACGGCGTCGTGCCGATCGGCGATCACGTATCTCGACGGCGACGCCGGAATCCTCCGCTATGGGGGATACCCGATCGAACAGCTCGCCGAGCATTCGAGCTATCTCGAGGTCGCCTACCTCCTGCTGAACGGCGACCTGCCGACCAAGGAACAGCTCGATGTGTGGGTCAACGACGTCACGCATCACACATTCATCCACGAGAACATGCGCAAGCGTTTCGTCGACGGGTTCCACTACGACGCGCACCCGATGGGCATGTTCACCTCAGCCGTCGCCGCGCTCGGCACCTTCTACGAAGGAGCAAAGGACATCGACGACCCCGCCCAGCGTGATCGTCAGATCCTACGTCTCATCGCGAAGTCGCCAACGATCGCCGCGATGTGTTACCGCTTCTCGGTCGGGCTCCCCTTCAACGCTCCGAGCAACGACTTGTCGTACCCTGCCAACTTCCTCAACATGATGTGGAGGATCGGCGACTACGAAGTCGATCCGGTTCTCGAACGGGCCATGGAGGTCCTGTTCATCCTCCATGCCGACCACGAACAGAATTGCGGGACCACCGCGATGCGCGTGATCGGGTCGAGTCATTCCGACCCCTACTCGTCGGCTGCCGGCGCTGCCGCCGCGCTGTACGGCCCGCTGCACGGCGGCGCCAACGAGGCCGTCGTGCGCATGCTGACCGAGATCGGCTCGATCGACAACGTGCCGGCGTTCATCGACTCGGTCAAGGCCGGCGAGGGCCGCCTGATGGGGTTCGGCCACCGCGTCTACAAGAACTACGACCCGCGGGCGACCATCATCAAGAAGGCCGCCTACGACGTGTTCGAGGTGACCGGCAAGAACCCGCTGCTCGACATCGCGCTGAAGCTCGAGGAGGCGGCGCTGTCGGATTCGTACTTCATCGATCGCAAGCTGTACCCGAACGTCGATTTCTACTCGGGCCTGATCTATCAGGCGATGGACTTCCCGGTCGAGATGTTCACCGTGCTCTTCGCGATCCCCCGCATGTCGGGCTGGCTCGCTCACTGGCAGGAACTCCTCAACGACCCGGAGCAGAAGATCTCACGACCCCGGCAGTGGTACTCCGGTCCCGCCGAACGCGACTACGTCCCCGTCGTCAACCGCTGATTTCACCAGGGGTCAGACCCCTCGTGAAATCGGTCTACGCTTCGGCGATGGCCATCCAGAGAATCAACCCGCCGGGCCTCGCACCGGCCGTCGGTTACGACCACGTCGTCGTCGCGACGGGCACCACCCGCGTGTACGTCGCCGGCCAGACGGGCATCGGCCCCGACGGCAAGGTCGCAGGCGATGACCTGGCGTCCCAGACGGCCCAGGCGCTACGTAACGTCGGCATCGCCCTCGCGGCAGCCGGTGCTGGTTGGGGCGACGTCGTCAAGATGACGCTGCTCATCGTCGGGTTCGAACCGAGCATGGCCGAGGGGCTCTTCGCCGGGCTCGCCGAAGCGTTCGGCGACGACATCCCGACCACAGCCACCACGCTCCACGGCGTGCAGTCGCTGTTCGAACCGGACTTCCTCGTCGAGATCGACGTCATCGCCGAACTGTGAGATCCGATTGCAGCAGGGGTCTGACCCCTCGTGCAATCAGATGGAGTCGATGGCGGCGTTGAAGGTGCGGCTGGGGCGCATCACGGCGATGGCCTTGGCGGCGTCGGGGGCGTAGTAGCCGCCGATGTCGGCCGGTTGGCCCTGCACGCCCAGGAGTTCGTCGACGATCGTCTGCTCGTTGGCCGACAGCTCTGCGGCGATCGGCGCGAACCGTGCGGCCAGTTCGGCATCAGCGCTCTGCGCGGCCAGCGCCTGCGACCAGTACAGCGCGATGTAGAAGTGGCTGCCTCGGTTGTCGATCTGACCGAGACGCCGCGCCGGCGACTTGCCGTTCTCGAGCAGTTGTCCCGTGGCCGTGTCGAGCGTGTCGGCGAGAATCTGTGCCCGAGCGTTCCCGGTCACCTTCGCGAGGTGTTCGAACGACACGGCGAGCGCCAGGAACTCCCCGAGCGAGTCCCACCGCAGGTAGTTCTCCTTGACGAGCTGCTGCACGTGCTTGGGCGCCGACCCACCGGCGCCGGTTTCGAACAGTCCACCACCGTTGAGCAGCGGTACGACCGAGAGCATCTTGGCGCTGGTCCCCAATTCGAGGATCGGGAACAGGTCGGTCAGGTAGTCGCGCAACACGTTGCCGGTCACCGAGATCGTGTCCAGACCCTGGCGAGCCCGGTCGATCGAGAACTGGGTGGCGACGGCCGGGGCAAGGATCTCGATCTCCACGCCGGAGAGATCGTGGTCGCCCAGGTACTGGTTGACCTTGGCGATCAGCTGAGCGTCGTGTGCGCGCGTCGAATCCAGCCAGAACACCGCTGGTACGCCGGTCGCATGGGCGCGATCGACGGCGAGGCGCACCCAGTCGCGGATCGGCTCGTCCTTCACCTGACACATCCGGAAGATGTCGCCCGGCGCCACGGTCTGCTCCATCAAGGTGACGCCGGACGATGCGTCGACGACGCGGATCGCGCCGGCGCCAGGCGCTTCGAACGTCTTGTCGTGGCTGCCGTACTCCTCGGCCTTTTGGGCCATCAGCCCGACGTTCGCGACGCTGCCCATCGTGGACGGATCGAACGCGCCGTTCTCGATGCAGTCCTCGATCACGGTCTGGTAGACGCCGGCGTAGCTGCTGTCGGGGATCACGGCCTTCGTGTCCTGCTGCTCGCCGGCCGCGTTCCACATCTGCCCCGACGTGCGGATCATCGCCGGCATCGAGGCGTCGACGATCACATCGCTCGGCACGTGCAGGTTGGTGATGCCCTTGTCGGAGTCGACCATGGCGAGGTCGGGCCCGTTCTGGTAGGCAGCCGCGATGTCGGCGTCGATCGCGGCTCGCTGCTCGGTGGGGAGCGATTCGACGGCGCCGAGCACGCTCGCCCATCCGTTGCGGGGATCGCCACCGGCTGCCGCGATCGCGTCACCGTGCGTCGCGAACACGTCCGCGAAGAACACCTCGACGGCGTGGCCGAAGATGATCGGGTCGGACACCTTCATCATCGTCGCCTTGAGGTGGAGCGAGAACAGCACGCCCTGCTCCTTGGCCTCGCGGATCTGCTCGGCAAGGAAGGCACGAAGTGCCGAGACGTCCAACACGGTCGAGTCGATCACTTCGCCTGCCAGCACCGGCACCGATTCCTTGAGCACCGTCGTGGCACCATCGGAGTTCACGTGCTCGATACGCACGACGCCGTCGGACGCGACCGTGATCGACTGCTCGTTGGCACGGAAGTCGTGCTCGCCCATCGTGGCAACGTGGGTCTTCGACTCGGACGACCAGGCACCCATCGAGTGCGGATGCGACTTGGCGTAATCCTTGACGGCCTTGGGCGCACGACGGTCCGAGTTGCCTTGGCGCAGCACCGGGTTGACGGCCGATCCCATCACGGTGCCGTAGCGCGAGCGCACCTCGACTTCGTCAGGCGTCGACGGTTCGTCGGCATAGTCCGGGATGTCGTAGCCCTTGGCCCGAAGCTCGGTGATCGCTGCCTTCATCTGTGGCACGGAAGCCGAGATGTTCGGGAGTTTGATGATGTTCGCCTCGGGCGTCAGCGCCAGCGCACCGAGTTCGGCCAGTGCGTCGCCGATGCGCTGCTCGTCGGTGAGCCGCTCGGGGAACGTGGCGATGATGCGCCCGGCGAGTGAGATGTCGCGGGTCTCGACCTCGACGCCCGCGACCCCGGCGAACGCCTCGATGATCGGCAGGAACGAATACGTCGCCAGCGCCGGCGCCTCGTCGGTGAAGGTGTAGATGATGGTGGAGGTGTTCTCGCTCATGGGGGTACCTGCTCGCTCGGGTTCGACTTGTCTACAACTTGTCTGCACTGTAGCAACGTCGCTCGGATGCCGCACCGGCACTCGGTCCTCCCCGGCCCCGTCCCCGGTAGGACCCGGTCCTCCCCGGCCCCGTCCCCGGTAGGACCCGGTCCTCCCCGGCCCCGTCCCCGGTAGGACCCAAGCGGGCACCAGCGGAGCGTCTGGGCGCACAGCCTCTATTGTCGACGGCGATGGACTTCGACTGGACTGCCGAGCAGATCGCCCTCCGAGACCACGCCCGTGAGGTCGCCGCCGAGGCAGTCCAACGCTACGGACGTCACAACGACTCGTGGATCAACGGCTTCTCGAAGGACTTCGCCAAGGAGATGGCCGTCCAGGGCTGGATCGGCATGACCTGGCCCACCGAATTCGGTGGCGGCGGCCAGCCTGCGATCAGCCGCTTGATCGTCGGCGAGGAACTGATCGCTGCAGGCGCTCCGATCGCCGCGATCTGGTTCGCCGATCGGCAGATGGGCCCGACGCTGATCCGATACGGCACGGCGGACCAGCAGGCCGAGTTCCTCCCCGGAATCCTGGCCGGTGAAACCACATGGTGCATCGGCATGTCCGAGCCCGACTCGGGATCGGACCTCGCATCGCTCACCACCAGCGCTGTCCGCGACGGCGACGACTTCGTGATCAACGGTCAGAAGATCTGGACGAGCTTCGGCGAACTCGCCGACTATTGCTACCTCATCTGCCGCACCGATGCCGACGGTCCGCCGCACAAGGGCATCAGCGAGGTCATCGTCCCGATGGACACGCCCGGCATCGAGGTGCGGCCGATCACCGACATGACCACGAACCGCCACTTCTGCGAAGTCTGGTTCTCCGACGTGCGGGTCCCGGTCGCCAATCTGGTCGGGGTCGAGGGCAATGCCTTCAAGCAGACAATGGCGCAACTCGAACACGAACGGGGCGGCATCGACCGCCTCGTGTCGAACCAGGCGCTGTACCTGCTCGCACGCGCCCGTGCCGACCGCAGCGATCCGCTGGTGCGCCAGGAGATCGCCGCGATCGAAACCGGCTACCGCGTCGGACGGATCCTGGTGACCCGCGAGGTGTTGCGCCAGGCACCGGCCGGATTCTCGGCCGCGACCAAGTGCTTCTGCACCGAACACGAATTCCGCGTCGCCGAGTTCGTGGCCGCAACGCTCGGCGCCGACGCGATGCTGTGGGACGACGTCACCCGCGGACTCGTCTATGCGCCGGGCTACACGATCATGGGCGGCACCTCGAACATCATGCGCAACATCCTGGGAGAGCGGGTACTCGGCCTGCCACGCGAACCGCGCTGACCATTCCGTCTACGTTCGGGCGCTCCGTCCCGGAGCTGTACGCTCCGGACATGAATATCGACGCAGCGTGCTGCAACACCACGCTGAGTGCCGATCGGGTGGGCCGTGGCAGCACGAGCTGAGTTCCTGAACTGTGCCGTCGACGGCACGACGCTCGGCGCGCTGTCGTGGACCGGACTCAGCGGCGCTCCGACCGTCGTCGCCATCCATGGCATCACGTCGAACGCTTGGGTCTGGGACCCGCTTGCCCATCACCTCGCCGGCGCCGCCGATCTCGTGGCGGTCGACCTGCGCGGTCGTGGCCGGAGCTTCGAGGCAGCGGAGCCGTACGGCATCGAGCAGCACGCTGCCGATGTCGCATCGATCATCGAACACCTGGGTGGTCCGCTGGTGGTGGTCGGCCATTCGATGGGAGCATTCGTCGCCGAGATGGTCGCGGAACGTCGACCGGAACTCGTCCGAGATCTCGTCCTCGTCGACGGCGGCGCACCGTTGGCCCCACCCGCAGGCGGCGATGTCGACGCGGCACTCGACCGGATGCTCGGCCCCGACATCGAACGGATCCGCACCGTCTGGCCCGACCGGGTCTCGTACTACGCGATGTGGGCCGCGCATCCCGCATTCGGCGACGGCATCAGCCCCGACATCGAACGCAACTTGCTCGCCGACCTGATCGAGGTCGAGGGAGGTTTTCGAACCGCGGTCAGCGAAGCCGCCGTGCGCGCCGATGGCCACGACATGCTCGCCGTCGACGAGATCCGCCACCTCCTCGATCGACGCCACTACCCGACCACGATCGTCCGCGCCGAGTTCGGCATGCTCGGCACCACTCCCCCGTTCATCACCGACGACGTGCGCTCGCGCTATCCGAAGCATCGATGGATCGACGCCCCGGGATGCAATCACTACACCGTGCTCAACAGCGCCGCCGGCGCATCGTTGCTCGCACAGACGCTGCGCGACATCCTCATCGACTGACCGGCCCGGGCGCCGCTCATCTACGTTGCCGTCATGGACCACGTGCAGTTCGGCCGAACCGGGCTGAAGGTCTCGCGACTGTGTCTCGGCACGATGACCTTCGGTTACCAAAGCGACGACGAGAACTCGTTCGCCGTCATGGACGCGGCCGCCGAGGCCGGCATCACGTTCTTCGACACCGCCGACGTCTATCCGATCGGAGCGCCGCCCGAGCTCTTCGGGCGCACCGAGGAGCTGATCGGCTCGTGGATGCAGGGCGAACGCGACCGCTTCGTGGTCGCCACCAAGTGCTTCTTCCGGACCGGGCCGATGCCATGGGATGCGGGCAACAGCCGCCAGAACATCATGCGTTCCGTCGACGCGTCACTGCGCCGGTTGCGCACCGACCACATCGACATCTACCAGGTGCATTCGTGGGATCCGGTGACGCCGATCGACGAGACGTTGCGGGCGATGGACGATCTCGTGCGCTCCGGCAAGGTGCGCTACGTCGGCTGTTCCAACACGCTCGCCTATCAACTCGCCCGATCGGTCGGGCGTAGCGAGGTTCTGGGCCTCAGCCGGTTCGAGAGCGTGCAGCCGCGTTACAACCTGTTGTTCCGCGAGAACGAACGCGAGCTGTTCCCCCTGTGCGCCGACGAGCGCATCGCTGTGATCCCGTACAACCCGCTCGCGGGCGGGCTCCTGACGGGCAAGCATCGACCCGGCACGCCGACCGAGGGGACACGCTTCACCCTCGGCCACGCCGGCACGCGCTATCGGGAGCGCTACTGGCAGGACTCCATGTTCGCGACCGTTGGCGAGTTCCAGCAGATCGCCGAGGACGCAGGAATCCCGATGACGACCCTGGCGATCCGATGGGTGCTCGCGAACCCGGTGATCACCGCACCGATTCTCGGGGCATCACGTCCCGAACAACTCACCGCCTCCGTCGCGGCGCTCGAGATGCCGCTCGACGATGACCTGAAACGTCGACTCGACGAACTGACCCACGAGTACCGATTCGGCGATCACGAACGCTGAGCGTCACGACAGGCCCGGCCGAGCGCTGACACGGTGTGACGCCGGACTGGATTGCTACGGTGCGAACAACGAATCGGCGATCGCATCGACGACGAACCGGAGGGCGAGATGTACGACAAGATCGTGGTGGGCACCGATGGTTCACCCACTGCTTCGATGGCGGTCGAGCACGCTGCCTCGCTCGCCGCAGCGACGGGTGGCCACCTTCACGTCGCCATGGTCACACCGTCGATTCCGATGGTCGTGGCGCCCGACATGCTGATCGCATCAGCTGAGTGGACCGACGCCACGAACCAGGCCACCAGCGATGCGCTCGAGTCCGCAGTCGCCGTCGCCATCGCCGCTGGAGCCCAGACAACCACCCACCAACTGACAGGTGACCCTGCGGACGCACTGCTGGATCTGTGCGACGAGGTCGGCGCCGACCTGCTCGTGGTCGGGAGCCGCGGGATGCACGGAGCGCGACGCTTCTTGTTGGGCAGTGTGTCGAGTCGGTGCGCCCACCACGCCAACCGTTCCATCCTGATCGTCCACACCGATTGAGGTCTGCGATGCCCACCCCGCTGCCCGACGCCACCGAACTCGCTGGCTTGATCCGTTCCGGCCAGACGTCGCCCGCCGAACAGGTCGACGAGGCCATCGCCCGCGTCGAACGACTCGACCCGACGATCAACGCAGTGGTCCACGAACGGTTCGATGCCGCGCGCGCCGAGGCCCACGGCGATCTGCCCGACGGACCATTTCGCGGCGTTCCGTTTCTCGTGAAGGACCTCGGCTGCGAGATGGCGGGCGAACCGCACACGCTCGGCAACCGCGCGCTCAAGGACGCCGGCGTCCGCGCCACGCACGACTCGTACCTCTACGAATCGATCAGAGGGGCAGGGTTCGTCACCCTCGGGCGCACGAACACTCCCGAACTCGGTGGCACGATCACAACCGAACCCGAAGCGTTCGGCCCCAGCCGCAACCCGTGGAACACCGATCGCTCGACGGGCGGCTCCTCGGGCGGTTCCGCCGCAGCGGTGGCAGCGGGGATGGTTCCTGTCGCACATGGGGGTGACGGCGGCGGTTCGATTCGCGTGCCGGCGAGCGAGTGCGGACTCGTCGGCCTCAAACCGAGCCGTGGCCGGATCTCCCAGGGTCCGAAGGTCGGCGAGGGATGGGCGGGCGCCACCACCGATGGCGTGGTGTCGAGGTCGGTGCGTGACACCGCGGCGCTACTCGACGTGATGTCGGGTCGGCGCGTCGGAGATCCCTACACCGCGGCGCCGCCGACGCGACCGTTCACCGACGAGGTGGGCGCCGACACCGGCCGACTGCGCATCGGCCTCGCACCGACTCACGCTGGCGTGCAGACCGACCCCGAGTGCGTCGCCGCGGTCGAGTCGGCGGGTTCGCTGCTCGAATCGCTCGGCCATGACGTCCAGGTTGCGCAGCCCGACGCCTTCTTCGACGACGAGTTCTCCCGCAACTTCGTCACCATCGTCGCCGTCGCCACTGCAGTCGACTTCGTCAACATGGGCGAGTCGATCGGCCGCCCGATCGCAGAGGACGACGTCGAGGCGAGCAACTGGCTGATGGGCTCGATCGGTCGAGCGGTCAGCGCTGCCGACTACATCGCGTCGGTGAACTGGGTCCATGCCTGGTCGCGTCGGCTGCATGCCTGGTGGGACCGATTCGACGTGCTGGTCAGCCCGGTGATCGCCGTACCACCGCCTCCGATCGGCTGGCTCAGCGACCCTGCACTCGGCACCGAACGGCTCACGAGCATCCTGCAGTTCACCGCCCAGTTCAACGTGAGCGGGCAACCGGCGGTGTCGCTTCCGCTGCACTGGAGCACCGACGCCCTCCCGATCGGCGTGCAGTTCGTCGGTCCGATCGACGGCGAAGCATTGCTGATCCGTCTCGCGTCGCAACTCGAGTCCGCCGCACCGTGGGCCGGCCGCATCCCTCCGGTCTACGGCTGACGACGCCGAACACGCCACCGCCACGAGATCGTCGATTGTCGCATGGCCATCGACGCTCGCCGGGCAGGTCACCGGCGGTGGCGGGGGCGCCGAGATGTCGGGACGCGCATGATTCCCGACGTGCTCGTCACTCCGGTCCGAGGCCGACAGCGCCCGAGTGTCATCATCGCCCGATGACCACCGCCGAGCATGCGGCCGAGGCCGCGGCGCGTCCGACCAATCCGTTGGGCGTACCGGCGTTCAGGAACCTGTGGTTCAACAACGTCGCCTTCTTCCTGGTCGCCAACGCCCAGCGCTTCGTGTTCGGGTGGCTGGTGCTCGACGGGCTGTTGCGCAGCGAGAGCGTCCAGGGTCTCGTGGTGTTCACGCTCGGGATTCCCGCGACGCTGCTGGTGCTGCAGGCAGGTGCGTGGGCCGACCGTTGGGATCGCCGCAAGATGCTGATCGTCACGCAGGTCGCCGGCGGCATCGTGATGGCCGGCACCGCCATCGTGGTGGGAACCGGGGCGGTCGATCTCGGCTGGGTGATCCTGTCGACGCTGCTCGCCGGCTCGGCGTCGGCGATCGGGTCGCCCGTGCGATCGGCACTGATCCCGATGCTGGTCCCGAGAGAGCAGCTCTTCGGAGCGATCGCGCTGAACGCGATCGCCATCACCTTGTCGATGATCCTGGGGCCCGTACTCGCCAAGGTCGTCGGCGACCAGTTCGGCTTCGAGGGCGCGTTCTGGTTCCAGGCGATCCTGATGTTCGTCGGCGTGCTGTTCCTGCTGCGTCTCGAGATCCCACCGCACGACGAGGTCCGCGAGCGCCGATCGGTGGTCGAGGAGACCCGCACTGCAGTGCGCCACGTACTCGACGACGCGCACCTGAAGACGCTGTTCGGGCTGCTCCTGACGGCGAGCCTCACGATCAACCCGGCGATCATGGTCACGATCCAAGCCCATGTGAAGGACGGACTCGGCCAGGACGCCGGCCAGGCCGCGCTGCCGTTGGCGCTGATGGGGGCCGGCATCGCCATCACGTCGTTCGTGGTGTTGCGCAAGGGCGACATGAAGAACAAGGGTGCGATCTTCCAGCGGGCGATGATGTGCGGCGCGGTCATCACGTTCCTCATCGGGCGCACGACCGCCTTCTGGCAGATCCTGCTGCTGGCGTTCCTGATGGGCCTCGCCGGCGGGTTCTTCATCAACATGAATCAAGGGCTGGTGCAGGCGAACACGCCACAGGCCTTGATGGGACGGGTGATGGGGCTGTACACACTGGTCAACGTCGGGCTGATGCCCTTCGGTGCCCTGGTGCTCGGCATCGTTGCGTCGAAGGTCGGTGCCGGCACCGCGATCAGCGCCGCGGCAGCGATCGGGTTCGTCGTGGTCGTCGCGACCTACGTCCGCAACGCGGACCTCCGACGCCTCGGCTGAGGCCCAGTAAGTTCCACGGATGCGGACTGAATCGCTCGTACTGTCGACGATGCGTGCGGCCTCGACGCGACCGTGGCTCGCGAAGCTGATCTTCGCCCGAGACCCGTGGGGAAACTTCTTCGACCCCGATGTCGTGGCCCAGCCCTACCCGGTGATCGCCAAGATGTGGGAGGGCGGTCCCGTCGTCTACCGCAAGACCTATCGGCGCTGGTTCGTGCTCGGCTACGAGGAGTGCCAGTACGTCGGCAGCCATCCGACCGCGAGTGTCGGCGCCCAGATGGAAGACATGTTCACCGACGTCCGCCCCTACTGCAGACTCGCGCCCGACACGAAGGACTTCTTCAGGAACTGGATGCTGCTCCGCGACGGCGACCATCACCAGCGGCTTCGCAACCTCGTGAGCCAGACGTTCACCCCACGCCGGATCGCCGAGTTCGAACCCACCGTCGAGCGGGCGGTCGCCGATCTCCTCGACGACATCGAGTCACGGGCGAACGACGGCGGGCCCGTCGACATGGTGAGCGCGTTCAATCGGCCGCTCCCGGTGAATGTGATCTCGGAGTTGTTGGGCATTCCGTCCGAGCGTGCGGAATGGGTCGGTGAGATCGTTGCGGCGATGTCCACGTTCCTCGACCCGGTCAGCAATTTCGACGTCGCCGCGGTCGACTCGGCGTGCATCGACTTCCGGGCCTACATCCTCGAGCTGGCGCACGAGCGCCTCGCCGACCCCCGAGACGACCTGATCACCGCCCTGGCTCAGGCCGAGGACGACGGCGACCGCCTGACGGAGGACGAGTTGGTCGCCAACGCCGGGCTGCTGGTGTTCGCCGGTCACGACACCACCACCCACATGCTCGGCAATGCGCTCGTCGCTCTCGCCGCGCACCCCGAACAACTGGCACTGGTGAAAGCCGATCCGTCCCTCTGGCCGAACGCCGTCGAGGAGCTGCTGCGATTCGACACGACGATCGCATCGACGAGCCGGTTGCTCTCCGAGGACCTGACGCTTGGTGACGTGACGATCCCCGCCGGTTCAGCGGTGTCACTGCAGCTGGCTGCGGCCAACCGCGACCCTCGCCGCTACGACGAGCCCTACGAGCTGCGCCTCGACCGTGACACGCCACGCCCGCTGTCGTTCGGTCACGGGATCCATCACTGCCTCGGTCACGCACTCGCACGGATGGAGCTGCGTCTCGGGCTCGGCGCGATCGTCGATCGCTTCGGCCAGTTCACCGTCGACCCCGCCCAGGTCGACTGGCGGGTGTCGGCAGTGCTCCGGGGACCCACGCGCCTGGTGCTCATGCCCGAACGCGGGTAGCCGCTCCTCACCACGTCAGGGCCGGGATCGCGAAAGCGCCACTCGCGAGGGCGATCCTCAGGCGTCAGGAGTCTCGGGTTTCGTGGACGTGTCGGTCGTGCGCGGCCGGCGCCACTGCGGCCGACGCTTGCGATCATGGTCGACCTCGGTGAGTCCCGGGTACGACGTCTTCACGCGGGCCGGGCGGTCAGCGTAGAGACCGTCGCCTGCCTCACTCCCGCTCCAGACGACCATTTGGGGGAACGCAATCGTGATGCCTTCGTGGGCAAACGCCTGATGGATGGCGATCACGAGGTCGTGACGCGTGGCGAGTTCGGAGGCCACGTCGCTGCGGTGCCAGTACAAGATGTTGAAGCCGATGCTCGAGTCGCCGAAGCTCTCGAGGTTCACCGAAGGTGGCGGCGTCGCGAGCACCCGCGGCACCCTGCCGATCGCATCGCTCAACGCTGCGCTCGCCCGCACCAGGTCGGTGTCGTATGCCACGCCGACCTCGAGCGAGCTGCGGCGACTCGGTTCGCGGGTGAGGTTGATGATGACCTTCGAAGTCACCTCCGAGTTGGGAAGCCTGATGTGCGTGCCGTCGAGTCCGCGGAGCAGCGTCGTGCGAGAGTCGATGTCGCTGACGACCCCGACGGTGCCGCCGATGTCGACGGTGTCGCCGATGGTGAACGGCCGACGAGCCTGGAGCACCACCGACGAGACGAAGTTCGCCACGACAGGCTGCATCGCCAACGCAAGGACGAGCCCGCCGAGCCCGAGCGCTCCCAACAGCGGGCCAATGCGAACCCCCAGCGTGGTCAACGCGTACGTCAAGCCCACGAGGAAGATGACGTACCCGATGAGTCGCGCCGTCAAGATCGCGGCAAATCCGTGCCCGATGCCGCTCGTGATCACGCGACGCAGGACTCGCGACACGACGACCGCCAGCAGGATGGTCACGATGAGAATCCCGCCGGCCAGTAGCCAGTCCGTCTCGGTCAGGGTCTCGTCCGACAGGACGTCGTCGTCGGACTGCGACGGAAGCAAGACACTGAGCAGACCCATCAGAGGCAGTGTTACACGACCGGGTTGCACCGAGTTCAGTCTGCGATCCTGGTGACAGTGCGCCATGTGAACGAGGAGATCCTGTGACCCGATACGCCACGTACCCATCACTCGTCGATCGCGGCGTCTTCATCACCGGCGGCGCGTTGGGGATCGGGAGCGCCATGGTCGAGGAGTTCGCACGGCAGGGCTCCAAGGTCTTCTTCGTCGACAAGGACGTCGACGGCGCGCAGGCAACCGTGACGCGCTGCATCGACACCGGCGCCGCACACGCGCCCCGGTTCGCCGAGGTCGATCTGCTCGACATCGCGTCGCTGCAGCGCGCCTGCGCCACAGCGGTCGAGGCGCTCGGTGGTGTCGACGTGCTCGTCAACAACGCCGCCAGCGACGATCGGCACGACTGGCGCGACATGACGCCGGAGTACTTCGACAACCGGATCAACACGAACCTGCGTCACTACTTCTTCGCGATCCAGGCGCTCGCACCGCAGATGATCGAGGCCGGGAGCGGATCGATCATCAACATCGGCTCCAGCAGCTACCTGATGCAGGAGGACATGTTCCCCGGCTATGCGATCGCGAAGTCCGCCGTCGAAGGCATCACCCGGACGATGGCTCGCACGTTCGGTGTCCACGGGATCCGGGTCAACACGGTGATGCCCGGCTGGGTCGCCACCGATCGCCAGCTCGCCAAGTGGTGGACTCCCGAAGGGGAAGCCGGCACGATGCGTGATCAGGCCATCAAGCGACGCATCACCCCGGTCGAGTTCGCCCAGATGGTGCTCTTCCTCGCCGCCGACGACGGCGCGGCCTGCACCGCTCAGCAATTCCTGGTCGACGGCGGACGATTCTGAACCGTCGGCAGCATGAGTAGTGTCATGTGCTTGGCGGCGGAATCGAACGACACGGCGTGAATCGAGGACTCAACGCGGCGCTGGCTGCGCTCCTCGTCCTGGCAGCCTGCTCGGGCGACGATGACCGTGCAACGTCGGACCCGACACCGAGCGCCACCCAGAGCGATGATTCAACGGCGCCACCATCGAGTGCGACGTTGCCACCACCACCGACCACCACACCACGCCCGACGCAGACGCTTGGGGTCGCGGATCCTGACACTGGTGAAGTCACCGAGGTCGAGGTCCCGGCGGCCGGACCGACGACATTCGATCAAGTCATCGACTTCGGCATCGACGCCGGGCTCTGGGACGAGATCGGCGGAGTCACCGCCGTACTCGACTTCATTGTCGGCGCACTCCCCGCTGAGCAGGTGCCGGGCGTCGACGAAATCCTCACCGGCGAAGTCACCGACGTCCTGCTGCGTGCCGAGGCACTCATCGAGCAGGGTGCCGGAGACGACGACGCGAGGGCGGTGCTCGAGCAGCGCCTGTCGCTGATCCTGCCATCGCCTGAGACTCTGGATCAGATCGCCGATCAACCGGGGGCGCTACGAAGTGGGTTCGCGCCGGTACCCGCATCGCCGACAGCGGGGTGCGCACCGGTCGACCCGAACGACTGGGACGTCGCGGCGTGGCTGGAGGGGTGCTACAAGGTCGTCGAGCGACAACTCCCAGATGCCACGCTGCGGGTCTTCTACCCCGCGTGGTACGACGACGACGCCAGCCTCGCGAGCCTGACGACGGTCACGCTCGACGCGCTCGAGAAGAGCATCACGACCTTCCGACCCCTCGGGCCGGTCGGCGACATCGACGCCATCTTCTCGGCGACCGACACCGTCGAGAACGACAACACGCTCGGCTCGGCGATCCGAAGTCGAAGCAACGGCGTCGTCGACGGATGTCGTGTCTCGCTGTGGCCGGTCAGCTCAGCAGAGAGCATCGACGCATTCAGTCAGACCGTCGCCCACGAGGCGTGGCACTGTGTGCAGTACTACGACGGCATGGATCCGACCGGCGATGCGCGCTGGTTCGTCGAGGGCGGCGCTGAGTTCTTCTCCAATGTCGCCTATCCGACCGTCGATGACGAGCATGGTTGGATCGCCACCTTCGACGAGGGCGTCAAAACGCCGTTGCACTCGATGGAGTACGAGGCGTGGATCTGGTGGCAACACCTCGCGAACGAATTCTCACCCTCCTGGGTCGCCGACCTCCACAGGCAGATGTACGGCACGGGGCTCAGCCTCGATGCCGTCGGTGGCCTGGAGCCGTTGTTCCACGATTTCGTCTCCGACTACGTCGCCGGCGTCGTGATCGACCAGAGCGGGGCCGCGCTGCCCAGGGCCCGGATGTTTCTGAGCCCGCGGATGGTCACCGAGGACGATCAGGGACGGCAGGTCGGCGCAGCATTCACCTCGTGGGCGCCCGTTCGCTGGTACCTCTCCTACGACAAGGAATTGAGGGTCCTCCAGACCGACTCATCAACCGGTGGGACGCGGTCCATGGCCGCGTGGACCGAACGATCCGATCGACCGTCCTGGACGGGCGTTGTGCCCGAGATTCGCAGCACCTGCACCGAAAAGGCGAACTACGCGGTGGTCACCACCGATGCCAGCACGGATCCGACCACCAGCACGCTGGACTTCCGGGTCGTGATCGACACGGTCGAACGGGCCGAGTGCGACCCATGCCTCCTGGGCACCTGGTCGCTCGACCTGAACACGTTCGCCGATCAGATCCGTGGCGGGGTCGAGGCCCAAGACGGGTTCCCTGCCGGTGCTTCGCTCGACCTGGCCGGCGCCTACTACACGGCATTCGACGACAGCTCGACAGTGCTGCAGCAGCGTGACGACCTGATGATCACGATGACGCTCGAGGGCGTCGGGCCGATCATCTTCACGATCAACAGCTTCGGCAGCGGCCGGTACACCGCTGACGGCGAGACGCTCACGATCGACGACTTCGTCGAGACATCCAACGACGTGACGACGAGCTTCCCCTTCGGCGCCACCTACAGCTTCCCCGGCGCCATCGACGACGGCGTCGGAACATACATCTGCGACGCCGACAACCTGCACGTGACGATCGACGCCTACGCGCCGGTCTCGTTCGCACGCGTCGACAAGATCCTCACGCCGCCGGAGGCGCCGACCGACCCGTCGACCGATGCACCCGACCCCTGACCCCGTCGCTTCCGGCGTTACCCTCGGCCGGACGATGATCAAATCTGCCACGAGCTGTGCCGTTGTCCTCACCATGTTGATGATGGGAACGGGGTGCAGCGGCAGCGATGACAGTGCCGACAGCGACGCCGCGAGCATCGACTCGACCATCGACGAGACCTCCGAGGAGTCCTCCGACGACGAGGCGACCTCTGAGGCGTCAACCGACGACTCAGATGCCAGCGCCGCTCCCGGGTTCGGCGAATTGATCGAGGGCACCTACCTGCTGTCTGGGGCGGAGGAAGAGCAGTACTACTCCACCGACGACGAGCTGGCATTCCGCATGAGCGGAGGCTGCCAGGGATCCGCATTCGGATTCGGCACCAACGTCGAGAACGCCGCCGGCACGGCGACGTTCGCGACCTTCGAGGTCCAGGGCCAGCAGGACCTCGCAGGTGGCGTCACCGGCGAATTCGACGATGTCGACCTCACGGTCACCGTGTTCGCCGAAGACATGTCCGCGTCCGAGCGCTACGAGGGCCCGGTGAGGATGGTCATCTCCGAGCACGACACGGGGGGCGTCGACGCCGACCTGAACGCCCGACGGATGACCGTCACGCTGCTCGGTACCGTCACTGGCAACGAGGGCGACGTCGACGTCGACGTCACCTACCGCTGGGTGATGGGCTGCCCCTGACGTCGCCTCGATCGTCCGGTCGAAGACGGCGGGTGAGACGAGCAGTACCGTCGGCGACATGGACCGCATCGAGATCGAGATCAAGCTCAACCGTGACCGCTCGTGGATGCTCGAGCGGATGGCGCAGATGGACGACGAGGAGCTTCGAGCCCCGCGGACGTTCAGCGAGCACGACGACGAGAGCCAGTGGTCCTACGCCGACCACTTCATTCACACGACGCTGATCGAGCGGAACTGGAACGACATGTTCCGTCGCCACCTCGGCGGGTCGAGCGGCATGGCTCCCCGGCTCCGCAGTGATGGCACACAGCAGTCGATGGAGGAGATCATGGCCTCCGTGCATGCCTGGACCGAGGAATGGAAAGCCGAGCAGACCGGCAAGCCGCTGACGGAACTGGTTCAGATCGGTCTCGCAACGCGCGCGGAGACGCTCGCGCTGCTCGCCGAACTCTCCGACGAGGATCTTCAGTCGGTCATCCCGGGGGCTCCGTGGGCCGACGGCACGGTCGGAGGGATCATGGCCGCCAACGCCGACCACGGCCGCATGCACTTCGCGTGGGCCACCGAAGACCCGGTCAGCGCCCAACAGTCCTGAGCGCGATCCGGTCAGCCGTACGCGGCCGAGGCTGCTTCGAGGTGGGCCACCCCTCGTCGAGACCACCGGGTCGACGTTCACAGATCGCTCCGACGTTTGGCCAACCCTTACCTCGACGTGGCCAACTGGTGCGATGGAATCCTCCCGTCGCGCGCTCTCACTCGTCGTCGCATGCGTCGTGATCGCAGCAGCGGGTTGCACCGCCGCTGACGAAAAGACCAGCGAGACCACATTGGACCCTGACCTGACGACCACGGAGTCGCCGGGCGCCACGACCGACGTCGGCGCCGTCGACATCACCGGAGCCATCCTCACGTCCACCGACGCGAATTGCGCGGCATACGTCGGCGACTACGAGTCCGAAGTCACCGACGTGAGCAACGCCAACCGGTTCGACGGCATGCTTTCGATCACCGCCGACGGAACATCGTGCTCGCTGGTCTCCAACCAGATCCCGAACCATGACCTCAGCATCGGCACCGAGTTCGCCAACGAGGCCGGCGAGGTGAGCGGAACGTTCACGATCACCTCCGACCCAACGCTGGCGGCCGAGCCGACCGACCTCGGATTCACCGTCCACGCTGTCATGCTCAACGGTGTCATCTGGGAGGCCTATCCGGCGGCGTGCTTCGACGAGGGTCCCGATCCACTCGGACGCGAAGCGATCGGGTGTGGTGGTGACCAACTCGATCACCCGTGGCGGTACGACGTCGGCTCGCCCGACAACCCGTTCCGCCTCGACGCCTTCTCGGCACACGCTCAACCCAACGGGCTCTATCACTACCACTCGACGCCCCAAGCACTGTACGAGATCGACTGCACCGGAATCGCCGAGTCACCGGTCATCGGATTCGCCCGCGACGGCTTTCCGGTCTACGGCCCGTGTTTCGCCGATGAGGATGGCACGATCCGCGCCGCCCAGAGCAGCTACGAATTGAGAGATGGTGAGCGCCAAGACATCGCCGGCTACACCACGCCGTTCACCGTCGGCAACGTCGTCAGCGACGACTACAACGGCCAGTTCATCTCCGACTACATCTACCGCGACGGCGCGGGTGACCTCGACGCGTGCAACGGAATGACCATCGACGGCCAGTACGGCTACTACGTCACCGGCGGATACCCCTACGTCATTGCCTGCTACAGCGGCACCCCGGCAACCTCGTTCGGATCCGACTGAGCGCCCGACACCCGGTGGCACCGACGTCGACGTTGCGTCCGTCGGATGCGCCACGGAGCAGGAGTTCGTCGGGTCAGCGATGAACCAAGAGGCTCAGGGCAGCGATGGCTGATCCGCGGGCACCAGCCATGTCGAGATCGGTGACGAGAGCGAACGACGCGACCTCACGCTGCTCGTCGCGCAACGACGTGTGCGCCTCGACCCGTTCGAGGAACCAGTCGCGAAACCAAGGTTCGGCCTCGATCACGCCGCCGCCGAGCAAGTACAGGTCGGGGTCGGTGAAGTTGGCGGCGATCGTGAACAGACGGCCGAGCGCCATCGCCTGCTGCTCGAAGATGTGGAGCGCCATCTCGTCGCGCCGCTCGCCGAACCCTCGGACCTGCTTGGCAGCCTCGAGTGGCTCGACTCCCGCAAGCTCGTGGTCGGGGAATCGCGTCAACCAGTAGGGCAGGAGGTTGTTGCGGATACCGGTGAGCGACGCAACGCTCTCTGCGTCGCCGACGAAACCACAGTTGCATCTCGGCGTCGGCTGCCCGTCGTCGAGCAGACCGTCCATCGGGATGTGCACGTGTCCCAACTCGCCCGCCATCCCGGCAGCGCCTTTGATGGTCCGACCCCCTTCGATCACTCCACCGCCGAGGCCGGTCCCGACGATCACCGAGATCGACGATCGTTCTCCACCGACCGCGCCGAAGTGTTCGTGGTGGGCGTAGAGCGCTGCCGCGTTGGCGTCGTTGTTGTAGACGACCGGCAGGCCGAGCTCCACCTCGAGCGCTGCACGGAAGTCGAACCCCTTCCAGTCGTCGTGTGCGAAGTTGGTGCCACCGCGCGACGAGATCACGCCCTGCGCCGTCGCTGGGCCCGGTGTGTCGAAGCCCACCCCGAGCACCTCGCGACGTTCGATGCCCGCCATTTCGATCGCGGCCTCGAAGGCGTCGCGGAGCGCACTGATCGCGGCTGCCGGCCCCTCCGTCACACGACTCGGCAACTCGACCAGACGGTCGATCAGGAAGCGCCCATCGCGATCCATGACCGTGAACTTGTTCGCCGTGCCGCCGTTGTCGAGCCCGACCACGTACGAACCCGAGCTGGTCACGCTGGCACCGAGATGACGGCGTGGTTCATCCACGATGAGCACGGACTTGTCGCAAGGATCACGAGACGCCGATCTTACGGCGGGAGACGCGACGAAGCCCCGGTCGAATCGGTCCGAACCAGGGCTTCAGGGGTGGGCACGACGGGACTCGAACCCGGGATCTCGACCGTGTCATGGGAGCGCTCTCCCCAAGTCGTACGCGACGTGGTGGCACATGACGCGATCGGCAGCAGGTGTGGCACTCGCGACATCGGGCCAACTGCCTTCGACGATCATCGATCTGGCCCCGACCAACTCGATGGCCCGTTCGATTTCCGCAAGCATCGCCGGGCTCTGGTCGACGCCGATCATCGATTCGGCGGGTGGGACGAGCGACATCGCGGCACGCCCACCGCCGCATCCCACATCGAGCACCGACCCTCCCCTGTCGGGGAGCACCGAACGAGCGACCTCGCCAGCACGAGCGTTGCGATCGAGGGTCTCGTCGACCATGAACATCGCCGTGTCGAGCTGCCATGGCGACACTGGTGCATGGGCGAGGATCTCCGCCGGGATCGCCCAGCGCTCGGATCACACGCGACGTCGATCGGTGCAGCGGTCAGCCTGATCGCCGCTACGCGGACGCCGCCTTCCGTCGGCAATCAGTGCCGTCGCAGTCGCCGCCGGATCGCTCTGCGAACGCCTCGCAGTGCTGCATGCCGGCGCCGCGTCGGTCAACGACCCGACCTACGTACTCCGCCAACAACCCGTCGCACAGTGCCGGGCCAAACGTGACGCTCGCGTCGATCGGTGATCGGTCGGGCACACCGGCGAGTCCGGTGTTCACCGTCCACCAGGCCCCCGGCATCGTGCGGGTGCTCGTTGCGTGGCCGGAAGGTGTACTCGCGTGATGTCGTCCGATTGGCGACATCACGCGAGTACTGATCGCTGGTCGAGTCAGCCCTGGTCGGTATTGCCGTCGAGGCTCTCCTCCAGCGGGAACGGGAAGACGATGATCCCCGCTGGCTCGTATTCGGTGGAGTAGAACGTCGCGGTCAATTCCACCGAGCTCATCTGAGACGTATTGACGCTCGTGCTGCACACCAGTCGAACAACTTGGCCTGCGGTGAAGAAGAACGGGTTGTCGGCGACAGCGATGGGCACCGTGCGGTGCATACTGAGCGTCGTCCACAGGCCGTTCGTTCCCGTGGCCCATGCAGTGGCGTTGTTCGTGTCGATCGTCGTTCCGTTGAGCGTGAGCTGGCAGCGTGCTTGGGCCCCAGCGGCGGTCGATGGCTCGAACACGCCAGTCGCTTCCATGCTGAGGAATCCGTTCGACGGCACGCGGATCGCGGTGCTGTTGATCACCGTGTTCGTACCGATCACGGTGGCCTCCTTCTTGAAGTTGTAGGAGATCCCGGGTTCGTTGCTGATGTCGGCGGTGGTGTGGCGATGATCGTCGTAGTAGCCGACGATGTCGATGATCACATTGACGGTCCCGGCATGGTTGTACACGTTGAACGTGCCTGCCGCCGGCAGATTGATCGTCACCGAGTTCGGCGTCGGCGGCTGACCCGGAGTCGGGTTGAGGTTCGACGCCGTCGGGCGCGCAACGTCAGACGCGAAGAACGTGAGGAAGCTGCCCGCGGTGGCGCCTACGGTGGTGACGTTGGTCTCGATCGCACTGATACCTGTCGGGATGTTGCACGGCCCGACGACGTCACCGGTACCGGCAACCGTCATGGTCTCCGCGGCGCCGATCGGGGTGTTGCGCGGCCCGACGTTGTCAGCCCCGGGTCGGGTGTCCATCAAACGACACGGCGCAATCGCGACGTACACGTTCTGCGGGTTCGTGGTGTTGACGGCGTTGGCGATACCGAAACCGCCGGCACCGAGGCTGACCGCAACAGCCGCACCGATCGCTGACCATCGAGCCCGGTGCGGCCGTGCCGCCTTGATCTGTGTTGAAGTGTGTTCGGTCATGTGTTCCTCCGGAGTATTGAGCCGGCACGTTGCACGAACCGGAACAGTGACATCCGTCACTGTTGGCCACCGACTGTATACGAGCGCTCGACACCCGAATTCAGGAACCGTCGGTTTCGATCCCGACGTCAGAGCACCTCGGACGCGAGGCCGTCGGCAGTCCCGTCAGCCCTGGTCGGCGTCGCCGTCGAGGCTCCGCTCCAGCGGGAACGGGACGCAGATGGTGCCCAATGGCTCGTAGTCGGTCACTGAGAACGGCGCGGTCAGCTCCGCCGGCCCCACGTCCGGCGTACTGAGGACTGAGGGACACACCAATCGAACCGACTGGCCGTTGGTGAACACAATCGGATTGCACCGAGTACGCCATTCCAATGCCTCCGTGGTCTGTTGCGCTGAAGCAAATGACCACCCGGTGGTACGGTCCCTCTCCTGCGGTAACGCTCCGGAGCGGGACTTCGGGAGTCTCGCGAGGATTCTCATCCTCCAGAAGTACCTGATCACCAGGCATTTGGTGGGCACGACGGGACTCGAACCCGGGACCTCTACCGTGTCATGGTAGCGCTCTAACCAACTGAGCTACGCGCCCGTAGCGGGGCCGAAGGTTACCAAGTCCGGAGGCCCGCACCACACTTCGAAGGCACGGCCACGCCCATCGCGTCATTGTCGTCGGCGGGTGGATCAACCGGCGGCGTGACCGCCTTGGTACGTTGCGCAGCGTGAAGCCCGCTGTGCCCGTCGCCGGCCGGTCACTGCCAGTGATCGATGTCTCAGCACTCCTCGACCCGTCCAGTTCACCAACGGGCCTCGCCAGGATCGCCACTGCGATCGACAGCGCGTGTCGAAACGTCGGCTTCTTCTCGATCATCGGACATGGTGTTCCCATCGGACTGCAGTCGCAGTTGGAAGCGGCATCACACGCCTTCTTCGCGCGATCCGAACTCGACAAGAGCGCGATCGCCATGGCGGCGGCAGGAGCGGCGTGGCGGGGCTGGTTCCCGCTCGGCGGCGAGTTGACATCCGGCGTACCCGACCGCAAGGAGGGCATCTACTTCGGCGCTGAGCATCCAGCCGACCACCCGCGCGTACTCGGGTCCGTCGCACTGCACGGCCAGAACCAGTTCCCCACCGACGACGATGATCTTCGCGTGGCGGTGCTCGACTGGCTCGACGCGCTTCGCCCGGTCGCCGATGCCGTGATGCGCGGCATCGCGCTCGGCCTGAAGCTGCCGGCGGAATGGTTCGAACGTCACCTCACCGGCGACCCGACCATCCTGTTCCGCATCTTCCACTACCCGCCGAGCGAGCCGAGCGGCGACGCCATCGACCGGTGGGGCGTGGGCGAGCACACCGACTACGGCTTGCTCACGTTGCTGGCCCAGGATCAGCTCGGCGGGTTGCAGGTGCGAGCGCTCGATGGCGGATGGATCGATGTCGAGCCGGTTCCCGGGATGATCGTGTGCAATCTCGGCGACATGCTCGAACGCCTGACCGGCGGCCGGTACCGCTCGACGCCGCATCGCGTACGCAACACATCCGGCCGTAGCCGACTGTCGTTCCCATACTTCTTCGATCCGTCGTGGGAGGCGACCGTTCCGACGCTGCCGCTCGACGACTCACCCCTTCCCGACACCGGCCGGTGGGATGCCGTCGATGTCACCGCGTGGGAGGGCACCTACGGTGACTACCTCACGGCGAAGGTGGCAAAGGTCTTCCCCGAGTTGTTCGCCGGCGTGTCGTCGCCGCCATCAGGCGAATCGCGTTGAGATGTCGTTCGCCATCAGGCGGCCCGAACGTGTCAGCACGACCCGACTCGGATCGGTGGGGTGTTCGACGACCAGTGCGTCGAGTAGCTCGAGTGTGTTCTCGCTGAACGCCGACCGCTCGACACCATCACGCGTCCGCAGCGCCAACTCCAGCGCCTCGAATCGGCGGGTGGCCGCATCGAGTGTCTCGGATGACGCCTCGACCGACCCGCCGGACGTGACGGCGTCGATGTACCGCTCCGGGGTGCGCAGGTTCCACCAGCGTCGACCGGTCTCGTGCGAGTGCGCCGCGCACCCGAAGCCCCGGTAGTCGTCCTGGTTCCAGTACAGCAAGTTGTGACGCGACTCGTGTCCGGGGCGCGCCCAGTTCGACACCTCGTAGTTCGCAAGACCGGCCGCGTTGAGCAGGTCGTCGACCAGTTCGTACTTGTCGGCCTGATCGTCGTCGTCGGGGTGCCGATCCGGCTGCGTGGCCAGCGGCGTGCCTGCCTCCACCGTGAGCCCGTAGGCCGAGATGTGCGGAGGATCGAACGCCAGCGCCGCCTCGACGGTCGAACGCCAGTCGTCGATCGACTCCCCCACCGCTCCATAGATCAGGTCGAGGTTGAACGAAAGCATCCCCGCCGACACGATCGCGTCAACGGCCCGCTCGACGTTCGCGGCGTCGTGGGTGCGACCGAGGGCAGCGAGCACATGCGCGGACATCGACTGCACGCCGAGGCTCACCCGGTTGACACCAGCACTCCGGAAGGTGCGCAGCATGTCGACGGTGACGTCGTCGGGATTGCACTCGACGGTGGTCTCAGCATCGCTCGCCCTGGGGATCGCTGCGATCACCGAGGCCAGGGCGGCGGGCGGCACGAGCGTTGGCGTGCCTCCACCGACGAAGATCGTGTCGGCCGTCGGCAACCCGTCGGCCACCGCTCGATCGACTTCGACCCGCAGCGCCGCGAGGTAGGAGCCGATCAGTTGGCCGCGGTCGGTCCATGTGGCGAACGCGCAGTACTCGCACTTCGAGGCGCAGAACGGGATGTGGACGTAGATCCCGAAGTCACCAGACGGCCCAGCCATTCCCCCAGTCAATCCCAACGCGATGAGTCTTCGCGCGACCTGTCCGCGCGGAAACTCATCACTCGCGGGTTCAATCCCAACGCGATGAGTCTTCGCGCGACCTGTCCGCGCGGAAACTCATCACTCGCGGGTTCAACGCCCCCGGACGACGACGAGCGCGCTCAGCCGACAGGGACGAAGAGCAGGTCGAGGGCGGCGAGGCGTTCTGCCACCTGGTCGACGGGAACGTCGAGCATCGCTGCGATCGAGCGCGTGTCATCGCCGCGGACGGTGATCACCCGACCGTTGAAGTCCTGGCGTTGCACCTGGATCAGCTTGAGATACCGAGCGAGCATCTCGAACGGCGAGCCCTTCAGTTGCACGAGTTTGGCGACGTCGATCGCCAGCTTCTTGTTGGTCGGCGAGGCGAGCGCCGCGGCCGCCTCGGTCCCGGTGACCTCACGAGGAAGCAGTTGCTCGACCGGCACGGCATAGAACTGCGACAGCCGATCGAGGCGTGGCACCGACAGTGCCCGCTCGCCACGTTCGTACGCGCCGAGTACCGATGCCTTGAACTCCTGGTTCGATTGCGCCTCGACCTCCTGCAGCGACATCCGCTTCTGCTTGCGGATGACGCGTAGTCGCTCACCCACCTGCTGGCTGTACCCCGAAGGAGCATCGTCATCGATCATGGTCATCTCAGTTCCCGCCTTGCTACTGGTTTCATCGGTGGCGCCCGCCGGCCGATCCGGACGTTACCCGGGGGTAACTCGCTGAAGCATAGACGTTCAGCGTTCGCAAGTCACGCAGAGTGCGCAAACCGCTACGGAGGCGGTCTCCGTGCGCAGAATGTTCGGCCCCAGATCGATCCGGTCGCGGGCAACGGCCAGTTCGATCTCGCTCCATCCGCCTTCCGGCCCGACGGCGACGGCAGTGTCGCCTGGCGCCAGAGCGCGACCACCGGGCTCGGCCACGACATAACCACCGAGCACATCCACGGCCGCGACCGGTGCGTCGATTCTCAAGCGGAACACCCGCCGACTCTGACGCAGTGCCTCGTCGGCGACACGCTGCAGTCGCGCGACCTGCTGTTCGACGCGTTCGGGCTTCCACCGCACCACCGATCGGTCGGCGTGCAGAAGCGCGAGTCGATCGAGGCCGAGTTCGGTGACCTTCTGCACCATCCAGTCGAGGCGGTCGCCCTTCGGCATCGCTGACGCGACGGTGGTCGTTCGGCTCGGCGTCGACTCGACCACGAGCGGTGTGGTCGCATCGAGCCGAAGGGCATTCCCCTCGAGCGTCACCGCCGCCAGACACCAGCGGCCCGCGCCATCGGTCACGCTGACAACCTCGCCGTCGCGTAGGCGCAGCACGCGGCGCAGATGGTGTTCTGTGGCGTCGTTGATCGAGATCGAGCCGGTGGCCACGAGCACGTCGGCGTCGACGAGGACGTGGGTGCTCGTCGACCGCAGTGCAGATCGATCCAGGCCCGCCATCAGGGTCAGTACCTCAGGAGAACGCCGACTTGATCCGCGAGAACAGGCCTTCCTTGCCATTGCCGACCATCTCGCCACGCCCCTCGGCGTAGCGCGTCAGTAGATCGACTTCGTCGTCGGTCAGCCTCGTGGGGATGTCGACGCGCACGCGGGCACGCAGGTCGCCGCGTCCGCGGCCACGCAGATGGGGAACGCCACGTTGGCGAAGGATGAACTCGCGGCCGGGCTGCGTGCCGGGTGGCACGACGAGGTGCTCGGTGCCGTCGAGCGTCTCGAGGTCGATGCGGGTGCCGAGCGCCGCCTGTGCGATCGACAGCGGAACTTCGGTCACCAGATCGTGGTCGTCTCGCACGAATTGCTCGTGAGGCGCGACGCGCAGGTGGACGTAGAGGTCGCCCTCACCGCCTCCACGTGGACCGACGGCACCACGGCCCGAGAGTCGCAAGGTCGAGCCGGAGTCGACACCGGCAGGCACATCGACCTGGTAGTTCTTGTCGGAGGTGACCCGACCCTCGCCGCGACAGGTCGTGCACGGTGTGGTGATGATCTGGCCGAGGCCACCGCACCTGCCGCAGGGGCTCGCGGTGACCATCTGGCCGAGCAGACTCTGGCGGACCCGCTGGACCTGACCGCTGCCGCCACAATCGCTGCACGTGACGGGCTGGGTACCTTCGCCGGCGCCCGATCCGTTGCAGTCTGCACACCGGGTGGGAAGCTTCAGTGCGACGTCGATCTCGTCGCCGAACACAGCTTGCTCGAACGAGATGTCGGCGATGACCTCGATGTCCTGGCCCCTCGGCGGCCCAGAGGGGCCCCGAGAACGCCCACCGCCGAATGGACTACCACCACCGCCACCGAAGAACGTCTCGAAGATGTCGCCGAGGCCGCCACCGAAGAGGTCCTCCGCCGACGGTCCGCCATTGCCGGCGCCGCCCACGCCTGCCTCCCCGTAGCGGTCGTAGCGGGCGCGTTGTTGGTCGTCGGAGAGCACCTGGTAGGCCTGGGCGATCTTCTTGAACTGTTCGGCCGCCGATGCGTCGTCAGGGTTGGCGTCCGGGTGGAACTCGCGGGCACGCTGGCGGTATGCCTTCTTGATCTCGTCGGCCGTTGCCGTGCGTGGCACGCCGAGGAGTTCGTAATAGTCAGCCATGAGGGGCCCCATCATGCCGTGAGTTGGACACTCGGACTCAGCCTTCTTCGATGCGGTGGCCGAGTTGTTCGCTCACGACCTCGACGGTGGCGAGCGCCTGCGGATAGTTCATCCGGGTCGGCCCGAGCACGCCGACCGAGCCGAGATGCTCGCCGTCGACCACGACCGGAGCGACGACCACCGAGCACGCCGACAGGGGTTCGACGCCGTGTTCGATACCGATCGCCACCGACATTCCGCGGTTGACGATGTCGCTCACCAACGTGACGACGACGAACTGCTGCTCGAGCGTCGCGAGCACCGAGCGGACCACTTCGACCGCGTCGAACGCGTTCGCGACGGCGGCCGCTCCCCCGGTGAAGACCTGGTCGGGACTCGCTGTTGCGTGCAACGCATCGAAGGCGTCGCGGCACAGTCGATCGACGACATCGTCGCCGGTTTCGGTGAGCGCGACCACCGAACCGAGAACTCGGCCGTCCATCGCGGCGGAGAGATGAGCGCCGGCAGCCGACAGCTTGAGGTCGTCGTCACCGTGCGCGAGTTCGACACCGACGTTCTCGACCGAGCCGTTGGCGAACACGACGATCACGGTTGCCGCAGTTGCGGAGAGCGAGACGAACTGGACACGACGGACGGGGACGGCTTCGGAGCGGGGCCCGACGACGACGCCGGCATTGTTGGTGAGAGTCGCAAGCAGGTTCGAGGTCTGGTGGAGCATCTCCTCGAGCCGGCCATGGGCGGCGGAGAAGAACTCGCCGACCTGTCGCGTGGTCGCCTGGTCGAGGCGTCCGGGTTGGGTGAGGTGGTCGACGAAGTACCGGTAGCCCTTGTCGGTCGGGATGCGCCCGGCCGACGTGTGGGGTTGCACGAGGTAGCCCTCGTGCTCGAGATGGGCCATCTCGTTGCGGACCGTGGCAGAGGACACCTTGACCGTGGGCGCTTCGGCGATGTGGCCGGAGCCGACGGGTTGAGCCGTGGCAATGTACTCCTGCACCACGGCGCTCAAGATCGCTGTCTTGCGGTCGTCCAACATCTGGCACTCGAGTCTACCGACTGCCAGCTCGTGGTCAGCCGAGGGACTTCGGGTGAACACCGCGTGCGGCGTCCCGTCGTGCTGGGCCGCCGGATCCGGCGCTCGATCGGGCGGTGCGTTCAGCCGTCCGTTCCGACAGTTGCGCCGGCGAGAGATCGCAGCGAGCCGAGCCCCTCGATGACGGCGACGCCGGAGCGGTCGACCGCGACCAGATCGGCACCGATCACGGTCACCGCGCTCCGACCGTCGACGCTCACACCAGCGGCGCATCACCGTCGAGCTGGTCCAGAACCGTCGATGTTGCACCTGATGAATCGACCAGGAGCCAATCGTCGCCGCGGACGGTCACAGCTGCGACGACCACGCCCCCGGCCAGGAACACTCCCACGACGACATTTCGGGACTTCCAGAACGGGGGCCGGTGCGGGGCGGCCGTGGGCGCCAACGACGCCGGCGGGCGATCGACGACGTTCCCGCCGCGCTCGACGCGTCGACCACCGGCAACGCCGCCTCGGCCGGTCGGGGCGACGCGACGATGACCGGTGGCGGTTCGGGTACCGGGATGTCGTCGCTGGCCCATGCCCCGTCGGCGTCGTCGGACTCAGTCAACGTCCGTCAATCTCATCCCACTGGTCGACCAGGACGTCAGCACGGGCGAATCGTGTCGCCGGTCGTGACCGTGCCCGACTCGATCACCACGGCGCAGACGCCGCGCAGTCGGAGATCCTTGCGCGAGTTGATCCACCGAGCGGCGTCGATGCCGTAGCGGTCGGCAAACTTCGCACAGCCGTTGTGCGGCTTCGTCGTCACCTCGATGATCGCCGCGCCGACGGCGAGTCGAGTTCCCGCAGGGCAGCTCGCCTCGGCCAGGTCGAAGTCGACGATCAACTGGTCACCGGCCAGCGACCACCGCTCCCGATCGACGCCGGCCACGGCCTCCAGCGCCCGCACCGACATCACGTTGAGCTCGCCGAGCGGATCCGCCGGTCCACCGCCGGGCTTCGAGCTCCCTCGCTCGAGGTAGTTGTCGCCGACCAGACCGACACCCGGGCGCAACTCGGCCGACTCCAGCACCAGGCGCTCTCCCTTTGCCGGGCGGGCGACGATCAGCTCGACCGTGCCGACGTCGCACGGTGCCTCGACGATGCGGTCCAGGTGGGTGTCGAGCTGATCGGTCGTCGCGAACATCGCTCCAGTATCGCCGCCCACCCCACCCCGCGATGAGCGAACCGACCGGATACAGCGGTTTCGCTCATCGCAACCCGCTCGACCATCCCCGCGATGAGCGAACCGACCGGATACAGCGGTTTCGCTCATCGCAACCCGCTCGACCGTGTTCCGCGGGAGTGACGAAGGGCCCTGTGGGCGGCGGCACGATCTGGACATGATCAAAGAGGATCCCGGATGCGCCGGTCGGGAGGAGGTCGTCATGCGTGCGTTGATCGTCTACGAGTCGATGTTCGGAAACACGCACGCGGTCGCCCAACACATCGCAGAGGGAATCGAAGCGATCTTCGAGGCCACGGTCGTCCAGGTTCATGACGCAACGCCGGAACAGCTCGGCACGTCCGATCTGGTCGTCGTCGGAGGGCCAACCCACGTGCACGGCATGTCGAGTGAACGTAGCCGGGCTGGCGCCGAGGACATCGCGAGGAAGGACGCCGACCTCGAACTCGAGCCGGATGCCTGCGGCGAAGGCCTGCGCGACTGGTTCCACGTCCTCGCCGAGGGCGTCGGTGCCGGGCGTCTCGCGGCCGCATTCGACACCCGCGTCCACGGTTCGACACTCCTCACCGGGCAGGCATCGAAGGGGATCGCCAAACGCCTCGGGTCACACGGATTCGAACTCGTGGTCGACGCCGAGAGCTTCTTCGTCGACAAGTCGAATCATCTCGAGGCAGGTGAGATCGACCGGGCGACGGCCTGGGGTCATCGCCTCGCCAAGGCGGCTCGTACGGCCACCTGATCCCCACGCCCACTGGAGGTTCCGACTCAGGCGGTCGGGGTGAGTTCGCGAGCCTCGGTGCGGTTTCCGTTTCGCCAGTACACACCGGCGACCCCGACGCACAGGAGACTGACGACGCTGCTGTAGGCAAGCGCCCACTCAGCCGAGACGTTGTCGGCGATCAGACCGGTGAGTGGCCCGCCGATCGGCGTCGAGCCGAGGAACGCGACGGCCTGCAACGCCAGAAGACGGCTGCGCATGTCGGGCGGACACTCCTGCTGCGTGATCGCGTTGGCACCAGCGATGAAGGCGGCCCCGCCCATGCCGAACGGAATCGACCAGACGTACGCCAACGACAGATTGGGAGCGAACGCCAGGCCGAATCCTGCCAACGCCATCACCACGATCGAGCCGAAGAACCATCGCATCGACACGATGTGCTGTCGGGCCGTGAGCAGCGAACCCGTGAGCGATCCGACCGACATCACCGCCAGGATGAAGCCGTAGGACTCCTCGCCTCCCCACCGCACGTCGGCCAGCTTGGGCAGCACGGTGCCCTGGTTGAAGGCCACTGTCGAGATGATCAGCAGGAGCGTGTAGATGATCAACATGTCGCGATGTCCGACGACGAAGCTCAAGGCCTCCCGGATCGGCTTGCCACCCTTCGGGCGTCGTTCGACCGGGAACATCTCCTGACGGCGGATCGCCACCAGCGAGAAGATGATCGCGAAGAACGTGGCGCCGTTCAGGATGAAGCACCAGGCGGTGCCGATCGTCGACACGAGGATGCCGGCGAGCGCCGGGCCGAAGATCCGCGATCCGGTCATCACCGCGGTGTTCAGTGATGTCGCGTTCGGGATGTCGACCGTCGGGACCAGCTCGGTGACCAGACCGCGACGTGCCGGATTGTCGAACGCATTCACGACGCCGAGCACCAACGACAGCACGTAGACCACCGGGAGGTTCGCCCATCCGGCGAGGTCGATCGTGCCGAGTACCAACGCCTGCACGGCGAGCGCACTCTGCGTGACGATCGCCATCGTGCGGCGGTCCCGGCCGTCTGCGATGACGCCGGACCAAGCACCGAGGAACAGCGTGGGCAGCATCTGCAGGGCGAGCGTGACACCGACGGATGTGGCCGCACCGGTGAGGCGGTACACCAGCAGCGACATCGCCGTCATCTGCAGCCAGGTCCCGACGTTCGACACGGCGAGGCCGGAGAAGAACAGCCGCGCGTTGTAGTACCGCAGCGAACGGAAGGTCGACGACATCAGCCGTCCATCGTTACCGCACTTCGTGACGTTCGTATGACCGAACGGTGCGCGCACGCCTTCGATACTGCTTGAGCGGTCGTGCGATGACCATCGCCTCTCCACATGCCTCCCCGGCGGGTGGATGATCATGTGGAGAACCCCCTCTCGAGTCTCCACGAAGGAGTTGTGTCATGAACACAGCATCCACCCGCCTGGTTCGCCGCGTTGCTGCAACGCTCAGCGTCGGACTGCTCGCCCTCGGCGCATGCAGTAGCGACGGCGACACTTCCACCGACGACGGCGCCAGCAACGTCAGCCACGTCAGCAACGAAGCGTTCTGCGCACAGCTCGGGACATTGGCCGCGTCGGACGGCACCAACGCTGTAACGGACCTCCAGGACCTTGCAGCGTCGGCCCCGGACGACATCGCCGACGACATGAGCGCGTTCGCCGATCTCTTCGCCGAGATGACCGCCCTCAGCGAGGACGGGTCCGACGCGGCCGAAGCGGAACTCACGGACAAGATGAGTGAGTACGAGGCGTTGACCGGTCGACTCGACGCCTGGTCGAACGAGAACTGCCCCGATCTCCCCGCGAACGTCTTCACCGAGAATTGACCCGAGAACTGCCCTGCGATTTCACCGGGGGTCAGACCCCTGCTGCAATCGTTACGTCTGGGGGTCTGACCCCAGATGAAACGCTCAGTCGTCGAGTTTGAGGGCGTTGATGAAGACGTCGCCCGGCACTTCGACGCGGCCGATCGACTTCATCTTCTTCTTGCCCTCCTTCTGCTTTTCGAGCAGTTTGCGCTTACGAGTGATGTCGCCGCCGTAGCACTTGGCGGTGACGTCCTTGCGCCGGGCTTTCACCGTCTCACGCGCGATGACCTTGCCGCCGATCGCCGCCTGGATCGGCACGTCGAACATCTGCCGCGGGATGAGTTCCTTCAGCTTCTCGCACATGCGAGCGCCGTACTGATAGGCGGAGTCGCGGTGCACGATCGTGGAGAACGCGTCGGCGGGGAGCCCGTTGAGGAGCAGGTCGACCTTGACGAGTTGCGACGGCCGGTAGTCGGCCAGCTCGTAGTCGAGGCTGGCGTACCCCTTGGTGCGCGACTTCATCTGGTCGAAGAAGTCGATGACGACCTCGGCGAGCGGTACCTCGTAGACGAGTTCGACCCGCTCGGGCGACAGGTAGTCCATCTTCTTCATCTCACCGCGTCGGGTCTGGCACAGGTCCATCAGCGCGCCCGTGTACTCGGTCGGGCTGATGATCGAGATCTTGAAGAACGGCTCCTCGATCGTGGCGATGCGCTGCGCCTCGGGCATGTCGGCAGGGTTGTCGACCATCACGATCGTGCCGTCAGTACGCGTCAGGCGGTACTCGACGCTCGGCGCCGTGGCGATCAGTGCCAGGCCGAACTCGCGCTCGAGGCGCTCCTTGACGATCTCCATGTGCAGCAGCCCGAGAAAGCCGCAGCGGAATCCGAACCCGAGCGCACCCGACGATTCGGGCGTGTAGGTGATCGACGCGTCGTTGAGCTTGAGCTTCTCGAGCGATTCGCGGAGGTTCTCGAAGTCGTCGCCATCGATCGGGAACAACCCGGAGAACACCATCGGCTTCGGGTCGCGATATCCAGGCAGCGCGTCAGTCGAGCCCCCCGACGCGGTCGTGACGGTCTCACCCGAGCGCGCATCGCCCACATCCTTGATGCCGGCGATGAGGTAGCCGACCTCACCAGGCCCGAGTTCCTGCACCGGGGTGGGGACCGGGCGACGTGTGCCGATCTCGATCGCCTCGTGATTGGCACCCGCCTGGATGAACGTGAGCTTCGAACCGGATGTCATCTTGCCCTGCATGATGCGGATGCTCGACACGACCCCGCGGTACTGGTCGAACTGTGAATCGAAGATCAACCCCTGTAGCGGCGCGTCGGGATCGCCGACCGGCGGCGGGATGCGCTCGATCACCGCGTCGAGCAGGTCCGGAACACCCTCGCCGGTCTTGGCCGACATGCGGATGATCTCGTCGGCAGGAATCCCGAGGATCTTCTCGATTTCGCCCGCGTAGCGGTCGGGGTCGGCGGCCGGAAGGTCGATCTTGTTGAGCGCGGCCACGATCTCGAGATCGTTCTCCAACGCCAAGTAGCAGTTGGCCAGAGTCTGAGCCTCGATGCCCTGGGCGGCGTCGACGACGAGCACCACGCCCTCGCAAGCGGCGAGGCTGCGACTGACCTCGTAGCCGAAATCGACGTGGCCAGGGGTGTCGATCAGGTGGAAGACGTGGCCCTTCCAGTCGACGCGCACGTTCTGGGCCTTGATCGTGATGCCACGCTCGCGCTCGAGGTCCATCGAGTCGAGATACTGCGAACGCATGTCGCGGGCGTCGACTGCTCCCGTGATCTCGAGGATCCGATCGGACAGCGTCGACTTGCCGTGATCGATGTGCGCGATGATCGAGAAGTTGCGGATGTGGGCCAGATCCATGACCGAGCCAACGCTACCTGGGCACGTTGCCGCTCAGGAGGGCCTCCCGATAGAGTCCCAGGGCTGTTCAGCGCGGGCACCGGGCCCCGCTGCGCAGACCAATCGACGCAGCACACTGCACACAACTGCAAGAGAGCAAGGTTCCCACGGCCATGGCCAACATCAAGAGCCAGAAGAAGCGCAACATCACCAACGCCAAGCGCCACGAGCGCAACAAGTCGGTGAGGGCGGAGCTCAAGACCCGCACCAAGCGCGTCGAGAGCACACTCGGCACCGACGACAACGACGAGGCCGTGCGCTCCGCCGTCAAGCGCATCGATTCCGCTGCCTCCAAGGGCATCATTCACAAGAACGCCGCCGCTCGCAAGAAGAGCCGCATGATGAAGAAGGTCAACGCCGCCAGCTGACCCCATTCAGCCCGAAAAATGCCTGGATCTGCGCGCTGAGCGCGCAGATCCAGGCATTTTTCGGGTTTTCGGGTCGGGCACGGGCGTCAGCGGCGGAGTTTCGAGAGGCGCGCCACCAGGACCTCCATCACCAGCTCGGGCTCGAGGTCCTTGGCACCGCGCAGGTCGAGGTCGGCCTGGGCGAGCAGCTCGATCGCCCGCCTGCTCGATGAAGGCCCCAGGCGCCGGTAGTTGGCCAGCGCCTTCTTGGCCGGGTAGGGCGATTTGATGCCGGTCGCCGCCATGGCGTCCTGCTCGGAGCGGGCGTCGGCACCATCGAGCTTGGCGATGCTGGAGTAGTGGCTGTGCATGATCGCCATGATCTGGAGGGGGTGACGCCCTCCAGCGTGCATCATCCGGCCGAGCAGCGTGAGCGCCTTCGTGGTGTCTCCAGCATCGATGGCATCGGTGAAGTCCCATGGCGGCACGCCCCCGGCATCACCCAGGAATGGCTCGATGTCGGCGAAGGTGAGCACGTGGTCGGCGCCGTAGGTGCTGGTGAGCGTGGCGAGGATGCCGTCGAGTCGCCCTGCGTCCTCGCCGAGCCACCCGCCGAGTTGGGCAGCGGCGTCGGGTTTGATCCGCAGCCCTGCCTCTTTGATGTGGTCGGCGATCCATTCCTGGCGGTCCTTCGGCCTCGACGGCGGCGACGTGTTCGTGACCGTACCGACCGCCTTGACGGCGTCGCCGAGCTTCTTCGGCACGCTCCCGCTGTTGACGACGATCACGAGATCCGACGACTCGAGCGGATCGCCGAGATAGCCGATCAACGGCGTCAGCTCGTCGGCGGTGAACCGATCGACACCGCGAGCGACGACCACTCGCTTGTCGGTGAGAAACGAAGGCGTCTGGGCGGCGTCGACCACCAGACGGAGCTCGTACTCGTCGCCGTCGAATTCGTCGACCATCATCGCCCGGTCGCCGTCGCCAACGAGTTCGTCGACGAGTTCGTGGACTGCGGATCGCAGCACCGACTCGTCGTTGCCGTTCAGGAGGTGGGTCACCATGGAGACCTCGATTCTTATCGCGTCTCGACGCGGCGACGACAAACCAGGCCACACGCGACGACCACGATCAGGCCCCAGCCGACCCACACCCAGGGCGGGTCCGGTTCGAGACGGGCGCCGACGGCTGCCACAGTATCGACCCACCGGGTGCCGATCCGCGCTGGGAGCATCACCACAGGTGCGACCATCGGGATCGAGCCAGCAACGAGTCCGGCGGGCAGTCCGTAGAGCATCACGAACCCGGCGACCGGCACGGCGAGCAGGTTGGCGATGACGCTGACCAGCGGGAGCCGGCCGAACACCAGCAGGCTCGGCACCACAACCCCCACCTGCGCCCCGAGCGTGATCCCGAGAGGCAGGGCGAGCGGCCCGAACATCACGAGCCGGTGCGCCAGCCACGGGCCGATGGTGCAGACCCCACCCGTTGCGCCGACGGACAACCAGAATCCGATCGACCAGGCGAGGAGCGGGTCGATCAACACGAGAGCGATGACGGCCAGCGCCAGGATGCGAACCGGGCTGCGCTCGCGACCCGTCGCAAAGGCCGTCGCCGACAGCGCCGCCATCACACCGGCGCGCAGGATCGACGGTTCGAACCGCGTGAGCGCCGCGAACCAGGCGATGACCGCGACGGTCAACGCCCACCGAGGCAGTGGCCGCATCCGCACCAACAGCGGGCCGAACGCCGCCAGGACGAACGCGACGTTCTGCCCCGAAACGGCGGTCAAATGCGACAACCCGCTGGCACGGAACCGTTCGATCATGTCTCGTGGTTGGTCGCGGTCGTCTCCGATCACCAGGCCTCGATACAGCGCGCCGTCGGGTTCGGGCAGGACATCGGCGGCGCGTTCGATCGTTGCGCGTACGCGATTGGAGGCTCGGGCGACCGGACCGCCGGCATCGACGTCGCTCGCCCAATCGAGGCCGAACTCGCCCACGACGTGCTGCCACGCGACTCGGCGCGCCCTTTCCGCGTCGAGTGCATGACGCTCACCGCTCACCATCACCCATTCACCGGCACGCCACGATCGGATGCGCTGCTGCTGGGCTCGCCCTCGTGACCACAGCTCGAACCGTTCGTCGTCGACCTCGACAATCACCCGGGTGCTCGAGGCGTACGGCTGGGGATCGTCGATGAGCCGGACCCATCCCTCGTACGGGCCGAGGGCGTCGGGTGCGAGCCCGGACCATTCGTGTTGCGATCGCATCGCCCCACCGACGGCGAGGACGACAACCAGCAGCGCGATCGGAGGCGAACGCGCCGACGCGGCCAACAGGCCGCCCACGGCCAGTGCACACGCCGCAGCGGTCATCGTCGAGCCGCTGCACACGGAAATGACAACGACAACTGCAATCGCCACGACACCGACGTCGGCGACAATCGTCACCGTCGGATCGGATCGCCACCACGAGCGGCTGTCGGTGCCATAACGTGTCGGGTTCGTGACGTCGTTCACCCCGATTCCTCCCGGCGCCCGCCCAGCGCCCTACCGGCCGCCGCAAGGCCCCCCTCTCGTCGAGGGGCCGCGGTGGTATCGATCGCGGCTGCGCACGTGGGGGCCGTTCGCGGCGCTGATCGTGCCGACGATCGTCGGCGCCATCGCATATCTCTGCCTGCAACTCTTCGACACGGCATGGAGCGGTGCTGTGGGACTGATCTTTGGTGTGTTCGCGGCTCCGGCGCTGCTCGCTGCCGGCGCGCCGTTCGGCGATCGCAGCATGTACCCCTTGGCGATCGCCGCCTCGGGTTTGCTGTGGCTGCTCGTCGGGTTCCTCGCGGCACGGCGCGCGACGCGCAATCCGATGGCGACATGGTCGGACTTCTGGCGCCACTACGCATGGATGTGCGCTGGTGTGTGGGCGGGCGCCGGCGCGGCGCTGGTGATCGCGGCATTGTCGATCTCCGACTCGTTGTTCTGATCGCGACGGTCACGTCGTCACCAGGTCGCGCAGTGCCTCGAGCTTCGCCGGCCCGATTCCCGGAACACGATCGAGGTCGTCCACACCGGTGAATGGCCCGTTGCGTTCGCGTTCGGTGACGATCGCTGTCGCCGTGGCCGGACCGACACCCGGGAGCGTGTCGAGTTCATCCGCAGTGGCAGCATTGACGTCGATCGGCCCGGTGACCGCCGAGGCGCGCCGGCGCGGCCGGCGGCGCGGTGAGCCATGGCGGCACTTCCTCGCCGACGTTCGGTACGTAGACCTTGACGCCGTCGGCGACCGTGGCTGCGAGGTTCAACGCGTTCCAATCGGCGGTGTCGGTGGGTCCGCCCGCCGCAACGATCGCGTCGCGGACCCGGGCGTCGCCCGTCAGTTCGTAGACGCCGGGTTCGACGACCGCACCGGCGACGTGGACCAGCACGCGCGACACCAACGTCGACGCCGGACCCTGCTCCGCATCCTCGTCGGCCTGGTCGGCCACAGCGGTCGTCGTCGTTGCCTGCGGAAGCGATGCCTCGGTGGCAGGCGGTGGCGTGCGCACCAGCCAGACAGCTCCCGCGCACACGACGACCGTCGCCACCGATGCGGCGACGAGTCGGCCGATCCCGAACCACTCGATCCATGCGCGGGCACGTTCGCCCAGCGAGCGAGGCGGCACCGGCCTCGACAATGGTTCCAACGATCGACCTCCTCGAACCCGGTGCGCTTCGCGCGGTATCACTTGGAGGGAGTCGGTACCTCGGACGCTACCGCAGTGCTGCCTCCTCCGTTCGCAACCACCCGCTGCGATGAGCGAAACCGCCGGTCACCTCGCTCATCGCAACCCGAGAAGGTGGTCTACCGATGAGCGAAACCGCCGGTCGCCTCGCTCATCGCAACCCGAGTAGATGGCCCAACGATTGCGGGATGAGGCGTCAGCGGGGCGGGGCAGAGGAGGCGGCGCGCCAGAAGGCGCGGTAGCTCGGGTACTCGATGGCCTCGGTGACCCAACCGGATCGCACCAGTTCGGCGTGGAGTCGTGGCAGGTTGCGCCACGACACGCCCATGTCGACGTGGTGAGCGAGGTGCCAGCCCGTGTTGTACGGCACCATCCAGTACCGGGCGAGCCACGATTGGTGGATCACGTGCGTCGTCAGACGCCGATCCCTCGACCGGACCATCCCACCGTGTTCGGCGATCGCACGCAGCCGGTTCGACACCTTCCACAGCGTCGACCACGACAGGATCCACACCACATACGCGAGCGGACGCATGAACACGATCGACGCGCCGAGCATGACGACATGCACCGCAAGGATGTACCGGGCCTCGGCTTGGCCCCTCCGGAGCGAGAAGAAGAGTCCGCGGAAGTTCTTGTACGCGCTGTTGCCCGTTGCATCGCGGCGCAATTTGCGATGCCACGAGTCGCGCTCGAATCGGGTACCCCGCGTACAGCCCGAGGTCCGGCTCGTCGGGACCCATCTCGTCACGATGGTGGGCGAAGTGCACCCGCCGGTACGCCAGCATCGCCTGATACGTGGGATACGCCAGAAGCCATCGCCCGACCCCATCGTTCATCCGACGACTGGTGAACAGGAGTCGGTGCGCGGCCTCGTGGGCGAGGATGTTCAGACACACGTGCCCTCGCGCCATCAGCACGAACGCGAGCAGGTAGGACCACCACGTGTTGATCCACGCCGCAGCGATCACCACCCCGAACGACTGCGCCAGTGCACCGACAACGGTGATCGCATTCCGGGCGTTCGAGAAATGTCGGAGCTCACCTCGCAGCGGTGGCTTCGGCTTGGCGCGCTCGTTGAGGCGATCGGTCGGCAGCACATCGGCGAGCACCGATGGATCGGGCACCATCGAACCCGGCACGAGCGGCACGACGCGCTCCGGGGATTCCAGGATCGAGGTCATGACCGCATGTTACACTCAACGTTCGTGGCGAACGACGAACGTGTCAACACGGGAACCGACCACGCGATGCTCGAACCACTGAACGCACGCTCGATCGTGCTCTCGGTACTCCTCGGATCGCATCCGCCACAAATGCCTGTGGGGCGCATCCTCGAGTTCACCACGCTGTTCGATCTCCCCGACGGAACTGTTCGCACCGCACTCTCACGCATGGTCGCTGCGCGCGACCTCGTCAACGATGACGGCGTGTACCGACTCACCCACCGCCTCGTGGAGCGTCAGGCACAGCAGGATGAGGGGCGCCACGATCCCCCGACCGAGTGGGACGGCGCCTGGTGGACAGCAGCGGTACTGTCGAACCGCCGCACCGTGGCCGAACGTCGCGAGTTCCGTGCCCGTGCCACCGGTACACGCCTGGGCGAACTCCGCCCGGACCTCTGGATGCGCCCGGCGAACATCACGATCGCCACCGATCTCGCCGGTGCTCTGATCACCCGGGGATCGTTGGTGACCGGCGACGGACGCGAACTCGTCGCCAGACTGTGGGATCTCGACGAACTTCGGTGCACATCCGACACGCACGTCCGGGCGCTCGACCACGCCACCGACCGCTTGAAGCGGGGCGGCGACGATGCACTCGCCGATGCCTTCACGACACTCGCTGGCGCGCAGCAATTCCTCCGGGTCGAACCTCAACTCCCCGCCGAACTCGCGCCCGGCACAGCAGCGACCAAAGTGCGGTCCCGCTATGCCGAGGTGCTCGCTGAGTTCCGATCGCAGCTCGTCACGTTCTTCGCGCGCAGCACGCCCGAGCGGGTCAGTACAACCGCGAGGTGAGCTGGCGGCGGTGCTCGGCCGTGCGTGGGTCGTCCGGACCCATCAGCTCGAGCAGGTCGACGTACTTCTGACGGGCCTCGTCGTCGGTCTTCACCTGGTCGAGCAGCGCGGTCAACTGGGCGTCGTAGTCGTCGTCCGGGGCCTCGCCGACCCGTGCGAGCGCCGCGACGTGGCGCGTGCGATCCGACTCGGGGATCCGCCCGAGCAACGCCAGCGCCTCGTCGTTGTTGCCGTCGGCGATCAGCAGTTCGGAGAGCGCGACGATGGCGTCTTCGTTCGCCGGCTCCATCGACAGCGCGAGACGCAGACTGGCCTCGTCGCCGGCCTCGATCAGCTCTTTGACCGCCACCTCCTCGTCCGTCGGTTGCAGCGAGTCGACGAAACGCTGCACCTCGTGTTCGGGATAGGCGCCGACGAAGCCGTCGACGACGGCGCCGGCCTTGAGCGCATAGACGGCGGGGATCGACTGCGCCTGGAACGCCTGCGCGATGCCGGGGTTCTCGTCGACGTTCACCTTGGCGAGCACGACCTTGCCGTCAGTGGCGTCGATCACCTTCTCGATGATCGGGCCGAGGGTCTTGCACGGTCCGCACCACGGCGCCCAGAGGTCGACGACGACGGCCACCTCCTGGGACTTGTCGATGACTTCGGTCTGGAACGTGGCGTCGGTGACGTCGATGGCTGCCATGACCTCAACGCTACCGCCAGCCCATGATGGCGACCGGGAGCGGTGGCCTGGCTACCCTCGGAACGCACATGACTGGACGCGCGAGCACATGAACGAGATTCCCGGAATCGACGTCGGCCCCGTCACGACGTGGCTCGAATCGAACGTCGACGGGGCGACCGGTCCATTCCGGTTCGACGTGATCGCTGGCGGCCATTCGAACCTCACGTTCCGCGTCGTCGGCGCGAGCGGGCCACAGCTCGTGCTTCGTCGACCGCCGCTCGGCCATGTGCTCGCGAGCGCTCACGACATGGGCCGAGAGCACCGAATCCTGTCCGCGCTGCAGGACACCGCCGTCCCGGTACCACCAGTCGAGGGATTCTGCGACGACCTCGCGGTCAACGGCGCGCCGTTCTACGTGATGCGCTTCGTCGACGGCCACGTGTTGCGCGACCGTGAAACGGCCGAGCGCACGTTGTCCGAAGCTGCCCGATCGAACGCCAGTCGCTCGATCGTCGACACGATGGCCGCCATCCACGCCGTCGACCTCGATGCCGTCGGCCTCGACCAACTCGGTCGCCACGAGGGCTACATCGAGCGCCAACTCAAGCGCTGGTACGGACAGTGGAACCAGGGCAAGACCCGGGAGTTGGGTGCGGTCGACCGTGTCTACGAGGGCCTGTTCTCGCGCATCCCCGAGCAGGGACCTGCCGCCCTGGTCCACGGCGACTATCGCCTCGACAACTCAATGGTCGACGACGAGGGCAACGTCATCGCCGTGCTCGACTGGGAGATCTGCACGCTCGGCGACCCGCTCGCCGATGTCGGGCTCCTGCAGGTGTACTGGAACGGACCGAGCGACGATGCCGGAGCGTGGAGCGGTACCTCGACGTCGGCGCCAGGGTTCTGGGATCGCCGCCAGCTCGCCGACCGCTACGCCGAGGTGTCCGGACGCGACATCTCGCAGCTCGACTTCTACATCGCCTTCGCGTTCTGGAAACTCGCCTGCATCATCGAGGGTGTCTACTCGCGGTATCTGGGCGGAGCGCTCGGTGATCGCCCGCCGGAAGAACTGGCCCCCTTCAAGTCCCAGGTCGAACAAGCTGCCGCCTCCGCCGAGAAGTATCTGGACGCGCTCACGTGATCGATCCCACCGGCGCGTTCGAGTGGCTGGTCGACGAGCCGATGCTCCACGAACCCGTCCTCGTCGTGATGCTCACTGGGTGGATCGATGCCGCAGGTGCCGCAGCAGCAGCCGCCGACACGCTCTCGAAGGAGTGCGAGACCAGTCCGATCCTGCGTTTCGACGACGACACGTTCATCGACTTCCGCGCCCGTCGTCCGGTGATGGAACTGCGAGACGGCATCAACACCGATCTGGTGTGGTCGACAATCGAGTTGCGTGCCGGTCGTTCGACGTCCGGTCGTGACGTGCTGGTGCTCAGCGGGCCCGAGCCCGACATGGCGTGGCACCGCTTCGCCCGGGCGATCAGCGACATCTCGGTTGAACTCGGCGTCACGAAGATGGTGGCGTTCGGCGCGTACCCCTTCGCCGCGCCGCACACCCGCACTCCACGGTTGTCGTGTTCGTCGCCGTCGACCGACGTGCTCGCCAACGTCACGTTCGCCCGCAGCTCGGTCGACGTGCCCGCCGGCATGGCCGCTGCACTCGAACACGCACTCCACGCACGGCGCATCCCGACGCTCGGCATCTGGGTGCAGGTGCCGCACTACGTCGTCGCCATGCCGTATCCAGCGGCATCGGTTGCCCTGCTCGACGGGCTGACCGAGGTGACCGGCATCGAGGTTGCTGCCGCCGACCTGCGCGCTGAGGTTGGCCGACAACGCGATCGCATCGACGCGTCGATCGACGGCAACACGGAGCATCTCGGCATGCTGCGCCAACTCGAGGAGCTGTACGACGCCTCGATCGACGGCGAGGTCACCCAAGGGCCGGCGATGGAGCTGCGTTCCGGCGACGAACTGGCCGACGAGATCCAAGCCTTCCTGCGCGACCAGGACTGACCAACGGGCCGTCGTGCAGTCGTCGACCGCCGCGATGTGGGCCAAGCAGGATCACCACCGAGGTGACCGCTGGCGGCTGTTCGCTGCCGTCGAATCGGCCATCGAGGCCACGACCGTCCTGTACCCAGGCAGTTACGTCGACATCGCGCCGTCCTTCGTCTTCGACTCGGTCACCTACGTCGACGTCGACAAGCGAACCCCACGATTCTTCGGCGACGTCGACGGGCTCGCCGAGATCATCGCGGGCCACGGCGGCCCCGGTGATGCTGAGGTCCAATTCGTGCACGCGGACTACACAACCGAACTCGACCTGCCCGACGATCATTTCGATCTGCTGATCTCGCTGTACGCCGGATTCGTGTCCGAACACTGCACCCGACATCTGCGTGTCGGCGGATCATTGCTCGTCAATCCGAGCCATGGCGACGCCGCGCTCGCCTCGATCGACGACCGGTACGACCTCGCCGCGGTGGTGCTCTCCAGCGACGGCGCCTACGAGGTCGACAGCCACGACCTCGACACCCATCTCGTCCCGAAAAAGCCACAAGAGGTGACCGTCGAAGCGCTTCATCGAACGCAGCGCTCGGTCGCCTACACGAAATCGGCCTTCGCGTATCTCTTCACCCGCGTTCGCTGAATGGCCACGACCTCCGAGCGTCTACGGTCAACGCCATGAAGGTCGACGGCAACATCGGATCTGATCTGCACAGCGCGGCGACGAACGCGCAGGAGGTCGAGGCGGCCGGATACTCGGGTGCGTGGACGGCGGAGACGTCGCACGACCCGTTCCTCCCGCTGCTGCTGGCCGCCGAGCACACCGAGCGCCTGGAGATCGGCACGTCGATCGCCGTCGCGTTCGCTCGAAGCCCGATGACGCTGGCCAACACGGCGTGGGACCTGCAGGCGTACTCGCAGGGCCGCTTCATCCTCGGCCTCGGCAGCCAGATCAAGCCGCACATCACCAAGCGGTTCTCGATGGAGTGGAGCCATCCAGCGGCACGCATGCGCGAGTTCGTCCTCGCGATGCGGGCGATCTGGAACACGTGGCTCACCGGCGAGAAGCTCGAGTTCCGTGGCGACTTCTACACCCACACGCTGATGACCCCGTTCTTCACCCCGCCCGCGTCCGACCTCGACGGATTCGGGCCACCGAAAGTGTTCCTCGCCGGCGTCGGCGAGCTGATGACCGAGGTCGCCGGTGAGGTCTGCGACGGCTTCTTGTGTCACGGCTTCACCACCGAGAAGTACCTGCGTGAGGTCACGATCCCGGCACTCGAACGGGGTCGGGCGAAGGCCGGCAAGACGATGGAGGGCTTCGAGATCGTCGGCCCGTCGTTCGTCGTCACCGGGCAGCGACGACGAGGAGCTCGAAGCTGCGGCGACCGCCACCCGCCAGCAGATTGCGTTCTACGGCTCGACGCCCGCCTACCGCAACGTGCTCGAGATCCACGGCTGGGGCGGACTGCAGGACGAGCTCAACACCCTGTCGAAGCAGGGCGAGTGGGCGAAGATGGGCACGCTGATCGACGACGAGATCCTCAACACGTTCGCCGTCGTCGGCGCGCCCGAGGACATCGCCCCCGAGTTGGCGCAGCGTTACGGCGACATCATCCAGCGCATCAGCTTCTACGCCCCCTACGCCAGCGACCCCGACCGGTGGGCCGCGGTGATGGCCGCCCTCCAAGCCGCCTGAACGTAACGTTTGGTGTCTGACACCAAACGTTACGTGTGGTGTCAGTGGGCGTGGGTGACGGTGGCGGCGCGGTGGCGAAAGCGGCCGCCGAACATGTACGCCACGATGAAGAAGCACGCCGAGGTCAGCACGATCGTGGGGCCCGAGGCCACATCGAGGTGGTAGCTGGCGTTCATCCCGACGAAACCGCTGACGGCACCGATCACGGCGGACAGCGCCAGCATCTTGCCGAAGCTGTCGGTGAGCATGCGCGCCACCACCGCCGGCACCACCAACGTCGCCGCGATCAGGGTGACACCCATCACGTTCATCGTCGCCAACACCGTCGCCGACAGCACGATCATCAACAACGCGTCGATCCATGCGGTACGCACGCCCGTCGCAGCTGCCACCTGCGAGTCGAACGTGGTGAACAGCAGTTGGCGGTAGAAGAAGAACACGATCGCCGCAGTCACCAGCGCGACGCCGACGATCAACCAGACATCGGAGGTGGTGACTCCGAGCACGTTGCCGAACAACAACGCGTCGGCGTTGCGACCCGGTGATCCGTACAGCTGTACCAAGGCGAGCCCGAGCGCGAACGATGCCGTCGTCACCACCCCGATCGCGGCGTCGGATCCGATCGGCCGCCGCCGCACGATTCCGCCGACCGCGAGCGCGGTGACCACGCCCCAGATCCCGGCGCCGAGGAAGAGGTTGATGCCCGCCAGCCCGGCAACGGCGTAGCCACCGAAGATCGAGTGCGACAGACCATGGCCGATGTAGCTCATGTTGCGCAGTACGACGTAGCACCCGACGACGCCACACAGGGCACCTGCGATCGTGGCGACGTAGATGCCGTTGCGGAAGAACTCGAACTCGAACGGCCGCGTCAGTTCGTCCCAACTCATGCCGAGGCGTCTCCCCCAGCACCTGCGGATCGTCGCAACGGCATGACGTTGCCGTTGATCGGCGCATCGACCACCACCCGCATCCCGCCGTGTTCGAGCACCTCCATCGGCGAGCCGTAGGTTCGTTCGAGCACGTCGGGCACCAGCACCTGGTCGGGACGCCCGGCGCCGATCACCGAACGATTGAGGCACACCACCGTCGGCAGGTGCGCGGCGATGCCGTTGAGGTCGTGTGTGGTCAACACGATCGTGAGTCCGTCCTGGTTCAAGTCGTCGAGGAGGTGCAACACGTCGTGCCGCGTGCGCACATCGAGGCCGGACGTCGGCTCGTCGAGGAAGATCACCTGTGCGCTGGTGAACAGGGCCCGAGCGAGAAACACCCGCTGCTGCTGGCCGCCGGACAACTCGCGGATGTGGCGTCCACCGAGGCCGTGCATCCCGAGGCGATCCAGCACGTCGGCGATCTCGATGCGCTCGGCGCGCGACATCCACGGCATCCGCAGGCCGCGCGCCCTCGCCATACCGACGCACTCGGCGACGGTGACGGGGAAGTTCCAATCGATCGTCTCGACCTGCGGGACCAGACCGACCGCGAGGCCCGGCGCCCGCCGAACGCTGCCCTTCACGGGGGCAACCGTGCCGAGCATCGCCTTGAGCAAGGTGGACTTGCCCGACCCCGACGGCCCGACGATGCCGACGAGGTCTCCCTCCTCGATCGTGAGATCGATGTCGATCAGCACAGGTGCGCCGCCGCCGTAGTTGACCGTGAGGTCGTCGACGACGATCAGGCCGCCAGGGATCTCCGGCTCGCACCTCACGGGTACGTCACTGGGGGTACTCCGCGTTGTCGCGGGCCACGTTGCGCACAGCGAAGTTGCGCAACGCGCTGGCATCGCCGCCGAGCGCTTCGGTCATCGTGATGAAGTTGAACTTCATCAGCCCCAGCCACGAATGGTCGGGATCGCCAGGTTCGTCGGGGAGGTCGTCGTCACGGAGGTCGTCGACGTAGACCGCGCCCGTCTCCTGGGCGATCTGTTCGAGGATCGGCGACGGGAACACCTCCGACCCGAAGATTGCCGGCACGTCCTCGGCCTCGATCTGATCGATGAGGTCGACGACGTCGGCCGGAGTCGGGTCGCCGAAGTCGGCCGGTTGCACGGCTCCGATCACGTTCCAGCCGTAGGTGTCAGCGAAGTACGCGTACGCGTCGTGGTAGGTGACCAGCTTGCGCTGGTCCTCGGGAATGGTGTCGAAGGCCTCGCGGGTCGCCGCGTCGAACTCGTCGACGAGGACGAGGAACTGGGCATGGTTGGCGTTCAGCTGGTCGGTGCACTCGGGCACCTCGGCCACCATCGTGTCGCGGATGATGTCGGCGTACACCTTGACCAGCGTGGGGTCCGTCCACAGGTGCGGGTTCGGTTTGCCACCGTCCTCGGGGAACGAGAAGTCGTACTTGTACTGGTCGGGCGTGATCGTGAGGTCACCGAGTTCCACGATCCGCACGCCGTCGGCGGCGTTCGCTTCGGCGAGCGCCTTGGTCGGCTCTTCCAGTTGGAGCCCGTTGATGAAGACGACGTCTGCGGTCGTCATCAGTTCGGCGGCCGATGGCGGCGGTTCGAACGTGTGCGAGTTCGTTCCCTCCGGCACGACGCCGACGATCTCAGCGCAGTCACCGATCACGTTGGCCGCGATCGAGGTGATCGGCGCCACGGTCGTCACCACCTGGAATTCGGATGCGGTTTCCCCCGAAGCGTCGGATCCGGAGCCGTCGCTCCCACATGCGACGGTGATGAGAAGGAGACCGCTGGAGCATGCAACGAGGCCACGCACCGTAGATCTTGAAGACACGACTGGGACTCTAGTTGCGAGCTGATCGCAAGTACAGCCGTCGGTGTAGTCGTGCTCGAAGTTGGCCGTGGCCAGGTATTTCGAGCACTGTCAGGCACACATCCGAGTCGCTGAGTAGGGTCGCCCGGATGGTCGCCAACCCATGGAACGACGCGCTCCTCGTGACAGGTCGTCTCGACGAGCACGGCGCCGCTGAGGTCATGCGAACCGCCGAGTCGGGCGCCAGCGTGCTCATTGCGATCGAGCCCGCCGACGAGGTGGCCGCCGCCATCGCCGGAGTCACCGTCGCGTCTGATCTGCCCGCGACCGAGTGGTTCGTCACGCTCTCCGACGTCTCGGCGGCCACCCGTCTCGATCGCGAAGTGCCCATCAGCACACCGCTGCGCACGCTCGCACCGCTCGACGGCGGGATCGAGGTGGCCGCGACCACGAGCGTGCACTTCGTCCATCACCCGACGATCACCGTACGCAGCGTCGGCGCCGGACGGATCGTCGCCACGGGTATTGCCGACCTCGACGAACTTCGACGACACCCAACCTTGGCAAGCTTCGTCGCCCGCCTGCTCGCCCCACCGGAGGCGACACGAACCACCGACCTCGGCGTCGGCATCGTCGGTTACGGGCCGTTCGGGGCGATGGGGTACCTCCACGGCCTCGCCGCCACCGAGACCGAGGGTCTCGCGCTCGTTGCCGCCGCCGATTCCGTCAGCGACCGGCTGGTGGCGGCACGCGCCGACTTCCCCGATCTCGTCACTCACGACTCGGCCGAGGCACTGGCCGCCGATTCCGATGTCGACATCGCGATCGTCGCGACGCCGCCGGTACTGCACGCCGAACTCGCACTGGCCCTGCTTCGCGCCGGCAAGCACGTCGTGATCGAGAAGCCGATGTGCCTGCGCCGCGCCGACGCGGACCTCATCATCACGACGGCCGCGCAACACGATCGGGTGGTCAGCGTGCACCAGAGCCGCCGATGGGACCGCGACTGGCTCGCCGTGCGACACGTCGTCGACACTGGCGAAATCGGCGACGTTTTCAACGTCGAGACGTTCGTCGGTGGCTTCGAGCATCCGTGTCGCGCCTGGCACTCGGAAGAGTCGATCTCAGGCGGGGCGATCTACGACTGGGGTTCGCACCACGTCGACTGGATCCTGCAGCTCCACGGATCGTCGCCTGCCCGAGTGCTGTGCAGCGCCCACCACCGCGTCTGGCACGACACCACCAACGCCGACCAGCTCAGTGTGTGGATGCAGTGGGAAGACGGCCGCGAGGCCACGTTCCGCCAGAGCGACGTGTGCGCCATCCGTCGCCCGAAATACCACGTCGAAGGCACCCGCGGCACGATCGAGGGCCGCTATCGCCCGGTGATCTCCGACCGGATCGTGCCCGGCCGCGGCCACGTCGCCGACGTGTCACACCACGCCGAGGCGCCCGTCGAACTCACCGTTGCCACCTACGACGGACTCCTCGGCGTGCGCACCTCGACCGTGACACCGGCGCCGAGCCCGGGCTGGGCGTTCCACCGCAACCTTGCCGATCACCTGCTGTTGGGCGAGCCGCTGGCGGTTCGCCTTGAGCAGTCACGCGACGTCGTGGCCGTCCTCGAAGCGGGCCATCGCTCGGGTGTCAACGGCGGCGAGCTGATCGAGCTCGATTGATGGCCGACCGCGTTGCACCCATCGGCATCGGCGTCATCGGTGCTCGCTCGATGGTGGCCACACGAGCCGTCCTGCCCGCCATCGAGGTCTCCGATCTGGCACACCTCGTCGCAGTGTCGTCGCTCGGCGGTCCAGTTCCGGAACCGTGGGACCACCTCGCGGTCGGCACGTACGACGACGTCATCGCCCATCCCGACGTCGAGTCCATCTACATCCCGCTCCCCAACGGCATGCACCGCGAGTGGGTCGAGCGCGCCGCCCACGCCGGCAAACACGTTCTGTGTGAGAAGCCGATCGCCCCCTCTGTCGCGGATGCGGCGTCGATGGCCGCAGCGTGCGACGCCGCCGATGTGCTCCTGGCCGAAGCGTGGATGACCCCGTTCGACGCCCGATGGCGCACTGCGATCGGCGCCGTGCGCGACGGTCGACTCGGCAATCTGCTCGACATCGACTGCTCGTTCACGTTCACGATCGGCCCCGACGCCGCAGACAACTACCGCTGGTCACCCGGCCAGGGAGGTGGTGCGCTGCTCGACGTCGGCATCTACTGTCTCGGGCCGATCACCGAGCTCTGGGGCACCGATCCGGACGCCATCGATGCCACCGCCCTGTGGCACACCACCGGCGTCGACGCTCGCACGGAGGCGACGTTGTCGTGGACCGACGGGCGCGAGGCGCGCATCCGGTGTTCGTTCGTCGACTCCGACGAGCAGCGCATCGAGATGGTCGGCGACGCCGCGTCGATGATCATCGATGCCGACGCCCACACCGGTGGCGACAGAGCGCGAAGCTACGTCCTGGCCGCGACCGACGGTGTGGCAACCATTCCGGTGGTCGCGTCCGATCCGTACCTGGGTATGGTCGATGCGTTCGCCCGGGCAGTCCGCGGCGACGAACCCTGGCCACGATCCATGACCTCGACGCTCGACATGCTCATGCTGATCGAGCGGATCGCGAGCGCATGTCGGTGATCGGCGGCGAGCCCGACATCCGTCCCCGCCACGAGTGGCATGTGCTCGGATCGGGCGTCGAACTCCACGCGGTGCACTGGGCACCTCCCGAACAGACGTCGAACGGAACGGTTCCCTTTCTCCTCGTGCATGGTTTGGCCTCGAATGCCCGGCTGTGGGACGGGGTCGCCAGACACGTGGCACGACGCGGTCACCACGTCGTTGCCGTCGACCAGCGCGGCCACGGTCGCTCGTCGAAGCCGGACGATGGCTACGACATGACCACCGTGGCAGACGACCTGCGCCTCCTGATCGACGACCTCGGATGGAAACGCCCGGCGGTCGCCGGCCAGTCGTGGGGTGGCAACGTCGTACTCGAACTGGGGTGGTCGCATCCCGACGCCGTGTCGATGATCGCATGCGTCGACGGCGGCTTCATCGATCTCGCACGACGGTTCCCGAACTGGGACGACGCGGCGTCCGCCCTCGCTCCCCCACGACTCGCCGGCACGCCGGTCGCCGACATCGTGCGCTGGCTCGAGACGTCGGCCGCCGACTGGCCCGAGGCAGGCAGGAAGGGCACGCTGGCCAACTTCGAGGTGCGAGACGACGGCACGATCGCCCCCTGGCTCACCTTCGACCGACACCTCGTCGTGTTGCGCGGCCTGTGGGAGCACCAGCCGTCGAGCCGCTACCCCGACGTGCAGGTGCCGACGCTGCTGATCGGGGCGGACACCGGCGACGTCGCTTGGAGCGCGTCGAAGCACGAGGCGGTCGACCAGGCGATCGATGCCCTGCCGTGCGGGCGGGCGGTCTGGTTCAGCCCGGCGCACCACGACGTTCACGCCCAACAGCCCGACGCGGTCGGCGACCTGTTGCGACGCGCTGCGACCGATCCCACCTTCTTCTCGGAGACACCGTGAGCGTCCCGCGCATCCTCGCAATCATGGGTTCAGGCGAAACCGCGCCGACCATGAACGCCCCACACCGGGCGATCTTCGAGCGGCTCGGACCCGACGTCGACGCCGTGTTGCTCGACACGCCCTTCGGGTTCCAGGAGAACGCTCCGATCCTGGCCGCGAAGGCAATCGAGTACTTCCACGAAGCGATCGGTCGCCGCGTCGCGGCGGCGGGGCTGACTCGCACCGACACGGGCGACACGGTCGCCGTCGAACGAGGCGTGGCGAAGGTGCGGTCGGCAGATTGGGTGTTCGCCGGTCCCGGCAGTCCGACGTTCGCGCTCGAGCAATGGCGCACGACACCGGTGCCCGACGCAATCGCCGAGAAGCTGCGATCCGGTGGCGCCGTCGTGTTCTCGTCCGCGGCGGCGCTCACGTTGGGCAAGGTGACGGTGCCCGTCTACGAGATCTACAAGGTCGGCCTCGACCCGTACTGGCTGGATGGACTCGACGCGCTCGCCGAGGTCGGATTGAACGTGGCGGTGATCCCCCACTACGACAACGCCGAGGGCGGCAACCACGACACACGCTTCTGCTATCTCGGCGAGCGCCGCCTGGCGATGCTCGAGCCAGAACTGCCGGAGGGATGTTTCGTGCTCGGCATCGACGAGCACACCGGTGTGGTGATGGACCTCGACGCCGACACCGCCGACATCGTCGGCAAGGGCGCGGTCACCATCCGCCGCGACGGCCACTCCCTCCGCCTCGAGTCCGGCCAGACCATCCCGATCGACGTCCTCCGTGCGGGCGCCGATGTCTCCATTTCCAACGCTCCGGGGTCAGACCTTGGTCTGACCCCTGGCCAAAGTGCAAGCGGCACAGGGAAAGGAGCCTTGAGAGACTCAACCCCCACCTCCCTCGCCGCAACAGCGAAACTCCACGAAGCCCGGTTCGACGAAGCCCTCGATGCCCGCGATGCCGATGGTGCGGTTGCCGCGATCCTGCAGCTCGAATCGGCGATCGTCGACTGGTCGCGCGACACCCTCCAGTCCGACGACGTCGATCGGGCACGCGCCGCCCTGCGCTCGATGATCGTCCGGCTCGGCGCCGCGGCGACCGAGGGCGTGCGTGACCTGCGCGACGTACTCGGCCCGGTGGTCGAGGCCGCGCTCGCGGCCCGCGTCGTCGCCCGATCGGAGAAGGCGTTCGCCGTGTCCGACGCCATCCGCGATCAGCTCGCGGAGGCCGGGATCGAGGTCCGCGACACCCCGCATGGGACAGAGTGGATGGTCGCCGATGAGTGACGTCGCGATCCGTCTGACAAACGTCACCAAGGAGTTCGACGGTGCGTCGGGCGCAGCGGTCGACGACCTGTCGCTCGACATCGAGAGCGGCACCATCGTGGCCCTCCTCGGCCCGTCGGGCTGCGGCAAGACGACCACGCTGCGGATGATCAACCGGCTGATCGAGCCGACCTCGGGCACGATCGAGATCAACGGTGTCGACGTGATGAGCCAGTCGCCTCAGGAGCTGCGACGCGGCATCGGCTACGTGATCCAGCAAGTCGGTCTCTTCCCCCATCGCACGATCGCCAGCAACATCGCAACCGTGCCGAAGATGCTCGGTTGGGACAAATCGCGGAGCGCAGAGCGCGTCGAGGAGCTGACCACGCTGGTCGGCCTCGATCATGAGCTGCTCGACCGCTATCCCGACGAGCTGTCGGGCGGCCAGCAGCAACGAGTCGGCGTCGCTCGGGCGCTGGCCGCCGATCCCCCGGTGCTGTTGATGGACGAACCGTTCGGCGCCGTCGACCCGATCGTGCGTGGACGACTCCAGGACGAGCTGCTCTCGCTGCAGAACGCGGTCAGCAAGACGATCGTGCTCGTCACCCACGATGTCGACGAGGCACTACGGGTCGCCGACCGGATCGCGCTGATGAACGTCGGCGGAATCATCGAGCAACTGTCCACTCCCGACGAACTGATGCGGGCGCCCGCGAACGACTTCGTGAGGAGTTTTGTCGGCGAGGACCGCGGGCTCCGACGGCTGGCACTGAACACGGTTTCGGCCCTCCGTTTCCACCAGGGCCCTGTCGTTTCCGTCGGCGCCACATTCGACGAGGCCGAGCAGGCCATGGCCGCGGAAGCCAGCGACTGGCTGGGGGTCACGGTCGACGGACGATTTGCCGGCTGGACACGTAGCGAAGACGTCCGGGCGGCCCGCGCCAACGGCACCGAGCTGCGCGACGTCCAGCGTTTCCAACCGATCGCTCAGGTCGAGCCGACGAGCACGCTGCGTGCCGCCATGGAGCTGATCATGTCCTCGAACTCGTCCGTGGCGGTCATCAACAACGGCGGACAGTTCGCCGGCGTGATCACCCTCGAGGACATCCGCCGCGCGCTCTCCAGTGCCGACATCGAAACGGCTGACGGCACGGCGTGAGTTCCCGACCGAACGCATCGCTGGTCGCCGAGGCGACCAATCCCATCATCCGCTGGGAGTGGGTGGTCGAGGAATGGGACCAGGTCTGGGACGCGATCGTCGAGCACCTGATCCTCACGATGTTGGCAATGCTGCTGGGGCTGGTCGTGTCTGCGATTCTCGCGGCGATTGCGCTGCGCTTCCGGTGGACGATGACACCGATCACCGCCACGACCAGCCTGATCTACACGCTGCCGAGCGTCGCGTTGTTCGCGCTGCTCGCACCGGTGTTCGGGAACCTGTCGCGCTGGACCGCGGTCCTGCCGCTGGCGGCGTACACGCTGTTGATCCTGGTGACGAACATCGTGGCCGGGTTCCAGGCGGTGCCGCCATCGGTGCGTGACGCCGCTGACGGGATGGGGATGAGCGGAGCGCGGCGCGTCCGGTCCGTCGACCTGCCGCTCGCCCTGCCCTACATCCTGACCGGGATCCGCATCGCCGCCGTGTCGACCGTCGGTCTGGTGACCGTCGCCGCGATCATCGGCCAGGGAGGCCTGGGCCGATTGATCTTCAGCGGTCTCCGCCGCGCATTCTGGACACCGATGACGGTCGGCGCCTCGCTGTCGATCGCGCTTGCCCTGGTCATCGACGCCTTGATCATTCTCGTGGGACTGTGGCTCGTTCCATGGCAGCGACGGCGCAAGGCGGCAACGAGATGATCGCCGCGATCGCCGTAGCGCGGCCGACGCAGACCGCTGTGCCACGCGACATCGGCTTCTTCGAGTGGTTCCTCGACCCCGAAACGTGGACCGGCCCCGACGGAATCCTCGCGTCGCTCCTCGACACGGTGATCCTGTGCGCAGCGGTGACGCTCGTCGCTGTGGCCGTGTCCGTACCGACGGCCGCACTGCTCGCCCATCTGCGACGGGCCGAGGTCTCGAGTACGTGGCTGGTGAGCATCAGCCGCGCCATTCCGACCTTCGCGATCGCAGCGCTGCTCGTGCCCTGGTCGCTGGAACGCGGCTGGGGGTTCGAGCCCTGGCCGATCTTCATCGCCTTGTTCCTGCTGGCGGTGGTGCCTATCTACCTGAACACCTACACCGCGATCCGTCAGCAACCGGAGGGCACTGTCGAGGCCGCCCGCGCGCTCGGGTACCCCGAGCGGTCGATCCTGACGAAGGTGGAGTTCGCGTTGGCGTCGTCGCTGATCCTCGCCGGGATCCGCGTGGCGGCAATCCAGGTCGTCGCGACCGAGCCGATCCGGGCATTTCTCGGCGGTGACGGTCTGGGACGCTATGTTCGTGACGGGTTCGGGCAGAACAACAACACGCTCGTCATCGGTGGGATCGTTCTCATCGGTGGGCTCGCCGCCCTCACGGGGTTGACATTCGTGGCGCTGGAAAGACTCGTGCTGCCGAACGGCGTTCGCCGACTCGCTCGACAACAAGGAGACAAACAACCATGACCACTCCCACCACACGACGTCGCGTCGTTCGCCTCCTGGCACCACTCGCCGTGCTCGGTCTCGTCACCGCCGCCTGTGGCAGCGATGACGATGCGTCGTCCGACACCGAGCCGGCCTCGACCGACGCGGCAGTCGACAGCACCGAACCCGCCACCTCGGACATGGCCGACGGTGAGACGATGGACGGCCCGACGATCCAGGTCCGCGGTCAGGACTTCAGCGAGGCGATCACGATCGCCGAGGTGTACGGCCAGTACCTCGAGGCGAAGGGCTATCCGGTCGAGATCCTGACGCCGGCAGGCTTTCGCACCGAGGCGCTCGACGGCATCCAGAACGGCGACTTCAACCTGATCATCGACTACATCGGCGGCACCCAGTCGGCGCTCGCACCCGATGCTGCGGCCACCGCTGACGCCGACGAGATCGTCTCCAACATCACCGCACCGATCGAAGCGATCGGGGCGACGCTGCTCGAGTACTCGTCCGCCGTCGACGGCGATGCGTTCGTCGTGCGCGGCGATTCCGAGGCGTCGACGATCTCGGACGTTGCCGGCCTCGACTACGTGCTCGGCGCGTCCGCGCAGTGTCCGGAACGTCCGCAGTGCCTGATCGGATTCGAGGATCCCGAGATCTACGGGATCACGTTCGCCGATTTCGTGACCCTCGAGTTCGGCCCACTGCTCGGTGAGGCATTGTCGAACAACGAGGTCGACGCCGTCATCTGGAACACGACCGCACCGCAGATCACCGACCAGGGCTTCAAGGTCCTCGACGACGACCAGGGTCTGTTCCCGGCCCAGAACATCGCGCCGATCATCCTGACTGCACTCCTCGACGCCTACGGCGACCAGCTCGCGGCGGACATCAACGAGCTCAGCGCGATGATCACCACCGACGACCTGCTCGCCTGGAACACCGAGACCGACATCGAGTTCCGCGAGTCCGACGCAGTCGCCACCGAATGGCTGGAGTCAAAGGGCCTGCTCTGATTTCACCTGGCGATTTCACCAGGGGTCAGACCCCTGGTGAAATTCCCAGCAGGAAGGCGCTGACATTGTCGCCGATGGCGGCCACGTCGTAGCCGCCCTCCTGCAAGACCACTGTGGGCAGGGCGAGCTGGGAGACCAGCTCGCCCTGCGCGCGGAAGCCGTCGGTCGTGATCGCGAGGTCCGAGATCGGGTCGTTGTGGAACGTGTCGACACCGAGCGACACGACCAGCAGGCTCGGGCCGAACGCGGCGATCGCATCGCCGGCCCGCCCGAGCGACTCGAGATAGGCCTCGTCGTCGGTCCCCGCGGCCAGCGCGACGTTGAGGTTCGCTCCTACCCCACGGCCGGCTCCGGTCTCGTCGGCGAACCCCGAGAGATAGGGATACGCACGTGCCGGATCGCCGTGCAGCGACACGTACTGGACGTCGTCACGTCGATAGAAGATCTGCTGGGTGCCGTTGCCGTGGTGATAGTCGACGTCGAGCACCGTCACCTTCGATCCCGTTGTCGACGCAACGTGATGGGCCGCGATCGCCGCGTTGTTGAAGAAGCAGTAGCCACCGTAGAGCGAGGTCGGCGCGTGGTGACCCGGCGGCCGGCACAGCCCGTACGCACTACTTTCGCCACCGAGTACCGCCGCCGTCGCGCTGAGTGCGATGTCGACGGCGCCTCGTGCCGCGTCGAAGGTCCCTTCGGTGATCGGCGTCGTGGTCTCGAAGCACCAGCGGCCGAGTTCGTGGTCGACGAGCGAGCGCTGCGGGAACGCCCCGACGCCGTCGAGCAGACCGGGCATGGCGAACACGTCGGGAACCACGTCGTGCGTCCCCGGATGCCGCAGTTGGTAGTCGGCCCACGCCCGCGCCAGGAACTCGACCAGGCCCGGATCGTGAATCGCCGAGATCGGACCGGTCCCCCACTCGTGCGGCGCGATCAGGTCGAAGCGATCATCGTCGACGAGCGTGTCGCGGATCGCATCGGCGCGGCCCGGATGCTCGAACGGCGGCTGCAGCCCCGACGACTCGATCTCCGCCAGGGGCGAATGCCCGTGGTGACGGTCGGACGCGACGACCCGCATCTTCAGAGCACCCCGGCACGGCGCAGGGCCTCGGTACGCAGCGGTTCGACGAGCACCGCCGCCAACGCCACCTCGATCGCGGTGCGCGTACTCGACCGGTAGACGTCCCAGTCGATGGTGCCCTGTGCCCATCGTTCGAGCCCGCGCATCCACGACACGAAGATGTGCCAGGCGAGCCGATCGACGTTGCAGTCGGTCACCAAGACCTCCGATGCCTGCGCCTTGGCGAGATCGGCCTCGATAGCGGCGACGATCCGCTCGCCGACGCCGCCCATGCGGGGCGCGTCGGGCACCGATCGCAGCGTCGCGATCACCGGCCGCCACACGTGTTTGCGGGCATCGATCGTCTCGTCGAGGGCAGCGAACAGCAGGCGCATACCGTCGATCGGGGCGACTGACGGCTGCTCGTCGAGTTCCAGTTCCAACTGGTCGAGGCCGCTGCTGACGAACGCGACCAGCACGCCGTCGCGGTCGGTGAACTGGTTGTACAGCGTTGCCACCGCCACACCGGCGCGATCGGCCAGCTTGCGCATGGTCAATCCGTCGAGCCCGTCGGCGGCGATGATCTCGCCGACCGCCTGCAGGATCTCTGCCCGCGTGCGCTGCTGCCTCGACTCCCAGCCCCGGCTCATCGTGGCGGCAATCCTACGACGTCGAGGGGACGCGCCGGGTGCTGAGACGGTTTGACTCCGGCGGTGGTCCGTGGTCTGATCGCCACATGACGCGCCTCGGATACCAGATCCCCAACTTCACCTATCCCGGCGTCGGCCCCACCGATCTCTTCGACGCCGTGGCCTACCAGGCCAAGGAAGCCGACACCTCGGGCTTCGACACCGTGCTGGTGATGGATCACTTCTACCAACTCCCGATGCTGGGGGATCCCGACCACTTCATGCTCGAGTGCTACTCGCTGCTGTCGGCGCTGGCCAGGGAGACGAAGAACGTCCGCCTCAGTGCCCTGGTCACGGGCAACACGTATCGCAATCCAGCGGTGCTCGCCAAGACGCTGACCACGCTCGACATCGTGTCGGAGGGTCGCGCTCAACTCGGCATCGGCGCCGGGTGGTTCGAGCTCGAGCACGACGCGTTCGGCATCGAGTTCGGCACGTTCACCGACCGCTTCGAGAAGTTGGAGGAAGCGTTGCAGATCATCGTTCCGATGCTCCGCGGCGAACGTCCGTCGCTCGACGGGGCACGATATACGGCCAAGGATGCCATCAATGAGCCGCCACCGGTGGGTCGGATTCCCGTGATGATCGGCGGTGGCGGCGAGCGCAAGACGCTGCGCATGGTCGCCCAGTACGCCGACGAGTCGAACATCATCTGCCCGCCCGCCGACCTGCAACGCAAGCTCGACGCTCTCGCCGAGCACTGCGAACGGCTGGGCCGCGACCGCTCGGAGATCACCGTGTCGTGGCAGAAGACCGCCTGCATCGCGCCGACCGCCAAGGAGGCGATGTCGGATCTCGTCGCATACTTCCAGCGACGGGGCCTCGACCTCGCGTCGATGTCCGAAGACGAGCAGGCGGTGTGGCTCGGCAACTTCATCTACGGCGATCCCGACACCGTCGGCGAGGAGTTCGCGAAGCTGCTGCAGCCCGGTGTCGACGGCTTCACGATCAACATGCCCGCCAACGGCCACGTCGAAGGCCGAGTCGAACTCCTCGGCCAGACCCTCTCCCCCCTGATCTCCTGACGTAACGTTTGGTGTCAGACACCAAACGTTACGTTCACTCGACGAGGCCGAGTTCGTCGTTGAGGTATTCGTCGCGGCACTTGGCTCGTTGGAGTTTGCCGCTCGACGTCTTCGGAAGCGTGCCGGGCGTCACGAGCATCACGTCACGCGGCGGGATGCCGCACACTTCGAGCGTGCGATGGTGGATCCGTTCACGGATGTCGTCGAGCCCACCGGACGTGTCGCTGACGCGCACCTCGGCAACGACGACGACGCTCTCCTTCCCCTTGTAGCCCTCCATCCCGAAGGCGATCACGTTGCCGGCGCGCACCCCGTCGAGTGGGCCCACGGCGCGTTCGATGTCCTCGGGGAACACGTTGCGACCGCCGACGATGATCACGTCCTTGATCCGACCGCACAGCACGAGTTCGCCGTCGAGGGTGTACGCGAGGTCGCCCGTGCAGAGCCACCCGTCGCGGAACAGCGCGGCCGTGGCGTCAGGACGCTTGTAGTAGCCCGGAGTCACCGAGGTGCCCCGCAGGAGCAGTTCGCCGACGTGACGTTCGGGAAGCTCCTCGAAGGTCTCGGGGTCGACGACCTTCATCTCGAGGCCCGGCACCGGCTTGCCGAGCAGTGGAAGCTGGCGGGCGGTGAGGCCGAGTTCGTCCTCGTCGTGGATCTCGACCGGTTTCGCCACGCGCTGCGTTTCCAGCACGATCCGGTCGACCGTGTCGGTGACGAGCCCACGCCGGCGAGGCGGGAAGGTGCCTGCGATGGCGACCTCCGCCATCCCGAATGCCGGGAACATGCCCCCGGGTGTGAAACCGAAACGCGACGCCTCGGCGACGAACGCATCGACGGCTTTCGGGTCGACCGGTTCGGCGCCCGACAGCGCAACCGTGAGGTTCGACAGGTCGAGGTCCTTCATCCGTTTGAGTGCCCGAGTTGCGAGCACCCATGAGAAGTTCGGCCCGGCGGTCGCCGTGGCTCGATAGTCGGAGATCCACTGCATCCAGTTGCCGGGGTGCGCGAGGAAGTCCTGCGGCGCTGCCTGCACCAGGTTGACGCCTTTGGTCATCGGCATGGCGAGAAACCCGACGAGGCCCATGTCGTGGTAGAGCGGCAGCCACGACACCAGGAGTTCGTCGCGACCCATCTCGGCGGCGTCGGACAGGGCATCGATGTTCGCGCTCGAGCACGCGGTCGGGGATCATCACGCCCTTGGGTTCGCTGGTCGAACCGCTGGTGTACTGCAGAATGACCAGCCGTTCGGAGTCATGCGGGGGAATCTCCAGCGCGTCTCCCGATGGCACGTTCGCTGCACCGGGCATGACGCTCTTCATCGCCATGATCGGCGGATCGCCCTCTGCAGCCACGTAGAAGTCAGCGAGCAGATCGTCGATCAGCAGCAGCTTCGCGTCGCCGTGCAGGATCCGCCCACGGGTGCTGTCGATGAACACGTCGAGCGAACCCATGCGCATCGGCAGTGGCAGCACCATGGAGGCGAGACCCGCCATCCAGCACCCTCGGATGATGGTGATCAGCTCGCGGCTCGTTGGCCCGAGGATCGCCACGTGGTCGCCCGGCACCAGGCCTCGTGCCTGCAGGGCAGCACCCACCGCTCGTGCGTCGTCGTGGATTTCGCTCCAGCCGACCTGCTGCGGTCCGGCCTCGGCGGCCATCGACGCACCAACGAAGGTGACGCCCGTACCCGAGTCGGCCGCGAGTTCGAGTCGCTCGATGGTCGACAGCGTTCGGATGTCGGTCATCCCCCCGACGCTAGTGCCCTGACCCCGCTACTGGCTGCCGTCGAGTCGATCGGGCAGGTGCGTCGTACGTCCGCCGCGTACACGAACGTCGACCGGATCGCACACGTGGCACCCGTACTCGACGTGAATCCCCTGAATCGACATCTGGCTGCCGCGCGACTTCTCCAAGATCACCTGCGGGCGGTGGTACATGTCATCGCCCCCGCACGTCGGGCATCGGGGCCGGGGATCGCGCGTCCACTCGACCCGGCACCTGGCGCAAGTCAGGCGGATCTGGCCGTCGTCGAGCGGCGATCCGCTGATGTCGTCGTCGGTGCCGCACGATGGGCACACGATCTCCAGGGCCATGGATGCACCCTAGAACGTGCACCCGGACGCGGCGAGGGGACGGACGGCCGAAGCCACCCGTCCCCTCGAGGCGTTCAGGTCAGAGATGTTGATCTCTGGATTGCAGCAGGGGTCTGACCCCTGGTGAAATCCTGGTCAGAGCAGACCCTGCTGGGTGAGGTAGTCCTCGGCAACCGCGCGGGGGTCTTCGCCGTCAGCGGAGACCCGACGGTTCAACTCGGCCATCGTCTCTTCGTCGAGGCCGGCGAAGATGGTGTCGGCGAGCGCTTCGAAGGCCTCGGGGGCCTGCTGGAAGACGTCGTCGGGCATCGTCATCGACACGTTGTAGAGGATGAACACGCCTGGATCCTCGACGAGGTCGAGGTTGAGTGCCGGGATGCGGCCGTCGGTGGTGAAGACCTCACCGAACGTGCAGTTGCCGCTCGCGGTCTCGTCGTAGATCACGCCCGTGTCGAGGATCTCGACCTGGCCGTCGGGGATGGTGAGGCCCGTCGCATCTTCGAGCAGCACGAGGCCGTCCGGGCGATTCGGGAACTCGGTCTCCATGCACACGGTGGCGTCGGAGTTCTCGTTGACGTACTCCATCATGCCCTGCAGGTCGACACCCGCAGCCGGGGAATCCGCTGCGGTGGCGAAGCCGTAGGTGTCGTTGAACGGCGACACGCCGACCCAGCGGATGCTGTTCTCGGCGAGGTCCTTGGTACACACGTTGGTGGTCAGCTCGACCGCGTCGAAGCTGGGATCTTCCTGCGCGAGGTGCACGGTCCAGCCGGTGCCGTTGTACTCGAAGTACGTGTCGATCTCGCCGGCGAGAAGCGCGTCGCGATTGACCACGGTGCCGCCGAGGTTGGTCGAGTCGGTCACAGAGGCGCCGCCGGCTTCGAGACCGACGATCGCCAGCTGGCCGAGCACGAACTGCTCGACGAAGTCTTTCGAACCGACGTTGACGTCGATGCCGCTGAAGTCGAGTTCGGTCAGCGACGCAACTGAGTTGTCGGCGTTGTTGGCGGTCTCGCACTCGGCGCTGGCCATGTCGCCGTCGTCATCGGTGCTGTCGGGTGCTTCGGTGGTGGCGGCGCCATCATCTCCATCGCTACTGCTGCTGTCGTCGTCGCTGCCGCATGCGCCGGCCACAAGGGCTACGGCGGCGAGGCCTGCGGCGAACCGCATCGTCTGTCGCTTGATTCTCATCAGTGTTTCTCCTTGTTGATGTTCACGAGGTGTTCGGTGTTCGGTGTTCGGTGTTCGGTGTTCGGTGTTCGGTGTTCGGTGTTCGGTGTTCGGTGTTGGATCGAGGACGCGCCGAAGCAGCGCTCGCGCGGAAACGAGTCACAGACCGCTTGGCCGGAGCGTCTTCTCGATCAGCGCTGCGATCCAGTCGACCGACAACGCAACGAGCGCGGTCATCACCGCGCCGGTGATCAGCACCAGGTCTCGGCTGAGCTTCAGCCCGGCACTGATCGTGGCTCCCAGCCCTCCCCCACCGATCAGGTAGGCAAGCGCAGCCATCCCGACCGTGATCACGAGCGCGGTGCGTACACCGGCGAGGATCACGGGGACGGCCAAGGGGAGCTCGATCTGTCTGAGTGTCTGACGCTTGGTCAGGCCCATGCCACGGCCCGCTTCGATCACGCTCCGGTCGACCTGTTCGAGGCCGACCATCGTGTTTCGGAGCACCGGAAGCAGCGTGAACAGCGACAGCGCCCAGATCGTCGTCCAGGGACCGCGACCGAGCCAGGCGAACGCGAGCACGAGAAGTCCGAATGCGGGGATTGCCTGGGCGGACGTCGCAATACCGAGGATCGGCGATCCGATCCGCTTGTAGCGCGGCCGCGTCAAGAGCACTCCGAGTGGCACCGCCATGACGAGCGTGAACACCGTCGACCACAGGGTGAGCGAGAGGTGCTGTTCGAGTTGTGGCCGAAGATTGCGGTCCCAATCGAGCGCTCGCTCGTCCTGGAAGATCTTGTCGGCGCTCTGCACGTAGGAGTAGAGCGCGAGTGCGCCGGCGACGACGATCAGCGGCGTGATCAGCAGCCCGACGTTCGTCTTGATCAGGCGGAAACCCGGAGGCAGGCGATAGTCGGAGACCTCGTCGGCGAGCTCGTGATCGGGGTAGGCGTCATCGACGGCGCGAACGTCGTCGAGGTGGTGTTCGGCCGTTTCGGCCAGTGGTGTCGACATCAGCGACCAGCGGCCTCGGCTGCAGCGTCGCTGACCGCGAGATCCTCGTAGTGCTTCTTGGCCTGGCTGCGCAGGCGCTTGAGCACGTCGGCAAGACGCTCGATGTCGAGGATTCCCTGGCAGCATCCCTTGGCGTCGACGACGACGGCCTGGCCGGCGTTCGACAGCAGCATCTCCTCGAGCGCGTCGTGCAGTGTCGCGTTCGGCTCGATCTTCGCGTTGACGACGGCGCCCGCCTGGTCGAGCGGAACAGCGGCGTTTGCGAGGTGATGGTCGTTGACCCAGCGGATCGGTCGCCGATCGCGATCGAGCACGAGCATCCACTTCTCGGGCGACGCGTCGAACAGGCGATGGGCCTCGTCTCGATCGGTGTCGACGTCGACGATCGGCCACTCGTTCGACAGATCGAGATCGCGGACGCGTTCGAAGTTGAGTCCTTTCAACGTCGACCCTGAGCCGATGAAGTCGCTCACGAAGTCGTCGACGGGGTACGCCAGGATCCGCTCGGGCGTGTCGAACTGGCGGATCACCGACTGCTCGCCGAGGATCGCGATTCGATCGCCCATCTTGATCGCTTCGTCGATGTCGTGTGTGACGAACACGATGGTCTTCTTCAGGTCGGCCTGGAGGCGGAGGAACTCGTTCTGGAGACGGTCGCGGGTGATCGGGTCGATCGCACCGAAGGGCTCGTCCATCAACAGCACGTCGGGGTCGCCGCCGAGCGCTCGGGCAACGCCGACCCGCTGGGCCTGACCTCCGGAAAGCTCCTTCGGGTACCGATCGCGGAACTCATTGGGGTCGAGTCCGGTCATCTCCAGCAGCTCGTCGACGCGAGCGGCGATCCTCGCCTTGTCCCAGCCGAGCAGCTTCGGCACCGTGGCGATGTTCTGGGCGATCGTCTGGTGCGGGAAGAGGCCGATCTGCTGGATGACGTAGCCGATCTGGCGTCGCAACTGATCGGCATTGACGGTGGTGACATCCTCACCATCGAAGATGATGCGCCCCGATGTCGGCTCGATCATTCGGTTGACGAGACGCAGCGTGGTGCTCTTGCCACAGCCGGAAGGACCCACGAGGACCAGGATCTCGCCGGCCGGGATGCGCAGGTCGAGGTCGGCCACCGCGGGTATCGCCGACCCCGGATACGTCTTGCCGACGCCCTGCAGTTCAATCATCGCGGGAGGTTCGGCCGGCGACTCGTCGGTGGACCGCGGTGTGCGGAGGTCGGTCATGAGCGAAGTCCTTTCGACGTCGTCAGCCGACGTAGGAGCGTGAAGAAGAGGTCGGCAACGAGCGCGAGGAGGATCGTGAAGATGACTCCGGTCCACATGCGCTCGACCGAGGTGACGTCGGGGAACCGCTGCAAGCCGTCGTTGATGTAGCGACCGAGTCCGGTTCCGCCCACGAGCGGGGCGATCGCCGAGATGCCGATGACGAGCAGCGTCGCCACCCGGATTCCCGTGAGGATGATCGGCCAGGCGAGAGGCAGCTCCACTCGCAACAGGCGTTGGGTGGGGTTGAGCCCCATGCCCTTCGCCGATTCGATGACCGCCTGGTCGACATCTTCGAGGCCGGTGACGGTGTTGCGCAGGATCGGCAGGATCGAATACATCGTCAACGCGATGATCGGGCCGCGATCACCGACGCCGATCGCCGGGATCGAGATGAAGATGGCGAACAACGCCAGCGACGGAATCGTCAACATGATCGAGGCGACGCCGAGCACCGGACCGCGCAATACGTGAACCCGGTGAACGATGACGCCGAGCACCACGGAGATGGCAACCGCGAACACCATGGCGATCAACACGAGCTGCAGTGTCTCGACCGTCCGCTCCAGGATCGGAGACCACCCCTCGGCATCGGACATCCACGTCCACCAGCTCTGGTAGGCGTCGAGGTCGAAGAGGAGCTTCGGGAGTTCGATGATGCCATCGACCATCACGCCGATGCCCTCGAACACATCGTTGTTCGCGGCGGTGTCGGCGACGAACAACCACCAGACGAGCACCGCGAGGACGATCGCGCCGGCAATCCCGCGCACGGGGACACGCCGAGGAGCCGTCGAGACAACATCGCTCATGGTGCGGCGTGGCCCTCTCGTGAGGGCGCCGTCGAGTTCCATGTGGTTCGCGATGTCGGTGCTCGGATGTGTTCCTCTCGCGGCCGTCTTGGGAGGCCTCGTTCGCGGAGACGGGCGCGGGCGGCTGCCCACGACCTCGTTGTGCGTGCCATCGACTTTACCCATGGTCTGCGTATCGACAACCCCGAGCGCCGTGGCCTCAACCGTCGACGGGTCGCTCGGACACCACGATGCGTAGGCCGGACGCAGACCTGGCGACCTTCTCGGATCCGGGCGATTCGACGAGCTCTGTCGAGGTGTTCGCCACAGCTGACGAGGGGTGACGCGCCTGCCCGGTCGGCGGGACGACCCAGGTCACCCGAGGCCACCGGCGCGGTGGCCCGCTCAGTCCGGCGGGAACGACACGGTGGAAACTCGCGCCAGGACGCAACAAATCCCGGTCAGCAACGCCCGTTGCGATGAGCCAACCCACCGGATACGGCGGCTTCGCTCATCGCTACGCCACCATGACCAGTTGCGATGAGCCAACCCACCGGATACGGCGGTCTCGCTCATCGAGGGATACGAGTGAGGAGGGCTCAGAGACAGGCGCGGACGGCCTCGTTGAGCGCGACGGTGCGAGGGTCACCTGCGATGCCGCCGGCCATCTGGTTCATCACGTAGCCGTAGCCGACCTTGGTGTCAGGGTCGGCGTAGCCGAGTGAGCCACCAGCACCGGCGTGCCCGAACGACGACGGCGACAGCATCGGGGCGAACTCGCCGTCGAGCATGAATCCCATCCCGAACCGAGTGGGGAGCACGAGACACGCGTCGGGACCGCTGACGGCCTCGCTGCGGACGGTCGCAACGCTGTCGTCGTCGAGCAGGCGGATCCCGTCGACCTCGCTGACGGTGGCGGCATACATCCGGGCCAAGCTGCGCGCCGTCGTGATCCCGTTGGCGGCCGGCATCTCGGTGGCATGAACCGCCCGAGTGTTGAACGGGTCAGCAGGTCCGGCCATCATCACGCCGCCCATGAACAGCGCGTTGAACCCCATCGTTCCCGGTCCCGCGATCTGCATCATCAGAGCGAACGCTTCCGGGTCGGTCGGCGGCGGAGCCTGCTCGAGGCGCGAGACGCGCGGTTCCTCGGACTCGGGCAGGCCGATCCAGAAGTCCAGACCCAGCGGGCCGGCGACTTCCTCGGCGAAGTACTGCCCGATGCGGCGGCCGTCGACTCGGCGCACGAGTTCACCGGCGAGCCATCCGTAGGTGTTCGCGTGGTACCCGTGCGCCGAGCCAGGAGTCCAGTGGGGGGCCTGCGCGGCGAGGGCTTCGACGATCGGCGTGACCGCCATCAGATCGTCGAACGAGAGCACGGCGTCGACGTACGGCAGGCCCGCCTGGTGGCTCATCATCTGCCCGATGGTGATGTGTTCCTTGCCGTTGGCGGCGAACTCCGGCCAGTACGTGGCGACCGTGTCGTCGTAGGACATCGATCCGGCCTCGACCAGACGGGCCACACAGATCGCGGCGGCACCCTTGGTCGTGGAGAAGACGAGCTGCAGCGTGTCCTCGCTCCACTCACGACCGGTCTGCTTGTCGGCGACGCCGGCCCAGACGTCGACCTTAGAGTCGCCATCGACATACAGGGCGAAGGCCGCACCGACCTCACCGGCCTCGTCGAAGTTCCGCTCGAATGCGTCGGCGACCGCGCCGAACCCGTCTGCCACCGTGCCGTTGATCTGCGTCATTCGCGCGACCGTACAGCTGGTCACGCCGGTGCCTGGCACCGGTGGAACCAGTCCCCACGCGATCGTAGGGGATTCGCCGGATGGCGCCGATCCCCTCACCGGTGGAGAGTGGCGCCATGTTCACCGAGATCGTCACCTGGTACACCGCTCACGCCGCCCTGCTGTTCGTCGCGCTCGCCGTTGGCGCCGTCGTCGTCGAGCAGATCACCAATCGGATCGCGAATCGCCGAGTCGAGGCACCCGGCTCGAAACGCACGACGTTCACGTCGGTCGTCGCGTTCCTGGCCGCCAAGTCCGTGATCTCCAAGCTGGCCGCCACCAGCCTCGCCATCTTTCTCTACGACAACTACCGGCTGACCACGCTCGACCTCGGCAACCCAATCATCTGGATCGCCGTGCTCGTAGCACGCGACTTCGTCTACTACTGGATGCATCGCGCCGAGCACCGCATCTCCTTGCTGTGGGCGTCGCACATGGTCCACCACTCCCCCGAGACCATCGGATTCACGACGGCGCTGCGGGTGCCGTGGATGGAGGCGGTGTACAAGCCGTGGTTCGGCCTGTGGCTGCCGTTGATCGGGTTCAATCCACTGGCCGCCATCGCACTCGACGTTTTCGCTGCCACGCTGGGCCAGCTGTACCACACCGAATCGGTCCGCCGGATTCCGGTCATCGAGCACGTGTTCGTGACGCCGTCGGCCCACCGGGTACACCATGGCTCAAACCCGGAGTACATCGACAAGAACTTCGGAGCCGTGTTCGTCGTGTGGGACAAACTGTTCGGCACGTTCGAGCCAGAGGTCGCTCGGGTCGTGTACGGGATCGGCTCGAAGCGCATCGACACACCGACCGGAGCGCTCGTCGGTGGCTATCCGGCGCTCTTCGACGAGTTGCGAGGGCTGCCGACCTGGTCGGGCCGGGCTGCTCGCGCCGTCGCTGCGCCGGCGTGATCGACTCACCTCCCCAAACTGGTGACGCCGGCGCCAGGGGCATCAGCGGGTTGGGCAACGGGGTTTCGGGACCCGAACAAATCACGCGCCGCCGAGATCCCCCCACCGATGAGCGAACCGACCGGATACGGCGGTTTCGCTCATCGCAACCCGCGAGATCCCCCCACCGATGAGCGAACCGACCGGATACGGCGGTTTCGCTCATCGCAACGCCACCTCCAGCCCAATCCGCTGACGCCCCAGGCACCCCGTCACCAATCGGGCGGCGCGGACCGCAGCCCGTAGGCTGATCGGCCGGTATGAGTTACGTGACCAATCCCCCGACGACCAGCGCTGATGCACCTGCACACCGCTACACCGCTGAGCTGGCGCAGGACATCGAGCTGCGCTGGCAGGACTGGTGGGACGAGCACCACACGTTCGAGACGCCGAACACCGCAGGCCCGCTCGCGGATGCCGATCTCGCCGCCGCACGTGGCGAGAAGCTGTTCGTGCTCGACATGTTCCCGTATCCGTCGGGCAGCGGCCTGCACGTCGGCCACCCACTCGGGTTCATCGGTACCGACGTATTCGCCCGCTTCAAGCGGATGACCGGCCACAACGTGCTGCACGCCATGGGTTTCGATGCGTTCGGCCTGCCCGCCGAACAGTTCGCCGTCGAGACCGGACAACACCCGGCGATCACCACCGCCGAGAACGTCGCCACCTATCGCCGTCAGCTCCGCCGATTGGGGCTGGCACACGACCCTCGCCGCAGCGTGTCGACCACCGATCCGGAGTTCTACCGCTGGACGCAGTGGATCTTCAGCCAGGTTTTCAACGCCTGGTACGACCACGATCAGGACCGCGCTCGACCGATCGCCGACCTGATCGCCGACTTCGAGTCGGGCGCCCGACCGACGCCTGACGATCGCCCGTGGGACGAGCTGTCCGCGGCCGAGCGTGCCGACGTGATCGACGACCACCGCCTCGCGTACGTCAGCGAGGCGCCCGTCAACTGGTGCCCCGGTCTCGGCACGGTGGTCGCCAACGAGGAGGTCACCGCCGACGGCCGCAGCGACCGCGGCAACTTCCCGGTGTTCAAACGCAGCATGCGCCAGTGGATGATGCGCATCACCACCTACGCCGACCGCCTGATCGACGACCTCGAGCTGCTCGACTGGACCGACGCCATCAAGTCGATGCAGCGCAACTGGATCGGCCGCAGCTACGGCGCCGAAGTGCACTTCCCTTCTGCCGCCGGCGAGATCACCGTGTTCACCACCCGCCCCGACACGCTGTTCGGCGCATCGTTCATGGTGCTGTCGCCCGAGCATCCGTTCGTCGACGAACTGACCGTCGCCGACCAGGCCGACGCCATCGCCGTGTACCGCGAACAGGCGTCGAAGAAGAAGGAGTTCGAGCGCCAGGACGAGGACACGCGAGAAGACCGGCGTGTTCACCGGCTCGTACGCCACAAACCCGGTGAACGGCGAGCAGATCCCCGTGTGGATCGCCGACTACGTGCTGATGGGCTACGGCACCGGGGCGATCATGGCGGTGCCATGCGGCGACCAGCGCGACTTCGAGTTCGCTCGCAAGTTCGGTCTCCCGATCCCGGCGATCCAGCAGCCGCCCACTGCATGGTTCGAGGCGCACGGCGTCGAGCCGACGCTCGACACAACGCAGTGGCCGATCGCGTTCGTCGGTGACGCTCCATACGTGCAGTCGGCCAACGACGAACTCGACTTGAATGGCGTCGACAACAAAGCGGACGGCGTTGCGAAGATGAACGCCTGGCTCGAAGCTCATGACGCCGGCACGGCGACGATCAACTACAAGCTGCGGGACTGGTTGTTCAGCCGCCAGCGCTACTGGGGCGAGCCGTTCCCGATCGTCTACGACGTCGACGGCCACCCGCACACGCTCCCCGACGACATGTTGCCCGTGTTGTTGCCCGAGACCGAGTCGTTCTCGCCGCGCACGTTCGACGCCGACGACGAGTTCTCGAACCCCGAGAGCCCCCTCGATCGGCTCGGCGACTGGGTCGAGGTCGAATTGGATCTGTATCCCGAACGCGGCGACGGCCCCCAGGTGTATCGCCGCGACACCAACGTGATGCCACAGTGGGCCGGGTCGTGCTGGTACGAGATGCGCTACCTCGACCCCACCAACGAGAAGCGCTTCGTCGACCGTGAAGTCGAGGAGTACTGGATGGGCCCTCGCACCGACGTCCGCCCCGACCATCCTGGCGGCGTCGACCTGTACGTCGGAGGCGTCGAACACGCTGTGTTGCACCTCCTCTACTCACGTTTCTGGCACAAGGTCCTGTTCGACCTCGGCCACGTCAGCTCGAAAGAGCCATACGCGCGCCTGTTCAACCAGGGCTACGTACAGGCGGCGGCGTACAAGGACGAGCGAGAGATCTACGTCGACGCGACGAAGATCGAGGGCGACGACAAGGCGGGCTTCACGTACGAGGGCAAGCTGGTCAGCCGCGAGTGGGGCAAGATGGGCAAGAGCCTGAAGAACGCCGTCTCCCCCGACGACATGTACGAGCAGTACGGCGCCGACACGCTACGCCTGTACGAGATGGCGACCGGTCCGCTCGACGCATCGCGCCCGTGGGAGACGCGCGACGTCGTCGGCATGTACCGATTCCTGCAGCGCCTGTGGCGCAACATGGTCGACGAGGACACCGCCGTGTGCACCGTCGTCGAGACGCCGGCGGACGACGAGACGCGCAAGCTGCTGCACCGCACCATCGACACCGTGCGTGCGGAGATGGACGCGCTGCGGTTCAACACGGCGATCGCCAAGCTGATCGAACTGAACAACGCGGTGACCAAGCTCGATGCCACGCCGCGGGAGATCGCCGAGCCGATGGTGATCATGCTCGCCCCCCTCGTGCCACACATCGCCGAAGAGCTCTGGCGCGCGCTCGGCCACGACGACACGATCACCTACGTCGCCTTCCCCGACGCCGACCCAGCACTGCTCGTCGATGACATGATCGAAGTGCCGGTGCAGATCAACGGCAAGGTGCGCGGCCGGATCGACGTCGCCGCGGACGCGTCGCCGGACGTGATCGAGGCGGCGGCGCTCGCCGACGAGAAGATCGCCGCGATCGTCGACGGCGCGACCCCGAAGAAGGTCATCGTCGTCCCCGGACGCATGGTCAACATCGTCATCTGAGCCAACCTGCCTCGACCGCCCGTGTCAGCCCGAAAAATGCCTCGTTTGTCGCGCTGAGCGCGCAGATCCAGGCATTTTTCGGGCTGAGGTCTCGCGAACTGGGGGTTGCCTTTTCGAGCCACGGCGCGACCATGATCTCGGGTCCGATGAGGTGACCAACAGGGATCCAGGAACGAGTTCGGGAAACCGGACCCGTTGACTGATCCAAGCCTTTCCCCGCCAACGGGAGCGCACCTCACCGGGCCCGATTTCGCGCCAGCGACGAGGCGATCAGGCGAGCAACGACATCCAGTCGAGGTCGACCGCCGCACGAGCCTGGCGAGACAGCATCGCGTTGGCCAGCGCAGCTTCCCGTGGCACGTCGAGATCCATCCCACGCGACGCCACGCCCGGATAGACGAGGCAGAACAACGATGCGACGCGGTACTTGTCCCACATCTCGCCCAGGTCGGCCTCGGGAACGCCGGCCCCCGTCAACCGTTCGATCCAACGGTCGAACAACTGGCGTTCTCGAGCAGCGTCGACGTCGAGACACGAACCGATGAAGTAGGCGAGGTCGTAAGGAGCCGAACCGACGCCAGTGAGCTGGAAGTCCATCAGGATGACGGCACCATCGGGCGCGAACATCATGTTGTCGGTGCGATAGTCACCGTGCAGCAGCGTCAACGGGCCCTCGCTCAACTGCCGCAAGAGGCCTTCGATGGCCGCGCCGAACTCGGGGCCGACCGGTTGCAGCGGTTCCGGTGGCACACAACTCGTCGAGGCGGTGAGTTTGGCCCAGCCCTCGTCGAAGAGCCCGGGCAGCATCGCCGGGTAGATGGGGTCGGCGAGCGCGACCGCGAGACCGGATTCGCAGATCCCCTCGGTGCGGTTCCACCAGTAGGCATGCCACACGGCGAGGTTGTCGATGCAGGCTTCGGCGTCGGCGTCGTCGAGATGGGCGGTCTGGTCGAGCATGCGGTTGCCGGCCAGATCCTCCATCACCACGACGAAGTCGGCGCCGTCGTCGGACACGGCGCCGTAGTGGCCGGCGGGTACGCGCACCGGCATGTCGTTGGCGAGGTCGTTGAAGAACGCGGCTTCTCGGATGTACATGCGCAGCACGGTGCTGGTGAATGCCGCATTGGGATCGACGGCGGTGAGCTTGACCACGACGGTTTCGGGCACGTCGGTGCCTGTCAGGTGGGCGCGATACACGGCGCTGCTGACGCCGATGCCTGCGCCGATCTCGTGGATCTGGACATCGGTGACGTCCCAACCCAGATGTTCGCGAAACCACGATGACGTGATCTCGGCCGGTGACTTCGGAATGCTCATGTCGTCCCCTCCCGGCGTCACCCCCTGCGACGCCGCCAGCGAACGTAGTGCACTCGGACCACGCCGAAGGCCGATCTTCGTCCCGCTCCGCCGGCAAGCTGAGCACGAGTGGAGGATGCTCGGTCGAGGCCGTTCGCGGCCGAGTCGATCGGGTGCAGGCGATCGCCGACCTCGACGGCAACGACATCGAGTGACGAGCGTCACCTCCCGGTCGCACATCTACTGCGGCGGTGAGGCAGAATCGACACAGCGGTCGCAACGATCGACGAGACGGAGGGACCTCGATGAGCACGGAACACGACACCAGCCCGCACGGGACCGGGCTGCCGCCGGTGAGTGACTGGACCACGGACTACGACGTCCTCGACACCGAGTACGTCGCCGACCCGTACCCCGTCTGGGACGACCTGCGCGAGCAGTGTCCGATTGCCCACACCGAACGATGGGGAGGGTCGTGGCTGCCGACGCGCTACACCGACGTGCAACGCTTCGCCCAGGACCATCACGGATTCAGCTCCAGCGATGTCGGCGTCCTGTCGTTCACCGACGAAGAACGTCCACCGCCACCGGTCGAGATCCCGCTCCCGCCGATCGACGCCGACCAACCTGATCACACCTGGACCCGCCGCTTGATGCTGCCGTGGTTCTCGCACAGCCGCGTTGCCGAGTACGAGCCGTTCACCCGCGACCTGTGCAACCGCCTCATCGACGGCTTCATCGAGAATGGATCCGCCGATGCTGCAGGCGACTACGCCCGCCAGATCCCGGTGCGCGTGATCTCGCTCGTGCTCGGTGTGCCCGACGAGATGGCCGACACGTTCACCGGCTGGGTGCAGGATTTCCTCGAGTTCGCCCACGAGGAGGCGCGAGCCACACGCGGGCGTGACGCGATGACGCTGTATCTGCTCGAGCAACTCGAATACCGCCGCACCAACCCTGGCGACGACCTGATGAGCGCGCTGCTTCACACCGAGGTCGAAGGCAAACCGGTGGACGATCTCGTGATCATGGGGATGGCGGCGTTGACATTGATCGCCGGCGTCGACACCACCTGGTCCGGCATCGGCTCGGCGATGCTGCACCTCGCGACGAACCCAGACGACGCCAAGCGACTCGTCGACGAACCCGAGATCATGCCGCTCGCGATCGAGGAACTGTTGCGGGCCTACTCCCCCGTCACGATGGCACGCATCGCCACCGGCGACGTCGAGGTGGCCGGGTGCCCGATCAAGGCGGGCGACAAGGTGCTCCTCAACTTCCCAGGCGCGAATCGCGATCCCGAGGTGTTCGACGATCCCGACCAGGTGATCCTCGACCGGGCGCAAAACCGTCACGTGGCGTTCGGCGCTGGCATCCATCGTTGTGCCGGGTCGAATCTGGCACGCATGGAGATGCGCGTCGCCGTCGAGGTGTGGCTCGAACGGATCCCCGACTTCCGTCTCGCCGAGAACGCCGAGGTCACCTGGGCCGGCGGTCAGGTGCGGGGACCACGTCAGGTTCCGGTTGTCTTCTGACGATTCGGCAACGGAACACCCAGGCGCACGCAGCGGCTGGCACACTGTTCCAAATCTCGAACGCAAGGCAGGGACATGAGCAACGACACCGCGACCTCCACATCGACATCGAACGCGGGACCGGTGACACCTCCGGTCTCCGATTGGGCGAGCGACTACGACATCTTCGATCCGCAGTACGTCGCCGACCCATATCCGATCTGGGCCGAATTGCGAGAAACGTGCCCGATGGCGCACAGCGAGCGCTGGGGCGGGTCATGGCTCCCGACCAGGTACGAGGACGTGTACGCGATCGCCCACGACATCGTGACCTTCCCCTCCGGTCACGGCATCAGCGTCGTGCCGATGATGCCGGTGGGCAACGAGAACGAGGAGGGCCACATCCCAGCGCCGGTGTTGACGTCCGGCGTCCCGCCGATCAGCGCTGATCCCCCGCTGCACACCTGGACTCGACGACTGGTGCTCCCCACGATGAGCCCGGCTCGAGTCGCCGAGTACGAGGTGTTCACCCGCGAACTGTGTCAGCGCCTCGTCGACGAGGTGATCGAGCGCGGTGAAGGCGACGCGGCGGCCGAGTACGCCCAGCAGATCCCTGTCCGCGTGATCGGCCACATCCTCGGCGTACCCGAGGACATGGCAGGCACGTTCACCGAGTGGGTGCGTGACGTGCTCGAGTTCGCCCACGACCCCGAACGGCGCCGCCGCGGCATCGTCGGGATCATCCAATACCTCGACACCGCGATCGGTGAACGCGAGGCCAACCCGACCGACGACTTCATCAGCGAACTGATCCAGTCCGAACACGAGGGTGAGCCGATCACCCGCGATGTCGTGATGGGCATGTGCGCGTTGCTGCTCATCGCCGGGATCGACACCACGTGGTCGTCGATCGGTTCGACGATGTGGCACCTCGCCATGCACCCCGACGATCGCCGCCGCCTCATCGACGAGCCGGCGCTCATGCCGACCGCCATCGAGGAGTTCCTGCGGGCCTACGCCCCGGTCACGATGGCGCGCCGTCTGATCGAGGACGTCGAGTACAAGGGGTGCCCGATCAAGGCCGAAGAGCGAGTCCTCATGAACTTCCCGGCAGCCAACCGCGATCCCGAGGTGTTCGAGAACCCCGACGAGGTCATCCTCGACCGTCAGCACAACCGCCACCTCGCGTTCGGGGCCGGCATCCATCGGTGCGCAGGCTCGAACCTCGCCCGTATGGAACTGCGCGTCGCCGTCGAGGAGTGGCTCGCCAAGATTCCGGAGTTCGAGGTCACCGATCCGGCGCTCGTCACGTGGGCGGGCGGCCAGGTCCGCGGCCCGCGCTCGATCCCGGTTCGCGTGCTCTGACACCCCGCGATGAGCGAAGCGACCGGATACGGCGGTTTCGCTCATCGCAACGCGCTCAACCCATCCAGCGATGAGCGAAGCGACCGGATACAGCGGTTTCGCTCATCGCAACACGCTCAACTCCGCCCGACGCGCATCGGGCTTGCCGAGGTGCGGGTGCAGCCAAGAGGTCGCTCGGTAGTCTCGACCCGATGAGCGGTCGCTTCACCTCCCTGCTGCTCGCGGGGATCGTGGCGCTGAGCTCGTGCAGTGCGACGGCGGGAGGCGCCGCGGGCGACTCGTCGGCGACCATCCCGGCTGACGATTCAACCACCTCGGCCGCTCCGGTCGAGACGCAGCCCCCGACGCCGACGACCACCGAGCCGGCGCTCGACGTCTACGACCCGCTGTGCGTCGTGCAGGTCGCCCCGGGGGAATCGCTCAGCCTGATCGCCGACCGCTTCGACGATGACACGGTCCGGGTCGACACGATCGGCGCCGAGAACGACCTCGACGGCAACACCATCTACCCGGACCAACTGCTCGACGTCTGCGTCGACAACGGCCTCGACGACCGAACCGGGGAAACTCGTGAACCGAATCGCGTCCTGGTCGCCGAGGCGACGATGGCCAACGTCGAACTTCAGCAGGCGAAGCTCAACGAGCTGTTCGCCAACTCGGGCATGTCCGAGCTCCCCATCGACGGCGTGTCGGGCTCGGTGACCCGCCAGCGTCTGTGCGCAGCGAGGATGGGCCTCGGGCTGCCGCCGTCGACCGCCGACATGGCTGCCGGCAGCGACGAGGAACAGGTGCTGATGGCGGCCACCCAGATCAACATTCCGCTCAACGCTCCGGTCGAGGCCGAACGGTGGACACTGATCGACCAGACGTGCCAGGTGATGTTCGTGGGTGCCGGCAGCGACCAGTTGCAGTTCATCTTTCCGACGTCGACCGGCCAGCCGGGCTTCGAAACTCGTCTGCAGGACGCGTCGAATGTGTACCGCTACGACCCGGCGTTCGAGAACGACGGATGGCACGACAGCACCGAGTTCCCCGTCCCCGAGGACAATCCGATCAACGGCAACATGTACAAGCCGCTCTACTTCGACGGCGGGTTGGCGATCCACGGGGCCAACAACGTGCCGACGAGCCCACAGAGCAAGGGGTGCGCTCGACTCCGGCTCGAGAACCAGAACCAGCTCATCGACTGGCTGGGTGTCGGTGACGTGACCCGCCCGATCGGCGGATCCCAGTTCGACCTGACCGTGCGTATCGTCGGCCAGTACATCCCACCGGCCTGACACCCGCTGCGCCGTCGAACGACAGCGACCGAAGGGGTCCTCGTGCTCTTGTTCCGCGGCGAGGATCCTGAGATCCTGCACACATGAGCGAACAGGACCATGGGCGATCCGGCCGGGACGTCGACGCTGAACGGTTCGTTGACGAGGACGTCGAGGAAACAGACAACGAGGTGACCAGCGTGGTCGACCTCCCAGCGGAAGGGTCGATTCCCGACATCATCGACCAGCACGCAGAGATTCCGGCCGATGACGAGCCGTGATCCGAGTGTTGCGTCACACGCCCGAGGCTGTCGCTGACGCGAACCCGGTCAGCCGGAGCGCCCGAGGCGAATGTCGTCGAGAGCCGGCGCCACCACTTCTTTGACGAACCGTTCGTTGAGTTCCGGCGTCAGGTGGATGCCGTCCGGGCGACCGTCGGGGCCGTCGAGACCGTTCGACTCCAGCCAACCGGGCAGATCGACCTGCACGACCCCGAGGTCATCGATGATGGCCCGAAGTGCGGCCCAGCGCACGGGATCGTTGACCGGGTCCTCGGATCCACCCCACCCGAACTGAGCGTCAGCGGGCATCACCCAGACGATCGTGGCACCTGTGGCGGCCACCGATTCGGCGAATTCCTCGTATGCGGATGCGACCAGTTCGAGTCCGACCTCGTCACCGACCGAGACCGTCGTTGCGTCGCCAACGGGGACCGCGAGCTGCATGTCGAGCGCATCCCAGGCACCGACGTCGACGAGCACAACGTCGATTGTCTCGTCGCGAACTCGCGGCGGAACCGAGGCCCATTGCTCGACACAGGTGCTGAGGTCGATCAGCTCACGCTCACCGGCGGCATTGGTGAACTCGTGCAGGCGCCCGTCGCTGGCGGCCGAGAGCCCACAGCCTCCGAATGCAGCGCTACCGACCACCATCTCGTCCGGTCGCGACAACGCGTAGTCCAGCAGCGCCTCCGACAACTGGACTGCCAGGCTGTCTCCCATCACGAGCACCCGCAGGGGTCCGCTCGGAACCGCCGCGACGGACGTGTCGGTCAGGTCGGTCGTGTCGTTCGGAACCGTGACGTCGACAATGGTCCCCTGCGGGACGAGCGTCGGCGCCGGTGAGGACACGGTTGGAGTCGGCGACGGCAAGGTGACCACCGACTCCGCCGTCGTCTCCGGCGGTGCAGGCACCATCGTCACCAACAACAACGCAAGTACGGCGAACGACGCGCCCGCGGCAATTCCCGCGTGCCACGCGGGCAGCCGTCGTCGGCGACGGATGGGTGTCTCGATGTACTGGTACGACGCGGCAGCGAGAGCGACCGCGACCGCGACACGCACGACGTCGAAGGCCGCCATGGTCCACCAGGAGTCCCTGACACCGAGTCGAGACGGCGCCAGAAGCAGAAAGACCGGCCAGTGCCACAGGTAGAGGCCATAGCTGCGGTCGCCGATCCAACGCATCGGCGACCATGCCATCACCGGCTCGCCGAGCCCGTCGGCGACAGCCACGACCACCACGACCATCGCGATGGCGAACGCCGGAAATCCCCAACTGAACAGCCACGTCGAGCTCTGGTCGGAGACGAGCACGATGATGACCGCGACGCCACCGGCGACCGGAGCGACGCGACGAGCCAGGGCGCCGAATCGGAGCCGACCGTCGGCCAACACCGTCGTCATCGCTCCCGCAGCGGCACCGACGAGCAGCGTGTGCGCCCGAGCAAAGGTGTTCATGTACGTGGCCGTGGGGTCGATCGGATCGAACATCGCCGTCATGAGTACGACCGACGCGAAGGCACCGATCACGCTGACGAGTGAGACGGCCCCGCGAACCTTCGCTGTCGCCGCCACCACAGCGAGGAGCACCAACGGCCAGACGAGGTAGAACTGCTGCTCGATCGCGAGCGACCAGAAGTGCGTCACCGGTGATGGCTCTCCGAAGCGGGCCCAATAGTCGCCCCCGCCGGAGATCGTGGCCCAGTTCGACAGACCGACGGCCGCCCCGGCGATGTCGCGTCGCAGCGACGGTACGTCGATCCCGGCGAGCGGCCACACCACCGCCAGAGCGATCAACACCGCCATGCTGGCCGGCATCAGTCGACGAAGGCGGCTTGCCCAGAATCGTCGTGTCCTCACCTGGCCGTCGCGTTCGACGTCGGACAGCAGCTTCCAGGTGATCAGCCATCCGGAGACGACGAAGAACGCATCGACGCCGAGATTGCCGCCGGGTAAGCGATCGAGGTGGAACAGTAGAACCGCCATCACGGCAAGGGCTCGAATCCCGTCGAGCCCCGGCCGGTAGCCCCCGTCGGGCGTACCGATCATGACACCGACGGTAGCCGTGAAGCCCTACGGGGCGAACCGATCGGGCGCCTCGCTGCAACAGGGGGACATCGACATGAATCGCGCACTCATTCAACGATGGTCGTTGGCCGTGATCGCTCTGTTCATGCTGCCCACAGCGATCCAAGCGACGTTCGCTCCCCAGTCGTGGTATGACGACTTCCCGCTCGGTCGAAGCTGGATCGCAGTCGATGGTGGCGCCTACGACGAGCACCTGGTGCGTGATGTCGGCGTGCTGTTCCTGGCGCTGATCATCGTGACTGCATGGTCGGTGTGGCGTCGCGAGGCGATGACCATCGTGGCGATCGCCTGGCTGGTCCAGGGTGTCTTCCATTTCGGCTATCACGTCGGCCATCTCGACGGCCTCGACACGGTCGACCAGATGGGACTCGTCGGTTCGTTGGTCTCGATCCCGATCCTGGCCGCGCTGTCGTTGTGGGCCGGTCTTCGAACACCGTCGGTGGAGTGACGACGTTCGATGCGCGCCGACAACCTCCTCCTGGTGGCCGTCAGCGGTGCCGCGGTGGTCGCTGCGGTGACGATTGCCTGGCGCGGCCGTCGCCTTGCGGTGGTGGCGCCTCGCGCCACACCGACCAGCGCGCCGTCGGCCGCCCTCGACGCGTTGCGAACGCTGGCGTGTGTGCTGACGGCCGGGTCCATCGCCGGCCTGCTCGTCGTCGGCTTCGGCGGACGGCTCGTGATGCGGGTGCTGGCAGCGACATCCGGGGCGGGCGCGCAGGGCCGAACCACCGACGCCGGCGAACGCGTCGGGGAGATCACGCTCGGAGGCTCGATCGGCTTCCTCATCTTCGTTGGTCTCCTCATCCCGCTCGCCTCGTCGCTCGTGTTCATCCCGCTTCGACGGGTCTTTCCGCGACCTGCCTGGGCCGCAGGAACACTGTTCGGGCTGCTCCTGCTCGCGACCTTCGGTGTGGGCGACCCGCTCTCGCCCGACAATCGCGACTTCGTCATTCTCTCCCCGCCGTGGCTCGCCGTCACGTTGGTGTGCCTCACGGCTCTGTTGTTCGGCGTGACCTTCGCTGCGCTGGTCGCTCACTTCGATGCCACGCTCGTCCCGCTCGATCAGCTCCGGCCCGATGCCCCGCGGCGGCGAAAGCCCGCATACCTCTCGCTCGTCTTCCTGCTACGCGCATTCCCGCTCGCCGTGCCGGCAACCGTCTATGTCGCCGGGCGGGCGATCCTGCACGGTCGTCTCGCTCCGACCATCGACAGCTCGCCACTGCGTGTCGCCGGATACGCGGTCGTCACCGTCGGCGCATTCGTCGCCAGTAGCGCCGTCTACGCTGCGCTGACCGACATCGTGTGAACGCCATGAGCGAGCCCCGCCCACTCCCCCGCCCACTGTGGCGCGACCAACCGGGCCACCTCCGTCGCATCTTCCAGACCCCGCATGTGGTCCTCGACGACCTCTGCGAGCAGTTCGGGCCGGTCTGCGGTCTCGGTGCCGGCCCCGCCCGTCTGGCGATCGTCGGCGATCCCGAGGCCTTGCGGGAGCTCTTTGCGATGCCGAACACGTCGTTCCGATGGAACCACAAGTTCAACGTGCTCGGCTTCGTGGTCGGCAAGCACTCGATGATCGTGTCCGACGGCGAGGATCACCGCCGTCGCCGCTCGTCGGTCCAGACCGCGTTCAGTCGCCGCCGCCTCAACGGTTGGATCCCGATGATCGTCGACCAGGCCGACGCAACGATCGACGACTTGGTCGAGCGCACCGAGCCCGGGGCGGTGGTCGACATGTCCCCGGTCGGTCGCTCGCTCGTCCTGCGGATCGTGGTGCGGGCGTTGTTCGGCGAGCGCATGAGTCAGCGTTGCGACGAGATCGGCGATCTCTTTCAACGGCCGCAGGACTATCTCGAGTCGTCCGCGATCCATCAGGTCCCGCACCCGTTCCCGCGCACCGCCCGCGCGCGGGTCCGCGCCGACCGCAAAGCGCTCGACGTGATCATCGACGACGAGATCGCCCATCGGCGGGCGCACTCGACGGGTGACCCGCTCGACATCCTCGAGACGCTCGTCCTCGACGGTTCGCTCAGCGATGCGGAGATCCGCGACCAGGTCGCCACGCTGATCGGTGCCGGCTACGACACCACATCGGCATCGCTGGCGTGGATGCTGATCCGGGCCACGCTCGTCCCCGGCCTCTGGGATCGCCTCCGTGCCGAGGCCGACGCGGTGCTGGGAGGGTCCGGTACCGCGGAGCCGGACACGGACACCCTCGCCCGACTCGATCTCGCGAACCGGGTCATGCGCGAGACGGTGCGGCTGCACCCGGCCGGGGTGTTGAGCCCACGCGAGGCGGCCGTCGACGTGACCGTCGGCGGCTACTCGATCCCCAAGGGCACCCTGATTGCATGGTCGGCGCACTTGGCGGGCCGCAACGCGCTGGCATGGCCTGACCCGCTGCGATTCGACCCCGACCGGTTCGTCGACCTCGACGATGGCCAGCGGGCGCTCGCCGACATGGCGTGGGTGCCGTTCGGGCGCGGCGCCCGCAATTGCATCGGGTTCGCGCTGGCACAGATGGAACTCACGCTCATCGTCGCCAGGCTCGCTCAACGACTCGATCTGACCCCGGTGTCGTCCGAGATCCCCGAGCCCGTCGGCATGGTGGTCAACCGACCCGTCGGGGGCGCGCCGATGCACGTCCGACATCGCACCGACGGCGACGCGAGCGCGCCGAATGCGAACGGTCATGGCACGGTCGGTCCTGCGGGTCGCTGATCAGCGCTCCGGGATCTATCCGGAATGCTGTGTGTTGTCCGGCGTCGAGACACTGCGAGCCGTCCGGCTGACCGCGACGTCGTGGCGCGGACCGCGGTGGCTGCTCGGCGTGCCGGGGTTCGCACTGATCGCCGGTCGCCTACCTCGACATGAACACGGCCCGGTTGCGTTGCCCGTCAGCGAACGTGTGTGGAAGATGTGGCGATCCCGAAACATGGCGAGCTTTGCGGCGCTGGCAACCGGTGCAACCTTCTTCGGGATCGGTGTCGCCACGGGTGCCGTCGGTCTCGCCGTGTTCGGCGTGCTCGTTGTGGTCGCCGCGATCGCGTATCGAATCCGGGCCCACCACAACTACTGGTTCACCTGCACGCTTCGTCCGGACGACTCCACCATCGTGGTCGAACCGACCCACCGACGATTCGACGAGACCGCTCGGGCGTTGTTCGTTCGAACGCTGCGCTGAACAGGTATCGACTCCTCAGTCCGCTCCGAGAGCAGGCAGCCTCACAGCGGCTTCGAGAACGCGGCGGACCCGCTCCTGCTGGGCGACCGCGTTGCGTTCGAGCATCCGTGCTGCAACGACAGCGGCCAACCGGCCACCCACGCCAGTCGGGACGAAGTCCATCGACCAGGTGTATCTCGTGCCTTCGGAGCAGGCCTCGAATCGATGGGTAGCCAGGCCGGTCGCCGGGCGACCAGGCGTGATCGACCGGAACGCCATCCGTTTGCCCGGCTCCCATTCCGTCGTCTCGCTCACGAGCGACAGCGGTATTCCCAGAATCTTCAGTCGGATGTGGTTGCGGATCCCGACGCCCATCGTGCCGCCCTCGGGCTCGTAGCTGACAACGGCCGGATCGATCACCGCCGCGGTGGACGGATCGGCGAGGAACCAGAACACCTGGTCGGGCCTGGCCCAGATCAGCATCGTCACCGAGAATCCCAGCCTCGACGGTCCCATTTCGTCAGACTCGCAGGCTCAGCTGTTGATGTCGACGCCGCAGGTGTCGAGGATCCATTCGGCCGCGGCCTCCGAGCCGTCGGCAGACGACTCGTAGAACGTAGCGAGCGCAGCTTCGGCGGCGGGCTCGTCGGCGGCCTGTGCGATGGCTTCGGAGAACTCCAACGAGATCGCGATCGTGTCCTCGACATCGGATCGAACCGATTCGTCCACGAACTCGGTCGATGCGTCGAGTTGTGTCAGTAGCCGCCGCTCGTTCTCGACGATGCTCTGCTGTACTGCGAAGTCCTCCTCCTCGTCGTTCGCGACGAACAGTTCATCCACCTCGCCGACGACAGCGCACCACTCATCCTGACTCGCGATGCCGACCTCCACGGTGACGGTGTCGGTGACATCGAGCGCCTCGTGAACACCGTCGCCGACCTGGAGGCAGAGATCGTGGCTGCCTGGCTCGAGGTAGATGGTGCCCGAGGTCTGGCCCTTGCCGAAGTGGACGTGGTCGCCGTCCTTGGTGATCCCCTCGCCCGCATCGAGGCAGCCAGTGTCGGCGATCACGTGGAAGTGGCCAGCGCCCTCGTTGGCCGCGCCCGCCTCCTCGATCGTGATTCCCTGAGCGACCATCTCGACGGCGACACCGCCGGCGACGGTGGCCCCGTCAGAGGGCGAAGTGAACTCGGCCGTGGGTCCCGAGTCGTCGGCGCCATCCGAGCCGCAGGCGCCGAGACCCACGACCGAGAGTGCGATACCGGCGATGACGAAGTGCTTGTTCATGGAACTCCCCTTCACGTGGATGAATGACCGATCTGTTCCACCTCACGGCCTCGCCGGTTCACGGGTCAGCGCACGACCCTCACTCCGGATTTGTGTGAGCGCTCATCCACGACCTCGACGTTGTTGCTCACACAAACCATCGACAGCAGCGGCGAGTCAGGCGTCGCGCCCGACGGTGCCTGCGACCACCAACAGAACGGACAGCGCCAGCACCGAGAGTGCCTGGGTCTGCCAGGCTCCACCCAGGCGGTCGATGACCTCGATGCCGGGGACGAGTGACGGCGCGATCACCCACGCCATGACCGCGACGGCCGCGCCATCGGCAGCGGTCTCGGGTCGCCTGCGGGCCCACCACACCTCGACCGCAATCCCAGCTGCGACGAGCGCCAGCAACGATGCGGCCGACGGCAGCGACGACCGCTCTGCGAAGAGGAGCCGGCCGGCGGCCACCAGCGTCAGCGCGGCAGCAAGCAATGCCGGCACCAGGATCACCAGTCGATGGCCGAGCCGGACCAGCGCGCTGCTGGGCGACGATCGCAGCATCGTGGTGGCCTCGTCGTCGAGGCCCAGCGCGACGGCGCCGGCGAGTGCTCCCGCACCGATGACACCCACGACCTCCGGCAGCGCATCGTTGCGCCAGCTCGTCACGATGCCGATCACCATCAGACCGGCGCCGACGATCAACAGCGGCCGCAGCGGCGTCGCTCGCGTCGTGAGACGCCACGACTGGGTCGCCACGTCGACGCGGATCACGTCACCCTCAGAACGGCGCCACGGCCAGTTGGGTCACGACCGCAGCAACGGCGACGGTGGCGCCACCGCCGACGAGTCGCGCTCTCGGACGCGCCCGCAGCGACAGGCCACAGAACAATGCGACCATCCCGAGCAGATACAGGTCGTGAAGCGCGACCGTGGGGGCATGGACCTCTTGGAGATCGGAGAAGCCCATCGGCTGGACCTGCATCACGGCGGTTGCGTAGACGATGTCGTCGTTCCACAGCCAGTAGACCCCTCCAGCGAAGAACACCAACACCAGACCGATGATGATCACGGGGCCTGACCGCCGCACCGCTCGACCAATGGCGACTGCTCCGGCACCGATCACCGCGACCGTCAGCGCCGGCTGTGCCAACTCGAACACCGAATGCACGGCCGTACCGGTCCGGAATCGACCCTCGCCGAGTTGGAAGCCGCCCTCGATCCGGCTGCCGACCCCGATCACCGCCATCAACAGCGCCGTCAGCGCAACCGGAACGCAGAGGCTCGCCAAGCGAGCCCACGCACGGGCGTCGCCGTCCAAGGGCGCCTCCTCGGCGAGCGGTGGGCGACGGTGCGACCGGTCACGATTTCCCGACCGCACACCGGCCACATAGACACCCATCGTCAACGGGTAGATCGACAGTGGAACGATCGACTCGTACTTCTGTGACGACCAGTTCTGCTGTTCCACGGCGTAGACGACGGCGAGCACCACAGACAGCACGAAGCCGATCCATATCGAGGCCCGTCGCAGCATGCGGAGCGACTCGAGTCGCGCCAACTCCATCACCGCGCTGCGTCCGGAAGATCCGGCGTCGACGGCCAGCGGTTCGAAGACGATCGTCACGTCCGGACTCCGTCCTCGGTCGCGACCAACAGATACCCGTCGTCGAGCGTCGGCTCGACCACCGCAGCACCGGGTGGCGGTGTCCCGATGTTGCGGATGTCGCCATCGCCGGTCACCCATGACCGCACCGCACCCTCATCGGGAACGTCACTGACCCAGACCCGTTCCGCCGCCCGGCATGCGAGCTCACGAGGCGTTCCGTCGAACAGCATCCGGCCCCGATCGAGCACGAGCACTCGCTGGCAGAACGCCGCCACCTCGTCGGTCTGATGGGTCGACAGCAACACGGTTGCTCGCTGACCGACGTCCGAGAGCACCGTGCGCATGCGGAGCCGTTGGTCCGGATCGAGTCCCGCGGCCGGTTCGTCGAGCACGAGCAGGTCCGGGTGGCCCAGGAGCGCCGCCGCGAGCGCGACACGCCGCTGCATCCCGCCCGACAGCGTGCGAATCCGTCGATGCATGTCGTCGGTCAGACCGACGTCAGCGAGCACCCGGCGCACCTCGTCGCGTCGGGTCGTTCGGTCGGTGATCTCCTTGAGCACGGCGACGTAGTCGACGAGGTCGTACGCGGTGAAGCTCCGGTAGAGGCCGGCCTCCTGGGGGAGGTAACCCAACCGTCGACGGATCGCCAGTCGTTCGTCGGCGACTGCTGGATCGAGGCCGAACACCCGGATGGTGCCGCGGTCCTGGGACAGCACCGTGGCCAGCATCCGCAGCAGCGTGCTCTTGCCGGCGCCGTTCGGGCCGAGCAGGCCGATCACGCCGCGCCCGCCCGACCAGTCGAGTTCGTCGACCGCCGCTGTCGACCCATACCGCTTCGACAACCCGGTCAACTCGATCACTGCGTCACTGCTCATCGCGACCTCCAGACAGGAAGCTCGTTCCGGCGCACGAACGCGACCGCCGCCGAGCCGACGGTGACCGCGACCAGCAGAAGTTGCACCGATTGCCGTTCGAGGGCGAGATTGCTCAAATCGAGCGGAATCCTGCGCCGTCTCGGCCCCCAGGACCACATCGACACCATGAGCGCCCACCCACACGCCAGTGTCAACGCGACGCGTCTCGGATCGACCAACGTCGAGATCGCCACGACCAGCGAGGTCAATGCAAGGCCCGGGAGCAACCACACGGCCACGTCGTCGAGCCCGACGGGGACGAACACGCTGGCAACGGCGACCGCGACGAGCGCCGCTCCACTGGAGAGCAATGCTCGTAGATACGGCAAGCGCCCGGACGCGAGCGGTGTCGCCATGGCGAGTTGTCCCGCCGGGTCGATTCCGGTCTGGAACGCCAGCACGGCGCCGACAACCGGAGCGAGCGGTGCCAGCATCACGAAGAGCGGCAGCGATGCTCGCGGTGCGGCCGCTGCGGCGATCGCAACGACGACCACCACGGCGATCGCGACGACGAGCGTCGCCGCGAGCAGAAGCGGGCTGGACGTCGACACCTGCAACGCCGTCGTCGACGACCGCAACGGCCGTCCGGTCACGTCGATTCGGTCGGCGATCCGCACCCACAACTCGTCCGCGGCGCTGTCGGACGCCGCCGGGGAACGCAGGAAATTCAGCTCGCTGCGGCACCGATCACACTCGAGCAGGTGCGCCTCCACCGACGCCCGCGCGAACGCCGGAATCGTGTGATTCGCATAGCGATCGAGTTCGTGGTCGCTCACGTGCCACTGGTCGACGCTCGTCATGTCAATGCCTCCCGCATCTCTCGTTTCGCCCGCATGATCCGCGTCTTCACCGTGCCCGACGGGATGCCGAGCAGCCGGCCCGCCTCCTGGCAACTGAGCCCGTCGAGCACTGTGGCCTGCACCACCATCCGCAGTTCGGGCGACAGCCGCCCGAGCGCCAGCCCGACATCGCCGTGTTCGACACCGACCAACAGTTCGTCTTCGGCGGACAGCAACTCTGGCGACCGCTGCGCCAACAGCCGCTCGCGCAGCGACTTGCGTGGCCGCATCACGTGGAGGAGCCGGCGAATACCTATGCCCCAGATCCACGCCGCAACGGGACCGGTGGCCCGGTAGCTGTCGGCCGAGCCCCACACGGCGACGAACGTGTCCTGCACCGCTTCTTCTACGAGCGATCGGTCGGAGCAGCGGTACGCGAGGCGGATCGAGAGCCACGGCTCGTGCCGCAGGTACAACTCCCGGAGCGCACCGCGGTCGCGATCGACGACGGCGGCGACCAGTTCAGTGTCGCTGCGTCCGTCCGGACGCCCCCGTGACATGCCCAACTGTGCCACTGAATGCCGTCGATGGTTCACGGAATTCACCCGGAGGGTTCAGGGCGCGTCACCGAAACTGAGCCCGCACTCGTCGGTGACATGACCGACGATCGCCGGCGTGAGCGTGTGGGACGTCTCGATCGCAAGGTCGGTGCCCTCCTGGGTGCTGAACACCACATCGAGCCGGTAGTCGACATCGTCGAGGTACTGCGTGTACTCCGCGAAGGCATCGACGTAGGCCGTGACATCGGACGCGATCGTCTCCGGCGCTGTGTCGCCCGCCTGCTCGAACCAGATCGCCGCCTCCTCGAATGTTCTCTGCGTCTCGGCGGGACTCGATGATTCGGTGGGCTCGAGCAGCACGATCAGATGCCCCATGGCCTCGCAGAATTGGTCGCCGGATGCCGCAGTCGACTCACCGGCGTCGTCGTGCGGCTCATCGCCCTGGAGTCCGGTGCACGAAGCCAGCGGCAATGCCGCTGTTGCGACCAGCGCTCCCAGCAATCGGTTCATGCGCGAGCACCAGACCGAAGAGCGACCAGATGGACCAACCCGAGCACGACCCCCGCAGCGATCAGCAAGCAAGCAAGGAGCACGGTGAAGAAGCCGAGAAACCACGCGTCGAATCCGACACCCGAGCCGACGATCACAGCGACGATGAGGACCGCCCCGACGACGAGGGGTTTCCACCACGACCTGGCGAAGGCGGACCACTCGAACCGGCCAATGCGATGCTGCTCACTCATGTCTCATGGTTCCGGTGAACCCGCCTCTCGGTTCGCTGGAACAATGGAGGGTTCGGGCTGAGCTCGGACGATCGACTGGAGGCGCCATGAACACCGCACCCAACAAGGCCGTGGTCCACCGCTTGTTTGCGACATGGTCGAACGCGCGTGGACGACGATGCCCGACGATCACGAAGAGCTGCTCGGGATGGTCGCCGAGGGCGACGTTGTGGCACCCCTCCCGCCAACGATGAGCGAAACCGCCATATCCGGTCACCACGCTCATCGCAACACCACCCCTCCCGCCAACGATGAGCGAAACCGCCATATCCGGTCACCACGCTCATCGCTGGGGTGGCGTACGTGCGTCGCTCGCCGAAAAGGGTCACAGCTGGCTCGGCTACTTCATCCTCAGCCTCTTCTTCTTCCCGCTGGCGCTGATCATGGCCTACGTGGTGCAAGACCGCCGGGTTCCGGGATATTGAGGGCCATCACTTCAGCCGACAGCTGACGAGCAGCCGAACGCAAGACACGAACTCGAGCACCGCGGCGAAGTCTGAGCGCCGTCGACCCTGCGCTGCGCGTGCGTGAAGCGGTGGAGATCCTCGATGCGGATGGACGACCTCGACCGACGGAACCGCCTACTACGTGCGCCAGTTCCGCGACATGAAGGTGATCCCCGACGGCGCTCCGATCGCGCCTCGAGTGGCCGAGTTCGGCGAAGCGTGTGGTGCAGTCCTCGCCCGATCACACGCCCGGACGGGTGACGCGATGGCGATCGACGCCCGCATCGGCAAGGGCGGGAAGTTCGACGACGCCATGGGCGAATTCGCGCTCAGCTACGCCGACCAGACGGCGTTCGACCACGCAGGACTCGTCGCCGCGGCGCAGACCGGGGCGATCGCCGCGCAGTTCGCGTGACCACCGACGGTATCGGTCATCGGTCACTCGCTCACAGCCTGCTCACCGCCGGCAGCGAGTAGAATCGGGCGATGGCGCGACTCAGTGCCGACGAGCGGGACAAGCTTCCCGACCGCGTATTCGCGTACATCGACTCGCGAGGTCGGCGACGGCTCCCCATCGGCGACGAGGCCCACGTACGCAATGCGTTGGCGCGCTTCAACCAGGTCGACTTCGAAGACGACGCCTCACGCGAGAAGGCACGCCTCCGACTTCTTCGAGCAGCCAAGAAGTTCCGCATCGTGCCCGTCGGATTCATCAGAAGCCAGCTTCGAGCCGAACGGGAGATCGGCGTCGCCGACTCCACCGAGCGCGTCGATCTACCGTCAGGATTCGTCACCATGATGATGACCGACATCGAGGGATCGACGGCACTTCTCCACCGCCTCGGCGATGGCTATGCGGCGCTACTTGCCGAGCTACGAGAGGTCCAACGCGCTGCCGTCGACCGCCATGGAAGCATTGTGGTGGAAGCCCGTGCCGACGAGTTCTTCGCGGTGTCCGAGTGCCCCCGAAGCGCTGTCGAGACGGCCGTCGCGATCCAGCAAGAACTCCGCACCTCACGATGGCGGACTGACCCACCCGTACGCGTCCGAATGGGAATCCATTCCGGTTACCCGACACTGCACGCACCGAACTACATCGGCATGGCCGTGCACACAACGGCGCGTATCTGCGCCGCGGCACATGGCGGCCAGATCATCATTTCGGATGACACGAGGATTGCCCTCACTGGCATGCGGCCCGAAGGTGTTCGCTTCAAACGGCTGGGTTCGTATCGCCTTCGTGGCATCCCCGAGGAGCAACACCTCTTCCAGGCCAACTCGACCGGGCTGATCGGCCGGTTCCCCCAATTGCGCACCTGAGCTGGCCGCTTCCCGTTCACGAGGGTCGAGAAGGGAGGATCCTCCAGGTCTCCACCATTCGCCTCTCGGAGAGATACTGGTGCGACGTCGCCGACCGAGCCGATGGGCTCCGACGGCTCGAGCGGTCGTCCGGCCGGCACGTCATCGAACCAGGGGAGGACATCATGAAGGCAACCGACACCTTCGAGATCATCGCGACATTCACTGCGATCGCGCCGACGAACCTGGAGCTGTTCAAGTCCACCGTCTCCCAGGCGGTCGAGCTCGCCGCGTCAGAGGAGGGAACGCTCGAATACGCCTACTTCCTCAATGCCGACGAGACGAGGTGCCTCATGATCGAGTCCTACGCGAATTCGGAGGCCTTCAGGACGCACATGGAGCACGTCGGGCACCTGATGGGAACGTTGTTCGAGTCCGGCGGCAGTGTCGACATCAACATCCTCGGCAAGGCCCCGCGGGAACTCATCGAGGCAACCAAGGACTCCCACCCGACGCTCTACACGCTCTTCGCCGGCGCATAGCGGCCGTTCACGAGGTCGAGTTCGGCACACCGTCGCCGTCGCCATCGATCCCTTCTGCGTCGTCGTCCCACGCGATCACGTCTTCCACCTCGGTGTCACCGTTGTCGACCGTCGCGATGTCCTTGTCGCCCCGCTTTGCCTTGCCCGCCGCTCCGCGTGTTTTCGCACCGTTGCCCTTGAGCCCGGTGTCTCGCCTGGCGGCGCGCACACATTGCGAGATGCTGTGCCAGAAGCGATCCTGACCAACCAGATCCCCGAAGCCCGACCTCTGCAGTACGGACTCCACACTGTGGAGCACTCTGGCGAGATAGAGGTTGACCTCACGGTCGTCCAACTCGACCGCCAGTTGGGTGAGGACATCAGCACTCGTGGTGTCGAGCTGCGTCGTCGCCTCGAGATCGAGCACGAGCGCTCGGGTGCCCGGCCACTCGTCGACCTCGGCGAGCAGCCGGTCCGCGAACGCCGAGGCGTTCGCCCAGAAGAGCGGCGCATCGAGGCGAACCACCACCACCCCGGCGACCGGGCGCCGGTCAGGATGGGCGCGCAGCCGGCCCCACGCAGCCTTCTCGTCATCGATCTTTCCGAGCACCTCCATCCGTGGCGACGACGACCGGTAGACGATGGCGAGCAGTGAGACTGCGATCGAGATACCAAGGCCCGGCAAGGGCCCGAACAACACGACGCCGCCCACCCCGACGGCGGCCGCGACGAAGTCGGCTCGCCGGACTCGGATGTATCGACGCAGCGCCGACACGTCGATCAGACCCCACACCGCAGCGACGACGATCGCGCTCAGCACCGCCTTGGGAAGGTCGGTGAACATCCAGGTGAACGCGACGAGCACGATCATGGTGAACACCGCCGCCGTCAACCCCGTGATCTGGCTCCCGCTGCCGGCCTGGTCGGCGGTGGCCGTCTTCGACAGGCTCCCGGCCACACCGAGTCCACCTGACAGTCCTGCCGCGACGTTGGCCGCGCCCATCCCGACGAGTTCGCGGTCCGTCTCGACCCGATATCCCCCACGGGTGGCGAAGAGCCGCGTGGCGGAGATGCCCTCCGCGAGCGCGACGAGGCCGAGCGACATCCCGCCGACGACGACCGCGCCGAGGTCATCGAGCGGGATGAACGGCAACCCGAGCGGCGGGATCCCCGATGGAACCTCACCGATCATCGCCACGCCCTCGGCCTCCAGGTCGAACACTCGAGATGCCACCACGCCGAGCACGAGGACCACGAGACCCCAGGGCACGCGCGGCACGAATCGATGGCCGGCGAACAGCACGACGAGTGCGAGGCCACCGACCGCGGCGGTCTGCGCATGGGTTTCGTCGAGGTTCTCGAGCGTGTGCACGAACACCCCGATCAGATTCCCCGACGGTTTGGGGATGCCGAGCAGCGTCGGCACCTCACCGACGATGATCGTCAGGGTGAGACCGACCACGAAGCCGGTCACGATCGGCTTGGACAGGAATTCGGCGAGCCACGAGATCCGCAACACACCGGCGACGACCAGCACGATCCCGGCTGCGATGGCCAGCGCCGATGTGATCGCAACGGCGTCCTGGGGGTTGTCGCGCGAGATGTCGGCAACCAGCGAACCGGACACGATTGCGACCGTCGAGGCCGGGCCGACGATCAGTTGCGGCGACGACCCCAGCACCGCGTACGCGAGCAGCGCGAGCGGAACCGCGTACAGCCCGACCTGAACGGGGACGCCGGCGATGGTCGCGTAGCCGAGCGATTGGGGGACCAGCAGCGCGGCAACGATCGCGCCGGCGAGCAGGTCGTTTCGCAACCTGCCGCGCCGATACCTCGGGAGCCAATGCGCCATCGGGGCGATTCGCGCGAGGCGCTCCCAACGCTCCGAAGTGGCCGTCTCCGCTTCCCCCACGAGTGCAACGCACCTCCCCCACGGACTCTACGCGCCGCGACGAGGTCGGGCTCCGACTCCTCGCGCCGTCGGGTCGACGGCGAGCGGCGTGATGACGATGCCGACCGTGCGGAAGCGGTCGCGTCGCCGGTACCGAGATCGACGGCCACGGGCTGCTGCCTGCAGTTCTCTGCGGAATAGGTCCCGGAATCCGGAACCTATTCCGCAGAGGAAATGTGCGAGGCGTGGGTACAGGCGGTGCGAACGGCAGGAGGGGACTCTCAGGGCATCGTGACACGGTCGAAGTGATCGGCCACGGCGGCCAGCCATGCCTCGGTACGCTCCTCTTGCGGGCAGTGCGCAGCACCGCCGATGACGACGAGTTCCGCGCCCGGGACTGCCTCGGCGATGGCCACGGCTTGATTGCGCAACGCGACGTCCAGTTCACCGACGAGCACCGTCGTCGTGCACGAGATCTCCGCGAGCCGCGCGAGGAGCGGCGGGAACGAGCGCAACTCAGCGGCGAGCGCGCCGAACGCCTCGACGTCCATGTGGATCATCTTGTAACGATTGCGAGCAGCGATCTTGTCGCGGTCTGCCGGCCGCGCGACCGACGTGCGGTCGGGCATCGCGTCCATCGCGTCGGCGACAGCAGCCATTCCTTGGGCACGCCCGATGCCGACAGCGAGGTCGATCATGTCCTGTGCGAGATCAAGCGCCGGCTCCGCCAGTGTGTCCATCAAGATCAGCGACGCGATGCGGCTGGGGTGCTCGAGGACGAGCCGTTGTGCGATGATGCCGCCCATCGAGTGACCGAGCAGGTGGAACCGATCCAGTTCGAGGACATCGATCGCCGCGACAGCGTCGGCGACGAGTTGGTCGAACGTGTACGTCGACCAATCGGTGGTGTTGGTCGAATCGTTGTGCCCCCGTTGATCCCACGCGACGACACGCCGGTCGGTGGCGAGCTCGTCGATGACGTCAGCGAAGTCGATGCGACCTCCGGTGAAGCCGTGGATCAGCACCATGGGCGTCTCAGGCCCACCGCCGCGATCGTCCACGGCGAGAACGACAGCTCCGATGTCGACGGTGCGATCAGCTTCGGCCACGGAGCGAACCTACTCGCCTCGACAACGGCTGATCGGCGTGAGCGCCGGCTGCGAATGCGTTGTCGTGCGTCAACCGAGCTGCAGCGCTCGCAGGGCGTTCTCGTACATCCACTTGTGGCGGATGTCGTCGCTGGTCGGGAGCGCCTCGGCTTCCGCGATGATCTGCTTGAGTGGCTTGCCCTGCGTCGACCATCCGCTGGCAAAGATCACCTGGTCCTGCAAGCCGCGGTTGCCATCGGCCAACAACGCCTCGTACCCGCTGCCGGGGCGCGGCATGTTCGACGGTCGGACGCACGAGATGTCGATGAACACTGTGGGGTGACGGCGCGCCACGGCCACCAGTTCGTCGACCCACGGCCAGCCACCGAGCCCGGCAACGATCGTCAACTCGGGGAAGTCGCAGGCGATCTCGTCGAGATGCGCGGGACGCGACAGATCGATCGGTCGGTCGGTGTACAGATGCAGCGACGTGGTGATCCGTGCGGGCACACCGAGTTCCACACACTTCGCGTAGAACGGGTAGTACTTCTTGTGGTTCGACGCCAGGTTGTCGCGGAACCCCGACACGACCAGGCCCTTGAAGTCGAAGTCCCGAACTCGGCGCTCGAACTCGCGGAGGTCGTCCATTCCCTCGTGTGGGCTCGCACGATAGAACGGCATCAGCCGCCCCGGATACTTCGCCGCGATCGCGGCGCGGTCATCGACCGACGACCACATGCCTGTGGTGCCGATGCAACCGATCTCGACGCCGGCATCGTCCATCATCGCGATGAACTGATCGTCGGTCATCGTGTCCTCGGTCATCTTGGCCAGCACCATCAACGCGACCTCGATGCGTCCCTGCTCGCGCACCGCCGTTTCGAACTCCTCGTCGGTCATGCCGAGTTGGATCGCCCACGACTTGCCGAAAACCTTGAAGTACCCGCGATGCGTGAAACCACTCCCCGACCGCAGCAGCTTCTCGGTCTCCTCGCGAACGGCTGCGGTGGGTGAGTCACACTCGAAATCGATGATCATGAGGGCACTCCAAGACGTCGTGGGATCCAAAGGGCCAGTGTGCTCTCCACGTGGTTCCAGACCTCTATCGGAACGGTGCTTGGCGATCACCACCCCACAACGCTCGCACGCATCGACCACCCCTTCCAGCGACGGGCAACGCGTCGGCGGACGCGTGGGCGCGGCATCCTGCGGACACCGCTGCACCACGGGCTTCGCCCGGGTCGACCTCAGTCCACCCCGAGACGGATCACGGGACGACCCCTGACTGCTGCGAGCGATTCGAGTGCGGGGCCGTGGTCGCCGTGGACGATCCTCACATGATGGTGCGATCGGACCATCGGCGGTGTCCGCCAGCGCACGAGAGGTGTTGCGCGGGCCACCGTGCACTGACCGCCGAGCGCCCGCACGAGGCCTGTGTGGATCCTGAACCGACAGCGCTCCGCACTCCGCAGGCTGCCGAGCGTCGTCACCACGCCCCGCTACTCTGCACACGTCAGGATCACGGAGACGAATGGAGTGACGATGGCTGATTCCGAAGTTCGCGAGCAGGTCCGATCCCGATACGCCGCTGCTGCCGCGGCAGTCACAGCTGCCTCTGGCCCGACTGCGATGGCGGTGGTCGATGCCGACGGGTGCTGCACACCGTCGGCGACCGAACAGGCCGGCGCCTCGTGCTGCAGCGGTGGAGGTGAGCTCGACGCGGCGTTCGGGTCGAGCCTGTACTCAACCGACGAGCAGAGGGATCTGCCGACCGAGGCCATCGCAGCAAGTCTGGGATGCGGCAACCCGATGATGGTGGCCGAACTCGCAGCAGGAGAGCGAGTTCTCGACCTGGGCTCGGGCGGCGGCATCGACGTGCTGCTCTCGGCGCGCAGGGTCGGACCGACCGGGTTCGTGTACGGGGTGGACATGACAGAGGAGATGCTCGATTTGGCCCGCTCGAACGCCGCCAAGGCCGACGTGCACAACGTCGAGTTCCTCGAGGGCCTCATCGAGGCCGTGCCGCTGCCCGACGGCGCTGTCGACGTGGTGATCTCGAACTGTGTGGTCAACCTGTCCACCGACAAGCCCGCCGTGTTGGCCGAGATGTTCCGGGTGCTGGCACCGGGTGGTCGGATCGGGATCTCCGATGTCGTCGCCGAGGATCACATCACCGCCGAGATGCGTGTCGAGCGCGGTTCGTATGTGGGCTGCATTGCCGGCGCGCTCTCCACGTCCGAGTATCTCGACGGCCTGGCCGAGGCCGGGTTCATCGACGCCGAGGTCACCTTCACCCACGAAGCAGCCCCCAACATGCACGGAGCAATCGTGCGCGCCGTCAAACCCGCTTGACGACCGGTGAGGGACGTCGACCAGCATCGACCCATCGTCAGGGTCGCAGGCGAAGCAGGCTGGCGTGGGACGTGTACTCGAAGCTGATACGACCATCGCGATGAAGCACCCAGTCGAAACCGTCGTCCTCGTCGATGGTCACGAGACCGTAGTGCGCCAGTACCGAGTCCCACACCGGCCCACGAGAACGCAGCCAGCGTCCAGGCGGTGTCGTCGTTGCGCTCAGGGCATCGGGTTGGGCGACGAGCAGGTGTCCCCCGGGTCGTAGGAGTGCACTCGCCTGCCCGATCGCCAACGCAGGGTCGGACACGGTGTCGAACAGGTTGATCGCCGTGACAAGGTCGAAGCTTGCCGGCGGCAGTGGCGGATCGAGCACGTCCGCGGCGATCCACGTGATGTCTGGTGCGACGTTCGGTCGTGAGTGCGGTTCGCTGCTCGATCGGCCATTGACTGTTTGCACGGCCTCGATCGCCAGTTCGCCGTCATCCTGCAGCACCGGCACGTAGACCTCGTCGGCGCACACTGCAGCGTCGGCGACGCGTAGCGCCAGCGCCCACGAGTCGATCCCGATCACCGGGCAGTCCGAGCCGTCGGCCAGCAGTTTGGTGAAGCCGCCGACCCCGCAGCCGAGATCGGCGATGGAGGTGACCTCCGAGGTCAACGTGGCGATGAACCGTTGATGGAGCCCCGTGAAGATCGACGCTGTCGTGCCGTGGTGGAGCACCGTGTACATGCCCACCCGAATGGCTCGTTCCCACTCGTCGCTGCCGCGCTCGAGTTGCATGATCCATTCCTCGACGGCAGTCCGACGATCGAATCGGACCTCCGCGTCGAAGTCCTCGTACGTCTCGCGTCCACGGCTCACGATGAGGGGGATCGTCGTCCCTGGCAGGGCCGGGTGATCCAGCGCGCATGCCGGATTCGTGCAGGTGAAGGATGTGGCGATTCGGGCACCGGTGTTCACCGGCCAGGCATCTGGCGGCTGGCGGCACGACGGGCAGACGAGCACCGGCGCGGCACCGGCCGGGACCGGCTTCGAGTGCCGACGCCTCATTTGCCGCCGGGGTGGTAGGTCGTCATGGAGCCCCTGCCACCACAGTGCTCGACGACGCTGTCCTCCCACGCTGCGGGTTTGCCGTTGATGAGCACCCGGTTGTCTCCGGAGGCGATCTCGTAGGTGTTGGGCCCACAGCACGCGGCGTGGATGCCGTGGTCACCGACCGTGGCCACCGGCAGACCGCCCAGGGTGACGCTTGCCTGCTCGACCGTGGTGATGGGGCCAACACAGGTGTGTGGGCACGCTGGGCAACCGTGCGCGTCGGCGGCGACTTCGGACGTGTCCGTGAGGCGCGCGTAGCCGCTCGTGGAGATCACCATCACGGGAAACGTTCGGCTGATCGCCGTGCCGTCGACATCGACCGTCAGCGTGATCGACAGTGCAACCGTCTGACCGCGGCCGAGTTCGGCGGCGACGCCGGGGCTCCTGTGGAACGCCGGGGACGATCGCCGACCGACCTGTGGCGTGAATGTCGCGGGCCCGCTCCACTGGATCGAGTCCGACACGTCGCGTTCTTCTGCTCCGGCACCGACGACGGCACGAGCCCCGAACTGCCAGCCGTATTGCAGCACGTACGGGCTCGGACCGACCGGGTGTGTCAGCTGGATCGTCACGGACCGGTCATCGTCATCGTCCTCGTCATCGTCATCGTGCTGTTCCTGCTCCCGGGTGGAGGGGCCGTTGGCCGGGTCTGCGCCTGTGCCGGGACGCGAACGGCCGCGGATGACGAGCGCAGCGGCACCTGCCGCAACGACCGCGATGACCGCGATCGGGCCGATCGGTATGTCGTCCGATGGCGAGGAGGTGAGGGATTCGGCGTTGCTGTCCGAATCGGCCAGGGCTCCGCCATCGTCCACACTCGCGGGCGGAACAATGCCGTCACCGGCCGGGTCGTCGATGACCGACCCTTCGATCCAGTCGTAACTCCACCTCACAGCGCAGGCGGCACCACAGTTGAGTGCGCCAACGCCGACACTGAACGTTTCGCCGCTGCCCGCCACGCTGAAGGGAAGGACCCCGGTGTTGGTGACCGGTTCGCTGCACTCGTAGACGCCGCTGATCACCGTCGTCTGGGAGCAGTTGGCCACGGCACCGACTGCGCTGTTGTTCCACCGGTCGTTCACGATGATGATCACATCGAGACCGAAGTAGAACTGGGTGTCGCGGTTGCCCGTGACCTGGCCGCTCACGGTGACGGGCAACTCCATGCTGGCGCCCGGTTCGAGTTGGGCCGGCGGCTCGGACCATGTGGCATCGAACTGGGCCGCGGCACCGGACTCGTCGTCCGGGCCGAACGTCTCGGTGACGCTCATCGATGTGGCCGTCGTCGTCACATCCCAGTTCGGTGGTGGTGCTTCGGCCGGCGGGTTCACGATCGTCGACGACAGCATCCAGTGGCCCGACTCCTGCGCGTGCGCAAAGCCGGAATCGCCCCGAGGGGCGAGCAGCAGGCCGAATGCCGCAACCAGGACGAGCAGGGCCGGACGACCTGCCATTCTGGTCGTATGCGCTCGCTTCGTCGACTGCATCGGTCGCCCCGTGTCCCACTCGGTTGTGTCCAGTACAGCACGAATGCCATCGGGCAACCGCCACCGTTGTCGCCCCCGTTCCACCGTGCCGATCACGACCGCTGGCTCGAAGGCCACCGTCGCCGAACTCCTCGAACGCTGGTGGACCAAGGCGCTGCCCACTTGGAGCGTCCCGGAACGCGCCTGCTCAGGGAGTTGGCTTGTCGGTCGCACCCGGCGATGGGTGGATCTCGTCGACGGACCCGGCCTGAAATCGCTGTGCAAGCTCGCCGCTGATCTCGAGGTGTCGAAGGAGAAACGAGCGCTCGTCGAGCCGCTTGCGCCGTAGCCAACCGGTGACTTCGTCGTTGCACTTGCTCGAATTGCACGACCCGCAGGCGGGTACGACGTTGGCAAGCGTGTATCGACCACCGCGCGACAGCGCCAACACGCAGTCCCGCTGTAGCGGCAACGTCGATTCGCCGCAGTAGGCGCAGCCGCCCCACACCGTCTTCAGAGCTGTCCACTGATCGGCGGAGAGATCGTTCTCGACGCGTTCCATTCGCCGCTTGCGTCGCTTTGCGGCTCGTGCCTGGCGCGTTCGGTTGGCGGCCATGGCCCCACGGTATGTGCTCACGACGTCGAGCACGGAACAGCTGCCGCCGAACCCATCATCCGCCGCGCCGCCTGCCCCCGAAGGCCGGGTCGACGACTCTGCGAGCCCGGCCTGCGGCGGCGTCGTTCCTGGGGCCTCAGCGGATCGGGGCACTTCAGGACGAGTGGGGGCGCACGGCGCGTGTCCCGCGGGTGCGCTTTGTGTGAGCGCAGATCGTCTGGGTGGACCGAACCGTTCCGCATGTGGAGGGACCAAGCCGGGATCCGCGCCTCGTTCACCAACGGCGTGCACCTCCGGTCCACATCGGGCGGATCGCGGCGGGGGTCGGGCCCCACGTGTGACGGCCACGTCGAGAAGCATCATCGTCGCCATGTGTCGCTCCATGAGCATCCACGCCGGCAACTTGGTTCAGCCGCGGTCGGGCAGGTCGTACTCGGCGACGACGTAGGGGTGATCGGGGTCGAAGACGGTGAGTGGTGCAGGGTCGTCGACCTGCCCGATTGGTCGGACTTCACTTCCGTGGCGGCCGAGGCGCGCGTCGCCCAACGTCGCACGTGCGGTATCGGCGAGTTCGTCGAGTCTGGCGACGATGTCAGGGTGGTCGTCGATCACGTCGGTCGTCTCGGCGATGTCGGTGTCGAGGTCGTAGAGGCAGCGTTGTTCGGTGCCGCGTTTGGAGAGGTGCAGTTTCCAGCGGCCGGACCGGATCGCTTCGAGGTCGTTCATCCAGTAGTAGAAGAACGCGACGTGCGGGGATGCGGCCTCGTCACCGAGCCAGAGCGCGCTCGATGTCTCGACCGTCGATGACCCGATCGGTCGGCGCCGTCGCGCCGCACAGTGCAGCGAGGGTCGGGTACAGATCCATTGCGGTGACGATCTCATCGGAGGTCCGCCCGGCGGCGATGCGTGCGGGCCAGCGAACGATGCCCGGCACCCGTTGGCCACCTTCCCAGGTGGTGCCTTTGGTGCCGCGAAGCGGGTCGTTGCTCGCGCCGATCGGTTCTTGCGATCCCATCGGGGGCGGGTTGTCGCCGAGGGATCCGTTGTCGCTGGTGAAGATGACGATCGTGTTCTCGGCGATGCCTTGGGCCTCGAGTTCATCGAGAATCACCGAGGTTGCCCAGTCGATCGCCGCGACCGCGGCGCCGTAGACGCCGTTGCCAGAGGCCTCGGCGAAGTGCTCCTGCACATAGATCGGCAGGTGCACGTACATGTGGGCGAGATACAAGAAGAACGGCTGGTCCTCCGTCTGGCGGATGAAGCCGACGGCTTCGGCAACGTAGCGGTCGGTGAGCGAGGCTTGATCGGGTTGTTGTTCGACGACCTCACCATCGAGAATCAGCGGCAGCGGCGGCATCTCGGGCATGAACTCGGGGCGCCCTGCCTGGCGGCCCATGTCGTTGCTGTACGGCAGCCCGAAGTAGTGGTCGAACCCGTGGTTCGTCGGCAGGAACTCGGCCTGATCGCCGCAGTGCCACTTGCCGATCGCCTGTGTGGCGTAGCCGGCGTCGGAGAGCACCTTGGCGATGCTGATCTCCGTGGGGGGCAGTCCGATGTCCATGCCGGGAAACAGCACCGGCAGGCCGTGGAACGACCCGAACCCGATACGCGGCGGATAGCAGCCGGTGAGCAAGGCGCCGCGGGCGGGTGAGCACACGGGCGACGCGGTGTAGAACGAGTCGAACCGGATGCCCTCGGCGGCGAGCCGGTCGAGCGTGGGTGTCGAATTCCGTGTCGATCCGTAGCAACCGAGGTCGCCGTACCCGAGGTCGTCGCAATTGATGATGACCACATTCGGCTGCTGGTTCGTCATGACGCGCTCCCGACGTCGAGTCCGAAGCTGCGGTCAAGCCGGGCGACCTCACCGTCGAGGTGGACATCGGTCTCGCTCGCGACGACCGATTCCATCGAGACCGCCAGAGGTACCACATGACCCCAACCGGTGCGGCTGTCACCCGTGACGCCCGATCGTGCGATGCTCGGACGATGGACGACGAACGACGAGTGACAACTCGGGAGGGCCTGCTGACGTGGGATGGCCGGGTGCTCGAGCTCTTTGCGACCGACGGCAAGGACAACGGGTGGCGGGTCCACGTCGCCACAATCGTCCGATGGGAGGTCGAGCAACGCAGCGGTTGCGCTCTGCTCGAGCTGTTCACCCATCCGAAGCACTACCGCTCGACGCTGGTCGATGACGTCGCCGTGCCCACCGTGCGCTCGTGGATGGTCGAGGTCGACGCAGCTCGTTGAGCCGTCCAGGACGGTCACTCGCGACTCCTTGTCGAAGGGTGTGCGAACTGGAGGGACGTGAGTCATCCCATCATCGGTCCGGGGTTGATCCACGCGAACCTCGGGAGGTCGGGCAGGTCCGCGACCGGGAGGTCCTCGCATCCTGCCGGCACCGGCTGGGAGGGGTGGGGCGCGTCACCGAGCCGTGACTGCTCACGCCACATCGCCGCTTTCAATTCCTCCCGGATCTCGGCGTAGTCCGCGTCGGCGTAGACGTTGTTCACCTCGGTCGGGTCGGCTCGGAGGTCGTAGAGCTCCCACTCGGGCGGGTACTTCCAGAACCCGGTGAACGGAAGGCCGAAACCGTCGTTGTAGTAGTAGATGAGCTTGTACCGCTCGGTCCGGTAGCCGTAGTGGGCCGGCGCCTTGTGGATCACGTCGTCGTGTTCCCAGTACCGGTAGTAGACGCCCTCGACCGGCGGTGCGGTTCGATCGTCGAGGAGGTCGGGCCAGAAGCTGCGGCCCTGCATGCGGTCATCGTGGCCCACGCCGGCAGCGTCGAGGATCGTCTGGGCCATGTCGACGTTGGTGACGATGCCGTCGAACGTCTTGCCGGCAGCGACCCGACGCGGGTAGCTGAGCACGAACGGCATCCGCAGCGACTCTTCGAACATGAGCCGCTTGTCGAACCAGCCGTGCTCACCGAGGAAGAAGCCCTGATCGGACGAGTACATCATCATCGTGTCGTCGTACTCGCCGCGATCGCGAAGCCAGTCGGTCAGGCGGCCGACGTTCTCGTCGACCGAGTGCACACACGCCAGATAGTCGCGCATGTACACCTGGTACTTCCACGCTGCCTGTTCCTCATACGACAGACCCTCGGGCGGGTTCTCACCCTTCAAGTCCTCGGAATTCATGTTGTCGGCAATGCGCATCGCCGCCCGACGGATCGACGAGCTGCGCGTCGAATAATCGTCAGAGAACGTGTCGGGAATGACACGCGGTTCGGCGAAGAGTTCGCGATGCTCCGGCTTCGGTTCCCATGGCCGATGCGGCGCCTTGTGCCACACCAACATGCACCACGGATCATCACCCTCGAGCGATTCGACCCAGTCCGTCGCCAGGTCCGTGATGATGTCCGTCGCGTACCCCTCGACAGTGCGACGACCCTCCGGCGAGATGAACGTCGGGTCCCAATAGTCGCCCTGGCCAGGCAGCACGTCCCAATAGTCGAACCCCTCCGGATCGTGACCATCACCATGACCCATGTGCCACTTGCCGATCATCGCCGTGCGATAACCCGCCTCACGCAACTGCGAAATGAACGTCGGCTGACCCGAATCAATCGGCGTGAACAGCGAATAGACGCCGTTCACATGGCTGTAGGTGCCGGTGAGAATCGACGCCCGCGACGGAGTGCACAGCGAGTTCGTCACGAAACAGTTGTCGAACCGCCACCCGTTCTCGGCGATCTCATCGATGCGCGGCGTTTCGTTGACGACGGACCCGTAGCAGCCGATCGAATTGGCGGCGTGGTCGTCGGTGAGCAGGAAGACGATGTTCGGACGGCGGTTCATCTTGATCGAGGTCCTCGTGATGGTGTCGGGATTCAGACATCGGGCGGTTGTGCGAGCGAGCCATACTCGCAGCGGCAGCCCGCAACGCTCGGGTCGGCGTGGCACTGCGCATCGGCACCCCGGTACGAGCCTTCGCCCGGCTGTCCGACACCGACTACCCGGAGCGACGTGTTCGTCCCGGGGGTGACCGCCGTCGTGATCCTGTATGCGGCCGCCAACCACGACGAACGCCACTGCCCGAACCCCGATCGACGTCGCCGACCCCACACCGTTCGCCAGCAACATGCTGTCGGGATTCACCTCGTTGCGAGCCAGCTTCTCCTGACCCGAGGCCGTCGCGCCACGCGCGACCGTCGCCACCTCCGCTTCGGCCGTCGCGACGACACCCCTCGAAGATGATCATCGAGGTGTTCCGCGGTGCCATCGCCGACACCGGCATCTCATCGAACGAAGTCGACGCGAGGTGGGTCGGACACTTGAACAGCGGACTGGTTCCTGACTGGTTCCCCGCCCTCCCTGCCGATCAGGCTGATGAGGGTCTCCGGTCGAAGCCGGGCTGTCGTTCCCCAGATCTTCGCCCAGTGCGCGCGGGCGTACTTCGACGAGTTCGGCGACCACTCGTCGACACTCGCGACCATTGCCGCGAAGAACCGCGCCAACGGGCGAAGAACCCATTGGCGCACATGCGCAAGGACGTCGGTTTCGACTTCTGCAACATCGTGTCGGAGAAGGACCCGATCGTGGCCGCGCCACTTCGTGTGACCGACTGAAGGCCAAGAGCGTCGAGCTCGGTCACGTCTTCAACATGGGCGGACCAGGCTGGCAAAACTGCTCCATCCTCGAACGCCGCAACTGCCTCAGCGTTCGCCGCCGTCGACGCGCATCAGGGTGCCGGTGGTGAACGAGCTGGTGCGGCTGGCGAGATAGAGCGCGGCGCCGATGATCTCGTCGGGTTCACCTGCACGCTTCAGCGCGTACGCGGAACGAGCCTGCTTCTCGAAGGCTTCCATGTCCCAGTGGTCGGCGATGTCGGTGAGGAACGGACCGGCGAGGATGCAGTTCACGCGCACGGTCGGGCCGAGCGAGAAGGCAAACGAGCGAGTCAGCGCGTTCAGGCCGGCCTTGGCCGCCCCGTACGGTTCCGCAGCCGGCATCGGGCGCTCCGACGCGACGCTGCTGATGTTGATGATCGACCCTCCCCCATCGGCGACCATGCGTTCACCGACGAGCGCCATCAGGCGGAACGGGCCCTTGAGGTTGACGCCGACGACCTTGTCGAACAGCTCGGACGAGACGTCGGAGACCTTGTCGTAGAGGGGCGACATGCCGGCGTTGTTGATCAGGATGTCGATCTTGCCGAAGCGTTCGTAGGCCGCGTCGACGAGTTGGTCGATCTGGTCCCAGTCGGCCACGTGGCACCCGTACGCCAGGGCCTGTCGCCCCATCGCCTCGATCTCGGCGGCCACCGCGACGCACGCGTCGACCTTGCGGCTGGTGACGACCACGTCGGCTCCCCGCGCAGCGAGTGCGAGCGCCATCTGACGGCCGAGGCCTCGGCTGCCGCCGGTGATCAGTGCGACCTGGCCGGTGAAGTCCAGGAGTTCGTCGGTCATACGGATGTCCTTGCAGTGGTAGTTGTGGAGTCCTTCGCCTCGCGCTGGCGATCACGTTCGGCGAGAAGGCGCTGCGTCTCCTCCGAGACGTCGGCCTGCAGGACACCGGCGACGAGATCGGTCAGGTCGCTCACGAAGAGACGGTGATCGGGCCGGCGACGACTCGCCGCGCGACGGCCGAGTTCGGTGAAGCAGAGTGAGATGGCGGCGTATCGGCGGTGGAGCGGGAGCGTGGTGTCGGCCATGTTGGCGCGGGCAACACGATCCCAATGCCCCAGCGAGTTGTCAGCCGCCCCCAGTGCCGCGGAGAACCGGTCCATGTCGACGATCAACTCCGCAACGATCCGCAAGTGGTCGCGCCCGTCGTGGGTCTCGAGCATTGCTGCCGATGGGCGCACGAGGGCTCCCGCGATCGAGCGCATCGACGGCACCGCTTCGGAGGCGAGCACGTCGACGAGGGCTGCCCGACGCTCGCCGACGTCGTGTTCGAACGGCTCGACGACCGCGACGAGCAGCGCCTGCCGGTCGCCGAAGTGGTACTGCACCGCGTTGGTGTTGCGATGCCCGGCTGCGCGAGCGACCTCACGCAGCGAGACCGCCTCGATGCCCTGCTCGGCGAAGAGCCGTCGAGCGGAGTCGACCAACGCGTCCCGACCGCTCGATCCGTTGCCTTCCACGCCACGACGGTAACACGCGAGGCCGATCACTTGAAACAGTCGTGTTAGAGTCCAAACCACTTGCGTTGACCATTTCGACCGATTGGAGACCGCCATGGCATGGGATTTCGAGACCGACCCCGAGTTCCAGGAACAACTCGACTGGATGGACGACTTCGTCCGCAACGAGGTCCAGCCTCTGGATCTCGTGCTCGACGACCCCTACGACAAGTCTGATGCGGTCGCCATGGAACTCGTGACCCCGCTGCAGGAGCAGGTGAAGGAACGGGGCCTGTGGGCATGCCATCTCGGGCCGGAGCTCGGCGGCCCGGGCTACGGCCAGCTGAAGCTCGCGCTGATGAATCAGATCCTCGGCCGGTCACGGTTTGCGCCGACGGTGTTCGGCTGCCAGGCACCCGACAGCGGCAACGCCGAGATCCTCGCCCACTACGGCAGCGACGCCCAGAAGCAGCGGTACCTCCAGCCGCTGCTCGACGGCAAGATCAGCTCCTGCTACTCGATGACCGAACCGCATGCCGGCGCCGACCCCACCCTGTTCACCACCAGCGCGGTGAAGGATGGCGACGAGTGGGTCCTCAACGGCGAGAAGTGGTTCTCGTCCAACGCGCGGTACGCGAGTTTCTTCATCGTCATGGCGGTCACCAACCCCGACGTGCACGCGTACGAAGGGATGTCGATGTTCATCGTGCCGGCGGAGACGCCCGGCGTGAACATCCTCCGCAACACCGGGCTCGGCACCGAACCCGAAGGCGAAGGTGGCCACGGCTACATGCACTACGACAACGTCCGCCTGACCGACGACAACCTCCTCGGCGACCCTGGCTCCGCCTTCGCGATCGCCCAGGTCCGCCTCGGTGGTGGGCGCATCCACCACGCGATGCGCACCATCGCCCAGGTCGAAGCCGCCTTCGACATGATGTGTGAACGGGCGCTGTCACGACAGACCCGCACCGGACCGCTGGCGTCGCTCGGCGTGGTCCAGGAGCAGATCGCCGACACGTGGATCGAGATCGAACAATTCAAGCTGCTCGTGCTGCGGACCGCCTGGAGGATCGACAAGTACAACGACTACCGCAAAGTCCGCAAAGACATCTCCGCGGTCAAGGTGGCGATGCCGAAGGTGTACCACGACGTCGTGCTGCGGGCGATGCATCTGCACGGCGCCCTCGGCGTCTCCAACGAGATGCCGTTCACCGGCATGCTCATCGGATCCGAGGTCATGGCCCTCGCCGACGGTCCCACCGAGGTCCACAAGAGCACCGTCGCCCGCCAGGTCCTGCGCGAGCACAAGGCGGTCGACGGGCTCTGGCCGACCGCCCACCTCCCGGCGCGCCGAGCCGCAGCCCGAGCCAAGTACGCCGAACACTTCGAACGCCAAGCCGCCGACCACTGAGCGCACGAACTCAGCAAGGCAGCAGCATGACGACGAACGACGCGGTCGAGGGGGTCGACCTCGACCGGCTCCGCCAGTGGATGGACGAACGATCCCTCGGTTCCGGCGACCTCACCGACGCGTCGCTGTTGGCCGGAGGCACGCAGAACATCCTGCTGCGCTTCCGCCGAGCCGACCGCGATTACGTCCTGCGACGACCGCCGCTGCACAAGCGGGCCAACAGCGATGAGACCATGCGTCGCGAGTCCAAGGTGCTCGCCGCACTCGCGGGCAGCGATGTACCCCATCCGGGCTTCATCGCCGGCGAGCCCGACCCCGAGGTGCTCGGCGCCAGCTTCTACCTGATGGAGCCCGTCGACGGGTTCAACGCGTCGGTCGGGCTCCCCGAGCCGCACCGATCCGATCCCGCCATCCAACGCGAGATGGGGCTCACACTCGTCGACGGCGCTGCCGCCCTCGGCACCGTCGACCATGTCGAGGTCGGGCTCGGCGACTTCGGCCGGCCCGAGGGCTACCTCGAGCGTCAGGTCGGTCGCTGGCGGGGCCAAATGGAGAGCTACCACGAGATCAGCTCCGACTGGCAACCCGAGATCCCCGGGGTCGACGAGGTCGGTGCATGGCTCGATGCCAACCGCCCGTCGAGTTCCGTGACAGGCATCATCCACGGCGACTACCACACCGCCAACGTGATGTACCGATACGACGGACCGCAGTTGGCAGCGATCGTCGACTGGGAACTCACCACGATCGGCGACCCGCTGATCGACCTCGGACTGATCATCGCGTTCCGCACTCCCGACGACGTCGCAAGTGCCGGGCCAGGCGGCGCACTCGTCGAAGCATTCCCGACCGTCGACGAACTCGTCGCCCACTACGCACAACGAACCGGACACGACGTCTCCGCGGCCAGCTGGTACGGCGTACTCGCCTGCTACAAGACCGGCATCATCCTCGAAGGAACCCACGCCCGAGCAATCGCCGGCAAGGCACCCAAGGAAACCGGCGACCACCTCCACGCGATCACCCTGAGCCTGTTCCGCAAGGCCGCACGCCTCATCCGCGAGGCCTGAGTCATGGCGATCCGGAGAAGCGGCGACCGACCACCGACAGCAAAGGCACGCCACCGATGAAAGCACTCGTCTTCAACGCACCCCGCGACATCCGCTACGAGGACTACGACGACCCCGAACTGACCGTCGACAACGCCGTGATCGTGAAGGTCACCAAGTGCAGCATCTGCGGATCGGATCTGCACATCTACCACGGCGACGCGATCGGCAAGGTCGAGTACGGCAAGGGGCTCGAGCCGTTCTGCGTCGGGCACGAGTTCATCGGTGAGGTCGTCGAGGCAGGGCCGATGGTCTTCAACTCGAGCGTCGGCGATCGAGTGTTCGTCGCCGGCGGGGCCGGCTGCGGTCACTGCCGAGCCTGCCGATCAGGCGTCGGCGGCTGCCCTGCGACCATGGCGTTCGGCTGTTCGGCCCGCCTCCAGGGTGGGCAGGCCGAGTTCGTCCAGGTCCCGAACGCTGACCGGACGATTCGCACGATCCCCGAGTTCCTCTCCGACGAGCAAGCGCTACTGCTCACCGACGCGCTCGCCACGGCCAAGTTCGGCATCGACCGCAGCGACATCAGGCCTGGCGACACCGTCGCCGTGGTCGGTCTCGGCCCCATCGGCCTCCTCGGGGTCGAACTCGCCTCCCTCAGTGGCGCTGCCCAGGTCATCGCCATCGATCCAGTCGCTGCCCGCCGCGACCACGCGAGCCGGCTCGGAGCGACTGCCCTGGCCCCCGGCGACGACCTCGTCGCGTCCGTTCGTCAGGCCACGGGCGGTTCACTCGTCAACTGCTGCTTCGAAGCGTCGGGCGCTGCCGGCGCGATCACGTCCGTCCCCCGCATCATGCGCAGCGGCGGCACAGCGTCGTTCATCGGATTGCCCCAGGGCGGCACCGGGCTCGACATGGCGCAGTTGATCTACCGAAGCCTCACGGTTCGCGCCGGTGTCGCTCCGGTCCCCCAGCTCTGGCCGTCGCTGCTTCCACTGCTCGAGAGCGGGCGCCTGCGCGCCGACGGATTGTTCACCCACCGCATGCCACTCTCCGAAGGCGCCGAGGGCTACCGCCTGTTCGACGCCCGCGACGACGGGGTCCTCAAGATCCTGTTCGAACTCTGAGGACCGCACGCTCTCGGCGACGGATTCCACAACGAGCCGGGCGGCATCGGCGTCGGAGGGGAACACGTGGCCCAGGAAGTCGACGAGCCCAGCGGGGAGTCGCGAATCGAGGGCGGCGAGCAGGGTCATACGCAGCACCCCGAGCCGGACGTCCGAATCGAGTCGCTCATCTCAGTTGTGGTGCAGATACGGACCGGAAGATCCAACGCACGACGACCTTGCCATTGCGCAACTGGCGGTTTACAGTCGTTGGTGCGGTGCGGAAAAGCTGGGGGGTAGGGGTCCAAGCGGACCTCCACCAGGTTGAGGGGGTTCCGTGTCTGCCGAGTCGAAACGCCGGGATCTGATCTCCCGGTCTTGGACGCGCTCCCACGAGGAGGACGAAGGTGAACGGCTGGTTCTCCGTCCGACGGAGTACGACTTCCCGCCGGCGCGCGGGCGCGACTCATTCGCGCTGAACGACGACGGGACACTCGAGCTCGGCGGTCCTGGGCCTGACGATCGACGGGTCACCACTGACGGAACCTGGACACTGAATGGCGACCGTCTGGAGCTGAGTCCATACGGCACGTCGCCGCGCGCGTACACCGTCGACGACATCGCAACGGATCGGCTCGTCGTCGTCGCCGTTCACGAAAGCCCGACCCAGCCCGGAAACACAACGGAGAAGGAACACATCACCGAGGAGGACGACGAAGATGCCCAATGACGAGACACCAACGGTGCGCAACTGCGGGACGATGGAGGAACACGAACGACTGCTGCGCAGCGACCCCGACTATGCGACAGCGCGCAACGAGAGCGAGACACGCGCCTGGGAGTTCGCCATGGGCGCGCGTGCCGGGGAACGAACCGGCGTGACGGTCATCCCGGTCGTCGTGCACGTGGTCTGGAACACCAACGCACAGAACATCAGCGACGCCCAGATCAACAGCCAGATTGCGATCCTGAACCGCGACTTCCGCAAGACGAATGCCGATGTCTCGGGCACACCGAACGTCTTCAAACCGCTGTGCGCCGATGCGCGAATCGAGTTCGCGCTCGCGACGACGGATCCGTCGGGCAATGCGACATCGGGAATCGTCCGCAAGAAGACCACCAAGACATCGTTCAGTCAGAACAACGGCGTGAAGGCGTCGTCGAGCGGAGGATCGAATCCGTGGCCGACCGCCGACTATCTCAACATCTGGGTGTGTCAGCTCTCAGGCGGGTTGCTCGGATACGCGCAGTTCCCAGGCGGGCCGGTCGCGACCGATGGTGTGGTGATCCGCACTACTGCGTTCGGTGACACCGGGACTGCGGCGCCACCGTTCAACCTCGGTCGGACGGCCACCCACGAGATCGGTCACTGGCTCAACCTTCGTCACATCTGGGGCGACGACGGTACCGGGTGCAGCGGGAGCGACTTCGTGGCCGACACGCCGAACTGCGGCGGCGCCAATGTCGGGATGCCCTCGTTCCCGCACGTGTCGTGCAGCAACGGTCCCAACGGCGACCTCTTCATGAACTACATGGACTACACCGACGACGCCGGGATGTACATGTTCACGAACGGCCAGGTGAATCGCATGCAAGCCTGTCTCGACGGGGATCGATCGAGCATTGGGCACACCAAGCCCGGCCCGACCCTTGCGTTCGTCGACATCAAGCCGACACTCACGATTCTCGACATCAAGCCGACGATCGCCAAGGTCGACATCCAGCCGACGATCGCCCAGGTCGACATCAAGCCAACCCTGGCCTGGATCGACCTGCATCCCACGGTGGCGCAGGTCGACGTCCAACCGACGATCGCCAAGGTCGACATCCAGCCGACGATCGCTCAACTCGACCAGGGTCCGACGATCGCGCAGATCGACATCGGCGGCCCGACTCTGGCGTGGGCGGACGTCGGCGGGCCGACGATCGGTGCCGGCGACATCCCCGACGGTCCGTACATCCCGAACGAGCCGGGGCCGATGCCGTTCGTGCTGGCGACCCCGCATCACACCAACGCATGGATCGAATCGCACCGTGCGATCCGCGATCAGCAGGTCGATTCACTGGCGGCCGAGGCCGAGCAACTGGAGCAGGCGCTCGTGCAGCTCGCGCAGGCCGAGTCCGAGGGGCGACTCAGCTCCACCGAGTCGGCGTCCGCCGGCGAGGTCTATGCCGAGTACCAGCGGATCATGGCCGAGCTCGACGAGTTGGGGGCGTTCGACGCGTGAGTGTGCTCGTGTTGTCGCCGCATGACGACGAGCATTCCCGAGCGGTCGCAGGTGCACTCGACCGAGCAGGGGTCCACGCCGAGGTCGTCGACCTGGCCGACTTCCCGGAGAAGGCGACGCTCAGCATGCAATTCGAGTGTTGCACCGGCTGCGGTTCGTCGTCGATCGTGGTCGGCGGCCGCACGATCGATCTTGGTGACATCCGCTCGGTGTGGTGGCGCCGGGCGCATCATCCCGCCGTCTCGGAGGCCATGGTTCGGCCGAGCCACCGCGTCTTCGCAGCGAACGAGACCTACGAAGCTCTCGGTGGGCTGTGGGCGTCGCTCGACGCGTACTGGATCAACGAGCCGGCGGCCGACGACCGCGCTCATCGCAAGGGCTTCCAGCTCGCGGTCGCACAACGGCTCGGGTTGGAGATCCCTCACACCCTGATGACCAACGATTCCGACGAGGCGATCCGTTTCGTCGACTCGAAGGGCTACCGGGACGTCGTGTACAAATCGTTCTCGTCCACCGAGAGCGAGTGGCGCGAGACGCGTCTGCTCCGCACGGAGGAGGTGCAGTTGCTTCATCACGTGCGGCATGCACCGGTGATCTTCCAGGAGTACGTGCCCGCGAGGTACGACATACGCGTGACCGTGATCGGTGATCGCGTGTTCCCTGCAGCCATCCACTCCCAGGAGACGCAGTACCCGGTCGACTCGCGAATCGACATCATCAACGCCCGCCTCGAACCGGTCGACATCCCGGACCCACTGGCCGAGACACTCATCACCCTGACACGGAGGCTCGGGCTCGTGTACGGGGCGATCGACCTGCGCCTCACGCCCGACGGACGGTACGTGTTCCTCGAGATCAACCCGTCGGGGCAGTTCCTCTACATCGAACTCGCGACCGAACTGCCAATCGCAGCCGCATTCGCAGACGCTCTGGTGGCGGGAGGGAAGTTGGCGGCACCCGCCTGATTCGACATCACCGAGAATTGCAGGGCGCCTGCGCCGCGCTCGGGACCTACCTCGTGTTCGGGTTCACTCCGCACGAGGGCGCAGAACACCGCCAAATCCACGATCCTGCAATCCAAGACCGATCTGTGGAAAAGAACACTTGTTCCCCACAGGGCGATCGTGATTGTCTCGTGTGATGCCCACGCCTCAGTTGCAGCGACACGGCCTGCAAATCCAGGAATCCGAGGACGAGCTGGTGATCCGGATGTCGCCGATGGCTGCGGTCGAGTTCCGACGCCGAGGAGACCGTGGTTCGGTCTGTCTGCGATTCGGTCACGCCGGCATCGGACCCGACGTGTCGGTGCAGCCCGGCGCGGTAGGGACCGTCATCGATGACCACGCCCGTCTCGCCGGGGAGGATCCCAATCGGTGGCGGATCGAGTACCTGCGGACACTGGTCGAATGGCAACCCAGCCTCCCGGCAGGTCCTCTCGACGCCGGACGGTTGACTGCAGCGGTCGGTGCGTTCACGCATCCGCTCCTTGGTGCACTGTACGAACAGGGCTCGCCTGGACTGGCGGAGATCCCTCGCTGGGCGTCGCGGTTCCTGCGGGCGGCCAACCTGCCGACGGCGGCCAGGCAGCTGACGGGCGCTGCGACCACTCGTCGGGTGACGCGGGTCCTGGCCGCGAGCCTGGTCGCCGGTGCTGATCGGATCGATCTGCAGCCGCTCGGTTTCGCCGTCGCTGCGGCGGACTTCGTGTCGGTCGATGATCTGTCGAACATTGTCGAGGCGGCCACTGGAGTGGAGCGTGCGATTGGTCCGCCGAGTGTCGAGCAGATCCGGGCGATCAGGACGGGACTGGAGTGGTTCCCGGAGCGCCGGCGGGTGGCACTGCTACTCGACGCCGCTCGGCACCATGACGCCGGTCGGCTCGCCGACGCGATGTCGACGCTCCGATGGATCGTCGACTGGGCACCTCGGCCGCTGCCAACCCGGTACGCCGAGCTGGTTGCGATGTGCGATCGGCTCGTGCCCGTCGTTGCTCCCCCCGCGACCAGGTCCATCTCTGCCGCCAGCACCACTCAGGCTGATCCTGCGCTGTCGCCGCCCGCCGGTCAGGGCACGCAGCCGAGTCCGTCATCGCCGGCGCCGCCGGCCCAACTCTCGCTCGGGCACACGCGCGAGCCCGCTCGCCGCTCGCCTCGGCGAGCGGGACAAGCGCCGTTGGCCCCACCGGCAGCGCCACAGGAGGTTCCTCCACGGTGGCCCGTCCCCGAACCATTGCTGTCCGTGAGCCAACATCGCAGCGGAGACTTCACGTTCTGCGTCCCGACATCTGGCGCCGAGTTGAGGTGGTGGTCACGTCAACTCCACAACTGTCTCGACACCTTCGCCGGAGCGTCGGCGCACGGGCAGTCGTGGCTGATCGGTGTACGCCGCGGCGACGCGCTCATCGGCTGTGTCGAGGTCTGCCCTCGGACGCGTCGCCTCCGGCAAGCCCTGGGTCCGCGCAACGGTGCTCTGGCTCCCGACGTGTACGACCGAGTGATCGGCGTACTCGCCGAGCACCGGGTGCTCCGCCCCCGTCGGTCCCACTAGCAACCACGGACGTCGACAGGGCGTCGGCCGGCGATGCCGCTGAACAACATGGTCTCTCCATGTTCCATTCGAGATGCTGAAACTGTCGACCACCAACCGGAGCCATGGTGTCCATCACTCACCCACGAACACGGCACCATCAAACTCCAAGCACTCACTGTCGACGACGTCGAAGCCGCCCTCACTCGCCGCACCATCCCCGCCGACGAACAACTGACACCACGGAAAGGCCGAGGACGCGCCGCCGCAAGCGCCCTGTCGAGAAACTCGCTGATCAAACTGCGCTCCACACTGTCCCAAGCACTCACCTGGGCTCAACTTCACAACATGCTGCGACACAGCGCCGCCTCACTCATGTCCGACGCCGGCATCCCCCTCGAACGCATCGCCGACCAACACGGACACAAAGACACCCGCATGCTCGCCAACCACTACCGCCACCAAGTCCGCCCCACCATCGACGACGCACTCATCCTCGACGGCATTCTGGGCTCCCCCGACGATTGAACGCGGTCGGCTCGTGACCGTGCACTGGCCGACCGTCGAGGGCTGAGAGCCACCAGCCCGAGAGGTGACCAGAGAACGCACGGATCAGCGGACTTTCGAGACGAAATCGCCGGGGTACTGCCCCTTCAGCCCGACCCGGCCAAATTCACGGTGTTGTGCCAGCGAGAGGGTGATCGGTCACGCCTCGTAGCGCCCACGCGCCGAGCAGGGGTCCTGGGGCGAGCATCGCGAACGCCGCCCACCAGCCTGCGTGGTCACGCACGAGTGGCACGAGCCACATCGTCGCAGCGGTGAGCAGGAACCCGAATGCGAGTTGGGCGGTGAGCGCCGTGCCGACGTATCGCTGGTCGACGCGCTCACTCACGATCGCCGAGAACTGGGCGGAGTCGGCGACCACCGAGACGCCCCACACGACGGCGACCGACAGAACGGCCCACATCGACAGACCCGGAATTCCCACTGCAAGGGCGGCACTCCCGGAGACCAACATTGCGGTGATCGCCGACCGCACCTTGCCGACACGCTCACCCCAATGGCCGGCGAGCACGCTCCCGAACGCTCCTGAGGCGATCACCACGAATGCTGCGGCAGACGGGTCGAGCCTCGATCCGTGCTGCTCGATGACGTCACGGAGGAACAGTGCGATCCACGCCCACATCGCGTACAGCTCCCACATGTGGCCGAGATATCCCATCGACGACAACATGACGTCGCGCTGCTGGAGGGCGCTCCATGCCTGTCTCACGTTGAACGACGTTGCCGGGAAGGGGTATGGGCCCTCCCGACCGAACAACGCCACCACGGCACCGCCGAGCAGCGTCAGCAGTGATGATGCGACAATCACGACCGTCGATCTCGCCCCACCGATCGCGTTCAGCAGGTGGGGTGCGGCGCTGCCGACCGTGAGCGCGGCGATCATCAGACCCATCGCGGCGCCGCGACCGACTCGAAACCAGGTCGCCACCAGCTTGAGCGCGGGTGGGTAGACGCCAGCGAAGAATGCTCCGGTCAGGAACCGGAGGACGACGACCGCGCAGTAGCGATCGATCGGTACGATCGCGGCATTCGCGACAGCGGCACACGTCGCCGAGATCAGGATCAGCCTGCGCAGGTCGATCCGGTCTGCGATCCCGAGTACCGCCGAAGCAACCGCCCCGACCACGAATCCGAGTTGCAGCACCACGATCAGCAACGACGACGCATTGGTCGACAAGTCCCAACGTGTCCGGAGTTCGGGGAGAACCGCGGAGGTGCTGAACCACGTCGTCATTGCCAGCATGAGCCCGAACGCGATGACCGTGAGCGAGTGGCGCTGTTGGCGCGATGACGCGACAGCAACCGGGTGAGTGGTCGTCATTGCAGAACCGAACCGATTGTCGCCACGCCAACGAAACCCGCCCCGTGGCTGAGCGGCTTCCCGCGCGGATCGGATCAATCTGCACGGGCGAGCCGTGGCGCGCAACTCGCCGAGTGTTGGCGACCCCGCCGGGCCATCAGCTGTCGGATACACGCGACAGGACAATCCGATCGGATCATCCGGACGAGCGAACGGGTCGACACCGTCGACGAGAATGCTCGGGGAGCCCCGGAAGCCATACCTCTCCGCGTCTTCGGGCGTGTCGACGATCTGCACTTCCACGTGCAGGTCGGCGAACTCGCTACCAAGCTCGATCAGGTGCTGTTCGACCAGCCGCCAATTGGGGCAGCCGTCGAAGTACTGCAGTGTCACATTCATGTCGTTGATGCTCCTTGCACTCGTCATGCTGAGGTGCCCTGGGGTTTGCCGTCGACGAGGGCGGACAGTCCTGGCGCGTCGACGATCGTGATCCTGCGGTACCGGCTCTCGATCAGACCGGACATCTCAAGTTGCTTCAACACTCGTTGAACGCTCGAGCGCTGCACACCGAGCAGGTCAGCGAGACGCGACTGCGTGATCGTCATGGCGTCGCCCGTGCCCGATTCGCTCAGCAGCAACGACGCCAGCTGTGCTTCGAGTCCTCCGGCGAGCAGGCCGATGAGGCGTTGCTGCATCGCCGCCATCCGTTCGGCGAGCGAAACGAACCATCGTTGGGCGACGAGCGGTCGGGTCTGGACCAACGCGTGGAGCGCGGGCATGTCCAACGTGAGGATCACGGAATCTTCGACCGCGCGTGCATCGAACGGTTCCGGGTCGCCGAGAAATGCCGGGACATCACCGAAGACGTCCCCAGCGCGAAGTTCCTGCAGTGTCACGTGTCGACGACCGATGGTGCGCGACAACTCGATGCGCCCGGAGCGGACGATGTGGACCTTGGCCGCCGGATCACCCTGGCGGAAGACATAGGTTCCGCCGGCGACGCGACGCTCGCCCAGTTCGTCGATCAGTGAGCCGATGTCATTCGGGTTGAGCGGTGCTCGGCGGCCACGGCTCAGGCAGCACGCCACCCAGGACCCGTAGCGGTGCAACAGGTCACGGTCGCCCGGCGCTCCCGGTCGAGGTGGAGTTGTCGAGATCATCGGACCCACGTGCGCTCCTGCGTGTCGGGACTTGGACGCGGTCGCCATCGACGTTGATGACGACCGCGTGCACCGGGAACCCGACCCGAGCCCATCACCATTCCCTTCGGGCGATGGCCGATTCGTCCGTCGACTCTGGCCGCAGGAACCACCGCGCCGACCATGCGGGCGGTGCGGTGGAACTTGGAGACAAAGACGAGCGTCTCACTGCCGACGGCGAGGTCGACGATGATCGTCTCGCCGGGTGCCACGTCGACATCGATGCCTTGGTCGGCCACTGATACGTCGGGTCGTGGTCGCCGGCGCAGCATCGTCGGCGCTCTCGGTGGCGCCCTCGGCAGCGCGGGCCTCGGTCGCATCGAGCGGGAACGACACACGACCGGGCCGGGTTCCCTGACAGTGTGGGACGGTCACGCGCGAGCGGAGCCTGCGCACACGCCGATCATCGAACGGAGACCTGATGCAACCACTCTCGATCGCCCGCTGGAGCGAGGTGCCCGACCGCCGGCCGATCGGCGCCCTCGTCGGCAACGTCGACCTGGTCGTCGTCCGCTACGACGACGAGCACTCGGTGCTGTACGGACGCTGCGATCACAGAGGCGCGCTGCTCGCCGACGGTACGGTCCGCGGTGACGACCTCGTGTGCGGCGTGCACGGCTGGGACTACGGCTTCCGCACCGGGATCAGCGCCTACAACAACGACGAACGGCTCCAGAGATTCACGTCGTGGATCGACGACGACCGGCTCATGGTCGACGCCGACGAGATCGACGACTGGGAGCGCGCGCACCCGCAGCCGTACGACCGCAGCGCCTATCAGGGCGCCTATCAGGATGTCCACGGCGCGCCGGAGGAACCTCACGTCGGCGCGATTCGCGAGCTCGCAGCGAACGGTCTCAGCCGACTCGGCCACCACGGACCGATGGTCGCGATGGGGGTCCCCCACGATCGCCTCCCGGCGTGGGACAGCATCCAGATCGTCACCGCGCAGCTCGCTCGACGTCCACTGCTCGACGACGACGCGGTGGGCACCGACGTCACGATCGGTGCGTCGGCCGTGAGCCCGCTGCGCCTCGACATCCCACTCCTCGTGTCCGACATGAGCTTCGGCGCCCTTTCGCAGGAGGCAAAGGTCGCGCTCGCCCGGGGCGCCGAGGGCGCCGGGACCGGCATCTGTTCGGGCGAAGGCGGGATGCTCGACGAGGAACGACAGGAAAACTCGCGGTATTTCTACGAGCTGGCGTCCGCGAAGTTCGGGTGGTCGATCGACAAGGTGCGCGACCTGCAGGCGTTCCATTTCAAGTTTGGTCAGGGAGCCAAGACCGGGACCGGAGGGCACCTCCCGGGGAACAAGGTGGTGGGCCGTATCGCCGAGGTCCGCGGGTTGGTCGAAGGGACCGATGCGGTCTCGCCCGCAACCTTCACCGACCTGCGCACCATCGGCGACTTCCGCGACCTCGCGGCGCTGGTGCGAGAAGTGTCCGGCGGTATCCCCATCGGTGCGAAGCTGTCCGCGCAGCACATCGAGGCCGACCTCGACGCCGCGCTCGAGATCGGCGTCGACTACGTGATCCTCGACGGGCGCGGTGGCGGCACCGGGGCCGCCCCCTCGCTGTTTCGCGACCACATCTCGGTGCCGACGATTCCCGCGCTGGCACGAGCCCGACGGCACCTCGACGCGTGCGACTCCCATGTCACGCTGGTGATCACGGGCGGTCTGCGCACCCACGTCGACTTCGTCAAGGCACTCGCACTCGGTGCTGACGCCGTCGCGATCGCGAACTCGGCGATCCAGGCCATCGGCTGTCTCGGCATGCGAGCGTGCAACACCGACAACTGTCCCGTCGGCATCGCCACCCAGAAGCCCGGCCTCCGCCAACGTCTCGTCGTCGACGACGCCGCCCGACGTTTGACCCGTTTCCTCGAGTCGACCGTCGAGCTGATGACTGTGCTCGCCCGTGCGTGCGGTCACAGCCACCTCGCCGAGCTGTGTCTCGACGACCTCACGACGTTCGACCGCGAGATGCACCACCTCGCTGGCATCGGGTACGGCGGGCTCGATGTATGAGCGGATCGCACGACTGCACGCAGCGAATTCCTCGCGGCTCGCAACCGTGGAAGCACCGTCGGCGGCAGCGTGGTGGTGGACGCGTCGCCACCGGCGATCGCCGATGGTCGGGCGCTGGCGTCCGTCGGCGCCGATTTCGATGTGCTGGCACGGTCGAACACGCTCGTCGTGCCCGACTTGTTGGGTTTCGGACGCTCGCTCGACGAGTCGAGACCGCAGTTCCTGCCCGACGATCATCTCGACGCGTTGGACCAGATGCTCGGCACACTCGGCCTTGACGATCGGCCGCTCACGATTGGAGCCCACTCGATGGGGGTTGCGGTGGCGGTGCGGTGGGCGGCGCGCCGCGGTGCCCATGTCGCAGGTGTCGTGGGCTGGGGTGCGCCCACCTATCCGAACGCCGAGGCAGTCGATCGTGCGGTGGCGGACATCCGGGATGATGTCGAGGTTGTTCGTCGCGAACACCGCGTGGGCGTCGACGGCCTGCCGCTCGACCTCGTCTGGGGCAGCGACGACCGCATCGGGAATCGCGAGTTCGCCCGTGGGCTCGCGAAGGCACGGATCCACAGCGTGTCGGCCGCGGCCCATCGTCTCCCGATGACCCACGGCCCCGTCCGTCGCCGGCCAGCTCAGCGGGTTCGACGGGTAGCCAGAGCGGCGAGCGCCCGTCGGTCAGGCGCCGATGACTCGGACCTCGACGGCACCCACGTTGCCACCGGTGGACGTGTCGACGTCGAAGCGCAGCACCTGGCCGCTGGCGTCGAACGCGGCGAAGTTCGGCTCTGCGGGTGTCCCGGCGGGGAACGGACCGAGCGGCTCGCTGTCGTCGACGGTCACGGTGAATGTCTCGGCGATGGCGGTGCCGTCGAGCATCGACCTGGTGATGAACTCGACGCCGACGATTTCCCGGCTCGCGCCGAGGTCGATCGTGATGAATGCGTCGTCACCGTCACCGGCACTCGACCACTCGCTCGTGCCGGAGTTGTCGATGGCGTTCGCCGCAGCGAAGCTGTCGTTGAACTCCGAGCTCACATCGATGACGGTTGCATCGAGAGCCAGGTTGGGACCGCGTTCGACTCGGTCGGGTGCTGCCGCTTGGTTGTTGGGCTCGGCAATGGTGAAGGTGGCGGTCTGCGACGAGTACATGGTGCCGTCGGCCGTCGATCCTTGCACCCGGAAGAAGTAGGTCTCCCCGGCCACGGCCCCCGGGAGGAAGACGTCGTGGTCGACGATGCCGGTGCCGTTCATCGCGAGGCTGTTGTTGAAGTTGCCGAACTCCTCGGTCTCTCCCCAGACGATGGCGCAGATCATCGGCTCGGTCGTCGTGACGCGGAAGATGCCCCGCCCAGGATCGGTCGGATCGGCTTCGAACACGAAGTCGTCCGCCTGGACCTCCGCGAAGGCCCGAACCTGCGGGGGTGTGTTCGTCGTCGACGATCCGTCGCTCGCGCACGCCGTGGCGAGCCCGAGGAGCGAGGCGACGAGCATGAGGGCGCTGTGGTGTGTTCGTCGTCGGCGGCGACTCGTGAGCAGGGCCGGTTCCATGTCCGCCAGCTTGGTCGGCGATGCCTGCGTGATCACGTCATCTCGCTGGATCGACCGACACGCCGACAGATTCGCCCCGGATCCCCACACCATCGGTGGTGTGACCCTCGAGTTCTCGGTACACCGGTGACCAGCTGACCTCGTCGATGCGTGCCGAGATCTCGTCATCGGTGGTGTCGTCGGGCATCGAACGTGAGAGGCCTTGGTCGACGGCTGTTCGGGCCACGGCGAACGCGACGTGGCGGGCCACACGGCGGCTCTCGGTGATCGGCGGGAGAATGCCTCCGTCGTGATTCTCGGCGGCGAGGGTTCCGATCGCGGTGGCCGCCGCGGTCAGCATCTGGTCGGTCACCGCTTGCGCCTTGACGGCGACGACACCGAGGCCGACGCCGGGGAAGACGTGGACGTTGTTGACCTGGGCGACCGGCACCGAGCGGCCGCCGACCTCGACCGGGGCGAACGGGCTCCCCGTGCCGATCAACGCTGCACCATCGGTCCACGCGAGGACGTCAGCCGGAATCGCCTCGGCGCGCGGGGTCGGGTTCGACAGTGGGAGCACGATCGGCCGCTCGACCTGCGCGGCCTGGGCCCGGATGATCGCCTCGGTGAAGATTCCTGGTTGCCCGGTGACTCCGACCAGCGCATGTGGTCCGACCCGGCTGACCACGTCGAGCAGCTCGACGACACCGTCACCGTCGTCGTCCCAGTCGGCGATCTCGTCCCACGGGCGGGCGAACGGCTGCTGGAACGATGCCAGGCCCTTCATCCGATCGTGGAGCAGGCCGTCGCGGTCGACGAGCCAGCATCGACGCACCGCATCGTGCTCAGCGACGCCGGCGGCCACCATCGCTCGGACCGCCTGACTGGCGATCCCCGTGCCGGCGGAACCCGCGCCGACCACGACGAGGCGGAGGTCGCCGACCGGTGTTCCGGCGGTGCCGAGACCGGCGACGATTGCCGCGACGCTCACGGCCGCGGTGCCCTGGATGTCGTCGTTGAACGAGCAGATGCGATCGCGATGGCGCGCCAGGAGCCGATTCGCGTGCAGTTGTGCGAAGTCCTCCCACTGGAGCATGACCCCGGGGAATCGGGTGCGGAGCGCGTCGACGAACGCGTCGACCAGCTCGTCATACTCGGCGCCGCGAACACGCTGGTGGCGCCAGCCGAGGTAGAGCGGATCGGACAACAGGGCATCGTTGTCGGTTCCGACGTCGAGCATCACCGGCAGGGTCCGTGACGGATCGAGGCCGCCGCCGGCGGTGTACAACGCGAGCTTGCCGACCGGGATCCCCATCCCGCCGATGCCGAGGTCACCGAGGCCGAGCACTCGTTCTCCGTCGGTGACCACGACGACGTCGACCTCGAGGTCACCGACCGCGTTGTCGAGCAGTTCCGCGACGCGATCTCGCTGTGGCCACGACAGGAACAGGCCGCGCTCGCGGCGATAGATCCGCGACCACTGCTGGCACGCCAACCCGACGGTCGGGGTGTACACGATCGGCAACAGCTCCGCCAGGTGTCGTTCGAGAAACGCGTAGAACAGCACCGAGTTGCGATCCTGCAGCGCCCGGAGGAACACATGGCGACCCAGATCGGTGCTCTTGGCCGAGTATTCGGCCTCGACGCGCTGCAACTGCGTCTCGAGATCCTCGATCACCGGGGGGAGCAAACCGTCGAGGCCGAGACGCCGGCGCTCCTGCACCGAGAAGGCAGTGCCCTTGTTCACGTACCGGTCCGCGAGAATCGCTCGTCCCTGTGTCGTCATCGCCGTCCACCGTACGGCTTCGACGACTCGCCCGAGCCGAACGCCGCGGTCATCACGCTCCGGACAGCTTGGCCTGGATCCACCGGCCGAACCGACCCGGCTGCGGCGCGGCGTAGCCGTCGGGGATTGCGTCGGGCGCGAGATCGCCGGCGAGCGCGAGCACCGCGTGGATGTCCGGGTTGACGAGCGCGCTCGAGCCGATCGTCACAGTCGGCACTGTCTCGTTGCCGCCGGCCACCGCACGAACCCGCGCCGCCGCCTTCGGATCGCTCCAGATGTCGACGCGTCGATGCGGAACTCCACGCTTGTCGAGTTGCCGCAACAGCGCTGAACAGAACATGCAGCCCGGACGCCAGTAGACGACGATCTCGTTCATCGCTCGCCGCCGACCGTGTACGACGCAGCGTCGCCGCTGATCGCTGCGCCGGCGGCGGCGCCCGCCTGCTCGAGGTCGAGCGCGACGAACGTTGCGGAGGCGGTCACACAACGTCGGCCGTCGTCGCGGATGATCATGCCCCGTGTGCGGATGGCTCGGTCGTCGATGTCGACGATCTCGGCGCGAACCGAGTGCCAGCCGCCGACGCGGACGGGATGTTCGAACCGGCTGGTGGTCTCCTGGGTGACGGCGAACTTTCCGGCGACGGCGATCGTCGCCCACGCCATGGCCTCGTCGAGGATCGCCAGCAGCACGCCACCGTGCACGTAGCGCGGGGCACCGGAGAACCGCTCGTCGAGCGAGAACTCCGCCACGCACGCGTTCGCCGGCGACGTCGTGGTGGAACGGGATGCCGAGGCCCGCAGGATTGCGCGGTTCGCACACGAAGCAGCTGGACTCGATGCCCCAGCCGTCGTTGGTCAGAGGAACGAGCTGATCGAGGGTCGAACAATCGATGGACATGCTGGCGAAACCCGCTCACGATGCCGAGAACTTCCCGCACCCCTCGGGAATCCGACTTCCGCGGGTTGGGTTCCGTGCAGGTGGAAACAATCGCAGACCAGGTCGACGCACCACCGATGAACCAGTTCTTGGAGCCGGATCTGGTGATGGTCGAGATGGCCGAGGTCGGCGCGGGGCGTGCCGTGCGACGCACGGTGCCCGAGGTGATCGTGCTCAGCATGTTGGCGGGCGGATTCATCGCGGTCGGCGCGTTGTTCAGCACGCTGATCGCGACCGGTACCAGCAACGAAGGGCTCCAGCGGCTCCTGGAGGGTTTCGGATTCTCGGCGGGCTTCTTCATCGTGGTGCTGTCGGGCACCCTGCTGTTCACCGAGGTGAATGTCGAGATGCCTGCGACCCTGCTGCACTGCGACGCTCGCACGTTGGCGGGTCGGGTGGGCCGCTTGTGGGTGCTCGCCGCGTTCGGCAATCTGGCCGGCGCATTTCTGGTCGGGTGGGCCGTTCACATCGCCCAGTCGTACTCGCCGGGGTTCGAGGAGCTGCTCGGCGAGATCGTCGCTGCGAAGATGCGCTACCGCGAGATCGGTGGTGCCGGGGGATGGTTCCAGGCGGTGCTGTCCGGTGTGCTCGGCAACTGGCTGGTGGGCATGGCTGCGTTCCTGGCCGTGATGGGGCGCACCATCATCGGTAAGTACATTCCCGTCCTGCTCACCGTGTCGGCGTTCGTCGCTGCGGGCTTCATGCACAGCCCGGCCAACATGGCCTACTTCTCGCTGGCGACGCCCGAAGGGATCGGCCCGGGCTGGGGCCCTGCGCTCGCGTGGAGCATCGCGCCCGCAGCACTCGGCAACATCCTGGGAGCGTTCTTCCTCGTTGCGCTGCCGTTCTGGGTCGTCAACACCCGCCGCCAGTCGACTGCGACGATCGCACCGGTGACAGCGGAATAGTCGAGCGCACGTGCTGGGTTTCCGAGCCATTCACCCCGACCGGGACACAACCCCCAGGAGACATCGATGACCGAGTACCGAAGCCCACTCGCCGCCCGAACGATCGACACTGCGGAGGAGGGAGCCGCCGAGCTCCTCGCCGACGCCCAGAAAGCGACCGGCATGGTCCCCAACATGTACGCCGTGATGGCGAACTCGCCGGGCCTGCTCGCGACGTATCTCGACGGCTACCAGAGATTCCGCAGCGGATCAGGGTTCACGACCGCCGAACAGGAGGCCATCTTCCTCACGATCAGCCGATACAACGAATGCGACTACTGCATGGCGGCCCACAGCTTCATCGCCGACCACATGTCGAAGACACCGGTCGAGATCACCGACGCGATCCGAGACGATCGTCCCGTCGACGACGAGCGATACGCCGCGCTGGTCGGAATGACCCGCTCACTGCTCGAGACCCGCGGCCATCCGACCGACGCCGACGTCGCCGCGTTCCGCGAGGTCGGCTACACCGACGCCCAGGTCCTCGAGTTGGTGCTGGCGGTCGCCGTGAAAACGATCAGCAACTGGTCGAACCACCTGTTCGCCACACCGGTCGACGAGGTATTCGCGTCGCGCGCGTGGTCAGTGCCCGAGAAGGTCTGACCGTCACGTACTGCCGTCGGGCTCACAGGAGTCCGACGTCGGCGTGCACGTGGACCAGCGCCGGGCCGCGGTACGCCAACGCCTCGCTCAGCGCAGCATCGAGCTCCGTGTGGTTGGTGACGGTGAGTCCGAGTGCTCCGCAGGAGCGTGCGAAGTCGGCGAAGTCAGGGTTGACGAGGCCGGTCTGCCAGACGTCGAACGCACCGGCGCGTTGTTCCTTGGAGATCTTGCCGAGTTCGCTGTTGTCGAGGAGGATCACGGTGAGGTCCATGTCGTGGCGGACCGCAGTGGTCATCTCCATCGCGTACTGACCGAACCCGCCGTCGCCGGCGACGGCGACGATCTGGCGCCGATCGCCGACTGCCGCCCAGGCACCCATCGCGGCGGGCAACGCGAATCCGATCGAGCCGAGATAGCCGGACATGAGCACCGACTGTCGCTCGACCTCGAAGTATCGCCCGAACGAGTAGGCGTTGTTGCCGACGTCGACGCACACGACCGCGTCCTCGGCGACGTGCCGACCGAGCGCGTCGAACAGCGCCGCCGATCCGACGCCACGGCCGCGATCGTCATCCACACGGGATCGCTTCTCCGCTCGCCAGATCGCCCACCGTTCGGCGACATCGGTGCGCTGGTCGAGCGCGGCGATCGCATCGGGCAGGGCCGCCGCGATCGCAGCCGCCGTGACGCCGACGTCACCGAGCACGGGGATCTCCACCGGATGGAACCGGCCGAGCGCCATCGCGTCGTCGTCGACCTGGATGATCGGCTTGTAGGGGGCGATCCCGGTGTGATTCGAGAACGACGCCCCCCAGACGACCAGGAGATCGGACTCGTTCATGAGGTAGCTCGCGACCGGCGTGCCGCTGCGGCCCAGCACCCCGCCACCGAGTTCGTGGTGGTCGGAGATCAAGCCCTTCGCCTTGAACGTCGTCAGCACGGGAGCGCCGAAACGCTCCGCCAGTTCCGTGATCGGACCCATGTCGTGTCGGGCGCCGTGGCCGACGACGAAGACCGGACGTCGTGCAGCCACGAGCGCTTCCACTGCGGCGCGCAGCGACGCTGCGGGGGGACCGACACGCCGGTCACCGACTCGGCCGTCGGGACCTCCGGCGGGCGCGTCCGACGCGATGGTCTGCACCTCGTCGGGGAGCACGAGATGTGCGACGCCCCGTCCGACGACGGCGTGCTTGCACGCCGTCGTCATCAGCTCGGCGTGGTCGGACCCGGCTTGCACCGTCTGGCTGTACCCGGCGACGTCGGCGAACGCCCGATCGAGATCGAGGTCCTGGAACGCGCCGCGTCCCTTCACCTTCGACGGCACCTGACCGGAGATCGCAAGCGCCGGGGCGCGGTCGACCCGTGCGTCGTAGAGGCCGGTGAGCAGGTTCGTCGAACCAGGACCGGCGATCGCGAAGCAGGCGGCCGCTTCGCCGGTGAGCTTGCCGTAGGCGCTGACGGCGAACGCTGCGGCGCCCTCGTGGCGAATCGCCACATAACGCAGGTCGCCACGCTCCTCGGCGGCACGGAGCGCGTCAGCGAAACCGAGGTTGGAGTGTCCGACCATCCCGAACACGGCGCGCACGCCCCAGTTGGTCATCGTCTCCACCAGCACGTCCGACACCGTTCGGTGCCGCTCCGGTTCCGGCGGGAGCGCGACGTAGACGCCGTCGTCGCGGACCTCCACGGCGTAGGCGGCGGGCGCGTCGTCGAACGGCGGCGGCGGCGCGCCGTTGCACGGCGAGTAGTCGTAGCCGTGCCACGGGCAGCGCAGCCAGCCTCGCTCGATCGAGCCCTCACCGAGCGGGCCGCCCTGATGTGGGCAGGCGTTGTCGAGCGCACCGAACGTGTCGCCCACGCGGGTCATGCACAAGGTCCGGCGTCCGACGCTGACGGCCGTGACTCGTTGGTCGGCCAGTTCGTCGGGCGCGAGTACTCGATGCCACTCGTGGGGGCCGTGCGGTGTGGTGGCCGGTTCGGTCGACGGGTGCGGCTGGTGGTCGTCCATCGCGGTCATGATGCCAGTAGTTCGAAGCCGGTACGGAAGAAGTCGAATGCGGCATCGACTGGATCCGGCGCTGTCGCGATGGCGTCGTGACCGAGCACCGCACCGAACGGCGCGTTCCAGAACGCCGCGTCACCCGGGCGCTGGGGTGTCCACGGCCCAACGTAGAGATACGGGGCCGAGTGGAAACCGTCGCCGGGCGACGCACCCACGTTGACGCGCCGGTCCACAGGCGCTGCCGGATCGAACGCTGCGTCGAGCGCGATGTCGAAGTGCTCCGGCCAGAGCTGAACGAGCGACGGCGCAGCGAACGCAGGTGCTGCGAGTATCAGCCGGTCGAGTGCCTGCGCAGCGATCGCGTACCAGTCTGCGATCAGAAGAGCGGAGGCCCCGTGCAGCGTGATCGGCTCGTGCGCGTCGCCCAGTGGGGGCGTGTCGTTCCCGGCCCAGAACTCGCTGGACAGATCGACCTCGGCGAAGGCTGCGAGTTCGGTAAGACTCGATCCGTCAATCGCGATCGTGCGGGCCCAGGTCTGGGTGGTCGCGGCGGACTCCCGCACGAGCAGCCCTCCGCTCAGCCGCAACCGTTGCAGGTCGGCCCCGAACGAGACCGTGCTGAACCCGCCGGGCGTCGCGCGCAGCGAGATCCGACCGGTCGCGCGGTGCTCGGCTCGTGCGAGCACGTGATTGACAATGCGGTGAAGCACCGCACGGGTGTCGTCATGGTGCTCGTCGAGTTGCTGGTTCATGTGGTGGCTCCTCCTGGGTACGTGGGGAGGGAACCCTCCACTGCCGGCGTCTGTTCCACCGGAGCGTGACGCTCGCCCACCCGAGGCTGCTGGAATTCGCCGGTCACCGGCCTGGGTTCCCGACACCATGACACGAGCAATCTTCGACGGAGTCGTGATCGCCGAGAGCGACGACGTGCGCAACGTCGAGGGCATGACCTACTTCCCCATCGAGAGTGTGGACATGGACTCGCTCGTCGAGAGCCCGACCACCAGTAGGTGCTTCTGGAAGGGCAAAGCCAGCTATTGGCATGTCCAGGGCCGCAGCGACGTGGCCCCGAACGCAGCGTTCACCTACGAACACCCGTGGCCGCTCGCCCGCCGCCTCGTCCAAGGGCGCATCGCGTTCTGGCAAGGCGTTCGGATCGTTCGTGACTGACCGCCGGACCGCTCCAGCGGTCGCGCGTGGCAGGATCCGCTGATGGACATCGCCCACGCCAACGGCCCGGCGGCCTCGGCCACGGCCGCCATCGACACCGTCGTCGACGCCCAATGGACAGGTCTCGGTGCAGCCGGCGCCTGGCTGACCGGCGACGAACGGATCGATCTGATCCGCCTCGCGCGGGGCCCGGCGACCGACGTCGACCTGCACGCGCCGACGCGAACCGCTGCCATCGCCGTGGCGCACCATGCCGCATCAATCACGGCGGAAGCCGTCGACGACCTCGAGTCGGCCGGACTGCCACGCGAGCGGTACGTCGAGATCGTCGGGGTGGTCAGCCGCGTCAGCGCGATCGACACGTTCGAACGCGGCATCGGCCGAGCGCAACGCGACCTCCCGTTTGCTCGACCTGGCCGGCCGAGCGGGTCGGTGATCACCGCTGCCCGGCGGTGGGCGGGATGGGTGCCGACCGTTGGAGCGATGGGGCCGCCGACGGCGCTCGAGGCGGTGCCGGCAGAGGCAGCAGCACAAGAGGCTCTCCACGGTGCGCTCTATCTGTCCTACCCGGACATGGCCGACCTGCAGGCCGAACGCGGTCTGACGCGCGCCCAGATGGAACTCGTTGCAGCCCGCGTGTCGTACCTCAACGACTGCCTGTTTTGACTGTTCGCCCATGCCGGGATGCTCCGTGCGAGTGCCCACACGACCGGTCAGTCCCTCGACCTGCGCGCGATCACCGATCGTGCCCCCGACCCGCTGCTCGCCGCCGGGACCGAACTGCTCGCGTTCGTGAACGCGTTGCTTCGCGAGCACGACACCCTGCATGACGGCACCCTGCACGATGAAACCCTGCAAGCGGCCCGGACAGCGCTCGCCGCCGCCGCCGGCCCGTACGCGGTCGTGCGGGCTGCCGCAGTCGGCCGGCAACTTCCAGATGATGAACCGCCTCGTCGATGCCACCGGTGTGCCGATCGGCGCGTCGCAACGCGCGATCGCCGCCGATCTCGGCCTCGACCAACTCGGCGCGCCCTGACGGCGCGCCCGCGCGGGCCAGCGGGAATCTGCTCGTTCCGGGGCGGGTTTCCGGTTCGTGGCGCTGTTCGGGTCCAGATCGATGAGCGCGGCCAATGACGAACGCGACGACCTGCGCCGCACCGTCGTCGTGGTAGCTGCGGTTGTGGCGGCCGTTGACCAGGTGTCGAAGGCGGTGGCACTGGCGTGGTTCGCCGATGTCGACCGTTCGTTCGGCCCGGTTCGTTTCACCGTCGTGCGTAATCCGGGCGGACCGTTCGGCGTGGCCGACGGCGCCTCGCTCGCCTGGACGGTCACGACAGCGGCCATTCTGATCGCGGCGATTGTCGTCGTCTGGCGCGGCCGGCTCAGTTTCCTCCCGGCATTGGCGGTCGGGGCCATGATCGGTGGTGGCATGGGCAATCTGGTGGACCGGCTGGTCCGGCAGCCAGGCGTCGGCGCCGGGGCGGTGGTCGACTGGATCTCGTTCGAGCCGTATCCGCGCGTGTTCAACCTGGCTGACGTCGCACTGCGCGTGACTGCGTTGACGGTCGTGGCGATGATGCTGGTCCGCCGCGACCCGGTCGGTGACGGGTCGGTTGAGGACGAACAGCGGGTCGCCGTCAGTGACGGTGGGCGATGGCCTCGTGGTCGGCCAATGGGTTGACCGAGCCGCTGCCACCGGCGTGGTCGAGCCATGCCACTGTCGAGGTGTACGACCGCTCGATGAGTTCCCCGGCGCGGCTGAAGTCGTTCGGTCGGACGTCAACGGGGCACGGCGGAGGGATCACCCGCACGTCGGCGCGACCCAGGTAGTGATCGACGTCGGCGGACAGGCGTCGATTGATCATCAGCGACACCGCATGCAGCGTCATCGCCAGCGCCGAGGTCGGCGGGGTGTCGAGCGAGCATGCGTACCCGGTTGCGAGCACGTAGATCGTGTCGGCGCCGAGGTCGACCGCGTGCGACACCGGAGCGTTGTTCACCACGCCGCCGTCCATGTAGGCCCGGTCGTTCACGACGACCGGCGCGAAGACGCCCGGAATGGCGGCACTCGCCGTGATGACGTCGATCGCCGATCCGCTCGACAGTGCGATGTCACTGCCATCGAGCACGTCGGTGACCACGACGTGCAGCGGGATCGGTGCATCCTCGATCCGATCGAAGCGGATGTGTGAGCGGATCAGCGAGCGCAGGCCGCCCGAATCGATCAGACTCGCCCGGCGACCGAGGAATCCGGCCAGGCCCAGACCGAACCGCAGTGGGAATACGTCGCCACGCCGCAGTGAGGTCCAGACCTTCGCCAGTTCGTCGACGCCCTCGCCGGGAGGGGCGCCGGCGAGCCATGCCGCGTTGATCGCGCCGACGCTCGCTCCGACCAGCAGATCCGGGCGGATGCCGGCTTCGTGGAGCGCTCGCAACATCCCCACCTGGACCGCGCCGAGATTGGCTCCTCCGGACAGAACGAACGCTGTGGTCATGGCCACCTCCATCGACGTGCAAACGACCCGGTCGGTCGTCATGCGCTCGGGAACCCTGTCCACGGTCGCGACCTTCCACACCGTCGATTCGGCAGCGGTGACGTCGCCCGGGAAGTGAAGTGGAGGTCACCGGGTTCCCCTCGCACACCATCAACGAGAAGGGCACCTGCGACATGGTCCGAGCACATTGGAACGGAGCGGTGATCGCCGAATCCGACGACACCGTCATCATCGACGGCAACCACTACTTCCCGGCCGAATCGGTCGACGAGCAGTACCTGGTTCCGAGCACCAACACCACGGTGTGCCCCTGGAAGGGGCAGGCCTCCTACTACTCGATCAACGTCGACGGTCAACTCAACCGCGACGCGGCGTGGTACTACCCGTCACCATCATCGGTAGCGAAGAAGATCACCGGGCGCGTTGCCTTCTGGCACGGCGTCAAGATCGAGGACGCAGGCCCCTCCGAAGCGCGGCGGTCGTTCTTCGACCGGTTCCGTCGTCGCCCCGACGACGTCGAGCACGGTCACGACGATGCCATCGCCCCCAGCGTGGACGATGTCGCGCCCGTTGCCGTCGTCGCTGACCTCGACGACGGTTCGTTCTTCGCCGCACTGGAGGGGAACGTCACCGTCGTCGACTTCTGGGCGCCGTGGTGTGGGCCGTGCAAGCAGCTCCACCCGCTGTTCGACGCCCAGGCAGCCGACCGTTCCGCCGATGGGCTGCAATTCGCACGGGTGAACGTCGACGAGAACCCGGGTATCGCAACGGCGTTCAACGTCATGAGCATCCCGACGATCGTCGTCGTCGACCCCGACGGCCACGAACTCGAACGCGAGATCGGCCTGCCGGGCAAGCGGCGCCTCGATCAGTTGGTGAGCAGTGCCAGTTCTCTCGCCGGCAAGATCACGGGGCAGGGTGCAGCATGAACACGCAGAACGACACCATCACCGGCGACACCAGCACGGTCGACGTCGTCGTCATCGGGATGGGCCCCGGCGGCGAGGACGTCGCCGGGAGCCTCGCCACGGCGGGATTGTCCGTGGTCGGCATCGAAGCGGGCCTCGTCGGCGGTGAGTGCCCGTACTGGGGGTGCATCCCGTCGAAGATGATGATCCGCGCTGCGCACGCGCTCGCCGAGGCCCGCCGAGTTCCCGGGCTCGCCGGCACCTCGACCGTGACCCCCGACTGGGCGCCGGTCGCGGCGCGTATCCGTTCCGAGGCGACCGACAACTGGGATGACACCGTTGCCGTCGACCGCTTCGTCGGCAAAGGCGGAACGTTCGTGCGTGGTCGCGGCCGACTCGTTGCCGCCGATGTGGTCGACGTCGACGGACACCGCTACCGGGCAACGCGTGCCGTGGTCGTCGCCACCGGCACCACCGCCGGCGTCCCACCGATCCCCGGTCTCGCCGGCACCCCGTTCTGGACGAACCATCAGGCGATCGAAGCCGCCGAACTTCCCGGGTCCATCATCGTGCTCGGCGGCGGGGCGATCGGATCAGAACTCGCCCAGGTGTACGCGCGCTTCGGCGTCGACGTCACGATCGTCGAGGCCCTCGACCGGCTCCTCCCGCTGGAGGAGCCCGAAGCGGGCCAACTCCTCGCCGAGGTCTTCCGCGGTGAAGGGATCGACGTGATCACCGCCACCGCTGCAACCGAGGTCTCCTACGACGGCAAGTTCCAGGTACAGCTCGCGAACGGACGTGAGCTGGTGGCCGAACAATTACTCGTGGCCACCGGGCGTCGCATCGACCTCGCCGGCGTCGGCGCCGACGTGCTCGGCATCGACACCACGACCGCCCGGGCACTCCCGGTCGACGAACACCTGCGGGTGACCGACGGGGTGTGGGCAGTGGGTGATGTGACCGGTCGCGGAGCGTTCACCCACGTGGCGATGTACCAGTCGAAGATCGCCGTCGCCGACATCCTCGGCCAACCTCACAGCGCGGCCGACTACGCCGCGCTGCCGCGGGTGACGTTCACCGACCCCGAGGTCGGCTCGGTCGGCCTCACCGCCCAGGCAGCCGCAGATGCCGGCATCGATGTCGCGGTCGGCCGCACCGAGGTCCCCTCGACGGCGCGCGGATGGTTGCACAAGGTCGGCAACGAAGGGTTCATCCAACTCGTCGCCGACCGTCGGCGAGGTGTCCTCGTCGGAGCGACATCGATGGGTCCGAGCGGCGGGGAAGTGCTCGGCCTGCTGACGCTCGCAGTTCATGCTCGGGTCCCGCTCGAGGAGCTCCGCTCGATGATCTACGCGTACCCCACGTTCCATCGCGGCGTCGAGGACGCCCTCCGGAACCTGTGATGGCGCCCCAGCGCGTGATCGGCGAGGGCGACACACCCCCTGACGTCGCCCTCGTCGATCACGAAGGCAACCCATGGCATCTCAGCGACCACCTCGGGCAACCCCTGGTGCTGATCCTGCACCGCCACATCGCTTGACTGCCCTGCCAGGAACATGTGATCGCCGTGCGCGATCACCTCGATCAACTCGGTGACGCCCTGCCAGTCGTCATCACCTTCACCGACGACCCGCGACGTCTCGCGGCATACCGCGAGCATCTTGACATCGGGTTTCCGGTGCTCGCCGACGCCGACCGGGTCCTCTACGACCTCCTGGGTGCCGGCCGGGGTTCGATCCGCCAGGTGTGGTCACCGGGAACGCTCGCAATGTACGCACGACTGTTGCGGAGCGGGCGGCGACTCCACATGCCCACCGAGGACACACGCCAACTCGGCGCCGACGCGATCATCGGACGCGACGGCCGGCTCCGTCGGGTCTGGCTCCCGTCGAGTCCTGATGCCCGACCGACGATCGAAGCAATCATCGACGCGGTGCATCACGCTGACCGGTGAGATGGCTGTTGCCGCTCGGCGCGCCAGCCGGCGACGTCACGAGACGACGTCCACGCCTTCGTCGAGGCTTCGTGCGGCGTTGATCAGCCCGATGTGGGAGAACGCCTGCGGGAAGTTGCCGAGCATCCGTTGCGCCTCGGCGTCGTACTCCTCGCTGAGCAGGCCGACGTCGTTGCACAGGGCGACGACGCGTTCGAACAGTTCGGTTGCACGTGCGGTCTCGCCTTGAGCGGCGAGCGCCTGGACCAGCCAGAACGAACACAGCAGGAAGGCCCCTTCGTCGCCCTCGAGCCCATCGGTCCCGTCGGTGCGGTAGCGCAGGACGAGGCCGTCGACGGTGAGGTCTCGCTCGATCGCGTCGACGGTGGCGACGATGCGCGGGTCGTGCGCAGGGAGGAACCCGACGAGCGCAAGCAGGAGCAGGCTCGCGTCGAGCTGCGACGAACCGTAGGACTGCACGAACGTCCCGCGGCCCGCGTGGAGCCCCTTGGTACACACGTCGCGGTGGACCTCGTCGGCGAGCCGACGGAATCTGGCCGCGTCGCCGGGCAACCCGTGCTCCTCCACACCGCGTGCAGCGCGATCGAAGGCCACCCACGCCATCACCTTGGAGTGGGTGAAGTGCTGTCGTGGGCCGCGGACCTCCCAGATGCCCTCGTCGGGTTCGCGCCAGTGCTGTTCGACGAAGTCGACGAGGACGAGTTGCAGCGCCCAGGCGTCGTCGTCGGGCTTCATGCCCATCGTCCGCGCGTGATGCAGCGCGTCCATCACTTCGCCGTACACGTCGAGTTGGAACTGCTCGGCGGCGCCGTTGCCGATCCGTACCGGTCGACTGTCATGGAAACCCGAGAGCCAGTCCAGCTCCTGCTCGGGCAGCCGGCGTTCTCCGTCGACGCCGTACATGATCTGGAGTTGCGCAGGGTCGCCGGCGATCGCCCGCAACAACCAGCCGCGCCACGCCGTCGCCTCGGCGAGGCAACCGCTGGCGGTCAGGGCCTGCAGCGTGAAGCTGGCGTCGCGGAGCCAGCTGTAGCGGTAGTCCCAGTTCCGCGCACCTCCGAGTTGCTCGGGCAACGATGACGTGGGGGCTGCGATGATCGCACCGGACGGCTCGTAGATCAGCGCCTTCAGCGTCACCAACGAGTGCAGCACGCTGTCACCCCACCTGCCGAGCTCGACCGTGCGCTCGCTCCACTGGAGCCAGTCGGTCTCGGTTCGTGCGAGCTGGTCGTCCGCGTCGCAGGCGGATGGCTCCGCGTCGTTGGCGTGGTGCCAGGTGAGCGTGAAGGGAATTCGCTCACCGGCGGAGACGTCGAACACGGCCTCGGTGTGCATGTTCGCGCCGTGCAACGCCACCGGCGTGTGGACGACGATCGCATCGGGACCGGCGACCGCGCGGAGACCGTCAGGGGTGCGTCGCACCCAGGGAACCGCTCGGCCGTAGTCGAGGCGCAGCTTGAGTACCATCCGCATCGACACCACGCCGCTGAGGCCCTCCACGATGCGGATCAGGGTCGGATTTCCGTGACGATGCGGCATGAAGTCGATGATGCGGACGCTGCCGCTGTCGGTGGTCATGTCGGTCTCGAGCACGAGTGTCCCGCGTCGATAGCGGCGCTCGACCCGTTGCACCGTCGCGTCGGGAGCGAGCGTCCAGTGGCCGTTCTCCTCGGTGCCCAACATCGATGCGAAGCAGGCGCCCGAGTCGAATCGGGGCAGGCACAGCCATTCGATCGCGCCATCGGCGGTGACGAGTGCGGCCGTGTGACCGTCACCGATCAGCGCGTAGTCCTCGATTCGTCGTCGATCGGTGCGCTCACCCGGCACGGTCAGCCGACGATGCCGACGTAGACGACGCTGGCGACGAGGCCGAACACGACGTGGGCGACCGTGACCCCCATCGGGGTCATGTTGCCGAATCCGGTGAGCGCGATCCCGGGCGCTTCGATGTCACCGCGGCGCACGAGCGGATGTGCCATGTTCAGCATCATCGGCATCGCCATCACGACGAGGAGCCCGTGGACGAATCCGAACAGGAGCCCGAGGACGGTCGCCCCACCGTCCGTGCTCGGATCGAAGGCTGTCAAGAGCCCGGAGTGGATCAGCCCGAACAGTGCACCCATCATGAGGTGCATCATCAGCCCGATGCCGTACACCGTCTTGGTCGATCCGTCAGGCGACACCATGGTGCCGAGCGTGCGCAGCAGGTCCATACGGGTCATGCCCATCGCCCTGCCGCCGTAGATCACCACGAGCATGGCCAGCGCGCCGATGACGCCGGCCAGCACTGCAGCGCCGACGTCGAAGTTGCCCGAAAGGGACAGAGCGAAGATTGATGTGGTCATGGTGCACTCCTGAGCAGACAACGGGCTCATGCTCGGCGGCGATCGCCGTGGCCCTTGTGCAACCGGGAACCCGGTACCCGACGCGGCGCATTCCCTCGCCGTGCGCTCACCAGATCCGCAGGATCTCCGCGGCGGAGAAGACCGGGCCCACGCCGAGGCCGAGCGACGGCGCCGAGTACAGCGCCGCGGGCACACCGATGTCGCCGAGGTACAACTCACCGACGACGCGCCGCGCGGCGTCCGCACGCAGCCCGATCTTGGGGAGCGCCAGCGTGAGGGTGGCGGTGGCCTGCACCACCGGATCGTGCACGTCACCGGTGGTCGTGTCGAGACCCGATGGCACGTCGAGCGACAGCACCGCCGGGGCGAGCTCGTTCGCCGCGGCGATCAGCGTGGCAGCGGCACCGCGGGGCGCACCGGTGAGCGAGTAGCCGATCACTCCGTCGAGCACGACGTCGAACGACCCGATTCGACCGACGTGGTCGGCGTCGTGGCGCTCGATGCCGAGACGATCGACCCGGTCGAGTTGTTCGGCGGGGACGCCGGCGAACCGGTCGCTGCTCGTCACGACCGTGACGTCGGCGCCCCAGCCGTGCAAGCGTCGGGCGGCGACCAACGCGCCGCCGCCGTTGCCGCCGGGTCCGGCGAGCACGACGACACGTCGACCACGAGGGTCACCGTCGAGCACGCGCAGCCGGGTGAGCTGTGCGAGGTCGCGGCCGGCGGACTCCATCATCTGGGCGAGCCCGATCGCGAGGTCGTCCATCATGATCCGGTCGACCTCGATCATCTGCTCGGTGGTCAACCAGGGCAACGTGTCTGGCGCGTCAGGGATCGAGGTTCCGTCAGCGAGCTGCACAGTCGAGAAACCCTCGCGATGGGCACCGCATTCCGAAGGGCGTGAGCGGCTGCGGCGACGTCGCGCGACGACACCACCAGAGCTCCCGGCTCGGACGGCGGGCGGGTCCGTCCGAGCCGGGGAGCTCGGGATGGGGATCGGTGCGGAGATCAGGCTGACGGTGCGGGCTGGGCGAGCTCCTCGATGCGCCGGCCCTGGAACCGGATGGCCTGTTGGATGGTGACCAGTGCGAGCACCACCGACATCAGGATCACGGCGAGGCTGGTGATGCGCAGGCCGGGCAACCAGGTGCTGACGGCCCGGACAAATCCGATGTCGGCCAGATCGCTGCTGCTCGCCCCAGTCGGATCGGCGATCGCCGCTGGAGCGACGTCACCGATCGTGACCGCCGTGACGATGCCCACCACGAAGGCGGCGACTGTTCCCATCAGGCCCATCATCATCACCCAGGGGGTGAGGACACCGGACCACGGCTTCGCCCGCTGCAGCGGTGCTGCGCCGAGAGCGGCTTGCACGTCACGGCCCGAGTCCCGCAGATGGCGGATGATGTTCACCAGCGACATCGTGATCCCCGACAGGATCATGCCCATGCCGACGAAGAGGACAGCGCCGGTGAGCTGGACGGCCACTTCGGCTCGACCGAGGTCGGAGGGGACGCCCGACGGTGAGAAGAAGTCACCGAAGTTCACGCCGCCGATGATGCCGGCGACCAGTCCGCCGACGACGGCCATGAAGCCCATGGCGACGAGCGGCCATGCCATCCACTTGGCCATCCATTGTGCCCAGTCATCGGACTTGTAGGGGATCGCTTCGGGGATCCGGCTCGTCGTCGTCGACGCTGGTCGGCCGCTGCCGACCGGTGCCGGTGCAGATGGCTTGGTGGTGGGGGTCGTGGAGCGGGTGCTCGGGGTGCTGATGGTGTGGGTGGTGCTCATCGGACGTTCTCCTTGGTGAAGGTGTTGCTGTTGACGGGGTTGCTGTTGAGGGGTTGCTGTTGTTGCTGTTGTTGGCGCCGGTCATGGCGAGGATCACGGGCAGGCCGTTCACCATCGAGTCCCGGCGAAACGAGATCGCCGAGCGGATGTTGCGCAGAGCGATGGGCACGGCGCCGGCGAAGAGCACGGCGAGGCCGGTGAGCGCCAATGGCGTCGCCCAGGCCTGAGTCGCCATCCAGACTCCCCGGTCCGAGACGTCGCCGCCCGCCGGGCTGAACAGGTCGGCAGCGGCAGTGCCGGCGACGATCAGCGCCACGAATGCTGCGGCGACGATCATCACCCCCAGCACTGCGATCCCGATCGGTCCGGCGCCCGGCGAGCCGGTCCCGGTGTCCCGGGTGCTCGTCGTGTGGTCGGCTGTGGTTGGTGTGGTCATCGTTGGGTCTCCCTTCGGAGGTTCGGTTCTTGGATGCAGGGGAAACCACCTCGCGCTCTCAGCGACGCACCGAATGACCGATCGGCGACAATCACGACTCCGGAATGGCGCCGGCGCACTCGGGGGTTCCCCATCTCGTGACACGTTCCTACGACCTGGTGATCATCGGTGGCGGCGCAGGCGGGCTGGTTGCCGCCCGAGAGGCCCGACAGCGCGGTGCCGGCGTGCTGATCGTGCAGGACGGCCCCGTCGGGGGTGACTGCACGTTCACCGGTTGCGTGCCATCGAAAGCGCTCCTCGCCGCAGCAGCCTCCGGCGCCGACTTCGATGAGGCGATGTCGCGCGTTCAGCCGTGCGGTGTCGAAGATCGCGGCAACCGAGGACGCCACGGCCCTCGCCGCAGAGGGCATCGACGTGATCGACGGGTTCGCCCGCTTCGAGTCGCCCACCTCGATCGAGGTGGGCGGCCGCCGGATCCGGTCGAAGCGGTTCGTCGTCGCCACCGGTGCGCGACCCGCCGTCCCGCCGATCCCCGGCTTGCGCGAGCTCCCGCCGCTGACCAACGAGAACCTGTTCGAACAGTCGTCGCGACCCGACTCGATGATCGTGCTCGGCGCCGGTCCGATCGGATGCGAGATGGCTCAGGCCTTCGCCCGACTCGGCACGAAGGTGACCCTCGTCGAGGCACTCGAGCGCATCCTGCCCCGCGAGGAGCCCGACGCCTCCGCCGTGATCACCCAAGCGCTGGTGGCCGACGGTGTCGACGTCCGCGTCGGCGCCGCGGTCAGCCGCGTCGAACGCCTCGCGAGTGGTCAGGTCTGCGTCCATCTCGACGACGGCACGTCGATCGCCGCCGCAGAGTTGCTCGCCGCGATCGGTCGGGTTCCGTCCGGGCGCGGTCTCGGGTTGGAGGAGATCGGCGTCGAGGTCGACAACCGCGGCGCCGTCGTGGTCGACGACACGATGGCGACCTCCGTGAAGGGCATCTGGGCGGTCGGTGACGTCACCGGTGGCCTCCAGTTCACGCACGCCGCCGGCCGCATGGGATGGGTTGCTGCGTCCAACGCGCTGTCGAAACTCGCCCGGATCCGCAGCGTCCGCTTCGACTCCACGGTTGTGCCGTGGGCCACGTTCACGAGCCCAGAGGTGGGGCGAGTCGGTCTCACCGAGGCCGAGGCGGCCGAGCGGTACCCGACCGCGCGCGTCGCCCACCTGCCCCTCGTTCACGTCGACCGTGCGGTCGCCGTCGGCGCCGAGCGTGGCTTCGTCACGTTGATCGCCGCGCCGAGGCGTGGGCTCGGCCATCTCGGTGGCGGGCGCCTGGTCGGCGCGACCATCGTCTCGCCGACCGGTGGCGATCTCGTCCACGAGGCAGCACTCGCGATGCAGACGAACATGTTCGTCGGCCGTCTCGCTCAGACCACCCACGCCTACCCGACGTGGGCACTGGCGGTGCAGCAGGCGGCTCTGATGTTCTTCGGTCCGTCCGCTGGCCTCGAAGCCCGCGACGTGCGTCGTCAACCGTCTGGCTGATCGACCTCGGGACGGCAGCGGAACGGCGCCAGGTACCCGATGCTCGACACGATGAACGGCACGGCATAGTTGACACCGACGCGCACCCACGTTGCGGCGGTGGCGTCACCACCGAGAATCACTGAACCCTGGTTGACGAGCGTCAAAATCGTGCCGACGACCAGGGCGACGCGTGCGCACGTGTTGAACGTCACGCCACGCAGGACGAGCCGACACGCCTGGGCCGGCGTGGACCACGGCGGCACGACCGGCGGTCGCTCGACGCGGTCGATCACGATGTGGTTGGTTCCTCGCCGCGTGCCAGCCGCTCGCCGAATTCCCGCAGACGGTCGATCGACTCGGCTGGGACGTCGGGGCGCTGTGCGGCGAGCGTCGCCTTGATCCGTTCGTAGGTGTCGGCCTCCATGCCGCAGCGGCGACACTCGTCGAGGTGCGCCTCGATGCGACCGGCGCGCTCAGCGTCGATGTGACCGTCGAGATACTGCTGCAGGACCTCGCCGACCTGGTGACAGCTCATCCCGCCCGGTGGCGTCCGGCCGAGCAGCTTCATCATCCACATCCTGATCATGGTTCTCTCCTCGGATCAAAGCCGATCTTGTCGAGTCGGTCGCGAATGCGGGATCGCGCGCGGTGCAGGCGACTCATCACCGTGCCCACCGGGACGTCGAGGACCTCGGCGGCCTCCGCGTAGCTGAGTCCGTCGATGTCGACGAGTTCGACGACGCGTCGGAACGGCTCGTCGAGCGAGTCGAGCGCGCGGATGATCTCCACATCGATCTCGTCCTCGACGCCGGCGTCGGTCCGTTCGTCGGATGCGGCGGAGATCATCCGATCGGTCGCCATGTCCGGATCGCGGAGCAGTTCGGGGCGACGGCGACGGTTGCGGTTGATGTGCGTGTTGCGCAAGATGGTGAGCAGCCAGGCCCGCGGATGGCGACCGTCGAAGCCGCCGATGCCGCGATACGCGCGCAGCAGGGTGTCTTGGACCAGGTCCTCGGCTTCGGCGTGATTGCGGGTGAGGGAGTTCGCGACCCGCAGGAGCACCTCGATCTCGGGCAGTACGTACTGCTCGAAGGCGTTGTCGTCGGTTGCGGTGTCGCGCACTGACCGGAAACCCTACGTGCCCGTGATCAATTCCCGGGAAGCTCGCACGCCCGGAGGTGGTTCATGTGATGTGAGTCTTCGCCGACGCATCGAACATGTACGCCTGCGGCGATACCTCGACGCCCACGTCGACCACGAACTCGAGCCGCGACTCGCATCGAGCTTCGCGGAGCACCTCGCGCATTGCGCTCGGTGCGCGTCCGTCATCGAGGTGACGATCGCTGTGAGGCGGCGCCTCCGGCTCGGGCGAGGCAGCGCGGGTGTCAGTGGAGCGTCCGCAGACCCATGAGCCCGAGCACGACCATGCCGACACCGATCGTGAGAGTCACGAGCGAGCGCTCGCGACGCACGAGCACCACGATGATCACCATCAGGAGGATCACCACGATCGCCTGCACGCCGGCACCGGCATCGGTCCGTGGGAGCAGGACTTCGTTGGCGGCCGACTGCAGCGTCACGTTTCCAGGATGGCGCTGTCGGGCCTGAACGCGGACCAGGCGAACCAGAACGTGTCGACGTGTTCGACCGCTTCGAGCGACGACCCCTCCAGGGGACCGTCGGTCGCCTGCCCGAGCAGGTTCCACGTCGACCCGGTCTCGGCGTCGACGAAGCCGTCGTCCATGGCCGCAAACGTCAACGGCTCACCGTCGACCACGGGGACGAACACCCCGGTCGCGCCGATGTCGTCACCTCCCGCCACGTCGGCGGCGTCCAGTGCCGATGCCGTGCCGGGCGCCCAGAACATCACGAGATCGGTCCCGGCAACCTGGGCGATCACGACCCGTTCGTCCTGCAGCGTGACCAGCGGGACCCCGAGCGCGTCGTCGCCGATTTCGACGCCGACGATGCGCGTCATCGCCGTGTACCGACCGTCCACCTCGCCTTCGAACAGGAACGGCTCGCTCGTCACGTCGTCGTAGCCCGGATACGGGTTGCGCCCGTACGCACGATCGAACCCGGTGTCCCGGCTGAGCACCAGGCCATCGGGATTGGCGTCGCGCCACACACCCCACGGAACCGTCGCCACCGGGAAGGTATCGATCTCGGTGCCGGTCAGTTCGCCGACGATGCCCTCACCGGTGAAGTGGCTCCACAGCGTCTCGGTCTGGCGGTCGTACATGACGAGCGCCGAGTTCCACAGCAGCCCCGACGTGCCGAACTCGAGAACCCGCCCGTCAACGCGTCGGTCGTAGGCGACAGCCGAGTTGCACAGCGGACAGTAGGTGACCGCCACGGGGATGCCGCCGACGGTGTCGTTCACGATCTCGTGCCACATGAGGATCTGCACGGGATAGACACGCACATCGCCGTCGATGTCGACCGCGAGCACCGGCTCGGTCTCCTCGAGAAAGTCGACCTCAGCGGGATCGAGGAACTTCGGGTCGTCGATCGAGGGGATGCCGTCGGGAGGCGGGCCACCGCTGCGGATCTCGGCGAGGTCGACGAGCGGTTCGGGGGCACCGTCGACCTGTTCGCCTCGGTAGATCGCCAAGCCCGACGCGGTGACGTTGGGCGGCGACGACTCGATCTTGTCGACGGAGGCTGATTCGCTCGTCCCGAGCGTCGTCGCCTCGGATCCTGTCGCCACGGGATCTTCTTGCGCCGAGTCGGTCGAGGCGCACGCGACGGCGACGAGCGGGAACGCCAACAACAGCAACGCACACCGACGCCGACGGACGAGACGCAGACCAGACATGGACACGAAACCCGCTCCGCGGTCTCCCGCTTCCCGCACAGCATGCCAGCGGTGTCGAGCATGGGCCAGAGATCTCGGGAATGCTCGGATGTCGGCGCGGGTTTCGTGCCCATGCCAATTTCTCGACGACAGTCCATTCGCGGCGCGGCGCTCCTCGGGGTCGCCGCCGTCGTGCTCGCCGCGTGCGGGGGTGGTGGTGACGAATCCGGCTCCGTCGTGGCGCCGGCCGCCGACACAGCAACCGTCGAAGCGGCGGCTGAACCTGCATCGCCGCCTGCCGATCAGACCCCACAGGTCGCCGAGCTGGCCGCAGCGCTCACCGAAGCGTTTGCCACATCGACCACGCTCGACGGTGGCACCGCGTTCGACGGCGCGACGCTCGCCGGAAGAGATTCCGTCGTGTGGTTCTGGGCGCCCTGGTGCACCATCTGCCGGGGAGAAGCCCCCGAGGTGGCCGACGTCGCCGCGCAATACGGGTCACAAGTCGACCTGATCGGCGTCCCAGGCCGGGGCGAACTCGACGAAATGAACGACTTCGTCGACGACACCGGAACTGGCTCACTCACCCATGTTCCCGACCTCAGCGGCGACATCTGGAGCGCGTTCGGCGTCTACGGCCAACCCGCCTACGCGTTCATCGACGACGACGGCACCGTCGAAGTGTTCATCGGAGGGATGGGCGGCGACGCCCTGGCCGAGCGGATCGACGAACTGATCGCCACCTGATCCCGATGACCACCGAACAAACGACACTCATCGAGGAGCGGCGGGCATGAACGGCACGTACGCCTTCGCACTCGCCGCCGGCATGGCCGCGACCGTCAACCCGTGCGGCTTCGCACTCCTGCCGGCCTACCTGGCGGCGTTCATCGGGATCGAGCACCGCGGCGGACGCGCCGGGGCCGTCGGTCGGGCACTGACCGTCTCGCTGGCACTCACCGCCGGATTCGTGCTCGTGTTCGGCGCGTTCGGACTCATCATCACTCCACTCGCCGTGCGCATCGAGCGCTACCTGCCGTGGGCGACCGTCGTCATCGGCTTCGGACTCCTCGGGCTCGGCATCGCGCTCCTACTCGGGCGCCAACTGATGCTCAAGATCCCCAAATTCCAAAAGGGCGGCCAGGACGGCACCTTGCCATCGATGTTCCTCTTCGGTGTCTCCTACGCCGTTGCCTCACTGTCGTGCACGATCGGGCCGTTCCTCGCCGTCACCACCAGCACGTTCCGAAGCGAGAGCTGGCTGGCCGGCCTCGGTGTGTTCGTCACCTACGGCATTGGAATGGGCGTGGTCATCGCGATCCTGACCGTCGCCGTCGCGCTCGCGAAGTCCGGTGTCGTGCAACGCTTCCGGAACCTGCTGCCGGTGATGAACCGCATCGCCGGAGGCCTCCTCGTCGTCGCCGGCGCCTATGTCGCCTACTACGGGTGGTACGAGATCAGAGTGCTCAACGGTGCGACGGGTGACCCGATCGTTGATCGGGCGATCGACTTGCAGACCTGGCTCCAGAACGGCATCGTCCCCGACAATCCCACGTCGTTCACGATCGGCGCGATCATTGTGCTCGCCACGCTCACCATCGGGATCACGATCGGACGACGCGTCGCGCGGTCGCGTGATGGCGACGCGCAGGAGAGCGAACTCCCGCTCGAAGGCGCCGACCGCGGCCCGATCGTCGGTGGTGACGACTCGTCACTCGTCGAGGGCGGTGCACTGAGACGGTGACCGTGTCGAGCGACGACGAGACCCCCACGCGTCGACTGCGACGCAGTGAGTCGCCGGCCACCTACACCCGGCGACGCCTGCTCGTCGCCGGAGCGCTCGCCGGCATCCCCTTGACCGTCTGGCTGCGTACGTCCACCAACTCGACGAGTGGCGCAGACGACGCTCGAGCTGCGAGCAGCACGAGCCCAGCCTCACAACAACTTCCCACCGCGACCTCGGCGCCCGTGACCCAGCCGGACAGCGCTGGCGACTTCGGCGCAATCGACCGGGACCTGGGTTTCGGCATGGTCAACGACGACGTCGCATCGCTCCAGCAACGACTTCACGACCTGCACTTCGACCCCGGGCCGGTCGACGGCTGGTTCGGCGAGGCCACGCTCCGGTCAGTCTGGGCGTTCGAGAAGCTCGTCGTCGGAACCCCGCGCGCGGAAGCGACCGGTGTGGTGACACCCGGCATGTGGGATCAGATGCTCCAGGTCGCGACGATCGCGCCGCGCCGATCGACGAATGCGCAGGCGAACCACACGGAGATCTACCTTCCCGAACAGGTCCTGGTGGTCTTCCACCGAGATGAACCGGTCGTGATCTCGCACATCGCGTCGGGTGAGCTCGACGAGAACGGTGAGCCCGCCGAGTGGTGCGAACTGGTCACCATTGACACCGACGAACGCGGAAATCCGCTCAACGAACCCGTCGAGAAGGACATCTGCGGACGCTCGAAGACCCCGGCGGGCGTGTTCGAGTACTACCGACGAGTCGAAGGGATCCGCAACGGAGCGCTCGGGTCGATGTGGAATCCGGTCTACTTCAACTACGGCATCGCCGTTCATGGAGCGATCAACGTGCCACTCGCTCCGGCCTCGCACGGCTGCGTGCGCATCCCCATGCACATCGCGGACTACTTCCAGGATCTCGTCACCAACGGTGACCGTGTGCTGGTGTGGAACGGCGAGCAACAGCCCGAGGACGTCAGTGAGCGCGACATGCTGCCCGTGTTCGACTACGCCAACCCCGACGCCACGACCACAACCACGACCACGACCACGACGACCCTGCCACCGACGACCTCGCCAACCATCGGTCCCACGTCGTCGACCACGGCGGTCGAGTCAGCGCCGTAGCCAGCGCACGCAGTCGCGTCAGCGCCCGTGGACCAGCGTGGTGTCACCGCCCTTGCTCAGGTAGAACGCGACGACCACGACCCCGGCCGCCGCGACTCCGAGGAGGACCCACTGGATCGTGATCCATCGGTCTGCCCACGCCGACGGCGACTGATCCATCGATTCTCGCGCTGTCGGCCGCCCCTTGGGTGCCGTCGATGACTTCGAGTCTCCCGATGTGTTCGTCATGGGTCGAGAACACGGCTGATCGCACGGCGATTCCCGAGAGCCAGGTCGACATGGAATGCCTGAGTTGGTCGCCGGGTTTCCCCTCGGTGACCACGATCAGCGCATCCTTGTCAGCTGACTACTGCGCGATCCGCGGGCTGACCGAGGAGCTCGCCTCACCGCTGTCGGCCGAGGACCAGACGGCACAGTCGATGCCCGACGTGAGTCCGACCAAGTGGCACCGCGCCCACACGACCTGGTTCTTCGAGACGTTCGTGCTCGAGGAGCACGAACCCGATTTCCAGCCGGTCGACGACTCCTACCGGATGCTGTTCAACAGCTACTACGACACCGTCGGCGAGCAGTACCCGCGGTGGCGACGTGGCGTGATCACGCGCCCGGGCATCGCCGAGGTTGCCGACTACCGGGTCGCGATCGACCGGCACGTTCGGACCCTGCTGGACAGCCAAAGCGTGTCCGGTGACGTCGCCGAGCTGGTTCGACTGGGCCTCCACCACGAACAGCAGCACCAGGAACTGATGCTCATGGACATCAAACACGTGCTGTCACTCAATCCACAGCGCCCCACCTACCGACCCCAACGCCAAACCATGCCGCCGAGTCGGGCCGACCGTCCCGCCCGATGGATCGACGTCGCCGGCGGGGTGATCGAGACCGGGCACCCCGGGGACGCATTCGCATTCGACAACGAACAACCCCGTCATCACGTGTTCCTCGAACCGTTCCGGCTCGCGAACCGACTGGTCACCGCAGGCGAGTGGACGCAGTTCATCGAGGACGGCGGCTACCAACGAGCCGACCTGTGGCTGTCCGATGGCTGGCACACGGTGCAGTCCGAGGGCTGGACCGCACCGCTGTACTGGCGAGCGGACGGCGACCGGTGGACGGTCCACACGCTGGGCGGGACCCGACCTGTGCTCGACGACGAGCCGGTCTGCCATGTCAGTCTCTACGAGGCCGACGCCTACGCGCGGTGGGCCGGAGCGCGTCTGCCCACCGAATTCGAATGGGAACACGCAGCAACCAGCTGGCCGTCCACGCCGCAGCGGTGCTTCGATCTCGAACAACTCCACCCATCGCAGGCCCCCGACGACGATGCGGTGCTCTCACAGCTCGTGGGTGAGTGCTGGCAATGGACCGCCAGCGCATATCTCCCCTATCCCGGATTCGCGCCCGCCCCCGGCGCGGTCGGTGAGTACAACGGCAAGTTCATGTCCGGCCAGATGGTGCTGCGCGGAAGCAGCGCCCTCACCCCTCCCGGTCACGTTCGGCCCACGTACCGCAACTTCTTCCCACCCTCTGCACGCTGGCCGATGAGCGGTGTGCGACTCGCAACAGGAGACGCCCCTCGATGACCACCTCCATCACCGCACCGACCTTCGACGTCCACCTCGACGCCGACTGGTCGCGTCGCGCCCTGATCGACGACGTACGCCGAGGCCTCGGACGCCGCCCGCTGCGGCTTCCCCCACGGTGGCTCTACGACGACCGGGGCAGCGAACTGTTCGACCAGATCACGGGTCTCACCGAGTACTACGCCACCGAGGCCGAACGTTCGATCCTCCAGCGAGAGGCCGGCACCATTGCCGAACTCACCGCAGCAGACACGATCATCGAGCTCGGATCGGGCACGTCCGACAAGACCCACACGTTGCTGCGGGCGTTCACCGAGACGGGCCAGCTCCGCCGCTTCGTCCCCTTCGACGTCAGCGAACAGACCCTTCGCGATGCCGCCGCCGAGCTGAGCTCCGCCTACCCAGGTGTCCAGGTCCACGGTGTCGTCGGCGACTTCACCCTGCACCTCTCGCATCTCCCCATCGACGGGGTACCGATGATCGCGTTCCTCGGATCGACGATCGGCAACCTGTACGTCGAGGAGCGACGAGCGTTCCTGTCGATGCTCGCCGAACACCTCCCAGTCGGCGGCTGGCTGCTCCTCGGCGTCGATCTCGTCAAGCCCGTCGACCGCCTCGTCGACGCGTACGACGACCCGCAGGGCGTCACGGCCGAGTTCACCCGTAACGTGCTCCACGTGCTCAACCGTGAGCTCGGCGCCGACTTCGACGTCGCCGCGTTCGATCACGTCGCACTGTGGGACCCCTCACAGGAACGAATGGACCTGCGCCTGCGAGTCAACGGTGACCACCTGATCGCTGTCTCGGACGCCGACGTGCACCTGGAACTGCACGACGGCGAGGAGATCCGTATCGAGATCTCCACCAAGTTCCGTATCCCGTCGATCACCTCGGAACTGGCGGCGGCCGGGTTCACCACCCGTCAGGTATGGACCGATCCACCGGGCGATGTCGCTGTGCTGCTCGCGGCGGTCGACCGGTGACAACCATGCGTACGACGGCAATCGCAGCGCTGGCCGGGTACCTGATCGGCACGATGCCATCAGCCGACATCGCCACCCGACTCGCCGACAGCTCCATCGACGATCTGCGGAGCGCGGGGAGCGGCAACCCCGGCGCACTCAACACAGCCACGGTCCTCGGCACCCGATGGGGTGCGGCGGTACTGGCCGCCGACATGGCCAAAGGCGCCGCAGCGGGCGCGATCGGGCGCTCCATCGCCGGGCCGACCGGCGCCTACGTCGCCGCCACGGCATCGATCGCCGGGCACATCGTCCCGGTCTGGTCACGCGGCAAAGGCGGCAAGGGTGTCGCGACATCGGCCGGCGCGTGCCTCGCAGTGTTCCCTGCCTACTTCCCGATCGACGCCGCGGTCGCCGCCACGGCAGCGGCGACGAAACGCAACGCCGAACACGCCGTCTGGGTGTCATCGGTGGTGTGGGTCGTCGCTGCAGTTGTCTGGTGGCGGCGACGTCTGGCCAATGCGTGGGGTCCATCGCCCACCGCCGGACTCCCGCTATTCGCGCTCGCGGGAGCCGCCATGATCCTGACCAAGTTCCGTACTGCCAGGCCGACTCGATGATCCGGCTCGTCACTGACTCCGCCTCGATGCTGCCCGACGACATCCGACGGCGTTTCACGGTCTCCGTCGTGCCGATGACCATCACCATCGACGGTCAGGACTTCGTCGAAGGGGTCGATCTCAGCACCGCCGAGTTCTACCGTCGGTTGACCGCTGGGGCCGGAGTGTCCACCGCTGCACCCTCGCCGGGCCGCTTCGTCGACACCTACCGGGCTGCCGCGGCCCGCGGCGCGACCGCAGTGCTGTCGGTGCACACCGGCAGCTCCTACTCCGCGACGGTCGCGTCGGCAACCCTCGCGGCCGACATCGTCGACATACCGGTCCGCGTCGTCGACACGGGCGTCGGATCGTTCCCCGTCGCCCTCGCTGTCTGGGCCGCCGCAGAGGTGCTCGACCGTGACGGCAAGATCGAGGACGCTGCAGCGGCCGCCGAACGCACGGCGACGGACACGGGAAGTCTCTTCGTCGTCGGCGTCCCTGCCGCTGCACGCCGCGGCGGGCGGTTCGTCGCCGTCAGCGGCGACCTGACACCGACAACGGTGCTCGAGCTCCGCGACGGCGCGCTGCACGATCGAGGAGCGGTCGCCGATCTCGACACGGCGATCGAGGCGATGATCGACGGCACCGCGGCAGTCGTCGGCACCGGTGCCCTGCGCATTGGCGTCGGGCATGCAGTCCACCCTGACGTCGCCGAGCAGATGAAGACCCGCCTCCAGAAGCGGCTCGCCAGCAGCGAGATCGTCGTCTACGAAGTCGGCCCATCGGTGGGCGCTCACACCGGTCCGGGAACGCTCGGCATCGTCTACACCTCCGCTTGACCCGTTTGCCGAGACCTCGCGGACGTGCAAGAACGGTGCGGACACGGAGCGAGTAGGCCTGGTCCGATACTGCGCCGACGCCGTCATCACGGCCTCCGAGCGCTGATCATGGACCAATCCCGCAGCGCCGTAGCCCACCCCCGAAATGCGAAGTCGCTCCCGACAACAAGCAGATACCGCCTGACCTGGGGTTTTCCGTGGAGCTAAGGAGAATCGAACTCCTGACCTCTTCCATGCCATATACCTGTATAAATGTGTTCGCTGACGTTCGTCGATGTTCATCAAAGCACCGGGTAGATACGGACTTTCTGTTCGTTGACGTTTGCTCTGGTTCGCTGAGACCTTGGGTTGTAGAGTGTCAGCCAAGGTGTCGCCCGATCCGGGAGGGAGCTGATGGCCGCCAAGAAGAGTCGACGAAGTCGCGGCGACGGAGCCCTGTTCTACCGCGCCGACCGCGACCGGTGGATGGGACGAATCAGTGTCAACGGTAAACCCCGCACCGTCTCCGCCCGCACCAAGACCGAAGCCCGCTACAAACTCGACCAACTCCGCCGCGCCGCCGACGACGGACTCCCGGTCATCACCCGCGACCGCACCGTCGCCGAACTCCTCGAACTCTGGCGCACCAAAGCACTCCCCAACCGCGACCTCTCGCCCGCCCGCATCGCCAGCCACGACTGGGCCATCCGCATCCTCACCCACGAACTCGGCACCATCAAACTCCAAGCACTCACCGTCGACGACGTCGAAGCAGCCCTCACCCGCCGCACCATCCCCGCCGACGAACAACCGACACCCCGCAAAGGACGCGGACGGACCGCGACGAGCGCACTGTCTCGGAACTCACTGATCAAGCTGCGCTCGACCCTGTCCCAAGCACTCACCTGGGCGCAACGACGCGACCTCGTCACCCGCAACGTCGCCACCCTCGCCGAACTCCCCACCGGCGCCACCACCCAACGCACCGGCAAATCGCTCAGCATCGAACAGGCCCGACAACTCCTCGCCACCGCCGCCGGTACCGAACTCGAAGCCATGTGGACCCTCATGCTCTACCTCGGACTCCGACCCGGCGAAGCCGCCGGACTGTCCTGGAACGACATCGACTTCGACGACGGCACCATCCACATCTGGCGAGCACGCACCACCAACACCGACGGCTCCGCAACCATCGGCAACACCAAAACCCCCGGCAGCATCCGCACCCTCGAAGCACCCGCACGTCGTCCTCGACGTCACTCGAACACCACCGACAACGACAAGACGAACACGCCGCCGCGCTCGGGCCCGGCCTGGTCCAACCCCGACAACCTGGTGTTCACCTCCCCCACCGGACGACCCGCCGACCCCAAAGCCGTCCGCAACGAATTCGACCGCCTCATCACCACCGCCGGCATCGAGGGACGCTGGACACCCAACCTGCTGCGACACACCGCCGCCAGCTTGATGGCCGACGCCGGACTCCCCATCGAACACGTCGCCGACCAACTCGGCCACAAAGACCTCCGCATGCTGCAGAAGCACTACCGCCACCGCATCAAACCCACCATCGGCGGCGCCCACGTCCTTACTGACGTCCTCGGTGCCAACCCACCGTCACCCGACGGATGAATAGACTCATAGCCATGGCCGACCCGGGTCTCCGTCACATCGACATCGACTCACTTGTCGACGACATGCGCCCACCGACTGATGACGACGTACCGATGACGTCGGACTGGCAACCCTTGGACACCAAGGACAAGCTGCTCGCCTACCTCAACCGGATCAACGAGGCCCGCGAACACGACCGTGCCGGCTGAACCGCAACGGTTCGATCCCGAACGAATCCTCGAAGTGCTCGACCGCCACGGGGTCGACTACGTCATGGTCGGCGGCTTCGCCTCCCAGCTCCACGGAGCACGACGGCGGACCTACGACATTGATTTCGTCCCCGCCGCCACCGAAGCGAACGATGATCGCCTCGCGTCCGCCCTGCGCGAACTCGGCGCTCGTCTTCGTGTTGCCGGCCTCACTGATGAAGAAGCCCGCCACCTCCCTGTGACCATCGACGCCGCCACATTGCAGGCGTTCGGCAGCACCACCTGGACCACCGACGCCGGCCCGCTCGACGTTCTACGCGAGCTCCCCGTCACGGGCGGCAGGCGCACCTTCGACGAGCTCATGCAGCGCTGCACCGAGGTCGATGTCGACGGCATCGTCATCCACCTCGCATCACTCGACGACATCATCGATAGCAAGACTCACGCCGATCGTCCGAAGGATCGGGAAGCGCTCCCCGAACTCCACCACCTCCGTGGAACGACATCCAACCCCTGATCACCCGACTCAGCACGAGTCTGGTTCTCGGGGTGACCCGTCAGATCGTGATGGAAACCTTGCCCCGAACTGTGCCGGCCTCGAGTTGGCGCATCGCGTCGGCCGCTCGGTCGAGTGGGTAGGTCGCCTCGATGCTCGGCGTGACCTTTCCCGCCTCGATGAGTTCGGTCAATGGCGCCAGGTCGGCATGGTGTTCCGTCGATGTGAGCATGGTCAGTCGAGGACGCACGAACAGCGACATCAGCGGTGCTCGCAGACTCCTCCCGAAACCTCCGGTCAGGTTGCCCTTGCTCTCGCCGCCGACGATGACGAGGCTGCCCGTCGACTCGAGGGAGCGCCGGAGGCGTCGGAGTGCGGTGTTGCCTCCGATGTCGACGATCAGGTCGTAACGACGGGATCCGTCGGCAAACTTCTCGACTGCGTAGTCGATCGTCTGGTCGGCGCCGAGCGAGCGCACGAAGTCGGCCTTCGCTGCACTGCACACGCCGGTGACGTCGGCACCGTACGCCTTGGCGATCTGCACGGCGTAGCTGCCGACACCACCGGATGCTCCGATGATCAGGACCCTCTGTCCGGCAGCGATCCGACCGAGGCGCAAGCCCTGGAGGGCCGTGGTCGCTGAGATGGGAACCGCCGCGGCCCGCTCGAAGGTCAGAGTCGCCGGCTTGTGAGCGAGCCTGTCCTCACGTGCGGCGGCGTACTCTGCGAAGCTTCCTCGGCCGGCACCGAAGACTGCGTCGCCGACGGTGAACCGGGTCACGCCCGCTCCGACGGCGACGACGGTTCCGGCGACGGCGCGTCCGGGCACTCGGTTCTTCGGTGAGCGCAGACCGAAGCCGACGAGGCGCAGCAGGTACGGGCGGCCGGTCATTTCGTGCCACGTTCCGCGGTCGAGGCCGGCGGCGTGCACACGGAGGAGCACTTCGTGGTCGTCGATCTCCGGGCGGCCGATGTCGGTCAGTTGCCAAGTGTCGCTGGAGCCATAGCGGTCCTGCACTATGGCTCGCATCGTCACGGTTGCGGCGCTCACTCGGTCGAGTGAATTGTTGGTCTGCGGCTGGATGGTCGTGTTCATGGGTTCCTCTCGTTGGTTTGGTTGTGGTCGGGTGAATCCGTGTTCGTCACCGAGCAGTGACGGGCTGCTCGGTCCGGGCTGCTCGGACGACGTCGGCGATGGCCTCCACCGAAGCGCGGAAGGCGTCACGGTCGTCGACGAGTCCTGCGTGGGTGGCTTCGACGACTCGATGGTCGTTGTTGGTCGACAACGCAGCAAGACGGTTCTGGAGGTCGATCCATTCTTCGTGCTTGTCGGTCGACTCGGTTGCGGTGACGACGACGAGCGGCGTGTTGTCGAGCGACGTCAATGCCTTCGCCTGTTCGAACACGGTGCGATACATCGACTGTTCGTCGCGCATGTTGCGCATGCCGCGGGCGCTGGCGGCGAAGGCCCGTACCTGCGATGCGGCCGGCTCGGGGAGGCTCGACCAAGCCGAGGTGGGCAGCGCCCGACCGGCACCCAACCTGGTGAGGGTGGGGAGTACGCCGAGACCTCGACTCATCATCGACTGCTCGCTGGCGAAGCCGGGCAGGTCGGTGAACTCGTGCGGACTCATCGAGTCGAGCAGCACCATGCCGGCGATCTCATCGGGGTATGTGGCGGCGAACGTCATGACATACGGTCCGCCGGCGGAGTGGCCGACGAGCACGTAGGGGCCCGGTTCGTTCGCACGTGTGAGCAGTGTGTGGAGGTCGGCTGCGATGTCCAGTCCGTCTTGTCGCGGAGCGACGTCGTCGCTCCAACCCTGGCCGGCTCGGTCGTAGGTGCAGACGCGGGTGGTGTGATCCAGTTCGTTCGTGATGCGGGTCCAGTTTGCCGATGTCGCGCCGAGTCCCTGCTCGAGTACGACGGTGGGGCTTCCGGTTCCGGTGCAGTGCAGGTGCAGGCGGTGACCGCCGACGTCGTAGAGCGTGCCGGGTGCCGGGTAGGCGTTCCAATCCTGGACCCTGGCAACAGTCTCGTACATGCCGCCGACGGCGCCGATGGCGAGCGAGGCCACGACCGGATAGATCAGCCAGCGAACGCGCCCGCTGAGGTGGCGGTGAATCTGGACGCCCATCCACACGGCGAGCACGAGCGCCGCCGATGGCCACACCCACCCAGCGTTGTCGAGGGCTCGGTCGTCGGGCTGTACGACCAGAAGTACGAGCGCTGCGACGGCCATGATGACCGCTGGCACTCGGGCCCAGCGTTGAGGCTGGCTGGTGAATCGACTCGACAGTGCGACGAGCATCACCCAACCGCCGGCGAATGCGAGGAGGGCCGAGGCTGAGATGACGTGCTCGGCGGCGCCGCCGAAGATGCCGAGGGTCAGCACGACGGCTCCGAGGAAGCCGGCGGCGATCGACCCTCCGACAACTCGCCAGATGGGTTCCCGACGGGGCTGGTCGTCGACGACGGCCGGCTGGTCGTCGTCGACGATCGCAGGAATCGGCTCGATTGCCGGTTCGGTGTGGTGGATGGTGTTCATGGTGAGTGCTCCTTCGTTGGTGGTGATTGCGGTGGGTGTCATTGCCGAGTCGAGGGGATCCAGGTGCAGCGGAGCTGTGGAGGGACGAGTCGAGGGATGGGGGCAGTGACGATGGCCGGTGCGGCGATGTCGGCTGCGTCGATCACGAACAGCTCGGTCCCTTCGTCGGAGCGGTGGTGGACGAACCCGACGAGCCAGCCGTCGTCGGCGTCGCGCTGTGGCGTCGCGCCGGTGACGAACACGAAGTCGCCTGGCACGCCGGGGTGAAGGCTGTGATGAAGGTTGCGGGAGTTGAGGAGATCGTGGTAGCCGATGGTTCCGTTGCCCGTCGTCCAGAGGCAGAGCGGCGTCCCGTCGGCGCCGTGGATGCTGCACTGGGCGAAGCGTCGGGGCGTCGGATCGAGCACCTCGCGCTGGATGGTTCCGGTTTCGAGGTGCAGCGTCCATCGTTCGAGCAGCGGGGTGAGCGCGAGGACGATGACGCTGGTACCCGCGTCGTGCGCGTGCACTGGGTGGGCGGCTTCGGTACCCGTTGGGATCCAGATCGAGCGCAGCTCGCCGTTGCGTGACACGACACCGACGAAGCCGTCTGCGACGAGGATGGCGTGGTCGCGGCTGATCACAAGGTCGTGGATTGGCTCGGGGGCGTGGAGGAGAGGGCGGCTCCGACGCATGAGCGCACCTGCGGAGACGACGACGTACGCCTGCAGTCCATTGGTGTCGTGGGCGATGAGATGCAACTCGCCGGTCGCCGCGTCGTGCGTCGGCGGCGCAGCGAGCGAGCGCCGGTGGCCTGCAAGGTCGACACGGCGCAGCGTGTCGCCGGCTGATCCGAGCTCGTACGCGGATGAGTCGTCACCGAACACCAGCGTCGAGCCGCCGAAGTAGACGAGATCGTGAACCTTTGTCTCGGTCCGTAGCCGGCGGCCGCTGTACGACACGCGGCCATCACCGATGAGAACCGAGTGGATGACGCCATCCGGGTCGAGTGCTACCAGTCGGCCCGACAGCCCGGGCGGGACGGCTCCGCACACGTCGAGGTCGGCGTCGAGGGGAGGTGGGTTCGACCGGTCGGTCGTCGAAGGCATGACCTCATGGTCGGCCTAAGGCTGTGGTGAGCGCATCGGGCGCTCCCCCTCAGATCACGAACGTTCGCGTCAGGCGATACCCAGCCGCTGCGCCACGGCTGCCGCATCGACCCGGCTGTTGACGCCGAGCTTGCGCAGGATGTTGGACACGTGCACGCTGGCCGTCTTGTCCGAAACGTAAAGCTCGTCGCCGATCTGACGGTTGGTGCGTCCAGCGGCGACCAGGGTCAGTACCTCCGCCTCGCGTGGGGTCAGGCCCAGGCGTTCCACGGAACTTTCCTCGAGCACCACACCGCGTGGGGGCTTCGATGCTGACTCGCGTGCGGCTCGAGACTGCGTCGATTTCTGCCAGCAGTGGAAGCGCATTCAGCTCGGACGCGATCGCGTGCGCTTCGCGCAGCGACGATGCGGCGCGGTCCGCGGCACCGATGAACGCCGACGCCTCGGCTTCGCGCACGAGCGCCATGGCTGTCGCCCAACGATCACCCAGATCTCTCCAGCGCGCAACGGCCTCACCCCAGGCACCCGCATCGGAGACCTCGAGCCGTGTGAGAGCGGCCGTTGCGTGTGCGAGGTGTGCGGCTGTGTCGCGCTGAGGGCCTCCGGGCACGCCCTCGCAGAACGCGCGAGCTGCGTCGAGTCGTTGTTGCAGGCGGGCGATCGTCGCATCGACGTCGACGGGCTCTCGACGCGCCTGTCGGTCGAGCGTTCGTTCCACCTCGGCCACGACGCCGAACATCGCGAACCGCGCCGCCCACAGCACGGAGGTCGTGCCGGTCGCATCCCACCCCAACTCGGCTGCCTGCGCAGCCTCGTCCCAGTTGCCCAGCGCTAGGTGGACGTCGGCCGTCGTCGCCACGCGAACGGTGTGGTGCCAACCATCGATCGGGAGCACCTGCGCGGCCGCGAGGTGGTCGAGTGCGTCAGCGGTGTCACCCCGACGGGCCGCCAGCATCGCCCTCACTCGCTCGAGTCGCAGAAGGCCGACCGGCAGGGTGTCGTCAATCGGTTGGCGGGCGAGCACGCCCGAGACCTCGCTCCACCGCCCCAGCCGGATAAGGGCCTCCGCCGCGAGCGAATCGAGATAGCAGCCAAAACCTCGATCGAGCCCGGTGACCTGACCCTCGGCGACAGCGTCCAGAGCGGTGTCGAGGGCTGCCTGGTCGTCGCCGGCATCGCCGAGTGCAACACAGAGATAGACGGTGGCGAGCGCCCGACCTTGTGCGCTGACTGCGGCAGCGACCGATGCCCGGCACATCTCGACCCCTTCGGCCGGGCCGCCCTGGTTGCTGCGCACGATGCCCAGTACACGCTGCGCCATCCCCCACGCCCCAGGGTGAGCGTCGGGTGTGGGGACGAGGTCGAGGACCTTTGCGCACCAGCGTTCCGATGTGACGTAGTGGCCAGCCATCAGCTCGGCCTGTCCGAGACCCGCGTAGACCGGGGCGGCGTCGACGCCCTCGCTCAGCAACGCGACCGCCTGCGCGAATTCGGCGCTGCTCTCTTCCGAGCGGCCGGTGGCCCACAAGTAGCGCCCGAGCCGTTCATGGCCCCACGCCGCTCCGAGCGGAGGTGTCCCGTGCTCGAAGGCCGCTTTCGCCAGTTGCACGGCTCGCTCGTTGCCCACTGTCGAAGTGGCGATGTCGGCGGCCTGCCACAATCGATGACCACGATCGACCTCGGCGGAGGCTTCGCCGGCCGAGTCCCACAGCTCGAAGGCACGCTCGAGGTGTGCGAACGCTGCGGCAGGAGCGATCGTCTCCGCCGCATCGGCGGCCGCGAGTAACGCCGAGAAGGCCGCGTCGGCGTCGCCTGTCCGGTCGAGATGGAACGCCAGCTCACCGGCACGGTCTGCTCGTCGCAACGTGTCGGCCGTCTGCTGCTGCAACGATGCCGCGACGCTGCGGTGCAGGCGGACTCGTTGCGGAGGCAGCAGGTCGGCGTACACGACTTCGCCGAGCAGTGGGTGACGGAAGCGGTAGGCGTCGTTCACGACGACCAGCATTCGCGAGTCGATCACTGTTCGCACGGCGGCTTCGAGTTGGTGTTCGGGGAGGTCGACGACTGCGGCGAGGAGCGGATGGCTGGTGTCGCGGCCGATCGTCGCGACCGCGCCCAACACCAGTCGTGCGCGGTCGTCGAGATCGGCGATCTCGGTGGAAATCAGATCGGAGAGCACGAGGGGAATGGCCTCACCCGCCAGGTCCGCGGCGACGAGCTCGCTGGTGAAGAAGGGATTGCCGCGACCGCGGGCGACGACCTGCTCGACCAGCGCGCTCGGTGCGACCCCACCGAGTAGCGACGCCACGCGCTGAGCGACCTCGTCCGGGTTCAGTCCATCCAGTTGGATTCGATGAACGGCTGGGAGCCGGGTCAGCTCGGCCAGCCGACCGCGTTGGCTGGGGTGGTTGGCGACCTCGTTGGCACGGTAGGTCCCCACCAGGACCACCTGCTCGTCGATCAGGTTGCGAGCCAGGTACTCGAACAGATCCCACGTCACCGCATCGGCCCAGTGCAGGTCTTCGAACCCGACGATCACTGCAGCATCGGCGTCCAGCCGCGTGATCAGCTCGAGGACGGCGACGAACAGCCCCCCGTGCGATGAGCCATACGACTGGGGCGTGGCCATCGCGGGTGTCAACCAGTGCTGCAACGTCGCAAGCTCCGGCGTCTCGCTCAACAGCAGCGGGTTCGTCCGCCGCACTTGGCGCAACAGATCGGCCAGTGGCGCCAGCGGAATGGTGTCACCACCGATGTGCGTGGAACGCCCCAGATACAGGTCGACGCCGGAGCGGGCGGCGATCTCGCTGACGATCGTGGTCTTGCCGATGCCGGCATCCCCACTGACCAGCACGACCGACGGCAGGCCGTTGCGCGCATCCGCGACCGCGCGGTCGAACGTGGCCAACTCGGCACTCCGGCCGACGAAGTCCGATGTGGGGAGGCGGTCGTGGACGATGCGACAAGTATTGCCTGCTTCTCGAGGGACCCGAGTCCGGGTGCGTCCCCGAATCTGAGGGGGCACGGCCGATGCGAGCCGTCCCCCCTTAGGTCGATCGTGTCCCCCATGAACCCCATCGACACGCTTCCACACCGCACTGCCCGGCCGAGTTCGGGACAACCGAGAAAGGGCAACCGACTTGGACTCGTCCTGCTCACCACCGCGCTCCTCGCTGCCACCGCATGTGGCACCGACCGGAGCAGCGAGTCCGACGTACCCACGACCAACCCGGCGGCCAACGCAACGACCACAACATCGATCACGCCGCCGACCACGACGGTGCCTCTCGTCGCACGCCCGACCGCGACGATCGACGAGCTGGTCGACACTCGAGGTGCGCGGCTTCACATCCGCTGTGTCGGTCACGGCGACACCACGGTGCTGCTGATCTCCGGCTTCGGTGGCGACACCACCAGCTGGACCTCGATCGAGCCCGCCATCGCCAACCATGCGCGAGTCTGCTCTTACGACCGACCCGGCACCGGAACGAGCGACCCCGCCACCTCGAACGCAACCTTCAGCACACAGGCACACGAGCTGCACACACTGCTGGACACCATCGGCGAACCCGGACCATACGTCGCCGTTGGCCACTCATTCGGCGGGGCGGAAGCGATCACCTTCGCATCACTCTTCGCCGACGAGGTCACCGGGCTCGTCCTCGTCGATGCTTCGCCCACCACCTGGCCGGCCGCACTGTGCGCTGTCGTCGAGGACGGCTCCGAGGGCGCGGCGATGCTGCGCGGACTCTGCACCAGCTCGTTCGCGCCCAGCGGGAACGGCGAGCAACTCGATGTCGTCGCCGCCTTCACCGAGGCGGCACAAATCAGCTCACTTGGCTCGCTTCCAATGGCCGTCATCACCGCCACCCACCGCGAGGTCCCTGCCGACCTGGCTGCGTCAGAGGTCGACCGTCTCAACGATGCGTGGAACCAGGGACAGCAGACCTGGATGGCGCTGTCGTCCAACGCCCGCCTGACGGCGGTCGACGACACCAGCCACAACGTCCAGATCGACCAACCCGGCGTCGTCATCGACGAGATCACCCGTCTGCTCCCGTAGCGGACGACCAAATCAACCAAAACCAAACCACCCGAACCAAGGAGTCATCATGCACGGTCGTCCCACCACCCAGTCCCTGGCCGACACTCACGCCAGCCACCCCCACCGGTGGCGCATCCTCGGCGTGCTCGTCCTCGCCCTGCTCGTCACCTCCATCGACCACACCATCATCAATGTCGCCATGCCACGCCTGGTCGGCGACCTCGGGGCGTCCTCCGCCCAACTGCAGTGGATCGTCGCCTCGTACACCATCGTGTTCGCGGGGCTGCTCCTCACGGCAGGCAGCCTCGGTGACCGCTTTGGTCGCCGACATGCGCTGCTCGCCGGCCTGGCCACGTTCCTCGCCGGTTCCGTCGTCGCCGCGAGCGCAGATTCGACGACGGTGCTCATCGCCGGGCGTTGCGTCATGGGCCTGGGAGGGGCACTGATCATGCCGACCACGTTGTCGATTCTCGTCAATGTCTTCGGTGATCCCCGTGAACGCGCCAAGGCGATCGCAGCGTGGACGGCTGCGGCCGGCGTCGGCATCGCCCTCGGACCCATCGTGGGGGGTGCGTTGATGCGGAGCTTCTCGTGGTCGTCGGTGTTCTGGATCAACGTGCCGCTGCTCGTGGCCGCCTTCATCGGCGCGGTTCACGTCATTCCCGACTCACGTGATCCCCACGCCACGCGGCTCGACCCGGTCGGCGCAGCCCTCTCGATCGCTGCGATCAGCACGCTCGTCTACGCCATCATCCAGGCACCCGAGCGCGGCTGGACCTCGACGACCTCCCTCGTCAACTTCGCGATCGGCACGGTGATCGCTGTCCTGTTCGTCGCCTGGGAGCTGCGACGCGACGACCCGATGCTCGACATGTCATTGTTCCGCAACCGCAGATTCTCCGCCGGCAGCATCGCACTTGCCCTGCTGTTCTTCGCCATGGCCGGCACGGTGTTCCTGCAAGCCCAGTACCTCCAGTTCGTCCTCGAGTACACGCCGCTGGCAGCGGGTTTCGCCCTCGTGCCCGCCGCGATCGGCATGCTGCTCGGTACCGGAGCCGGCGCGCACCTCGCCGAGATGCACGGTGGACGCATCACCGTCACGACGGGCACGTTGATCGCCACCGCCGGTGTCGCCGTGCAAGCTGTCTTCGTCGACGGCGGCTCCTATCTGCCCACCGGCATCGGGTTGCTGCTGTTCGGCCTCGGCGCCGGCATCGCCATGCCACCCGCAACCGAAATGATCATGGCGACCCTTCCCCCGGCCCGCGCCGGGGTCGGCTCCGCCGTCAACGACACCGTCCGCGAGTTCGGTGGAGCACTCGGCGTCGCCGTGATCGGAAGCGTCGCAGCCACCGCGTATGCGACGTCCATGCGCAGCGAACTCGACCAGTTCCCGAACCTGACCGACGCGGATCGCCACATGCTCGCCGACAACGTCGGCGCCGCGCTCGACACCAACCTGAACCTCGGCGATCAGGCCGACCAGATCGTTGCCGTCGCCCGCACCGCATTCGTCGACTCGATGCACAGCTCACTGTGGGTCGCAGCGGGTCTTGCATTCTGCGCGGCGATCGTCACGTTCACACAGCTCCCCCGCCGGACCGGTCCTGATGTGCACGCCGGTCGCCATGGCCGTCACCACAACGGCCACCACGGGCACAGCGAGGTCACCGAGGTCTCCACGTCGGCGGACATGTCGGCGTCATGAACACCACCCGAGATGTCATCAGCGACGTACTCGTCATTGGTGCGGGCGCCGCCGGCCTGACGGCAGCCCTCGTGCTCGCCAGAGCCCGGCATCGGGTCACCGTGATCGAGGACCACACCCCTCGCAACGCAACCGTCGACGAGTTCCACGGCTTCCCGACACGACGATGGAACCGCGCCCGAAGGCTTCCGCACCGATGTTCTCACCGAGTTGCAGTCGTACGGCGTGAGCATCGTCCACGGCACGGTCAGCACGGCGGTGAGCAACGATCGGTACGTGTCGATGACGCTCGCCGACGGCACCAGCCTGCTCGGCGACGCCGTCGTGCTGGCGACGGGGGTGCACGACGACCTCCCACCGATCGTCGGTCTCCGCGATCGGTGGGGAAAGTCGGTGTTCAACTGCCCGTTCTGCGACGGGTGGGAACACCGCGACCAACCCGTCGTCGTCATCGAGGCCGCCCCCGCTGCCGACCACCTCGCAGCTCTCGTCCGGTCGTGGACACCACACGTCACCGTCGTCACGGCGGACGACGTCGAGTCGATCGACGGCGACGGGAGCTCGCTCAGCCATGTGACGCTTCGCGACGGGCAGGTGATCGCAGCGACGGCTGCGTTCGTGAAGGCCCCCGTCGTACCGCGCAGCTCGGTCGCACGAATGCTCGGCTGCGACATCGACCCGGACGGCTACATCGTCACCAGCGACACCGGCGCCACCAACCACCCACTCGTGTGGGCCGCCGGAGACGTGCGTCGCCCGCCGCCAATGCCCCACCAAGTCCTCCTCGCTGCCGCAGACGGCTCCGCAGCCGCCATCGCGATCCACAAGACCTTCGTCACGCAGTCGATCCACCCCACGAACCATCCACCACAACCGAGAGAGACACCATGACCACCTTCTACGGCGAACAACATCGCCGCCTCCAAGACCAGTTCGACAGCCGCGAGATCGCCGACGTGCTCGCAGCTGCCATCGTCCGGCCCGACATCGACGACGACGCCAAGGCCTTCATCGAATCACGAACCTTCTTCTTCCTCAGCACTGTCAACGCAGACGGCCAACCGACCGTCTCCCACAAAGGAGGTGCCGCGGGTTTCGTCCGCGTGATCGACCAGACGACCATCGTGTTCCCCAGCTACGACGGCAACGGCATGTTCCTCTCCATGGGCAACATCGCCGGCGATGGGCGCATCGGGCTGCTGTTCATGGACTTCGAACGCCCACACCGAATCCGAACCCACGCCCACGCCGTCGTGACCCGTGATGATCCGGTGATGGGCGACTACCCGGGCGCCGACCTCATCGTCCGGGCCAAGGTGACCGACATCTTCGTCAACTGTCCCCGCTACATCACCCCCCACACACCCGGGACAGCGTCGAGATACGTACCCGATTCGAATGGCGGATCTCCCATGCCCGGATGGAAGAAGATCGATGCGCTGCAGCCATTCCTGCCACGACGATTCCAAGGACTCGCCGAGGCCGAACATGACGTGATCACCGCCGACGAGTACGGCCAACGTCTGCTCCGCGGCGACGGCTGAGGCCCGCCATGGATCTCGAGTCCGGAACCGATCCGAGTTGCGTCGTGGACCACAAGTACATCCGTTCTGGGAAGTCGGACATCCGACCAATCTTGTGGGGCTTGCTGGTCGGAGCCATTCAAGCCGCCTCCACGGTCGCACTTCGATGGCTCGAGCCCGCGACCCTCCACGCGCTGTACATCGCGTTCATCGCCGCCGTCTACATCGGCTTCGCTGTTGCGGACGGCAGACCACGAGTGATCGCCGTCGAGAGCTCGGTCGCCGCTGCGTTCCTGGTCCTCGCCGCCGTCGGCGTCACTGGGTCAGCCTGGCTGCTGGTGGCCGGCTACGCCGCTCACGGTGTCAAAGACCTCTGGCAGCACCGAACCCGAGTTCGTCACCGGCACTCGATGGTGGCCCCCGTTCTGCGCCACGATCGACTTCCTCGTCGCGGCGATTCTCGCCGTCGGCGATCGTCGTCGGAGTGTCCCTGCACTGACCGATCACGTCCCACATCCACACTCTCCCGGACGAATTCCATCTGCGAAGCGAAGTTGGATGCCCGCCAATTCGCCGAGCACTGAGTCGCCGCCGGCGACCGATCTGGCGTCACTGAACGGGTCATCGCGATGACGGCGACCACGGCGGCGGCGTGCGTGATGCCTTCGATGGGCTTGTCGGCCCGACGCATGAGCACGACCGCTGCTGCGCTGGCGAGTGCTGACAGCCCACCCACCGCAAACGGAACTCGGGGGGACGAGACTTGGATGACCCATCCCATCAGGAGTGCTCCGATCGGTGTGCTGCCGAACCAGGCCATCTGTTGCAGCGCCATGACCCGTCCTTGCATCGCTGGTTCGGTGGCCCGCTGCAGCACCACGGTGTCGACCGATTGGAACGACGCGGACGCGAATCCCAACGGGATGCTGAGGGCGACGAATGCCCAGTATCCGGGGGCGAGTCCGAGCGTGATGAGGGTCGCCGCGAATCCCACGAGCACGATGCCGAGCGTGCGGCGTGAGTCGGGTTGCACGCCGGCGATGTAGATGCCGCCGAGGATCGAGCCGATCGCGCTGACGCTCATTGCGGTGCCGATCGATCCGGCACCGAGGTCGAACTCGAATCGGACCATCGACGGGAACGTCGTCTGGAAGTTCAGCGCCATGGTGCCGACGACAGCCATCACCACCAACGGTCGGCGCACGTCGGGTTGGTTGCGGACGTAGGCGAAGCCTTCGCGCAACTTGCCCTTGGTCCGGCCGAGGAGTGGACGGGCGATCAGTTCGCTTCGACGGAGCCCGGCGAGGGCGCCGATCACGACGAGGTACGAGGCGGCGTTGACGGCAAAGCAGATCCCCGACTCCGAATCCCGCGATCAGGGCGCCGGCGAGCGCTGGGCCGACCAGGCGTGACATCGAGTTGATGGTGCTGTTGGCGGCCACCGCGCTCGGGAGCAGGTCGGGGCCGACGAGCTGGAACAGGATGGCCTGCATGGCAGGACGTTCGACAGCGAGGAGCAGGCCGAGCGTCGTCGTGAGCAGGTAGATCGCCCACATGCTGGTATGACCCGAGGCGATCATCGCCCCGAAGCCCAGTGCGACGAGACCCGAGGCCGTCGAGGTCGCAATGAGCAGCCGGCGGTTGTCGATCTTGTCGGCGAGGACGCCGGCAGGTGCTCCGAGGAGCAGCATCGGCAGGAACTGCAGCGCCATGACGATGCCGAGCTGGTCGCTGCGGTCGGTGAGATCCAGCACGAGCCAGGTGACCGCGAGCGCTTGGGTCCACGAGCCGACGCTCGAGATGATCTGGCCGATGAAGTAGCGCCGGAAGTTCCGGGCGCCGAAGGCGGCGAACCGCGGCGTATCGACCGCGACGTGTCCTCGTGATTGTTGCTTTCGTTCTGTGCTCATCTGAACCTCCTGCAGCGACGGTGCGCCGAATGCGGAGGGCACCACAACTTTCGTTGCCGGTTCTGGGAATCCGATGTTGAATTGGGCGATGACAGCGACCTCGGAGACCACGAACGTGCTCGCTGAGGTCGCGAACCGACTGCGGACCTTGCGCACCGAGCGCGGACTGACGCTGATCGAGCTGTCGAAGACGACGGGAATCTCGAAGAGCACCCTGTCGCGTCTCGAGACAGGGCAACGCAAGCCGAGCCTCGAGTTGTTGCTCCCGATCGCTCGGGCGTACCGCGTCGCGCTCGACGACCTCGTCGGCGCGCCCGACGTCGGCGACCCGCGAATCCGGCCGCAGCCGCAGAAGCGCGGTGCACGCGTCGTCGTGCCGCTGACCCAGCATCCGAACGGAATGCACGCGTGGAAGGTGTTGATCCCGCCCGAGCGCAAGCGGCCACAGCTCAAGTCGCACGAGGGGTACGAATGGTTGTACGTCCTCAGCGGTGAGTTGCGGTTGCTGCTCGGCGGCCACGACCTCACGATGCAGGCCGGCGAGGTCGCCGAGTTCGACACCCAGGTACCCCACTGGTTCGGCGCAGCCGGCGATCAACCCGTCGAGGTCCTCAGCCTCCTCAGCCGACCCGGCGAACGCGCCCATGTCCGCGCCGCGCCTCGCCGCAAGACTGCCCGATGACGACGACGGACCAGGCGGGTGACACGGGGGCCGAGGGAATCGTGCTGCTGACCACGAAGCTGCACCCACCGCGCCGACGTCGCACCCTCGTGGACCGACCTCGACTGCGCGACCTGGCCACACGGCGTGGGCACCCTGCACTGACCCTGGTGTCGGCGCCCGCTGGGTTCGGCAAGACCACCCTGGTGGCTGATTGGTTCGCCGGCGAGCGCACCACCGCCTGGCTGTCGCTCGACGCACGATGACGACGACCCCGAGCAGTTCTGGACGTACGTCCTTGCTGCACTCTCAACAGTGACCCCCGAACTGGTCGCAGACACTGCTCCCCTGCTCCAGAGTGGCCGGATACCGCTGGAGACCGTCGTTGCGACGCTGATCAACGACCTCGAGACCGCGTCGCAGGACATCGTCCTGGTGCTCGACGACTACCACGTCATCACAGCCCCCGAGATCCACGACTCCGTGACGTTCCTGCTCGAGCACCTCCCGCCGCAGCTCAGCCTGGTGATCGTCACCCGCGCCGATCCCCCGCTCCCCCTCGCTTCCCTGCGAGCCGAAGGCGCTCTTCTCGAGGTCCGCGCTGCCGACCTGCGCTTCACGGCCGACGAAGCTGCCGAGTACTTGAACGGCGCAATGGAACTGACCCTGACGACAACTGACGTCGACGTGCTCGAAGCACGGACCGAAGGCTGGATCGCCGCCCTGCAACTCGCTGCGTTGTCGATGCAAGGTCGCAGCGACCCGGCCTCGTTCATCAGCGAGTTCGCAGGCGACGACCGGTTCATCCTCGACTACCTGGCCGATGAGGTCCTCGAGCGCCAGACCGCACGCATCCGCAACTTCCTCCTCGACACGTCGATCCTCAGCCGGCTCACCGGTCCGCTCTGCGCAGCCGTGACCGGCCAGGACGACGCCAAGGTCCATCCTCGACGAGCTGGACCGATCGAACATGTTCCTCGTCCCGCTCGACGACCGCCGCACCTGGTATCGGTACCACCATCTCTTCGGCGATGTCGTGCGGGCGAGACTTCTCGACGAGCAGCCCGACCGGCTGGCAGAACTGCACCGCCGGGCGAGCGACTGGTACGCCGGCAACGGTGACCCTCACGAGGCGATCGACTCACACGCTCGCCGGCGACGACGCTGAGCGAGCTGCGGAACTGATCGAACTGCGCTGCACCCGCGATGCAGCGGGCGCGCCACGAGTCGCAACTGCGGGCCTGGCTCGAAGCCCTCCCCGCCGACGTCTACGACGACCGACCGGTGCTCGCCATGGCACTCATCGGGGCCCGCATGGCGACCGGCGACACACGCGCGCTCGACCCACTGCTCGAGATCGTCGACTCCTGGCTCGACCGGACGGACTCGCCCGATCGTGTTCGACGACGTGGCATACGGCCGTCTCCCCGCGATGGCTGCCGTGCATCGAGCCGGACTTGCGCTCTTGGCAGGCGACATCGACGCGACCATCGAGCACGCGCAACGCGTCCTCGAGCTGGCCGGGGCCGACGACCACCTCCAGCGTGGCGCAGCCATGGCGCTGATCGGTCTCGCCCACTGGAGTCGAGGCGACCTCGACGACGGACGCACGTGCTACGCGGAGTCGGTCACCTGCTTCGAGTCCGGCGACTACCTCCCTGACGTCATGGGCTGCTCACTTGCCCTCGCCGACATCCAGATCACCCAGGGACGACTGAGCGACGCGCAGCGCACCTTCGAGTCTGCGCTCCGGCACACCGTCGATCACCCCGGTCTCCGCGGTGCAGCCGACATGCACGTCGGCCTCAGCCTGCTCGCCATCGAGCACGACGACCTCGACACCGCCGCCGAACACCTCCGGGCCAGCGCAGAACTCGGCGAGCACGTGGGACTGCCCCAGCACCCCTACCGCTGGAGGGTCGCGATGGCGCGCCTCCACGAAGCCCACGGCGACCTCGACAAGGCGCTCGAACTCCTCACCCAGGCCGAGGCTCTCTACAACACCGACTACTCGCCCAGCGTCCGCCCGGTCACGGCGTCGAAGGCCAGGATCGAGGTCAAGACGGGGAGATCTCGACGCAGCGGCCAGGTGGGCGGACGCACAGGGCCTCTCTGCCCACGACGAACTCAGCTACGTCCGTGAGTTCGAACACATCACCCTCGCCGGCGTGCTCCTCGCCCGAGGATCAGCCGACGCGGTCGAGCAGGCCGCCGGGCTGCTCGCCGGCTGCTCACCGCCGCCGACGACGGGCACCGCGACGGCAGCGCAATCGAGATCCTGGTGCTCCTCGCCCTCGCCCAATCGCAAGCGGGCGACGACGCCGCCGCGACGCGACGCTGAGCAAGGCGCTCGCTCTGGCCGAGCCGCAGGGATACGTCGCGTTCGTTCCTCGACGCCGACCCGGCCCTGACGAACCTGCTCCGTCCGATCGCCGGCGCGGGCGACGCACACGCCGTCCGGATCCTGGCATCGACACGGTCCGCACCGTTGCGGCGCCGCTCCGGCTCGACCGCTCCCGACGAGCTGAGCGACCGCGAACTCGACGTCCTCCGGCTGCTGCGCAGTGACCTCAGCGGACCCGAGGTCGCCCGGGAGCTGCACGTGTCGCTGAACACGCTGCGCACCCACACCAAGCACATCTACACGAAGCTCGGCGCCACCAACCGCCGCGAAGCGGTGACCCGCGCCGCCGAACTGGGGCTCTGACCAGGCGCGATCGCACGATCGCCGCAAATCACCACGACGCCTCACCACATCATGTGATGTGCGCTCACCAGGTCCGTTCGTACGTTCGCCTCGTGAGCACCGACGACCACATCAACGAGCCAGCGGACCGGCAACCGACCGCTGATCACGTGCCCGCCCAGCGGTACGAGATCCGCGTCCGAGGACACCTCGGACCGCGTTGGGCGTCCTGGTTCGACGGCATGAATCTGACCGCCGAGGACGACGGCACCACCGTCATCCGCGGACCAGTCGTCGACCAGGCCGCACTGCACGGCCTCCTCCAGACCCTCCGCGACCTCGGCATCACCCTGTTGTCGCTGAATCCACTGCAGGCACACGGGGCTGTCGACCGGCCGCACAAATCCCACAACCACACCCATCACCACTCACCAGGAGCAACCTCATGATCACTGTCACCGGAATCACCAAGCACTACGGCGCACGCACCGCCGTCGACGACCTGACATTCACCGTGGCCGCCGGCCGCGTCACCGGCTTCGTCGGCCCGAACGGAGCCGGCAAGTCGACCACGATGCGGATGATGGTCGGGCTCACCCACCCCGACCACGGCGAGATCCGCTACGACGGCGTCCGCTACAACGACCTCCGGCACCCCGCCCGCCTGGTCGGCTCGGTACTCGACACACGGTGCATGCACCCCGGCCACACGGCTCGAAACCACCTGCGGGCCATGGCCGCCATGAGCTCGATCCCGGCGTCGCGGGTGGACGAGGTGCTGATCGAGGTCGGTCTCGAGTCGGCCGCCGACCAACGCACCGGCGGGTTCTCCCTCGGCATGCGCCAGCGCCTGGCCCTCGCCGGCGCCCTGCTCGGCGACCCTCAGGTCCTGCTGCTCGACGAGCCGTCGAACGGACTCGATCCCGACGGCATCCGTTGGCTGCGCCTCCATCTCACCGACTTCGCACGCCGCGGCCGCTCCGTGTTCGTGTCGAGCCACCTCATCAGCGAACTCAGCATGTTCGCCGACGACCTCGTCGTGATCGGCGGCGGCAAACTGCTGGCCGCCGACACCGTCGAGGCGATCACTGCTCGGCAGACGGCGACCGTCGTCGCCGAGACAGCCCAACCAGCCGAACTCGCCCGCGTGCTGGCCGGCCCGAACGTCACCGTCGAGACCACCGGCGACCGACTGATCGTCCGCGGCACCACCAAGGCCGCGGTGTCCCAGCTCGCCTTCGACAACGGCATCCGCCTGCTCGAGCTCAGCGAGATCGCGCCGTCGCTCGAGGACACCCTCCTCGACATGACCGGCGCAACCGCCGAATTCGCCTCGGCCTGAACCCCAACCCAACATCGAACCCAAAGGACCAGAACCATGAACACCACCAGCGCCACCATCCCCAGCCCGACCACTCTCTGGACGACCAGCGACCGCTCCGCCGTCCGTACCCGATCCGACGATGTCCGAGCCGTCCCAGCCGCCCTTCGGAGCGAGTGGATCAAGCTGACCGCCCTCCGAGCCAACAGGGTGATCCTCGCCCTCACCGCCATCATCGGTGGCGTCATCGCCGGAGTCCTGGCGGCAACCGCCACCGATCCCACCCTCACCGCCTCCGAGCTCTTCATCTACCCGCTGCCGTTGGTGGCCATGCTGGCCTCGGTCGTCGGGATCCTCATGTTCACCGGCGAAGCCCAGCACGGCACGTTGGCGGTCGCCCTGGTCGCCCGGCCCGCTCGCTGGGTGATCGTCGCAGCCAAGACGATCACGGCAACCGCGGCCGGTCTGGCCCTGGGCACCACCGGCATGATCGCCGGGTTCGCCGGCGCTGCCGTCGGCGGCGCCCCACTCGGCATCGGGTCGGTCCTCACATCCCGTGCGCTGTGGGCGCTGCTGTACATCGCCCTGGCCGCCCTGATCGGCCTCGGCGTCGGCATGATCGCCCGCCACACCGCCGGCGCAATCACCGGGCTCCTGTTGTGGTCGTTCGTCATCGAGAGCCTGTTCGCCCCGGCCATTCCAGAAAGCGTCCGCCACTTCCTGCCCTTCAGCGCCGGCTACCGCCTCCTCGACGCCGGGCCAAACTTCGAGGCACCAGTCGCCATCGCCGACCTGCTGACCCGTCCCCAGTACGCCCTCATCTTCGGCGGCTACGCCCTGATCAGCCTCGCCATCGGCACGCTCCTGCTCTACCGGCGGGACTCCAACTGACCGCAGCCAACGGCAGCGACGATCGAGGACCCGGGCCGTCGGCCCGGGTCTTTGTCGTCACCACGCGGCAGTACCGGCGAGACGTTCCGGATCCGAGCCACGGCTACTCGGAACACCCTCCCATTGCCAAACCTCTCGGCTGGCGTGGAAGAGGTCAGACAGGTAAACGGGCGCCCGAACCACCAGCGGAGGGCTCCAGGAGGCCCAAATGGCACCGTTTGCTACCGGAGACGGCTTTCACAAGGTGTCAGCTCGACTGGTCGACTCCCCAGGTCACCGACTGCGATGCCTGTGACCTGGGGTTTTCCGTGGAGCTAAGGAGAATCGAACTCCTGACCTCTTCCATGCCATGGAAGCGCTCTACCAACTGAGCTATAGCCCCAAACGTGCCCGTAGGGGACGGCGTAGGTTATCAACCGCTTCGGCCGCATCACAACGAACGCCGCACCGTCGTTCTCGTGAACACGTCGCGACGCAGGTGCGCATCTTGTTCACGAGATGGTGGTGAGATGGGGCATCGGCCGGCATCGTCCGGCGGCGCCGTCAGCCGGGTTCTGAGGCCGGGACGTCCCACTCAAGGCGCGGGGCGTCCATGTAGAGCCGTTCGATCTCGTAGAACTCGCGCACCGAGTCGAGGAACACGTGAACAACGACGTCGCCATAGTCGATCAGGGTCCACTGCTGCTCGCGCACACCTTCGGTGCGCACGGGGGATCGCTGCAGTTCGGCCTTGACCTTGGCCTCGACGTCGTCGACCACCGCTCGGACCTGGCGCGGGTTGGACGCACTGGCGATCACGAAGTACCCAGTGATCGACAACAGCGTTCCGACGTCGAGAATGAGCACGTCGGTTGCCTTGAGATCGGATGCCGCCCTGGCGACGCACAGCGCAAGTGTCTGACTCGCATCGACGTTGTCGGGTCTGTCGGCGTCAGCCATCTCGGTCATCCATCGTCTGGGACCGTAGCGGGCACAACGCTGGATGCGGAGACGTCGGACGCTGTGGTCGAGTCCGGCACCACGCCTGCACCCCGGCTGAGTTCGTGCTCCAGATACGACATACCGAGGATCACTTCGATGTCGACGCCGACGATCACCGTGTCGGCCAACCGGACCTCAGCGTCACCGAACAACGCGGTGGCAGCCTCGACGCTCTCCTGGAAGTCGCGCTCGTCGGCAACCAAGACGATCGTCACGGGCGGAACACCAGTCGGCGCCGTGTCGACCGATGCGACGTTGCCACCCAGGAACAACAGCCGACCGATCAGTTCGACGGCCACATCCGACGACGATTCGTACAGATCCCCAGCATCCGCCAGGTCGTCGTCGGTGAAGTTCGCAACGATTCTGGTCGTGAGCCCCGAGTTCGGAGTCGACACAAGCCCGGGCGACACCTGGGCGAACACGAGGTTCGAATCACGCCGGTCGATCAAGACGACGTCGACTTGTGTCGGATTCTCGGTCTCGATGACGGGGGTGGCCAGCAGGTCACGAACCGACACCTCGCCCTGCCACATCCTCGTCACCAACTCCCCGACGGTGGACGGCGCGATCGGCCGACCGAGATCATCGAGCGGAATCGGCTCCGGCGGGGCGGTCACCGGGGCCGTCTGCGCCAACGACTCCCACACCGCAACGTCGTTCGCGTGCGAGATGTCGACCTCGGCGTCGTCATCGATCGCCGCGAGAAGCGACACCATCTCCTCGACGGTGAACGTCTGCGGCCCTGCAGCGGAGATCACGCCACCACCTCCCCGCGTGTCGACGACATCAGTGGGCAGGACCACACCGAGTGCCTCGACATCGGGCAGCATCGCCTGGAGGCCTTCGACGTCGACCACTTCGGCACGCTGCACCGTGATCGCCAACATCTCCTCGACCGAGGCGACCAGCCCCTCCACGTCCGCCGCGTCGAACGACTCGTCGAGCGGGCGACGCTGCAACCCGAACCCCGCCGTCGAATCGGCATTGACCGCGACAGTGACGATGCTGCCACCCTGTCCCTCGGGCAACAGCGTCATCACGACGAGCGATGCCAGTCGACCCGACTCATCGGTGACGGCGAGAAGTGCGTTCGGCGTCGCGGGGAACTCGGTCCTGGGTCGCGTGTCGATACCGACCGCCTCACCCTCCTGCGAGTTGGACAGCGTCACCACACCGACGACGAACATCGCCGAAGCGGCGAGCACCAGCAACACCGCCAGCGCTGCCCCGAAGATCGTGCGGCGCTTGCGGCGCCGGGCAATGGCAGTCACGCCGAAGCTCCGTACAGACCGCGCTCCCGGATCACGTCGAGGACCGGCTGCGTGACGAGATAGTCGAGCGGCCGGCCGTCGGTGAACCTGGCGCGCAGGTCGGTGCTCGACACCTCGAGGCGGGGCACCTCGACGCGGATCCAGTCGATGTCGTCGATCAGGTCGACCGGTTCGCCTGGCCGGTCGACGACGACGAGCTGCGACCGTTCGACGACCTCCTCCCAGCGCGTCCACGTCCGCAGTCCGGCCGCGGCATCGTCACCGATGATCGTGAAGAACTCGGCGCCCGGATGATCGGCGGCCAGAACCGACAGGGTGTCGGCCGTGTAGCTCGGGCCGCCGTGGTCGATCTCCTGGCGGCCGGGGATCAGCCCACGCACATCACGCACCGCTGCGTCGACCATGGCGAGTCGATCTGGTGCCGGCGTGATTGCCCGGCTGCCCTCCTTCTGCCACGGGACGTTGGCCACCATCATCACGACGACGTCGAGGTCGAGTGCGTGCCGGACGTTGACCGCCGTGACGAGATGCCCGACGTGCGGAGGGTCGAACGTGCCACCGAAGAGCCCGACGCGACGCAGCGGTAGATCGGTTTCGGGCACGATGCCCCGATTTTATGGGCGTGTGACGAAAATCGGACGCAACCGACCCGACAAGGGGTTGACACGTCTGTTACTGTAAATCGCTCCCCCATATACCCCCGAGTACACGGTTTACGACGGCTTCCCCCCGGAAGTCCATCGTTATCGGCGTCTGCCGCTCTTCGATCACCTCGTTGGACTGCACTTTCACGTGCGATGTCTGGCGACGCCTCGATCCGCATGGCCGATGCAGTGTGTCCGATGACACAGCCTGGCCCCGGAATCATCACGAACACGAACGGTTGTAGGAAACATCATGAACGACTCCATTGGTCTCTACCTGAATGACATCGGCAAGGTCCCCCTGTTGACCGCCGAAGACGAGCGTGAGCTCTCGCGAATCATCGAAGCAGGCCGCGAGGCACAAGAGCAGATCGATGCCGGCAAGCGTGGCGTCGCCCTCAAGCGTCAGGTCCGTGAGGCAGCGAAGGCCAAGGACCGGTTCATCCGCTCCAACCTGCGCCTCGTGGTGTCGATCGCCCGCCGCTACCCGCTGCCCCAGGGCATGGATCTGCTCGACCTCATCCAGGAGGGCAACCTGGGCCTCGAGCACGCCGTCGACAAGTTCGACTGGCGCCGTGGCTTCAAGTTCTCGACCTACGCCACGTTCTGGATCCGCCAGGCCATCGGCCGGGCACTCGACCAGAAGGCCAGCCTCATCCGCATCCCCGGCGACCGTTCGGCCAGCCTGCGCGCCGCGCTGCGTCAGGCCTCCGGCGACGGCGAGACCCTCGACCAGACCAACGCCGAACTGCACCGACTCACCACGCCGGTCAGCCTCGACAAGACCGTCGGCGACGACGGCGACGCCACGCTCGGCGACCTGATGGCCAACGGTGACGGCACGCCCGAAGATCACGTGATGACGCTGGTCGACAGCGAACTGCTCGACGAACTGCTCGGCACTGCTCGATTCACGGGCCCGCTACGCGGTCGAGTCCCGCTTCGGTCTGGTCGACGGCGAGCGCAAGAGCTTCCGCGAGGTCGGCGAGCAGCTCGGCGTCACCGCCGAGGCCGCCCGCCGCCTGGTCAGCCGCGCCGTGGCCGGCCTCCGCGACGACGCCGAGCGCATCCTCGCCGTCTGACGCACAACCACATCATCGAATCGGAGCGGTCGGAGCAATCCGACCGCTCCGGTCGATTCTCGGCGCCGGTAGCCTTGCTGCATGCCTGACGCCCGTGGGACCTGGTCCCCCTCCTCCTGGCACGACCATCGCGTCGGCCAGCAGCCCGACTGGCCCGACTCGGGCGCGCTCGAGCAGGCTCTCAAGCAGATCTCCTCGATGCCCCCGCTGGTGTTCGCCGGCGAGGCCCGGTCGCTGCAGGCCGAACTCGCCCAGGTCGCCGCGGGCGAGGCGTTCCTGCTCCAGGCCGGCGACTGCGCCGAGAGCTTCGAGGAGTTCTCCGCCGACAACATCCGCGAGAAGCTGCGCGTCATCCTCCAGATGGCCGTCGTGCTCACCTACTCCGTCGGCGTCCCGATCGTGAAGGTCGGCCGCATCGCCGGCCAGTTCGCCAAGCCGCGCTCCTCCCCCACCGAAACCGTCGGCGACCTCGAACTGCCGTCGTTCCGCGGACACATCGTCAACGACGTCGACTCCGTCCGAAGCTGCGCGCGTCCCCAACCCCGACCGGCTCGTGCAGGCCTACCACCAGTCGGCCTCCACGCTGAACCTGCTCCGGGCGTTCACCAAGGGCGGTTTCGCCGACCTCTCCCGCGTGCACGCCTGGACCCAGGAGTTCGTCGCATCCAGCCCCGAGGGCCAGCGCTACGAGACCGTCGCCGCCGAGATCGACCGGGCGCTCGCCTTCATGCGCGCCTGCGGCATCGACACCGAATCGAACCCGAACCTCGCCGAGGTCGACGTGTTCACCAGCCACGAGGCCCTGCTGCTCGGATACGAGGAGGCGCTGACCCGCCAGGACTCGCTCACCGGCGGACTGGTACGACTGCTCGGCCCACATGCTGTGGATCGGCGAGCGCACCCGCGAGCTCGACGGCGCCCACGTCGAGTTCCTGCGCGGCGTCGGCAACCCGATCGGCTGCAAGGTCGGCCCGACCACCAGCGCCGACGTACGTGCTCGAGCTGTGCGAGGTGCTGAACCCGTCGCGCATCCCGGGACGGCTCACCCTCATCATCCGCATGGGCGCCGACAAGGTCGAAGCCTCCCTGCGGCCGCTGCTGCGAGCCGTCGCCGACGCCGGGCACCCGGTCGTGTGGGCCTGCGACCCGATGCACGGCAACACCTACACCGCAGCGAACGGACTCAAGACCCGCCACTTCGACGACGTGGTCGCCGAGATCGACGGCTTCGTCCGCGCCCACCGGGCCGAGGGCACGTGGCCGGGCGGCATCCACGTCGAGCTGACCGGCGACAACGTCACCGAGTGCCTCGGTGGCGGCGATGCGCTGTCCGACACCGACCTCGACCATCGTTACGAGACGATGTGCGACCCGAGGCTCAACGCCCGCCAGAGCGTCGACCTCGCCTTCCGAGTCGCCGAGCTGCTCCGCCAGTTCACCTGAGCGGGCAGGGGGTCGACCGCCGTGGCAGCTCTCGACCTCACGGCCAACTGGCCGGTCGCTCACGTCTCCGCTGCGGTCCTGCGTGCCGGCGCGGTCGTCGCCACCGTCGGCGATCTCGAACGCGTCCAGCGGTTGGCCTCGATCTCCAAGCCGATGGCCGCATGGGCCGTGCTCGTCGCCGTCGAGGAGGGCGTTGTCGAGCTCGACCAACCGGTCGGCCAACCCGGGTGCACGCTGCGCCACCTCCTCGCGCACGCAGGCGGATACGGCTTCGACGGCAACGAACCGATCGCCCGCCCGGAAGTCACCCGTATGTATTCGAACACCGGCATCACGCTTGTCGCGCAGACCATCGAGACGGCCACCGGCATCGCCTTTGCCGACTATCTGCACGAGGCGGTGTTCGATCCGCTGGGGATGGACTCGACCGTGCTGCGCGGCTCGGCGGCACACGGTGTGCGATCGAACCTCGCGGACACCTGCCAGTTCGTCGGTGAGGTGATGCGCCCGACGCTGGTCCACTCCAGCACGGCAGCGGACGCCGATCGCATTCACTTCCCCGCGCTCGCAGGTATCGTTCCCGGCGTGGGTCGCTACAAGCAGTGCCCTTGGGGGCTGGGGTTCGAGGTGCGTGGCACCAAGGAACCGCACTGGACCGGGACACGCAATTCACCGCGGACGTTCGGGCACTTCGGCGGATCGGGCACCATGTTCTGGATCGACCCCGATCGCGATCTCGCCGTGGTCGCCCTCGCCGATCGCGACTTCGACGAATGGGCCTCCGAGGCGTTGACCGTGTGGCCGGAACTGTCCGACGCGGTGATCACGGAGCACGCCGTCGACAACGGAGTGCCGGTGTGACCCGGTTCAACCACGGCGATCGGATCCGCTACGCGACGACCGGCGAGGACGGCCTGCCGTGGGTGCGCTACGGCTTCATCGGCGGTGTCAGCAGCGACGACGGTCCCATCGTGGTGATGCTCGACGGCGAACTGGGCGGCGACGTCGTCGATGCCGAACACGTCGAGCCGGTCCACATCTGCAACGTCACGCTCACCCTCGGCGGCTCCGATCTCCTCGACGACCCGTCGTTGCGCCAAGGTCTGGTGAACCTGTGGGCTGCCGAAGCCGAGAGCGCCGGCCTGCAACTCGCGTCGCTGCAGTGCATCGGCACCGGCGTCCGCGATTCCAGCGAGGGCTATGCGCTCGCCGAACTGTCGAGCGGCGGCGATCAGTACGTGCTGCGGGCCACCCGCTGCATCAAACAGTACGACGCAATCGTGGTGCACGCCGACCGTCCCAATCGCTGGGAAGTTCTGTAGCCGAGTCGGTCAATACTCGATGCGGAACGTGCGCTCGGCGGCCGGCACTTCGTCGCTGATCGCAATCCCGGTGACCTTCGCTCGGGGCGGGCCCGAGCGACACCACGCCAAGAGCTGCTCGACGCGTTCCCGCGGGCCCTCGGCGACGACTTCGACCGAGCCGTCGGAACGATTTCGCACCGAACCCCGCACCCCGAGGCGCTGCGCTTCGCGCCGACAACTGTCGCGATAGAAGACACCCTGCACCCGACCCTCCACGACCACACGGACTCGAACCACGCTCACCACAGCAGTCTGGCGCGCAGGATAGGTTCCGTCCCGTGGGACAAGTGATCGCGGTGATGGACGTGGGCGGCACGTCGATCAAGACCGGAGCAGTCCGATTCGACGATGGCGGCGACGACCCGCGGATCGAGGTGGGTCCGGTCCTCCCGGCGAATTCCTCCGACACCGCCGACGTCGTGCTCGACTCGCTCGCGGCGGGCGCCGACGCGGCGCTCGACGGCGCCGGGCGCGACGTGTCCGGCTTGGCGATCGCCATCTGTGGACCGTTCGACATCGACGCCGGGATCTCACGGATGCGCGGCGTCCACAAGTTCGAAGACATTTATGGCCTCGACCTCCGATCGGCACTTCGCGACCGATCGACGGCGTCCGGGCTGCCCATCCGCTTCGCCCGCGACGCCGAGTCCGCCGGGACGGGTGAATCTCTGGCTGGCGCCGGTGCTGGCAGCGACCGGGTACTGACGATCACGGTCGGGACGGGTCTCGGCACGTGCCTCACCGACCACGCCAGTCCGGTCGAGTTCGTCGATGGCGTCGGTGTCGAGCACCTGGCGATGCGTGAGACGCCCTGGGGTGGGCGCGCTGACGACGTCTTGTCGGCACACGGTCTCGCCGCCCGCCTCGGGGTCGACATGACCGAACTGCGCGGAGCCGTCGACGACCCGGCCAACGCCGAGGTCGTGCGCGACCACGGAACCCGACTGGGAGCGTTTCTGGCACCGGTCGTCGCCGAGTTCGGCGCCCACCTCGTCGTCATCGGCGGGGGCTTCTCCGCCGCGTTCGACCGGTTCGGTCCCGCCGTGCAAGCTGCGATCGGCGATACCCCCGTCCGACCCGCAGCGCTCGGCCCGGCGGGCCCACTCCTCGGCGCCGCCCACCTCACGTTCCGCACCTGAGCACGCCCCACCGATGAGCGAACCGACCAGATACAGCGGTTTCGCTCATCACAACCCTCACGCACGCCCCACAGATGAGCGAACCGACCAGATACGGCGGTTTCGCTCATCACAACCCTCACGCACGCCCCAGCGATGAGCGAACCGACCAGATACAGCGGCTTCGCTCATCGCAGCGGGTTCAGCGGGTGTCGCAGACGCGGAAGAGTTCGGCGCTGTGGCCCTCGGGGAGTCCGTGCTCGACGGCGATCTGCCGGAAACGGCCTCCGACCCGCTCCATCATCGCGTCGGGGTCGACGTGCTGGCTCACGTGGCAACGCAGCGCCCGAAATTTGCGATCCACCTGATCGGTGATGTCCACCACGGACAGGCCGGGATCACCGCCCATCGGGCCGGCCTGGATCCAGACCTCCTGCACCTTCCAGTCCTCCAGCTCGGCGCACGGCAGACCAGGGAACGCGAACGGATTGCGGGCATCGGGGTAGACGGCGCACATCGTCGCTTCGCCGGTGGCGGTGTGGTCGGGATGCGAACCGTAGGTGAATGCGAGGCTGCGAACCGGCGACTGCGTGATCACGACCTGCGGACGGACCTGGCGGATGATCAAGCTGATGTCGTGGCGAAGTTCCATCGTGACCTCGACGGTGCCGTCCATGAACCCGAGGAATCGGAGGTCGGTGACGCCGACCTCGGCGGCAGCCTTGGTCTGCTCCTCGCGACGGATCGACGCCATCTCCTTACGCGGGATCGAGTGGTCGAACCCTCCCGCCTGGCCGTCGGTCACCAAGCAGTAGATGACTTCGGCGCCGGCATCCGTCAACGCCGCGACGGTGCCAGCGGCGCCGAAGTCGACGTCGTCGGGGTGGGCGGTGACGACCAGGACACGCTCGATCTCGGGGAACTGCAGCATCGGACCAGTCAACGCCAGATCGCCCCGGTTCTCAACTCGCGCCCTGTCGGTCCTCCCCGGCCCCGACCCCGCCCGGACCCAACCTGCACGGCTCGGTCCTCCCGGCCCCGTCCCCGGTAGGACCGTCTTCGGCCGACTCCGGCGCTGCACGCAGACTCTCCTAGAGTCGGCCCCATGACGATGCCTGCGCCGTACGACGAAGTCACCCTCGACGACTTCGACCTCGCCGACCCCGAGTTCTGGCTGGCTCCACGGACCTTTCGAGAGGGCGCCTTCAAGGCACTGCGTGACACGCCCGGCCTCGTGCACTTCGACGAGCGCGAGATCCCCGACTCCCCGTTCCCTCCCGGCCCCGGCTACTGGGCAACCACCCGCCACGACGACATCTGGCACGTCAGCCGAAACCCGAAGCTGTTCTGCTCGGGGCAGGGCTCGAACATCGGCGACCTCCCCCAGGAGATGAACGAGTTCTTCGGCTCGATGATCAACATGGACGACCCGAAGCACTTCCGCCTCCGATCGATCGTGTCGAAGGGCTTCACACCGAGGGAGATCGCCGCCGTCGAAGACGTCGTCAAGACCAAGGCGAACCAGATCATCGACCGACTGCTCGCCGACTTCCCCGACAAGTCGTGCGACTTCGTCGAGCACGTCGCGGCGGCCCTGCCCCTCGAGATCATCTGCGACATGATGGGCATTCCGTCGGACGACTACGCCAAGATCTTCAAGTGGACCAACACGATCCTCGGCGTGGGTGACCCCGAGTTCGTCGGCACCTACGAGGATCTGATGGGCCAGGCGCTCGAGATGTTCATGTACGCCCAGGCGCTCGGCGAGGACCGCAGAGCGAACCCGCAAGACGACATCACCAGCGTGATGATGGCCGCCGAGGTCGACGGTGAACAGCTGACGGCACAGGAGTTCGGCTCGTTCTTCATCCTGCTCGTCGTCGCCGGCAACGAGACGACCCGCAACGCGATCAGCCACGGGATGAAGGCGTTCACGGACTTCCCCGAGCAGCGCGACCTGCTGTACGGCGACTTCGAGGCCCACTCGAAGACAGCCGTGGAGGAAATCGTCCGCTGGGGCACGCCGGTCATTCATTTCCGCCGCACGGCAACCGAGGACACCGAGCTCGGCGGACAGTCGGTCAAGGCCGGCGACAAGGTCGTGATGTGGTACAACTCGGGCAATCGCGACGACCGGACGTTCGAGAATCCGTACACGTTCGACATCACCCGCGAACCGAACCCAGCCCAGATCGGCTTCGGCGCCGGCGGCCCACACTTCTGCCTGGGCGCCAACCTCGCCCGACGGGAGATGACCGTGATGTTCGACGTCATCCGTGAGCGGCTTCCATCGTTGCGGATCACCGGCGAGCCGGCCTACCTGCAGAGCGCCTTCATCAACGGCATCAAGCGACTGCAGTGTGCCTGGGACTGAACTGACGCCCGAGAACCGGGTCACCCTCGTTCGCAACCTGACGATCGCCGGCTGGCTGCTGCTGGGCGGACCGATCGGGTTCATCGCCTTCCAGTTCGACCGCATCCGTCGCATCGGCGATCAGCCATTCGCGACCGTGTGGGATCAACGCATCGAGGTGCTCAGCTTCCTGATGCTGCCGCCGAATCAGGTGGTGCTCGCTCCCGCAATCGCTGTCGCCGTCGCGGCGGTCTGGTTGGCCGGCGCCGACCGCGACGTGTGGCTGACCACCCTGATGCGCCTGACCGCGGCGCTGGCGATCACGTACGTCGTGATCGGCGTGGCCTCGATCCTGAGCATCCTGGCTCGCGACGACGCCGGATCGTTCGACACCGACAGCGTGTTGCTGCGCATCGGCGGCGTCGCCATGGCTGCAGGCCTCACCCTCATCTGTCGCACCGCCGACCGCCTGGCTCGCTGACCCGGTTCCCCGAGCCGAGGTCCCCGGGAACCACGATCGTTCGGGGCTCGGCAACTCTGTGACAGCCCCTCGTCAAGCTGTTGGCATGTGCCTTCAATGCGACGGATTCTCATTCGAGCAGACGATGCTCGACCTCGATCTCACGATCCGCACCTTCGGCTGGCAGCTCACCCAGGTGAGTGATCCCGCCCCCACAGCGCTGCTGCCATGGTCGTACACGATCGGGCTCGGCGAGAGCTACGACCACCCCGATCTGATGATGATCGGCGTCGAACTCGAGACGCAATCGGCGGTCATCCGCCGGATCGTCGAGCCGATCGAACGAACTGGTCGCATCGATCGCCAGGATCTCGACGATGCCGGGATCACGCTGGTCGAGGTGCACCCCAACCACCTTCGCGACCACTGGTTCGGGCAGTGGTCGAATCGTGCGGGCATCCTCCCGCCCGATGGCACGTTCCTGCAGGTGGTCCCGCCACCGGACTGGTTCTGTTCCTGCCATCGACACGCCCTACCGCGCTTCGACCGGCCCGGCCCGATCCGATTCGGCAACCGGGCAGACCGCCAGCGCAGCGATTGAGCACCACGAACTCGTGATCTCCCCGATGGTGCAGCTGGAGTTGAGCTACCTCCATGAAATCGAGCGCCTCACCATCGGCGGCGCTGACATCATCGGCGATCTCGAACGAAAGATCGGACTCCACCGATCCGACCTCCCACTCGACGCGCTCGTCGAAACCCCGCTGTGCTCACCTGGACGCGCGGCCCTTTCGACCGCCACATCGTGGCAGACGCACTCGTCACCGGCGCCTCACTGGTCACGAGCCATCCACGAGCGCACCACCGTCGCCAAGTGGTGAGCGCCAACGCGATCGCCAGCGGCGGCCGGATTCTGGTGACCAACAAGGTGTTCCTCGCCGTCGACGACCGAGTCGAGTCAGCCCCGCTCCGCGAGACCGAGGACAAGGGCCTCACCCGTCCCGTGCCCATCCACGAGATCGCTGCCCTGCGCTGACCGACGTTTTTCGCCGGGCTCCGCAACCACGTTCGATCTGCGCCCGTACGATCCCGCCTTCCGGGACAGACCGGGCACAGATCGCTCGCTGGGACCCTGGGGGCGCAGATCGGGGCGGTCAGGAGAGACGGGATCGGCTCAGGCGCCGAGGTCGCCGCGGAGGAAGTGGGCTCGGCAGAGCAGTTCGTAGCGCACTGTGTCGCCGAACAGCGGCGCCTCGTTCTGGTTCGTGTCACCGACCATCACCGTGTCGCCCTCGTACACGACGTCACCGTTGACGACGCGAGCGTTGTGCGTGGCCCTGGCCCCGCACCAGCAACGGGCCTCGACCTGCAGCGGTATGTGCTCGTCGGCGATCTCCAACATGCGCGCCGTTCCCTCGAACAAGCGACCTCGGAAGTCGGTGAGCAGCCCGAACGCAAAGACGTCGACGTCGAGTTCGTCGACCACACGAGCGAGCTGGTCGCATTGCGCCGGCGTGTAGAACTGGACCTCGTCGCAGATCATGTAGTGGATCGGCCAGTAGCTCACAGCGAGCGCGTGGAGGTCGAGGTCGGGCGCCACCTCGATCGCCGGGGCGGCCACTCCGAGCCGACTCGTGACCTGACGTCCCTCTCGGTCGAGCGTGGTCAACAGCAGCCCGTAGAGCTCGCGGTTGGACATGTTGTGGTGAATCTGCAGCGCCACGGTGCTCTTGCCGGAGCCCATGGTGCCGAAGCTGAAACGAAGCGACGCCATGTAGGCGCCCGACCCTATCCGCCCTCGGTGACCGGCGGTACAGACGGATCGGTGGCGAACGGGTCGAACGACGGGTCGACGACAGCCGGACCGTTGATCCCGCCAATCGACGGCGGTTCGTCGTCGATGTCGTCCGAGCCGTTGCAGGCCGTCGCGGCAACGACGAGCAACACAACCGACAGCACCGGCGCGCACCTCACGGCATGACCTCCGAGTCGACCCGACGCCCATAGAGGATGAGTTGGTCGCCCTCGAGCAAGTCGATGTCAACCGGGGGCTCGCCGACGAACTCGGTGCCTTTGCGCACGCCCAGCACCGTCATCCCGGGCAGCGCGTGAGCGAGTCCGCGAAGACTCCGCGCTTCTGCGACCGGTGCAGACAGCCTGACAGACTGGATGGCGAACTCGTCCGACAGCACGAGCAGTTCCTCTCGATGATCGGCGAGCGCCGGCATCAGGTGGCGCTGGATGTAGCGGTGGCCGACACCGGTCAGCCAGCGTTGGATGGGCTGGTTGGTGATCGCCATCAGGATCAGGAACAGGCCCGACAGTATGACGAGCACCCGTTCGATGGTCGATCCCGGGCCAGGGACGATCAGTCCGACCAGCACGGTCACCACGAGCGTCGGCGTCCCCAAGCTTCCGGCCAGCATCGTGGTCCCGATGATCTTGCGGCGCACCGGCTGATTCATCACGTTCTCTGCCTCGGTCGTGGTGAAGCCCGCACCGCTGAAGGCCGACCGTGCTTGGAATGCGGCGAGTTCGGCTGGCATCCCGGTGGCGATCAGCGCCCCGGTTGCCAACTTGGTGAATGCAACCGTGATCACAGCGACGATCAGGAAGGTGGCGACGGCGTACATGGTCCGATCTTCGCGCACCGACGATTGCAGCAGGGGTCTGACCCCTGGTGAAATCGTCGCGGGACGATGGTCACTTTCGTCGGGCCGTCCCGCCCGCAACCGCCTTTGGCCACTACGGTGGTTACTTGACACGCTCGGCAACGGAGCCGGGGCGCTGACACTCCCAGGGGAGACAACATGACGGACACGATCGGCCGGCCGGCCGGCGACGACGAGCACGTCCTCGACCATCTGATCATCCGCTTCGCGGGCGATTCCGGCGACGGAATGCAGCTCACCGGCGATCGTTTCACCTCGGTGAGCGCCGCGTTCGGCAACGACCTGTCCACGTTGCCCGACTTTCCCGCGGAGATCCGGGCACCGGCGGGCACCGTCAACGGCGTGTCGGCGTTCCAGGTCAACATCGCCGACCACAAGATCACCACACCCGGCGACGAACCGAATGTACTCGTGGCGATGAACCCGGCGGCCCTGATGGCCGACCTGCAGCGCCTCGAGCCCGGCGGCACCGTCATCGTCAACGAGGATGCCTTCGACGAACGCAATCTCGAGAAGGCGGGCTACAGCACCAACCCACTCGACAATGACACGCTCGCGAACTACCGGGTGCTGCGGGTCCCGATGACGAGCCTCACCAAGGAGATCTGCGCGCCACTCGGCGTGAAGCCACGCGACGCCGAACGGTCGAAGAACTTCTTCGCCCTGGGCCTGGTGTCGTTCATGTACACCCGCCCGGTCGATCCCACGCTGGGATGGATCGCCGAGAAGTTCGGCAGCTCCGAACTGGTCGAAGCCGCGAACAAGGCGTCATTCCTCGCCGGGTTCAACTTCGGTGAGACCACCGAAGCCGTCGGCCACCGCTACGAGGTCAAGCCGGCGAAGCTGCCCGCCGGTGAATACACCAGCATCACCGGCAACACCGCCCTCGCCTGGGGAATCGTTGCCGCAGGCCAACTCGCGAAGCTGCCGACGACGCTCGGCTCGTATCCGATCACTCCGGCGTCCGACATCCTCCACGAACTCTCGAAGCACAAGCACTTCGGTATCCGCACCGTTCAGGCCGAAGACGAAATCGCCGCCATCGGCGTTGCGCTCGGTGCGGCCTTCGCAGGCCACCTCGGTGTCACCACCACCAGCGGTCCGGGCGTGGCCCTCAAGAGCGAAACCACGTCGCTCGCCGTGTCGATCGAGCTGCCGCTGCTGCTCGTCGACATCCAACGTGGCGGACCGTCGACCGGGCTGCCCACCAAGACCGAGGCGTCCGATCTCAACATCGCCCTCTACGGACGCCACGGCGAGGCACCACTACCGATCGTGGCTGCCTACACGCCGGCGCAGTGCTTCCACGCAGCGATCGAAGCGGTCCGCATCGCGCTCAAGTACCGCACTCCGGTGATCCTGCTCTCCGACGGCTACCTCGCCAACGGCTCCGAGTCGTGGAATCTGCCCTCGGTCGATTCGCTGCCCGACATCTCGGTGGCCTTCACGACCCAGCCGAACCACGTCGACGACGACGGCAACGAGGTCTTCTGGCCGTACCTGCGAGACGAGACCACGCTCGCTCGACCGTGGGCGATCCCCGGTACTCCCGGGCTGATGCACCGTGTCGGTGGCCTCGAGAAGAACGACGGCACCGGCAACATCGACTACACGCCCGACAACCACGAGCGCATGGTTCATCTGCGCGCCGCGAAGATCGCTGCCATCGCTGCCGACATCCCGCCGACGGAGATCAAGGGCGACCCGGACGCCGACGTCCTCGTGCTCGGCTGGGGCTCGACGTGGGCCGCGATCGACGCCGCAATCCAACGCAGCTGCCGCGCCGGCAAGAGCGTGGCGTCAGCGCACATCATGCACCTCAACCCGCTCCCACCAGATCTCGGCGACATCCTGAGACGATTCGAGCGGGTGATCGTGCCCGAGTTGAACATGGGCCAGCTCACCACCCTGATCCGAGGCAAGTACCTCGTCGACGCCCAGTGCCTCAGCAAGGTGCAGGGCATGCCCTTCAAGTCACGCGAGATCGAAGCCGCCATCGACGAGGCCCTCGCCTCGATTGCCAGCTCGAAGGGAGCCACGTCATGAGTACCGCGCAGGTCGCCGTCACGACGAAGAAGGACTGGTCGAGCGACCAGGAGGTGCGGTGGTGTCCGGGATGCGGTGACTACGGCATTCTGCTCGCCGTGCAGACCCTGATGCCCGAACTCGGCATCGCCCCCGAGAACACCGTGTTCATCTCCGGCATCGGCTGTTCGAGCCGGTTCCCGTACTACATGAACACCTACGGGATGCACTCGATCCATGGCCGCGCGCCCGCCATCGCCACCGGCGTTGCCGTCGCGCGACCGGACCTCGACGTGTGGGTGATCACCGGTGACGGCGACGGACTGTCGATCGGCGGCAACCACCTGATCCACGCGTTGCGCCGCAACGTCAACCTCAACATCCTGCTGTTCAACAACCGGATCTACGGCCTCACCAAGGGCCAGTTCTCGCCGACCTCCCCGGTCGGCAAGGTCACCAAGTCGACACCGATGGGCTCGATCGACCCGCCGTTCAACCCGCTTGCGGTCGCACTCGGTGCCGAGGCGAGCTTCGTGGCACGCACCCACGACCTCGACCGCCACCACATGATGGAAACCTTCCGCGCCGCACACGCCCATCACGGCGCGTCGTTCGTCGAGATCTATCAAAACTGCAACGTGTTCAACGACGGCCAGTTCGACGAGGTCACCAAGAAGCAGGCCCGCGACGAGATGATGATCAACCTCGTGCACGGCGAGCCGGTCACATTCGGCGCGGACCAGCAGCGTGCGGTGGCGATGGGCGTCGACGGCCAACTCCGACTGGTCGAACGAGCCGACGTTGCTGCCGAGGACATCTTGATCCACGATGCACATCGCGAGGACCCGTCGTTGGCGTTCGCGCTCGCCCGTTTGAGCCACGACGACCACTCGCCGACACCGTTCGGAGTGTTCCGCGACATCCAACGGCCCGAGTACACCCACGCCGTCGCCGATCAGGTGATGGCTGCGAGCGAGCGCAAGGGCCCCGGCGACCTCGACGCACTCCTGAGGTCGAACGGCACCTGGACCGTCGACTGACGCTCGGCTCAGGGCAACACTCCAAGTATCCAACCCTCCTCGGCGGCGACGGCCTGCGCCACGTCGGGTGGCACGCGTGGCGAGAACCACGCACTGAGCTCGCCCGATGAATCTGCCTGGGCCAACCACCGAGCGGTCGTGCGCACGTGGACCAGATCACGCACCACTGCGTCGACATCGACGACCGGCAGCATCGAGGGCCACACTTCGGCCACCACCACGGCCCCGTCGCGGAGTACAGGCATGCGCAGCCCTGTCGTGAACGGCCAGACCTGCAGCCGATCACCGACGTGCTGGCGCAGACCCTGCAGTCGAGCGATGCCCAGCAGGCTCTGGCTGCCGACCGCACCGGCGCCGAGGAGCTGCCAGGACGAGAACGGACGAAGACCCCGCGCCCGCAGTATCTCCTCCACGGCTCGATACTCGTTGACCGATGCGGAGGCTGCTGGCTTCGTGCTCGTCAGGCGGGTGGATCGCGCCGATGGAGGACAACCCCAGAACGGTGCCGAACCACCGGTGAACCGCTGATTGAGTTCGTCGGCCACGGCGAAACGGTTGTTGGCATTGCGGTCGTCGTCACTGATGCGGTCAGCGAGCAGTTGCCACATCGCCGACCATCCGACGCCGACCAGTCCGAGACCAGCAGCGGTGCCCGCAGGGTACCCGAGTGAGAAGTCGACCCCGATCAGGGTTGTCGCAGACCGATCCGATTCGAGGAGGCCGACCAGGTGGTCGATCGCGGTCGCTCGCGTCGAAAGGTTCGTGGTCTCGATGTCGCAATCGCCGTCGTTCACGGCGATCCAGATCGAGTCACGCCCGAGCTTCGGGGTCGAATTGGCGCTCCAGTCGACGACCACGACACGGTCGAACATCGCGGTCCGTCGCGTGTCTATGCGAGGACGTCAGCAACAGCGGCGAAGTGCAGCGCGGCGGCCACCACGGTCAACAGATGCCAGACCTCGTGGTATCCGAACGTTGACGGCCACGGGTTCGGTCGGTGCGTGAGCAAGACCGGAAACCCGACGGTGTAGGCGACGCCACCGGCGATGATCAGCGCGAGCTGGGTGCCCGTGAGGCTGGTGACGAGCACGGGCGTCGCGACGAGGGCGACCCAGCCCATCACGATGTACAGGGAGTACGAGACGTACCTCGCACCGTGGAAGAACGCGAGCTTCAACAGCATTCCGAGCGCGGCCAGGCTGCCGATGATTGCGAGCATCGGAATTCCCCAGGCCCGTGGCAACGCCACGAGACACAACGGCACGTAGGTGCCGGCGATGAGGAGATAGATCATCGAGTGGTCGAGGCGCTGCATGATCGATCGTGCCCGCTCGGACTGCGCCAGCGTGTGATATGCCGCTGAGGTACCGAAGAGCAACAGCAACGTCGCCGAGTAGATCGCGGCGCCGACAGTGGCCGCAGCGCCGCGGGCCACCGCGATCAACGCAATGCCTGCCGGGATCGAGGCGAAGAACGCCCACGAGTGCATCTTGCCGCGCCACACCGGCCTCGCGGCGAGGAGGGGGGACACGACGCTCACGTGGATCACCGTACTCGCGTCGGAGGCCCAGCCTCCCGCGGACTACCGGTCCTGTGTCACGTGACGCTGATCGCGTGCTCGTCAGCTCAGGCGTTGCATGAGGGCGATGACGGCGTCGCCGTACCGTTCGAGCTTCGCCGGGCCGATGCCGGAGATGCGCCCGAGGTCACGCAGGGTGGTCGGGGCCGTACGGGCAATGGCCGCCAGCGTCTTGTTGTCGAACACGACATAGGCGGGTTTGCCGTCGCGCAACTCGTTGCGAAGGTCACGCAACGCGGCGAAGCGCTGCTGACCTGCGGCGTCGAGGTCGCCAGCCGGATCTCCCCCCGTCGAGCTCGAACCGGATGTGCTGCGGCTGCGAGCAGCGACCCGCTCGGGCCGGTGCGACGACACGATCCTGGCCGGCGACGGTTCGGTCGTGAGTTCGACGACGAACGGACTCGGGTGGGCTCCGGTGACGATGGTGGCGTGACGACTGGCGCGGGTGATCGCCACGTGGAACAGTCGTCGCTCCTCCTCGACGTCGTCGGCGAGTCGGTGCGGATACTGGTCGGCATCGGCCAAGTGCACGATCACGTGCGGCCACTCCTGGCCCTTCACGCGGTGGACCGTTGACAGCAGCACGCCACCGGGTGCTCGCTTCACCGCAAGCTGGCTGCGCATCCAACGCTCGAAGGTGGCCGGATCGTCGTGCAACGCGGCGAGGTGCGTCACCGCAGTCAGATCGTCACCCTGCGCCGAGCGGTTCATGCCACGTCGGTTCGCATCGAGTGACGCCACCGAGCCCGCCAGACCGATGTCGTCGATCAGCGCCAGCACGAGGTCCGAGGTCGTGGCGCTCGACGACACGAGCTTCTGGAGTTGCTGGACGTCGGCGGCGAACTCGACGACGCGTTCGGCGTCACGCTCGTTGGTGAGCCGTCCGGCGAGTTTGTTGAGGTCGACGACGGACGACTGCTCGCTGACCCAGTCGGTGATCCGCGGATGGAACGATCGCGACGGCCGCCGCAAGGCTTCACGGATGTCGTCGGGAGCGAACGCGCCGCCACGACCCGCCGTGGCCAGCCGGAGCCAGGCGAGGACGGTCCGCACGGCGGTGCGGTCGGCGAACTCGAGGCCCACGCCCCCAGCGATCGGCACGCCCGCCACCACCAGCGCCACCTGCACCGGCGCGAGCAGCGCGTTGACCCGAGTGAGCACCGCGATGTCCGACGTCGAGGCGCCGTTCGAGATGGCCTCCTCCACCGCCGAACTCGCCGCGCCGACGGCATCGACGTTGGTGTCGATCGACCAGCCGCCGGGAGCATCCGACGCTGCGCGGATGGTCTTGGCCACCCGCCGGTGGTTGTGGCGCAGCAACCGGTCGACCACCTCGACCACGCCGGCCGGGCAGCGATAGTTGACTTCGAGCGGGTGCTCGCCAGAACCGGCAAACAGTTCGGCGAAGTCGATCAGCCAGGCCGGGTCGGCGCCGTTGTAGCCGTAGATGGTCTGGTCGTCGTCGCCCACGCCGAACACCGCGCCACCCGGTGCCGACAACAGCCGGATGAGCAGCAGGTGCGCCGGCGTGAGGTCCTGGAACTCGTCGACGAGCATGACGCGACATGCCCGTTGCGCCGTGCGACGAGCGGTCGGATCGCGCAGCAGCACGAGCAGCGCCCGGTAGATCTGGTCGTCGAAATCGACCGCGCCTCGTCGTTCGAGCATCTTGCGGTAGGCGGGCCACGTCGCGGCCAGCCCGTCGACGTCACCGTCGTAGCGGCCCTCGGCTTCGTCAGGATCGACCAGGCCGAGGCGGATCACCGTGAGCGCTTCGATCCACGGCCCGATCGGATCGCTGTTGCGACGCCGAGGGAAGTCGACGAGATCACCGATGATGCGCCGAACGTCGGGCTCGTCGATCGTGCGCCACGACTGCGGTTGCGGCGCGAAGGGTGGCGTGCCGTTGACGATCGCCAGCGCGATGGCGTTGAGTGTGCGGACCTGGAGTCCGGGAAGATCACGTGTGCGGTCGACCATCTCCTCCTGGGCCCGCTTGTTGAACGCCACCAGACTCACGGCGCTCGGCGGAAGCTTCCACGTGGTCAGCAGATGTCGGGCCCGTTCGGTGAGCACACGCGTCTTGCCGGAGCCCGCCGGAGCGATGATTCGCGCCCCGCCGCCGGGATGCGTCACCGCAGCAAGCTGATCAGGGGCGAGATCGGCGGCCGAGACGTTCGCGGACGGGATCGTCATCGACCCGTGCTCAAACGCCACGGCGTGGAGAACCGGCACACCGCCGATCGGGTCGAGATGGCGGACCGGTCCTGCATCGAGCCACACCGCAGTGCCATCGGGCACCACGACGTCGCCGACGCCCCCCGGTTCGACGGGCCGCGCACCGACGGCGACCGCCCGATCGAGTCCGAGCCACACGGGGCGTTCGGCGTCACGGGCATCGACGGTGTTCGCCCACACCAGATGGTGCAACTCCTCCAGCTCGAACTGGAACGTCGGGCCGAGTTCGTACGGCGCCGCCTCGGTCATCAGCATCGGCTCGCGCTCGAACGATGCGGCGAGTTCGATCACCAGCCGTGTCGCCGAGTGGTGCGCCCGTCGCAGTCGCTCGAGGGTGCGGCCGGGTGTCGACAGGGTGGCATCATCGATCACGAGTCGGTCGCACGAACTCCACGTTGCCGGGATGGCACCACCGGGCTCGATCAGGACGTGACGTCCGAGCGCGTCCGGGCCGGCGTCCGCCACGGCGACACCACGCTCGAGCGGCGCGGAGACCTGGGGCGCACCACGGCGAGGTACGGGCGCAGGGGTCGTTCTGACGGATGGTTCCGCCTCGAACAGCGAGTCGACCGGGTGAGGAATCGGATCGTCGGCGACCGCGACCTCTTGGCGTCCCCCATCATTCCAGCACTGGCGCACCTGGGCCGGGGTGTCGTGTTCCCCGTTGCAGTACGCACACGCGATCGCCATGCGGCGACCTTACCGAATCACGTCCAACACCGCACACACGTTCGATCGGGTCCTGCCGCCCCCCGCCACCGATGAGCCAAACCGCCGGATACGGTCGGTTCGCTCATCGCAACCCAGTCCGAGCTCCCACCGATGAGCCAAACCGCCGGATACGGTCGGTTCGCTCATCGCAACCCAGTCCGAGCTCCCACCGATGAGCCAAACCGCCGGATACGGTCGGTTCGCTCATCGCAACCCAGTCCGACGGGATCAGGTCAGTGACCCGTGAACTCGGAGGGGCGACGTTCGAGGAACGACGCGACGCCCTCGCGATGGTCGTCGCTCTTGAAACACGCGGCGAGCGCGGTGGTGTGGCGTTCCATGTGCTCGCCGATCGGTGCGGTGAGACCTTCGTGGACGAGCGACTTGATCAAACCGAGGCTGTGCGGCGAGCCCCCGGCAATCGTGTTCGCCAACGACATCGCGGCGGGGAGCAGTGCGTCGCTCGAAACCACGTCGGTGACGTAGCCGAGGCGGAGTGCTTCGTCGGCGTCGATCATCTCACCGGTGTAGAGCAGCTTCAATGCGGGTTGCAGCCCGACGATGCGCGGCAGCAGCCAGGTGCCGGCGCCGGTGTCGGGCACGAGACCCCGGTGAACGAAATTCCAGGCGAACCGGGCCTGGGTGCTGGCGAAGCGGATGTCGCACTGCGACGAGAACTCGGCGCCCATCCCCACCGCCGGCCCGTCGATGGCCCCGATCGTCGGCTTTCGGGCCTGGGCGATCGGCCACCACTTGTGCTTCTCGTCGGCCGAGCCACGCAGGCCGCGCGTCTCTCCGGGCACCGTCGCCAGGTCCGCAAGGTCGGTGCCGGCACAGAACGCGCCGGGCACACCGGTGACCACGAGCACGATGGTGTCGGGGTCATCGTCGGCGCGCCCGACGGTTTCGATGAAGTCGCCCAACATTGCGTACGTCATCGCGTTGCGCTTCTCGGGCCGATCGATCGTGATCACACCGACCTTGCCCTCGACGTGGTAGCGGATCAGTTCGCGTGCGGCATCGCTCATGCGCCGACGGTAGTGGTCACCGAGTCGCCGATCTCAGCTGCAACCGCTGGTGCTGCCGCACGACGTACAGACGTAGCAGCTGCCCGAGCGCAGCATCGTCACGCCACACTGCATGCACATGGGTGCGTCACTGGGCCGCACCGCGGCATGCGCCGAGGGCTCGTCGCGACCGGCCGCGAACGACGGCTGGTCGGTCACGTTCGACTTCGGATCCGGCGCGAGCTCGGAGCCTTGATTGGTCGTTGTCACCGCCTCCTCGACACCGGGAAGGGTCGGCTGGAGGCGCTCGTCGATGGAGAAGATGCCGAGTTCGGCGCGCTCGTCGTAGGTCATGTACTCGATCGCCAAGCGGCGGAACAGGTAGTCCATGATCGACGAAGCGAAGCGAATGTCGGGGTCGTCGGTCATGCCGGCGGGCTCGAAACGCATGTTCGTGAACGCTTCGACGAAGGCGCGCAGCGGCACGCCGTACTGCAGCCCATACGACACGGACTTGGCGAATGCGTCCATCACACCGGCCATCGTGGAACCCTGCTTCGACACGGTGAGGAAGATCTCGCCCGGCTGACCGTTGTCGTACTCGCCGATGGTCGCGAAGCCCTTGCAGTCGGCCACACGGAACTCGAACGTTCGGCCGCGACAGCGTGCGCGGCATCTTCTGGCGCACCGGCTGGTGCACGATCCGCTCGATCACCTGCTGGACCCCGGCCTCGACGGCCGCGGGCGCGGTGAGGTCGGTCGCAGCATCGCTCGCTCGACCCTTCGAAGACGACAGCGGCTGACCGAGCTTGCAGTTGTCGCGATAGATCGCCACCGACTTGAGCCCCAGCTCCCACGCCAGCATGTGCAGACCCTCGACATCGTCGACGGTCACGTCTTCTGGCATGTTCGCCGTCTTGCTGATCCCGCCGCTCAGGAACGGCTGGACCGCTCCCATCATGCGGATGTGGCCCTCGTAGTGGATCGTGTTGTCGCCCATCGAACAAGCGAACACCAGCAAGTGTTCGGCGGCGAGATGCGGTGCCCCCATCACCGACATGTTCTCGTCGATGTAGGTGATGATGTCGTCGACCTGTTCGGGGGTGTAGCCCAGCCGCCGAAGCGCCCGCGGAATCGTCTGGTTGACGATCGACATCGTGCCGCCACCGACGAGCTTCTTGGTCTTCACGAGCGCCAGGTCGGGTTCGATGCCCGTCGTGTCACAGTCCATGGCCAGGCCGATGGTGCCAGTCGGTGCCAGAACGGTGGACTGGCTGTTGCGAACGCCGTGGTGGCTTGCGTCGCGAATCGCACGCTCCCACGCGTCGGCTGCGGCGTCGACGAGATCGAAGGGAAGGACGTCGTTCTCGGCGAGGCGATCGTTGGCCTCCTGGTGCATCTCGAGCACATGGAGCATCGCCTCGGACTCATCGGCGAAGCCGTCGAAAGGGCCGACCCTGGCAGCGGTGCGAGCGCTGGCGGCGTACGCCGAACCGGTCATCAGCGAGGTGATCGCGGCCGCCCAGGCGCGACCGTCGTCGGAGTCGTACGGCAAGCCGAGCGCCATCAGCAGCGCTCCGAGGTTCGCGTACCCGAGACCGAGTTGGCGCAGCGCCCTGGTGGTGTCGCCGATCTTCTCGGTCGGGTAGTCGGCGCGCCCGACGAGAATCTCCTGCGCGGTGAACACGGTGTCGACGGTGTGCGTGAACGCCCCGACATCGAACCCGCCGTCGTCCTGCAGGTACTTGAGCAGATTGATCGACGCGAGATTGCACGCGCTGTTGTCGACGTGAAAATATTCGGAGCAAGGATTGCTGGCTGTGATCCGCCCATGGTTGGGTGCGGTGTGCCAGCGGTTGATCGTGGTGTCGAACTGAAGGCCCGGATCGGCGCACTGCCAGGCGGCCTCGGCGATCTCTCGCCACAGCTTGCGGGCCTTGACCGTGCGCAACACCTCGCCGGTGGTCACGGCGGTGAGGTTCCAGTCGGCGTCGTCGACCACGGCCTGCATGAACTCGTCGGTCACCCGGACCGAGTTGTTGGCGTTCTGGTACTGCACCGAGAACGAGTCGGCACCGTCGAGGCCCATGTCGAAGCCGGCATCGGCGAGCACCCGCGCCTTGCGTTCCTCGATCGCCTTGGTCCGGACGAACTGCTCGATGTCGGGATGACCGGCGTCGAGGATGACCATCTTCGCTGCCCGCCGGGTCTTGCCACCGGACTTGATGGTGCCCGCCGATGCGTCGGCACCGCGCATGAAGCTCACCGGGCCCGACGCGGTTCCACCACCATCGAGCGGTTCCATTGAGGAGCGGATTCTCGACAGGTTGACGCCGGCACCGGAGCCACCCTTGAAGATCAAGCCCTCCTCGCGATACCAGTTGAGGATCGAGGGCATCTCGTCATCGACGGCGAGGATGAAACACGCGCTCGCCTGCTGGGGCACGCCGCGCACACCGATGTTGAACCAGACCGGGCTGTTGAACGCAGCTCGCTGCGTGATCAGGATGTACTTGAGTTCGGCCCGGAACGCCTCGGCCTCGTCGCCGTCGAAGTAGCCGCCGGCGATCCCCCACTCGGTGATCGTGTCGACGATCCGGTCGACCACCTGCTTCAGCGACGACTCGCGCCCTGGCGTCCCGAGAGCCCCGCGGAAATACTTCTGGGTGACGATGTTGGTGGCATTCAGCGACCACGTGGCCGGGAACTCGACACCGAGCTGTTCGAAGGCGACCGACCCATCGACCCAGTTGGTGATCCGAGCGTCGCGGCGCTCCCACACGATTTCGTCGTACGGGTCGATCCCTGCGGACGTGAACAGGCGTCCGAGCCCGATCGTGCCGTCAGCGGTGCGGTCCTGTGCGAGCGACATGGCATTCCTCCGAAAGTCGAGAAGGTTTCCAAACTACACCGATGTCACTCCGCACCCAAACACCGTGGCGGATCGCCGACCGGGTGTGACGCACAGGTCGAGGGAGCTCCCCAAGCAGACACCGTCCACGACCCCGAGGGGTCGGTACCCGCCTTCTTGTCCGTGCGCCACACCACGGTCGGCACTGGTGCGCACTCTACGAAAAGCTGCCTGTGGGAAGAAAGAGGGACAACCATGTGAATTTCGGGGAACTTGGTGTGGACACGACGTGAACAACTCCGAGTTGTCCACAGCGTCAGATTCGGGACCTGACCGGTCGAGTCAGCCGGCGGGGCCGACGGTGACCGGAATGCCGTTGAGCACCGAGGTTCCCGACAGCGGATCGAGCGCCGAATCGTCGGAGAGCGTGTTCGAATTGACCCCCGCATGCTCGGCTGCCACTCGGAGCCGCGAGCCCGGTCGGTCATGGCCCCATCCGTGGGGGAGGCTGACCACCCCGGGCCGGATCGTGTCGGTCACCTCGACCGGCGCGTGGACCGAACCGACCTTCGACGTCACCCGCGCGGCACACCCGTCGACCAGTCCGAGTGCCACCGCATCGTCGGGATGCACCTGCAACGTGCAACGCGGCTTGCCCTTCACGAGCACTTCGACGTTGTGCATCCACGAGTTGTTGCTGCGCAGGTGACGGCGTCCGACGAGCACGAGTCCGCGTGCGAGGAAGTCGTCCGCGCTCGCGTGGAGCCGTTCGAGGTCGTTCACCAACGGCTCGGGCGCCATCTCGATCCGACCGCTCGGAGTCCGCAAGACGTCGGGAATCCTCGAGACCAGCGGACCGAAGTCTCTCCCGTGCGGATACGCCAGAAGGTCGTCGAGCGATGTGCCGTCGGGATCGACACCGAAGCCATCACCGAACGGTCCGGTGCGCAACATGAAGTCGAGCATCCGCTCCGGGCCCCGCCGACCCGACGCGTTCAACTCGGCCAACAGTTCGCCAGCGTCGCGTCCACCCACCGGCGAGTGATCGTCCTTGACCGCGCTGCGCACCAGACCGTCGATCGCCATGTCGTCGGCGACGGCCGGATCGACATCGACGCCGAGGCCCTGAGCGATCGCGGTGAGCTTGGAGATGACCTCCCACTCGTCGGGCTGACCGTCGTCGAGCGGCAGCACCGCAGGTGAGTAGTTCGCCACGTTGCGCACGGCGAACTGCATCAACAGCAGGTCGTAGTGGCCGCGTTGCAGCTGCGAGGGAGGCGGCAGGATCACGTCTGCGTGCCGAGTCGTCTCGTTCAGATACAGGTCGATGCTGACCATGAAGTCGAGCTGGTCCAGCGCCACGGCCAACCGCTCGCTGTTCGGCGTCGACAGCACCGGGTTGCCGGCGAGCGTGACCAGCGCCCGGATCTGGCCGTCACCCGGCGTCTCGATCTCCTCGGCGAGCACTCCGACCGGGTACTCCCCCATCACCTCGGGGTGCCCGCTCACGCGGGAGTGACCACGGCCACTACCGAAACCGCGTCCCGAACCGGGCTTGCCACGGGTCGTCGCTCCGCCGGCAACGGGAGTCGGGAACATCGAGCCGCCCGGCCGATCGAGGTTGCCACTGAGGATGTTGACGACGTCGATCAGCCACGACGCGGTCGAGCCGAACTCGGTGGTCGTGGTCCCGATGCGCCCGTAGACCGCAGCCGACGGCGCAGCTGCCAGCTCTCGCGCCATCGTTCGAATCGTCGCCGCGTCGACGCCGGTCACGGGTGCGGCGACCTCCGGCGTGAACGGCGCGAGCGCTGCGGCGACCTCATCGAGGCCGGAGAGGAACGCGGAGACGTGATCACCCGGATCGGCGAGACCCTCGCTCAGCATCGTGTTGGCCATCGCAGCGAGCAGGAACGCGTCGGTTCCGGGCCGGATCGACACCCACTGATCGGCCTGCTCCGCCGTGCGCGACAGTCGAGGATCGACGACGACCACCTTGCCGCCGCGAGCCTGGATGGCCTCGATCCTGCCCGGGAAGTCGGGGGCGGTGCACACGCTGCCGTTCGATGCGTACGGATTGGCGCCGAGGATGACGAGATGGTCCGTCCGATCGAGATCGGGGACGGCGATGGCGACCGGCGAGCCGAACACATGGCCGGAGGCCACGTGACGTGGCATCTGATCGACCGTCGACGCGCTGAAGCGATGCCTCGTGCCGAGCCCGGTCAGCAGCACCCGCGAGAACATCATCGCCGACAGACTGTGGGCAGTCGGGTTGCCGACGTAGGCGGCCAGCGACTCTCGACCGGTCCTCTCGATCACCCCACCGAGCCCGGCGGCCACCGCCTCCCAGGCCTCGTCCCAGCTCACCGGCACGTGCTCGCCGTCGCGCTTCAACATCGGCGTGCGCAGCCGGTCTGGATCCTCGTGCAGCTGTTTGAGCGTGGAGCCCTTCGGACAGATGAACCCCTTCGAGAAGACGTCGAGTTGGTCGCCGCGAATCCGCTGCACCTCCTCGCCACCCCTGCCGTCGGGCCGCAGCGTGATCTCCAACCCACAGGTGGCCTCGCACAGCGGACAGGTACGAAACGCGGTTCGGGTCGGCGCCGTCGATGTCATGGCTTCATCGTCGCAGATGTGATCGTCGGCACACTCAGCCAGCCCGTTGACCGGCCGCCGAATCGGGGCATGATGGTTCGATGCGCCGCCTGCTCCCGGAGCCCACCGACGACATCGCCGTGGACGACGCCTACGCCACTGCGCTCGGCACTCGCACCGATGGTCCCTGGGTCGGTGTGTGCATGGTGGCATCGATCGACGGGTCGACCGCTGTCGACGGCGCATCGGCGAAGCTGTCGAGTCCGACCGACACCGCGGTCCTCGCTCGGCTTCGGCGTCTCGCCGACGTGATCGTGGTCGGAGCCGGAACGGTCCGCGACGAGGGCTACGGCGTGCCGGCCAAAGCAGGTCAACGCGTCGGTGTCGTCACTCGGACCGGACGCCTCGACTTCACCTCCGAGCTGTTCCGATCCGGCGCCGCGTTCCTGATCAGCTCTGAGCGTTGCGCACTCGACGTCCCCCACGGCACCGACGTGCTCCGCGTCGGCGCTGACGACATCGACTTCGGCGCGGCGATCCGCCGGCTCCCCGCCTTTGTCGGAGGCGCCGACTACGTCCAGGTGGAGGGTGGTGCGTCGCTCAACGGCGCACTCTTCGACGTCGACATGATCGACGAGATCAACCTCACGACGTCACCGGCCACCTTCGCCGGATCCGGGCCACGCCTGGCAACGAATGCACCGGCGCACGCCCACCGCTTCGAGGTCGCGCAACTCGCGATCGACGACGAATCGTTCGTGTACACCCGCTGGCTACGGCGCCGAGACTGACTTCTCGAGCAGCGCCAGCTCGCGATGGAAGTCGGCGGCCGCGTCGAAGTCCTTGTAGACGCTCGCGAAGCGGAGGTACGCGACCTCGTCGACCGTGCGCAGCTGATCGAGCACGGCCAGGCCCACGTTCGCGCTGGTCACCGTGGACCCGAGCAACCGCATCGAGTCCTCGACCACCGTCGCGATCGCTTCGAGCTGCTCATCGGGCACGTTGCGACCCTTCGTCGCCGCGGCCATGCCACCAATGAGCTTCTTGCGATCGAACCGCTCGATGCCGCCATGCGACTTCGTCACCGAGAGCGGTGCGTGGTCGACGCGTTCGAACGTGGTGAATCGCTGCGTACAGGCGAGGCACTCGCGGCGCCGACGGATGGCGGTGCCTTCCTCGGCGACGCGGGAGTCGACGACCTTGGTGTCGTCGGCACGACAGACGGGACAGAACACGCCTGCAGGATACTGCGCGGCCATCGTCGGGCCCCGGCAGGACGGCCCGACGATGGCACGCGAGTTCAGGGCAGGCGGACCGCCTGGCCGACTTGGATGGCCGTGCCGCCGTTGACGTCGATGAGAGCATCGACGAATCGGGCCTGGCCCACCTCGCCGCGGTACTGCTCGGCGATCGACCACAAGGTGTCTCCGGACTGAGCGACGTGGATCCGCACGACCGGGGACGTTGTGAGATCGGTGGCCGCTACGGGTCGAGCCCCGACGTCGAGCAACGCGCCGAGCGCTGACGACGCTGCGATGGCGACCAGCACGACGACGATGGCGACGATCAAGGCGGCCATCAGACGTCGTGCGGCGTAGTTGACACGACGCTCGGTTCGTGGGCGCACACCCACGGACGGACGGACTGCGTGGGCTTTCGTCGGGTACATGGTGGCGGTCATCGGGTGCTCCGTGGGATCTGGCAGGTTCGTGTTCTGAGATTCGTTCGATCGGCACGACATACCGAAACAGGTGTTCGCTCGAACGACTGTTCGCCAGTGAAGCAGGGGCGCCCACCCGATGTCAACCCCCATTGCGAAATTTCTCGAACGACTGTTCCCGGTACAGATGTTTGACCGCGAGACATCAAATCAGTACGCTGTTCGCATGGCTCCCCCGATCAGTACGCGACAGCGAGACATCCTCGAATTCATCGAACAACAGATCCGCGAGCGGGGCTACCCGCCATCGGTGCGTGAAATCGGCGATGCCGTCGGTCTCACGTCGCCGTCCACCGTGCACAGCCACCTCAACACCTTGCAGCGGCTGGGCTACCTTCGCCGGGACCCGACCAAACCCCGTGCCATCGAGGTGCGCTACGACGTCAACAGTGGGGCGATGATGGAGCGCCGACCGGTGCGCCACATCCCGCTGGTTGGTGACGTCGCTGCCGGCACCGACGTGTTGGCCGAGGAGAACGTCGAGGAACTGCTGCCGGTGCCGGTCGATTTCACCGGCGACGGCGAATTGTTCATGCTGCGGGTGCGTGGCGACTCGATGATCGAGATCGGCATCCTCGACGGCGACTTCGTGGTGGCCACCCAGATCGCCAACCCGAACAACGGCGACATCGTCGTCGCCGGAATCCCGGGCGGCGAGGCCACGATCAAGACCTACAGCCGCTCCGGCGCCGAAGTCACCCTCACTCCGGCGAACTCCTCGATGGAGCCGATGCAGTTCACCGCCGACGAGGTCGAGATCTACGGCAAGGTCGTCACGGTGATGCGCCGCTACTGATGCGCCGCTACTGAGGCGGAGCGGGCGGACCCCACGGCGACGACGGACGTTCAGGCGTGCTCGACGTCGGGGGACGAGGTGCCCAGCCGGAAGGCGGCGGCGCGGTGAGCGGCGGGCCCGCCGGTCCCGTGGCGCCAGTCGTGGGCGATGGGGTCGGGAATCCAGGCGGACTGGCTGGCCAGCCACCTCCATCGGGGGTCCACGGCGCGCCAGGAGTCGCCGGCGCCGGCGGCCGGCGGCTGCCGAGCACGAGGAGGAGCCCGCCGACGACCAGACCGACGATCGCAGCGGCGAGGGCGCCCCAGCGCAGGAGCGCCACCCCCTCGTCGGGGGTTCGTCCGATCGCGACGGCGAATGAGTCGCCGCCGGTCGGGACAACGGTGAGCACGTGATCGCCCGCCGTGTCGATCTGCACCTCGCCCAGCGACGAACCGACGAAACCATCGACGTCGTAACTCACCTCGGTCGACTCCTCGACGTCGATCTCGTCGCCGTCCGGATCACGCAGGATCAGATCGACCGCAGGCACATTCTCGGGATCGCGGTCGTACTGCAGGTCGGCATCGCATGCTCCGGCCAGTCCGTCGAACTCGCCGGTCGTCTCGACGTACAACACGAACGTGCCGGTCGACTCGAAGTCGAGCGTCGTGTCACAGCCGACCGGTGCCCTCGCGAACCCGGCCACGTTGTCGGCCTCGCGGTTCCCGCCGGCGATCCACAGGGCCACGGCCATGCCGACAAGCCCAACGATCAGGAGCACTCCGACCACGAGCATCCATGTGCGACGGCCACGGCGCTGGGTCATCGGTCGTCCTCCTGTTCCGTCATCTCGGCATGGTTCGTCACGTGCGTCAGCATCGCGAGGCAGACAAGCGTTCGGCCACGAGTTGCACGCGATCGTCAGGTTGTACCACGGCGACACGCACGAACCGGGAACCATCCGGGCCGTAGAACTCGCCGGGGCTGACGAGCGCGCCACCATCGCGAGCCAGTCGTTCGGTGTAGTCCCACCCGTCGCCTACGGGGATCCAGAGGTAGAACGCTCCATCGGGCGTCGGCACCTCCGCGTCCGACCAGTCCGACAACACCGACGCCAGCAATTCGAGCCGGGCCCTGTAGCGCTCACGCTGGAGTTCGACGTGCTCGTCGTCGTCGAGCGCGGCGACCGCTGCTGCCTGGGCCGGGCCGGGCACCATCATGCCGACGTGCTTGCGTACCTCCTGCAGATACCCCACGAGTTCGGCATCGCCTGCGTAGAAGCCGACACGGACACCAGCCAGGTTCGACCGCTTCGACAACGAATGGACGGCGACGACGCCGTCGAGGCCTGACTCGAGAATGGTGCGGCCGGGACCGGTCCACGTGAACTCGACGTAGCACTCGTCGGAGAACACCGCGACGTCATGTGCCCTCCCCCATCGGGCGGCCGCATCGAGGTCGTCGAGCGCTCCCGTCGGATTGCCGGGACTGTTCACCCACAGCAGCAGTGCACGCTCGGCGTCGGCGGAGTCGATCGAGTCGAGATCCATCCGCCCATCCGGCAGCGCTCGCACGGGCACTGGCCGACATCCCGCCAGGATCGCCCCCATCTCGTAACTGGGATAGGAGATCGCCGGGTACAGCACCGTGTCGCGCGACGGCGTGCGTAAGTGCATCCACTGCGGCAGCGTCGCGACGAACTCCTTCGAGCCGATGGTGGCACCGATCTGGCCGGCCGGGACGTCGACGCCGAATCGCCGTTGCATCCAACGGTTGGCGGCCTGACGCAAGGCGGGCGTGCCGATACTGGGCGGGTACGACCGTTCGGTTCCGCTCGACGACAATGCTTCGATCACGCGTTCGGGGGGCGGGTCGAACGGGGTACCGATCGAGAGATCGACCGTGCCACCGTCGTGGGCGTCGGTGATCGGAAGCAGACGGTTGAGCCGGTCGTACGGGTACGGCGGCGGGACGAAGCCGCTCACGTCGACGCTGCCGACGCGAACTCGGAGAGACGTCCGGCAGAAGCGTCGGAGAGCCGCGCTCGAATGGTCCACGCCTCGGGACCGTCAGCGACCGAGACAACCTCGCCCTCGCGATGCACGGCGGCGAGGATGTCGCCCCGGTCGTATGGAACGACCAACTCGTGCACGACGGTCAACGCGCGAAGACGGTCGGCAAGCGTGCGCAGGAACACCTCGAGTCCCTCCCCGGTCGCCGCCGAGATCGCCACCGACCCCGGATTGTCCTCGACCAACTGCTTCGCGGTGCCGGGCGCGAGATCGGCCTTGTTGAACACGAACAGTTCAGGGACCGCCGTGGCGTCGATCTCGCCGAGCACCTCGTGCACCGCATCGATCTGACCCTCGGGGTCGGGTGCGCTCGCGTCGACCACGTGCACGAGATAGTCGGCCAGCGCCGCCACCTCGAGCGTTCCCTTGAACGACTCGACCAGACCATGCGGAAGGCGATTGATGAATCCGACGGTGTCCGACAGCAGCACCGGCTCGCCGCCCGGCAGCGAAAGGCGCCGAGTCGTGGGATCGAGCGTGGCGAACAGTCTGTTCTCGACCAACACACCCGAGTCGGTCAACCGATTCAGCAGTGAGGACTTGCCGGCGTTGGTGTACCCCACGATGGCAACCGAATCGAGGCCGCTGCGCCCGCGGCCCTTGCGTTGGAGTTCCCGGGTGTCCGCGAGCGTCGTCGAGGTCGCGCTCGAGTTTGTTGATTCGTCGCATGATGCGCCGGCGGTCGACCTCGATCTTGGTCTCGCCGCCACCGAAGCGTGCCCCGACACCGCCGCGCTGCTGCGAGAGCTTGGCATCGGCGCCGCGTCGCAACCGTGGTAGCCGATAGCGCAACAGGGCGAGTTCGACCTGGGCCTTGCCTTCGAGGGTGTGAGCGTTCTGGCCGAAGATGTCGAGGATCACGGCGGTGCGATCGAGGGCGGTCCGGCCGAGCAGCTTCTCGAGGTTGTACTGCTGGCCCGGTGAGAGCTCGTTGTCGAACACGACCGTGTCGGCGTCGACGGCGAGGCACAGCTGCTTGAGTTCCTCGGCCTTGCCCTTGCCGATGTACCAGGTGTGATCCGGGCTGTCACGACGCTGCACCATGCGAGCCGCCACGTCGGCGCCGGCGGTGTCGACCAGCAGCTCCAACTCGTCGAGGCTTGCGTCGACCGCTTCGTCGGCTTCGCGGGGGTCGGCAACCGCGACGAGCACGATCTTCTCCCGGATCGTACGGTCGATGAGGGTGGCGCCGAGCGCTTCGTTGTACGGAGTGTTGCTCACGCGGGACCTCGACCTCGATCGTCGCGATGAACGTGGCGGGCCCGGTGAGGATCGCCCGTCGCGGTGACATCGTCGCCGAAGCTGCACGGTGGCCGTTCCGCCGTCCATGTGCACGACGACATCGCCGGCGCCACGGGCGACCAGGCCCCACGATCGGGCTGCGTAGGCAGCTGCACACGCACCGGTGCCGCACGCTTCGGTGATGCCGGCGCCACGTTCGTGCACGCGCATCGTGATGGCGTTCGGTTCGGGACCGGGCTCGACGATCTCGAGGTTGACGTGCGGCACCTGGCCGCCGAGGCCAGCGAGGTCGACCGCGGTCACGTCGTCGACGCCGACGACGCTGTGCGGATTGCCGAGGCTGAGGTGAGCCACCGGGCGATCGGGGTGGCAGCCGAGCGCCGCCCACCCGGTCGGCTCGATCGAGGTTCGACACGTCGCCCATGTCGACGCTGGCGACGATCGTCGCCGGGTCGTCGGTGCTGTCGAGCACCACCAGCCGGTCGCCGGCATCGGTGAGGATCAGTTGATCCGACAGGTCGCCACGGCGTTCGACGAGCGCCTGCGCGAAGCAGCGGATGCCGTTGCCGCTCATCTCGGCCCGGACTGCCGTCGGCGTTGTAGAGCGTCATTCGTGCCGCGTATCCGTCAGCCGACTCTCGCGATGAGCAGGCCGTCGGCACCGACGCCGCGACGGCGGTCGCAGAGCCGCCGAGCCAGGTCGGCAAGATCAGCCACGTCGTCGACACCGGGATGGAACGCGACGAGGAAGTCGTTGCCGAGGCCGTGGTGTTTGGTGAGGGTCAGCGTGGTCATGCGGTGAGAGCTTCGATCACGATCGGCACCGCCTCGGCGACGGCGTCGTGTTCGACATCGATCCAGCGTACGCGTGGATCGCGACGGAACCATCGCTCCTGGCGGACGGCGAACTGGCGGGTGCGGGTGACGATCAAGGCGATCGCTTCATCCTCGCTCATCCGGCCCTCGATCGACTCGAGGATTTCCTTGTAGCCGAGGGCTTGCGCAGCGGTTCTGGAGAAGCCGACGTCGGCGAGCGCCGCCACTTCGGCGACGAGCCCGTCGGCGATCATCTGGTGGACGCGCCGGACGATGCGGTCAGCAATCACGTCACGGGGCCACCGCAACCCGATCTGGGCGACCGGCGACGCCGGGTAGTCGTCAACGCCCGGGCCGAACGAGCTGAACGCTCGGCCGCTGCCGAGTGTGACCTCCAACGCGCGGATGAGGCGTCGTCGATTCGTCGGCTCCATCTTGACCGTTGCGTCCGGATCGAGCGTTCTGAGGCGCTCGAACAGCGCCGCGGTGTCAGGATCGGCTTCCAGCTCGCTGCGGATGTCGCGCCACTGTCCCGGGAGGTCGAAGTCGTCGATCACGACCCGGTGGTACAAGCCGGTGCCGCCCACGAGCAACGCTCGGTGGCCGCGGCTGCCGATGGCGGCCAGCGCGTCGGTGTACGCCTCGCGGCAGTCGGCGACGGTGAACTCATCGGTCGACTCGACGACGTCGAGCAGGTGATGCGGGATTTCGGCGCGCTCGGCGGGCGTCGGCTTTGCGGTGCCGATGTCCATGCCCCGGTAGACCTGCATGCTGTCGATCGAGACGAGTTCGACATCACCGAGTGTTCGCGCGGCTGCCAGCGCGACAGCCGACTTCCCGGAGGCTGTCGATCCGACGATCGCCACCCTGTGGAGTGTCTGGGTGTTCAGAGCAGCTCGCCCTCGGCGATGCGCTGATGATGGTGGATCACCTCGGCCACGATGAACCGCAGGAACTTCTCGGTGAACACCGGATCGAGCCCCGACTGTTCGGCGAGCGCCCGGAGTCGTTCGATCTGGACGCGCTCACGGTCCTCATCGGCGGCCGGAAGATCGACCGTTGCCTTGTACCGCCCGACCGCCTTGGTGATCTTGAAGCGCTCTGCCAGCAGGTGCACCAGCGCCGCGTCGATGTTGTCGATGCTGGCTCGGTAGTCGGCCAACTGCGGATCGACGCTCGCCTCACTCATCCCGTCGACGCTACTGGCCCACCCCGCCCCGCCCCGCCCGAAAAATGCCTGGATGTGCGCGCTGAGCGCGACAAACGAGGCATTTTTCGGGCGGGGCGGGGGTCAGAGGGCTGCGACGGGGATGCGCAGCTTGTGCGTGGGTTCGGAGAGGAACTCGACGAAGCTGCCCTCGAGAAAGTGCGGGGCGCCGCGGGTGATCTCGACGGTGGCGTAGCTCCCGGTGCGGAGCGGGCGGGGAGGCACGAAGTGCACCAGCTTGTTCTGGCGCGTGCGACCGCTCGTGACGGACGGGTCGCGCTTGCTCGGGCCTTCGACGAGCACTTCTTCGATCCTGCCCACCCTCGCTTGATGTCGCCGGAGTGCCGACCGCTCGACCACGAGGCGCAGACGCTCGAAACGTTCGGTGATCACGGCCGGGTCGATGAAGTCGGCCTCCATCGATGCCGCTTCGGTTCCCGTCCTGGGCGAAAAGATGAACGTGTAGGCGTAGTCGTACTCGGCCTCGGCGGCAACGGCCAGGGTCTGTTCGAAGTCGACCTCGGTCTCGCCGGGGAAGCCGACGATGATGTCGGTCGACACAGCGAGGTCGTCGATGGTCGAGCGGGCCTCGGCGAGGCGGGCGAGATAGCGCTCGGCGGAGTAGCCGCGATGCATCCGGGCGAGCACATGGTCGCTGCCGGACTGGAGCGGATAGTGCAGGTGCTCGCACACCGCCGGCGTCTCTGCCATCGCGACGAAGGTCGCCGGGCGCATGTCCTTGGGGTGCGGGCTCGTGTAGCGGACCCGTCGGATTCCATCGACGGCACCGACGTCGCGCAGCAGATCGGCGAAGAGCGGGCGCAGTGCGCGGAATCGTCACCGGCCTGACGGGCCGCCAGCTGCAGGTCGCGGCCATAGCTGTTGACGTTCTGGCCGAGCAGGGTCACCTCGGTGACGCCGTCACCGCTCAACGCCGCAACCTCGGCGAGGATCTCGTCGTAGGGCCGGCTGATCTCGACCCCGCGCACCGCGGGCACGATGCAGAACGCACAGTTGTTGTCGCAGCCGATCTGGATGGTGACCCACGCGTTGTACGACGTCTCGCGGCGTGCCGGGAGCGCCGAGGGGAACAGCGCCTGGTCGTCGATGACGGCCTCGGTGAGGATCTCGGTGATCGGGCGCTCGGCGGTGCGGGCCTCGGCCAGCAGTTCGGCCGCACGATGAACGTTGTGGGTGCCCATGACGACGTCGACGTGACCCGCCCGCGTGGCGACGAGGTCCTGGTCCTTCTGGGCGAGGCAACCGGAAACGACGATCTGGCGCCCCTCGCGTTCGCCCTTCCAGGTCTTGAGATGTCCGAGGTTGCCGTAGAGCTTGTTGTCGGCGTTCTCGCGGATACAGCACGTGTTGAGCACGACAACGTCGGCGTCGGCTTCGCTGTCGGCGCGGCACGAGCCCGTCGGCTTCGAGCAGACCCGAGATGCGCTCGGAGTCGTGCTCGTTCATCTGGCACCCGTAGGTGCGCACGATGTAGCTGCGGGACATGGGCTCCGAGGCTACTGGTAGACGACGCGGCCCTCTCGGGATTCTGCTCGCTATCGTGCCGCCCGTGCTTGCCATCTTCCCCGTTGCCGAGAACTACGACCTGTATCGGATCCTCTACTTCGTGCACCTGCTGTCGGCGATCGTCGCGTTTCGGGCCGTTGTTCCTGTACCCGCGCCTCCAACGAGCGGGGGCGACCGCAGAAGTCGCCCGCCTGCACATGCGACTGGTGTTCCCGGCGCTCGTGCTGCTGTGGGTTGCCGGGATGGGCATGGCTGGGGTCGGCAAGATCAGCCTCGCCGGTACTCCGTTCGTCACGGCGGCGATCGTGTTGTGGCTCGCCGCACTCGCCATCAGTTGGTTCATGATCCGTCCCGCGCTCACCGAGACCGGCGACGACACCCGCAAGATCATGGCTGCCGGCATCGGCATCACCCATGTGATTCTGGTGGTGTCGCTGTACCTGATGATCTTCAAGCCGGGCGGCTACGAGTTCAACTGAATCCGACTCACTCAACCGCCGCCCATGATGAGGCGGCCGTCGTCGTCGAGTCGGGCGTACGGATTGTGGGCGAGCTCCCAGAGATGCCCGTCCGGGTCAGCGACGTAGGACGAGTACCCACCCCAGAACGCCTTGTGTGGCTCGACGACGGACGTGGCGCCACAGGCGATCCATTCGGCGAATACCGCGTCGACCTCGGCGGTTGACCCGAGGTTCATCGCCAGTGTGACGCCACGGAACCCGGAGCCCTCGGCGGGCACCTGTGCGTCGTCGGCGAGCGCCGACCACTCGTAGAGCCCGAACACCGGCCCGATGGTGTCGAAGAACGTGATCGTGGGTTCAGAGTTCGATCGTGTCCAGCCCAGCGATTCGTAGAACGCAGTCGACCTTGCGAGGTCGGCGACGCCGAACGTGACAATCGAGATGCGGTTGGGGACGGTCATGTTGGCCTCCTGGGTTGGCGTTCCATCATGACCGAACCCGACCGCTGCGCGCTCAGCCGGCGTCCGGTCGAGGTTCAGCCGAGGTCGATCGGGGCCTCGTCGGCCTCGGTGAACTCTTCGGCCACATCGGTCACCTCGGGTTCGTCGGACTGCTTGAGCCCCGACACCGTCAGCACCTTGTCGCTGATCTCCATCATCACCTCGGGGTTCTGCTTGAGATAGTCCTTGGCCTTCTCGCGACCCTGACCGAGCTGTTCGCCTTCGTAGGTGAACCAGGCGCCCGACTTCTTGACGATGCCGAGGTCGACTGACAGGTCGATCAACGAGCCCTCACGGCTGATGCCCTGGCCGTACATGATGTCGAACTCGGCCTGACGGAACGGGGGCGACACCTTGTTCTTGACGACCTTGACCCGGGTGCGGTTGCCCACCACTTCGGCGCCGTCCTTCAACGACTCGATGCGGCGGATGTCGAGACGCACCGACGAGTAGAACTTCAGCGCCCGACCACCCGGGGTGGTCTCAGGAGAGTTGTGCACCATCACACCGTCGACGAAGTAGTTGTGCGTCCCACTGACCTCGATGTCGAACCGGTGCATCGAGCGCGTGGGCGGCTTGACGGTGATCGAGGTGATCGGCATCGGCATCAAGACCTGGCGGGGCTCGGAAAATGTCGGTTCGACCTCGAAGCGGCCCTGATAGGCAGGCAGCAGCTTGTACTGCATCGACGGATGGATGAACGGCGCGATCAACGCGTGCAACTTCGCCGTCTCGGCCGTCGGGAACTGAAGGACTACCATCTGTCGGGCCCCCCGAACGGTGAGCTTGGCTTCGATGCCCCACGTGTCGGCGAGGTAGTCGCGCAGGCGGCGCTGCGAATCGACCGAAAAGGCCTGGACGCAGATCTCGCTGCGACCGCTCCCGCCGTCGGTACGGGCCTGGAGGCCCTTGGACCGCAGAGCGAAGGAGCCGTCGTCCATGTACCAGACCGCCAGCGACAGCGGGGTGAGCCGCTTGAGGTAGTCCTCGCTGAGAACCTTCTTGCCGCCGAGGTACACCGACTCGCGCAGTTCGGCGAGTTCGGGCAACGGTTGCAGGTCGTGGAACACAGCGCCCTTGGCGTTGGTCGTGCGACACACGTCGACATTCGCGAACATCGACGCCTTCCAGTCGCGCGTACTCGGCCTGCTTGTCGCTGTGTCCCCAACGGAAGCGAGCACCATTGCCGCTACGAGTCGGCGACAAGGAGCCATCTCCCATCAAGCCACCCAGGAGCACCTGCCACTGCGTATCACTCAACAGCTGGGCCACGGACTGCATGACCCGGTCGCCAGCGATGAGTTCGCCGGCGGGACGCCAGCCTCCTGGCGTGGAGATCATGTGGTTCTCGGTGGCGGCGAACTGGGCGCGACCGTTGCCGCTCCCCCGCTCGACGGTGAACTGCAAGAAGCGCTCGGCGACGCCGTTGTCGAACCAATTGGTGATCGGCTTGGCGACGATCTCACCCTTGTCGAAGTCGTAGGTCGCGACCTCGACCGGCAGCTTCTGATTGACGATCTTGCCGATCTTCTCCTGGCTGCCGTCGGCCAACGTGATCCGGGTGTCAGAAGAAAAGCACCCGAACATCACGCCGATTTCTCGCGGAGCTGGTTGATGAAGATCACGATCGTATTGGTCTTGTTGATGTTGCCCGTGAGCTTGCGCAACGCCTGGCTCATCAGACGGGCCTGGAGGCCGACGTGGGTGTCGCCCATCTCGCCTTCGATCTCGGCGCGGGGTGTGAGCGCCGCGACCGAGTCGACCACGATGACGTCGACGGCACCCGAGCGGGTGAGCATGTCGCAGATCTCGAGCGCCTGCTCGCCGGTGTCGGGCTGGGAGATCAGCAGCTGGTCGACGTCGACACCGATCGCCCGGGCGTACACCGGATCCATCGCGTGCTCAGCGTCGATGTAGGCGCACACACCACCGTTGCGCTGGGCTTCGGCCACGACGTGCATGGCGAGTGTGGACTTGCCCGACGACTCCGGACCATAGATCTCGGTGATGCGACCACGGGGCAGACCGCCCACACCGAGGGCCAGGTCGAGCGCCAACGCGCCGGTCGGCACGACCTCGATGGCCATGTTGGTGCGCTCGCCCATCTTCATGATGGCGCCCTTGCCGAACTGCTTGTCGATCTGGGCCAGCGCCATCTCGAGTGCCTTGTCACGGTCGTTGCTCATGGTGTTCTCGCTTTCGTGGTGCGGCGGGCGAACCCGGTGCGGTTGGTGATGTGCACCGTAGAGAGGGGGTGTCACAGAGTTGATCAGGGTGGCTGCTCGGGTCGCTCGGGCGACCGAATGACACGACTGTAGTCAACGAACAGTCGTTCGGTCAAGCATCCACCGAGCGAACGACTGCCGAGGGCGCCGAGAGCACGACGCGCAGGTCAGTGGCCCAGATCGGACGCCGAGTCCGAGTCCGAATCGACATCGGCGTCCGGCGTGATGTCGCCGACGATCTCGAAGTCGTCGGGTTCCGGCGGTCGCAGCAGAATGTCGATCGCCTGCCACATGCAGTACGCGGGGCCGTACGTGAAGAAGGGCAGGACCACGGCCAGCACCGCGAGCACGATGAACATCGGTACGACGTTCACCTCCGGCCACGTGACCGCGACCATGCCACCGAGGATCAACATCAGCGGACCGAACGTGATCACCGCCGTAACCGCCGCGGCGCCCAGTTCGTAGCCGACATCGTCGCGTCGCCACCTGAGTCCACACGACTGGCAGTGCTCGGCCTTCTCGAACCATCCGGTGAAGAACGCACCCCTGCCACCGCACCAGGCGCAGTGACGAAATGCCCCTCGCAGGAGCATGCGTGGAAGTCCGGGACGCTTCACGATTCAAGGTTACGCGCGAGATTTGCCAGACTCTCAAAATGCGCAGATCGCTCGGGGGCCTGATGTTGATCGTGGCCGCCGCGCTGGTCGCGCTGTCCGTCGGGGTCTGGTGGCTCCAGCGCGTCGCATTCACGCCATCGAACGACTCGGCCATCGCGCAGTCGATCCTCGGCGACGAGGAGATCAGGGCACAAGTCGCCACGATCGTCGCCGGGGCCGATGCACCAGCGCTCAGCCAGTCCCCTGCCGAGCTTCGGGAGTTCATCGAGCAGATCGCCCGCATCCCCGAAGGCTCAGCCTTGATGAGCGACTTCATCAACGATGCGCATGGTCGACTCATCGGCGCCTTCGAGCGACGCGTCGTGATCACGGCGCAGGAGCAGGTGAGCATCGTGCGCAACGAACTCGTGGGCGAGGCCGCGCCGCTGACCCTCCCGGTCCAGCGGGTCGGGTCGATGGCGTTCCTCGACGAGTGGCTCGCATGGGTGGCGCTCGGCGCGTTCGGGATCGGTGTGCTCGTGGCAATCGCCGGGGTCTTCCTGCGCCCCGAGCGCGGCGAGGGAACCTTCGCGCTCGGCGTGTTCTTCGCCGCCACCGCAGGGTCGTTGGTGGTCTTCGGGTACCTCGTGCCGTTGGTGGTCCTGCCCGCGTTCTCCGACGACCCGTGGATGGGGTTGTTCCCCCGGCTCGCGAACCACCACCGGAACCTGACGCTGCTGCTCGCCGTCGGGTGCCTGGTCGTCGCCGCCCTCATCGTGTTCGGCACGAGCAGCCGTCGGCAACGACGCCAGCACTCGACACCGCTCAACGTCGGCCGCTACCGCGACGAACGCAGCTGGAGCCGCTGATCAGGTTCCGGTCAGTTCTGCCAGTTGACGCTGGTAGCTCGCGAGATCGAAATAGTCGCGCCACAGCGAAATCAGGCCCTCATCATCGACCTCGAAGACGCCGGCGATCGGGAGTTCCAGCCATCCATCGCCGATCTGGAATCGGTCGACGCGCTCATTGAAGACGACATTGCCCACCTCGTGCTGGCGCACGATCACCCAGTCGACCTCGTTCGCACTCCCGAGGAACATCTCCAACGTGGCGACCATCGCATCGCGCCCGACGATCGGCTGCATCGGCATGTTCTCGTAGGAGATCGACGGCGCGGCCAGCGCCGCTGCCGCGTCGATGTCCTTGTGCTCGATGGCTTCGATGAACGAGGCGACGATCTCCGATGGCGACATGCGCACCGATGGTAGCGATCCGCTCCACCCCCCTCGTTCTCGTGAACTCGTGCGGGAATAGTTCCCGCACGAGTTCACGAGAAGCTGCTGCGTTTCGTGGCGAGCGCTGCGATCCGTACGATCGCGTTCGACGAATTCGGGACCTGAGGAGGCCACGCGATGTTCCAATGGAGTGACGAGCACCAGATGATCCGCGACGCGGTGAGGCGCTTCGTCGACGACGAGATCCGGCCCCACGTCGACGAGCTCGAACACGGCGATCTGCCGCCGTACGACATCCTGCGCAAGCTGTTCGCCACGTTCGGCATGGACTCGATGGCCCGCGAGAGCTTCGCCAAGGGCATCGAGCGCGAGAAGGCGATGGCCGCCGGGGAAGACGTCCCCGAGAAGAAGTCCGGCGGTGACGGCGGCGGGATGTCGCTGATTCCGATCATCGAGCTGTGCCGGGTGTGTCCTGGCATGGTGACCGCGATGGGCGTGTCGATGGGGCTCACGTCGGCGGCGATCATGTCGAAGGGCACGATCGCGCAGAAGGAGCGCTGGGCGCTCGACCTGCTGACGATGGACAAGGTCGGTGCGTGGGCGATCACCGAACCCGGCACTGGCTCCGACGCGTTCGGCTCGATGAAGCTCGACGGCGCGCCGCGACGGCGACGAGTACCTGCTGAACGGGTCGAAGACGTTCATCACCAACGGCCCGTACGCCGACACGATCGTGTTCATCTGCAAGCTCGACGAGGGCGAGACACCCCCCGACCGAGCGCAAGGTGCTCTCGTTCGTGCTCGACCGGGGCATGCCCGGTTTCGAGCAGTCCAAGCCGCTGCGCAAGATGGGGATGCACTCCTCGCCCACCGGCGAACTGTTCCTCGACGACGTCCGCGTCGGGCGTGACCGCCTGATCGGCGAGACCGAGGACCTTCCCGCGGCGGACGCGACGGCGCGAAGGCGACGTTTCAGCAGGAGCGTTCCGGCGTGGCCGCGATGGCGCTCGGGATCATCGAGGAGTGCCTGGAGCTGAGCGTGCAGTACGCGAAGGACCGCGTGCAGTTCGGCAAGCCGATCGGCGAGTTCCAGCTGATCCAGGACAAGCTCGCCCGGATGGAGGTCGCCCGAATGAACGTGCAGAACCTGGTGTTCCGCACGATGGAGATGGGGGCCGCAGGCGTGAGCATGACGCTCGCCGAGGCCTCGGCGATGAAGCTCTACTCTGCCCGTGCCGCCACCGAGGTGGCGCTCGAGGCGGTGCAGCTCTTCGGCGGCAACGGCTACATGAGCGAGTTCCGCGTGGAGCAGCTCGCCCGCGACGCCAAGGTGCTGCAGATCTACGCCGGCACCGACGAGATCCAGATCACCCACATCGCCAAGGACCTCCTGCGCGGGTGAGAATTTCAACAGGGGTCTGACCCCTGGTGCAATCGACGTCGCTCCGGTGGCGGTCGCGCAGGCAACGCTTGTAGAGCTTGCCGGTCGGGAGCCGCGGCAACTCCGGGTCGTGGTCGATTCGAGCGCGGGCACCTGTACGTGAAGAGGTGGTCGGTGAAGAGGTGGTCCTGGCAGAACCGCGTGCCGCGATCCGGATGCTGTGCGGCACGGCGACCTCGCCACGGAGCGGTTCGGGTCCCGTGCCCTCAGTCAGGGGGTGGTGGGAGCGCGCCGGCGTCCACCGAGCCGGCGGCGTCCACGTCGCGGTGCGCGGTCTGCAGCCGCTTCCAGATGACATCGTCGAAGGCGAACATGGCGACGGGGAACAGCTCGGTCTCCTCCGCCTCGATGTGCGCGGCGAGCGCGAAATAGTCGCGCCGGTCGAACGTTCCGGCCGTGAGCGCTTCTCGAAGAGCTCGGTGCTCGCCTTCCAGTGCCTCAGCCGTGTCGACCGACAGGTCGCCGACCGCCTGGAGCAACGGGTAGAGACCGGTCTCCTCCTTGGTCACGTGGATGTCGAGCTGGTGCAACAGCTGATCGCGGACCGACGTGTCCGTAACGTTGTGACGGGCGGCCTCGGCGAGCTGCCACCCGAGCGAGAGAATGGTCTCGTGCTCGGCGGCGAGTTCGGCAATGGCGGGCAACTCGTGGCATCCGCAGTGATCACACATGGCCTTCTGCTCCCGGATCAGGTGCGCTCGATTGCCTGTGATCGTCGTGCTTGCCCTGGGATTCGAACCCAGAACCAATGGATGAAGAGCGGCTCGATTGCCTGTGATCGTCGTGCTTCCCCTGGGATTCGAACCCAGAACCAATGGATTAAGAGTCCACTGCTCTGCCATTGAGCTAGAGAAGCTTGCGGCGAGAAAGGGTACCGAGCGAATGCTCGCCCGACACCCTCTCAACGCCTGCGTTTGGGGTGGCCAAGGGGACTTGAACCCCCAACCGCCAGGATCACAACCTGGTGCTCTACCTGTTGAGCTATGACCACCATGTGGGCGAACAGTCTGCCAGGTCGGACTGCGATCGCCACCAGCGATTCGCGTCGGGTCTCACGAGCCAGGGACGAGCGCGACCTTGCCGGCGATCTTGCGGTCGGCGAGGTCGCGCAGGGCCCGAGCGGCGTCGGCCAGCGGGTACGCAACGGGCTCGACCGGGTCGAGGTCGCCGGCCGCAATTCGGTCGACCACCTCGGCCAGCAGCGCCCGATTGGCATCGCCGTTGCGACCGACCCAGGCGCCCCAGTCGACGCCGGTGACGCGGCGATTGCGCAGAAGTACCTGGTTGGCCGCCAGCTTCGGGATTCCGGCGACGAAGCCGATCACGAGATACTGACCGTCCTCACCCAGTGCCCGAAGAGCCACCTCGCCGACCTCACCGCCGACAGGGTCGTACACGAGGTCGACGCCACCGCGGTCGACGCGGTCGTCGAAGGTTGCCGCGAACGCCTTGGCCGCGTCCTTGATCCCCGCGGGGTCGAGCGTCGAGTTGTCGATGGTGGCCAGGGCGCCGCGTGACTCGGCCAGCGCACGCTTCTCGGGCGTCGAGGCCGCAGCGATCACCCGTAGCCCGAGCGCGGCACCGATGTCGACCGCGGCGAGCCCAACGCCGCTGCCGGCACCGATCACGAGCATCGTGTCGCCGGCGGACGCGCCTGCCCGGACACGCAGCGCGTACCAGCCCGTCAGGTAGCTCTGCATGAAGGTTGCGGCCTGACCGTCGGTCAGCGCATCGGGGATCGCCACGAGCTGTCGGGGCGACGCCACGACTTCACTTGCGAAGCCGCCGAGGCCGAGGTTGGCGAACACCCGATCACCGATCGCCAGACCCTCGACATCATCGCCGAGTTCGGTGATGCGTCCCACCACCTCTCCCCCCGGCACGAACGGCACGGGTGGTTTGATCTGATATCGCCCCTCGACGAACAGTCCATCGACGAAGTTGACGCCCGCCGCGGCCACGGCGAGACGGACCTGGCCCGGCTGGAGAGCAAGTGCGTCGCGTTCGACCACGCGCAGATCCTCGATCGGACCGAACGCGGCACACTCGACGACGGTGACCATGCGTCAGCCCTGCATCCGTTGACGCCAAGCTTCGGGCTTCAGCCCGAGTTCGACCATTCGCTCCTGGGCCCAGATCGGCGGTTCGAACGTGCCGCCTGCCTGGAGCCGCTGCACCTGTTCACCGTCCTCGGCCCACACGTGGCACGTGTTCAGGTTGAACTGCCAAGCCATGTTGCGCTGTTCGGGCGACGGCGACTGCGCCGTCGAGCCTCGCTTGGCCTGCGACGCCTGCATCGACCACATGCATTGGATCGCCACCGGCGCCATCGCCTGTAGCAGCGCCGTCGTGTGGGTGCACCCTCGGGGTCCACCGAACAGGTCTCGCACCTTGTGCGTGAAGCCACGGGCGATCGACAACCCGACGAGCTTGTCGTAGTGGCCCTCGATGCTCGGACACGATTCGCTCGGATGCGTCTCGATCCCGACCGTCGCGCCCGACGATCTCCAGCGTCGGGAACGCGATCTCGAGGTCGATCTGCATGTGGTGGATCGTCATCGGCTCCGGGTCGATCTCGATGTACAACCCCGGCGGTTTCTGGTCGCGAACCGCACCCCGGACGAGCAGCAGATCATCGCGCCTGCGGAACGCCCGAACCCGGTACTCGCGATCGTGCAGGACCTCCAACGGCTCACCGTCGTCGCCGACCGGGTCGCTCGGCAGGATGGTCGAAGTGTCGAACAGGTCGTCAGTGGAGGTCGAGTCGGCCATCGATGCAAGGTAACCCTTCTCAATCGACGACCTCCGATCGGCCAGACTGCACATCGATGCATCGCCTCAACGTGGGACAGCTGACCGGTCGGTACGTGGCAATGGAGCCACTCGCACTCGATCACGTCGACGCGATCGCGTCCGCCGGCTCCGGCGATCGAGCGACATTCGGCTACACCCAGGTGCCCGACGGCACCGGCGAGGCCGCCGAGTACGTCACATGGTTGCTCGACGACGCGACCCACCATCGAGCGGCTCCGTTCGTGCAGCGCCGCCTCGCCGACGGCGTCATCGTGGGCTGCACGCGCTTCCTGAACCCGGCATGGCCACTCGGGCGCACAGATCCCGATGAGGTCGAGATCGGCGGCACCTGGCTGGCGCCATCTGCGCAGCGAACGCCGATCAACACCGAGGCCAAACTCCTTCTGCTCACGCATGCGTTCGACGTGTGGAGCGTGCAGCGGGTTGCGATCTGCACCGATGCTCGCAACGAGCAGAGTCGCCGGGCGATCGAGCGTCTCGGCGCACCCTTCGAGGGAGTGCTCCGTCACCATCGCCGCTCGACGCGGGCGGGAGATGGAGGCCGGCTGCGCGACACCGCGGCCTATGCGATCACCGACGACGACTGGGGCGCCGTGCGCACGCGCCTCGCACACCGCATCGGATCCTGAACACTCCGAGGGACTACACCGAGCAGACCGATCCGTCCTAACGTCGTCCTCGGTGCCGCTCTCCAACAGTTCCGTCAAGTTCAGCCAGGCCGTGATCGTGGGCCTGGCCGCCGGGTTGCTCGGCGGGCTCTTCGGAGTCGGCGGCGGACTGATCATCGTGCCCGGGCTGGTCTCGCTTGCCGGGATGGATCGTCGGCTCGCGCACGGCACGTCGCTGGCCGCCACGCTTCCGATCGCCGCGGCCAGCTTGATCACCTATGTCTCTCACGGAAACATCGACTGGGCGGTGGCGTTCCTCCTCGCGATCGGAGCCATCGCCGGCGCCGTCGTCGGCACGACTCTGCTCCACGTCATTCCGAAGAACGTGTTGATCATCATCTTCGTGATCACGGTGCTCGCCACGGCGACGCGACTCGCCATCAGCACCGATTCGTCGGGCCGCTCCGATCTCACCGTCGCGATGGCCGTGATGCTGATCGTGGTCGGGCTGCTCACCGGCACGCTCGCCGGGCTGCTCGGAATCGGCGGCGGCGTGATCATGGTGCCGGCGATGGTCGTCCTCCTCGGCATGGTTCCCGTGGTCGCCAAGGGCACCTCGGTCGCGGTGATCGTTCCGACGGCGATCATGGGCACGTTCCGCAACCGCAAGAAGGCGAATGTCGACCTCCGGGTGGCCGCCGTCGTCGGAGGGTTCGGTGCGGTCAGCGCCATCGTCGGCGGCACGATCTCCGACCGGATGAGCGACCACCTGTCGAACGTCATGTTCGCGCTCCTGCTCGTTTTCGTGGCCATCACCCAGCTGCTGGCGCTGCGTCCGAACCGAGCCGCCGCGCCGGCAGAACAGCAATCGGCACCGACCACCGACTGAGGAGTTCGTCACCGTCGTCATCACCCACCCGTCGGGCGCCAGCTTCTGCCATGCCCTCGTCGGTTGCGATGAGCGAACCGACCGCATACAGCGGTTTGGCTCATCGCTGGACCCAAGACGCCCGTTGCGATGAGCGAACCGACCGAATACGGCGGTTTGGCTCATCGGTGGAGACGTGGAAGCGCGGGTCGAGCAGGTCAGGCCGCGGCGATCGCCACAGCGACGGCGGCGGCGACGGCGGCGTTGTTCTCGGCAAGGGCAAGGTTGGCGGGAATGCTCCGACCCTCCGTTGCAGCACCGATGCGACCCAACACGAACGGCGTGATGGCGGCACCGGTGATACCGGCGTGTTCACACTCCGAGAGCGCGTCGCTCAGCACCTCGTCGAGTTCGGCCGCGTCGAGTTCGGCCGCCACAGGGATCGGTACCGTGAGCAGGATTCCCGAGGCGTCGCGACTACGAGCGGCGAAGATCCGAGCCACCTCGTCAGCGGATTCGACGCGATGCGGCACCGCGAGGCCGGACGAACGCGTGTAGAACGCCGGGAACCAGTCGTGCTTCCAGCCGAGCACCGGAGCACCTGCGGTCTCGAGGAACTCGAGGGTCCTTGGCAGATCGAGAAACGCTTTTGCCCCGGCGGACACCGTGATCACGGGGTGTGAGGCGATCGCGTCGAGGTCGGCCGAGATGTCGCCGGTCAACTCACTGCCTCGATGGACGCCACCGATTCCACCCGTCGCGAACACGCTGACCCCGGCCGCCGCAGCAATCGCCACCGACGCCGACACGGTCGTGGCTCCCACGTCCCACCGCTGTCCGACCGCTGCGGCGATGTCACGCTCGGCGGCTTTGCGGGCCGGACCGAGAATGCGCTCGTGCTCGTCTTCGGTGAGACCGAGGCGCACGACGCCGTCGAGCACCGCAGTGACCGCCGGAATCGCTCCGCCTGCTCGCACCACCGCAGTGCAACGTTCGAGCGCCGCGCGGTTGTGCGGCGACGGCAGCCCGAGGTGCGAGAAGATCGTCGACTCCAGTGCCACGACGGGCCGTCTCTCGTCGATCGCAACACGGATTTCTTCGGAACAGACCGGTGTCAACACCCCGCCAGGCTACGACGTCACGTCCCCCGCCCACCCGACCACCGATGAGCCGAACCGCCGTATACGGTCACTTCGCTCATCGCAGACCCGACCACTACCCCCACCGATGAGCCAAACCGCCGTATCCGGTCACTTCGCTCATCGCTCGCGGTTGGTGAAGGGGCTTTCAGGACGGGAGTGAGACGAACCTGGTGACGGTCTCGACGTGATGCGTGTTGGGGAACAGATCGAGGACCTCCACCCGCTCGGGGACGTAGCCGGCAGTTTCCAGCAGGACGACGTCACGGGCCAACGACACCGGATCGCAGCTCACCAGCACGATCACGCCGGCACCTGCTGCGGCGAGTGCGGCCACGCCGGGCTTGGCGAGGCCCGGGCGGGCAGGGTCGGCCACGATGACGTCGACCGCGGGGGTCGGCCCACCGCCGACCGGCGGCGTCCATCCGGACACGTCGGCACGAACGACGCTGGCGCTGCGGCCGGAGAGATTGTGTTCGGCATCGAGGCACGCCGACTTCGACGACTCGATTACGGTGACGTGCCCCGCCGACTCCATCGCGGCAACGGCGAACAGCCCGACACCGCCGTACGCGTCGACGGCGTGCTGCGCCCCGACGAGTTCGGGGGCGGCTCGCTTCACCGCGGCGACGAGGAGTTCGGCGGCCTGCGCACCGGACTGGAAGAACGATCCCGCCGACACCCGCAGGTCGTGGCCGGAAACGGTCTCGCTCAACCAGGCCCGCTCGCCGATGTGCACCTTCGGCGGTACACCGCGGATGCTCTTGCGGTACTTCTTGTCCCAGATGGCCGTGATGGCGCCGGTCGCCACCGAGGTGCGCAGCGTCAACTCGGCCCCTTCGTCGGCCTCGATCACCGAGAGCAGTCGCGACAGCTTCGACGCGGCGATCGGACAGCTCGTCACCTCGACGACATCATTGGAGTTCGCAGCCCGATATCCCACCGCTCCGTTCGGTCCACCGACGACTCGGATCGTGGTGCGATAGCCGAACGGGCTCACCGCAGCGCCGCGCTGGACCAAGCCGTCGACCAACTCGGGGTCGAGTCGTCCGATGCGACGTAGCGATTCGCGCACGATCTCGACCTTGGCATCGAGTTGCGCGTCTGGCTGCAGGTGCATCCAGTTGCAGCCGCCGCAGCCGTTACGTCGGTGCGAGCACGACGGCGAATCGCGCAACGGCGACGCCTCGACGATCTCGACGAGGCGCCCGCGGGCGAAGTCCTTCTTCGCCACGTCGATCTCCACCTCGACGATCTCGCCCGGAAGCGCACCCTCGACGAACACGACGCGACCGTCGGCGTCACGGGCCATGGCGTCGCCGCCCGCGACGAGACGATCAGGTGTCAGTTGCATTCGTCCAGCGTACGGGGGCGACTGTTTGATCGATCAGTAGCCGCGCGACACTGGCGCCATGAGCGCCGACACCGAGTGGTACTGGGACCTCAACCGCAAGATCGCCGTGCCCGCATCGGAACGAGGCGCGGGCGACCACGTCCTCGGTCCGTACCCATCCCGCCATGACGCCGAGAACTGGAAGGCGAAGGTCGAGGAACGCAACGAGGGCTGGGAACACGACGACGAGGCATGGGAACACACCAACGAATCCGACGACGACTGAGCGGCGAGCTAGTTTCGCCCCCGATGAGTCGCCCCATCCAGATCGCACCGTCCGTCCTGCCCGCCGACTTCTCGAAGCTCGGCGACGAGGTCGCGGCGCTCGAGGCGGCTGGAGTCGATCTGATCCAGTGGGACGTGATGGACGGCCAGTTCGTCCCGAACCTCACGTTCGGTCCCGACGTGATCGCATCGGCCCGCAAGTACACATCGGTGCCGTTCGAGGCGCACCTGATGGTGTACACACCCGACGTGATGGCCAAGCAGTACATCGACGCCGGCTGCTCACGCTTGATCGTGCACGCCGAAGCCTGCACGCACCTGCATCGCACGCTCGGCAACATCAACGATCTCGGTGCGAACGCGGCAGTGGCGCTGAACCCGGCGACGCCGGCCTCGGCGATTGCCCACGTGCTCGACCTGGTCGACCTCGTGCTGGTGATGACGGTGAATCCAGGCTTCGGTGGCCAGGCCTACATCCCCACGATGGAGCCGAAGATCGCCCAGATCCGGGCGATGATCGACGACGCAGGCCTCGCCGACGCCGTCGACCTCGAAGTCGACGGCGGAATCGGTCCGTCGACGATCGCCGGAGCGGCGTCCGCCGGCGCGAACGTGCTGATCGCCGGCAGCGCCCTCTACAAGGACCCCGAGGGCCTCGAACACGCCGTCACCGATCTCCGCTCCCGTGCCGAAGCCGCCCGCACCGCCTGACACCCCCGTTCTCGTGAACTCGTGCGGGAGCTATTCCCGCACGAGTTCACGAGAACGGTCAGGGCGGACGTCAGTCCGCCGGACGGTACATGCCCCACATGTGCGGTCCGGTGGGCACGTCCCACTCGGAGCGCACGTCGAAACCGTGGTGGCGGTAGTAGGCGACGTTCTCGACGGTTTCGGTCTCGAGCCAGCACGGCAGCCCCTCAGCGTCGGCACGCTCGAACACGACGTTCATCAGCGCGGCGCCGATCCCACGGCGCTGCCAGTCCGGGTGCGTCGCGAGGAGCTGCAGATACCAGTGCGGCTCCGCGGGTGTGTGCTCGTCCATCAGCGGGCCCAGGATCGCGAAGCGCTCCAACCGGTCCAGTGGAGGTTCCGGAGCGGGCGGGTCGACGTTGAAGTCGATCTCGGGTCGCCCGGGAGGGATCCAGACGGCCGCTCCGACACCGTCGTCGGTGCACCACACCTCGCCGAGGCCGATCCACCCGTACATCGCAGGACGCAGCACCTCGCCACCCGGAGCGAAGAACACCTCGTCCTCGGGATACAGCCACCGCATCACCGGATCGTCGGCGAACGCTCGCATCGCAGTGACGCTGATCGCCGGTTGGTCCTGGAGGGTCGCTCGGCGCACGGTCATGCGACGATCGTAGATCCCACAGCGTCGTCTGCGATTCCGTGCGCACAGAAGTGCACACACCATCTCCGTGACACCCCTTCTCTACGATCGGTGACGTGCCCATCTCCGCAACTCTCGTCGCACCAGACAGCGCGCTCGACGCGCTCGCCGCTGCGATCGCCAGCGCCAAGGGCATCGATCCGCTCGCGCCGGTCACCATCGCGGTTCCCACCAACACGTGCGGGGTGATGACCCGCCGAGCTCTCGGGCGTCAGGGCGGGATCGCGGGCGTCGACATGGTCACGTTGAATCGCCTCGCCGAGTTGATCGTGGGTCCGACTCTGGCGGCGGCGGGTCGGTCGCCGATGTCGACACCCGTGATCGACCTCACGATCGCCGACGTGCTCGCCGACGATCCGGGCCCCTTCGGCTCCGTCGCCACCCACCCGTCCACGGTGGCGGCATTGCGCGAACTCCACGCAGAACTCCGACTCGCCGATCCCGACGCCGTCACCAGGCTCCACGACGAGTCGCTGCGGGGCCGCCAGGCCGTTCGGATCAGCTCGGCGGTCACCAGCGCACTCGAACCACGCTGGTACGACGAGGCCGACCTGTTCGAGGCGGCCACCCGCTCGGTCGAGCACGCGGTCCCCGACGTGTTGCAGAACCTGGTGCTGTATCTTCCGCTCGAGCTGCCCGGACGTGCGGTCGGCTTCGTCCGCGCACTCGGCCAACGGATCGAGGTTCGCGTCGTATCACAGCTCACCGGCGACCCAGATGCGGATGCCGACACCCGCGATCTCGTCGACACCATCGGCGCGGCCGAGACCACCGAGGACGCTGCTGCGGACGCTCCACGAACTCGACCCGTGGCGATCGTGACCGCCACCGACGCCGACGAGGAGGTGCGCGAGGCGACCCGACTCGTCGTCGACGCTGCCAGGGCCGGCACACCCTTCGAGCGCATCGCTGTGCTCTGGCCCGCTCAGCGTCCCTACGCCCGGCTCGTCGAACACCACCTCACAGCGGCCGACATCCCGTGGAACGGTCGACCTGGCACCACGCTCGCCGAGCGCCTGGCGCCGCGCCTCGTGCTCGACCTCCTCGACGTCGATCGACGCGGCCTGCGCCGGCGCAGCCTCTTCGACATGCTGGCCGACCTCCCCTTGCGGGGCAGCGACGGCGAGTACCTTCCCACCGCCAGTTGGGAGCGTGTCAGCCGCGAGGCCGGGGTGGCACGAGACGACGACTGGGACCGCCGACTCGGGTCGCTCAGTGCGAGTGAGCGGTGGGGAACGTCGGCCGAGTCGCTGCGCTCCTTCATCGGCGAGCTTCGCGACCAGCTCGGCCACCCGGCGGCGACCCGTAGCTGGGCAGATTGGGCGTCGTGGTGCACCGACCAACTCGATCTGCGTCTCGGGCGCCACACGATCGAACGGCTGGCCGAGCCCGAATACCGCGCCTATGAAGCGCTGACCGGCGCCATCGACCGCCTCGGCCACCTCGACCCGGTCAGCCAACCGGTGACCCGCCATCGCTTCCACGCCACTCTCGAGGCCGAACTCGACTCCATCGCGCCCCGACAAGGCCGCGTCGGCCAAGGCGTCACCGCAGCGCCGTTGGCCGGAGCGGTCGGCCTCGACGTCGACGTGGCGATCATCGTCGGAGCCGCCGAAGGGATGCTGCCACCGCGCCCCGACCCGCGACCCGCTGCTCTCCGATGCTGACCGCACGCTCGCCGGGCTGCCCACCACCGACGCGCGCGCCGTCCGGCTGCACCGGGTGCTGCTGTCCACACTCGCCACCGCCGCCGTCACGCTCACCGCGCCACGCGGCGATCTGCGCTCGACGTCATCGGTCGAGCTGTCCCGGTGGATCACCCCGTGGGTCGACGAACACCGAGCCGTGGCGTCGCACCACGCCGGCGTCGGATCGGTGACGTTTCCGGCAAGCACCCTCGAACACCGCCTCCGCGGACGCCTGCATCACGTCGGCGCCGACCACCGTCTCGCCGACGATGGCATCGACGAGATCACGCAGCGTGGCGTCGAGCTCATCGAAGCGCGTCACCGCGATGCGCTCACCGCGTACGACGGCGATCTGTCCGCGATCGAGGTACCCCGGCTCGACGACATCGTCTCGCCCAGCCGACTCGAATCGTGGACCGCTTGTCCTCACGCCTACTTCGACCACTACCTCCTCGACGTCGAACCGGTCGAGGAACCGGGCGATTCGATCAGCATCACCGCACGCGACCGGGGCACCGCTCACCACGCAGCGCTCGACCTGTTCCATCGGGCGGTCGTCGAGGGCGCGCTCCCCCAGCCTGGACGAGACGGATGGAACGCCGACCACCACCGTGGCCTCGCCGAGTTCTTCGATCAGGTGTGCGAACGCACCGAGCGCCGCGGGCGGACCGGCCGTCCGGCGTTCTGGGCCGACGAACGGGCACGGATGCTCGACGATCTGCTGACGTGGCTCCGCCACGACAGCGAACTCGTGGTCACCCGCGGATCCACGGTGCTCGCCTCCGAGATGCGATTCGGCGCCGACGACTCGGCATCGATCGAACTCCCCGATGGCCGCCACATCCGACTGAGGGGGTCGATCGACCGGGTCGACCGAACTCGCGACGGCCGCCTCGTGGTCACCGACCACAAGTCCGGCGGCAAGTACAAGTTCAAGGACATGACGGTCGACGACCCCACGGTTGGCGGCACCTTGTTCCAGCTGCCGAGCTATGCGGCGGCCGCCCGCGCCAGATTCGGCGAATCGGACACGCCGGTCCTCGCCGAGTACGGATTGCTCCGCAAGGGCGACTACGCGCTGACCAGGATTCCCGATGACCCCCGAGGTCGATGCCAGGGTGGGCGAGTCCCTCGCGCTCGTCGTGGCGGGCATCGAGTCGGGGTTCTTCCCGAATCGTCCCGAACGGCCCGGCTGGCGCTTCTACGTCGGGTGTCACTACTGCGAGCCCGACGGACTCGGCACGGCCGAACGTTGGGCCGAATGGGATCGCAAGCATCACGATCCGCGTCTCGCTGCATGGTTCGGTACCGACGAGGCAGCGCAATGACCGCCTCGACCGTTCCCGCCGACGCTTCGACACCCGCGCCCGACGAGGCCGAGCGCGAACGGATCCGTACCGACCTGGGCTCGACGCTGTTCGTCGAGGCCGGCGCGGGCGCCGGCAAGACGAGCTCGCTGGTGGCCCGCATGGTCAACCTCGTGCGTTCAGGGATCCCGATCACGTCGATCGCGGCGATCACCTTCACCGAGAAGGCCGCCGCCGAGCTGCGCAGCCGCACACGCCAGCGCCTCGAAGCAGACCCGGGCCCCGAAACCGACGCGGCGCTCGCCCGACTCGATCATGCACCGATCGGCACGTTGCACTCGTTCGCCCGCCGCATCCTGTTCGACTTCCCGATCGAGGCCGGGCTGCCACCTGGGTTCACCGTGCTCGACGAACTCGAGAGCGGGCTCGCCTTCGAGGAGCAGTGGAACGACCTGCTCGACGCGCTGCTCGACGACGCCGAGCCGGCGGGCGGTCTGATCGCCGGCGGACGCGCCTTCGTCGAACTCTGCGAATTCGACGGGTTCGGCGTCGACAAGGGCGCCCGTCGCATGGCCGAGGACTTCCGCTCCAACTGGGATCTCGTGAACGACCGCGTCGAGCTGTCCGACCCCGGCCCGCTCGACCTCGACGTCGCGACCATCGCTGCGCTCGCCGACCACATCGGGTCGACCCCGATCCCCCACGACGACACGCAGGTCGCGACCGTCGCCGAGCTCGTGGCGCTGGCCTCGGGCCTGTCCAGCCAGAGTCTGCGCACCCGACTCGAAGCCGTCTGGGCGCTCGACGTCAAGTACGGACACTGGGGTACGGAACGCAAGAGCTTTCCCGGTGCCAAGGGGAAGTGGACGAGCGCCTTCGGCCCCGATGGCGCCGATGCACTCGAGGCGCTCCGCGCCGACGAGATCGAACTCGGCCGGATCGCCCACGAGGCCCTCGAGGGCGTCAAACGACACCGCCGGCTGCTGCTCGGGGCGATCATCGGGCGGTTCGTCCTCGACGGGGCGGCTGAACGCGCCTCGTCGGGCCAGCTCGAGTTCCACGACCTCCTCGTGCTCGCGCGTCGTCTGGTCACCGATCACGCCCACATCCGTCGACTGCTCCACGAGCGCTACGAACGAATCCTGCTCGACGAATTCCAGGACACCGACCCAATCCAGCTCGAGATCGCCGTCCGCCTCACGTCGGATCCCGATGATCCGGCGCAGCGACCCTCGACCGAGCCCGACGAACACCGACGATGGCGAGATCTGCTCCCGCTGCCCGGTCGCCTGTTCATCGTCGGCGACCCCAAGCAGTCGATCTACCGATTCCGCCGCGCCGACATCTCGCAATACCTGCGCGCGGCCGATCAGGTCGGCGCCGACAACGTGCGGTTGTCGGCGAACTTCCGATCGACACGCGCCGTGATCGACTTCGCCAACAACCTGTTCGGACAGCTGATCGCGTACGAGGCCGATGCCCAGCCCGCGTTCCAGCGCCTCGACGCGTGTCGGCCCACCCCTCGGCTCGGCCACGGCACCGTGTCGCTGATCGGGGTCGATCGCCACGACGACCTCATTCCGAATCAACGCAATGCCGAGATCGGTTCGGCCGATGCTCTTCGCCTGCGCGAAGCGGCCGATGTCGCCGCTGCGGTGTCGACCGCGGCTCGCCGACGGTTGGCCGGTGTTCGACGAGACGATCGATGCATTGCGTCCGTGTCGCCCGGGGGACATCTGCATCCTGTTGCCCACCCGGATCTCGTTGCCGGCGCTCGAAGCCGAGCTTCGTCGTGCATCGCTGTCGTATCGCGCCGAGAACTCGTCGGTGGTCTACGCCACCTCCGAGATCCGCCAACTCCTCCTGGCGCTCCGCGCTGCCGACGACCCGACCGACACGCTGGCGCTCGTCGAGACGTTGCGCAGCCCGCTGTACGGCTGCAGCGACGTCGAGTTGTGGGAGTGGAAATCCGCCGGTGGTACCTGGAACCTGTGGTCGGCGCCGCCGACCGACCTGGCCGGCCATCCCGTCGCGGGGGCGCTGGCCCATGTCCGATCGGTTGCCGAACGCATCGGGAGCACGTCGGCGGCCGACCTCCTCGCCGCGGTGGCCGACGAGCGTCGGGTCTTCGACCTCGCGCTGGCCGGACCCGACGCTCGCGACGTGTGGCGACGACTTCGCTTCGTGATCGAGCAGGCCAGAGCATGGGCAGATGCCGGTGGCCACGGCGTGCGGCGCTATCTGCAATGGGCAACGCTGCAGGCCTCCGAGAGTCGGGTTGCGGACACGATCCTGCCCGAGCACGATCACGACGCCGTACGGGTGATGACGATCCACGCCGCCAAGGGCCTCGAGTTCCCGATCACCATCGTCGCAGGGCTGACCACGAAGCCGCGTCGTGCCGTCACCAACGGTGTCGTGTGGGCGAACGACACCTGGATGCTCGCCGGCCGCGGCGATGACGGCGTGTTCGTCGCCCAGCAGCCCATCGACGAACAGATGGGCGACGCCGAGCGACGACGCTTGCTGTACGTGGCGTGCACCAGGGCTGTCGATCACCTCGTCGTGTCACTGCATCGCGGTACTCCCGCCAAGAACAATGCCGACTACGACGACTGGGGACCGCTGACCTCCGCCGAGCTGCTGTGGGCAGCCGGCGCTGCCGAGCCGGCGTCGGGTGCTCGCCCGGCCGAGGTCGAGCTGCGACCGATCGCCGGGGCCGTGGTCGAGCCACGCACCGTCGAGTGGGCCGACCACGACGACTGGGCGGCCGAGCGCTTTCGCGTGTTCGCAGCGGCGTCGCGACGCACCGGTATCGCTGCCACCCGACTGTCCGAAGAACTCGCCAGCATCGGCGAACGCGACGAACTCGACGACCCAGGCCTCGACAAGCGTCCGGTCAACGTCGAGCTGCCGCCGTGGCAGCGCGGCCGCTACGGCACCAGCATCGGCCGAGCGGTGCACGGCGTGCTCCAGTTCTGCGACCTGGCGACCGGCGCCGACATCGACAATCTCGCTCGCGCTCAGTGCGCGGCGGAGGGTGTGATCGGGCGGGAGCAGCAGGTTGCTGCGCTCGCCCGGTCGGCGCTGGCCACACCGATCGTGCAGTCCGTCGTCGCAGGCGACGAGCATTGGCGCGAGCTGTTCGTCGCAGCACCCATCGGCGGCCGTGTGCTCGAGGGCTACGTCGACCTCCTCGTTCGTACGCCGGATGGTCTGGTGATCGTCGACTACAAGACCGATCAGTGGTCGGGACCTGTGCAGTCAGCCGAACGAGTCGGGCGGTACCGGCTCCAGCTCGCCGCCTACGGCGCTGCGCTCGGTACGGCGCTCGACGAACCGATCGTCGGGGGCATCCTCGTGCGGTGCTCGCCGAAGGGTGATGCCGATCAGATCACCGTCGACGACTGGGCGGGTGCGCTCGACGAGGTTCGCCTCGCCGTGCAGTGACGCTCAGTCGTCCGACAGCACCGAGCCGACCTCCACCGTGACCTCCGCGTCGGCCTCTGGCGTTCCCCCTGCATCGCGAGGCCGATGTGTCCGCACGCGGACCGCCCGGTGGTCGGGAACCGGGGTCACCGCCGCCCGGCCGAGCTGGAAGACCCCACGGAACGCGAGACCTCCGAACACTCGGAGCACGACGAGCGCCAACAACACCCCGAACGCGATCATGGTCGGCACCGCCAACGTGGCGAGCAGCAGCCGGCGGTCTTCCGTCATCAGGCTGATGACACCGGAATCGACGCTCGTGCCGTCGACGTGCAATGTGCGAACGGGATCGTCGAGGGTGGGGCACTCGACGGCCAGGTCGTCGACGCCCACCACATCATTTCCGCCGAACGTCGGCTCAGGTGGCCTGACCGTCGAGGCCAGCACGCCATAGACAGCATCGAGCCCGACCCCGATCAGGTACTGGTCGCCCTTCACCAAGAACCGGTAGTCGGCGCCGTAGCGAACATCGATCAGGCCGTTCACCGCCCATGGATCAGCGGACCCTGCCCGCAGCTGATCGATCCGGAAGCGCACGACCTCGGTCACGTCGTCCTTGCCGATCATCGTGCCGGTGAACACCGCCGCGGCGGGGTCGGGCACCGGGCACCCGACCGGGACCGGGATCAGCGATCCTTGCTGGACACCCGGGTCAGGCAGGGTGTTCTCGGGTGGCAGGGTGGCCGGCGGCGGATCGTCTGGCTGTGGTGCCGCCATCGCCGCACCGGCGTCGATCGCGAACGACATCGTCAGCGCGCACAGCAGGCCGAGAAGGCCCGTTTGGCGCTGCCGTGTTGTCATCCCGGCAAGGCTAACGAACTGCGGTCAATGCCCGCCGTCGGTCCGCCCGGTCGTGCTGCGATGGAGCCGTTCGGAGTGCTCGTTGAGCCCCACAAGTTCCACGCTGATGCCGCGTTGGGCGAACTTCTCGACGACCGTATCGAGTGCCACCACCGCAGAGGTGTCCCAGACCCGAGCGTTGCTCAGGTCGATCTCGACCCGCTTGACCCGCACCGCGTCGTAGTCGAACGAGTGGATCAGATCGTTCGTCGAGGCGAAGAACAGTTCGCCGCTCACGTCGTAGAGGCGTTCGACATTGTCCGGGTCGACCACGCTCGTGACGTTGACCACGTGGGAGACATGACGCACGAAGAACACCGCCGACAGTGCCACGCCGGCGCCCACGCCATACGCAAGGTTGTGAGTGAGCACGGTGATCGCAACCGTGGCGAGCATCACGACCGACTCGGTGCGCGGCATGATGCGCAACGTGTCGGGCGCAACGCTGTGCCAGTCGAACGTGCTGATCGACACCATCACCATGACAGCGACGAGCGCTCCCATCGGGATCTGCGCCACGAAGTCGCCGAGGGCGAGAATCAGGATGATGAGGAAGACGCCCGATGCGAGCGTCGACAATCTCGTGCGACCACCGGTTCGATGGTTGATCATCGACTGGCCGATCATGGCGCAACCTGCCATCCCACCGAGGAAGCCCGTCGCCACGTTGGCGATGCCCTGGCCACGCGACTCGCGGTTCTTGTCCGAACCGCTGTCGGTGAGATCGTCGAGGAGCTGTGCGGTCAGCAGCGACTCGAGCAGGCCGACGAGTGCCAAGGTCACCGAGAACGGAAGGATCACCAGCAGCATGTCGAGGTTGAAGGGAACGTCGGGCAGCCCCGGCACCGGCAACGATGTCGGGAGGTCGCCCATGTCGCCGACGGTCGGAAGTTGCAGGTCGAAGACGATCGCTCCGACCGCGAGCAACACGATGGCCACCAGCGGCGACGGCACGACCGAGGTGAGCCGGGGAAGCCCGTAGATGATCGCCAGCCCGACGACGATGAACAACAGGTTCAGCCAGAACTGGCTCGAATCTGCGTCATCGCCGTTCAACAGGATGTGGGGCACCTGCGCGAGAAAGATCAGGATGGCGAGCGCGTTCACGAACCCGGTCATCACGGTCCGCGGGATGAAACGCATGAGGTCGCCGACTCCGAGGTAGCCGAAGCCCACCTGCAGCACACCCGCAAGCACGGTGGCGGCGAACAGATATCCAACGCCGTACTCCTCGACGAGCGGCACGATGACCAGCGCCATGGCACCGGTGGCGGCCGAGATCATCCCCGGTCGACCACCCGAGAACGAGATGATGATCGCGATCGAGAACGAGGCGTACAGGCCGACCTTCGGGTCGACGCCGGCGATGATCGAGAACGAGATCGCTTCGGGGATCAGCGCGAGAGCGACGACGAGACCCGAGAGCAGGTTCGTCTTCGGATCGGTGAGCCACTCGGAGCGGCCGCCGGGCAGGAACCGGGCGCGTGGCGAAGAGATCGTGGGGATGGACATGGCACCTCGGGAGATCGGCGTACGACGCCGATTCACTCACAGCGCTCACCAGCCACCCTACCCATCAGCCCGAAAAATGCCTGGATGTGCGCGCTGAGCGCGACAAGCGAGGCATTTTTCGGGATCCGATCGGGGTCGCGACGGTCAGCGGCCTTCGAAGACGGGGTCGCGCTTCTCCATGAAGGCCTTGATCGCCTCGATCGTGTCCTTGGTACCGAAGTTGACGGTCTGCGAAAGGCCTTCGTCGTCGAGTGCCTCCTCGAGCGTGACGTGCATCGAGTTGTTGAGCAGCCGCTTCGACATCGCCAGCGCGATCGGTGGACCGCCCGCAAGACGCGCTGCCCAGTCATCGACGAACGCGTCGAGTTCGCCGTCCGGCAGCACCCGATTGACGAGTCCCATCTCGGCGGCCTGGTTGGCGTCGATGATCTCAGCGAGCAGCGCCATCTCCTTGGCTCGATGCATCCCGACGAGTCGGGGAAGCAGCCACGATCCACCGAAGTCGAGGCTGAGACCACGCCTGGCGAAGATCTCCGAGAATCGGGCGTCCTCCGAGGCGACGATCAGGTCGCACGACAAGGCCATGTTCAGCCCGGCACCGACAGCGACGCCGCGGACCTTGGCCACCGTCGGCTGAGGGATGCGGTGCAGCGCCAGACACACGTCGGTGATGTGTCGCATCGCCGAGAGCTGGTGCGGCGGAGGCCCATCGCCGGAACCGCCCTGCCACAGGTCGGCCCCCGAGCAGAAGTTGCCCCCGGCACCGGTGAGCACCACGGCCCGATCCTCAGCGTTCGACGCGATCGCTCGGAACTCGTCGAGGAGTTCGTTCCACATCGCAGCGTCGGCGGCGTTCTTCTTTTCCGGTCGGCGCAGTGTGATCGTGACCACCCCGTCACTGCGTTCCACCGTGATCGATTCGAGCTCGCGAGTGTCAGAGGCCATGTCGGGCGACGATACTGACCGGCATGGGATTCAACCCGCACCAGAAGCACCGGGCGGGCCCAGCCGATTATGCAATCGTCGCGTCGGCGTTGGTGATCACACTCGCGCTGCTCGTCTGGGCCGTCACCGGCTGACGTACACGATGTGCCTGGCACATCGCGTACGTGACAGCTGCGTGCGGTCAGAATGCATCGGTGATCAGTTCGAGGTCGTTTCCCGTGATCGCAACGACATCGAAGCGGATCGAATGCGCATGGACATCGTTGGCTCGGAGCCATTCGACTGCCAACTGACGGATCCGACGTTGCTTCGCCACGGTCACAGCCGCCGCCGCCGGGCCGAAATCGGCGGTGCGGCGGGCCTTGACCTCGCTGAAGACATAGGTCGTGGCATCGAACAGAACCAGATCGAGTTCCCCGGTCGGTGACCGCCAGTTGCGGTCGACGATGTCATAGCCGAGGCGGCGGTAGTGAGCCGCAGCGAGATCCTCACCCCACTGCCCACGGGCGCGGTTCGAGAGATCCGGGGTGGTGGAACGGTGTTCGGGCATGGCTGACCTCCGTCGAGTCGTCGGGAGGGGCCGAATGCCCGATGGACGGACGCCCGGGAGCGTCGAAAGGCTCGCGGAACGCGAGCCGGGAACTCAGAAGTCGCGCGCTTCTCGCGAATCTTCGCAGCCTTGCCCTTGCGGTCGCGCAGGTAGTACAGCTTCGCTCGGCGAACGTCGCCACGCTTGACGACCTCGATCTTCTGCACGGTCGGGGTGTGCAGCGGGAACGTGCGCTCGACACCGACGCCGTAGCTGAGCTTGCGGACCGTGTACGTCTCCTGCAACCCGCCACCCTGGCGTCCGATGACGTCGCCCTGGAACACCTGGATGCGCTCCTTGCCGCCCTCGACGACGCGCACGTGCACCTTGAGCTCGTCACCCGCCTGGAAGTCGGGGATGTCGTCGCGGATCGAGTCGTTGTCGATGAGGTCAGTGGCTTTCATGGCGTCTACCTGCGTTGTCGGGGCTGCGAGTCTGGATGCGAGCCGGATGGCCGTTGCGAATTCTGTGCGCTGATCACGGACGCACTCTCGCGCCGATGGGGCCCGTCAATGATACGGGACGGCAGGGAACTCTTCCAACAGCCTCGCGTCATCTGTGGAAAGACCGCCGAGCATTTCGATCAGGTCGGGGCGGTCACGCATGGTGCGATGCAGGCGTTGCGCTCGCCGCCATCGTTCGATTCGGGCATGGTCCCCGCTGCGCAACACCTCCGGCACGTCCCACCCGCGGAACTCGGCCGGGCGGGTGAACTGCGGCTCCTCGAGCAGGCCCGATTCGCCGAAACTCTCCGTGATCGTGCTGACCGCGTTGCCCATCGCTCCCTCGCGAAGCCGAGTGACGGCCTCGATCACCAGGCACGCAGCAACCTCTCCCCCGCTGAGCACCACGTCGCCGACGCTGATCTCATCGTCGACGAGATGCTGGCGCACCCGGTGATCGACGCCCTCGTATCGTCCGCACAGCAAGCTGAACCCGCCGCCGGCTGCGAGCTCGGCAGCCATCGCCTGATCGAATCGTCGACCACCCGGCCCGAGCAGCAGCAGCGGTCGGGGCGGATCCACCGCGTCGACGGAGTCGAAGATCGGCTGAGCACGCATGACCATCCCGGCCCCGCCGCCAAACGGCGCGTCGTCAACGGTGCGGTGGACATCGGTGGTCTGTTCGCGGATGTCGTGACAGCGCAGGTCGAGCAGTCCCTGACCACGGGCCTTGCCGAGCAGGCTCTCCGAACAGAAGGCATCGACGAGGGCGGGGAACAGCGAGAAGACGTCGATCCGCAGTACCTCGCCGGTCGTTCGTGGTTCCCCGAGGCTCGGGCTGGGGGAACCGGCCATCAGGAATCCAGGTCGAAGAGGCCGTCAGGGGTGTCGACGTGGATCGTCTCTGCGTCGATCGACACCACGAAGTTCGATGGAACGAGCGCACCGCTGTCGAGTTCCAGCAGATCGGCGGCAGGGTTCGCGAGCACCGAGACGCACACGCCGCGGTCGGTACCGTCGACGTCGACGACGCGGCAGCCGATCATCTCATGCACCCAGAGTGCGTCCGGATCCTCGATCGGACGACCTCGAAGCGATCGATTCGCGTACCGCTCCGCCGCAGTGCGATCGGGAATCTGCGCGAACTTGACGACCCGACGACCGTTCGAGGCGACGCGCGATGACTCGACGACGAGCTGCTCGCCGTTGGCGAACAGCTCACTTCCGGGCGCGACGCGGGCGTCGGAATCGGAGAGCAGCTGCACGAACACGTCGCCGCGCAAGCCGTGCGCGCGACGGATGTGACCGACTTCCAGCAAGCCGTCGTCGGTCAAGAGAGCGGCTCAGTCGTCGAGGAATTCGATGTCGATCTCGACATCGTCTTTGCTCGCCGCGGCGCGGGCCACGGTGCGGATGCTCGCAGCCGTGCGGCCACGTCGCCCGATGACCCGTCCGAGCTCGCCTTCGCCGACGCGGACGTTCAACGTCAAACGACGACCGGAGTCATCGACCTCGACGTCGACCGCATCAGGATCGTCGACGAGCGACTTGACGATGTGCGTCAGCACTGCGACAGCTGTGGGTGCCAACTCGTCGGTCGACTCGACTGCGGTGTCGGCCTCGACGTCACTCACGTGCTGACCTTGGCGGCCTCGAACTGCTCGATGGCGCCCGAGATCTGCAGGAGCTTGGCCACCCGCTCGGTCGGCTGCGCGCCGTCGGCAAGCCACTTGACGGCTTTGTCGTTGTCGACGGTGAGCACCGAGGGATCCTGACGCGGGTCGTAGTGACCGAGGATCTCGATGAATCGTCCGTCACGCGGCGAGCGGGCGTCGGCCGCGACGATGCGGTACTGGGGCTGCTTCTTCTTGCCGATGCGGGTGAGCCGCAACTTGACTGCCATGTGAAATCGATACTCCTGGGTGCAAATGAGAACGTTGCAAGGCTAGCGGCAGGCGCCGAAATCCCCTCGCCCGTCTCGGCAACGATCAGCGGTTGGGAACTCCGGGCAGTCCGGGCATGTTCGGCATGCCGGGCAACCCGGGGATGTCCATGCCGCCGACGGCGTTCGGGTCGAGCAGTCCGGGCGGCAGCCCACGGCCCTTCGGAGCGGACCCCTTGCGGCCCTTCTTGCCCTTCTTCCCCTTGCCGGGGCGGCCACCCCCGGGGCCGCCCATGCCCATCTTCTTCATCATCTTCTGCATCTCGCCGAACTGCTTGACGAGACGGTTGACGTCGCCGACCTCGGTTCCCGACCCATTGGCGATGCGTTGACGGCGACTGCCGTTGATGATCACGGGGGTTGCGCGCTCCTCGGCGGTCATCGAGCGGATGATCGCCTCGATCGGCTTGAGGTCGTCGTCGTCGATCTTGGCGCCCTTCAGTTCCTTGGGCATGCCCGGCATCATCCCCATCAGACTGCCGAGCGAGCCCATCTTCTTGAGCTGCTGCATCTGTTCGAGGAAGTCGTCGAGGGTGAATTGCCCCTCCATCAACTTCGCGGCCGCTTGCTCGGCCTGGTCGGTCTCGAAGGCGCGTTCGGCCTGTTCGATCAAGGTGAGCATGTCGCCCATGCCGAGGATGCGTCCGGCCATGCGGTCGGGGTGGAACTGCTCGAATTCGGTGAGCTTCTCGCCGGTGGACGCAAAGGCGATCGGGCGACCGATGACCTCCTTGACCGACAGCGCCGCACCACCGCGGGCGTCGCCGTCCATCTTCGACATGATCACGCCGTCGATCTGGAGAGTCTCGTGGAACGCCTCGGCGGTCTGGACGGCGTCCTGGCCGGTCATCGCGTCGACGACGAGGAACGTGTAGTCGGGCTGGACCGCTGCGGAGATCTGCCTGACCTGCTCCATCATCTCCGCGTCGATCGACAGTCGACCAGCGGTGTCGACGATGACCACGTCACGTCCGAGCCGCTTGGCCTCCTCGAGACCCGCCGCCGATGCCTTCACCGGATCGGACGGGTCGGAGAACACCGGCACGTCGATCTGGCGGCCGAGTGTGCGGAGCTGCTCGACAGCCGCGGGGCGCTGGAGGTCGGCGCCGACGAGCAGTGGTTGGCGACCCTGGCCCTTGAACCAGGCGGCGAGTTTGGCCGAGTTGGTGGTCTTGCCGGAGCCTTGGAGCCCGGCCATCAAGACGACCGTGGGCGGCTTGGAGGCGTACGTGATCGAGAGCGTCTCGCCGCCCAGCGCCCGGGTCAGTTCGTCGTTGACGGCCTTGACGACCTGCTGGGCAGGGTCGAGGGCGCCCGAGCGCGTTGCGCCGATTGCAGCTTCGCGGATCCGGTTGCACACTGAGCGGACGACGGTGACGTTCACGTCGGCTTCGAGGAGCGCCGTGCGGATCTCCTTCATCACCTCGTCGACATCGGTCTCGGTGAGGCGACCCTTGCCGCGGATCTTCTTGACGATGCCTTCGAGTCGGGTGGACAGATTGTCGAACATCAGGGTCCCGAGGTTAGAGGGTACGCCGGTGCCAGGCACCCTGTACCCGGTGACGCAGTGCCTGGGGCGTCAGCGGATTGGGAAACATCGTCCCGGGACCCGAACGAATCACGCGCCCACGAGACGCACCCACGAGACGCACCCACCGATGAGCGAACCGACCAGATACAGCGGTTTCGCTCATCGCAACCCACGAGACGCACCCACCGATGAGGCCTCTGGCACCGGCGCAACCATCAGTTGCGCGGTACCTCGTTCCAGGGGACCGACTTGTCGACGCGAGGCTCGCCGGGCAAGCCGAGGACCTGTTCACCGATGATGTTGCGCAGGATCTCCGACGTGCCGCCCTCGATCGAGTTCGCCCGCACGCGCATGAACGAGTAGCGAGTGCCGTGGGTACCGCCGGTGATGTCGAGATCGCCGGGGCGGCGGAACGTGTAGTCGTAGCCGATCAGGGCGTCGGCACCCATCAGGTCGATGCAGAACTCGTAGAGCGGCTTGTTGAGTTCGGAGAAGGCGAGCTTGGCGATCGTCATCTCGGGGCCCGGGTTACCGGCCTTCGCGTTCTCGCCGGCGCGGCGATTGGTGAGGCGGTTCACCTCTGCCTGGCACCACAGCTGCATCATCCGGTCCTTGCGAGCACCGTCCTGCTCGGATGGGTCGAGGTCCTTCCAGATCTCGATGGCGTCGTTCGCCGCCGCGCCGCGACGGGCGACCGATCCGCTCCCGGCACCGCTGCCGGTGCCGATCGCGTTGCGCTCGTTCATCAGCGTGGTGAGGCTGGCGCGCCAGCCCTCGCCGACGTCACCGATCCGGTGGGCGTCGGGGATGCGAGCATCGGTCATGTAGACCTCGTTGAACTCGGCCTCGCCGGTGATCTGGCGAAGCGGTCGCACCTCGACTCCGTCGGCGTGCATGTCGAGCGCGAAGTAGGTCATGCCCTTGTGCTTGGGCGCCTCGGGGTCGGTTCGTGTCACGAGCATTCCGAAGTCGGCGAGGTGAGCCATCGTGTTCCACACCTTCTGGCCATTGACGATCCATTCGTCACCGTCACGCTCGGCCTTGGTGGCGAGCCCGGCGAAGTCGGAGCCGGCACCGGGCTCGGAGAACAGCTGGCACCAGATCTCCTCGCCGGTGAACATCGGACGCAGGAACCGCTCCTTGGCCTCCTGGCTGCCGTGGGTGGCGATCGTCGGACCTGCGAGCATCATGAAGAAGCTGACCGGTTCGGTCGGCTTGGCGCCGGCCTCGCGCATCCGGGTCTCGACGAGCTTGTTGAGTTCCGGACGCACGCCCAGGCCACCGTCGCCCTTCGCGAAGTGCACCCACGCCAGCCCCGCGTCGTAGCGAGCGCCACGAAAGGCGACGTTGTCCATCGTCGTCGGGTCGTGTGCAGCAAGGAGCGCGTCGACCGCCTCGGTGACCTCACGGGTGGCGGGATCGTTGCTGGTCGTGTCGGGGCGCGAGTCGATGGTCGTCATGGCAGCATTCTGGCAGGCGTCCTCCGTTCGCCCGAAGCCCGCCGGCGCCGACCCGCGCCCGAAAAGTGCCTGGATCTGCGCGCTCAGCGCGACAAACGAGGCAAGTTTCGGGCTGGGTTGGGACGGGCGGGTCGGCAGGCGGGCGGACTGGCCCGGACAGCGCGCAGGGGCGTCAGGGGTTGACGAGGGCGGAGACGAACTCTGAGGGGTCGAACGGGATCAGGTCCTCGATGGTCTCGCCGATGCCGACCAGCTTCACAGGGATGCCCAGTTCGGTCTCGATGGCGAACACGATGCCGCCCTTGGCCGATCCGTCGAGCTTGGTCAACACGACGCCGGTCACGTTGGTGGCCTCGCCGAACTCGCGCGCCTGCGTCAGCCCGTTCTGACCGGTTGTCGCGTCGATCACGAGCAGCGTCTCGGTCACCCGTCCCGCACCCTTCTCGGCGACGCGGCGGACCTTCTTCAGCTCCTCCATCAGGTTCGACTTGGTGTGCAGACGTCCGGCGGTGTCGGCCATCACGAGTTCGATGTTGCGCGCGGAGGCCCGCTCGACACCATCGAAGATCACCGCGCTCGGATCGCTCCCCTCGGCGCCGCGGACGATCTCGGCACCGGAGCGTTCGGCCCACGTCGTGAGCTGTTCGGCAGCGGCGGCGCGGAACGTGTCACCGGCGGCCATCAACACCGTACGGCCGTCGCGGATCTGCTGGTTCGACAACTTGCCGATCGTGGTGGTCTTGCCGACGCCGTTCACGCCGACGAACATCCACACGTTCGGGCTGCCCGGATCACCGGGTTCGAAGATCAGCGAGCGCTCGGAACCCTCGAGGCGCGACACCATCTCTGCGTGGAGTTCATCGATCAGCGCCTGGGGTTCGGTGATCTCCTTGGCCGCGACCTTGGCGCGCAACCCGTCGATCAGCTCAGCGGTCACGCCGACGCCGACGTCGGCGCGGAGCAGTGCCTCCTCCAGATCCTCGAAGCTCTCCTCGGTGATGCCGCTGCGCCCGAGCACCCCAGCGAATGCACCGGTGAAGGTGAGCCGCGCTTTGGCCAGACGGTCGCGCAGCGATGCCGGCCTGACAGGTTCCGGTTCGAGCCTCGACCGGTTCCTCGACGGGCGGCTCCGCGACCTGCACCTCGCTGTCGACGACGGACTCGGGGGGTGGGGTCGTCGGCCGAACTGGTCGAGTCGGAGGTGTCGCCGTCGACGCGCCGCTTCGTCGGCTCACGACGATCACACCGATGCCGAAGACGACAACGGCGACGGCCAGGATCAGAAACAGAATCTCGATGCCCATCGCGTACCGACGCTACCGGCCAGGAGGCCGCTGGTTCCCGGAGACCTGGGCTCAGGGAACTTCAGGCGGTGGTGATGCGTTCCGTGACGACCTTGCTGGAGCCGCCGGGTTGCATGCTGACGCCCAGCAGGCAATCGCCGGCTTCCATCGTGCGCTTCTGGTGCGACACGACGATCAGCTGGGCGTCCTTGCGGAACTCGGCGATCAAGCCGAGGAACCGGTGCAGGTTCACGTCGTCGAGCGCAGCCTCGACTTCGTCCATCACATAGAACGGTGAGGGACGCGACCGGAACACGGCGAACAAGTACGCGAGCGCGGTGAGGCTGCGCTCGCCGCCCGACAGCAGCGACAGCTTCTTCACGTTCTTGCCGCTCGGCTTGGCCTCGACCTCGATGCCCGTGTTGAGCATGTCGTCGGGTGCAGTGAGCTTCAACCTGCCCATGCCGCCTGGGAAGAGCAAGCCGAACAGCTGCGTGAAGTTCTCGCTGACGTCGGCGAACGCCGAGGCGAACACGTTCTGGATCTCGGTGTCGACGGCGGCGATCACCCGCGACAACTCGCGGCGCGTCGACCGGACGTCTTCGAGTTGTTCCTCCAGGAACGTGTGCCGGGCCTGGAGTTCGTTGAACTCCTCCAGCGCGAGCGGATTGATCGGCCCGAGCAGGCGAAGCTCACGTTCGAGTTCACGCACACGACCTGCCGGCGTCGCGCCGTCGGGCAGTGCCGGCATCGTCGCCGCCTCGGCCACCGCCGGTTCGATGTCGAGTTCGCGGCGCAGCGTCTCGATCGCCGTTTCGAGGCGGAGCTTCGCCTCGGCTTCACCCAGTTCGGCCTGGCGGGCGCGTTCTCGCGATGCGTCGAGTGTGTGCTCCTTGTCGCTGCGCTCTCGGCGATGCTGGTCGAGTTCGGTGGTCAACCCACGCACCTCGTCACTCTGACGACGGCGCTGGTCGACGAGGTCGGTGTGCAGCACCTCGACCACGTCACGGTGTGCAGCGACCCGTTCGATGAGTCGGTCGATGGCGCCGATGTCACGTTCGATGGTCGTGCGTCGCCCTTCGGCCTCGATGCGCGCTTCGGCATCGGCGGCCAGACGGCGTTCGGTCTCGTCGAGGCGGCGTTCGAGCAACTGCTCACGCTCGTGCAGTCCGGCGTTGTGCACCTCGAGGTCCTTGCGTCGCGATGCCAGTGCTGCGGCGCGCGATTCGAGTTCCGCTCGCAGTTCGCCACGCGCCCGGGCGGCGTCCGCTTCAGCCTGCTCGTCGGATTCCAACGCTGGCAGCAGAGCTTCGAGTTCGCCGATGCGCTGCTCGTCGCGCACCATGTTGGCGGTGACGTCGTCGATCGAGCGTTCGAGGTTCTCGAGTTCGGCTTCGGCTTCGCGATGCTCACGCTGCGCTTGCGCCAACCCCTCGGACGCTGCGCTGAAGCGGGCGTCGTTGGCGTCGAGTCGCCGCACGAGTTCGGCCTCGGCTGAGCGTGCGGCCTGCAACGCCCGGTCGGACGTCGCGACTGCCTCGGTCGCCCGTTCGAGTTCGTCAGCGGCACGGCGGGCCTGTTCGAGCGCGTCGTCGAGTGCCGCGGCGGTCGCGCCGCTGCCGGCCGCACCGACGCGCCAACCGCTCAATCCGAACCGGTCTCCACCAGCGGTCACGACCACGGCATCGGGGTGACTCAACGCCACGTCGACCGCGGCGCCGACGTCGGCGACTCGCACCGCCGATCCGAGCAATCCGTCGAGCAGTACGTCGACGCCAGGGCGTGAAGCGCGGGCATGAGGACGCACCGCGTCGCCGACACCCGGTCGCGGTTGGCCGGCTGGGCGGGTGCCGAGCGCGATCACAGCGCCACTGGTGTCGGAGCTGCGCAGCGCGTCGAGCGCCCGCCGTCCCGCCGACGGGTCGTCGACGACAACGGCGGTCAGCGACTCGCCGAGCGCCGCCTCGACGGCGGGTTCCCAACCCGCATCGATCTCGATCAGGTCCAGCAGTGTCCCGAGCACACCCTCGACCCCCGCGAGGCGTTCGGCTCCGGCGCGTGCCCGGGCGGCGTCGAGGGCGAGTTCGAGCGCCTCCACACGGGCCGCACCACGCGACGCCTCTTCGGCAGCATCGTTGCGCAGCGACTGGCGCGCCTCGTGCGTCGACTGCGCCTCGGCGAGCGCCGCTTCAGCGACTTCGACCTCGGCAACAAGTGGTTCCTCGACGGATCCGGCGTCGTCGCAGTCGGCACGGAAGCGGACCGCGCGTTCCGAGCTGGAGTCGCGCTTGGCAGCGAGCGAGTCGAAGCGCTCGCGGAAACGTCGAAGATCACCGGTGGACCGTTCGAGCGACGAGCGCACCGAACGCAGCTCGCCGCGCACCTCAGCCGCGGCGGTCGCTGCCTGTGAACCGGTCTGGTCCGATCCGACGGCATCGAGCATCGTCGTGCGTTCAACGCGAAAGGTCTCCTCGTCGGCAAGCAGCGTCTCGGACGCGGGTTCGATCTCGGCGAGTGCGACGACCACGTCGTCGAGCTCCGATCGGAACCGCGCGGCGTCGGCTTCGAGATTGGCGACCACCCCGGCGTCGAGCAGCTGACCCTTGTCACGTTCCAACGATCGGCGGCGTTCGACGAGGACAGCGGCGAGCCCACGGGCGCGTTCGCGCAGCTGCTCGACGCGCACCAGGCGGTCGCTCACGTCGCTCGCACCGCGAGCGGACAGCTGCGCCTCGATCGCCATCACCTGGGTGTCGAGGACAGCGAGCGCGGACTTCAGCTCGGACTCGACGGTGGCGCTCTCGAGCCGCGTCGCCGCCAGCGCTTCGAGTTTCGACCGCCACGACGCGATCTCACGGCCGGACACGTACGTCTTCACCTCGGTGAGCTCGGTGATCAGCGAACCGTGCCGTTCGGCGGCCTCGGCCTGACGCTCCAGCGGGCGCAGCTGGCGGCGAACCTCGCGCAGGAGGTCCTGGACACGCAGCAGGTTGGCCTCGGTGGCATCGAGACGGCGCTCGGCCTTCTCCTTGCGCTTGCGGTACTTGAGCACGCCCGCGGCCTCCTCGATGATCGCGCGACGTTCCTCCGGTCGTGCGTTGAGTACCGCGTCGATCTGGCCCTGGCTGACGATCACGTGCTGCTGGCGACCGACGCCGGCGTCGGAGAGCAGCTCCTGGACGTCGAGCAGGCGGCACGGCACGCCGTTGATCGCGTACTCGCTGTCGCCGGTGCGAAACAGCACGCGGGTGACGGTGATCTCGCTGAGTTCGACGCCGAGGGTGCCGTCGGAGTTGTCGATCGTGATGCTCACCTCGGCCCGCCCGAGCGCCGGTCGCGAGGCCGTTCCGGCGAAGATCACGTCGTCCATCTTCTGCGAGCGAACGGCCTTGGGTGCCTGGGCGCCGAGCACCCATGCGATGGCGTCGACGACGTTCGACTTGCCCGACCCGTTGGGGCCGACAACGACGGTGACGCCGGGTTCGAGCACCAGCGTGGTGCTGTCGGCGAACGACTTGAACCCCTTGAGGTTGAGACTCTTCAGGAACACAGCAGCAGCGAAGCTACCCGTTGGAGCGGCCCACGGCCGGAATCGTCACCGACGATCAGTGCTGACAGACCGGACACCAATGCGTGCCTCGTCCACCGGTGACCGAACGCCGCACCCATCCGCGCCCGCACGTGAGGCACCGCTCGCCGCCGCGGCCGTACACCCGGTGATCGTCTTGATACGACCCACCCTCGCCCATCAGGTCGACGTACTGCGCGTCGCCGAGCGTCGAGCCGCCAGCGGCGATCGCCTCGGTCAGCACGTGAACGATCGAGCCGTGCAACGTGACGAGTCGCCGCCGGTCGAGGCTCGATGCCGGTCGATCCGGCCGTAGGCGGGCTCGGTGCAGGATCTCATCTGCGTAGATGTTGCCGATCCCGGCCACCACATGTTGGTCGAGCAGCAGCGGCTTGAGTGCCCGCGACGTCGCACCGAAGGCCCGGCGCAGGATCTCCGCGTCGAACGGGTCGGCGATCGGGTCGACGCCGAGGCAAGCGAGTTCCGGCAGTTCCACCTCGACGCGATCGGGGTCGAACACCACGACCTCGCCGAACGTGCGCGGGTCGACGAACCATGCCTCGTGGCCGTCATCGAGCTGCAACACGACGTGGGTGTGCAGCGGACGGGCTGCCCCGTGCGCCGCCAGGATCATCTGGCCGCTCATGCGCAGATGGATCATGCACGTGTCGCCGGAATCGAGCGGTAGCAGCAGATACTTGCCACGACGGTCAGCCGCTTCGATCACCGTGCCCGACAGACCGTGGATCACCGCTTCGGCCGACGTGCGGCGCACCGTCCGTTCTCGCCCCACCTCGACCCGCTCGATGCGCCGCCCGACGAGGTGACGTTGCAGCCCGCGACGAACCGTCTCGACTTCCGGAAGCTCGGGCATTGCTCAGGCGACGCGCTCAGGCGAGCGCGAGGCACGCTTCCGTGGCCGCGACCTGTTCAGCGGCCTTCTTCGAGCGGCCGGTGCCGGCTCCGAGCACTTCGCCGTCGACCAGCACCCGGGCGTGGAACGTCTTGGCGTGATCGGGTCCGTGCGACGAGACGTCGTACACCGGCACGCCACGACCGAGGCGAGCGCTCAACTCCTGGAGCTGGGTCTTCTGGTCGAACTGCCCGATGGCATCGGCCGTTTCGGGCATGCGGGGCACGACGAGCCGCTCGACCATCGCATAGGCCGCGTCGGGTCCACCGTCGAGATACACCGCGCCGAGCACCGCCTCGAAGGCGTCGGACAGGATCGACGGCTTGTCGGCGCCACCAGCCGCGGACTCGCCACGACCGAGCAACACGTGCTCGCCGAGACCGATCGACTGTGCCACCTCGGCGAGGGCGATGGCATTGACCACACTCTTGCGAAGGTCGGTCAATTGCCCTTCGGCCACGGCGTAGCGGTGATACACGATGTCGGCAATCGCCCAGCCGAGCACGGCGTCGCCGAGGAACTCGAGACGCTCGTTGCTGATGGCCCCGGGCGTTTCGGCGCACCACGACCGGTGAGCGAGCGACCGCTCGAGCAGGCTCCAGTCGGCGAACAGATGGCCGATGCGTTCGGCCAGGTCGACAACACCGGCCGCCGGCTGGTGGTCGCCGAGCTCAGCCACCTGGCGATCAGCTCGCCGTGGCGCGTTCGTGGACGTAGTCGATCGCGTCGCGGACGGTCTTGAGGTCTTCGAGATCCTCGTCCTCGATGCGGAAATCGGGAATCCGGTCGCCGAGTTGCTCCTCGAGCGCCTCGACCAACTCGATCAGTGCCAACGAGTCGGCGTCGAGGTCGTCGACGAACGACTGGCCTTCGGTGATGGTCGCCGGCTCGATCTCGAGGATGTCGGCGAGTCGGTCACGGACGATCTCGAAGATCTCGTCGCGTTCGATTGGGGCGGAATCTGCTGGCACGGGCGCCGAGTGTAGTTGGCCGAATGTTGTTGTCGGGGCGCTCAGGCCGCGTTGCCGGCGATGGCGGCGCGGATCTCGCCGACCATGTCGTGTTCGACCATGTCGCGTGCGACACCGATGCCGTTGGCGATCGCCGTCTCACCCGACGACCCGTGGCGATGATGCAGACACCGTCGACGCCGAGCAGCACCGCGCCGCCGTAGGTGTCCGGGCTGAGCGTCTCGTAGAGCGGAAGCAACGCCGGCATCAGGGCGTCGGCGTGCGGCTTGTAGCGCTCCTCGGCCGACGAACGCGTCGAGCAGCGCCTTGATGACCACCTTCATGGCACCTTCGAGTGTCTTCAGGACGACGTTGCCGGTGAAGCCGTCGGTGACGCACACGTCGAGGTCGGAGCTCATCACGTCACGGCCCTCGACGTTGCCGACGAAGTTCAGGTGCGAGGCAGCACCGAGCAGTTCATAGGCCTCCTTGCGCAACGTGTCGCCCTTGCCGGGTTCCTCGCCGATCGACAGCAGGCCCACTCGCGGCGACTCGATGCCGAAGCGATGGCGTGCGTACACCGACCCCATCACTCCGAACTGCACGAGCCATTCGGCCTGCACCTCGGAGTTGGCGCCGGCGTCGAGCAGCACGGTGGGCGTGGCGCCCGGCACCGGGATCGGGGTGGCGATCGCCGGCCGCTTCACACCGGAGATGCGACCCATGCGCAGCAAGGCCGAGGCCATCGTCGCGCCGGTGTTGCCTGCCGAGATCATGGCGCTGGCGCGGCCGTCCCTGACCGCCTCGGCGGCGCGCACGAGCGTGGAGTCCTTCTTGCGGCGCACGCCCTGCGCAGGGTCGTCGTCCATGCCGATGACTTCGGTCGCCTCGATCAGGTCGAGCATGGAGCCGTCGGGGCCTTCGCGGCCGCCAAGATCGCCGGGACCGACGAGCACGACGGGGATGCCCGAGGCCGCGGCGCTGTGCGCTCCGGCGAGGATCGGTCCGGGCGCGTCGTCGCCGCCCATGGCGTCGACGGCGACGGGGAGCATCGCGTTGCTCAGGAGATCAGCCGACGTCGACGACGACGCGGTCGCGGTACCAGCCACACGACGGGCACACCACGTGCGGTGTCTTGGCGTTGCCGCAGCGCGGGCACAGGCTGCGAGCCGGCGCGTTCAGCTGCCAGGCGCTCGCCCGACGGCTGCGCGTCTTCGACTTGGAGGTCTTCTTCTTGGGAACGGCCATCGTTCGCTTCCTGGTTCTCGGGGACGGTCATCGTGCGACCGGTTCTGGATCGGGGCCCAATTGGGACGCACCGTGCCGCAAACGGCCGCATCACGTTATCGGGGGGCGGCGCCATTGCCATCGGGCCGATCATCGCCCGCGACACTCACTCGTCGGGTACGAATCCCTCGAGTTCGGCCCAACGGTCGTCACGCACCGATGTGTCACACGAGCACTCGGCGTGGTTGCGGTCGACACCACAGACAGGACACAGCCCGGCGCAGTCGTCGCGGCAGAGCCGTTCGGTCTCGAGCTCGAGCAGCACGGTCTCGCGGACGAGCGGGGCGAGGTCGAGCTGGCCGTCCCCGATCATGTAGGCGTCGGGATCGAGCGGTTCGATCTGGTACAGCTCGTCGACGACACCGACTGCCGTGCCGGAGACATCGACGAGACATCGACGACACACCGTGGCCCAGCCGGCGCTGACCGTGCCGTCGACATCGATGCCGTCGTTGAGTGCCGTGAGGCGCAACTCGACGCGGATGTCGCCGACGAGGCGCTCGTGCTCGGCGTCGAGCGGTTCGGCGGCGACGTCGACGCGGACGTCACGAACGGCGCCGGGCTGGCGCAGCAACTCGACGGCATTGATCCGAAGCGGACGCAGAGGGTCGGCCATGGGCCCGGCCGATCAATGATCCTGGTCGAAGAAGCCCTTGGTGGGGTCGTCTTCCTCGATCGCATTCGTCTCGTCGACGGCACCGCCGATCGACAGGCGCTGGCGGCCGGCGCCGACGGTCTTCTGCAGCTTGTCGAGCAGGATCTCGAACGAACCGAGCCGCTGGTCGAGGAAGTCCTCGGTCTCGTGCTTCAGACGGCGCGAATCGCCTTCGGCTGTCTCCATGACCTGGCGGGCGCGCTGCTCGGCGGCGCGGACGACCTCGGTGCGCTGCACCATCCGCTCGGCGCGCACCCGCGCGGCTTCGAGCAGTTCGTCGGCTTCACGGCGGGTCTTGGCGACGAACTCCTGGCGCTCCTTGAGCATCCAGCGGGCCTGGCGCAACTCCTCGGGCAGTCGATGCAGGGACTCTTCGAGCAGCTCGATCATCTCGTCGCGGTCGATGCGCGGCGACGACGACAACGGCATGGTGGGAGCGGTGGCGACGATGTCGATGGCGCGGCGTAGCAACGTTTCCGCGTCGCCGACGAATCCGCCGGGAACCCCGGGATCGGGGTACTCGTCGTCGATGTCGTCGTAGTCGTCGTGTCCGCCGTCGTCGTAGCTCATGATTGGCTCAGTTCTGTGCTCCGGCGTTCGCCCGACGCAGTGCGTCGGCGACGTGCGCCGGGACGAGATGGTCGATGGATTCACCGTACTTCGCGATCTCGCGGACGAAGCGGCTGCTGATGTACCCGAGGTCGGGGCGGCAGGGAAGATACACCGTACGCACCCCGGTGACTGCGTGGTTGTTGTGGGCCATCTGCTGTTCGATGTCGAAGTCACCCGAGTTGCGCAGCCCCTTGACGATGAAGTCGACCTCATTGCGTTGAGCCGCCTGCACGGCGAGGCCGGTCTGGGCCACGACGCTGACACCGTCGAGGTGTGCGAGGGCGGTTGAGGCCATCTCGACTCGCTCGTCGACCGCGAACAGCCCCGACGCCTTCTCGTGGTTGTGCATGATCGCCACGACCACCGACCCGAACAGCTCGTGGGCTTGCTCGATGACGTCGATGTGCCCGAGATGGATCGGATCGAAGCTCCCCGGGTACAGCGCCCGCAGTGACGTGCTCATTGGGTGTCAGACCCTACTGCTGCATCGCCCACCGACGGGTCGACCGTGCGTTCGAGGAAGGTGACCCTGGTGCGCCCGTACCGCTTCTCGCGGGTGACGGACCATCCGGGCGGAGCCACGACGACCGATCCAGATTCGGCCACGACGAGGTCGGCGGTGACACGGCTGAGCAGGCTTTCCCAGTCGTCGAAGTCGTACGGCGGGTCGGCGAAGACGATGTCGGCGTCGATCGTGCCAACCACCGACAGCGCATCGGACGCGAGCACTTTCGACGATCCACCCAGATCGAGCGCATCGAGGTTGTCGTTCAACGCTCGGAGCGCGGCACGGTCTCGTTCGACGAACACGCAACGGGCTGCGCCTCGCGACAACGCCTCGATGCCCACCGCGCCACTGCCGGCGAACAGGTCGGCCACGACAGCACCATCGAGCACGCCTGAACTGCCGAGCGAGTTGAAGATCGCCTCGCGCACCCGGTCGGTGGTCGGGCGTGTCGAGGTGCCATCAGGCGCGATCAGTCGACGTCCACCCAGTGCTCCCGCCACGACTCGCATCGTGGCGAGGATACGCACCGACGCCGGGATGCACCGACCCAGTCGCCGAGCGGCAAGACTGGAGCCGTGCTCACGCCGACGCCACAGATCACGTGCATCGACTGCGGCGGACGCTGCTTCCTGCTCACGCATCCTCCCGAGGACGGAATCTGGGAGCCCGGCGACGTGATCGCCTACCGCTGCGAGGACTGTCTCGACCGGTGGGATCTCGTGATGTCCGACGAGGACGACGCCGAACTCGCCCGCGGCGACACCCCACCTCTGTTCTCGTGAACAAATGCACGCACCACGCGTGGTCTTGTTCACGAGATGGAAGGAACGTCAGCTCTTGACGAGGAACTCCTCGTCCGACTCGCTGAACACGAGCGCAGTTCGTCGGCCAGCTCGGGGTGGCTTACGAGTTCGGGGTCGGCGTCGACGATCTCGAACGCGGCGTCGCGGGCGAGTTCCACGAGGTCGCGGTCCCGCCGAAGCGAGGCCAGCTTGAGATCGCTGCGACCCTTCTGTGCCGTCGTCATCAGCGTGCCCTCGCCGCGCAGGTCGAGGTCGATCTCGGCCAGTTCGAAGCCGTCGGTGGTCGCCACCAGCGCCTCGACCCGCGGGTTCCGTCGGGTCTCCCGGTTCGTCTCGTGCTGGGTGACCAGCCAGCACGTCGAGGCGTGGGCTCCGCGCCCGACGCGCCCGCGGAGCTGGTGGAGCTGGGCGATGCCGAAGCGGTCGGCGTCGAGGATCACCATCACGGTCGCGTTCGGCACGTCGACGCCGACCTCGATCACCGTCGTGGCCACCAGCACGTCGAGGTCGCCAGCGCGGAAGCGAGTCCATCACCGCTTCCTTCTCCGCCGACGGCAGCCGGCCGTGCAGCAGTCCGAGCCGCAGACCCGACAGCTCGTCGTCGGCCAGTCGCTCGAACGTCTCCTCGGCCGACGCCACCTCGAGCTTCTCGCTCTCGTCGATCAGCGGGCACACGACATAGGCCTGGCGACCGTCGGCGACCTGGTCGCGCACGTCGGCCCACACCTCGGCTTCGAGCAGCGGGACCGTCGGCCCACTTGGTGACGATCGGCGTGCGGCCGGGCGGCAGTTCGTCGAGCACGCTGACGTCGAGGTCGCCGTACACGGTCATCGCCGCCGTCCGGGGGATCGGCGTGGCGGTCATCACCAGCACGTCGGGCACGGCACCGCCCACGGCCTTGGCGCGCAACGCCGCACGCTGCTCGACACCGAAGCGGTGCTGCTCGTCGACGACGACCACACCGAGGCTGGGGAAGTCGACGGCGTCCTGGATGAGCGCGTGCGTGCCGATCACGATGTCGACCGTGCCGTCGGCCAGGCCGGCGAGCACGTCCTTGCGGTCCGACCCGGTGACCCGGTTGGTCAGCAGCTCGACCCGCAGCGGCCGATCGCCGAACAGGTTGCCCGGGTCGGGAACGGTGACCCCGGCCAGCAGGCCGCGCACACCGGCTCGCGTGCTGCTCGGCGAGCACCTCGGTCGGCGCCATCAGCGCCGCCTGGTGACCACCCTGCACCGCCGACCAGCATCGCGTCGACCGCCACGACGGTCTTGCCCGAGCCGACGTCGCCCTGCAGCAGACGGTGCATCGGGTGCGGCCCGGCGAGGTCGTGCTCGATCTCGGCGATCACTCGTTGCTGGGCGCCGGTGAGCGGGTACGGGAGCGCGTCGTGCAACCGTTGGACCAGCTCGCCGGACAGATCGTGGCGGATGCCGCGCTGGTCGCGCTCCATCGCCCGCTTGCGCATCACCAGCACGGTCTGCACCCGCAGCAGCTCGTCGAACGCCAGCCGCCGGCGTGCCTGCTCCTTGTCTCGGATCGACTCGGGCAGGTGGATGTTCGACAGCGCATCGAAGCGGCCGAGCAGGCCGAGGCGTTGCAGGATCGGTGGCGGCACCGGGTCGGCGATGCCGCGCTCGCGACATCGCCGCAGCGCGTCCTCGACCCAGCCGGCGATCTCCCAGGTGTTGAGCTGGACCTTCTCGCTCTGGGGGTAGATCGGCACGATCCGGCCGGTGCGGTCGCCGATCAGGTCGACGATCGGGTTCGTCATCTGCAGACCGCCGCGATACACCTCGGGCTTGCCGAACAGCGCGATCTGAAGACCTTCGCGGAGCTGGCGTTCGCGCCACGGCTGGTTGAAGAACACGACATCGATCCGGCCGCTGCCGTCGCCGACGTCGACGTTCACGATCGTGCCGCCGGTTGCGGGTCACGCGCTTGTTGACGGTGCGCACGGTGACCAGCACGAGCGCTTCCTCGCCGGGCACCAGGTCGCCGACCCGGCCTCGTTCGTGCGGTCGACCCACCGGCGCGGGTAGAAGGTGAGCAGGTCGAGCACGATTGTCGACGCCGATCGCCGCGAGCGCTGACCGCTTCTTGTCACCGACGCCCTTCAGCCGCTCGACGTCGATCGCGGCCAGGTCGCGGTACGACAGTGCGCTCACTCGGCCCGACCTCACTCGACCCCGAAGAGGTACGGGTAGAGCGGCTGGCCACCGTGGTGCACCTCGACCTGGACGTCTGGGACGGTGGTCGCCGAGCCAGCCAACGATCAGGTCGGTGACGATCTGGTCGGCGCCGTGCCCGGTGACCACTGTGACGATCTCCGCCGACTGACCGACGATCGCATCGAGCAGTGCCATCGCGCACCCTCGACCGACGGCGCGACGGCGACGATGCCCGTCACCACGAACGAGTCCAATCCAGTCGCCCTCGACGATCGGGCCCGGCACCGCTGGTGCTGTCGCGCACGGCCCGGGTGACCTCGCCGGTGACCACCGAGCCGGCGGCCTCGGCCATCTCGGTCGGCGTTGTCCGCGGCCTCGGCCTCGGGGTCGTACACGACGAGCGCGGCGAGCGCCTCGGGCATCGAGCGTGGTCGGCACCACGACGACGGTCTTCGTCGGTGAGCGCGTCGAGCTGTTCGGCGACCGGGATGATGTTCTTGTTGTTCGGCAGCACGACCACCTGGTCGGCGTTGACGCGCTTCGACCGCGTCGAGCAGCTCGGCGGTCGACGGATTCAGCGTCTGGCCACCGGTGACCACGCCCTGCACGCCGAGTTGGGCGAACAGCTCCGACCAGACCGCTGCCCGAACACACCGCGACCACAGCGCACGTCACCGCTGGCAGCTCGTCTGCCACGGGTGCATCGTGCGCTGTCGAGGCGAGTTCGGCCTCGCGTCGTTCGTGCTCCTCGTCCATCTCCTCGAACAGGTCGGTGACCCGGATCGACTTCGGCCGCCCGCCGAGGTCGAGCGCGACCTCGATGGCGGCGCCGATGTCGTTGGTGTGCACATGGCAGTTCCAGAGCCCGTCGCCACCGACGACCACGATCGAGTCGCCGATCTCTCCCCAGTCTTCCTTGAACTCGTGGATGCGGTCATCGGGCAGGTCGAGGAAGTACATCACCTCGTAGCGCAGTTCGCTCACGTCGAGCTCACCGGGTGCCGCCGCGTGACGATGGGCCACGGCGTCGAGCACGGCGCCAACGGCCCCGGAGGTGCCGTCGTCGGGCTCGGCAACGGGAGCGGCTCGCCGTCGACCACGTACAGCACCGAGTCGAGGAGCAGCAGGAATCCGGCACCACCGGCGTCGACGACACCCGCGTCCTTCAGCACCGGGAGCAGCTCGGGGGTGTTGTCGAGGGCGAGCTTGCCCGCCGTGCGGGCCGCTCGCGCACCTCGACCAGCGACCCGCCGGCGTCGGCGGCGACCTTGGCGGCCTCGGCACTCTCGCGGCACACCGTGAGGATCGTGCCCTCGATCGGCTTCAGCACGGCCTCGTAGGCGCCGGCGGCGGCGGCCTGCAACGCTTCGGCGACCTTGGCGCCCTGCGCGTCGGCGTGCTCCTTCACCGTGCCTGCGAAGCCGCGCAGGATCTGGCTGAGGATGACGCCACTGTTGCCGCGGGCGCCCATCAGCGAGCCGTGGCTGATCGCGTCGCAGGTGGCGTGCGTGGTCGTCGTCGGCAGCAGCGTCCATCTCGGCGACCACGGCATCGAGCGTGCGGGCCATGTTGGTGCCGGTGTCGCCGTCGGGCACCGGGTAGACGTTGAGCCGGTTGAACCCGTGTGCATGCTCACGGACGTGTCGCGGAACGTGATGACCGTCTCGCGCAGCGCAGCGGTGTTCAACCGTTCGAGAGTGGGCACGGCCGACGAGCTTAGGGCGATCGCCGCGAAGGCGCCGCGTGGGGCCGGGCAATCGGCTTGGTAGCATTTCATGGCTGTCCCGACAGGCGGAGTCGTTCGTCGGGCACCACCAACGTGATCGCGCCGGGAATCCGGCAGCTCTGCAGGAGAATCCAATGGCATCGAAGTGTGAAGTGTGTGGCAAGGGCCCGTCGTGGGGCATGTCCGTGTCGCACTCGCATCGTCGCACCAAGCGACGCTGGAACCCGAACATCCAGCGGGTGCGCGCCCTCGTCAACGGCGCCCCCAAGCGGGTCAACGTCTGCACCGGCTGCATCAAGACCGGCAAGATCGTCAAGGCCGGCTGAGGCCTCGACATGCAGGGCGTCATCAAGGCCTACGACCCCGCCACCGGTGACGGACTCGTGATGTGCGACACCGACCTCGCCGACTACGACCTGGCCGCCGACGCGCTCGACGGTTCCATCTTCCGCATGCTGCGCCAGGGCCAGCGTGTCGTGTTCGACCTCGACGATGCCGGCCTCGCAACGCACTTGCGTCTCGGCTCCGAAGTCGACATGGCAACCCCCGGCGCCTGAGCGCCGCCCGCTGCGCCCGCAGCTCACCGTCCGTCAACGAGATCGTGACCTTGTGCCCCCCGCTGTGTTTCATGGTTCGACGACGCGCGCCCTACGCTTGACCTCGGAGATCGATGCCGTCGTCAGTGTGACGCGCGGTCACACCCCCTGAACTCAACCCCCGGAACTCAACGAGGAGTCACCAGATGAGCGGAACGACCACCAACCAGCGCCTGAAGGACTGGGTGTCGGAGTGGGCAGCAGTGATGCAGCCCGCCGACATCTACTGGTGCGACGGGTCAGCCGACGAGTACGAACGTCTCTGCCAGGAACTCGTCGACTCGGGCACGTTCACGAAGCTCGACGAGGCCAAGCGCCCGAACAGCTACTGGGCGCATTCCGATCCGGGCGACGTCGCTCGTGTCGAGGACCGCACCTTCATCTGTTCGGCAACCGAGGACGAGGCCGGTCCCAACAACAACTGGCGCGATCCCGACGAGATGCGCGCCGAGATGAGGCGCCTCTACACGGGTGCGATGAAGGGCCGCACGATGTACGTCGTGCCGTTCTCGATGGGCCCGCTCGGCTCGCCGATCGCCCACATCGGCGTGCAGCTCACCGACTCGGCCTACGTGGCGGCCAACATGCGCATCATGACCCGCATGGGCCAGGGAGCGCTCGACGTCCTCGGCGACGACCAGTGGGTGCCGTGTCTGCACTCGGTCGGCGCACCGTTGGAGAACGGCGCTGCGGACGTGCCGTGGCCGTGCAACGCGGAGAACAAGTACATCGTCCACTTCCCGGAGACCCGCGAGATCTGGTCGTACGGCTCGGGCTACGGCGGCAACGCCCTGCTCGGCAAGAAGTGCTTCGCCCTGCGCATCGCCTCGGTGATGGCACGCGACGACGGCTGGCTCGCCGAGCACATGCTGATCCTCAAGCTCACCAACCCCGAGGGCGAGTCGAAGTACATCGCCGGCGCGTTCCCGTCGGCGTGCGGCAAGACGAACCTGGCGATGCTCGTGCCGACGATCCCCGGCTGGAAGGCCGAGACGGTCGGCGACGACATCTGCTGGATGAAGTTCGGCGACGACGGCCGGCTGTAGGCGATCAACCCGGAGGCCGGGTTCTTCGGCGTCGCTCCCGGCACCAGCTACAAGACCAACGCCGAACGCGATGGACACCCTGTGGGGCAACTGCGTCTACACCAACACGGCGCTCACCGACGACGGCGACGTCTGGTGGGAGGAGATGACCGACACTCCCCCGGCCCGCGCCACCGACTGGAAGGGCAACGCCTGGAACCCCGAGATGGAGCATCCCGGCGGCGCACCCCAACGCCCGCTTCACCGCGCCGGCATCACAGTGCCCGTCGATCGCCTCCGAATGGGAGGATCCGGCCGGTGTCCCGATCTCGGCGATTCTGTTCGGCGGTCGTCGTCGCACGACGGTGCCGTTGGTGACCGAGGCCAACGACTGGGAGCACGGTGTGTTCCTCGGCTCGATCATGGCATCGGAGAAGACCGCCGCTGCGGAAGGCACCCAGGGCGAGCTGCGCTTCGATCCGATGGCGATGCTGCCGTTCTGCGGGTACAACAACGCCGACTACTTCGCTCACTGGTTGGGCATGGAGAAGGCGACCGACCCGGACAAGCTGCCGAAGATCTTCTTCGTCAACTGGTTCCGCCGCGACGACGACGGACGGTTCCTGTGGCCGGGCTTCGGCGAGAACAGCCGCGTGCTCAAGTGGGTGTTCGAGCGGGTGAACGGCACCGCCGACGCGATCGACACCCCGATCGGCAAGCTGCCGACCAAGGCAGCGCTCGACACCGACGGGCTCGAGATCGACGAAGCCGACCTCGACACGATCCTCTCGGTCGACATCGAGGGGTGGAAGTCCGCGATCCCGCAGATCCGTGAGCACTACGCCCGCTTCGGCGGCAAGCTCCCGGCCGCCCTCAATGTCGAAGTCGACAGCCTCGAAGCCAAACTCGCCGACGCCTGAGTCGTTCTCGTGAACTCGTGCGGGAATTGTTCCCGCACGAGTTCACGAGAAGACGGCTGAGGACGCGAAACGGCCCGGTCTCCTTGCGGAGACCGGGCCGTTCGTCGTTCAGTGGCGAGATGTGATCAGGCGTCGGCGGGGAGCACGTTGACCGTCTTGCGGCCCTTGTTGTGCCCGAACTCGACCTTGCCGTCGACGAGGCTGAACAAGGTGTCGTCCTTGCCCTTGCCGACGTTCTTGCCGGGATGGAACTTGGTGCCGCGCTGACGCACGAGGATGGTGCCGGCGGTGATTTCGCTGCCGCCGAACGCCTTCACGCCGAGGCGCTGTGCGTTGGAATCACGACCGTTGCGGGTTGAGCCGCCACCTTTGGTCTTGGACATGAATCTTCTCCGTTCGAATCGGGCCGGTGCCGGTCAGACCGTGATCGAGGTGATCTCGACCAGGTGGTACTTCTGGCGGTGGCCGTAGCGACGATGTTGGTTGGTGCGGCGTTTGAAGGTGTAGCCGTTGATCTTCGGGCCCTTGACCTGTCCGATGATCTTGCCGGTGACCGACGCGCTCTTGAGCTCGTCCGGGGTGGCGAGCACGGTGCTGCCATCGACCACCATGACGGGGGTCAGCGACACGTCGCTGCCCTCATCGGCGTCGAGCAGTTCAACTCGTACCTGCTGGCCCGTGGCCACCTTTTCCTGCTTGCCGCCTGAGGCGATGACTGCGTACATAGCGTTGTCCGATGCTAGCGGCGGATCTGGCAGCCTCAACCCGTCCACGCCGGTCAATCGCGAACGGCGACGGCTTCTGATTCCCGGGCAGCCCCGGCAAAGACACCCTTGGCCATCAGCGAGCTCTCGGCGCCACGTCGCGCGAGGTACACGATCGCTCTTGCGGCATGGACGCCGGAGTCGTCGGGAGCCGCCCACGCGGCGAGGTCGGCGAGATGGCAGGCCAAACGGTGATCGCCGGCCTCGGACAACGTCGTCGCCCGATCGATCAGTACCGATGCTCCCCCGGCGAGATCGGCCAGCTCCGCGGCCAGCACCGCATCCGGCGACGGCTTGAGGCGGCTGGGGGCACCGTCCCACCAGCCTCCGAACTGGCGCCAGATGTTGCGCACGACGAACTCGGGCTCGTCGTAGAGCGGGCGCAGATATGGCTTCGCCAGCTCGTCGTCGGGCACCGCGACCGAGTGGATGATGGTGTCGAGCACCTCACCGGCGTTCATCATCGCGACCACCTCGGCCACCAGGTGCTCCAGCGCACCCGCGATCGTGGTCAGCACCCGCTCGATCCGTGCCCGTCCGTCGATCGGGAGTCCGTGGGCCGGCAGCAGGAGTTCCGGGCCGTGCGCCGCCATGTCACGCAGGGCTGCGGCCCACTCGATCGGGTAGCGCTGCACCTTCTGGGGGTTGCCGGCGTTGGGGAAGTTCCAGATCACGAAGTCACCGACGAACGCCCACTTGCGGTCCGGCTCCCATCCCCACAGGTGATCGTCGGTCTCGCCGCGAGCATGGTGGAGTTCGATCGTGCGGTCACCGACGATGATCGAGTCGTGGTCGTCGACGACATGGGTGGGCCACAGCGTCGCTGTGGGGATGAAGTCAGGGGTTTCACCCATTCCGAAGTCGCCACGAACACCACCGAACTGGCGGGCGTTGATGCGGACGTTCCACGCGTTCGTGTACTCGTAGCGCCGGAAACGCGGACCGACGTTGGCGTGGCCGACCACGGTCATCTCGCCGAACTCCGCGGCGAAGGCCGGGCTCCCGCCGACGTGGTCGGTGTGCCCGTGTGTGTAGACGAGGTGCGTGACCGGCGTCGCGCTCCAACCGCTGATTGCGGCAGCCACGGCGGCACCCGTCCGTTCGTGCGATGCATCGAAGGCGACGAGCCCCTCGCCGGCGTCGAGCACCACGGAGTGCGAGAAACTCTCGACGACGGCCAGTCCGTCGGCCACCTCCGACAACTCGTTCGTGATCCGATTGAGCGGCTCGTCGACAACGCCCGAATCGATCACCCGTGACGACAACGCAAGCAGATCAGCCATTCCCGGAACCTAACCGGTGACGCCGGCGCCGGGGACCTCAGCGGGCTGGGGCACTGCGTTTCGGGACCCGAACGAATCACGCGCCCGCGAGAATCCCCCACCGATGAGCGAACCGACCGGATACGGCGGTTTCGCTCATCGCAACCCGCGAGAATCCCCCACCGATGAGCGAACCGACCGGATACGGCGGTTTCGCTCATCGCAACCCGCGAGAATCCCCCACCGATGAGCGAAGCGACCGGATACGGCGGTTTCGCTCATCGCAACCCCAACGCCAGCCCCGTCCGCTGAGGCCCCGGCACGCGTCACCGGTTACGGGGTGCCTGGCACCGGCGTCACCTCGCAGGCGTCGTTGATCGGGCCGCCGGCACGGAACTCGACGGCGAGCGACTTCGACAGGCGGCCCTTGGTGACGACGCGCATCGATTCCGCCATGCCGATCAGCGTCGGCGTGATCAGGATCTGGAAGCGGTCGTGGCGCAGCTTGCGGTACGCCGCAGTGTTCTTGCCCTTGACGTTGGTGTCGACCGACACCTCAGCGACCTTGCCTCAACCGGTGGGCCGGATGAAGTCGATCGACATCGTGCCGCCCTTGCGTTCGAGCAGCGCCCGCGCATCGTCGGTGATCTCGATGTCCATCGTCACTCCAACAGGTCGTAGTCGACGACCACGCCGCGACCCTCACAGTCGGGGCAGATCTCGGAGTACTCGGTGAGCAGGCCTTCACCGATGCGCTTGCGGGTCATCTCGACGAGGCCGAGTTCGGTGATGTCGAACACCTGCGACCGCGTCTTGTCGCGCGCCAACGCATCGCGGAAGTTCTCGATCACCTTCGCGCGGTTGCCCTTGATCTCCATGTCGATGAAGTCGATCACGATGATGCCGCCGATGTCGCGCAGTCGCAGCTGCTTCGCGATCTCCTCGGCCGCCTCCATGTTGTTGTGGAACACGGTCTCTTCGAGGTTCGACTTTCCGACGTTCTTGCCGGTGTTGACGTCGATGACGGTGAGCGCCTCGGTGTGTTCGATGATCAACGAACCGCCCGACGGCAGCCACACCTTGCGATCGAGCGCCTTGTGGACCTGCTCGTGGATGTGGAACTTCTCGAACACCGACAGGGCGCCCTCGGCGTCACCGCCGTCGTAGTACTCGATCCGATCAGCGAGTTCGGGATTGAATGCGGCCACATAGTCGCGGATCTCGTGGAACAGACGCTCGTCGTCGATCACCACGCCGCGGTAGTCGGCGTTGAACTCCTCGCGGATCACCCGCACCGCCAGCTCCGGCTCGCGGTACAACAGGGCGGGCCGCTGGGTCTTTGCTGCCTTCTCGGCGATCTGGTCCCACTGGCGCAGCAGGATCGTCATGTCCGCCACGAGTTCCTCCTCGGTGGCGGTCTCGGCCGCGGTTCGCACGATCAGGCCGTGCTCGTCGGGCTTGACGCGATCGAGGATCCCGCGCAGGCGCTTGCGGACGTCGTCGGGGAGTCGCTTGGAGATGCCGTAGGTGTTCGAGTTCGGGATCAACACCACGAACCGACCGGGCAGCGACACCTCCTGGGTGAGCCGCGCCCCCTTGTGGGCGATCGGGTTCTTCGTGACCTGGCAGGTGATCAGCTGCTTGTTCTTGAGGATGTCCTCGATTCGCGGATCCTTGCCACCCTGCTCGACGTCCTCGGGGTCGTACTGGACGTCGCCGCGGTACAGCACGGCGTTCTTCGGCGTCGCGATGTCGACGAACGCTGCCTCCATACCGGGCAAGACGTTCTGGATTCGGCCCACGTAGATGTTGCCGTGGATCTGGCTGACGTCGTCGGCCGGCCGACTGACATAGTGCTCGATCAGGCTGCGCCCTTCGAGGACGGCCACCTGTGTCATCCCCGAGCGCACCTGCACCGCCATGAAATAGCGCCCGATCGGCTTGCCGTTGCGCTCGCGTCCACGGCGTTGTTCGAGCGTCGCCGCGTCGAGTTCGGGCCCGTCGGAGCGCCCCCTCCCGCGCCCGCGGCCACGACGGCCCTTCGTCGCACCAGCCGCTCCGTCGTCGGTACGAGCCTCACCGAGATCGCCAGGTCCATCGCCCGAGGTTCGACCAGATCCACCCTTCGACCCGGAACGCCGACGGCGCTTCGGTGCCCCGCCAGAACGGTCGCTGTCGGCGGCTGCCGACTTGGAGGCAGGCTTCGTGGTCGCCGGGCCTGGCGGTGGCGAGGTCGGCATCGGCATCGTGTCGCCGATCCGGGGCTTTCGCACCAGGGCCTTCTCCGCCGCCTCTGCGGAGGGGCGACCCTCGCTCATCGGCTTGGGCAATTCGACGTCGTTGCGGTCGTCGAGGTCGGCAGCATCAGCGCCGCCTCCCGTGCCAGCGCCGGACGCTGCGGCACCGCTCCCACGGCGCCGCTGACCTCCTCGTGACCCTCGGCGGCGCTTGGAGCTCGACGAAGCACCGGAGGTGCCGGAGGTGCCGGAGGGCTCGTCAGATGAACTGTCGGCGGTGATGCTGCGGTCGTCGGTCGGACGCTCGGAGTCGGCGTGATCCATGGGTGAAGCGGTCCCTTCTGGGATGAGCAGCCGCGACGGCGCTCTGCGTGGCTCGAACCGTCTGCGCGGTGCAGTGGGGACGGGCCGATCGTGAACGTCGGATCCGCCGGTTGACGGACCCGTTGCATGCGCCGGAGACCAGCGCAACGAGCAACACGACGACCAGCGCGGTCGTCACCGACCATCCCTCGGCCCGAACGTGCTTCATGGGCGCCGCTGCGCCGGAATGTTCCGGAGCGGTGCTCGTGTTGCGGGTTGGTCCGACGTCGATGGTCACTGGGAGAGCAATTCTACGCCGTCGTGGCGCTCTCGGCGGGATGGGCGACGAATTGACCAGCCGTACGTCTCAGCGCATCCGGCGCATGTGGACGGACTGCACGACCCCGAACAGCGCGAAGTACACGATCAACCCGGATCCGCCGTAGGAGATGAACGGGAGCGGCAATCCCGTGACCGGCATGATCTGCACGGTCATCGCCACGTTCTGGAACGTCTGCCACAGCAGCATCGTGAACACACCAGCACAGAAGTACGTGCCGAGCAGGTCGCGGGAGAGATGAGCGATGCGCCAGATACGAACGAGGGCGATGACGATCAGCCCCAGCACCACCGACGAACCGACCAGCCCGAACTGCTCACCGATCGCTGCGAACGGGAAGTCGGCCCACATCACCGGGATGTCACGGCCGTTGGTGAGCGGTCCCTGCAGCCAGCCCTTCCCCCACACACCACCGGTCCCGATCGCCCGCATCGCGTTCTCGGCCTGGTACAGGTCGTCGGCGTTGGCGGCACCAGGGTTCACGAGCGCCCGGATCCGGGCAGCCTGATAGCTGTTGACGAGGCGACCGACGAATGCGGCGAGCACCGTCGACACCGACAGCACCGTGATCAACGCGATGTAGCGAGCCTTGGCCCCGGCGACCAACAGGACGCCCATCGCCATCGACACCAGGACCGACGCCGAGCCGAGGTCGGGTTGGATGATCACCAGCACCGCGGGCGCACCGACGATCATCAGCCCGCCGAGGAATCGGGCGTAGGAGACCTCGTCGCTGCGTTCCTCGGCGAGATACGAGGCGAGCATCAACAACGTGGTGAACTTCGCCATCTCAGCGGGTTGGAAGTTGAACGGACCGAGATCGAAGGAGATGAGATCCTCACCCGACGCGACGCCGAGCAGGAACAGCAACGTCAGGATCATGAGCGTGAGCCCGTAGAGGAACTTGGCGCGGTCCTTCCACCAGTCGTAGTCGACCGACATGACCACCAACATCACGACGACGGCGATGATCGCGAAGATGACCTGGCGGGTGGCGAACACATAGGGATCCGCCACGATGCGCGTCCTCGACGCCGAGTACACGACGAAGAACCCGATGACGGTGAGGGCGAACTGCACCGCCAACAGGACCCAGTCGACGTTGCGGCTGGGGTCGGCGGGACTGGCACCGATGTTGCCGAGCCCGGAGTCCGGCTTGCGGGACAGGAACGACGTCGCCACGTACTACTCGATCGTGCGCACGCTCGAGAAGCGCCCGTCGTAGCAACTCGTGTCGGCGAGTTGGCGGGGTGGCGCCGCGACGTTCGACGTCTCGTCGAGCGTGTCGGAGAGCGTCACCGGGTCGGCCTGGGTGACCCCGGACATCTGCAGGAACATGCATTTGACGACCGGGCCGGCGGCCTGCGAACCGTAGCCCGCCTTCTCGAGGTAGGCGCTCACCGTGTACGGCCTCGCGGGATCGCGGCTGTAGGCAGCGAAGGCCGACGAGTCGTTCCACGGATAGTTGCCGGCACCCTGTGCCGTACCGGTCTTGCCGGCGAGGGGGATCGCGCTGTCCGGGTAGTAGTAGAAGAGCTTCTCGCCCGTCGTCGAGTGGTAGCTGTCACTCGTGGTGCCCGGCCCGGTGATCACCCGGGACAGGCCGCGATCGATCTCGTCCCACGACTCCTGCGAGAGCGGAAGCTGACGGATGATCTCTCCGGCAGTGTTCGGTTCGTGTGCCAGCCTCGCCTGGGTGAGATCGACATAGCCCTGCACTGCGGCGTCGGGGACACCGGGTTGGTACACCGCCTTGATGATCTCGGGCTTCATCAGGTAGCCCCGGTTGGCGATCGTCGAGTAGCCCATGGCGAGTTGCAGCGGCGACGCCGACAACAGCCCCTGGCCGATGGCGAGCTGCACGTTGTCTCCCGTGAAGTAGCCCGACGCCTCGGACTCGCTGATGACGCCCCGTTCGCCGTACACCGCCTTCAGCTCCGCGTCCGGAACGGTCCCATCGAATGCAAAGGGCAGGTCGATGCCCGGGTCGGAACCGAAGCCGAACTTGCGAACCTCGTCCTGAAGAACGGGCTGATAATCGTTCTCGGTCATGATCAGCTCGCCGATGCGATAGAAGAAGGCATCCGACGAGACCGCCAGCGCCGTCTCGACATCGACGGAGCCATACACACACGGCCGGCTGGTGCCGGAACAGGTCGCATTGCGGTACACGCAACGGACGAGTCCGTCGTTGCACTTGTCCTTCGCGACCGATTCCATTCGGTACGAGCCCTCATCGACGTAGTAGTCGTTGACGCCCATCAGCCCCGTATCGAGCGCGGCGAAGGCGACGAACGGCTTGAACGTCGAGCCGAGGTTGTAGCGGCCCTGAATTGCACGGTTGACGAGGATCGACTCGTCGGGATCGATCGGGTCACCGTTGGGCTGCACCGACGGGAAGAGCTCGTTGAACTTGTCGATGCTCAGTCCGGCCTCGAACCAGCGGTTGTCGAACGTCGGGTAGCTGGCCAGCGCGATGATCTGGCCGTTCTGGTAGTTCTCGACAACGACGGAACCGGCAGGCGCCTTGTAGGGCACCTCGCGGGGGTACTCGGGGAACACCGGTTCCTCGAAGTTCGTCTCGGGGTCGAGCGGGTTGATCGCCACTTGCTCCTGACGGATCCGCAACTGCGTTTCGAGCGCCTGTTCAGCGAACTGCTGCTGATCGAGATCAATGGTCAGTTGAACGTCGTTGCCGTTGATCGGAGGCACCCGTCGCACCTCGCGTACGATCCGGCTGGCGTTGTCGACCTCGTAGGTGACGAAGCCCCATTTGCCGTGGAGTTCGTCCTCCATGCTCAGTTCGATCCCGAACTGCCCGACGCGCTCGTTGAGGTAGTAGCCGTTGCCCTGGTAGAAGTCCTTCGTCTCGGCGGTGATCCGTCCCATGTAGCCGATGACATGGCTGGCGAGCGGCGCGTACGGATAGACCCGTCTCGACTGCTCGAGGATCTCGACACCGGGCAGATCCTCGATGCGTTCCTCGATGGCGATGGCCGTGCGCTCGTCGATGTCCTCGGCGATCGGCATCGGCAGGAACGGGCTGTACACCTCGCTGTCGAAGCGGGCCTCCATCTCCTCGACGGGAACGTCGACCCAGCCGGACAGGCGCCGGAAGATCTCGGCACGGTTGTCGCTGTTGCGGATCACCTCCCAGTCGACGCCGACGGTGAGCACCCGGTCGTTGTCGGCCAGGATCCGTCCTTCGGCATCGAAGATGCGTCCGCGTTCGGGCAACAACGGGACGGTGCGGAGCTTCGTCGTGTCGACCTTGGCCTGGAGCGTCTCCTGCTCGACCGTCTGGAGAAACCAGAGGCGGGCGCCGACGAGCCCGAACAGCAGCATGCCCACGAGTGCGAGCACGCCGAGGCGAGCGGCGCGCTTGTCAGCAGCCATGCGCCAGCTGCGCGTTCGTCGACATCGGACCCATCATGACGCTCCGTATGTTACAAACGCGTTGCAGCGAAGGTGGATCGGGCTGCACGAGAAGTCGGTGAGAATCCACATTCCAGTCGTCGCGCTCACGGCGCCGGTTCGCTTCCGACCGGCTGCTTCCATTCGGGTCGGCGCATGCGCAGACACCATCGGGCAAGCGGCACGAGCAGCGGGCTCATCAGGGCCGCCGCGGCTGCGACCACCGCGATGACCACACCCAACTGTCGCTGGAAGGGTTCCGATTCGCCGATGAACGCTCGCAGGAGCGGGATCATCGCCACGCCGACGGCAGTTCCGAGCGCGGTGAAGATCGCTTCGAGCCACCAGTGCGGGTCGGCCGCGATCAACGCGAGCAGTCCGCCGACCGCTCCGGCCACCGTCATCGCTGTCGCGGTGGAGCCGAGCGGTGTGCCCTCGGCGAGGTCGAACATCAAGCCGAGCGTGAACCCGACGACTGCCCCACGTTCGCTCCCGCCGGCAACTCCTGCCGCCGCTGCCATCGCCATCATGATCTGGATGATCACACCACCGACCTGGATCTCGACGAAGATCGTGCGTTGTAGCGCGAGCAGGATCAGGCCGAGAGGGATCACCCGCACGAGCGGGCCCTGGACGAACGACGCGAACATCCGAACTCACTGTTCGACTTCGGAGAGCGGTTTGTACAGCACCACTCGCACGAAGTTCAAGCGGGCGAGGTCGGCGTAGAGGTCGACGTCGAGCAGCGGTCCGCGGGAGCCGGGACGATCAGCGCGGTTGACGACACGGCCGACCGGGATGCCCGTCGGCGCCAGACTCTCGGAGCCGCCGGCGGTTTCGACGAGGTCGCCGGCCACCAGCTCCGACAACGAGGGTGAGTCCTGGACGAACTTGATCTGCGGCAGACGCAGGCGTCCGCGACCTTCGAGCGCGCCATACTCCTTCTCGATGACCTCGGCGATCGTCGTGGTCGTGGTCGTGGTCGAGGCTCCTACGAGCGGGGTGGATGCATCCGTCGACGGTGCGGTCGTCGTTGTGGTGAGCCCGGCCTGTGCCGCGAGCTCGGCCAGGCCGGCAATCTGTTCGGCGGTGAGCGGTCGCCCGGTCACCGGGTCGAACACAGGTTGACCGTCGGCGCCGACCGCGGTTCCCGGCAGCGTGGTGTCGGGCACCGGCGACCCGTCGGGAAGCGTCAGTCCAGGCACGAACGGGCCGGCCGGCGCGGGCAACGTCGACGTGGTGGTCGTGGTGCCGGCCGCCGCGATCTCCGACTCACTCAGCCCCGACGGCGACGTGTTGGTCGGCACGGCCGAATCCGCTGCAGCGGCCGAGGTCACCTTCACCGCCACGGTGTACCGGCTGTCGGTGACGAGCATCACGAACGCGGACGATCGAGTCACCTTGGTGACCTTGCCGACGAGTCCTGCCTGGTTCACCACTGCCATGCCGACCTCGATGCCGCTGGAGCTGCCCTTGTTGATCTCGATCACCTGATCGAGGTTGTTGGCCACATAGCCGACGACGCGGGCCACTTCGGTGTCGATCCCCGACAGCGAAGGGAGGCTGTAGAGCGCTTGGAGTTCCTTGCCTTCGATCACCGCTGCTTCGGCGGCAGCCTGGCCACCGATGAGCCGGTCGACCTGCTCTTGGAGCGCGATGTTCTCACGCTCGAGGTCGTCGTAGTTGGTGATGCCGTGCCAGATCCGCTCGATCGGGTTGGTGACCACGCCGGTGGCCGTCTCGACCGGTCCCATCACCTGCGTGAAGCCCTCCCGGGCGGCATCGATCACCGGATTCCCGCGCAGATCGAGGGTGAGCAGCAGCGCGGTGGTGAGCAGCAGCGCGAGGATGACGCGCTTGCGCCCGACGGAGTAGATGGCCATGGCGTTGGCGAACGTCGTGGACGCCGAAGCGTCAGTCCTCGCCGCCCAGCGACATGAGTCCGCGCATCGCGTCGATGTTCTCCAGGGCGCGGCCGGATCCGATCACGACGCTGTACAGCGGTTCGTCGGCGATACGGATCGGCATGCCGGTCTCGTGGGCGAGGCGTTGGTCGAGGCCGCCGAGCAGTGCGCCGCCGCCGGTGATGGTGATGCCGTCTTCCATGATGTCGGCCGCCAGCTCGGGTGGGGTCTTGTCGAGTGTGGTCTTCACGGCGTCAACGATGGCAGAGATCGGCTCGGCAACGGCTTCACGGATCTGTTCGGTGGTGATTTCGATGGTACGCGGGAGACCGGAGATCAGGTCACGGCCACGGATGTCGGCGGTCAGTTCCTCCTCCAACGGCCAGGCAGACCCCATCTGGATCTTGATCTCCTCGGCCGTGCGGTCGCCGATGGCGAGCGAGAACTCCTTCTTCACGTACTGCAGGATCGCGTCGTCGAGTTCGTCGCCCGCGACCCTGATCGACTGGGCCGTGACGATGCCCCCGAGTGAGATGACGGCGACCTCGGTGGTTCCGCCGCCGATGTCGACGATCATGTTGCCGCTCGGTTCGTGGACCGGAAGGTCGGCGCCGATCGCAGCTGCCATCGGCTCTTCGATGATGTGGACCGGTTTGCGGGCGCCGGCGTATTCGGCGGCATCCTGCACGGCGCGCTGCTCGACGCCGGTGATGCCCGACGGCACGCAGATCACCATGCGAGGCTTGCTCCACTTCGATCCCGCCACCTTCTGGATGAAGTAACGCAGCATCTTCTCGCAGACCTCGAAGTCGGCGATCACGCCATCCTTGAGCGGGCGGATCACCTTGATGTGGTTCGGTGTGCGGCCCATCATCCGCTTGGCTTCCATGCCAACGGCAACGGGGCGTCCGTCGGTGGCGTTGATGGCCACGACCGATGGCTCATCGAGCACGACGCCGTGGCCGCGCACGTAGACCAGGGTGTTGGCCGTGCCGAGGTCGATGGCGAGGTCACGCCCGAGGCTGAGCGGATTGTTGCGGGCCATGGTCTGGCCACCTTTCGCGAGCTGTCACAAGATGCCTGGTCCGGCACTCCAACCGTGCCAGGAACCGGGATCTTGAAATGTTACAGATTGGGGAAGAAAATCCCGATCTCGCGCTCGGCTGACGCCAGTGAATCGCTGCCGTGCACCAGATTCTCGGTGAACAAGATGCCGAGGTCACCACGGATGGTGCCCGGTGCCGCCGTGCGCGGGTTCGTGGCTCCCATCATCGCACGGACGACCTCCCAGGTGTCCTCGGGGCCTTCGATCACCATCGCGACGACGGGCCCACGGCTCATGAACTCGACGAGTTCGCCGTAGAAGCCCTTGCCGACGTGCTCCTCGTAGTGACGTGCGAGCGTGTCGGCGTCGAGCATGCGGATGTCCATGGCGACGATGTCGAGGTTCTTGGCCTCGAACCGCGAGACGATCTCACCGACGAGCTTGCGCTCGACAGCATCGGGCTTCAACAGGACGAGTGTGCGATCAGACATGGGCCGCAACCTACCGATCACTCCCCGAAAAATGCCTGGATCTGCGCGCTGAGCGCGACAAACCAGGCATTTTTCGGGCTGGGGGTGGGCTGGGGCGGGTCAGTTTGCGTAACGCTGGAGCACTGGTCTCGCGGCGCCGGCGGTGTACAGGCTGCCGGTTGCCAGTACGGCGTCGTCGCCGTCGGCATACTCCATCGCGCGCTGGCACGCGGCGTCGACGGTGTCGAACACGTACACGTCGTCGCAGCCAAGACGTCGAGCGGCGTCGGCGACCGCCGTGGCGGGCACTCCCCGCGGCGAGGGGGCGGTGCAGGCGAACACAATGTCGAACTCGTCGGCGCGCAGCGCGGCGAGCATCTCCTCGGGGTCACGCAACGTACCGACGACGAGGATGCGGCGACCCTCGGGATCGAAGTCGTCGAAGAACACCTGCGCACACGTGTCGGCCCCCGGCGGGTTGTGCGCGCCGTCGACGATCGTGAGCGGCTGGCGGCCGAGCACCTCGAAGCGGCCCGGCATCACCGTCTCCGCGAAGCCTTCCAGCACGACCTCCTCGGGCAGGGGCGCCGCGAAGAACGTCTCGACGGCCACCAGCGCCACCGCCGCGTTGGCGCCCTGGTGCGTGCCGTGGAGGGGCACATAGACGTCGGTGTAGATCGTGGTCGGCGTGCGGATGTCGATGAGACGACCGCCGACGGCGAGGCGATTGCCGACCACCTCGAACTCGTCGTCGGCGACGAGCATGCTCGCTCCCCCGGCCTCGGCGAAGATCGACACGAGTTCGGGACGGGTTTCACCGACCACCGTCGCAGAGCGGGGCTTGATGATGCCGGCTTTCTCGCGGGCGATGTGCTCCAACGTCGGCCCGGCGAACTCGGTGTGGTCCATGCCGATGTTGGTGACCACGGCGACGGTCGCGTCGACGACGTTGGTCGCGTCCCAGCGACCGAGCAGGCCGACCTCGATCACCATCACGTCGACGGCGACGTCGGCGAACCACCGGAACGCGGCGGCCGTGACGATTTCGAAGTAGCCCGGCCGGCGGCCGACGATTCCCTCGAGGTCAGCGATCGCCGCGACCTGCTCGGCGAAGTCGTCGTCGGAGATCGGCTCGAGGTTGCGGCTGATGCGTTCGTTGACACGTTCGAGGTGCGGGCTGGCATAGGTGCCGACGGTCAGCCCACTCGACACGAGCAGTCGGGAGATCATCTGCGCGGTCGATCCCTTGCCGTTCGTGCCAGTGATGTGGATCACCGGCGCCGCGTGCTGCGGGTCGCCCATCGCCTCGCACAGCGCGGCGATGGTGTCGGTCGACGGCGACTCGATGCGCCCGGTCTTCTCGTAGGTCGCGTGCTCGTTCAGGTAGGCGAGCGCGTCGTCGTAGGTCATGGGTCGCTCAGGCTACGGCCGGTCGGCCGCGACGCTCAGGAAGCGGCTTTGCGCTGACGGCCCGACGAACGGGGCACCAGCGTGGGGTTGACCTTGTCGATCACGGTGGTCTCGTCGATGACCACCTTGCCGACATCGGTGCGACCGGGCAGGTCGTACATCGTGTTGAGCAGCACCTCTTCGAGGATGGCGCGCAACCCGCGGGCGCCCGTCTGGCGCAAGATCGCTTGATCGGCGATCGCTTGCAGCCCGTCGGGCGTGAACTCGAGTTCGACGTCTTCGAAGCTGAAGACCTTCTCGTATTGCTTGACCAGGCTGTTCTTCGGCTCGACCAGGATCTGCACCAACGCGTCGCGATCGAGGCTGCCGACCGCACCGATCATCGGGAGACGGCCGATGAACTCGGGGATCATGCCGAACTTCACGAGGTCTTCGGGCAGCACCTGGGCGAACAGTTCGCCGGGGTCGCGGTCGACAGCAGAGCGCACCGTGCCGTGGAAGCCGACGCCCTTGTGGCCGATGCGTGACTCGATGATCTGTTCGAGTCCGGCGAATGCACCACCCAGGATGAAGAGCACGTTGGTCGTGTCGATCTGGATGAACTCCTGGTGCGGGTGCTTGCGGCCACCCTGCGGCGGCACCGACGCCTGGGTGCCCTCGAGGATCTTCAGCAGCGCCTGCTGCACACCCTCGCCCGACACGTCGCGGGTGATCGACGGGTTCTCGCTCTTGCGGGCGACCTTGTCGATCTCGTCGATGTAGACGATGCCGGTCTCGGCGCGCTTCACGTCGAAGTCGGCGGCCTGGATCAGCTTGAGCAGGATGTTCTCGACGTCCTCGCCGACGTAGCCGGCCTCGGTGAGCGCCGTGGCGTCGGCGACGGCGAACGGCACGTTGAGCTGGCGCGCGAGCGTCTGGGCGAGGTGGGTCTTGCCGCAGCCGGTGGGGCCGAGCAGCAGGATGTTCGACTTGGCGAGCTCGACTTCGTCACGGCGCCCGACCGTGGTGGCCTGGTTCTGATGCTGGATACGTCGGTAGTGGTTGTACACCGCGACCGACAGGATCTTCTTGGCCGACTCCTGGCCGACGACGTAGTCGTCGAGGAATGCACGCACCTCGCGCGGGTTGGGCAGGTTGTCGAAGCTCAGCTCGGCGGTCTCGGTGAGTTCCTCTTCGATGATCTCGTTGCAGAGGTCGATGCACTCGTCGCAGATGTACACGCCCGGGCCCGCGATGAGCTTCTTGACCTGCTTCTGCGACTTGCCGCAGAACGAACACTTCAGCAGTTCGCCGGTGTCGCCGAATTTCGCCACTTGTCGGTACCTCTTCGAGTCGTTGCTGCGCCGTCTGATCCGGAACCGACCGTATCAAGTCGGCCGTCGGAGCCCGACAGTCTGGCGCGTCCACCGCCACGTTTCGTGGACCCGCCCGACGAATCGGACAGACCCGCCCGTCAGCGGATGGGACCGGTGCGGTCCACCGCATCGCGAGACGAGATCACCCTGTCGATGATGCCATACTCGAGCGCCTCGTCGGCTTCCATCACGAAGTCACGGTCGGTGTCGGCGTGGATCCGCTCAATCGGCTGGCCGGTGTGTTCGGACAGGATGCCGTCGAGGAGTTCACGCATCCGCATGATCTCCTTGGCTGCCAGTTCGAGATCGGTGACCTGGCCGTAGCCGACCTGGCCACTCGGCTGGTGCAGCAGCACGCGGCTGTGCGGCAGGGCGAGGCGCTTGCCCTTGGTGCCCGCTGCGAGCAGGACCGCAGCGGCGGACGCTGCCTGGCCGAGACAGATCGTGGCGATGTCGTTCTTGATGAACTGCATCGTGTCGTAGATGGCGAACAGCGCGGTGATGTCGCCACCCGGGCTGTTGATGTAGATGTTGATGTCCTTGTCGGGGTTCTCCGACTCGAGGTGGATCAGTTGCGCGCACAGCAGGCTGGCGATCTGGTCATCGACGGGGGTCTGCAGGAAGATGATGTTGTCCTTCAGCATCCGGCTGTAGAGGTCGTACGCACGCTCGCCGCGACTCGTCTGTTCGACGACGTTCGGGACGAGGTAGTTCACCGCATCGAGATTCATGACGTCTCCTCTTCGCTGTCGTCGTTGCTGGATTGCTCGGTATCGGCCGCAGATCCGGCGGTCGCCGCGGCGTCGGTGGCGGCAATCACTGCAGCAGCAGCCGACTTGACGTCGACGTCGTCATGATCGTGGCCGTCGTGCTCGTGATCGTCGTCGTGGCTGTGGCCGAGCAGGGTGTCACGGTCGATCGGGTCGCCGTCGGGGTCGACGAAGTCGATGTGGTGCAGCAACCAGTCGAACGCCTTGGACTTGCGGATCTGGGCGGCGAGTTCGGGCACGGCCTCGTTGTCCTCGTAGGCCTTGCGGATGTCCTTGGCCTTCTGGCTGTACTGCATCGCCATGCGGGCGTACTCGGCGTCGACGTCGTGCGGCTCGACCTCGAGTGACTCGGCCTCGGCGACGGCGCGAAGGGCGAGGTCGACCTTGACCGCCTCGACGGCGGCACCACGCATCGACTCGATGAACTCGTCGGGGCCCTGACCGGTGGCGGCGAGCCATTGGCCGAGGTCGATGCCCTGCGCCTGGAACTGCTGGACGACGCCCTGCACGCGCTGTTGGAGGTCGGCGTCGACCATCGCGTCGGGCACCTCATCGGTGACGAGTTCTGCCAGCGCCGCGTTCATCGCCTGCACGACGCCCTGGCGGGCCTGGTTCAGCTTCTGCTCGGCCTGCGACTCGCGCAAGCTGGCGTCCCACTCGTCGACGGTGTCGAACTCGCCGATGTTGTCGGCCACCCAGTCGTCGGTGAGTTCGGGCACGACCGATTCCTGGACGGCGGTCACCTTGACGACGAAATCGGCCGGCTCGTCGAGACCCTTCGGCGTGGACGTGAATGCGAGTTCGTCGCCGGCGGACACGCCGGTGAGGTGCTCGTCGAAGTCGTCGGTCACCCAGCCTTGGCCGAGTTCGTAGTTCCAGTCCTCGGTGTTGAGGCCCGACAGTTCCTCGCCGTCGCGGGTTGCTGCGAGGTCCATCGTGAGGAAGTCGCCAGCCACTGCCGGTCGATCGGCGTCGGTGAGCGACGCGGTGCGCTTCAGTTCCGCAGCATGGACCTCGGCGAGGTCCTCGTCGGTCACCTCGAGCGAGGGCAGTTCGACACGGAGTTCGGCGTAGCCGTCGACCGTGATGGTGGGTCGCACTTCACACGTGGCGTCGAACTCGACCGGGCCGGACTCGGTGCCATCGGTGATCTCGACCTCGGGCGTGGCGATCAGGTCGACCTGATGCTCGCGAACCGCCTTGGCGAGGTACTGCGGCACAGCGTCGCGCAAGGCCTGCTCGCGGGCGGCACCCACACCGATGCGCGCTTCGAGCACCCTACGGGGTGCCTTGCCGGCACGGAATCCGGGGAGGTTCACCTCTTTGGCGATCAGCTTGAAGGCACGGTCGATGTCGTGATCGAACTCGGCCTCTTCGACTTCGACGTACAGCTTGACTTTGTTGCCCTCGAGGGCCTCCACGGAACTCTTCACAGACCGGCGAGTGTACCGGTGGTCGGGAGGTCTCCGATCGGTCCTCCCTGGCCCCGTCCCCACCCGGACCCGCCGTGGCGTTCCGGTCCTCCCCGGCCCCGTCCCCGGGAGGACCGTCGCTTCGGAGTCGCGCGTTGGCGTCGCGATCGGGCACAATGGCGGCGATGGAGCAATGGAAGCCGCACGCCCTCGCCAGTCCGCATGCGAACCAGATCGACCTGCGGATGAACGACAAGGTGCGCACCACCGTCGAGGTCCACGGCGTTCCGGTCGGCACCGAGGGCAAGGTCATCCTCGCCAACGGCTTCAACTGGCAGCGCTACCGCGTGCTGTTCGAGAACGGTGCCGAGATCGGCGACCTCGACCACCGCCATCTCGAACCGATCGGGCGAGCCGCAAAGCGCCTCGACAAGGCCGCCAAGAAGCAGTAGCTCGCCCGACTGACGCTGGGCAGGTCCTCGGGGTCATGTCCGCGCGCTGGACGTCAGCTTTCGTGAGCACGAGCTCCGAGGCCGGTGGACGCACGACATGTGGCCGGCGCCACCAGCGGATTCCACCTGATCAGCACCGATTTTCTGGTTCCCGGCAACAAACCATCAAGAAAAGGTAAAGGTCGAGGGTTGGTGAGTCGATGGACTTGGCATGACTCGAACCGCACGAATCATCCTTGCCGCGGGCGTGGCCCTTGCCGTCGCCCTTCCACTGTTCGGAGGCGTTGCCTCGGCAGCACCGACCAGTGGCTCGACATCGGGTGCGACGACCACCGCGGAGACGACGATCACGGTCCGCGACGGCGACAGCCTGGCGGGTCTGGCATGGCGCCACGGCGTGCGCCTCTCGGCCTTGCTGCGAGCCAACTCGCTCGAGCTCACGAGTGTCATCCATCCGGGCCAGACCCTGGTGATCCCTGCCGGCGCACAGATCACGATCGGCTCCTCAGGCCGTTCGGTCGCGGTCGCCACGGCATCGTCGGCGGGATCCGGCAGCGAGTACGTCGTGGTCGCCGGTGACGCGCTCGCCAGTATCGCGTGGCGCAACGGCGTGAGCCTGGCAGCGCTCCTCAAGGCGAACTCGCTCGAGCTCACGAGTTTGATCATGCCGGGCCGACGCCTGCAGATTCCGCCCGCAACCCGGCCGGTCCCCACCTCCATCGCCAGTTCGGCCACGAGGTCTTCCGCTTCCACGGCCGCCACGACGCAGGCAGCGCCGGTCACTCCAGCCTCGACGGGCAATTCGCTCGCGACGCTGTTGTCGTATGCGACATCCCAGGTCGGGACCCCGTATCGGTTCTTCAGCGCCGGTCCCGCGACGTTCGACTGCTCGGGGTTGGTGGTTGCCGCGTTCCGTCAGATCGGTATGAGCGTGCCGCATCAGAGCCGGGCACTTGCTCGCCTCGGCACCTCAGTGGACTGGCGGAGCCAGCCGATCGCTGCCGGCGACCTCGTCTTCACATCCTCGGTCGGCGACCCGGCACTCATCACCCACGTCGGCATTGCGCTCGATTCGCGTCGCTGGGTTCACGCGGTGGGTGTCGGGCGCACCGTGAGCATCGGGTCACTGCCCGCGACCGACCACATCATGGCCGTCCAGCGCATCGCCCTGCCCTGAACGGGTGGCATCTGGCACCGGAACCAGGATGTCGATCGACTCGGGACCTCGGTGGCATCGAAGGAGATGTGGCGCATCACCATCATCGGGCGATCACCTCGACGTCGTCTCCCGCAGCACGCAGGCGCTGCACCACGTCGGGATGCAAATCGGCCATGGCGTCGACGTCGACGGTGAACCGCGGCGTCGATCGAGAGCGATTGGCAGCGAGTGCTCCGACGAGAGTCCAGTCGACGCCGAGCTCGTCGAAGACCTCAGCGATCGATGCGAGCCATGCCGAGGGATCGGGCTCGGTCATACAGACCCTCCTCCGGGGCACGGTCGTTCAGCGGAGCGAAACCAGCGTCGACGCCGAGCTGTTGATCTCGTCGAGGATCTGACGACGCTGCCCCAGGGTTCCGCGGTTGTCGGTCTCGCCGAGGCCAAGGTCGCGACCGATGCGCGACATCTTCGCCCGGTCGTCGTCGCTCACCATGTTCACAACGCTACTGCTCGACGTGACTCCCCCTGGACGACTTGAAGTTCGTGCTGCTCGGCGAGTGGCGCGATCTGGCCTGACCGTCGACGGCGCGACCGGTCAGGTGGAGTACGAGACGATCTCGAACTCCACGCCGTCCGGGTCGACGAAGTAGAAGCGGCGACCTGGCTCGTAGTCGCCGAAGTTGAACGGTTCGAGGCCACTCGCCCTCACCCGGCGCTCGGCATCGTCGAGGTCGTCGACGACCAGACCCACATGGTTGAGGCCGTTGATCTGCTTGCCGGCATCGGTGGCGTCGCTGGGGGCGCCGGATGGGGTGTAGAGGGCGAGGTAGTCGTGATCGGTGCCGACGTGGACGGTGTACCCGGCGTCCTTGGCGGCCCCGCTCCAGCGGACGCGCCAGTCGAAGAGCTCGACGAGCCGGGCCGCCGTGGCGTCGGGATCCGAGACAGTCAGGTTGGCGTGTTCGATGCGTGCTGTGCTGGTGGAGGTGGCAGTGGATGTGATCATGGCGTCTGTTCTAATATCTGAACCAATGTTGAGGTCAAGGGATTCTTCGGATCCGCTGCTCGCGATCGGCGCTGTGGCGGAACGGACGGGGCTGGCGATCTCGGCTGTCCGCTTCTACGAGTCGAAGGGATTGATTTCGTCGGAGCGGGCATCCTCGGGTCACCGTCGGTTCCGTAAGTCGGTCATCCGTCGACTCTCGTTCGTCCTGATCAGCCAACGGCTTGGCTACTCGCTCGCTGAGATCAAGGACCGACTGGACCAGCTTCCCGACGGGCGAACGCCGAACGAACGTGACTGGAACCGACTCGCACGGCATTTCGCCACCGACATCGACGAACGCATCGTGGGACTGCAACGCCTGCGCGACAAGCTCGACGGCTGCATCGGCTGCGGGTGCCTGTCGCTCGACAAGTGTGCGATGTGGAACCCCGACGACGCCGCCGGCACTCTTGGTGCCGGCCCGCGGTATCTGCTCGGCGACACGGCCGACGACCTCCCGGAGGACCGTGGTCGTGAATCCTCACTTGTGGACGGTTGATCCGGGTTGATTGCCGACCGCGATCCGATCAGGGTCGAGCGCGTCGCCAAAGACGTCAGCAGCGACGCCCAGGTCGAGCGCAGCAGCACGTACCGAGAGACCTGATGCTCCGGCGTGTCTGACGATCGCGGTCGCCATGTCGTATCCGACAATCGGGTTCAATGCCGTCGCGGACGCCAGGGTGTGATCGGCGAGCCAGCGCAGCCGATCGGAGTTGGCGGTGATTCCGGCCACGCAGCGATCGGCGAAGAGCGTGGTCGCATTCGAGAGCAGGTTGATCGAGCTCAGGAGGTTTCGGGCGATCACTGGGACTCGAACGTTGAGTTCGAAGTTGCCCTGCATGCCTCCGACAGTGATTGCGGCGTCGTTGCCGACGACCTGAGCGGCGACCTGGAGAACGACCTCGGCCATCACCGGGTTGACCTTGCCCGGCATGATCGACGACCCCTTCTGCAGCTCCGGGATCGTCACCTCTCCCAAACCCGCTCGGGGGCCGCTGCCCAGCCACGCGATGTCGTTGGCGATCTTGGTCAACGAGACCGCCACGACTCGCAGGACCCCCGACAACTCCACCAACGAGTCGCGGCTCGCTTGCGCCTCGAACCGATCGAGTGGGGCAGGAATCGACTGACCGATCGCGACCGCCAGCTGAGCCCGCACACGTTCGCCGAACTCGGGATGCGTGTTCAGGCCGGTTCCGACGGCGGTTCCACCGAGCGGGATCGTGGCGACTCGGGGCATCACGCTCGTGATCCGCTCGACGGCGAGTCGCATCTGCGCTGCGTATCCGCCGAACTCCTGGCCGAGCGTCATCGGCACGGCATCCATGAGGTGGGTGCGTCCGGCCTTCGTCTCGTGGACGAACTCGCCGGCCTTGGTCGCGAGCGCATCGCCGAGGTGCCGTAGCGCGGGCAGCAGGCAATGGGTGGTCGAGTCCACCGCCGCGAGATGGACGGCCGAGGGAACGACGTCGTTCGAACTCTGACCGAGATTGACGTGATCGTTCGGGTGGACGTCGGGGCCGGCAAGATGCGCCACCACCTCGTTGACGTTCATGTTGGTCGACGTACCCGAACCGGTCTGGAACACGTCGACCGGGAACTGCTCGGCGAACTCACCGGCAACGATCCGTCCCGCCGCGGACTCGATCCGCTCCGCGAGATCGCCATCGAGCAGTCCCAGGTCACGGTTGACGCCGGCCGCTGCTGCCTTGATGCGTGCCAGCCAGGTGATGACCTCGATCGGCATCGGTTCGCCGGAGACCTGGAAGTTCTCGATCGCCTTGCGAGTCTCCTCACCCCACAGCTCTGCCATGCGCGTCTCCTCGTCATCCGGTCGGCGTCCCCGCACGCGATCCTACGCACGCGCGTAAGACGTGATCTCCGATCGGGAATCGTGTGACCCGATCGTGTCACGCGTACCACATGTCGAGGTCATGGCCCCGATGTCACGACAGGAGATGGGGCTTCGCCCACCTCCTCGGCAGATGCGGGCGGACTGGCCGCCACTGCCTCGGCGCCCCGCCGATCCGAGGGCGGCGGCGGCGCTTCCCCTCAGCCTCCGACCATTTCGCGCCAATCCGGTAGATCGGGAGCGTCCGGCTCCCACGATCGGACGAGGGCGACGACGGCCTTGATCTGCTCTGAGGTCAGGGGGCCGCCGTAGTCCTGCGAGTAGGCGCTCATCTGGCTCCCGGGGATACCGACGGCGACCAGGGACGCCGCTTGCTGATCGGTCACCGTCTGCAAGAACTGCTTCGAGTTCAGTGCTGGGGCCGTGCCACCTTCGCCCGCGAGTCCATGACACGACGAGCAGTTCAACTGCCAGATCGTTTCACCTTCCTCGGCGAGCGATTGGGCCTGGTCCTCGCGAGCGCCCTCGCGCGATGACGGCTCGTACGAGCGGTACAACGGGAACATCGCCACGATGCCCACGAGCAGGAAGACACCGATCAGCATCCAGCGGTTGGTCGACGTGTTCAGTTGCTCGTCGGTGGAGTAGGGGTACGGCATCAGTGCGTTCCTCCTATGCAGGCCGGGCCTTTTTCGGCTCGTCGATCGTCTCGGTGCCTGGTGGCGCTCCCTCGATGGTGACCCCGGTGTCGATGTACAACAGGCCATCGGCGCCGACCTCGACGGGATAACCGTCCATCCCTCGCGGTGACGGACCGGACAGCAGGTCGCCGGCACGATTGAAGACCGAACCATGACATGGGCACTCGAAGTCACCCGACGAGTCACAGAACGAGACCCGGCAGCCGAGGTGCGGGCACTTCCACGACAGTGCCTTGGGCTCGGCGTGGACCTCGGTGACATAGGAGCGAGCGGCGGGCACCTCGATGACGCCGGTGTCGGTCACCGACTCCGGTGGAAGTGCCCGGACCTTGCCGCCGAATCCCTTGGCTTCGCCGGGTCGCAGCAGGTCCCACGAGGTCCATGCTCCCGCAGCGGCCACGAGTCCGAGGCCGGCGACCCACAGCTTCGAGAGGAACGCTCGTCGCTTCATGAAACTCACAGCTCACCGTGCCATTCTTGCCAGGGCCACACCCAGCCCCAGTTGGGACCGCGGAACATGAAGCCGATCAATGTGAGGCCGATCCAGATCACCATGAAGGCGGTGAACGTCGCCACGGCAACCTTGCGATTGCGTGGTCGCAGGAAGCGGCTGTTGTCGATGTAGGGCAGGGTGACCAACCCGATCACGATGGCGCCCGGGACGAGGACACCGGCCACGAGCGGCGGGAACCGCGCGAGCAGTTCCTGCAGAGCGGCGAAGTACCACGGGGCCTTCTCGGGGTTCGGCGTCACCTGCGGGTTTGCCACGTCGCGCAGCGGTGCATCGACCAGCACGGCGATCACCATGACGAGCAACAGTGTGGCCATCGCGGCGACCGCATGTCGCACCAGCAGGTGCGGCCACACCATCACCGAGTCGTTGCTGGTGATCACCTTGCGGGTGCCGGACGACGGCTTGCCCGGCACGACACCGAGCACCCGTTTGCCGGCGGTCGTGTCCGGTCGCGGGCTCAGCTCGACAGGCGTCGACGACACTCGCGTCGTGGGCTCGCTCGTCGTTGGTGGGCGCGGTGTGTCACTCATCGACATCCTCCATCTCCTGGTCGAACATCGCGTCCTTGCGCCATCTCCACAGGTGGAACATGAGCGTGATGATGATCGCGGCGGGGAGCACTGCCACATGGAGGACGTAGAACCGCAACAGCGTCGCCGAATCGACGGTCGGTCCGCCCAACAGGATCTCCTTGACCTGCTCGCCGATCACCGGCACGTATCCGGCCATCTCGCTGCCGACCGTGACCGCCCAGTAGGCCAGTTGGTCCCAGGGGAGCAGGTAGCCGGTGAACGACATCAAGAGCGTCAGGATCAGCAGGATGACCCCGATGACCCAGTTGAACTGTCGTGGCGCCTTGTACGCCCCGCGGAAGAACACCCGGCCCATGTGTGCCGCGACGGCGAGGACCATCAGGTGCGCCGACCATCGGTGGACGTTGCGCACGTACTGACCGAACGGCACATCGGTCTGGATCGTCTGGATGTTCGTGTACGCCGAGGCCGGCGACGGCACGTAGAAGAACATCAGGTACACACCCGACACGATGAGACTTCCCAGCAGCACCGTCGAGACCACGCCGAGGTACCACGAGTATCGGAAACCCAGCTCTCGTTTGCGGATCTTGACGGGGTAGATGTGCAGCAGGAAGCTCGCCCAGTGGCTGGCCGCACGATCGCGGGGCGTCACCTTCCGCGGCGACCGGAAGATCGACTTGCCGACCGTCGTGTTGCGGGCGCGATCGATGAGACCCTCGTTGGACGCGGTCACATCGTGGTCGACATGGTCGTCGATGATCTCGTCGACCTCCACGTTCTTCTCGTCGAGACTCATGCGGGAACACCAACGCCTTTCCACATACCCATCGACAGTGCGTCGGGTGGGCAACGTTCGATACAGAGGGCGCAGCGGATGCAACGCTCTTCGTCGAGCAGCAGCGCGGTTCCACCTGGCGACTCGGATTCGAGGTCCTCGGATGGAACGAGCGAGATGACGTCGACAGGGCACACGTCGGCGCACAGCGCACACAGGACGCACTTGTCGACGTCGAGGATGATGTTCGCGAAACACCGCAGACATCGAGCGGCCTCGCACCGCGCCTGCTGTTCGGTGAAGCCGAGCTCCACTTCGGCCAGGCCGATTCGGCGACCGGTGTCGAGTGTCGGCACCGCCACCCGGGCCAGCTGGTCGTAGTCGTCTTCGAGACGGTGGAACTGGGCGAGCTTGACGAATGTCGCCGTTCCCGCTTCCTCGTCGTAGCCACCGAACCAGCGGTGGATGTCGGCGGCCGAACGGCGACCATCGGCAACGGCGTCGATCAACGTGCGGGGTCCCTTGGCCGCATCTCCACCGGACCACACGCCATCGATCGAGGTCCGTCCGGTGTCGTTGTCGATCTGGATGGTGCGCCGTGGGCTCGTCTCGGGTCCGTTGGCTCCCAACGCCTCGAGATCGATCGCCTGACCGATCGCCAGGATGATCGTGTCGGCATCGAGCACGGAGAGGTCGGACTCGTCGAACTCCGGTGCGAACCGACCGTCGCCGTCGAACACCGACGTGACACCCACCGTCTCGATGCCGGTGACGCGACCCTCGGCGTCGACCAGGACGCGACGAGGGCCTCGCCGGGGAGCGAACGAGATCCCTTCGTGCTGCGCCTCTTCGACTTCGAAGTCGTGCGCGGGCATCTCCTCGGCGGATTCGAGCGACATCACCGTGACCGAACGGGCGCCTGCACGCGCGGCTGTGCGGGCCACGTCGAGCGCCTCTGTCATCGACGAGCGCTGATCGGCGGCGATCTCCTCGTCGTCGCCGCCCTGTCCCCCGTAGTCGGACGCCCTCAGCGCGGTGCGAGCGGCATCCATGGCGACGTCGCCGCCACCCACGACGACGACCCGCTCGCCCACGTCGACGGTGAACCCGCGGTTCATGTTGATGAGGAACTCGATCGCCTTGAACACGCCGTCGGCCTCGGCGCCTTCGATGTCGAGCCCCCGGCCGAGCGTGGCGCCGATGCCGAGGAAGACGGCGTCGTGGCGGTCCATCAGTTCGTCGAACGTGACGTCGACACCGAGACGAGTTTCGTAACAGACGTCGACGCCGAGATCGACGATGGCATCGATGTCGGCCGACAGCACACTGCGGTCGAGCCGGTACTCGGGGATACCGAGCCACATCGCCCCGCCGAGCTTGTCGGTGGCTTCGTACACCGTCACCCGGTAGCCGAGCCGACGCAGATCGTGAGCGCAGGCCATACCCGCAGGCCCGCCACCGACGATTCCGATGCTCTGCGAGCGCTCGAAGGTCGGCGGCGCAGCGACGCGATGCCAGTTCTCGGGGTTGCCCCGCTCGGTGCCGAACTGCTCGGTCACGAACCGCTTCAACGCTCGGATGGCGATCGGCCGGTCGACCGTACCTCGACGGCACGCATCCTCGCAGGGTGCCGCGCACACTCGTGCACAGACCGACGCGAACGGGTTCGGAAGCCGGGCCGTCAGGTACGCGAGTTCGTCGTCGCCGTCGGCGATCGCCGCGACGTACATCCCCGCGTTGGTGTGCACGGGGCACGCCGCGAGGCACGGGATGTTCGTGTCGTAGTACTCGAGTTCGCCGACCATCAGATTCGGTTCTTTCGATGCAGGAACCACAGCGCGACGAGCGAGGCGCCGAGTCCGACGGACCAGACCCCGACAGTGATCAGATCCCGCTGGTCGGACGACATCTCCTGGAGCGGGCCGGATTCCCACGCCCGGGCGGGCAGCAACGTCGTGGTGACGATCAGGAACACAACGATGACCGCAGCCTTCATCCAGGCATCGGACCACGGAATCTCCCGCGGGTCGTTGACCGCGATGATGCGCTGACGGAAGATCACCGCACCCGCGACCACGGCGAGGCCCAGCGCAATGGTGATCACCATCTTCGTCTCCGACGACATCCCCGAACCACCGGACGCATCGACAGCAACCTCGGGGGCCGGCGTGACGAATCCCGACTGGATGTAGGCGATCACGGCCGTCACATCGTCGTCACTCAACGTCGACTGGGCGGGCATCACCCCGTCGTAGGTCTGACCGTTGACCTCGATCTCGCCGCTGAGACCGTTCGTGATGACATCGACGACGTAGGCGGTGTCGTCGACGTTCGGATTGCCGACCAACGGCGGGAACTGGCCGACAACGCCCGCTCCGCCGGCCTGATGGCACCCAGCGCACGACGTGGCGTAGACCTCGGCGCCGGCAACCAACGTCTCGTCGGTCGGCCCGCTGAGCAGGTTCGCAGCCGACGCGGCAAATGGCGCGACGGCGACCACGGCTACCAACAACAGCGCCGGCGTCCATCTCACCAGTGCCCCACGACATCGCACACCCACCGCAGCCGATGAGTCACGTTCTCTGGAAGTCGTCTCAGGCATCAGGCTCCTCGGTGTGACGACGACATGCGTCGCCCGGTTGTCATCATCCGGCGCGCGAACGCCGCGGGCAAAGAGGCGAAGGTCCACTACGGGTTCCTGAATTCGGCCTTGGGTCCGAGGTAGAACCACCAGTTGATGAAGATGCAGACGACGTAGAACGCCGCGAAGGCCACCAGGGCGTATTCGGGTGTCCCGCTCTTGATCTGGCTGCCGAACTCCTCCGGCACGATGAACGCCCCGTAGGCCGCAACCGCCGATGTCCAGCCGAGTACCGGACCAGCCTGTTCCTTGTTGAAGACGCACGGCGATCGTTCGGAACGTCGAGCCGTTGCCGATGCCGCTGGCTGCGAACAACACCAGGAAGAGCAGGAAGAACGGGAGGAAGTAGTCCTCAGGCGTCTCCGACTTGAATGCTTCGCGCATGTAATAGGCGACGCCGAGCGCGCTCATCGATCATCACGACCGCCACGGCCTGGGTCACCTTCGCGCCACCGACCTTGTCGGCCATCCAACCGCCGACCGGCCTGATGAACGCGCCGATGAAGGGACCGATCCAGGCAAAGGTCAGCACCGCCGGACCATCCGGGTTCACGGTGTCGTGGGTCATGACCCCATCGATCTCGATGTGCCTGAACCCGAAGATCACCTTCATCGCCAGCGCGAAGCCGGCGGAGAAGCCGATGAAGCTGCCGAAGGTCATCGTGTAGATCACACTCATCACCCAGGTGTGCTTGTTGCCGAAGATCTTGTACTGACGTTCGAGGTTCGGCTTGACCTGGCCGGGGATCTGCTTGAGCAGGAAGACGGTCAGCCAGAGCGTGATGGCGATCACCGGCCACTTCGCCCATGACGGTGCACCGAGCATCGGATCGGGCAGGATCACGATAGAGCCCGAGCGCCGCGGGAACGGCGGCCACCAGCAACATGCCAGTGACCTTGCCGAACGCCGTGATCGTGCCGCCGATGTTCGGTGACACCTCGGCGGTGCGGATGTTGTTCATCCCGAACCACCCGGCGAAGGCGAGCGGTATCAGGAAGATCAGCCACACGAATCCGGCGTTCTGGATCCACGTCTCGGTGCCGGCGGCGATCTTGCCGATCAACGTGCCGGAAGTCTGTTCGAGCACCATCGAGCCGCCGCCGAACATCGCCCGGGTCATCACGAGCGGGATCAGGAGCTGCATCGTGGTCACGCCGGCGTTGCCGAGCCCCGCGTTGAGGCCGAGCGCCAGCCCCTGCATGCGCTTGGGGTAGAAGAAGCTGATGTTCGACATCGACGACGCGAAGTTGCCGCCGCCGAGGCCAGACAGGAAGGCGAGGAGCTGGAACACCCACAGCGGCGTGTCCTTGCTGAGCAGCGCGAGGCCGGTGCCCGACTGCGGGGATCATCAGCATCGCGGTCGTCAGGAAGATCGTGTTCCGGCCACCGGCGATGCGGATGAAGAAGCTCTGGGGGATTCGGAACGTCGCCCCGGTGAACCCAGCGATCGCCGTGATCGTGAACAGCTCGGCCTGGGTGAACGGGAAGCCGAGGTTGAGCATCTGGACGGTGATGACGCTCCAGTACATCCAGACCGCGAACCCGCACAGCAGGCTGGGGATCGAGATCCACAGGTTCCGCGTCGCGATCTTCTTTCCCGTTGTCTCCCAGAACGTCTCGTTCTCGACATCCCACTCTGTGATGTCTGCCATGTTGATTCTCCTCTTGCTGTCGAACTGCTCGGGGTGTCGGGATGTTGAGACGACGGCGGAGTCCGCCATTGCTCGGTCAGGTGGTGGTCGGGGTGCCGACCGCTTGTTGCGGCTCATCACCGGCGTCGAACTCCGATGCGTGAGCATCCTTTGGTTCCTCGAGAAGAGCGAGGGTGATCAGGAAGCTCAGCAACGCGCCACCGGCGAGGATGAAGAAGAACGTTCGGGCATCCACGAGCGAGAAGATGACCAGGTAGACGACGGCGCCGACGTTGCCGTAGGCACCGGCCATGCCCGCCACCTGACCGGTCATCCGTTTGTTGACCATCGGGATGATGGCGAAGGTCGCTCCCTCGGCGCCCTGCACGAAGATCGAGGCGACCACGGTGAAGACCACGGCGATCACCAGCCAGGTCATGCCGCTGAACGTCGGGACCAGGTTCTTGAGGCCGTCGGCGTCGACACCGCCGGACCACTTGGAGATGAGCGCCATGAGCACGAAGCCGAGGACGATGCCGAAGATGTAGCCGAGCATCGTGCGTTTGCGGTTCGGCAACCGGTCGGACAGATAGCCACCGAGCGGGCGGGCCACGAGGTTGACGAAGGCGAACGATGCGGCGACGAATCCCGCCACGGTTGCCGTGACGATCGGCTGGCCGGCGTTGTTGGTGAGCGGCGCGAACACCTCCTCGTAGAACGTCGGCAGCATCGAGACGACCGCCAGTTCCGCACCGAAGTTGGCGAAGTACGTGGAGTTCAGGGCAACGACGCTGCCGAAGTGGTACTTCTCGTCGTCGGGCACGCCCGCACGCAGGTACGGCAGGTTCACCTGCAGGGTCCGCACGACGTGGACCACGTACACAAGCGTGAGCACGGCGTAGATCGCGTACAGCCCGGTGTCGCCCAGGATGACCTCACCGTCGACCTTCACATTCGAGATGCGCCATGCCAACAGACCGAGTGCACCGACCAGTGGAATCGACCAGACCAGGTACTGCACGAGGTCGCGGTACGACGTCACCATCATCGGCTCGGCCTTCTTGGTCTTGACGAGCGTGCGCCCCTCGGGGACGTCGCGCACCAAGAAGTAGTACATGACGCCGTAGATGCCCATCACCAATCCGTTGAGCGCCATCGCCCAGCGCCACGAGTCGTCTCCCATGTCGAACCAGCTGCCCGAAGACCGTCAGCGCAACCCAGGGCAGCGTCATCGCCGCCCACGCGGATCCGAAGTTGCCCCAACCGGCATAGAAACCCTCGGTGCGGCCGATGTACTTCGGCGGGAACCACTGCGCCACCATCTTGATGCCGATCACGAAGCCGGCGCCGACGCAACTCAGCACGAGCCGGGAGATCAGCATCTGATCGAACGTGTCGGCGAAGGCGAACCAGATCGTCGGGATCGCCATGACCACCATCAACGCGCTGAACACGATGCGTGACCCGAACCGGTCGATCAACGTGCCGACGACGATGCGGGCGGGGATGGTCAAGGCCACGTTGGCGATGAGCAGGATCTTGATGTGCTCCTCGGTCAACCAGTCGGTCGTGTTGCGCATCGTGGTGCCGAGCGGTGCCAGATTGAACCACACGTAGAACGTCATGAAGAACGCGATCCACGTGAAGTGGAGCACCCGGATCCGCTCCTGGTGGAAGTCGAGCAACCGCGGTGGCGCATCGTCGCCGGCCGCGGGTGGAGACGCAACCGACTGTCGGTCGCTTCGGTCCTGGTCGTCACTCATCGTTGAGTTCCTTGGGGGTTGGGGAGGTCAGCGCTCGGCGCTCACTGGTATTGCTTGGGCCGCGGCGCGTTCGAGATGTACTCGGCGGCCGGCGGTTCACGGTTGGCGATCACCTTCTGCCACGGGCGGAACAGGTATTGCAGCGGCAGGGTGATGATGTGGACCAACCGACTGAAGGGGAAGATCGCGAGGAAGACGAAGAAGGTCAGCACGTGGATCTGCAGGGCGAGCGGAAGCGGGTCGATGTAGCCGGGCTCGGGCTGGAACCGGAACAGCGACCGCACGTACGGCACGAACACACCGGTGCCCCAGTACGAACCCCAGCGATAACCGATCGCGATCCACAGGCCCGAGATGATCTGGACCGCGATGACGAGCAGCACCACATGGTCCATCGGACTGGTCACCCGGCGAACGCGGGCACTGGAGTGCCGACGCCAGATCAACACGGTGATCCCGAATGCCGCCCACAATCCGAGGGCGACCCCGGTGATCTCGAGCAGGTACAGCCGGATCGGGTCGCCGTTCCAGAGCACGAACGCCTCGGGCACGATCAAGGCCAACAGGTGGGCGGTGAGGATGATCGTCAAACCCCAGTGGAACGGGATCGAGCCCCAGTACAGCTTCTTGCTCTCGAGGAGTTGTGACGACAACGACGACACCGAGAACGGCGCTCGGCGCCACCGCACGATCGTGACGACGATGGCGAGTGTGGCCGCCATGTACGGCACGACACCGAACAGGACGTCGTTGGTGTTCATCGTCTGCCTCCGATCCGGACCGGACGGTTGCCGGCGCACGCGAGCGTGGCTGCGAGCAGATGGCAATAGGGGTTGTCCGGTGCTGCTGTCTTGAGTACGGCATTCATTTCGGCCACCGCAGCGGGAAGCGCCTCGACGAGATCCTCGATCGGCTCGTCGGTCGCTGCGAGGTACCGCAAGATCGGTTCGATGTGGTCCGGCAGTTCGCCGCGCAGGTCGACGTCGGCCTCGGCCATCGCGGCGACCAGGTCGGCCATGAAGGCCCCGCGTCGGTAGTTCTCACCCCAGGCGACGTGGCCGACGTACGGCACGAACTTGGGGTCGAGATCGAGCGTCTCGGTGTGGAGTTCCTCCCACTCCCCCAGCGTCAGCGACCCAACCGCCACCACGAAGCGTTGCATGTGGCGCTTCACCTCGGCGTTGGCCTCGACGTCGACCATCTGCGACAGCTCTGCAGCCGACTCCGCGGTCGGATAGCGGAACCCGAGAGCGACCAGTTGGGTCGTGTCCATCAGGCACCTCTCCGTGGTGCTTCGCGGTAGCCGAGTCCGGTCTCGCCCTTCGTCGCGAGCGGGTCGTCGATCGCTTCGAACGACATCTCACGGTGATATGGCGGCATCACGAACCGGTCGTCGATCGTCGGAGTGGTCGTCATCGCGTAGATGGCCTCGGCCATCTGCTCGGTCAGCCCGACCTCTTCGAGGATCGCGATGGTGACGTCATCGATGGCCCCATCGACGCTCTGGCGGCGCTTGTACGTACGCACGGCGAGCATCACCCGCAGCACCCGACGGATTCGATCGGAGTCACCGACCGTGAACAGGTTGGCGAGGTACTCGAGCGGCATCCTGGCCTTGTCGAGTTCTTCGAGCAGTTCGAAGTCGTGTCGCTCGTCGGGGATGTCGAGCTTGACGAGGTTCTGCTCGATCGTGCTCATCACCGGCGACAACGGCGGGACGTAGAACATCATCGCTTCGGTGCGGTACTCGGGATGGAGCGGGAACGCCATCCCCCACTCCTTCACGAACTTGTAGATCGGCGACCGCCGCGCCGAGTCGAGCCAGCCCTCGTCGATGCCCGCCGCGCGTGCCGCGGTGATCACCTGCGGGTCCGAGGGGTCGAGGATCATGTCGAGCTGCGCGTCGAGCAGCTCGATCGTCGGGCAACGCCGCCGATGTTGCGATCTTGTCGGCGTCGTACAACAGCACGCCCATGTACCGGATGCGACCGACGCACGAGTGGGCGCAGGCCGGCGCCTGACCGGTTTCGAGGCGGGGGAAGCACAAGATGCACTTCTCGGACTTGCCGGTGTTCCAGTTGTAGTACACCTTCTTGTACGGGCAGCCGGACACGCACATCCGCCAGCCGCGGCACTTGTCCTCGTTGACCAGGACGACACCGTCCTCGGCCCGTTTGTAGATCGCACCGCTCGGGCACGCCGCCAGGCACGACGGATTGAGGCAGTGGTTGCAGATCCTCGGGAGATAGTTGAAGACAACCCGTTCGATCTCTTCCATCTGGGCCCGAACGACGTCGTCGACGCCGTCCATCGATGGATCGTTCGCGGCATAGGTGTCGGAGCCGCCGAGGTCGTCGTCCCAGTTGGGCCCGCTCGAGATCTCGATGGGCTCACCGGTGATCTTCGAGATCGGGATCGCGGTCGGCTGCTGTTCGGAGGCCGGCGAGTTGAAGAGGTCGCCGTACTGGAAGGTGAACGGGTCGTAGTAGTCGTCGAGCTCGGGCAGCGCCGGGTTGTAGAACGCCTTGGCGACGCCACCACCCTTGGAGTGCAGGATCAGCTTGAGGCGACCCTTCTTGTCGCGGTGCCAGCCACCCTTGTAGTGGTCCTGGTCCTCCCAGCCGGTCGGATAGCCGGTCCCCGGCCGGGTCTCGACGTTGTTCCACCACATGTACTCCGCACCGTCGCGGTCGGTCCACAGGTTCTTGCAGGCGACCGAACAGGTGTGACAGCCGATGCACTTGTCGAGGTGGAACAGCATGCTCATCTGAGCGCGAACTCTCATTGTCCCGCCTCCTTGTAGTCAGGTGTCTCGACACGACGCAGGTAGACGAAGGTGTCGCGGTTGACGCCCGTCGGGCCCCAGTAGTTGAACGCGTAGGTGAACTGCCCGTATCCGCCGGTCATCAGGACTGGCTTCAGCCGGGTTCGGGTGAGCGAGTTGTTCATCCCGGCCCGCTTGCCCTCACGCGCGGGAGATCGGGATACCGACGGTGCGTTCGGTCGCGTGGTACACGAACACCGCACCTCGTGGGATCCGCGACGAGGTGGTGCATCGCTGGACGTAGATGCCGTTGTCGTTGTACAGCTCGACCCAGTCGTTGTCGGCGATGCCGAGCGTCGGCCGCGTCCTTGGCGTTGATCCAGATCGGATACCCGCCACGCGACAGCGTCATCATCCGTTCGTTCTCGGAGTACGTCGAGTGGATCGACCACTTGCCGTGCGGGGTGATGTAGTTGAACATCCGGCCGTCCTGGTCCTCGGCGAGCGACTGCTCGGTCTCCGACAACATCGTGTGGTCCGGACGAGGCTTGTACACCGGAAGTGCCTCGCCCCATTCGATGTACTGCTCGTGGTCGAGGTAGTAGTGCTGGCGACCGGTGAGCGTGCGCCATGGGATCAGCTCTTCGACGTTGAGCGTGAACGGTGAGTAGGGACGTCCCTTGCCGATGACCCCGCTCCACGTCGGCGTGGTGAGCACCCGACGGGGTTGGGAGATGAGATCGGCAAAGGTGATGCGTGTGTCGCGCTGACCAGCCGCGAGATGGGTGAGCTCACGACCCGTCTTGGCTTCTTCGGCGACGAACGCCCGGTGCGCCAACTCGCCGTTGCTGGCAGGGTCGAGTGCGAGGATCGCCTCGGCGACCTGCCGGCCCCGGACCAGTTCCGGGCGAAGCGTGGCGCCGTCGCCGCGAGTGCGCTCGTCGGGCTGCTTGCGGGCCAGCTCGTCGTAGAACTCCTCGACGTCGATTCGCAGCCCGTGGGCACCGACCCCATTGTTGCGCACCCCTTCGCCCAGCGAGGTCATGCGCTCGTACAACTTGGTGTAGTCGCGCTTGACCAGCTTGAACCGCGGCATCGTCTTTCCGGGGATCGCCTCGACCTCGCCGGATCGCCAATCGGCGACGTGACGTTGCGCCATCTCGTCGGGGGTGTCGTGGGCCAGAGGTTGCATCACCACGTCGGTGACCTCCGAACGGAGCCGGCCAGCAGCCAGTTCCGACACCTTCTTGGCCAGCGCCGTGAAGATGTCCCAGTCGGCACGCGACTCCCACGCCGGCGGCACCGCCGCCTGCATCGGATTGATGAACGAGTGCATGTCGGTCGAGTTGATGTCGTCCTTCTCGTACCAGGTGGCGGCCGGCAGCACGATGTCGGAGTACAGCGCGGTGGTGTCCATCCGGAAGTTGAGATCGACGACCAGGTCCATCTTCCCGATCGGAGCGTCGGGGCGCACGGTGATCTCGGTGACGCCGTGGTCGTCGGGCTCCGATGCGATCGCCGTGGACTTCGTGCCCAGGTAGTGCCGCATGAAGAACTCGTGGCCCTTCGCCGAGGTCCCGATCGCGTTGCCGCGCCAGATGAACCACGTGCGCGGCCAGTTCTCCGGGCGCGTCGGGGTCGTCGATCGAGAACTCGAGGTCACCCGAGGTGAGTCGGTCGACGATGTGCTGGGTGATCTCGTCGTCGGTCTCGGCGCCTCGCGACTTGGCCTTGCGGACGACGTCGAGCGGGTTCTCCTTGAACTGCGGGAAGAACGGCAGCCAGCCCTGTCTGACGGCGCGGGCCTGATGGTCGATCGTGTGGTCGAATCGTTCGGGGTGATCCGACGGCAACGAGTCGTACTCGCGGTAGCCGCGCTCGTAGCGCCATTGGTCGGAGTGCACGTAGTGGAACGACGGCGTGTTCTGCTGGCGGGGCGCCATGCCCCAGTCCGCACCCATCGCGATCGCCCCCCACGATGCGTGGCAGACCAGCTTCTCCTGGCCGACGTAGTGGGCGAGCCCGCCACCGTTGACACCGACGGAGCCGGTCAGCATCAGCGCGGTGATGCCCGAGCGGTACAGCAGGTTGTTGTGGTACCAGTGGTTGGCGCCGGCACCGATGATGATCATGTTCTTGCCGTTGGTGAGTTCGCCGTTGCGGCCCCACTCGCGGGCGTACTTGATCACGGTGTCGCGGTGGATTCCGGTGTACTGCTCCTGCCACGCCGGCGTGTACGGAGCATCGATCGTCGTCGTAGCTCGACAGCGTCGAAGCCGTGCAGACCCCGATCGACACCGAAGCGGGCGATCAACAGGTCGAACACGGTGGTCACGGTGACGGGACCGTCGACGGTCTGGATCGTGCGGGTCGGGACCGAACGGCTGATCGTGCCTTCACCGCCGAAGAACTCGAGGTCGATCTCGGTCGTGCCGTCGCCTCCCTCGATGAAACTCAGTTCCGGAGCAATCGCCTCGCCGAGGACGCTGTCGAACATCTCGAGGTTCCAGCGCCCCTTGTCTTCGGTGGCCCAGCGATCGGCCACGCTGCCGTTGGGCATCCGCGCCTCGTTGGCCACCTCGTCCCACACGAGCATCTCGCCACTCGCCGTTCTCGCAGTTCGCGTACCGATCGAGCCGACCGGCGCGGAGGTACTGGCCTGCCTTGCGGTCGTTGATCTCGACGAGGATGGGCAGGTCGGTGTACTGCTTCGAGTAGCTCTGGAAGTAGTCGACCTTGCGATCTCGATAGAACTCGGAGAGCAACACGTGGTTCACCGCCAGCCAGAACGCTGTGTCCTGACCCGGATGCGCCGGAATCCACCAGTCGGCGAACTTCGAGACCTGGGAGAAGTCGGGGCTGAACACCGCCAGCTTGGCGCCGGCGTGTCGGACCTCGGAGATGAAGTGGGCGTCGGGGGTGCGCGTCATGTTGAGGTTGGCGCCCATGACGGCGATGAACCGTGCGTTGAACCAGTCGGCGGACTCGTGAACGTCGGTCTGCTCACCCCACACCTCCGGCGAGGCGGGCGGGAGGTCGCAGTACCAGTCGTAGAAGCTCATCACGGCGCCGCCGATCAGCGACATGAACCGGCTGCCGGCCGCGTAGCTGACCTGTGACATCGCGGGAATCGGCGAGAACCCGGCCACGCGGTCGGGGCCGTGCTTCTGGATCGTGTACACGGTGGAGGCCGCCGCCATCTCGAGCGCTTCGTCCCAGCTGATCCGCCGGAACCCGCCCTTGCCGCGCGCCGCCTGATAGCGCTCACGCCATTCGGGTGTCTCCTGGATGCTCGCCCACGCGGCAACGCTGTCGCCGAGGTACTCCTCCTTGGCCGACCGGTACATGTCGATCAGCACGCCTCGGGCGTACGGATACTTCACACGGGTCGGCGCGTACAGATACCACGAGTACGAGATGCCTCGTTGACACCCACGGGGCTCGTACGGAGGCAGGCCCTCTTCGAGCTCGGGATAGTCGGTGGCCTGGAGTTCCCAGGTGACGATGCCGTCCTTGACGAACACCTCCCACGAGCAGCTCCCGGTGCAGTTGACCCCGTGGGTTGTGCGAACCCGCTTGTCGTGCTGGAAGCGGTTCCGGTAGAACTCCTCCCACTTCCGGGCTCCGGGGTCGACCGTCTCGCGGCTCCATCGGCTCATCGCTTACTCCTCAAGGTCTGCACGTAGGTCTTGCGCGGTCCGCGCCAGGCGATGGCCATGCCGCCGAGCAGAACGACGAGCCCGATGAGCCCGGCGATCAGCAGCCAGTCGACGCTGTACGAGGGCTTGGTCTGGTCCGGTGCGTCAGCGAGGAACGCCACCAGGTCGGCGATCTCGGCCTCGGTCAGTGGCCGGTCGGCGAAGATCGGCGTCATCGTCGGCGACGGTGGGTTCGTCAGCCACGCGCTCAGGCCGGCCGCTCCTCCCAGGCGTTGGTACGAGCCGGTGAGATCGGGGCCCAAGCTCGACCCGCCGAGGTTTCCGACCTCGCCCGCAGTGTGGCACGACGCACACGCGGTGCCGCCGTTTTCGAGACCGTTCTGGCCGATGAAGAGATCGTGGCCACCGTTGATGTCGCCCGCAGCGGGCGGTGCGACGGGCTCAGTGGGCTCGGTGGGCTCGACCGGTGTCTCGGTCCCCCCACCGGCGAGCTCGACGACGTACGCCGTGAGAGCGTCGACATCGTCAGCCGAGAGACCGGCGACGGCCGGCATCGCCGAGTCGTAGGTCTCACCGTTCACCTCGATCTTGCCGGTGAGACCCTCGTTGATCACGGTGGTGACATGGGCGGGATCGGTCGCGTTCGGGTTGCCGGCGAGCGGCGGGAACGTACCGGGAATGCCCTCGCCATCCGCCTGGTGGCATCCAGCACAGTTCGCCGCGTAGAGGTCAGCACCCGTCGATCCCTGCGCCTCGATCGTCGGAGACGATGCAGCGGTCGACACCGCGACGAGAACACTCGCTACGACGAGACCGACTGGCAGGAGGGTGGACCACAGGCGTTCCCTCAGCGGATGCCTGCGATGCTCCATAGTGTTCTTTCCGAATCTGCTCGTCGGGACTGGGGGGCGGCCAGATCGCAGCTGGCTGCTGTCTGGCTCGCCCCCATTCTCACGTCCGTCGATGCTCGTCTCTAGGGGCGAAAGCCCCTTCGGACCCGAGCCGGGGATTTCTGTGCGCGAGGTCTCGTCACGAACCGCGAGCCGTGTGCGCTCCCACTGCCAGCGACTCCGCGAACGAGTGCCCGGACCACTCCAGATCTGGGTCCCCCGACGTCAGATCCCCGCTGATCGCTCGACGCAGGTCGACTGCTTGTGTTCCGTTTCGCGCAAGTGTCAGCAGGCCCGAGCCGAGATCGCGGCGGGAGCGCTGCACGATGCCGACGACGCCGAGCACGTAGGCCACCCCGACGGACAGCAGCAGCGGCCGCGGATCGGTGCCCGAACGTTCATCGTCGGCCACAGCAGGCATCGCCGCGCCATGCGTCTCGTCCCTCCTTGATCGCGACTGCGGCGATCACGAGCCCAGCGATCGGGTCGGCCCACGACCACCCGAACAGGCTGTTGAGCAGGAGCCCCACGAGCAGGACTGCCGAAAGGTAGGTACACAACAGGGTCTGCTTCGAGTCCGCAACGGCGGTCGCGGAGCCGAGTTCGCGGCCTGCCTTGCGTTGCGCGAATGACAGGAACGGCATGATGAGCAGCGACAGCGATGCAAGCACGATGCCGACCGCCGAATGGTCGACCTCGCCTGACCGGGCCAGTGCGCGGATCGACTCGAACGCCACGTATCCGGCGAGCGCGAAGAACGAATATGCGATGACACGCAACGCGAATCGTTCTCGTGTTGCCGGGTTCGGCGCCGAGAACTGCCACGCGACGATCGCCGCGGAACTCACTTCGATCATCGAGTCGAGCCCGAATCCGATCAGAGCGGTGGAACCGGCGATGGTCCCGGCCGAGATGGCGATGATGCCTTCGATCACGTTGTAGGTGATCGTGGTGGCGACGAGAAGTCGCACGCGTCGAGTGAGAGCGCGGCGGCGATCGAGCGACAACTCCATCGACACTGCGGTGGTCGCTTCTCCGCAGCAGTCGTCAGCGCAGGCCGCGACGACAGGCAGCGGGGTGGCCCGGTTCGTTGACATCAGCAGCACCCGTCGTGCACGGCATTGGGACAGACGGTTGGATCGGCGACGAGTCGGAGCCGGAGGAGATCGCGCAGCACCTTCGCGAGTCGCGGGTCGGACAGCTCGTAACGAACGCGTCGGCCCTCGGAATGGCCGACCACGATCCCGCAGCCGCGCAGACAGGTCAGATGGTTCGACACGTTGGCGCGGGTGAGGCCGAGATCGTCGGCCAGTTCGGACGGATACGCCGGACCGTTCATCATCGCGACGAGCAGTCGTCGACGCGAGTCGTCAGCGAGCGCAGTCCCGATACGACCGAGGATGTCGAAGTCGGATTCCACGCTGGATGGCACAGCAATGAGAGTACAGTGTGTGCTGAACTCTTGCGAGGACGGGTCCGGACAGACAGCGGCAAGCTCGACGCCCCGCACCCATCCGCGAGCGGGCGTCACGCGAACACATGCTTGCGAAGCTCGTGTTCGTGACAACCCACACCCCTCGACGGGCACCGGGGCCCCGAAGACGGGCAAACCTTCTCGAGCCCGAGTAGGGGCCCCGCCGCGGAGGCCCTGCCGGCGTGGACGTCACCCACCTCACGATCGGAGAATTCACGTGAACTCGTCGGCCTCGGATCGGGTGCTCGGGTGCTCGCGCAACACGGTGACGAGGATGAAGTACAGCACCGGAACCGAGAAGTACAACGCGGTACTGACCGTTGTCGATCTGTCGGCCAAGGCGATCGCCACGAGGTAGACGGCAATCGGTGCCGCCGTGACGGCGAGCCCCAAGCCCGCTCGGTCGGTCGACACGTCGGGCCACAACAGAGCAGGACGTCTGACCACGTACCGGTAGAGAGCGAATCGCATCAGGGTGGCCGCGATCAGCACGACGCCGTACAGGTGCATCGCGACCGGTGCGTTCGGATACTGGCCGAGCACCGAGGCCGCGAACGGGATCAGACTCACCGGAAGGAGGAACAGCAGGTTCAGCCAGACCAGATCGCGGTTGACGACCCTGACGCGAGCGAAGAGGTCGCGGTGGGCAACCCAGAACATGCCGGTCAGCAGGAAGCTGATCACCCACGCAACGAGGGTGGGCTGCAAGTCGCCGAGGGCCTCGTCCAGCGACTGCTCCGAGAGGTTCTCGGGGACGGCGATCTCGAGCACCAGGATCGTGATGATGATTGCGAACACGCCGTCGCTCAGCGCGACGACGCGATCAGGGCTGCGCAGTCGTCGCTGGGTGCCGCTCGTTCCCGCGTCCGAAGCGCCTTGGTCCTCGCTCATCGAGCACATCCTCCCAGACGCCACCGGCGACACAATCGCTCATTGTGGATGATCGCTCCTCGAGGGGCAGCTGACATCGTTGTTCGGAGTCCCGTGCGCGTACCCCGGCGCGGCAACATCGTGGCGTCCGAACCAGAGACCCGAGGCATCAACATGACGACAGCGCTCCCCATCGACCAACCGTGGTACCGACAACTGCTCGCGATCGCCGTCGCGATGGGGCTCGTCATCGGTCTGCTCGGGCTCGTCTATCTGGGGATCACCGGCGGGTTGACCGATCGGATCTTCGGTGATCCACGAATCGACACATGGTCCGGTGACTGGTGGTGGATCCCGTTCATCGCCGCCGGCGGGCTGGTGGCAGCCGCCGTGCGCAGCTGGCTGAAGATCACCGACCACGTCCCCGGCGGCGTCGCCGTGATCGAGTCGGGCACCGTCGACCACGAGAGTGGCGCCGTCGTGGATCCTGCTCGCAGCCATCTCAGCGGTCGCCGGAGCCAGCCTCGGGCCGTCATTCGCCCTGGTGATGATCGGCGGTGGCCTCGGGTCGTGGATCGCCTCCAAGCGGTGGCCCGGTGACGAGACCGCCCGTCTCGACACGACGATGGCAGGCATCTCCGGCGGCTTCGGTGGCGCGTTCACCTCGCCCGGGTCTCGGCACACTGATCGTCAGCGAGCTGGCACCGACACCGAAGGACCGGTACATCGAGTCGATCCTGCCGCAACTGATCGCCGCGACGGTCGCGTTCGCCGTGTTCTTCGGCGCGGTCGGAACGACGTTCCTCAACAGCTTCGCTGTGCCCGTCGACGACTTCGCGAGCTGGCACCTCCTCGTCGGCGCCGGGCTCGGCCTCGTCTCGAGCGTGATCATGATCGTGTTCGTCATCATCATGAAGCTGATCCAGACGGTCGCTGCGAAGTTGACCAACCCGTACGTACGTGGCACCGTCGGCGGCGCCCTCGTCGGCCTGATCGCGTTCGCACTCCCACTCACCATCGGAGCCGGCAACGACCAACTCACGACGGTGATCGACGAATCGGCATCGATCAGCATCTGGCTCCTCGTCGCAGTACTCGTCGGCAAGATGCTGGCGATGGCGATCAGCCTCGCAACCGGCTTCATCGGCGGCAACGTGCTTGCCGATGCTGTTCGTCGGCGGCACCGCCGGCGTCGTCGTGCACCTGATGTTTCCCGACATCCCGTACGCGATCGCCGTCGGCTCCATGCTGGCGGCCGTGCCCAGGAGCAACCATCAAGGCACCGATCGGACTCACCTTCATCGCGGTGCTGGCCGTCGGACTCGGCCCGCTGACCGCGGCACCCGTCATCATCGCCGTGGCGGTGGCGTACCTGACCACCTCCACCGTCGTCGCCCTCATCAAGTCACGCCGGGTCGAGGTCCCCGACCCGCACGCGTGACCACCGCGCGGTGACGGTCCCGGCATCGTCAGCCTGGCGGCGCGGTCGGGTGGAGTGTCTGGTGCATGGCGACGGCGGCCTCGATGTTGTCGTGAACGTGGCTGCGGTCGACGAGGTCGAAGAAGCCGTCGCGTTCGAGCACGTCGATCACCTGCGACTTCACACGGGCGAGGTGCAGGTCGATGCCGTGGTCGAGACCGGCCCGCGCGATGGTCACCAGGACGTCGGCACCCTCGGTGTCGATGAAGTTCACGCCCTCCATGCTCAAGATCACCGCGTCGAGCCCCTCAGGTTCATCGACACGGATCTGCCGCAAACGGTCCGCGAGCGCATCGGCGTTGACGAAGAACAGCCCGCCGTCGAACCGCAGGATCTTCAGCCCGGGAATGGTCTCACAGTCGTCGTGTCGCTCGAGGTCGTAGAACGCATCGGTCCCCGGCTTGCGCCCGAGCTCCGGAATGTACGGCAGTGCCGAGACGGCGATGAGCCAGATCATCGAGATCCCGACTCCGATGAAGACGCCTTCCAGGATGCCGAACGTCATCACGCCGAGTAGGGCGGCGAGCGCGGCGATGAACTCGTACCGCTTGACGGTGACCAGTCGTTTCATCTCGCCGACGTCCATCATGCCGAGCGTCACGGCCTCGATGATGATCGCTCCGAGCACCGCCTCGGGGAGCTTCGAGAAGATCGGCGCGAGGAAGAGCAGCGTCAGGATGACGAAGCCGCCCTGGGCGAGGTTCGACACCTGTGACCGCGCACCGGCGCCGTCGTTGACGGGGCTCTTGGAGAGGCTGCCGTTGTTGAAGATCCCTTGGAACACGCTCGACGACACGTTCGACATGCCCTGGGCGAGCAGCTCCTGGTCGACGTCGATCCGGTAGTTGTGCTTGGTCGCGTACTGGCGAACTCCGGCGGTCGTCACCGAGAACCCGATCAGCACCAACCCGACCGCCGCCCCGACCACCACCGACCAGTTGTCGAAGATGATCTGCAAGTCCGGGAACGAGGGATTCGGGAGACCTCGCGGCACGTCTGCGATCAGTTCGACCCCGCGGTCACCCAGACCGAAGAGCACGGTCGCGAGAATGCCGAGCACCACCGCGACCAGTTCGGCGGGCACCTTCGGCACGAGGAACTTGAGGCCGAACAACACGACCAACGCCGCTACCCCGACGACGACCGTGGTCCGGTTCGCGTCGGACAGACTCGTCACCCACTCCCAGAGCTTCTGCCATGTGTTCGAACCGGACTTCTCGGTTCCTGTGATCTTGAACAGCTCACCGGACACGACGTTGATGGCGACGCCGAAGATGAAGCCGGTCAGAACGGCCGCCGACAGGAACTCGGCGATCCAGCCCATCTTGAGCACGGCCATGACCACGAACAACAGCCCGGCGACCAGCACGATGGCCGTTGCGATCGCCACCGCATCGTCGGAGCCCGCCGCCCCGATCGAGACGATCGCGGCACCCAACACCGGGGCGGTCGACGAGCCCGGGCCCTGCACCAACTGCTTCGACGTGGTGAAGAGCGCGAACACGATCATTCCGAACGCCGCGGCGTACAACCCGTTCTGGACGGGCACGCCGCTGAGCGATGCGTAGCCGAGCGAGGTCGGCACCATGAGCGCCCAGACCGACAGCCCGGCGATCACATCCTTCGTCAGCCATGACCGCTGGTACTGGGGCAGCCAGACCAGGATCGGGATGTACCTCTTGATCGAACTCGGATTGATCGAACTCGGAGTCGATCCCGCCGTCTCCGTGGCCTGGCTGCCATCAGTACTCATCGTGCGTCAGCTCTCGGCTTCGGCGTCCTTCTGGATCTCGGCGGTGTCCGCCTCGAGCTGCTTCTCCTCGACCTTGTCGGCCTTGGTCATGACGCCTTCGATCTTCGCGCCCATGTCGGACACGCCGACCACGATGAGACCAGCCTGTCCGGCGTCGAGATTCTCGCCGAGCTCCTTGAGGTCCTTGCGGCTCATGCCGGCCGCTGCGTGCCCGGCGAGCGCGCCCAGGGCCGCGCCGCCGCCGGTCGTTGCCGCCAGCAGGCCGCCACCGATCGCGGCGGCCGGGAAGAGCGCGATGACCAGGCCGGTGGCGAGGCCGACCGTTCCGCCACCCACCGCACCGACACGTGTGGGCGTCTCGTGCTTCTTGACGATCTTGACCTTGCCGTTGTCCTTGCGCTCGATGACGGCGGCGTCGTAGGCGTCGATGAGGCCTTCCTTGGTGTGGAGGTCGTGGACCGCGTCGTAGTCGGCCTTGGCGTCGTCGACGTTCGAGTACACCCCGACGTACGCCATGAATGTGTCCATTGCCATTGTCCTGCTCCTTTGATCGGTGAATCGCTTGACAAAGCCATCCTGACGGCGACCCGCGCAGCAGCAGTCATGCAACCTGGGTGATCCGATCACCGGCGGGATCGACGGGCGAATGCAGCGATGTCAGCCGAGCACGCTCGGCGCCAACAGGCCCAGCTCCCGGGCCCGGTCGACCGCCTCGCTCCGGCCCGACACCGCCAGCTTCCGGTAGATCGAGTTGGTCTGGGTGCTCACCGTGTTTCTCGACACATACAACCGTTCACCGATCTCCTTGAGCGAGAGATGCGTCTGCAGATACGGCAACAAACGGAGTTCCGCAGTCGACAGCGCCGTCCCGTGCAGATCGGTCGGCCACCGACTCAACGTGTCGCGGAGCACATCGGTGCGCGCGTTGAGGCGACCGAGCTTCGGTCGCCGGTACAGCACCCCTTCGGTCTCCTGCAGCAGGATCCTGGCGGCCTCGGGATCGCCCAATGCGAGGTGCGCGTCGGCCATCTCGAGACGCAACCACGCCGCGCCCCACGGATTCACCCAGGTGACCGACGTCCGCAGACGCATCGCTCGGAACAACGATGCCCGACCCGTCTCGGTCTCGTTGCGGTGCAACAACAGCCGAGCGCGGGCCGCTTCGACGATCGAGTTGACGGCGTACTCGGAGAGATGTGCTCGATCGACGACCGAGACGGCGAGTTCGAGGTCGCGTGCCGCATCCGCCCAGTCGCCACGATCCATCGAGAGCACCGCCCGGTACGCGAGGTAGCGCGCCGCCGGATCGCCGAATCCGTCGGTCGTGGTCGTCACGTCGAGGCTCTCCGAGAACAGCGTGAACGCTTCGTCGTCGTCGCCCAGCAGCCATCGGGCGACCGCCAAGAAACCGAGGGAGGCAGGCCGCCATGGGCCCCAGACCGGCTCATTGGTCACGACCGAGGTCGCGTCCGCTGCCATCTGCTCGATGCCATGGGCACAGAGAAAGGCCTGGAGTGCAGCACGACTCGACACGAACGACTCGACCACCCCGTCACCCTCGGACGTCAGATGCTCGATGCGATCCGCCCATCGCTGCGCTTCGACGGCATTCCCGGTCAGCGCCTCCAGCCAGCCGACCAGTCCGGCCAGTTCCGGGTTCCGTTCGATCATCTCCTCGCCGAGCTGGTCCAGCCATCTCCTGACGTCGTTCAACCGTCCCTCGTTGTACGCACGCGCCAACTCCCGGACGACCAGGTCGGCAGCGATGGAGAGATCTCCGCCTGCTCGGGCATGTTCGATCGTGTGGTCGACGGAACCGGCTGCCGCCCACCACCGAGCGGCGCGCAGGTGGCGCTCCCGAACGGTGTCCGGTTCGAAACGGCTCGCCTCGTCGAGGAGCACGGTTCTGAACAGCGGGTGGTAGCGGAACCACGCGCCGTCGCCGTTGAGCGGCGTGAGGAACAAGCCGGCACGCATCAACGTCTCCAACACCGCGGCTGACTGCGTGGAGTCGAGGACGGCGTCGCACAGCGGTGGGCTCAACACGTCGAGGATCGCCGTCTGGTGGAGGAAGCGATCGATCTCCGGCGAGAGCCCATCCAGGACCTCGGATCGGATGAATTCGGCCACGGCCCGGTCGGGCGACGACGGTGCGATGCTGGTGCCGACCGTTGCGCCGTCGCTGCGGTGAGTGAGCGCGAGGAGTGCCAGACCCGCGGGCCATCCCTCCGTTCGCTCGAGCAACCGACGAACCCGTTCGGGTGAGGGTTCCACCCCGTGGAGCTCGAGGAGATCCGCCACCTCGGCGGCATCGAAGACGAGGTCGGTCGCACCGATCTCGAGCACCTCGCCACGCACTCGTCGTCGGCCGCCGGCAAGCCACACCTCCCTGCGACTCGAGACGACCAGCTGGACCTGGGCGGGCAGGAGATCGAGGAGCAGCCCCACCGCGTCACGGCACTCGCGTGACCGGATCTCGTCGAAATGCTCCAGGACGACAACAAGCGGCTCGTCGACCGCCCCGATCGAGGCCGCCAACCCCGGCACCACCCGACCGAGTACGGGAACGTCGGGCGAAGTCAACTCGCGGGAGATGGCGTCGTCGAGCTCTCGCACCCGCCTCACCCCGGTGGTGATCGATGTCATCAGCGTGGTGACGTCGTCGTCGGCCCGATCCAACGACACCCAGGCGACCGCGCGATCGTCGTGCTCCAGCCAGTCGACGAGCAGCGTCGTCTTGCCGTAGCCGACCGGCGCCGAGACGACGATCAAGGGGAGATCCACACTCGCAGCGAGCAAGCTCGTGAGGCGCGGCCGCCGGATGATCCCAGAGCGCACGCGTGGAACGCCGGTCTTCGCATCGACGAGGACTCGGTGAACGTCGATGGCGTCGATCCGGGTGCCCATGGTCCCCGCACAGGGTAATGGAAACCCGTCGGAACGTTGCTGGAGGTGCGGTGCCCGACATCGAGGCGCTGGCCTCGACGGCCCGTTCAGAGGTCGCGAACGATCGGCACCCGGCCGTCGTCGACGGCACCGATGAGTTCGTCGTAGTCCTGCTCGGTGCGATCCGCGTAGGCCTCGGCGAACCGGGCGACCGCCCGATCGAACGTATCGTCGTCGCCGACGTACCCGGAGATCATCGACGCGTCGCCGGACCGGGCGTGGGCACGGCCGAGCGCTGCGCCACAGGCCATCGCATAGCGCCGCAGGACGTCTGCCGACATCGTCTCGACGTCGGCAGACGCCTTGCCGTCCCACAGCTGGCGAACGTAGAAGTCGGTGGCGGGTTCGTCGCCACGCTCGTAGCGGGCCCACCCGACCAGCGCGTCGGGGGTCGCCTGGATCTTTCGTTGCCCGTCGACGACACGATGACCCTCCTGGTCGAACCCGCTCGGGGCCAGATGCGCCTCCAGGACCGACGGGGCTGCCTCCTTGATCTGGAGAAACAGTGGTTCTCCGTCGCCCGATTCGAACAGCGCGATCAGACACCGGGTTCCGACGCTGCCGACCCCGACGACCTTGCGGGCGATGTCCGTCATCGAGTACCGGTCCATCAGCAGGCGCCGGTCGGCGTGCAAGGTTGATCGGTACTCGTCGAAGAACCCCTCGATCCTGGTCATCTCGGCGCGGCGCTGTTCGTCGGACATCGCGACGATCAGCGGCGGGTTCGACACGATCACCCGGCGACCGTCGACGATGTCGGTGAGCTTGCCGAGCGCTCCGAGGCTGTTCTTCCTGGCCGACTTCTTGCGTGTCTTGGACAGACGACGCCGATCGCTCTTCGCGGTGGCGAGCGTCTTGGCCAGATCCTCGACATCGATCCGGTAGTAGAACACGTCGAGCGGATTCATCTTCGAGGCCGCAGCGATCACCTCACGGTACGCAGCCGTTGTTGCTCTCGCGAGCTTTCGGTTGGTCTTCTTGTCGAGCTGGTTGTTGCGGCCCACGACCACGACGCTGGCGGCGAGTCGTTTGACGTCCCATTCGAACGGTCCCGGAAGCGTCTCGTCGAAATCATTGATGTCGAACACGAGACGGCGCTCGGGCGACGAGAACATCCCGAAGTTGGACAGGTGGGCATCACCGCACAATTGCACGGTCAGGTCGGTCCGAGGGCCGGCCGCCAGGTCGGTGGCCATCACGGCCGCCGACCCGCGCAAGAACGTGAACGGCGTGGCCAACATGCGCCCGTACCGGATCGGGACGAGGTCCTGCAGCCGGTTCGCGTCCTGGGCCTGCAGGATCGACAGCGCGCTCGCACGCTCGGCGGGAACGACGAGATCGGCGTGCGCCTCGAGCGGCACGGTGTCGCGCCGCTCCCGCCCGGCCGCCGCTCGCATGGTCTTCGGCTCGCGCCGACTCTCGAGCGACCAGCGTGGATCACGCTGCGAATTCTTCGAGGTGCCCATTGCTTCTCCCTGTGGTTGACGGCGGGCTGATTGCAGTCCCGGTGGTGAGTGGCGTGATCAGTGACGATCACACGATCCATCGTGATTCTCCGCCTCGGCCGTGCGCTCTGCATCATCTGTTCTGTGCGATACCGGGTTCGGCCCGGGTGCTCGGCAACATCGACGCGCATCATCCGATGTGTGTGAAGCCGCCGCCGCAGGACCGGCATATGTTCGGGTTGTCGCACCACGCGGCCCACACACTCCGGTGCGGGTGCATTCTCACTCGAATCGATCCAACGACATCAAGGAGGGCGACATGCTCGCATACGACTACCCACTACTTGGCCTGTTCTGGAGCATGATGATCTTCTTCTTGTTTGTCGCCTGGTTGATCCTGCTGTTCCGGGTGTTCGCCGACATCTTCCGTTCTCACGACATGGGCGGCTGGGCAAAGGCTCTGTGGTCGATCTTCGTGATCCTGCTGCCGTTCCTCGGCGTGTTCATCTACCTCATCGTGAACGGCAAGGCCATGGGAGATCGTGCTGCGGCCGATGCGCAACAGCAGCAGGCGGCCCTCGACACCTACGTGCGTCAGACCGCCGGTACCACCGGTTCGGCCGACGAGTTGGCGAAGCTCGCTGCGTTGCGTGACAACGGCACCTTGACCGACGCCGAGTTCGCCGCCCAGAAAGCAAAGCTGCTCGACGCCTGACCACTCGGCCACGAGCAGTCCAGTGGGAGAACGACATGAGTGCATCAGTGACGGACATGGCCGCCGAAGCGACCGCACAGTTCGGACCGGTGGCGGTCCAGGACCCCGTCGGGAGCGAGTGGTGGCAGTCGCTGAGTTCGGGGCGTCGCTGCTCACCGTGCACGTTCCGGCCAGGATGAGACGACCCGACACACCCCCGCCATTGGTCCTCGACACGACCGAGCTCCGATGGTTCGTTCCAGGGTCGCTGCCTGCCGAGGTCGCCGTTTGGTTCACCGGCTCGACCGGTGTTCTCGAGGAGCGGAGCGACACCTACCTGCTCGACGGCCGTGGCGACGTCGGCGTGAAGCGCCGTTTCAGGCAGACGGTGGAACTCAAGGTCCGCCAATCACTCGATGGGCGCATCGAGTTCGGCGACGGTCTCGCAGGCTCGCTCGAGGTGTGGCGACGGTGGAGCCCTGCCGAGCATCTCGTCGAGCACGGCGTCGATGAACGCTGGGTCGACGTCCACAAATCGGTTGTGAAACGGCGGTTCTTGTTGGACGGAACCGAGGTCGCCTTCTCCCCGGTCGTGGAAGCAACTGGTGCGGGATGCGACGTCGAGGTCGCAGGGGTCACCATCGACGACGTCCAGTGGTGGACGTTCGCGTTCGCCGCGTTCGGCCCGCCACGAGACGCGACGCGAGGCACTGCTCTCCTCATGGCAAGCGTTGGTGGCCGCAGCACCGTGCCCGGAACCCTTCGAGCCTCGCACCGCTCGACCAATGGGCTACCCGGAATGGCTCACGCTCCACAAATGACGCCGGAGACGGTCGGATCACCGAGCGGGCTCGAGTGATCACGGCGATTCGTCGGCGGCCGCGTTCGCTGTGTACGTCTGGGCGATCGTCGTGGCAGACGCCTCGACGGCGACGGCGCTCTACTTGCCGGTTCCGGTTCTGTCGTTCGTTCTCGTCACATCGTTGCGCGAGCACCCAGGCCCCGCGGCGAGGCCGGCGACGTCACCTGACGAGCACATCGACCCCGACGCATCGTGCAATGCACCTGTCTGTCATTGCTACCTCGCGACTCGAACAAGACGATGTGTTCCATCAGCGGGCCTACACGCTGAAGAGACGCGACGACTGCGCCGCAGTCTTCGATCGACGACGGTAGCGGGGACTGCTTCGACCGTCGCTGGGGCGATGAACGCGATTTCGTCATCGTCGGGTGCTTCTGGCGGGGGCCACACCGTGATCCGAACGCCGAGCCACTCCTCGAACAGGGCCCGAGGAACGCGGAGCTGGCCACCGACCCGCAGGCACGGCATCCCGTCCGCGCCGTCAGTGTCGAAGTACTTGCCGACCAAGTTGTAGACCGTGGTGTGACCCACCCGCACGACGCCGGCGGCCTCCATCACCTCCACAGATCCGGCACCGGAACCGGCGTCATCGACACCTCGGCACCGATCAGTTCCCCAGACGAACACATGCCTGCGAAAACGCCAATCTGTGACAACCCACACTTCTCAACGGGCACCGAGAGCCCCAAAACGGGCAACATTCTGGAGTCCAGTTCGGGACCCGGCCGCCGACCGGCGGATGTCACCTGTGCCTCGTCGGCGCGCCGGTGTTGTCTGACCTGCGAAATCGTCGCAGCGAGATCCTCGCGACCTGCGACATCGACTTCCTCGTCGACCTCGATGACGGTTGCGGGCTCTTCGACCTCGGAGGTTCCTGATGGATCTCCAAGAACTCCTCGGGCACAACGTCGACGTGGTCACCGAGGCCGGCCTGCGATCTCGAAGTGCGCAACGGGTGTTGGACGACGCAGTCGAGTTGTGAGAAGAAACGGGATCGGCTCCTCGACATGGTGGAGATGTGCAACTCCCACGCGTACTTCCACGTGGATCAGGACATCATCGGTGACGTCGTCACGCGTCACGTGCCGGCCATCCTGCACGGTCTCCAAGCGATCGTCGACTCGCTCGACCCTGACTGATCTCCGGCGAACCCGTCATGTGGTTCGGCGACCGATTCGCTCGACAACCGCCGACTGACTCTGCGGCAATGCGTGGGCGTAGGTGTTCATCAACATCTCGGGGCTGTGTCCGAGCAGGCCGGCGATGGCCCGCAATTCGCCGAGGTCGGTTGCTCCTTGCACCATGTGGGTTGCTGTTGTGTGTCGCAGCCCATGCGAGGTGAGGCGCGGGAGCTCGGCGGCGGCAACGAGTCGCTCGAGCGCACGATCGAACGAGCGGGGCAGGACGAGCCGACCGGCGCGGGTCGTGATGATCAGATCCTCGTCCTCCCATGCCTCGCCGGCCGCCAGCCGCTCCGCTGCCTGTGCTGCTCGGCGCCGGGCGAACTCTCGGAGCGTCTCGTCATCGAGCGGGATGATCCGGCGGGATCGCTCATTCTTGGCGTTGCTCCACGCCGCGCCGGTGCGCGTGGCAACGAAGCTCTCATCGATCCTCAGCGTTCCGGCCTTGGTGTCGAGGTCATCCCATCGCAGTGCGAGGATTTCGCTGCGGCGCTGCCCGTACAGCACGCCGAGCCGGAACCCGACCGCCCAGCGATGGCTCGCAGAGGCGTCGAGGAAGTGGTCGACCTCGGCTGCAGTCCATGCGTCGTTCTCCTTGACGGGTGCAGGCTTGGCGACCGTGCGGGGTAGGCCGACACGGGCGGCCGGACTCCGTGGGATCAATCCCTCGTCGACGGCCTCGCGAAGCGACGCCCGCAGCACGCGGCAGATCTGCACGCCTCGCCGAGAGAGCTTGCCGCCCTCGGCGAGGCGTGGCGCGCCAGGTGGCGACGTCGTCGCGGTCGAGCAGCGAGAGCTGGGTCGCTCCGAGACCGTTCTCGATGTGCGGGATCGCCCACTCGTACTGCTCACGCGACTTGAGCGTGATGTCGGTACGGCCGGCCACGTAGCGACGAACGAGCCAGCTCACCGTGCCCCGCTCGGTCGAGCGATCCTCGGCACGAGTCGACCGGGCCGCAGCGAGTGCCGAGCGCTGCGAATTGAACGTGCCGAGCTGTCTCGGACGGTGCTGACCCGTCCCCGTGTCGATGCCATCGACTCGCACGACCCACTTGTCTCGCTGCTTGCGGACGGTGGGTTGACCGGCTGCCTTCCATGCCATGGCGCCTCCTCGAGCGTCGCGAGCGCTCAGAAGTCTGATACATCGCTGATACATCCGACTTCTCGGACGATCAGCTGATCGCATCACACCTGGTAGACGTGGTCGGGATGGGGAGATTCGAACTCCCGGCCTCCTGCTCCCAAAGCAGGCGCGCTAACCAAGCTGCGCTACATCCCGGATACGGGCGCTGATGCTACTGACGAATCCCGGATCACAGCGCAATGGCGGTGTTGGTCGCCTCCGGCGGCGCAGGCCAGGCACGACATCCGACGACGAGTCCGGTGGCGGCGAGGGCGTCGCGGAGCTGGTCCACGTGCAACCGGTGTCGCCGATCGAGCGAGTCGAGATTCGTGATCACGGCGACGACATCGAGGTAGGCGGCAAGGAAGACCGGCGAGTGCCCCTCGGCAGGATCGGCGATCGCGTGGGCGAGTTCATGGGCCGCCGTCGCAATCGTGAGTTGCTCCGCAGCGAGCCGGATCACCGTGCTCGCTCCCGCGACCCGACGAGCGCTCGACGAACTCGCGTCGCGCCTGGCGGGGACGACTCGTACGGGCGGCGCGGGCCACCAGTGGCTGTCCACGACCGCTGCGATGGTGGCGGACACATCCGCGAACGTCCGGACGGTCTCGAGATCGGTGCCATCGAATGCAGCAGCTTCGGCCGCGTAGACCTCGGCACGTCCGCAGTCGCGTGTCATCCCGGACCCAGCGACCGTTGGCCCTCGACACGTTGACGTCCGAGGTCGGCGCGCTCCGCCGCGGCGCTTCCGGCCTTCCAGCCTCCCGCCTCGGCGCCCGTCGTACTCCGGGCGGCGCGAATCCTCCCGAACCGAGCGGTGACGAAGCGGTCGACCTCGTGAACCCGTTCGAGTCGTGCCAGCGACCGACCCGATCCGTCGACTGCGACCGGCGTCGACGCTGTGGCCTGCGCGGACTGGCGGGCCTCGTCGAACGACTTGGCGACACGGTCCGCATAGCCGAAGAGGAACGACCGGCGGTGCCGTTGCGTGGCTGCCGGAGTCGAACGGCGTTCCGACGCCATCTGAGCGGCCGCCTGAGCGTGCAGCGAGGTGTACATCACCTCCACCAGGTCGAGGTCCGACGCGTGACCGGCGACGTACGCGACGGTGCCGGTCGGCGTCGACGCGAACACGACACGCGCGTCGTGAGCATCGGCCACCGCCATCAGCAACGCGAGTCGTGCCCGGACGTACGCTCCGCGGCCGAGCATGATCTCACGGACCCCGAGGACGTCGCCGTCGGATCCCGACAGCGCGTCGGGATCGATGCGGTGTCGGGCGATCAGTTCGGCCGCCTTGCGCGAGAACGCATCGGCTTCGTGGACATTGGCGGTTGCAGCCGCCTTGTCCATCAGCTTGCGCACCCGGGAGACCAGGTTTTGATCCGCATCCGGCGTGATAGATTCATCACCGGTCAGCGGCGACGACAGTTGATCGTTTGGCTCCGACATCCAGTGGTGAGCGTAGAGGTATGACAGCAGCACACGAATTGTCCACGGCACTCGACGAGGAGCAAGTCGATGGGCGCACACTCCGGCGCACTCGCAATCGCACCGCGGTGATCGATGCGCTGCTTGCCATCATCCGCGAGGGCAATCTCCGACCAGGAGCCTCTGAGATCGCAGACCGCGCAGGGGTGTCGCACCGATCGATCTTCCGGTACTTCGACGACCTCGACGACCTCGTGCGCACGGCGATCGACCACGCCTTCGTCGAAGCCGGCCCATTGGCGGGCATACCCGACATCGGCGTCGGCTCGCTCGACGTGCGGATAGCCGCCATCGTCGACGCCCGAATTGCGCTGTTCGAGTCGGTCGATTGCACGATGCAACTCGCCCGCATGCGGGCACCGACGATCCCGTCGATCGACGACGGCATCGCGGCCGTTGCCGAAGCCTTCCGGGCACAGGTCGCCGAGCACTTCGCGAACGAACTCGCCACCGTCGACGAGGCCGACCGGTCGCTGCTGGTCGATGGTGTCGTCGTCCTGACGAGCTATGACTCATTCTCCATTCATCGCCGCCTCTTCCAGAGCGAACCCGAGCGAATTCGTTCCGCATGGGTGATCGCACTCGCAGCGCTGCTCAGCTGAGCGGTGCGGCCCGACGCCGATAGGCTGTCGGCTCTTGCGGACGTAGTTCAACGGCTAGAACCTCAGCCTTCCAAGCTGATGATGCGGGTTCGATTCCCGTCGTCCGCTCCACGCGAAAGTCCCTGGGAATTGCGTATCGCCGGGGATCGGAAACGGCCGTCGTGCCTACACGTGCCTAACGTGCCTACAAGTTGGCATCGAGCACGAGGAGGCCGTCATGGCCCGAGCCCGTTCCTTCGGCAACATCCGCAAGCTGCCCAGCGGCCGCTACCAAGCGCGCTACTGGCACCTCGGCAAGCAAGGAGCCGCCGATACCACCTTCGCGAGCAAGACCGACGCCCGAGACGTTGGCTCGCCACCGTCGAGGCCGACATGATCCGAGGCGTCTGGGTCGATCCCGACTCCGGTCGCATCCCTTTCGGCGAGTACGCGACGCGGTGGGTTGCCGAACGGCCGGTTCGTCCGCGAACGAGATCTACGAGGGCCAGCTCCGACACATCGTTCCGGTGTTCGTCAACGTGCACCTCTGCGACGTCCACTCCGTCGACGTGCGGACGTGGCACGGCCGGCTCGCAGCGAGCGGCCTGCACCACAACACGGTCGCGAGGATCTATCGACTGTTCCGTTCGATCATGACCACCGCCGTCGACGACGGGTTGATCGCCGCAATCCGGTCCACATCAAGGGCGCCTCGGCCAAGCGGATGGTCGAGCGCCCACTGCTGACGTGGGACGACGTTCGAGCACTCGCCAGCGCAATTCACCCGAAGTTCGAGTGCCTGGTCTGGACGGCTGCGGCGAGCGGCCTGCGATTCGGCGAACTCGCCGGCCTGACGCTCGAACACGTCGATCTCGAGCGCCGCGAATTGCGCGTGACTCAAGCCGGCTCTTCGCGTTTCAGGGTTGGAGGGTGGGTAGCAGGGCCCAGTCGGGACGGCCGGCGTAGAGCAGGCAGCGGACTCGGTGATGCCGGAAGTTCACGAGGCCGAACGCGACCCGTTTGATGCGCTTGGTCAGGTTGTTGACCGCTTCGGTCGGTCCGTTGGAGACATGGGAGCGATGCCACGCACAGATCTGATCAGCCCACTTGGCGATGGTGCGTCCGAGGCGGCGGACCTCGATGGGCATGGTCCAGTCGATGAAGTCGCGTCCGATCGCAGCAACCCAGGCGTCGGCGAGTTCGGGGTCGGTGTGGTCGTAGATCTGACGGACCACTTCTTTTGCGTTCCATGCGAACCACACCTCCGATCTGGGGTCGCCGGCACGCAGCAGACCGAGGACCCGTTCATGTTGATCGTCGGAGAGTCGTTCCTTCGCGATGCTGAGTCGGCGCCGGGCCCGGTAGAGGGGATCGTCACGGCGGCCACGATGCCCGCACGTTTCGTTCTGCACCCGTCGGCGGCACTCATCGAGGGCCCGGTTGGCGAGCTGGTGAACGTGGAACGGATCCGCGACTTGGATGGCGTGGGGCAGCATCGTGTCGAACACGCTGCGATAGCTGGCCGACAGATCGAGGGTGGCCCACTCGATGCGGTCCAGCCATGCCTGGTCTCGCTCCGCGAGCCACCGGCACGGCTCCGATGCAGTTCTGCCTGGCACGACGTCGAGGAGTTGGCCTCGGCGCACGTCGACGATCTGCGTCGACCACGACTGGGTCCGGAACCGGCCCACCCGTGCGAACAACGTCTCATCCAAGCCAAGCGCAGTGACATCACCGAAGCGGTCAGGGTGATCGATGAGTTGCTCGCCGATGACCACGACGGCGTCCATCACGGTGTGCCAGCCGCAACCCAACTCGCGTGCAACATCAGACACCGCGCGTCCGTTGCGGCCGACCTGCAACGTCGACCACCGGGCCGCTCGTGTCGTCAACGCACACCTGGCGGCGCCGATCTCAGGGTCCTCGTCGCACCAACAGCGGCGACAACTGGTGCAGCGCCAGCGTTGCTTGCGCCACACCAGCCGTGCCGGGCGACCGAACACCGGCAGATCGACCATCTCGACGTCGCGGACACCGTGACAATGCACGATGCCGCCGCAGTCGCACCCGGGCCGTGGACTCGGGACTTCGATGACAACTCGCAACCACCTCGGCCAGTCGCCCACACCAACGATGTTCACGTCGGGCAGGCCGACGAGCAGTGCGCACATCCGCGTAGCATCCGTTTCCAAGCAGGGGCTCCTCGAGACTCGATGACTTCGACATCACCGAGAATTGCAGGGCCCCTGCGCCGCGCCCGGGATCTACCCGATCAACCGATCCCAACCCCCAGGACGCGAAGCGCCCTCAAGCCCTGCACGACATCAAGGGTCAAGGGCCGACGCTCGGGCCGACGCTGACGGAGAGCGCCGTCCGGACGGTTCCCCTGGCCAAAGTGATCGCGAACCGACTGGCCGTCCACGTCGAGCAGTACGTCGGAAGCATCGAGCGCGATGAACTCGTGTTCACGTCACTCCGAGGCGGCCCGCTGCTCAGTACCTACTTCGCTCCGCAGTGGTCGAAGGCACGAGATGCGGTCGATCTGCGCCACGTCCGCTTCCACGACCTCCGCCACCTCGCCGGGACGGAAGCCGCTGCGGCTGCGGCTGGGGCATCACTGCGAGAAGTGATGACGGTCATGGGCCACGCGTCGAGTGCCGCGAGCCTCCGCTACCCCAAAACCACGAATCAGGAGTGCCTGCCTCGGTTCCCACCACCGAGACAAGGAGCAATTCCAGATGAACGTGATGATTGGCATCGATCCGCACAAGGCGTCATCGGGTGAGAAGAAGCGACACCGGTTGAACCAGCGCGGCAACCGACAGCTGAACTGGGCCATCCACGTCGCCGCGGTCACGCAGCTCCGCCAGCCGTGCGCCCGGCGCGAGTACTACGACCGCAAACGCGCCGAGGGCAAGAACAGCAAGGAAGCCATCCGCGCCCTCAAGCGGCAACTCTCCAACGTGATCTACCGCACCATGGTCGCGGACGCCCGCCGATTCGAACAGTGATCGGCAGCCCCGGGAGGACAATCAGGAACGACACGAAATCCAGTGTGACCGGCTCAACATCCTGAACGGCCGGCTCTTCGGATAGGTCACTCCCGGACCCGACAACCAACTCTACGACGAAGCCTCCGGCTCCGCCAGAGGCACCGCCTCACGCGCTCGAAACCACGTCCGAAATCACCCCTTGACTGTGAGTATTCGGTGAGCGGCCGAGCCGAAAGTGTGCTGGGCTGCAGCACTGGGTGATGCGAACGTGACTCTCGTCTTGACTGACCTCTGCGGAGTGTCCTTTTTGTGACTTGTCCGTTCGTCATCGCCCGGCGCCGGCCCGGCTCGAAGAACTGGCCTGATCAGGAGCTTGACCGCCAGGTTGCATCTGGCGTGTCCCATCACAGTCCTGCCGAACTCCGAACCGGACCGGAACCCACGTCCCTTCCCGAACAGGAGAAACGCAGTGAACATGTTGTCAGAGTCCGTCGACGTCGTCATCGGCGTCGACACCCACAAGCACACCCACACCGCCGCCGTCGTGCGAGCCGCGACCGGCGCCGAACTCGAACATCAAACCCAGTCGGCGAACAAGGCCGGCTACGCCGAGCTGGTCGCGATGGCCGACGAGCACTCGACACTGCGGGTGTGGGCCATCGAGGGCACCGGCGGCTACGGCGCCGGCCTCGCACGGCACCTCGCCGAACAAGGCGAAGTCGTGATCGAACTCGACCGGCCAAAACGACCCACCCGCCGACAAGGCGCCAAGTCCGATCCGCTCGATGCCGTGCGCGCCGCTCGCGAAGCCCTCGCCCGAGAACACCTCGGCCAACCCCGCAGCCGCGGACAACGTGCAGCGTTGTCGGTTCTGATCACCGTGCGCGCAATGGCCGTCGAAACCGCCGGCGACGCCCAACGTCAACTCCAATCTCTGATCGTGGCCGCCCCCGATCACCTTCGCGAAAGGTTCGCCGGCATGACCACCCACGCGATGGTGACCGCAGCCGCCAAGCTGCGGATCAACGACAACTGGGACCTCGAGAGCCGCGTCACCGCTCGCGCACTACGTGCAGTCGCTCGACGCTGCGGTCACCTCACCAGCGAAGCCGCCGAGCACGAACGCGAGATCCTGAGCATCGTGCGCGGGTGGCGACCTGACCTGCTCGACAAGCGCGGCGTCGGACCGATCGTTGCAGCGAACGTGCTGTGCGCCTGGTCCCACCAAGGCCGATGCCGAAGCGAGGCCGCCTTCGCCAGCCTCAGCGGCACCGCCCCAATCCCAGCCTCCTCGGGGCTGACAACCCGCCACCGACTCAACCGATCAGGCGACCGACAACTCAACCGAGCAATCCACGTGATCGTGATCGCCCGACTCCGCACCGACCCCGCCACCCGCGCCTACGCCGAACGCCGGCGAAGCGAGGGCAAGACCAACCGCGAGATCACCCGATGCTTGAAGCGCTACGTCGCCCGCCAACTCTTCAAACAACTCAAACGGAGCACTTGACAGACATAGGAGCGTCACAAAGAGGCTTCGTGATGCGGCGCGTGCTCGTCGGGCTCGGCCGGATTGCGGAGCGCACGTTCTGCAGCGGGGAGGGACCACATCGTCCACGATGTTCCGATCGGGCTTCTGGCTATGGCGTGGATCGTGGCCGCCGCATACCCTGCTTGAGGAGGGAACCGCTCTCGACCTGGTGCTGTCGTGAGGATGACACAGCGGGAACTGGCCGTCAGCTACACAAGGGTCGTGTCGAGCTTGTTCTGGTTGATTGCCATGGGTGCAGGTACTGCGGCGATCGTGTGGGGCGCCGAGAAGTTCGCCGAGCATCTCGCTGATGCGTCGAAGCGACTCGGTGTCACTGCGTTCGCGCTTGCCGTGCTGCTTGCTGGGGCTGAGCCCGAAGAACTGGCGACCGTGGTCACCGCGTCAGCCCGCGGAGTTGATGGGGTCGCATTCGGTGACGTGATCGGAGCCAATGCAGCGATCGTCACGATTGCTCTCGGTGTGGGCGCTTGGATCGTGACGATCCCGTTCGGGCGCAGCATTCAGATGTACGGAGTGGGTGGGCTCATCGCGGGGCTGGTCGCAACGATCATGATGTGGGATGGCGTCCTCGGTCGAGGTGAAGGAGCGGTCCTCGTGGGCGGCTACATCGTGTTCGTGGCGGCGATCTGGCTACGTGAGCGTCGGCCACCCTCTTTGGGTGAGGCGGGCGAACTCGACGAGGAAGTCGACGCAGAAGGCCGTATCAGTACCGATCTTGGCTGGGTTCTCGCTGGTCTGCTCGCGCTCACGGTGGGTTCGATCGTCTTGGTTGAAGGTGTCCGCCAGATCACCAGCATCGAGGAAAGCCAAACGCTCCTCGGGCTGACGGTGGTTGGCTTTGCGACGGCGTTCGAGTTGGTCGTGCTGGCGTTCTCGGCAAGCCGACACGGGGTGACCGAAGCAGTGATCGCCGGAGTCATCGGCTCGTACGCCTACAACATGACGATGAGCCTCGGCGTTGGAGCACTCGTCGCCCCGATCGCTATCAGCGACGCCGAGCTCCTCCACACACCACTGATCGCCATGCTCGCTCTCCTCGCCGTGGCCATCGTCATCGGAAAGCGCAACAACAGCCTCGATCGTCGCGACGCATACGTGCTCTTGGCGGGATATCCCGTGTTCGTGATCGTCGCACTCCTGTGACGCACCAACACTGAATGGAATGGGCAACCTGATCAGGCGGGCGACGGCGTCGCGCACAGAGCGTCCGGGGGCATCATGAGGGGTCGGACCGTCCCGATATCAGCACATTCCGATCAGCGCGTTCGACGACCGAGGCGATCAGATCGACGGCCAGAACGCTCCGTCCGGCTCGGCTTGATCCGTGACTACCGGGCAGCGAGTCCTTGGGCTGGCACCGGATTTCAGCGTCGATTCAGGCAGGTTCAGCGGGCTTCAAGGTGAGTGGCGTCATGGTGGAGATCAATCCGTCGGGATGTCCTCGACGGTTCGATGAAGGGAACCACTCAATGCGCTCCACGAAACGAGTCCTCTACTCCGGTCTTGCAGCAGTCGGCATCGTTGCCGGAGCGGCCGGACTGGCCAACGCTGCCACGACCGGCGGAGGCAGCACCGACACGGTGGCTGTCGCCGACCCATCACCTCCGGCCGACCCGACCACGGACAACGGCACCAACGAGCAGGCCGACGTCGAGACTGCCGACAACGAGCAGGATCCGATCTACACCAGCAGCGTCACCGTTGCAGACTCCACCGATGCGACGGATGGGGTCGATGGTGGCAACGAAGCCGACGAGTCCGCGGCCCTTGCAGGCCTCGCGACGATCACGGCTGACGACGCATCGGCGGCCGCGTCGACTGCCCAACCCGGCACGGTCGTCAAGGTCGAGCTCGAGAACGAGAACGGCAACGTCGTCTACGGCGTCGAGATCGACACCGGAAGTGGCACTGTCGACGTGAAGGTCGACGCCGGCAACGGCACTGTCTTGGCCTCCGAGGTCGACGACCAGAACGAAGCCGACGGCGAGAACGAGGCCGACGAAGGCCCCGATCAGGCTGACGAGCAGGTCGATGGCGTCGACGTCGAGACCCAGGACGACTGACACATCTTCGTTTCCCCACTGATGCGGCCCGGAAGTAGACCCGGGCCGCATTGGCGCGTTCAGGGAGCCTTCAGCTTCGACATGGGAGAATCGTTGCGCCATGACGAACAGGAGCACCCCCATGATCCCGGTCGACTTGGTCGCATGAGGCTGTTGGTCGTCGAGGACGAGAAGAAGCTCGCTGCCTCGCTCAAGCGCGGGTTGGAGGCCGACGGGTTCGCGGTCGACGTGGCCCTCGACGGCACCGACGGGTTGTGGATGGCGACCGAGCACGAGTACGACGCGATCGTGCTCGACATCATGCTTCCGGGAATCAACGGCTACCGACTGTGCGGCCAGCTCCGCGAGCAGGGCAACTGGACGCCGATCCTGATGCTGACCGCCAAGGACGGCGACCTCGACGAAGCCGAAGCGCTCGACACGGGCGCCGACGACTTCCTTCGTAAACCGTTCGCTCACGTGGTGCTGGTCGCTCGCCTGCGAGCGCTGCTGCGACGCGGCAAGCCCGAACGACCCGTCGAACTCGTCGCCGCCGGCCTGCGCATCGATCCGTCGGAGCGACGATGCTGGCGCGACGACACCGAACTCGAACTCACCGCCCGCGAGTTCGCGGTGCTCGAGTACCTGATGTCGAACGCTGGGTCGGTGCTGTCGAAACAGGACATCCTCGGACACGTCTGGGACTACGAATTCGAGGGTGATCCCAACATCGTCGAGGTGTACGTCCGGCACCTGCGAAGGAAGATCGACCTCCCGTTCGACACCGACTCGATCCAGACGATCCGTGGCGCCGGCTACCGGCTGACGGCCGCGGCTCCGTGAAGGTGCAACACCGGATGCGTCGATTCCAGAGCGTTCGCGTCCGGGCGACAGTCGGCGCGACCGTCATCGTCGCCGATCGCGCTCGTCGTCGCCTCGGTTGCCTTCGTGGGTGTTCTTCGGCGCTCGCAGGTCGAGATCCTCGACGACAACCTCGAACTTCGTGCCACCGACATCGAGAGCCTGATCGACGGCGGCGCCGAGCTCTCGACCGTCACCGTGCAGAGCGACGAGGAGCGGGCTCGTCCAAATCCTCGACGACCGGGGCCAGGTGATCGCATCGAGCGAGAACATTGACGGCGAACCGGCGATCACCGACCAGTCGGCCGGCTCGTTCCGCAGCGTCGAGGTCTCGGTACTCGACGGCGAGACATTCCGCATCGGCTCGTTCGCGACCGACGGGGAACGACGTCTGACGATCATCGTCGGCACCGGCACCGAGAACGTCGAACGAACCGTGAGCGTCGCGATCGGCGCGCTGCTTGTGGGCCTGCCGCTGCTGCTCGCGCTGATCGCCATGCTGGTGTGGATCGTGGTCGGACGAGCGCTGCACCCGGTGGAGCAGATGCGCCGCGAGGTCGACGAGATCGGCGGCAGCGACCTGCACCGCCGACTCCGCGAGCCTGGGGTCCGCGACGAGATCGGCAAGCTCGCAACCACGATGAACGAGATGCTCGACCGCCTGGAGGCGTCGAGCGAGGCGCAGGCCCGATTCGTGTCCGACGCGTCGCATGAGCTCCGCACACCGATCGCTGTGATCCGCCACGAACTCGAGATCGCGCTGCGCGACGATGACACCGACCTGTTGCGCCAGACCGCATCGGATGTGTTGGACGAGGACGTGCGCATGCAACGCCTCGTCGACGACCTCCTCCTGCTCGCCCGCCGTCCCGGCGCGCCCGCCGACCCAGGCGATGCACCGCTGGTCGACCTCGACGACGTGGTCATGGTCGAAGCTCACCGTGTCCCACACGCGCTGCTCGTCGACACGAGCGCGGTGTCGGCCGGGCAGGTCCGCGCTCAACCCGAGCGGCTGGCCCGGATCGTGCGAAACCTGCTCGACAACGCGTTACGCCACGCGACGGCAACGGTCGCGGTCACCGTGACGAGCATCAACAGCCGGGTCGTGTTGCACGTCGACGACGACGGACCTGGAATTCCGCCAGACGAGCGCGAACGCATCTTCGAACGGTTCGGCCGCGTCGACGAATCCCGCACCCGAGGCGACGGCGGCACGGGCCTCGGGTTGGCGATCGTGCGCCAACTCGCGGACGCTCTCGGCGGCACGGTCTCGGTCGAGACCAGCCCAACGCTCGGCGGGGCGCGTTTCACCGTGACGTTCCCGGATGCTCGGAGCTGACATGTTCATCGAACTGCTCGCCGAGGCATCCTCATCGGACTCGATCACGGGTGTCGCGGGATGGATGACCGGCCTCATCGACTCGCTCGGATCGGTCGGCGTCGGCCTGATCCTCGTGATCGAGACCGTGTTCCCGCCGATCCCCAGCGAGATCGTGTTGCCGGGCGCCGGCTACCTCGCCGGGCTCGGACAGCTCGGGTTCTGGGCGACGCTCGTGTGGGCCACCGCCGGCAGCATCATCGGTGCGTTGATCCTCTACGCGGGGGACGCTGGGTCGGAGCCGACCGACTCGGTCGGCTGGCGGCCAAGTTGCCGTTGATGTCCGAGCAGGACGTCGAGCGTGCCTGGGTCACCTTCGAGCGGTGGGATCAGCGTGCGGTGTTCTGGGGGCGCCTGGTGCCGGGCGTTCGCAGTCTCGTGTCGATACCCGCCGGAGCCACAGCGATGCCCCTCGGCCGTTTCGTCGCGTTGACCGCCGGCGGGTCGCTGATGTGGAACGCGGCGCTGCTGGGCGCCGGGTGGTATCTCGGTGACCGGTTCGGAGCGACGGAAACCGTGAGCCATTGGATGAACGTGGCCGTCATCTCCGGTGCGATCGGGGTCGTCGCCTGGTTCGTGGTGTCGAAGTTCCGACACCGATCGGCGTAGCGGCGGTCCGGCGTTCAGCGACCCTTCAGGTGTCGTGGTCGACACTGACCGTCGATGAACCTGCCAGCGACAGCCGTGCCAGCGACCACCCCGCCGGCCACACCTGCCATCGAGCTGCGCGGCCTCGGACACTGCTACGGCGGCGCCGCGGTACTCCACGACGTCGACCTGGTCATCGAACCGGGAGAGATCTTCGGGTTCCTGGGCCACAACGGCGCCGGAAAGACCACGGCGGTGAACATCCTCACCACCTTGTTGACCCCGACGTTTGGCTCCGCCGAGGTCTGTGGTGCCGATGTCGTCACCGATCGAGCGTCCGTCACCGCCGCCATCGGCTACCTGCCCGCGGACGTCCGCATGTACCCGCATCTGACCGCACGCGAGAACGTGGAGTTCTTCGCCACGCTGTCCGGCGTCGCCGATCCGGCACGAGCGACTGCCGAGACGTTCGAGTACCTCGACTGCGGCGACCTCGCCGACAAACAGGTCGGCTCGTTCTCGACCGGGATGCGCCAACGAGTCGGCATCGCCCAGGCGATCGTGCACCGACCCAGGGTGTTGTTCCTCGACGAACCGACCTCGGGTCTCGATCCGTCCGGCGTGCGTCAGCTCCGCGAGACGATCATCGACCTCAACGCCTCCCACGGCATGACGGTGTTCATGAACACCCACCTCCTCAGCGAGGTCGCCAAGGTGTGCACCACCATCGGCGTCCTCGACCACGGCGAACTGATCTACCACGACACGATCGAGGCGACCACCGCCCGTTTCCCCGACGAGACGTCGCTGGAGGACATCTACGTCCGCATGGAGCGAACCCCGTCGTGATCATCACGATCGCGGTCCAACAGGTTCGCGGGCTCATGCGCCAGCGGGTGTTCGTGGTCCTGCTCGTGACGATGCTCGTGATGACCGCACTCGCCGGAGTGCTCGGCTGGTCGAGCCATCACACGATCGTCGGGGTGTACGACGAGGCGGTCAAGCTGCTTGCCTCGCGTGGCCTTCCCGCACCGCCCAATCCGTTCCTGCTCAAACCGACGTTGTCGTTGTTGTCGAACATGGTGGTCTACATCCCGTTCACCGGGTCGCTGCTCGCCGTCGTACTCGGTCACCTCAGCGTGGTCGACGACGAAGCGAGCGGGATCGGTCGGCTGATCTTCTCGCGTCGGCTCACCCGCACGCAGTACATCGTCGGGAAAGTGAGCGGCGCAGCGGTGGTGCTGGCGGTCGTGCTCGTGGCGAGCCTGCTGGTCAGCTGGCTGTCGTTGGTCATCGTGAACCGGGCGTTGCCGGCGGGAGCGGATCTCGGTCGCCTCGCGGCGTTCTACGCGTTGTCGTGGCTGTATCTGATGGTGTTCGTCCTGATCGGCATGGTGACCGTCCTCGCGACGCGGCGCCGGTCGCTGGCGTTGCTGTCGGCGATGGGGGCATGGCTGGTGATCACGTTCGCAGTACCGCAGATCACCTCAGGGCTGCGGCCGACGCAGTCGCTGAATCCGATTGTCGACCCGGCCAGCACGTCGCAGACCTTCTTCCGCTACACGTCGAACCTTCGGCCGTACTCGCTCGTCGAGCAGTACAAGGCGGTCAGCGGCACGATCCTGCGAACTGCTGTCACCGAACGGACCAGCGACACCGTGCGGCATCTCGCGCCGCTCGTCGTTGCGGTGATCGCACTCATGGTCGCGGTCGTCGTGCTGGTCCAACGACACGACTACTCGAGAGGGTCGAGCAATGAATGACTCCCACCGCCGGGTGAGCGCACTCGCCCGACACGAGTTCCGAGCGGCCGCCCGCAGCCGCATCTTGTTGGTGCTGCTGGGCGTGCTCGTGACGGTGACGATCGTGTCGGTGTACATCGCGGCGGTCGACCATCGCAGCCAGGTCGCCGACTATGCGGCCTACCGAGCGGCCGCCCAGAACCAGGGGCTCGACCGCATCGCACCGTCACCGTTGCAGCCGTTGTCGTTGCTTCGAGGCGCGCTCGAATATCTCGAGATCATCGGTGCCGTCATCGCGATCACACTCGGATACCTGACCGTGTCGCGTGAGCGCGCCAACCGAACCCTGACCCTGATCCGGTCACGGCCGGTCACCGGCAACGAACTCGCCACGGGCAGCCTGCTGGGCTCCGTCGGCGTGATCGCCACCCTCGTCGTCGTGACGACGCTGGTCGGCGTCGTCGGTGTCGGGCTGGTCGGCAACGACTGGATCAACCCAGCCCAGAGCCTCAAGCTGCTGCTCGCCGCCGGCGCGTCGATCCTCTACATGACCGCGTTCTACTGCGTCGGAGCGATCGCGACGTCGTACACCAAGGTCGCAACGAACGGCCTGATGATCGCGCTCGGCATCTGGCTGCTGGTGGTACTCATCCTCCCGCAGCTCGGCGACACGCTCGACGCCGACAACCAGATCCCCGGCGGGCTGTTCAAGGCACTCACCCTCGATCGCGCCGGTGAGACGGAGATCCTGAAGCACTTCTCGACCTACGAGAACACCCGGATCACCATCGAGGAAGCCTCGTTCGCCAAACACTACGAACGGTTTGCATTCGCCATGACCGAGGTGCAGGACAAGTACCGAGGATTCAGCCTCCGGTCACTGCTGAACGAGAAGCGCAACGACATCGGCTGGATGATCGCCTACTCGATCGCGCTCGTCGCCGGGCTGCGCTTCAGCTTCCGACATCAACCCACCATCCCCCAGGAGACGACATGACCCATCACTCGACCATCCGCAGGTTCGCACTCGGCGCCGCCTTCGTCGGGGCCTTCGCACTCACCGCGTGCGGGTCCGACTCGACCGCGTCACCGACGCCCGCCGCGTCCGACCCCGCCGCGACCGTCACCGACGCGTCCGCAGGTACCTCCGGGCCAGTGCTGCCGGTGACGTCGAACCCGATCGCCAACCCGGCCACCGATCAGCGCTTCACGATCGACTCGGTCCTCGTCGAGAACAATGAGGATGCTGACGGCAACGCGGTCGACGATCACCTCGAGATCGCCCTGACGAACAGCAGCACCACGGAGTTGGCCGGCGTCGAGGTGTTCTACACGTTCGATGATCCGATCGCATCCGTGTCGGAGAGCTACTTCCTCGCGCTGCCGGCGTCCTTCACGATCCCGGCCGGATCGAGCAGGGTCATCCACTTCGACAACACCGGAGTACCTGACCACTTCGCGGTCAACGACTTCAGCCTCTACACGACGTCGGTCAACGCTCTCGACGTCACGGTGGAGGTCGGCGCCACCGACGCTGCGGTGCAGACCTCGACGGTGCAGAAGGATGCCGGCGGCGCAGAGACCGCTGACTGACGTCAGCCGTCGGACGTCGCGACGGGGATGACCACGCGATCGAATACGTCACCGGCCTGGTCGACGGCTCGCACTTCGAGACGATCGGGCCACACCGCGAGGTCGACGAAATGGAGCACCGACCACGCCTCGACGGAGAAATCGGCTTTGCGTGTGTCTCGGAGCCTCGCCGCCCCGCCCGACACGATGTAAGTGACCCCATTGATCACCTCGCTGCGTTGGTAGTCGTGGTCGTGGCCGGCGAGCACGAGTTGCACGCCGAACTCCTCGAACAGAGGTGAGAACGCCCGGCGAACATCCTCGCTCGACCCGTGGTAGCCGCCGGAATAGGGCGGGTGATGCATCGTCGCGATCTTCCACGTCGCCGACGACGCGGAGAGTGTGTCCGTCAGCCACGCGAGCTGGTCGGGATCGTCGGGGCGAGTCGAGTCGAGCGACACCACCAAGGTGTCACCGAACGACGTCGCGTACCAGCGCGCGGGCATCCCCAGGGCGGCGGCGTGCGCATCGCCGTTTCCGTTCTCGACGTCGTGGTTGCCGAGCACCGCGAGCAGCTTGGTCGGCCCGTCGAGTACACCGGCGAACGGTTTGAAGATCGTGCGGTCCACCTGGCTCGGGTCGCCATCCGGGTAGACGTTGTCGCCGAGCATCAGCAGGGCCTCGTACTCGTCGGTGCCTTCCAGTCGGTCAACCGCGGTGGCGGTCGCGATCTCGTCCGCTTCGCCGGTCCCGACGTCACCGACGACGGCAAAACGCGCCAGCGGTGCATCAGCGACACGCGGCACGGTTGCCGGTCCGAGCACCGGCGGCGGATCGGCCTGCGCCTCGAAGAAGTAGGTCACGTGATCGCGGACCTTTGGCTGCGCTGCAGCGAGCGCTACGAGCGCGACGAGCGCGAGTGCCACGATCATCAGTCGTCGACGGCCGTGCCGGCGCGGCGACTCCTCAGCCTGGTGTTCGGGGGTTGTCACCGACGCATTCTCGCTGCCGAATCCTGAAATGGCGCTGAATGCCGGTCGTCGACGTTCAGCCGGGGCTCAGGCGGATGGCCGGACGATGACCGTCATGACTGCGACCCTCGAACGACCACTCGACGACCCGCGCGTCGCCGCGCACGACGTACCTTCGGTTGCCCCGCTGGCCCCGCCCCACCGCCGGTCGCGGGCGGTCCGACGGCTCGTGTTGCTCGCGCTCGCCGTCTTGGTCGCAGCGACCACGGTGTCGTACGTCGGGTATCTCCGAGCGCCGGGCTCAGGATCGGTGGGCGAACGGTCCGTCGAGTGGGTCCGCGACCACGGCGGCGACGGCATCGTCAACCGGGTCGAGCAGTGGTACTACACCCGCAAGGCGCCCGGCGACGGCACCCCGACAGCGGCGCATCTCCCCGCCGTCCCCGCCCCGGTCGACGCCCGTGGCGCCACCGTTGTCGAACCGGTAGGCCGACCCGCGCCCGGCCCCATCGCATCGTTTGCGCCTGACCCGATGCCCGGCGAAGGTGTGTGGACGCCGGCGATCCAGCAGGTCGGCTCGACACCAGTGATGTACACGACGTTCGTACGGCCGGACCCCGCCAACACCAAGGTGGTCGCCGCGATCGCACGTTTCGACCAACGGCTGGTGCGCACGGTGGCCGTTCCCGGCACTCGGGAGCCGGGCGGTGCCGCATGGGCCTGGCAATCACAGATCCCGACCTCCGCAAGGGTCGGTCTCGTCGCCGCGTTCAACTCCGGCTTCCGGTTCAAGCACATCGACGGCGGCTACTACACCGAGGGACGCACCTCCGTGCCGCTCGTCGACGGTGATGCATCGCTCGTCATCGACGACTCGGGACGAGTCGACATCGGCACGTGGGGAACCGACGTGTCGATGACCCCGACGACAGCGACGGTGCGTCAGAACCTGCACCTCATCGTCGCCGACGGCCGACCGGTGCCGGGATTGCAGCACAACGCGGACGGCCGGTGGGGAAGCCCACGCCATCAGTTGCAGATCACCTGGCGATCCGGTGTCGGAGTGACCGCCGACGGCGACCTCGTCGTGGTCGCCGGTGATCATCTCACGCTGACGGCGCTCGCCAATGCGCTCACTTCGGCGGGCGCGGTCCGAGGAATGCAGCTCGACATCCACACCCGCCAGGTCACCGTCAACCTCTTCCAGCCAGTCGCCGGAACCGCCACCGCCGTCACCGCCACCGAACTGCTCCCCGACATGCCCACCTCACCGACACGATTTCTCGGCGTTGACCATCGAGACTTCTTCGCCGTGTTCGTGCGATGAGCGGGCATTCGCGGATCGACCGCCGCCATTTCCTCGAGCTCATCACCGCGACACCATTCGTGGCAGCCGCCTGCACGACCCGCGACAGCCGACCGGCACCGGCCGCCGCGATGTCAGAGTTCACCATCGACGACCACGGGACACCAGTGCGATGCCTGTACCACGAGGCCGGCGACGCCTCTCAACAGAACCGCACGGCCATCATCTTGTTGCACGGTGCGTCGGCCGATGCCGCGCAGTGGACCGACATCGGCCTCGTCGACGCGCTCGACCAGCTTGCGTATCCCGGTGTCCGTTCCGCAGTGGCGATCGCCCCCGACATCGGCGAGCCGCCGTTGGTCGAACGACTCGTCCTCGACACGGTCGTTCCCGTGGTCATCGAGCGATTCGCTCCCGATCACTTCGCGATCAGCGGAATCTCGCGTGGCGGAGCAATGGCCCTGACGATCGCCCGTCGAGAGCCGACGCGCTTCGGATCAGTCGGCCTCCACAGCGCAGCAACGAACCTGACCTCACCGATCGAACCGGTCGGTTGGCGATGCTGGGTCGATGTCGGCACCGATGACCATCTCCGAAACGCCGCTGCGACGACGGCGAACAGCCTGCGTGCGAGCGGTGTGACAGTCGAGGAACACGTGTGGCCAGGCGGCCACGATCGCGCATACTGGCGACGGCACCTGACCGACTACCTCGACTTTCACGTGAACGGCTGACTGGGACCAGTCCGACGTTCAGCGGGCGTTCAGGTACCGGTGACGACCCTGTCGAGGTGATCACCACGCACCCCGACGCGCCCGAACGACAACCCGCCCGACGACGCACCGCAACCCTCGGACTGGTCGCGGGGTTCGCCGTCGCGGCGGTCGCCGTCGCCGCGCTGTCTCGCGGATCGTCCGGCCCACTGACACCGATCAAGGCGATCGTCCTCGGTGCCGTCGAGGGATTCACCGAATATCTGCCGGTGTCATCGACGGGGCACCTCCTCGTGGCACAGCGGCTTCTCGGGCTCGGCGAGGGCGACGCCAAGCTCGCAGCCGACACCTATGCGATCTCGATTCAACTCGGAGCGATCGTCGCAGTGGTCGTGCTGTACTGGCGACGACTCGGGCAACTCGCGGCCGGAGCCGTCGGGCGCGACGCCGACGGCCGACGACTGCTCGGGCGTCTGATCATCGCCTTCGTTCCTGCTGCGGCTCTCGGTGTCGTGCTCGGCGACACGATCAAGGATCGACTGTTCGGTCCGTGGCCGGTCGTGGCCGCCTGGTTGGTCGGCGGCATCTTCCTCGTGTGGTGGAATCCCCGCCCCGGACGGCTCGACCTCACCTCCCTGACCGCCCGGCATGCGGCGATCATCGGCGTCGCACAGGTCCTCGCCCTCTGGCCGGGCACCAGCCGCAGCCTGGTGACGATCGCCGCCGCGCTGGCCCTCGGGGCCAGCATGTCCGCAGCGGTCGAGTTCAGTTTCCTGCTCGGACTCGCCACGCTGAGTGCCGCCACCCTGTACGACCTCGCCAAGGACGGTCAGACCCTCCTCGACGACTACGGCTGGCGGACACCGCTGCTCGGCGTCATCGTCGCGTTCATCACTGCGGTGATCGCCGTGCGCTGGCTCGTCTCGATCCTGCGAACCCATCCGTTGTCGATCTTCGGCTGGTACCGCATCGGGCTCGCCGCGACCGTTGCCGGACTCATCGCGACGGGCGCGATCTGACGCAGCGATTCCAGGCGACGCACTCGGGCCGCCACACGAACAGTCCACGGCCGCCGGCCGGCAACCGTGGACTGAGGGTGACGCGTTCAGGGTGTCAGTGAGGTGACGAGCGCACCGAGTGCCGCTTCTTGGGCAGCTTGGTCGGGAGTGGACGCTCGCACTTCGCTCAGGGCGTCGTCGATCCGGCTGTCGAGGAAGGTCCATGCGGTCTCGTCGAGCAGTTCGAGCGTGGGCTGGTTGTCGTCCCATGAGGTCTCGAGATCGGCCGCTCGGGCAGTCGCACCGCTCTGGTCGCCGGCCGTGACGAGCACAAGGGTGTCCTCGGTGATCACACGGATCTCGGTGAGCGTTGCGGCGGGCAGGTTTGCGGCGACCTGTTGCGGGGTCAGCTGCTCGACGGGGGCACCGCCGAGGGCTTCTTCCTGCGCGGAGAACGCCTGGTGGGGCTGGTTGTTCGCGTAGACCAGCGCACTGACGGCGACGGCGGCGACCCCGCCGTAGTACCAGAGCATCTTGCGTTCGCGGTCCGGTCTGGCGACCGCAGCCTCGTGGACGTCGGCCAACTCGTCGATCACGTCGGGGCGCTTGACGGCGAGGTAGATCACGGTGCCGATGATGGCGCCGAGGAAGATGACGCTGGTTCCGAGCGTGCCGATCCCGAGTCCACCGAGTTGCTTGTCGACGGCGATCCAGTCACCGAGGTTGGCGCCGAGCGGGCGGGTGAGCACGTAGGCGATCCAGAACGACAGCACGGCGTTTGCGCCCAGCCACCATCCGACGACGACCGACACGATCAGGAACGTCGGCAGCAGCACGGCGATCCCCGGAGTCCAACCGGTGATCTCGAGAGTCCAGTCACCGGCCGCGGTGCCCAGCGCGAACGTCAGGAAGATCGCGAGCCAGTAGAACATCTCGCGCCGCACGGTCACGATGCTGTGGATCGACAGCGTGCGCTCCTTGCGGTACCAGGCGTAGAAGACCAACGCGAGCATCGACGCCACGACCGAGGTGGTGATCGCCAGGTTGACGCCATAGCGGTCGGTGAGGATGTCGGTGTACAGCGTGCCGGTCACGCTGAGCACGACCACGGCGAGCCAGTACGAGAACGGGTTGTACCTGGGAAGTCGGATCTGCCACGTCAGCACGACAGCCAGCACAACGGTGAAGATCAACGTGGTGTTGATCAATCCCACGCCGAGGTCGACGGCGATCCAGTCGGCGAAACTCTCGCCGACGGTCGTGCACAGGATCTTGATGATCCAGAACCAGATCGTGATCTCGGGGACCTTGTTGAGCAACGCTCGACCCATCGACGGGCCGTCGCGCTGCGTGTCGAGTCGAGCGGGCGGTGGGGGTGGCGGAGCCATGATGTCTGTCATGGCCACCATCGTCCACGACCGGTCTGAACGCTCGATCAGGTGAACATTCGCGCTGGATAAATTGTGGTGCCGGCGAACCGGACGGCACCGTCGGTGTGCCACCCTGTCAGCGTGCACAACGCATCGACGCGTCGACCGGCTCCGACGACGTGACCGATCACGACGCGTCGTCCGGGATCCTTGTCCTCGTGGTCGAGGACGACCGCGCCATCGCCGATGGGCTCGTCGCCGAGTTGACCGCTCACGGTTACGCGGCGGTGCTGGCTCGGACGGGTCGTGCCGCGCTCGACGCCGTCAGCGCTCGGGTGCCCGATGCGGTGCTGCTCGACCTCGGCCTTCCCGACCTCGACGGCGTCCACGTCTGCCGATCGATCCGACAGACGCTTCCGTCGGTACCGATCTTGCTGCTCACCGCTCGTGACACCGACATCGACATCGTCGTCGGCCTCGATGCCGGCGCCACCGACTACGTCACCAAACCCTTCAGCACCCACGTCCTGCTCGCCCGCCTCCGTGCGCACCTGCGCGGCGCGACCGCAGCGGCGCCGTCAGGCGATCTCGTGTTCGACGAACTCCGCATCGACGCCGACGGGTTCCGCTGCTACATGTCGGGCACGGAAGTCGCCCTGCGACCCAAGGAACTCAGCCTGCTGATCCGCATGGCATCCTCGGCAGGCCGCGTCCTGAGCCGGTCGCAGCTCCTCGACGACGTCTGGGACATGTCGTGGGAGACCGGCACCAACACTCTCGAGGTCCACGTGCACGCACTGCGCCAGAAACTCGGACCACGAGCGGACGGCCGTCCCTGGATCACGACGGTCCGCTCACTCGGTTACCGGTTCGAACCGTGAGAAGCCGGATCACACGAACGATCATCGGCGTGGTCGCCCTGGTCATCATCGTGCTCGGGGTGCCCTTCGCCGTCGTGCTCCAACGCTTCTACGAGAGCCGGGCCACCGCTGAACTGCAGCGCACCGCTGCGGAGGCCATCGCTGAGCTGGCACTGCCATTGCACCCCGGCGAAATCGCCGATGCCGCCAACGAACCGGACGCCCCGCCCGACTTCTCGGTCTACGACGCGGCGGGCGACCGGCTCTTCGGAACAGGCCCGGCCCGTGTTGACGACCCGGTGTCCGACGAACTCGTCGTCGTCTCACCGATCACCGACCGAACGTCGGAAGCCATCGTCGGAGCGGTCAGAGTCGCCCGCCCGCTCAACGACGTTGCCGGCGAGGCACGTCGAGCGTGGGGGCTGATGGCGCTCGCCGCTGGCGCGGCGCTGCTGCTGGCCTGGGTCGTCGCCCGTCGAGAAGCAGCCCGACTGGTCGCTCCGATCTCCGAACTGGCCACCGCAGCCGAGCGTCTCGGAGCAGGAGAGTTCGACACCCCGCTCGCCGTGTCCGGCGTGCCCGAACTCGACACCGTCGCCGACGCCCTGTCGATGTCCGGGCACCGCCTCGCCGAACTCGTGAAACGAGAACGCGAGTTCAGCGCCAACGCATCCCACCAGCTCCGCACACCGCTCGCCGGGCTCCAGATCAACCTCGAACGCGGCGACCTCGCGGCCGCTCGATCCGAGGCAGAACGCCTCTCGGCGACGATCGATCACATGCTCGCGGTCGCACGCGATGCCCTCCCCACCGCGGAGCTCATCGACCTCGCACCAATTGTCGCGACGAGCGCAGCGAGGTGGGACACGGCCTTCCGTCAGGCAGGCCGGACACTCGTCGCGACCATCGGCGACGGCCTTCCCGAAGTCCACGCACGCACCGGCTCGATCGAACAGGCCATCGATGTCCTGCTCGACAACGCACTTCGTCATGGTCACGGCGAAGCAAGGATCGCCGCCCACTCGATTCGAGGAGGCGCCGCGATCCAGGTCGATGACGACGGACAAGGAATCGACCCCACCCGAATCGAGTCGATCTTCGAACGTCACGAGGGCACCGACACCGGGATCGGGCTCGCCTTGGCACGAACCCTCGTCGAAGCCGACGGCGGCCGCCTGCTTCTCACCGACCCCGACGCGGCAACCTTTCGAGTCGTGCTCGTCGCCGCCGGTCCATCATCGAGGGGTTGACCCGTCAGGCCGCGGGAAGGTCCCGACGAATGTCTCTCGGAAGGAGTCGTCCGGCCGCCACCAAGCGCGTCGCGACGATGACAGCGATGGTTTCCGCGGCGATCAGACCCACGAGCACCACGATCTGAGCGGCCGCAGCCTCGGCGGTCGATCCGCCACCGAGGAGAACACCGACGAACGCTCCCGGCAGCGTGACCAGACCGACCGTTCGGGTCTGGTCGAGGATCGGCACCAGAGCTTCCGGGCGTTCACGATCGATGGCCAGTCCAATCGCGAACGGCCGTGTCAAACCGAGCGCGAGCGCCGCCTCGATCTGGCCGCGTCGCTCTCGCAACGAGGCGAACGCACGGCGGGCCGCAAGCGAACACGCCGTCATCGTTCCGCCGATGATGATCCCGCTGATCGCCACGATCGCCGCAGGGCTGACCGGCGTCGATCCCGTCCCGAAGATGATGGCCAGAACGGGACCGACACCGGCGCCAATCGTCACGGCAACCCACGGCCAGTTCGCACGTGCCCCGATGCGTCCCGCACTCGTGAACGTCGCCACGCTCAACATGACCGCAGCGAACAACAGCGCACTCCAGACGTGTTCGAGCGCAAGCCGAATCACGCTGGCGACGACGGCCAACTGCAGCGCAGCACGAACGACGGCGATCGCGCTCTGGGTCGCTGTCGGCATCCGACCCGCAACTGCCGCCCCGACCGCGAGGAGCAGCAGTGACGCGAGCGCAACGCCCAGTCGCCAATCGAGCGTCGGGCCGATCTGGGTCATCGATCACAGTCTGCACCGCCGCGGGTTCACCACGAACGCTCAGGTCCGCGCCACAGATCCGGCCTCTTGTCATAGTTGACGGTGGTCCGGGGGTGCGGCCAGGCTCTGGGTCGGGGTTCTGGATGGTTGGTGTCCCAAAGACTGGCTCCGTGCGAAGCGGCCGACTGGCTCCATGCGTCGTGCTGCTCGCCGCGGGTCAGGAGCGTGTAGCTCCTTTCATGACTGCACCACCATGGGTATGACATCCGGGGTCGACTTCGTTTTTCCAGCCGGCTGGATGGTCGACGAGATGTGCCACCCTGTCGGGATGGCTCGACGGCACGTGACGGTGATCGGACATCGAGGCGCTTCGCACGAATCTCCGGAGAACACCATGGCTGCGTTCGCACGTGCGCTCGATCTCGGTGCAAGCGGCTTCGAGTTCGATGTTCAACTGACGAGGGACGGCCATCCGGTCGTCATTCACGATGCGATGCTCGACCGGACGACCACGGGCTCGGGCCCGGTGTTCGCTGCCACCGTGGACGAGGTTCGGGCGTTGGACGCCGGCGGGTGGTTCGACTCACGCTTCGCGCGAGAGAGCGTGCCGCTCCTCGGCTCAGTGCTCGCGCTGCCCGCGGATGTCTTCGAGCTCGAGATCAAGACCTGGGGGCGAGTGGTCCTCGATGTCGTGCTCGATGCTGTCGATCGGGCGGGCGTCTTCGATCGGGTGAAGTTCACCGGGTGGAACCATCCGATGCTCTGCCGGCTGAAGGCCGAACGACCCGACGCCACGATCGGCCTGTTCGCGCAACAACCCCAGCCGTGGATGAATGGTGCCGTCTTTGAGCGCTATGTGCTGGGAACAGCGGAGACCGCTGGTTTCGATGTCGCTCATGTCTACGCCGGCGCCATCACCGAGCGGATCGCATCGGGTCTTGGCGAGCTGGGCTATGTGGTCCATGCGAACGACGCAGTGGGGCGTGATGAGATTCTTCGCGCTGGATGCCGGCGCCCACTCGATCTCGACCAACGATGTTGCTCTGGCAATGTCGCTGCTCGATGGTTCGGGCAACGCTTGAGCGGCTGCCGCATCGTCCCGTGTGCCGGTCGAGCCGGGGCAACCTCAGATCTTTGCTGAGTTCGCGCTCGCCCGTCTCGGATGGGTGGCTGACGCTGGGTGATGGATTCGATGATGCTCTGAGCGGGTTCAGCCCTGCGAGTGTCGGAACGTCACCTGCCGACACCGAAGGCGGTCAGCTTGACGGGCACGCGACACCTGGCGCAAGCTGATACATCGTGCAAACACGTTGGCCCAGGAGCTGAAGCTCTGTCACGACAGCCCGATCGCCGGGACTGGTGGGGGTTCGGGCGCGACTCGGTCGCTCTTCGCTTCAGGCTTGGCCATGGAGACCACGACGGCACCGCCGAGGGCGAGCACCAAACCGACGATTGCGACCGCGACGTGCCAGGGTGGTCGGCTGAGCCGTTCGTCGAGCAGGAAGGTCCCGATGAGGATCGACACGAACGGGTTGACCGTCGACACGGTTGCGACCGACGGGGCAAGGCAGCCCGTGCCGAGCGAGATCTGCTGCAGGACGAAGCCGAGGATGCCGACGAATGCGAGCACGTACGGTTCCCAGTGCGAGAGCATCTCCCCGACGCCATCTTTCAGGTAGTCGAGCGTCGGCTTGGTGAGCGATGCCGACAAGCCGAAGAGTACGCCGGCCGCGGCGCCGTACATGGCCGCTCTCACCGACGGCCCGCCTCGCCCGGCAAGGCTCAGCAACACGCCCGACACGATGGCGACAAGAATGATCACGAACAGCCAGTCCGAACCCGGCGCGTTCCCGTTGCCCTCGGCGGGATGGCCGAAGATCGTGAACAGCGCGAGCCCGACAACGATCACGAACGCCCCGCCGATCTCGCGCCGGCCGACGTATTGCTGAGTGAGGTAGTAGCCGAGCGGCAGGGCGAAGACAACGGTGGTGACGAGGAGCGGCTGCACGATCGAGACCTGCCCGCGATCGACCGCGGCGGCCTGCACGACGTAGCCGATGAGCATGGCGCCCGTGCCCACCAACCACATCGTCTGGCCGAGGAGTTTCAGCAGCGACGACGGCTCGCCGAGCGAGACCTTCGGAAGGTTGAGCGCCCCCTTCTGCTGGAGTGTGGCGGCCAGAGCGAAGAGGAATGCCGCCACGAGGGCGAGGGTTGCTGCCACGAGCGTCCAGGCTACGCACACGGGCACCGACGTTCGGTGATCCTGCCAAGAGCGCACCCAGAAGAAGACTCGTCATCAGCTTCACCCGCCGAGAGGCGCGATATCTTCGAGCCCATGCGCCGAGCGATTCAGCGGCTGGCCCGTGCCACCGACTCCCCTCGGCGTCGATCCGAGTGATCTCCGCCACCGGGTACATCCTCTTCTACGCGTTCATCGCTGCCGCCAGCCCGCTGGTGCTGACAGCGACGCTCGTCGTGATCCGAAGTGAGCGCCCGCGCACGAACAGCATCGCCTTTCTCGCTGGGTTCCTGCTCGGCACCACGATCGCAGCTCTCCTGGCCCTGATGCTGGGCCAGGCCGCCCTCGAACGGCTCGACTCCCTCGACACCGTGAACGGTCTGTTGGCACTGCTGGTCGGTCTCGCGCTGGTGGTGACCGGCCTCCGAGAACGTCACATCCCTGCGCGAGCCGAGGTCGAGACAGGTCGCGGAGGTGCCCTCATGGCGCGACTGAGCCATCTCCGGCCTGCTGCGGCCTTTTCGGTGGCCGCACTCCTCGGCTTCGGCGGGCCCAAGCGGCTCATCCTCACCTTCTTGGCGATGGCCACGCTCAGCCAAGCCGACCTCCGCGGTGTCGAGGACCTCACGCTGGTCGTTCTCTATGTCGCGGTCGCCACAGTGCTCGTCTCGGTGCCGGTCGGCCTCGTGATCGTCGGCGGGAGCCGTGCGGCCACGATCGTCGCTGAGGGTGAGACGTGGCTGAAGGCGAACACAGCGTTGGTGCGCATCTGGCTCACGCTGGGTCTCGGCGTGGTACTTGCCATCCACGGACTTGTCCGCCTGATCTGATCTCCGCCAGGGCCGTCACGACATCGGTCGCCCCGGACCGATCAATCATGCAACCGGTCGACGAGACGCAGCAGTCATCGATCACGTCGACGACCTCGACGGAGCCAACGACGATCTGGACGTTGGCGGGTGGGCTGCTCTCGGCGACGACGAACTTGCCGGTCAGGCGGTGGCTGCCACGCCTGGTGCTGTGCTGTGGTGTGGGTCGTGGGCCGTTCGTCGGGCGATGAGCTTTCCGACTTCCCAGAGGAAGAAGAGCGTGACGGCTGGTGCGAGTGCGAGTGACCATTGTGTGAGTGTCAGCTGCACGGTTCCGAGGAGGATTCGCAGCGCGTCGGTCTGGGTGATGAGCACGGCGAGGAGGAGGGCTCGATGAGCGCGGCGATGTTGAGGCTGCGGTTGTCGAGGGACGCGGTGGTGAGTGCCGTGCCGGTCACGCTTCGAGCCTGGAAGACCGCTGCGATGAGCATGAGCGAGAAGGTGGTGACGCCCATGGATGTGCCGATGAGTACGTTGCCGTAGTGTTCGGTGCCGTAGCTGATGAGTGCCAGCGTGCATGCGGCCATGAACAGCCCGACGACGCCGGCGGTGGTCATCAGTCCCTTGGTCATGATCGACTCGTCGCGGGAGCGGGGTTTGAGGTTCATGAGGCCTGGGGCCTCTTTGTCCATGCCGAGCCACACGCCGAGCGGTGCGTTGACGAAGAAGTTGATGTAGAGGATCTGAGCGGGCGAGAACGGTTGCCCGGCGGCGATGTTGAGAACGCTGGCGCCGAGGAACGTGAGGATGTACGCGACGAGTTCCACGATCACGAACCGGATGAACTTGTTGAGGTTGTCGTAGACCTTGCGGCCGCCCCTGACGGCCACCACGATGGTGGCGTAGTTGTCGTCGGACAGGATCATCTTGCTGGCGTTCTTCGCGACCTGGGTGCCGGTTCCCATGGCGATGCCGATGTCGGCGGCCTTGATCGCTGGAGCGTCGTTCACGCCGTCACCGGCCATGGCGACGACGTCGCCCTTCTTGCGGAGCGTCTCGACGAGCAGCACCTTGTGTTCGGGGGCGACTCGTCCGACCACGCCGATGTCGTCGATGCGCGCCAGGCGCTCGTCGTCGCTCAGCGCAGCGAAATCGGCTCCGAGCATCGCGGTGCCGGGAATGCCGAGCTGCTCGGCGATGGCGGCACCGGTGATCACGTCGTCACCGGTGACCATGCGCACACGGATGCCTGCGTTCTGGGCATCATGGACCGCTTGCATCGAGGCGTCGCGTGGCGGATCGACCATGGCGACGATCGATGCCATCTCGAGATCGGTCACATAGCTCAGCAGGTCGCCGTTGGCATCGAACGTGGCGGGGTCGAGATCGCGCACGGCTGCCGCCATCACTCGCTGGCCCGCACCCTCCATCCGGGTGACGGCACCGTCGGCCTTCTGCCGAAAGGTGTCGTCCCACGCGACGCTGGCTCCATCGACGCGAGTCGTTGCCACCCGATCGAGTACCGCCGGAGCGGCGCCCTTGACGAAGCAACGCACGACGGCCTTGCCCGATGCGTCGGTTGCGTTGTTGAACGTCGCCATCAGTTTGTAACCGGGATCGAACGGCAGCGTGGCCAGACGTGGGAGCCCTTGCCGCGTGGCGTCGATGTCGAGGGCTGCTTTGTACGCAAGCACCAACAGGGCGCCTTCGGTCGGGTCCCCGACCACCTTGCCGTTCACCAGGTTGGCGTCACTGGCCATGACGTACGGCAGGATCGCATCGTCGATCGACAGCGTCTTGCCCGCAGCGTGGTGAACCTTGCCCTCGAGGCTGTACCCCGTTCCGGAGATCGTGTATCGGTCGGCCGCGTCCACCAGCTCGACAGCGGTCATCTGGTTCATCGTCAGCGTGCCGGTCTTGTCGGAGTTGATCGCCGAGGTCGAACCGAGCGTTTCCACCGAGTTGAGGTCCTTGACCGCGTTCTCGCCGGCCAACTCCTTGGCACCGCCCGACAAGATGACCTGCAGAACCGTGGGAAGTGCGGTGGGAATCGCGGCGATCGCCAACGCGACCGCGGTGATGAACAACGAGTCCGCTGAGATGTCTCTCGACAGGCCCAGTACGAACATGATGATCATGGTCAGCAACGCCGCGGCACCGATCCACAGGGTCAAGGTGTTGAGCTGTTTCGTCAGCGGCGAGGGCGCCTTCTTGGAACTCGCCAACATGCCGGCGATCTTGCCGACCTGGGCATCAGCACCTCGCCGTGACGATCATCGTGCCGCTGCCGTGCGTGACCGGCGTGCTCATGAACGCCATGTTCTTCTGATCGCCCGGCCCGAGCTCGCCGTCGGCAAGGGTGTCGGCATCCTTCGAGGCCGGCGTGCTCTCACCGGTGAGCGCCGACTCGTCGATGCTCAGCGAGCTCGCCTGAATGATCCGGCCATCAGCAGCCACATTGTCACCGGCGGTGATCAGCACGATGTCGCCAGCGACGACCTCCTCGAGTGCGACTGCTGACTCGGCCCCGCCCGCGGCACGCGTGCTGTCTGCTTCGTCATCGACTTCAACACGTTCATGGCGCTCTCTGCCTTGCCCTCCTGGCGCAGGGCAATCACCGCGTTCAGCACCGTCAACAGCACCAGGACCGCCCCGGTGCTCCACTCGCCGATGGCGAACGACAGCACCGCAGCAACAAGCAGGATGATCTGCATGTACACGGCATCTCGTAGCCAAGAATCGCCGCCAACCAGGTGTCGACTTCTCCGCTGGCAACGCGTTGGGCCCGTCCTTCTGGAGGACTCGGCGGCTTCGCGACACTGAGGCCACTGCCGGGATCGACGCCGAGTCGAGTACGCGACGTCGTCACCGCCGAGCGAATACCACCTGGGCACAGTGTCGTTGGGTGTCGCTGCGGTCATCGTCTTCTCCGTTCTCAGAACTTCTCGGGCACCCGGTGCAACGGCAGATCAGGTTCGACGTAGCCGCCGGCGTCCGGCTTCTTGGGGACTCGACCTTCGGACGTGGGACCGGCTCGTACGGGATCCGCTGGAGGTGCGTGATGATGTTCAGCCGACGCGCTTCTTGTCGTCGTTGTGAGCAACGAACCACGGCGCCCACGACGTGTCCGTCGCGGCCAGCATCCTGTCACGCGCCGGCAGTAGTCGTAGCGGTGGCTGTAGGACTTCAAGTCTGTCGGCGACAGCTTCCAGATCTTGCGCGGATCGTCGATGCGGTCCTCGAGCCGTAGACCTGTTCGTCCACGCTGACGTTGAGCCAATACTTGATCAGGATGATCCCCGAGTCGACCATTGCTTTCTCGACCCCAGGGACCATCTCGAGGAATTGTTCGGTCTGCTCAGAAGTGCAGCAACCCGAGCACGTGCTCAACACCCACACGGTGCTGCCGACTACCGCGATCAAAGATCGCGACTTCACCCGCCGCTGGGAAATGGCTCATGTAGCGCTGCACGTACATCTGTGATTTCTGGCGCTCGGTCGGTGCCGGCAACGCAATGTGCTTGAACACACGTGGGTTCGTGCGCTCGGTGATACGCCTGATCGTGCCCCCCTTGCCGGCGGAATCCAAGCCCTCGAACACGATGCACACCTTGGCGCCGGTCGCCGTGACCCACTCTTCCTGCAGGCGCCACAAACTCGCCTTGCAAGATCCGCATTTCAGCCTCATAGACCTTGCGCTTCATCTTGCCCGTCGGGGCCGCTGTCTCGCTGACCGATGAATCCGACGTCGACTCGACCTGCTTGGACTTCTTGGACTTCTTGGACTTCTTGGACTTCTTGGACTTCTTGCCCATCGTTCAGATTTCCTTTCGAGAGGGCACACGACGTTCGGGGCGGCGAGCCCGACAAGACTACGGGGCGGTGGCCGGAGCAAACGATTCCGGCGGTACAGCGCCGCGGGGAGTTGGGCCGACCGGCGGACCGATGGACACGATGAGCGGAGCCACACGCACCTCCTCGGCGGTCGTTGTGACATCGGCGTGAAGCGCCGTTTCAAGGAGACGGTGGAACTCGAGGTCCGCCAAACACTCGATGGGCGCATCGAGTTCGGCGACGTCTCCTGGTGGACGCCGCTGCACGTTCGCCCAATCGGAGGAGAAGAACGCGCTCAGCGACCGAGATGACACCATCGGCGACAGCTCGGGAGTTCCACCGTCACGAAGGCCTGACCCCGTGGCACCGCTGCCCCGTCATCGGCGGAACACGTTGCTCC